>NZ_MACH01000080.1 GCF_001884065.1 Bacillus proteolyticus
AGAAACGGAAGAAATTCAATTTAATTATGTAAAATAATAACTTTATTAAAAATAAATAAATTTTATATAAGAATTATATTTATGAGAATATGAAATTAATATTATTAAAAACGAGCTGTGCATGAATGCAGCTCGTTTTTTTATATTTGTTAAATAAAAAGAGAGTAAAGGTATATTTAGTGGGATTATATGGATGATTGTTATATTTCGTTTTAAAAAATCGTAAAAGGATGTATGCCCTTTCCTTATAAAATATGAAAGCTATTTTTGAAAAATTGTATTATTACAGCAGAAAAAGTATAGGAAACTTATCATTATAAAATAAATTGAAATCTTCTAAAAACTCTGATACATTGAAATAGAAATGTAGTTTCACAGTATTGTAAAGGCTTACAGTTATGTGCACGAAGATCTATTAGGATTGGAGGAAATAATGATGAAAGCTGAAGAAAAATTTTCCCCGGGATTAGATGGTATAGTAGCAGCGGAGACGAAAATTTCGTTTCTTGACACAGTAAAAGGTGAAATTGTAATTCAAGGGTATGATTTAATCGAACTCTCAAAAACAAAAGAGTATTTAGACATTGTGCACCTTTTATTAGAAGAACATCTACCGAATGAAGATGAAAAAGCAACAATTGAAAAGAAATTAAAAGAAGAATATGCAGTGCCAGAAGGTGTATTCAACGTGCTAAAGGCATTGCCTAAGGAAACGCATCCTATGGATGGGTTACGTACAGGTGTGTCTGCATTAGCTGGTTACGATAGTGATATCGAAAACCGCTCGTTAGAAGTGAATAAAAGTCGAGGGTACAAGCTTTTAAGTAAAGTGCCAAATATTGTAGCGAATAGCTATCATATTTTAAATAATGAGGAGCCAATTCAGCCCCTTCAGGAATTGTCATATAGTGCGAATTTCTTCTATATGTTAACTGGTAAAAAACCAACTGAACTTGAGGAAAAGATCTTTGATCGTTCCCTTGTTTTATATAGTGAACATGAAATGCCAAACTCTACGTTTACAGCTCGCGTAATTGCATCAACGCAATCGGATTTATACGGTGCTTTAACAGGTGCAGTTGCATCTTTAAAAGGAAGCTTACATGGCGGTGCAAATGAAGCGGTTATGTACATGCTTTTAGAAGCTGGAAATATTGAGAAATTTGAAGAACTATTACAGAAGAAACTTTATAACAAAGAAAAAATTATGGGCTTTGGACACCGTGTTTATATGAAGAAGATGGATCCAAGAGCACTTATGATGAAGGAAGCTTTAAAGCAGTTATGTGATGTAAAAGGTGATTATACACTATATGAAATGTGTGAAGCTGGAGAAAAGATTATGGAGAAGGAAAAAGGAATTTATCCGAATCTTGATTATTATGCAGCTCCAGTATATTGGATGCTTGGTATTCCAATTCAACTGTACACACCAATCTTCTTTAGCTCTAGAACAGTAGGATTATGTGCGCACGTTATTGAGCAACATGCAAATAATCGTTTGTTCCGTCCACGCGTAAAGTATATAGGCGAGCGACATGCATTTAGTAAATAAAAACAACTGGGGAGTTGTTAGCGCCGCCCGCCAGATGGGTGTTTGACCGACACCCATCATTAATAATAACGAATTTTCGACAGAAAGGGAAGATTAGCATGATTAAAACAAATGAAATTAAACAAAAAGATGCATTATTAGAAGAAATTACAGATTATGTATTAAATAAAGAGGTTACAAGTGCGGAAGCATTCAGTACTGCTCGCTACGTATTACTTGATACACTTGGATGTGGAATTTTAGCACTACAATATCCAGAGTGTACGAAATTACTAGGACCAGTTGTACCAGGAACAATCGTGCCAAATGGTACACGTGTACCAGGAACATCTTATGTGCTAGATCCAGTAAAAGGTGCATTTAATATCGGATGTATGATCCGTTGGTTAGACTATAACGATACTTGGCTTGCAGCAGAATGGGGACATCCATCTGATAACTTAGGCGGAATTTTAGCAGTTGCAGATTATATTAGCCGTGTTCGCATTTCAGAGGGAAAAGAACCATTAAAAGTACGTGAAGTACTAGAAATGATGATTAAAGCACATGAAATTCAAGGCGTGCTTGCTTTAGAAAACAGCTTAAACCGCGTTGGACTTGACCATGTATTATACGTAAAAGTAGCAACAACTGCTGTAGTTGCGAAAATGCTTGGCGGAACACGTGACGAAATCTTTAATGCATTATCACATGCGTGGATTGATAATTCTAGTCTTCGTACATATCGTCATGCTCCAAATACTGGCTCACGTAAATCATGGGCAGCAGGTGATGCGACGAGTCGCGGTGTTCATCTTGCAATGACTGCTCTAAAAGGTGAAATGGGTTATCCAACAGCATTATCTGCGCCAGGATGGGGATTCCAAGATGTATTATTTAACAAGCAAGAATTAAAATTAGCTAGACCATTAGAGTCTTATGTAATGGAAAATGTATTATTTAAAGTATCATACCCAGCAGAATTCCATGCACAAACAGCTGCAGAATGTGCAGTGAAGTTACATCCGGAAATTAAAGAAAGATTAGATGAAATTGATCGTATTACAATTACAACTCATGAATCAGCAATTCGTATTATCGATAAAGAAGGTCCATTAAATAACCCAGCTGATCGTGATCATTGTTTACAATACATTACGGCAATTGGTTTATTAAAAGGAGATATCGTTGCGGACGATTATGAGGATGTAGTAGCAAATGATCCACGTGTAGATGAATTACGTAATAAGATGGTTGTTGTTGAAAACAAACAGTACAGTTTAGATTATCTTGAGCCGAACAAGCGCTCAATCGCCAACGCTGTTCAAGTTCACTTTAAAGATGGTACTGTAACAGAAAATGTGGAATGTGAATACCCACTTGGTCACCGTTTCCGTAGAGACGAAGCGATTCCAAAAGTTGTTCAAAAATTCACTGCAAATATGGCAGGTCATTATTCTAGTAAGCAACAAGAACAAATTCATGAAGTTTGTTTAAATGAGGAAAAACTAGAAAATATGAATGTAAACGAATTTGTAGATCTATTCTTAATTTAATAATAGGGGGAATTTAGAATGGCTTGGGTTGTGAATAAACAGTCAACACAAGAGGAGCTTGCGAATCGCTTTCGAATTTTAGTAGAAGCAAATGAAATTTTGCAAATTCCAGGTGCTCATGATGCAATGGCGGCTCTTGTTGCGAAAAATACAGGTTTTTCAGCTCTTTATTTATCGGGAGCTGCTTACACTGCAAGTAAAGGTCTACCAGATTTAGGTATCGTGACGTCTACTGAAGTAGCAGATAGAGCAAAGGATCTAGTAAGAGCTACAGATTTACCAGTTCTTGTTGACATTGATACAGGGTTTGGTGGAGTACTAAACGTAGCAAGAACAGCTGTAGAAATGCTGGAAGCGAAAGTAGCGGCTGTTCAAATTGAAGATCAACAATTACCAAAGAAATGTGGACATTTAAATGGCAAGAAACTTGTTACAACAGAAGAATTAGTTCAAAAGATTAAAGCGATTAAAGAAGTTGCGCCAAGCTTATATATTGTAGCACGCACAGATGCTCGTGGCGTGGAAGGATTAGATGCAGCGATTGAAAGAGCGAATGCATATGTTAAAGCAGGGGCAGATGCAATTTTCCCTGAAGCGCTTCAATCAGAAGAGGAGTTCCGTCTATTTAATAGTAAGGTAAATGCACCTTTACTTGCGAATATGACTGAATTCGGAAAAACTCCATATTATAGTGCAGAGGAATTTGCAAATATGGGCTTCCAAATGGTGATTTACCCTGTAACTTCACTTCGAGTTGCCGCGAAAGCGTATGAAAATGTGTTTACTTTAATTAAGGAAACAGGTTCTCAAAAAGATGCACTTTCTAATATGCAAACGAGAAGTGAGTTATATGAAACAATTTCATATCATGACTTTGAAGAATTAGATACTGGAATTGCAAAAACAGTATTATCAGAAGATCAATAGATAAAACAACGAAGGCGATGAGAATACATCTTTGGCAAAACGAACTGCTTGATGTGAAAAATCATCGCCTTCTGTTTTCAATAATAAGATATTCCACTCATCGTAGACGAGCATATGCAAAGAGCAATGAAGGCCGAAATGATAGGGGGATTCAGATGGAGAAAACGAAGTTACCTTGGGATGAATTCTTTTCACTCAATAAAGATGTGAACAATACTTTCTTTACACCAGAAGATTTTTCAGGGGATGAAGATTTAATTGCAAAAACGACAGAACAATTTGTAAAACAAGAAATTGTTCCGCAAATTGAGAACATTGAACAACATAACTATAACGTTTCTCGTCAATTATTTGAGAAAGCTGGGGAACTTGGATTATTAGGCATTGAGGTACCAGAAGAATACGGTGGGTTCGAATTAGGAAAGGCTGTCTCAGGTCTTGTAGCAGAGAAAATGGGTTACGCTGGTGCATTTAGCGTTTCATTTAATATACACGCTGGTGTAGGTACATTGCCTTACATATATTACGGAACGAAAGAACAAAAAGAAAAGTACTTGCCGAAAATCGCATCCGGAGAATGGATTGGTGCTTATGCTTTAACTGAGCCCAATGCTGGTTCTGATGCATTAAGTGCAAAAACGAGTGCAGTTTTGAATGAAGAGGGTACAGCTTGGAAGTTGAATGGTGAGAAGCAGTGGATTACAAATGCTCATATGGCAGATGTATACGTTGTTTTTGCGAAGACAAATAAAGGGATGACAGCGTTTATTGTCGAAAGAACATGTGAAGGTGTATCTATTGGATTAGAAGAAAAGAAAATGGGGATTAAAGGTTCTTCAACGGCGACGCTTATTTTAGAAGATGTAGTTATCCCTGCTGAAAATGTTTTAGGAGAAGTTGGGAAAGGGCATCACGTAGCCCTTAATATTCTTAACTTTGCTAGACTAAAACTTGCTTTTGGAAATATTGGAACAGCAAAACAAGCAATCGGTTTGTCGGTTCAATATGGAAAAGAGCGAAAACAGTTCCAAACGGAATTAGTAGACTTTACGATGATTCAAGAGAAAATTGCAAATATGATCATTGCTACATATGGAGCAGAAAGTGCAGCTTACCGTACAGCAGGTGTAATTGATGAAGCAATTCATGAGAGTGATGAAGATCTTATGAAAAAAATGTCCCAATTTGCAATTGAATGTGCACTGAATAAAGTAAACGCTTCTGAAACACTTGCTTATATCGTAGACGAAGCTGTACAAATTCATGGCGGGTACGGCTATATGCAAGAGTACGAGGTAGAACGTTTATATCGTGATGCTAGAATTAGTCGTATTTTTGAAGGAACGAATGAAATTAATAGATTAACAGTTGCAAAAATGTTAATGAAGCAAATCGAGCAAATAGAAGATGCTGAAGTAGAAATTGATGTAGCAAATGTAGAAAGAAACCATCGTTACATTTTATTAGCGAAAAAATTGTTGAAACAATCTTTGAAAACGCTCTCTAAAACTCCAGGATTAAAAATTGATCAAGAGCAAGAATATTCACGTGTATTATCAAATATGTTGACGGACGTGTACGTCATGGAATCAGCATTTTTACGTACGAGTAAAGCAATTAGTAAAAATGGTGAAGAAAAAGAGCGTACGAAACAAATGATAACGGATGTTATTTGTGAAGAAGGCTATCGTAAAGTAGAAGAATCGACGATTTCAATACTTTCAGCGGCTGTCACAGAAGAACAAGATAGACACGTAATGTTAGCTGAAATCCGTCAATTATTAGTGCCTTTATACACGAACGTATTTACGAAAAAGAGAGAAATTGCGAAAGCTATTATAAATCGTGGGAAATATATTGTGTAAATAGGAGGAAAGCGATATGAAAAAGATTGGTTTTATCGGCTTAGGTAACATGGGTCTTCCGATGTCTAAAAATTTAGTTAAATCAAGTTACACAGTATATGGAGTGGACTTAAACAAAGAGGCTGAAGCTTCCTTTGAAAAAGAAGGAGGAATTATTGGCTTATCAATCTCAAAACTAGCAGAGACATGCGATGTGATTTTTACAAGTTTACCTTCACCTCGTGCTGTTGAAGCGGTATATTTTGGGGAAGAAGGATTATTTGAAAATAGCCACTCGAATGTTGTATTAATTGATACAAGTACTGTATCTCCACAGTTAAATAAACTGTTAGAGGAGTCGGCGAAGGAAAAGAAAGTAGACTTTTTAGCAGCGCCTGTTAGCGGTGGGGTAATTGGAGCAGAAAATCGTACATTAACGTTTATGGTTGGTGGATCAAAAGACGTATATGATAAAACTGAATCTATCATGGCAGCGTTAGGGGCGAATATTTTCCACGTTAGTGAACAAATTGATAGCGGTACGACTGTTAAATTAATTAACAATCTATTAATTGGTTTTTATACAGCTGGTGTGAGTGAAGCTTTAACATTAGCGAAAAAGAACAATATGGATTTAGATAAAATGTTTGATATTTTAAATGTAAGTTACGGTCAAAGTAGAATTTATGAGCGTAATTATAAAAGTTTCATTGCATCCGAAAACTACGAGCCAGGCTTTACTGTGAATTTATTAAAGAAAGATTTGGGATTTGCAGTTGATTTAGCTAAGGAAAGTGAACTCCACTTACCAGTAAGCGAAATGCTATTAAACGTATATGAAGAAGCGAGTAAAGCAGGATATGGTGAAAACGATATGGCTGCTTTATATAAGAAAGTTAGCGAACAATTAATTTCTAATCAAAAATAATAGACTTATATACATCATAAAAAAGGAGAGAATATAATGATTACAACTGAAATTAAACGAGTAAAAAATCATATTAATGGTGAGTGGGTAGAGTCTACTGGTACAGAAGTAGAAGTAGTTCCAAATCCAGCAACTGGAAAAATTATCGCTTACGTTCCGCTATCTCCGAAAGAAGATGTTGAAAAAGCTGTTGAAGCTGCAAAAGCGGCATACGAAAAATGGTCTAAAGTACCAGTTCCGAATCGTTCAAGACAATTGTATAAATATTTACAGCTTTTACAAGAAAACAAAGAAGAGCTTGCAAAAATCATTACGCTAGAAAACGGTAAAACACTAACAGATGCAACTGGTGAAGTGCAGCGTGGTATTGAAGCAGTAGAACTTGCAACATCAGCACCAAATTTAATGATGGGACAAGCTCTTCCGAATATTGCTAGTGGAATTGATGGATCGATTTGGCGCTATCCAATCGGTGTTGTTGCTGGTATTACACCGTTTAACTTCCCAATGATGATTCCATTATGGATGTTCCCACTTGCAATTGCTTGCGGTAATACATTCGTATTAAAAACATCTGAAAGAACGCCACTTTTAGCAGAGCGACTTGTAGAGTTATTCTATGAAGCTGGTTTCCCAAAAGGTGTATTAAATTTAGTACAAGGCGGAAAAGATGTTGTAAATAGCATTTTGGAAAATAAAGATATTCAAGCTGTTTCATTCGTTGGATCTGAGCCGGTAGCTCGTTACGTATATGAAACAGGTACGAAACATGGAAAACGTGTACAAGCGTTAGCAGGTGCGAAAAACCATGCGATTGTAATGCCAGATTGCAATCTTGAAAAAACAGTACAAGGTGTAATTGGATCTGCGTTCGCAAGTAGTGGAGAGCGCTGCATGGCATGTTCTGTTGTAGCAGTAGTAGATGAAATTGCGGATGAATTCATTGACGTATTAGTAGCAGAGACGAAAAAATTAAAAGTAGGCGATGGTTTCAACGAAGATAATTACGTCGGACCATTAATCCGTGAATCGCATAAAGAACGTGTTTTAGGCTATATTAATAGCGGCGTAGCAGATGGAGCAACTTTACTAGTCGATGGCCGTAAAATCAATGAAGAAGTTGGGGAAGGTTACTTTGTTGGTGCAACGATCTTTGATGGTGTAAATCAAGAAATGAAAATTTGGCAAGATGAAATTTTCGCTCCAGTATTAAGTATTGTAAGAGTAAAAGATTTAGAAGAAGGTATTAAGCTGACAAATCAATCGAAATTTGCGAATGGTGCTGTTATTTATACTTCAAATGGTAAGCATGCTCAAACGTTCCGTGATAACATCGATGCTGGTATGATTGGTGTAAACGTAAACGTTCCGGCACCAATGGCATTCTTCGCATTTGCAGGAAACAAAGCTTCATTCTTTGGAGATCTTGGTACAAATGGTACGGATGGCGTTCAATTTTATACACGCAAAAAAGTTGTAACTGAGCGCTGGTTTTAATATAGAGTAAACAGCCAAATCAGTTATTAAATGAAAACCACCACTATTAATAGTGGTGGTTTTCGTCTTGTTAATTATTTCTTTCAAAAGCTAGTTTAATACCAAACCCAATTAAAACGATTCCCGTTAATCCTTGAATATAACGTTGCGTCTTCGGTTTCTTCATAAAGGCACTAATTTTATCAATTAAAAATATATAAAAAGCAAACCAAATGACTGTCAAAATGAGATAAGTAAGTCCCATAACGAGAAGTTGTATAAATGTATTATGATTTGGATTTAAAAACTGTGGTAAAAAAGTTAAAAAGAAGACTGCAATCTTAGGGTTTAGTAAATTTGTAAGGAAACCTTGGCGAAAGCAAGAAGTATGTTTATTTTCATTATTTATTGGAACTTCATTTGTATTTAAGTCCGATGTGTTTCTGACTGCTAAAAGGGCTTTAATACCAATATAGACTAAATATACAGCACCAACATATTTAAAAATAGAAAATAAAAGAGCAGACTTTACAATAAGTGCCGAAAGACCAATTACAGCAGCTAAAGTGTGAATTAAAAGCGCAACACAAGTACCAAAAACAGTTTTTACGCCGCCGATTTTTCCAGCAACCAATGTGTTTTTCGTAGCCATTGCTGTATCTGGACCGGGTAAAATGATAAGACAAATTGACATAATGATGAAAAGAAGATAATTTTCTATCATAAATTGTCCTCCTTTTTATTTTTAGAAAATTCGATTAAAGCTAGTGTAGCACACATTTTGGTTAAATTAAATTGTATTTAAAAATATTAAATAAAAAAGGCTATATTTGTAATGTTGCATACACTACAAATATAGCCTTTTTGTTATGCATTAAGTAAATTAAAGAAACGATTTACGTCTTCTTCTGAAACATCACTTAACTGTTTATATTTATAATTCGGATTTTGATCTTTATCAACGACAACGGAGCGTACTCCTTCGAAGAAATCTTCATGTCTCATAAAATTTTTAGCTAGTATAAGGTCCGTAGCGAAACATTCTTCAACGGACTTATCTTGTCCATCAATAAACTGTTTTAATGTTACTTTTAGTGAAACAGGTGATTTTGATAATAGCGTTTCTTTCGTTTTTAGTACAAATGAACTTTGGGCTTTCTCCAACGAGTGGATGATTTCTTCAATTGTATCGAATGCAAAATGTGAATTGATTACTTCTAAAGAAGGAGCAAGCTCGCTTTCTAAGTTTGGAGCAGTTGCAAATGTACGAATAACTTCTTTTAAATGAGTATGTACATCTTCTTTATTCCAATTTATATTTTCAAGTGCGGTAAGGAAATTTGGTAATGAATCGGATGTCATAAAATAATCAGCAGCGTTTATATATAATACATCAGGAGCTTTTAATATGGATGCTGTTAAAGCGACATATCGGCCAGTAGATCCTGGAGCTTTATTTAAGAAATAAGCAGCACCGACATCTGGGAAGAAACCGATGTTCATTTCAGGCATCGCCCACTTCGTACGTTCTGTTACTATTCGATATTTAGCTCCATTTGTCAGACCAACACCACCGCCCATTACGATTCCATCTAAACAGGCGATAATTGGTTTTTTATATTGATAAATAAATGTATCAATTTCATATTCTTCTTCAAAAAATTGTTCTGCATGCTGTAATGCAATCTCATTTGAACGTGCTTCGTATAGCGTTTTAATGTCGCCACCTGCACAAAAACCTTTCGTTCCAGCTCCTTTTAAAACGATAACTGTAATCTGATCATCTTGTTCCCATTCTTTAAGTTTTTGTCCAATTGGTTTTAACATGTCATAGGATAAAGAATTAAGTGCTTTTGGACGGTTTAAAGTAATAGATGCAACGCCGTTTTCGCTAACAGAAAATAAAACGTGTTCAGTCATTATAAATCCTCCCTTACATATCTTCCTATTCTTATTTCTTGATACATGATGAAATGTCCTTTATAAATTTGTCTAATATTGGCGCTATAAGGATTAATATGTACTCCGCATATTTTGACGAGTTATATTTGCAGGATTCTGAAGAAGGAAGAGGAATATTACAACATTACTGTAAGCGCAATTATTTGGAATTATAGTGTTGAAGGCGCTATTATATGTATAACTTATATTGAGTTATTATGCGTGGCGTAACAATCTATTAAAGAGTGGATGTAGAAAAAATCAAAAAGCTGAATTGTCTAACTTTTAAAGGCAGTGGGGTTTGTATATAATTAGAAATAGAGAAAGGAGAGATCGGAATGCCAGGACCTTTACTATTGTCGGTAATTATTTTGTCATCTCTTATGGTAGGAATTACACAGTATTTTCATCATACAGATACGACAGAAGAAGTGAAGGATAAGGTGCGTCTCGTGTTTCCGATTTTTATAATATCTATTTCCATATGTTTTTTACTCAATAAAGATGGGTATGTAGTGGCTGTATTTGCGTTTTTTGTAGCGATTGTCTTAATAACTGTATTGTACTACGTTATGAAAGAGTACTTACAAAAATAAGGATGCCTGAATGGCATTTTTATTTTTGTAGATTGATAATTTCACATACCGTATTTTATGTAAAAAACATAAAATACTTATAATTAAAAAAGTGTGTACATCGTAGTGTATTTACTTGTCAATCTTGCATGACCACTATACTATTAAAATGTAGAGATTAGAAAAAAGGGGTTGTATCTAGCATGAAATTTGAGATGCACACAAAAATTATTTCAAATGAAAAAGAAGTGAGATTACATATAGAAGATAATTTATTTCAATTAATTTTAGATGGTTATCATCTATTTACTATTCAAGAAATATTACCTTTATATAAATCAAACGAAGAAAGAATCGGTAGTGCAATTGTCCAAAAGTTAGAATGGGAGAACGGAAAAACTACACTAAACTATCAGCTTGTTTCACTACAATCAGTAAACTAAAAGGAGAAGGGTAATATGAAGTTTTTTCATACAGCGGATTGGCATTTAGGTAAGCTTGTTCATGGTGTATATATGACTGAAGATCAAAAAATTGTGTTAGATCAGTTTGTACAAGCTGTTGAAGAAGAAAAACCGGATGCTGTAATTATTGCAGGAGATTTATATGACCGAGCAATTCCACCTACAGAAGCAGTAGACTTATTAAATGATGTATTACAAAAGATAGTTATTGAGTTACAAACACCAGTAATCGCAGTTGCAGGAAATCACGATAGTCCGGACCGTATACATTTTGGTAGTAATTTAATGAAAAAACAAGGATTACATATTGTTGGACAATTCCAGTTTCCATATAATCCTGTTGTTTTAAATGATGAATACGGAGAGGTTCATTTCCATCTCATTCCGTATGCGGATCCAAGTATTGTTAGACATATATTGAAAAATGAAGATGTTCGTTCTCATGATGATGCGATGCGTATTTTTATGAATGAACTTTCTGAAACGATGGATAAAGAAGCGAGACATGTATTTGTAGGACATGCATTTGTAACTTCTTCAGGAGAGGCAGAGGGAAATACAAGTGATGCGGAACGACCACTTTCAATTGGTGGTGCTGAATATGTAAATAGCCATTATTTTGATAAGTTTCATTACACGGCGCTTGGTCATTTACATCAAGCGCATTTTGTACGTAATGAGACAATTCGTTATTCAGGTTCGCCACTTGCCTATTCTATCTCTGAAGAAAAACATAAAAAAGGATATTATATTGTGGAACTGGATGAAAAAGGTGAAACAAAAATTGAAAAACGTTTACTTACACCACGTCGTAAAATGCGTACAGTAGAAGCAAAAATAGACGATTTATTACATCATCCAGTAAATGAAGATTATGTATTTGTGAAATTATTAGACGAAAATCCAGTCTTGCAGCCAATGGAAAAAATACGTTCTGTATACCCAAATGCAATGCATGTTGAAAGATCTATTCAAAGACGAGAGTTCACAGATGAAAATGAAGTAACTATTTCAAGACATAAAACGGATGATTTATCTCTTTTAAAAGCTTTTTACAAAGAAATGAAAGGGTTAGAGTTATCAGAAGAGAAAGAACGTCTATTCTTAGATGTGTTGCAAACAGTGCAAGAACGGGAAGGTGAGCGAGGATGAGACCGATTGAGCTTATTATGACGGCATTTGGTCCATATAAACAGAAAGAAGTAATCGATTTTAATGATCTTGGCGAACATCGTATTTTCGCTATTTCTGGAAATACAGGGGCCGGCAAAACAACGATTTTTGATGCGATTTGTTATGTGTTATATGGAGAAGCTAGTGGGGAAGAGCGTAGTGATACAAGCATGCTCCGTAGTCAATTTGCTGATGATAATGTTTATACAAGTGTGGAATTAACCTTTCAATTAAAAGGGAAAAGATATGAAATAAAGCGACAACTTGGTCATAAAAAACAAGGGAATAAAACAATTACAGGACATGCAGTTGAATTATATGAAGTAATTAATGAAGAAAAAGTTCCTTGTGTCGATCGTTTTCATGTAACGGATGTAAATAATAAAGTTGAAGATTTAATTGGATTAAGTAAACATCAATTTAGCCAAATAGTAATGTTACCGCAAGGAGAGTTCCGAAAGCTATTAACGTCTGAAACAGAAAATAAAGAAGAGATTTTACGTCGTATTTTTAAAACAGATCGTTATAAGTTAATGCGTGAGTTACTAGACCAAAAACGCAAACAATGGAAAGACGTCTTACAAGAAAAACAAAAAGAACGAGAGCTATATTTCCGTAATGTTTTTAAATTGCCAATACGTGATGGAGCATTATTAGAGACATTAGTGGAACAAGAACATGTAAATACGCATCAAGTAGTAGAAGTATTAGAACAAGAAACAGCTGCGTATAAGGCAGAGGTTGAGCAATTACAAGTAGAACAAAATGTTCAAACGAAGCAATTAAAGGATGCTGAAACACGTTTTCATGCAGCGAAATCTGTAAATGAGAAATTTATAGATTTACAACAAAAGAATGAGAAATATAATACTTTACAAGAGAACCGTACAGTTATTGAAATGAAAGAAAAATCTTTTAAGCGTGCGGAACAAGCGAAGCGCTTATTACCATTTGAACAATGGTACGAAGAAGCAATGCAAAATGAGCAGAAGGCTGAAAGTTTGTTAAAACAGATAATCGCCAAAAAAGAAAATATAACGAATAACTTTGAACTTGCTCAGGAGAAATATGAAGCAGTAAAGAATAAAGAACCTGAGAGAGAAAATGCAAAAAAACTCGTTCAAAGATTAGAAGAGTTACAACCGATCATTGCATCATTAGCTGAGAAACAGTTGAATTTACAAGATACAGAAATTCAAGTAGAGAAATTAAAAGAAAGTATGCAAAACTTAGATCGACAATTAGAGGAGCATACAAATCAAAAACAGCTAATGTCTGATGAATTACAGCAATTAGAAGTAGCGCTTGAACAATATGTAGCTAAAGTAGAAGAATTAACGAAAATGCGAGAAGATGCAAAAGTATTAAAGGAGGCATATGATGTATGGCAAGAAAAACAAAAATGCGAGCAAGAAAAAGAATCAGCATATAATAAGATGCAATTGGCAGTTAACGCATATGAAAATATGGAACGTCGCTGGTTAAGTGAACAAGCTGGTATATTAGCTCTTCATTTACATGATGGTGAATCTTGTCCAGTATGTGGTAGTACGAACCATCCGAAAAAAGCTACAGAGCAAAGTGATGCGATCGATGAGAAAGAGTTAAATGATTTAAGAGACAAGAAGAATGTTGCTGAAAAATTACATGTTCAATTAGAGGAGAAATGGAATTTCTATCATATTCAATATGAACAGGTAATAGAAGAGGTTAAGAAGCGAGGCTATCGCTCGGAAGAATTAGTTGAAACATACAGGGCGCTGGTTCAAAAGGGAAAACAATTAGCAACTAAAGTGAATACGTTAAAAGCAAGCGAAGAAACTCGTAAGCAAACTGCTGTGAATATAAAAAGCGTAGAAGAAAAAGTAGATGGACTTCAGAAACAAAAGCGTGAGGTAGAAATAGAGCAGCACCGTATAGAAATGGAGTGTATGCAGCTTCGTACGTCATATGAACATGATAAGAAAAGTATTCCTGAAAGCTTACAAACTGTACAAGCTTGGAAACTTCAGTTTGACCAAGCTATGCATGAACTCAGATTAATGGAAGACGAATGGAAGAAAGTGCAGGAAGCGTATCAACATTGGCAAAATGAAAATATACGTATTCAAGCAGAACAGGAAAGTGCTTCTAATCAATTTGAAAGTACAAAATTGAAGAAAGAAGAGACGTTTACACGCTTTATGAAAGAGCTTGAACAGAGCGGATTTACAGATCAAATCATGTATAAAGAAGCTAAATTAAATGATATCGAGATGGAGATGTTACAAAAAGAAATTCAAAGTTATTATTCATCTCTTGAAGTGCTTGCAAAACAAATTGAAGAGTTACATGCTGAATTAAAAGATAAAGAGTACATGGATATTACGGCATTAGGTGAACACATAACAGAATTACAAATTAATCTTGATATAATAAAAGAAAAACGTCAACGTGCGCAAAATGCGGTAACATATATTACGGATTTACATGAAAACATTAAACGAATTGATGAACAAATTCATGAGGAAGAAAAAGCATTCCAAGAACTTGTTGATTTATATGAAGTAATGAAAGGGGATAACGATAGTCGTATATCCTTTGAACGTTACATCTTAATTGAGTATCTAGAACAAATCGTTCAAATCGCAAACGAACGATTACGTAAATTATCAAATGGCCAATTTTATTTAAAACGAAGTGAGCGAGTTGAAAAGAGAAACCGTCAAAGTGGATTAGGCTTAGATGTATATGACGCATACACAGGTCAAACCCGAGATGTAAAAACATTATCTGGCGGTGAGAAATTTAACGCATCACTTTGCTTAGCACTTGGAATGGCAGACGTAATTCAAGCGTATGAAGGTGGTATTTCCATCGAAACGATGTTTATCGATGAAGGATTCGGCTCATTAGATGAAGAGTCATTAACGAAGGCAGTTGACGCCCTAATCGACTTACAAAAATCAGGCCGCTTTATCGGTGTCATTTCACACGTTCAAGAGCTGAAAAACGCAATGCCAGCTGTATTAGAAGTAACGAAGCAGAAGGATGGGTGTAGTCAGACTAGGTTTGTGGTGAAGTAACAAGATCAAATTGCTGAGGATTTTAGTAAAATAATAAATAAAACGCCGTCTCCTTATTGGAGGCGGCGTTTGTATGAAGTAAGCAACTATGAGTTATCTGAAGAAGGTGGTGTATTAGCCAAACGATTAAAACTTTTAAAAGCAGAAATTGCTGATATTACACCACCTGTTAAAAATAAGGCTGATCCACCGACTAAAATAATACGACTGACATACGTCTCACGAGCTTCTTCAACTTGTTCTTGTAACGGTGTAGGCATATAAATTTCCTCCTAATAAAAATGTGTTTTGTAATAGTATATACAAACGCCTAACATGTGTTAAAAACGCTAGATAGTTAATTATAGGTAGAATTATTAGTTCTATAAAAAATATAGAAAGTTATATGAATCATATAGTATCAAAAAACGTTTTAATTATTTGAAAAATCTTCACCCTAAATTTATGCGAACTTCACATACAGCACAAATTGAAATTATATTATGTATATGTACTAAATAAATAAAATTTTATAACATTGCTGTTTTTAAATAATGAAAATCCAATTATTCCTATATAAGGGTCTTAATTGTATGTTAGAGATATCATTTTATGTAGAAGCAGTTATAAATAAAAAGGAATTTAAATAAAAGGGGAATGTCTTATGACAACACATACGAGCGAGATAAAAAAAAGTTTAGTAACTGAAGAAGATGTGGATATTTTAAAAATAATGGCGCATCCAATACGATTGCAAATCGTAAATGAATTAAGTGCACGCAAAACTTGTAATGTAACACAATTAACAGAAATATTAAATATTCCTCAATCGACTGTTTCGCAGCATTTATCAAAAATGAAAGGTAAAGTGTTAAGAGCTGAGAGAAGAGGGTTAGAAATTTATTATTACATTAATAATTTAAAAGCAAGCAAGATTGTTAGTGTTTTAGGATACATAAATTAATGAAGTGTTGTTATACAAAATAGCCTCTGCTGTTAAGCAGGGGCCATTTTGTATTGTTTTATTTATTTGCATTTAAAATTTTATAGTTTTTATGATTTACAATTGTTCGGTCAAATTCAAAAGTACCACCGCTCACATCTGTAACTTCAACTAAGACCGATTCAGTGTATAGTTTTAGTACAGATCCTGTAATCTTTAAGTTACTTCGTTGAAATAGTATAGTATCCCCTACGTTTGCTTTCATAGTACCTCCTTATAAAAGACAGAAATGTTTGTTTATTATATATATTAAACCACGTATAGATATATTAGTGAATGTTTAGTTTTATTTATCAATAAAATATTTTTTTGTTTAATAAACTGAAAGTGCAACATTATGTAAATAGATTATATATTTTCTATTTTTATGTACGAAATTGGAAATACAAAAAGAGTGGGATTTTTGAGCATAAGCCTTGTAACGAAAAGCAAGTTTATAAGGCAATTAAATGACTTGTATCAAGGAGTGCGGGCGTAACATGTTACAAAGCTGGAGAGTTAAAAAGAATATGGTGTTTTTTTGTTTGTATAGGATAATCAAAATTTTGAAGTCCAGCCATGGTGTAACTGGGCACATAACTTTTTATAAAAGAGGATATGAAAACACACATAAGTCGTATTGATGTAAAACATTATAAAAGCTGCTACGTATTTAATATGTAGTTTTTTGTATTTCATCCGTCGTTTTCTGTAACTGATTCCATATTTTTGACGCTCTATCTTGTAAGTGCTTACATAAGCGGAAACATCCTATACAATGAAGTTGTTAAATCGAATGAGGTGGCGAAAATGAAAATAAAAAAAGCATATTTAGAGAATAGCATTGAAATAGAAAGAGGAGGCGGAATGATATGAAAAAATCAACTGTTAATCCATGGCTTGTTGTCCTTGGCACGGTCATAGTACAAATGGGGCTTGGAACGATATATACATGGAGTTTATTCAATCAGCCTTTAGTTAGTAAATACGGTTGGAGTCTAAACGCTGTTGCAATAACTTTCTCAATTACTAGTCTTTCCTTAGCATTTTCAACTTTATTTGCGAGTAAATTGCAAGAAAAATGGGGACTTCGTAAACTTATTATGATAGCTGGACTAGCGTTAGGACTAGGATTAATACTTAGTTCACAAGCTTCTTCATTAATATTGCTTTATGTACTAGCAGGAGTTGTTGTAGGTTACGCGGATGGTACAGCATATATTACTTCACTATCCAATTTAATAAAGTGGTTTCCAGAGCGTAAAGGTTTAATTGCTGGTATTTCTGTCTCTGCATATGGTTCGGGTAGCTTAATCTTTAAATACATTAACGCACAGTTGATTGAATCAGTTGGTGTATCACAAGCGTTTATATACTGGGGTTTAATTGTTACAGCTATGATTGTAATTGGCGCTTGTTTAATCCATCAAGCTGCAGATCAAGGAGCAGTTCATGAAACAAAAACTCAGGAATATACAACGAAAGAAATGTTAGGCACAAAACAAGTATACTTATTATTTATTATGTTATTTACATCATGTATGAGTGGCTTATACTTAATTGGTATGGTAAAAGACATTGGTGTTCAACTTGTAGGGCTTAGCGCAGCGACAGCAGCTAATGCGGTGGCTATGGTTGCAATCTTCAATACATTAGGTCGTATTATTCTAGGACCGTTATCAGATAAAATCGGCCGTTTAAAAATCGTTACTGGTACTTTTGTTGTTATGGCGGCTTCAGTTTTAGTTCTAAGTTTCGTAGATTTAAATTATGGTATCTACTTCGTATGTGTAGCAAGTGTAGCGTTTTGCTTTGGTGGAAATATCACTATTTTCCCGGCTATTGTTGGTGATTTCTTCGGTATGAAAAATCATAGTAAAAATTACGGAATCGTGTATCAAGGATTTGGATTTGGAGCGCTTGCTGGTTCCTTTATCGGTGCAATTCTAGGTGGATTTAAACCAACTTTCATGGTTATCGGCGTATTATGTGTCGTGTCATTTATTATCGCAATTTTAATTCAAGCACCTAAACAGAAAAAAGAACAAGAAGAAGAGTATCGCAGCGTAGCATAAGTGTATAAATCTTCTATAGCACTATGATTACGAAAAAGCATCCTATTAAATAGGGTGCTTTTTTTATGAGTTATTTTAACAAGGTTAAATTACTTTTGGAATTTTTTTAGGTGTAAAAGTGAGTGAAATATCCATTTGGATTATATTTGAATATAATAAATCGATATATCGTATTCGAAATATGTAATAAATCTTAAATAATAAAGAAGACATTCATTGGTATTTGCAATATATATTTTCAGAAAAATATTGAGAAAATATATACTTGAGTTTTTCATAAAGCATTTTAAAAGAAGGTATATACAGTTTATTCTCTTCAATTTTAAAAAGAGGAGTTTGAATTTAATTTATAATGTAAGTACTTTTAATGCTTTTAGATATGATTTTATTAAGAGGCTTTAAAATGTTTTATTTGAAAAATAAAAAAAGATTGACAAGTTTATTGAGAAACATTATCATTTCGTTGTAAGAATATTAAATGAAAAACATTATCAGTAAATATTATTTTGATGAAAAGTACACTTGACCAATTAGTTTAGTAAGTGTATTATTTTTTACATAGATAATGATAATCATTATCATTAATTGTTTAATTAAATTAATTTTCAAATGAAAGGATAGAGGAAATGAATTTAGGGGAATTTGATGGGAAGACCGTTATAGTAACAGGTGCAGCCCAAGGTATAGGTAGTGTTGTAGCAAAAATGTTTTTAGAAAGAGGAGCTACAGTTATTGCGGTTGATCAAAATGAAGAAGTGCTAAATATGTTATTAAATCATTGTGCATCATATGAAACACATATGAAGACATTTCATTTAGATGTGAGTGATAGCACTGCTGTTGAAGAGGTAGTAAACCGAATTGAAAATGACATAGCACCGATAGATATATTAGTAAATGTTGCAGGGGTTTTACGTATGGGAGCGATTTACTCTTTAAGTGATGAAGATTGGAATAAAACATTCTCTGTAAATACTACAGGAGTTTTCTATATGTCCCGAGCGGTAAGTAAGCGTATGATGGTAAGAAAATCAGGGGCAATTGTTACAGTTGGCTCAAATGCGGCAAATACTCCGAGAATGGAAATGGCTGCGTATGCTGCATCAAAAGCTGCAACGACCATGTTCATGAAATGTTTAGGATTAGAGCTTGCAGCATACAATATTCGCTGCAACTTAGTTTCTCCAGGTTCTACTGAAACTGAAATGCAAAGATTATTATGGGCTGATGAGAATGGAGCTAAAAATATAATTGCTGGTTCTCAAAATACATATAGACTCGGTATACCGTTACAAAAAATTGCACAACCTTCAGAAATTGCTGAAGCAGTATTGTTTTTAGCTTCTGATAAAGCGAGTCATATTACAATGCACAATTTATGTGTCGATGGCGGAGCTACATTAGGAGTTTAATAAAGTGAAACTTTAATTAGTGGGGGTTTTGTTCATCCCCCACTGATTATTAGTTGAACCAATCGGGCTTTTACGGGCAGTTGATCCCCACCTAACTTCTTTGCTTCCGCTGAATTTTGAGGTGCGGATCTTACTGCCCGTTAATGCGGGATAAAAAATTCAGGAGGTTTTCATACTATGAATGAACTTACAGCCGTAAAGAAACTGTCAGAAAAATTATTAGAAGATTATAAAACTGAATCTTCGTTCTTTTTCGCTTCACCAACTCGAACGATATTGACAGAAGGAGAGTTTACTACAGTAAAACATCATGAAATTGAAAGTTTTCCAGAACTTGTACAAGCGGTATTAAGTAATGCAAAACAAGCCGGAAATCCGAATCCTATCGTTGTTGGTGCTTTGCCTTTTGATCGTAGAAAAGAAGTTCAACTTATTGTACCGGAATATTGGAGAATTACTGAGCGTTTACAGTTGGAGACAACAAATGAGATAAAACGAAATGAGAAACTGACATTTGAAATGACACCGGTTCCAGCTCCTGAAGTTTATATGAATGGTGTGAAGCAAGGGATTGAAAAAATTCAGGACGGAGATTTAAATAAAATCGTTCTATCTAGATCGTTGGATGTTAAATCTTCAGAGAAGATTGATAAACAAAAACTACTTCGCGAATTAGCAGAACATAATAAGCACGGTTATACATTTGCTGTGAATTTACCGAAAGATGAAAACGAGAAAAGTAAGACATTAATTGGAGCAAGCCCTGAATTGCTTGTTTCACGTAGTGGTATGCAAGTCGTTTCTAATCCATTAGCTGGTTCAAGACCAAGAAGTGACGATCCAGCTGAAGATAAAAGAAGAGCAGAGGAATTACTCTCTTCACCAAAAGATTTACATGAACATGCGGTAGTAGTTGAAGCGGTTGCTGCTGCACTTCGTCCGTGCTGTCATACATTGCATGTGCCAGAAAAACCATCAGTTATTCATAGTGAAGCAATGTGGCATTTGTCTACAGAAGTGAAAGGTGAACTTAAGGATCCGAATACTACTTCTTTACAATTAGCAATTGCTCTTCATCCTACGCCAGCAGTTTGCGGAACTCCAATGGAAGAAGCAAGAGAGGCTATTCAAAAAATTGAGCCATTTGACCGTGAATTCTTTACAGGAATGTTAGGGTGGAGCGATCTAAATGGAGATGGCGAATGGATTGTTACAATTCGTTGTGCTGAAGTGCAAGAGAATACACTTCGTTTATATGCAGGAGCTGGAGTTGTTGCTGAGTCAAAACCAGAAGATGAGCTAGCAGAAACGTCAGCTAAATTCCAAACGATGCTGAAGGCTTTAGGATTAAGAGATAATTCATTGAATGAAAAATAGGGGGAAGAAAGAATGTTAACAGGTTATACGGAATGGCCAAAAGAATTTACCGATCGTTACCGAGGAGAAGGGTGTTGGCTTGGTGAAACATTTGGCGGAGTGTTAAGAGAACGTGCTGAAAAATATGGAGATCAGATTGCAGTTGTAAGCGGTAATACGCATATAACGTATAGTGAATTTGATAAAAAGGTAGATCGCTTAGCTTCAGGTTTACTGAATTTAGGAATAAAGAAAGAAGACCGTGTTGTAATCCAGTTACCTAATATTATAGAGTTTTTCGAAATATGTTTTGCGCTATTTCGAATTGGAGCGCTTCCTGTTTTTGCACTACCTTCACATCGAAGCAGTGAAATTAGTTATTTTTGCGAGTTTGGTGAGGCGAGTGCTTACGTTATTTCAGATAAGGCTCTTGGCTTTGATTACAGAAAACTAGCAAGAGAAGTAAAAGAAAAAGTGCCTACTTTACAACATGTAATTGTAGTGGGAGAAGAAGAAGAATTTGTGAACATAAATGAACTTTATATGGATCCAGTTCTATTACCAGACGTTCAGCCAAGTGATGTTGCATTTCTCCAATTATCAGGAGGAACAACAGGACTTTCTAAATTAATTCCTAGAACACATGATGACTATATTTATAGTTTACGTGTTAGCGCTGAAATTTGTAATTTGAATGCAGAAAGTGTCTATATGGCAGTTCTTCCAGTAGCACACAATTACCCGATGAGTTCCCCAGGGACATTTGGAACTTTCTATGCGGGTGGAAAAGTAGTGCTGGCAACTGGAGGGAGTCCAGATGAGGCATTTGCACTTATAGAAAAAGAAAAAGTTACGATTACCGCTCTCGTTCCACCATTAGCAATGATATGGCTTGATGCTGCATCTTCTCGTAATGACGATTTATCAAGCCTAGAGGTTATTCAAGTAGGCGGTGCGAAATTTAGTGCCGAAGTTGCAAAGCGCATTCGCCCTACATTTGGATGTACGTTACAGCAAGTGTTTGGTATGGCAGAAGGGTTAGTAAATTACACAAGACTAAATGACCCTGAAGAAATCATTATTCATACACAAGGTAGACCGATGTCTACATTCGATGAAGTAAGGGTTGTTGATGAAAATGATAACGATGTAAAACCTGGTGAAGTAGGTAGTTTATTAACACGAGGTCCATATACAATTCGTGGTTATTATAAAGCAGAAGAGCATAATGCACGATCATTTACAAAGGATGGATTTTATCGCACAGGTGATCTTGTAAAAGTAAATGGACAAGGTTACATCATTGTAGAAGGAAGAGACAAAGATCAAATTAATCGTGGTGGTGAGAAGGTTGCTGCGGAAGAGGTTGAAAATCATCTATTAGCACATGATGCAGTACATGATGTAGCAATTGTATCTATGCCTGACGATTATTTAGGAGAACGTACTTGCGCTTTTGTTATAGCTCGTGGACAAGCTCCAACTGTAAGTGAATTAAAAACGTTTTTAAGAGAACGCGGTATAGCGGCTTATAAGATTCCAGATCGAATTGAATTTATTGAATCATTCCCGCAAACAGGTGTTGGAAAAGTAAGCAAAAAAGAATTACGTAAAGTAATTACTGAAAAACTTATTACAGTAAAACGATAAAAAACTATTAAAATCGGAAGGAAGTGATTAGATGGCTATCCCATCTATTTCAGTATATAAAATGCCAATTGAATCAGAACTACCAAAAAATAAAGTGAATTGGACGCCAGATCCGAAACGTGCGGTTCTTCTAATCCATGACATGCAAGAATATTTTCTTGATGCATATAGCGATAAAGAATCGCCAAAAGTAGAACTAATTTCAAATATTAAGGTGATAAGAGAAAGATGTAAGGAACTTGGCATACCAGTTGTTTATACAGCACAGCCTGGTGGACAAACGTTAGAACAACGAGGGTTATTACAAGACTTTTGGGGTGATGGTATTCCCGCTGGACCGGATAAAAAGAAAATTGTCGATGAACTTACTCCTGATGAGGATGATATATTCCTAACAAAATGGAGATATAGTGCATTTAAAAAGACGAATCTATTAGAAATTTTAAATGAACAAGGACGAGATCAACTTATTATTTGCGGTATTTATGCGCATATTGGCTGCCTTTTAACAGCTTGTGAAGCATTTATGGATGGTATAGAGCCATTTTTTGTAGCAGATGGAGTAGCTGATTTTTCACTAGAGCATCATAAACAAGCATTGCAGTATGCATCTAATCGATGTGCAGTAACGACATCAACAAACTTAATATTAAAAGATTTACAAAGTGTAAAAGGTGATGAGAGTAAAGGGATCACTTTACAGGAAGTGCACGAACTAGTTGCACAACTACTTCGTGAGCCAGTAGAGAGTATTAAAGTTGATGAAGATTTATTAAATAGAGGACTTGATTCGGTCAGAATTATGAGTTTAGTAGAGAAGTGGCGTCGCGAAGGGAAAGAAATCACTTTTGCAGATTTAGCAGAACGTCCAACTGTTGCCGATTGGTACAGTTTACTATCTTCACAAGCAGCACAGATGTTGTAACAAATAGACTACATAATAAAGGGGTAGTAAAGAATGTCTAATTGTCAAAAGACTCGTCATTCGTTATCGTCTGCACAATCTGGTATGTGGTTTGCGCAGCAATTAGATCCGCTTAATCCGATTTATAATACTGGGGAATATGTAGAAATAAACGGAACGATTAATCAAGAAATTTTCGAGTTAGCTGTACGTAAAGTTATAACGGAAGCAGAGGCACTTCATGTTCGTTTCGAAGAGGATGAAATTGGCCCATGGCAAGTTATTGAGGAATCGTCAAAGTTTCATATGCATTTTATTGACGTTCGTAAAGAAAAAAATCCTGAAGAAGCTGCTAAAGTATGGATGAAAAATGATTTATCTATGCCTGTGGATTTAAAAGAGGATAAATTATTTACCGAAGTACTTATTCAAGTTGAAAATAATCGTTACTTTTGGTATCAGCGCATCCATCACATTGTGATGGATGGCTATGGATTTTCACTTCTTAGCCAAAAGGTAGCGAATGAGTATACATCACTTATAGAAGAAACAAACAAGAATGAAAAGCCATTTGGTTCTCTTGCAAAAATTGTACAAGAAGATAATAAGTATCGTGAGTCTAAACAATTTCAGGAAGATCGTACTTTTTGGTTAGAAAAGTTTGCAGATGAACCAGAAGTTGTAAGTTTGGCAGAACGAGCGCCGAGAACATCAAATGGATTTTTACGGGAAACTGCTTATTTATCAAATGCTAGTACGAAAACTTTACTAGAAGATATTAATATTCCGTTAACGAGTTGGCCCGAATTTATTGTAGCCGTAACAAGTATTTACATGCATAAATTAACAGGTGCAAATGATATTGTTTTAGGGTTACCGATGATGGGGCGTCTTGGTTCTGTATCTATTCATACACCAAGCATGGTAATGAATTTAGTTCCACTTCGTCTCACTATAACTCCAAATATAACTCTTGCGGAATTCATACAGCAAGTTTCTAAAGAAATTCGGGACGTACGTCGTCATCATAAATACCGTCATGAGGAATTAAGGAGAGACTTAAAGTTACTAGGTGAAAATCAAAAGTTGTTTGGGCCGTTAGTGAATGTTATGCCTTTTGATTACGGACTTAACTTTGCTGGAAATCGAGGTATTACACATAATTTATCAGCAGGACCTGTCGATGATTTAACGATAAATGTATATAAACGTTTCGATGAAAATGAGTTAATGGTTCATTTTGATGCGAATCCAGAAGTATATAGCGATATGGAACTAGCATTGCATAAAGAAAGATTTATGAATCTATTAGAAGTAGTAGTAAATAATTATGAGAAAAACGAGCCGATTGGAAAAATAAACATTACTCTTCCTGAAGAAAATCATAAAGTTTTATTGGAATGGAATGAAACGAAGGAAGCTGAAGAACTAATCAAGCTACCTTTATTATTTGAAAAACAAGTACAAAAAAATCCGAATAAAATAGCGGTTACTTGTAACGGGAAAAAACTTACGTATAAAGAGCTAAATGAACGAGCGAATGAATTAGCAACCTATTTAGTAGAAGAAGGAATACAAGCAAATCAGTTTGTAGCCTTAGTATTTCCAAGATCAATAGAAATGGTAGTTAGTATGCTAGCAGTTCTAAAGGCTGGTGCAGCGTATTTACCGATAGATCCAGAATATCCAGCCGAGCGAATTCATTATATAGTAAATGATGCAAATCCAGTTTGTATCATAACACATTCATCTGTTTCATCTACTTTAGTTATAGAAAATGATATTAAAAAAATTATATTAGATAGCGAAGAAACGAAAATAGCGTTAAAAACATATTCTCATATGAATATACCATTTAAAAATGATGAATCACTTTTAAACCCAGCGTATACAATTTACACTTCAGGATCAACCGGAAATCCAAAAGGTGTAATTGTTACTATGAAAGGTTTAAGTAACTTCTTATTAGCTATGAAAGATATGTTTTCATTAAATGAAAACGATCATTTATTAGCAGTTACAACGTTTGCGTTTGATATTTCTGCTCTAGAAATTTATTTACCTCTTATTAGTGGTGCAAGTTTAACAATTGCACAAAAAGAGGTAATCCAAGAGCCTTCTGCGTTAACCACATTGTTACAAGAAGAAAGAGCGACAATTATGCAAGCTACACCGACGTTGTGGCAAGCGTTAGTAAATGAATATCCAGAGAGGATACAAGGGCTAAACGTACTCGTTGGCGGTGAAGCTCTTCCGGCACATTTAGCAAATACATTAAAAGAATTAGGTTGCTCTATAACTAACTTATATGGACCAACTGAAACGACTATTTGGTCTACTTTCATGAACATTGATGACAGTGAAAATGGTATACCTCCTATTGGAAGACCAATTTGGAATACAGAAGTGTACGTTTTGGATGCAGGGTTACAACCTGTTCCACCTGAAGTTATCGGTGAATTATATATTGCAGGAGAAGGACTTGCGAACGGATATTTAGGAAAACCGGAGTTAACGGCTGAACGATTTGTTGCAAATCCATACGGAGAACCAGGGAAGCGTATGTATCGCACAGGTGATCTTGTGAAATGGCGTAACGACGGTGTGCTAGAGTACGTGAGCCGAGCAGATCATCAAATTAAAATTCGTGGTTTCCGAATTGAATTAGCTGAAATAGAAATGGTATTACAACGACATGAAAATATTCAACAAGCGGTAGTAATGGTACGAGAAGATCGCCCAAATGATAAACGAATCATTGCGTATATCGTTGCCGAAGAGAAGGAACCAATTAATCTTTCAGAGATTCGTTCTTATGTTTCAGAAAGTTTAGCGAATTATATGGTACCATCGGCATTTGTTGCACTAGAAGAATTACCATTAACACCAAATGGTAAGGTTGATAGAAAGAAATTACCTGCTCCTGATTTTAATGGAATGAACAATGAGAGAGTTGCTAGAAATCCGAAAGAAGAAATACTATGTGATTTATTTGCAGAAGTACTTGGTGTTTCGCGAATTAGTATAGATGATAATTTCTTTGAAATGGGTGGCCATTCGCTTCTTGCATCTCGTTTAATGGCAAGAATTCGTGAAACGTTAAGTGTAGAATTAGGGATCGGAAAGCTATTTGAATCACCAACTGTTGTTGAATTAGCGAAACAATTAGATCGTGCAAAAAGCGCAAGACCAGCTATTAAGAAAGTAAGTAGGCCAAATGAAGTTCCACTTTCATTTGCACAGCGCAGGTTATGGTTCTTAAATTGTTTAGAAGGTCCAAGTCCTACTTATAATATTCCGTTAGTCATTCGTATGTCTGGAAAATTGAATGAGGAAGCACTGCAAGGTGCCTTTTATGATGTAGTGAAGAAACATGAAACACTTAGAACAATTTTCCCTAACGTATTAGGTAGTTCATATCAGAAAATTTTAAATATGGAAGACTTAAATCTAGAAATGATTATAACAAAAACAAGTAAAGATGAATTAGAAAGTGTACTTTCAGAGGCGGTAAAATATAGCTTTAACCTAGATGTTGAGCCAGCAGTTCGTTTACAACTTTTTAAAGTGAGTGACAACGAACATGTTTTACTAATTCTTTTACATCATATTGTAGGAGATGGATGGTCATTACAACCGTTAACGAGAGACTTTACACTAGCTTATAAAGCACGATGTCAAGGTGATAGTGTTCAATTAGAAGCCCTTCCAGTTCAATACGCAGATTATTCACTTTGGCAACAGCAACTACTAGGTGATGAATCTACACCAGAGAGCCTTATTTCAACACAATTAGATTTTTGGAAAGAAGAGCTAAAAGGTTTACCAGATCAAATGGAGTTGCCTACAGATTATCAGCGTCCAATTGAAACAAGTTATCGCGGAGAAACAATTCATTTTCATATAGATAAAGGTATGCATAGTAGGTTAGTAGAACTTGGTCGTAAAAATGGAGTTAGTTTGTTTATGGTGCTGCAAGCGGGACTTAGTGCACTATTTACAAGATTAGGTGCTGGAACTGATATACCAATTGGAAGTCCGATTGCCGGAAGAAATGACGATGCGCTATCAAATATAGTGGGTTTATTTGTAAATACATTAGTGTTACGTACAAATACATCAGGAGATCCAAGTTTTAAAGAATTATTAAATAGAGTAAAGCAGGTAAATCTTGCAGCGTATGAAAATCAAGATGTTCCATTTGAACGACTCGTTGAAGTGTTAAACCCAGTACGTACCCGAAATAGTCATCCGCTGTTTCAAGTTATGTTAGCTTTCCAAAATACGCCTGAAGCGACGTTTGATGTCCCGGATTTAGAAGCGAGCCTTGAAATTCAAAGTGTTGGTTCTGCAAAATTTGATTTAACATTTGAAATTAGCGAGAGTAATGGAGTTGATGCTACTCCAAACGGCTTACACGGATTGTTAGAGTTTAGTACCGATTTATATAAACGTGAAACGGTTCAAAAAATAATAGAACGATTCATTCTATTATTAGATGATGCAGCGAAACATCCGGATCAATCAATTGGTAGATTAGAAATATTAACTTTAGCAGAGCGAAATACAGTTTTAGAAAAGTGGAATGGTGGTTTTCAAATTGTGCCTGAAATGACATTGCCACAATTATTTGAAAAGCAGGCTCATGTAAATCCAAATTCTATTGCTGTCGTCTTTGAAGGTGAAAAGCTAACTTATGAAGAGTTAAATAGAAAAGCGAATAAAATAGCTCGTTCGTTAATAGCAAAAGGAATCGGTCCTGATCAACTCGTTGCTTTAGCGATGCCGAGATCTTTAAATATGGTTGTGAGTTTACTTGCGGTTCTTAAAGCAGGAGCAGGTTATCTTCCATTAGATCCAGAGTACCCGTCAGATCGTATTTCATTTATGCTTCACGATGCGAAACCATCATGTGTTTTAACAAATTTAGATGTGGAAATTGAATGTGATGAGGCACTAAAGATTTTAGTTGATGATGTGAACGTAATAGAAGAAATTGAGAAATATAGTGAAGACAATATTGATGAAATGGAGCGTATGAAGCCGTTATCTCCTTCACATATTGCTTACGTTATTTATACGTCAGGCTCAACAGGTAGACCGAAAGGGGTTATGATACCTCATCAAAATGTAGTAAGACTTTTAGGAGCAACTGATCATTGGTTCCAATTTGACGCAGACGATGTGTGGACGATGTTCCATTCATATGCTTTTGATTTCTCGGTTTGGGAAATTTGGGGACCTTTATTATATGGAGGGCGTTTAATTGTAGTACCACATACTGTAAGTCGCTCGCCGAAAGAATTTTTACAGCTTCTTGTTAAGGAAAAGGTTACAGTTTTAAACCAAACTCCATCAGCGTTCTATCAATTGATGCAAGCAGATCGTGAAAATGAAAAGATTGGTCAAAAATTATCTTTACGATATGTTGTTTTTGGCGGAGAAGCACTTGAACTAAGTCGATTAGAGGATTGGTATAGTCGCCATCCTCATAACGCACCGAAACTTATTAATATGTACGGTATAACGGAGACGACGGTACATGTTAGTTATATTGAGTTAGATGAGAGTATCGTTTCTTTACGAGCAAATAGTTTAATCGGGTGCAGTATACCAGATCTTAAAGTATACGTATTAGATAACTATTTACAACCAGTGCCACCAGGAGTAGTTGGAGAAATGTATGTTGCAGGTGCTGGACTAGCTCGTGGATATTTAGGAAGAGCTGGATTAACTGCTGAACGCTTTATCGCAGATCCATTTGGTAAACCTGGTACAAGAATGTATCGTACAGGAGACTTAGCTCGCTGGCGTCAAGACGGGACGTTAGATTATATAGGACGTGCAGATCATCAAATTAAAATTCGTGGATTCCGAATTGAATTAGGGGAAATAGAAGCGGTCATAATGAAACACGATAAAGTTGAACAAGTAGCCGCTATTGTCCGAGAAGATCAACCAGGGGATAAACGATTAGTTGCTTATATCGTCGCATCAAATAATGAAACGATTGATACGAATGAAATGCGTCAGCATGCTGGAGGTAGTTTGCCAGATTATATGGTTCCATACGCTTTTGTAGTAGTAAATGAGTTACCTTTAACTCCAAACGGTAAATTAGATAGAAAGGCATTGCCAGCTCCAGAATTTATTGCATCATCTTCTAGCCGCGGACCGAGAACACCGCAAGAAGAAATGTTATGTGACTTGTTTACAGAAGTTTTAAGTGTGTCTCAAATTGGAATTGACGACGGATTCTTTGATCTTGGTGGTCATTCACTTCTTGCAGTGCAGCTTATGAGTCGCATGAAAGAGGCACTTGGCGTTGAACTGAATATTGGAACTTTATTTGCAGCACCTACTGTTGCGGGGCTTGCTGAAAGACTTGAAATGGGGAATAGTCAAAGTGCACTTGATGTGTTACTTCCATTACGAGCAAGCGGAGATAAATTACCACTATTTTGTGTACATCCAGCAGGTGGATTAAGTTGGTGCTATGCAGGACTTATGAAATCTTTAGGAACAGATTATCCAATCTATGGTGTACAAGCGCGTGGTATCGCTAAAAATGAAGAACTTCCAAAAAGCTTAGAGGAAATGGCGGCGGATTATTTAAAACATGTTCGTGAAGTACAGCCTCACGGACCATATCGTTTACTTGGATGGTCGCTTGGAGGAAATGTTGTTCATGCAATGGCGGCGCGACTACAAAATGAAGGGGAAGAAGTAGAATTACTCGTTATGCTCGATTCTTATCCTGGTCACTTCTTACCGAATACGGAAGCACCTACTGAAGAAGAAGCGTTAATCGCATTACTTGCTTTAGGTGGATATGATCCAGATAACATGGAGGGTAAACCACTTACTATGGAAAGTGCGGTTGCAATACTTCGTAAAGATGGAAGTGCATTAGCAAGTCTTGAAGAAGAGACTATTTTGAACTTGAAAGAAACATATGTAAATTCGGTAGGGTTGTTAGGAAAATATGTACCGAAAGTTTATAACGGGGATATTTTATTCTTTAGATCTACTATTATACCAGACTGGTTTGATCCTATTTCTCCAAATACATGGCTAAATTATTTAGATGGAGATATCGTGCAACATGATATTGATTGTAGACATAAGGATTTATGTCAGCCAGGGCCGCTTACAGAAATTGGACAAGTGCTAGCGAAATATTTGCAGAATAAGAAAGGGGTAAGTAGAGTATGACGAATCCATTTGAAAATGATAATTACACATATAAAGTATTAATGAATGAGGAGGGCCAGTATTCTCTCTGGCCGGCCTTTCTCGATGTACCTATTGGATGGAATGTCGTACATGAAGAAGCTAGCAGACAAGTTTGCTTAGAATATGTTGAATGTAACTGGAAAGATTTGAATCCAAAAAGTAATCAAGTTAGCGAAAAAACATTAGTAGGAAAACGATAATGAAAGCAAAAATAAATCCAAAAGTAGTTGTAAGCATCGTTTATATAACAGCGATGTTTATGGCTGCGATGGATGCAACGATTGTGAATGTAGCACTGCAAACGATAAGCAAAGAACTGCAAGTGCCCCCATCTGCAATGGGAACAGTAAATGTTGGGTATTTAGTTAGTTTAGCTGTTTTCCTTCCGATTTCTGGTTGGTTAGGAGATCGCTTTGGTACGAAAAGAGTATTTTTAATTGCTCTTTTCGTATTTACAATTGCCTCTGCTTTATGCGGAATGGCTAACGATATTACTTCATTAAATATTTTCCGTATCATTCAAGGTGCTGGTGGAGGGCTTTTAACACCGGTCGGAATGGCGATGTTATTCCGAACATTTTCACCAGAGGAAAGACCGAAGATTTCCCGGTTCATTGTACTTCCAATTGCTGTAGCACCAGCGATCGGACCAATTATTGGTGGTTTCTTTGTAGATCAAATGTCTTGGCGCTGGGCATTTTATATTAATCTGCCGTTTGGTATCATTGCGTTGCTATTTGGACTTCTATTTTTAGCAGAGCATATTGAAAAATCAGCTGGTCGTTTTGATTCTCTCGGTTTTGTTCTTTCAGCACCAGGTTTTGCGATGCTAATCTATGCACTTAGCCAAGGACCATCAAAAGGTTGGATTTCTCCAGAAATAATAAGCACTGGGATAGCTGGGATTCTGTTCATTACATTGTTTATTATTGTAGAACTGAAAGTAAAGCAACCGATGTTAGATTTACGCTTATTAAAAGAACCAGTTTTTAGAAAAATGAGTCTCATATCCTTGTTTTCATCTGCTGGTTTACTAGGAATGTTATTTGTTTTCCCGCTTATGTATCAAAATGTAATCGGAGTTTCCGCGCTGGAATCAGGTCTTACGACATTCCCAGAGGCGATTGGATTAATGATTTCTTCACAGATTACGCCATGGTCATATAAGAAATTAGGAGCTCGAAAGGTAATCTCTATTGGATTAATAAGTACAGCGGTTATATTTGTTTTATTAAGTTTTGTAAATCACGATACGAATCCATGGCAAATACGGGCACTATTGTTTGGCATAGGTATTTTCTTAGGTCAATCTGTCGGTGCAGTTCAATTTTCTGCATTTAACAATATCACACCACCTTCTATGGGGAGAGCAACTACTATATTCAATGTGCAAAATCGATTAGGATCTGTAATAGGAGTTGCTGTTTTAGCTAGTATACTATCTGGATTTGGAAGTAATAGTGTACAAAATGATGCTCCAGCCGATTTCTTGCCATATCAAGCAGCATTAATTGGATCGGCAATATTTTTACTTCTAGCATTACTATTTTCTTTACGTATTTCTGATAAAGAAGTAATGTCAAAGAAGAATAAAAAGCCGTTATCTGTATTACAAAAAGAGAAAGAAGTTGTAAATGAATAAGTTGTAGCATGTCAATACTCTTTTGAAATAAAGTGATATTGGCATTTAAAAGGAGAGAGTTTACATGATAGAAAGTAAAGTTGTAGATTCTATACCAACTTTGAATGAGAATGATTGTCAAATATGGTGGGCGAGAATTTCAGATTTACAATCATGGCATTACAATTTACTAAATGATGTAGAGCGAGAGAAAGCAAATTCATATCATCATTCGGCAGATCGTGCACGTTTTATAATAGGTTGCGTAATTAGTAGATTAGTCCTTGGAAAGATACTTTCCATTTCACCAGTTCAAGTGCCGATTGATCGAATGTGCCCAGTATGTAAGTTACAACATGGTAGGCCGCAATTACCAGAAGGTATGCCACAATTATCAGTTTCACATTCGGGTGAGTGGGTTGTCGTTGCATTTACAAAATCTGCATCTGTCGGTGTTGATATTGAACAAATGAATCCAAATGTAGAAGTGATGAAAATGGCAGAGGGCGTATTAACAGACATTGAAATAGCACAAGTTATGAAATTACCTAATGAGCAGCGACTAGAAGGATTTTTAACATATTGGACTCGAAAAGAAGCAGTGCTGAAAGCGACAGGTGAAGGGCTATTGATTCCACCAGTAGAAATTACTGTATCAGCTCCAAATGATCCTCCTAAATTGTTGGTTTTTAAGGATAGACAAGAGTTAGCAGAAAATACACGGATGAAAGATGTAAGACCTAGTTTAGATTATATGGCTTCCATTGCAATATTTAGTAAAGAAGTAACTGAAATTAAGCAGTTAGACGCGGTATCGCTATTAAATTATAAATCAATTTAATAAAATATTTTATAGAAGAGGTGTTCCTCATGTTAGTGGCGGAAAATAGAAAAAGTGAATTAACTTATAATGTACAAGCAATTAAAAATATTTTATTTTCTAGAGATACATCATCTATTCTTGCTTTAGAAAAGCTTTTGAATGATACAGTTCAATTTGATGTTCTAGAACAAGAAGTAATGGATAGGCAGTACATTCCGAAAGAAGCAAAGAATTTCTTTGATAAAAACGGAACATTTCTTTATCGTGTATCTAATGTTAGTTATAAAGGCAAGGTGTTATCTGAAAATCTAATTTTTGCGGACACTTCGTTTTTACCGGACACGATAAAGAGTGAATTAGAGAGTGAAAATATTCCAGTTGAAAAGCTTATAGAAAAGATGGAAGTAAGAAGAAACGTATTATACGAAGGGTATCAGCCTTCTGGAAATATTATCGAGTTGTTTGATGGATGCTCGGTAGCGGCAAATGTGTATCCAACTAGAAAATATCAAATTGTAAGTAATTGCAAATGTATATTTTATATTTGTGAAGTTTATCATGCAGAGAATATAAAGGAAGTACTTAAATAAGAAATAAACAAAAAAACCAGCCATTTTATAGGCTGGTTTCTTGTTTATTTAACAGCTTCTTTTAATTCTTTACCTGCTTTAAATGCTGGAACTTTACCAGCTGCAATCTGAATTTCTTCTCCAGTTTGCGGGTTACGACCTGTGCGAGCAGATCTTTCACGCACTTCAAAAGTTCCAAAGCCAATCAGTTGAACTTTATCGCCAGATTGTAATGCAGTGGCAATTGAGTCAAATACAGATTGTACAGCTGCAGAAGCGTCCTTTTGAGAAATATCAGCTGATTGTGCCACATTTTTAATTAATTCTGTTTTATTCATGTTTTCACCTCATAAAAATTTTTTAGAAAGAATGTTTTAGTATAATGGATAGTAAAGATAAGGCTAACTTTGTGATTAGAAAGAATGCTGTATATTAATGTTAATTTCGTTGAAAGAAACTGAATCCCTGCAAATTAAAAGGGATTTATTAAGAATTGATGCATACGACAAGCTATAATATGAAGATGAGGGGGAGTATACAGATGATTTTTCGTGAAAAGAATGAGAAACAAAGTATATTAATTCGTCAACATGATCATGGTTTTTTAGCTGGAGAGATTGCAAAGCATATAAAAGAAGAATTTTTTGAAGGTAAAACATATTTAAAAGAAACAGTTGATGCAATATATGAGCATGACAGAGGATGGATAGAGCTTGATAAAGTACCAATTTTGAATGATGCTAAAAATATTCCATATACATTTATGGATTGTCCAAGTTCATTACGCTTTGTTTTTTATACGATTGGTTTGAATGAAATTGAAGATTCTAATCCATACGGGGCGCTACTTTGTAGTAAGCACTTTTTATCATTTCCATTAAATGAGGAAGATGAAGAGATGATGTCTTTTTATAAACATGAATTAGAACGACAAAAAAGAATTTTGAAAACGCTAACAAATGAACGATATGCGATGTTCGATAAACATTATAGATTATTAAAGTTGTGTGATGAACTTTCTTTATATGTATGTATGAATAAACCTGGTGTAAAAAAGAAAGATGAAATTGATTTATTTAAAGATGGTTTTGAAGGAACAGAAATGTTTAATAGTAAGGGGGAGAAGCCTATTCAAGCTGAATGGGTGGATGAAGAAACAATTCAAATTACGCCGTTTCCATTTAAAACGGAATTTTATACGTATGTAAAATATAAAACTATAAATAAACATGAAATGAATGAAAAAGGGATTGTAAAAGCTGATAGAGAATCGGAAATGAAGAAGCAAAACATTCATTTCATACAATAAGGAGACGATTTAGATTGAAAGATTACATGTTAAAACAGTTTGATTACCATGCTTGAGCTAATACACGATTATTCAACCGACTAAAAGAGTTACCAAACTAGGAGACAATTTTTAATGAACAGATACAGAGTGTATTCTCCTCAATTAAGGATACTTTTTTACATATTTATATTACCGATCACGTATGGTTACACATATTACATGGTAAAAGTATGAGTGAGGCAATACAAGATCGTGAAAAACTATAAAAACAAGTTGTTACATGAATTAGAAAAAATGTTTATAAATATGGCAAATCAGTATAAAAAATTTCTAAATACACTAAAAGAAGTAAATGCTGTATTTGTTATTGAGAACCCTTATGTAGGGAAATTAGAAACTTCAATTTTAGAGCTAGTACCACACGTCGTAAATCATTGTACATATCATAGAGGGAATATAACAGCGATGCTTCGTCAACTATGATGGATTTTGTACTTTATTTACATATGGTTCAGAAGGATGGGGAGTAATATAGTTTGAAAAAAAGAATGCTCATTATATATGAGTCATTCCTTTTTTGATAGATTAACTGTGACTTTAAAATAAAGTTATACTGTTTAAAGAAAGTGTTATTTATGTTAATCATGAAGGGATATTCTTAAACTAACAGTTGTGTTTGTTTAAGTGGACAATAATTAAAACCCACATATTTTGAACAATCATTTTTCAAAATATGTGGGTTTATTCTATATACAATCGATATTTGTAATGAAATTTGAACTGATTTTATTTCAAGCAAACATTAACTTGCCTGTTTTTTATTGTGTTTTTTTAATTTCTCCGCTTGTAAAAACCGATTTGTTTCAGCGACAACTACACCACTTAATCCAATTAGACCAATTAAGTTTGGAATCGCCATAAGCCCATTCGCGATATCGGCAAATGTCCATACAACACCTAACTTTAAATTAGCTCCAATAGCAATCATAACGATAAAGATTGCTTTATAATATCGTACAGCACCTTGTCCAAATAAATAAGCTACACACTTCTCACCGTAATACGACCATCCTAAAATAGTAGAGTAGGCGAATAATATAATGGCGATACCGAGAATCATACTACCAGCAGTACCGAATACGGATTGGAATGCTAATGTTGTAGCTTCAACTCCGGTTTTACCAGATTTCCATGCACCTGTTGTAATTAATACAAGTCCTGTAATTGTACAGACGATAAATGTATCAAGAAAAGTACCAGTCATAGAAACTAAAGCTTGTTTTGCAGGTGAATCTGTTTTTGCTGCAGCCGCTGCAATAGGAGCACTACCTAAACCAGCTTCGTTCGCAAATACACCACGCGCCATTCCTATTTGAATAGCTGATGCAACTGTCGCTCCAATAAAACCACCAGCGGCTGCTGTACCTTGAAATGCACCAGAAAAAATAAGTGAAAATGCTTCTGGAATTTGATCAAAGTGATAGAAAATAATAATAAGACCAGCAATTATATAAAAGAAAGCTTTAATAGGAACGATAAATCCCGTCACTTTCCCGATTTTTTTTACACCGCCTAAAATAACAATAGCGATTAAAAATGACATGAATATACCAGTTAAAGCAGGGGGGAAAGAGAAGTTGATTCGCATTGCCTCTGCAACTGAATTAGATTGCACCATATTACCGATACCGAAAGATGCAGCTGTGCCGAATATAGCGAATAAAACAGCCAGCCACTTTTTCCCTAAACCACGTTCTAAATAATACATTGGTCCACCGGAGTATTCACCATTTTCATTACTAACACGGTATTTCACCGCAAGGATTGCTTCGGCATACTTTGTTGCCATTCCGAATAAAGCAGTAATCCACATCCAAAAGATTGCGCCGGGTCCACCAATTGTTACAGCAGTTGCGACACCCGCTATATTTCCCATACCAATCGTTGCAGCCATAGCTGTCATCAGTGCTTGAAAGTGACTAATATCTCCAGAAGATGATGTATCCTCTGATTTTTTAAAAGCTAGTTTGTGAGCGTATATTAGTTTACTAAACTGTAAACCTTTTAAGCGCACTGTGAGAATAATACCAGTTCCAACGAGTAGCAACAAAGTTGGTAACCCCCACACATACTGATTAATTTGTTCTAATACTTTACTTACTGTCTCCATCTGTATTCTCCTTTTTTAGAAAAAATAAAAACCACTTCAAGGAAATGAAATGGTCTCTGGAGAAACAAGGAATAGAAAAATAAACCGATACAAATCGGCATTTTCTTTCGCTTGTCTCTGTCCTTTTTACCTGAGAGATTATCCGCTAGATTAGCGGATTTGCTCCTTCGGCGCTCTTTTTCCTCCGCGCTATTAAAAGCGAGAGGGAGTCTCTCCAGAGATTCGTCCCCATGCAGTTCTACTTGTAACCAAGACCTGAGAGTTTCAAAGTTGGTATTACAACTTTTTGCCCCGTCGGTAGATCAATAGACCTTCTCCTGAATGGTTCATCCGAATTATAAAATTCAAAACTTAAACGCATTGATTGTGTATAGAATCAATAAAAACATTATAGATATACAATTAGTGAAATGCAATCATTTTTTATTTTGAAATAGTAAACAGTTTATTTTTTAGAAATTCCTAATTTATCCTTAACTTCATTTAAAGTAGATAAAGCAATGACAATATGTTGATCGGCAAGCCCTAAAGCCTGTTTTGTATTTTCAATTATTTCATTGGTTGGAGTAGAATTATTGTATTTATCAATAATTAAATCTGCTGCATTTTTCATGTAATTTGATGCGGATTTAAACTGAGTTCTGAATTGGATTAGTTGTTTTTGTATATGTATATCCGTTATGTTTTCTTCGATTTTTATCGTGTCTATTTCGTTCATAATTGTTTCATATTGTTTGGAAACTGCACTCATTGTAATTAATAGTTTATTTCTATCCACTGAATCTCCGTTCGTGTTAATCTCTTCCCAGGCAGGCAACCAATCTTTTTCGATAATGTCATTATAATTAGTAGTCAATTCCTTAATTTTAGGTTGTAATTTAGTTTTGAATGCTTTTGTATCAACTGTTTCTATGGTTACTTTTTTGTTATTATTTTTATCTTTAATTGTGTAGAAAATGATAAAAATAGAAATTACAACCATCCATTTATTAAAAAACAATTTCTTCAATGTGCAACGCCTCCAAAAATAAAAAACTTATAATTACAATATACAACAATAATGTTATTGAAGGTAGAGAATATAAGCAGTAGTGGTTTGAATTACAATTTTTATATACATAAAAAATTAAAATAGGTAAAATGTTGAAAGTAATATGTGAGAAAAGGGGATTTTTAGTGGAAATGAACAGAAAAAAACTAGTTTCAAATATTTCAACAGCCATGTTATTAGTTGGTTTACTTGCACTCATATATATGAACAAAGAATCCAAAATTGAAGATTTTCCAATACCAATGTCAGCAATACATGTTAATGATGATAATGAAGGGAATTATCAATATATAAGTGTTATGCCTATTACGGAGGCAACCGGATGGGAGAACTTAGGGGAAAACGGACATACTGTTAGTTTTAAAAAAGGGGATCGGAAAGTAACTGTATTACATTATCCGGGAGAGATTACTTATTATTTATTTGAAAAGTAAATAGAATGAGCCATAAACAATGAGGCTTTCCTAATTTGTTTATGGCTTTTTATATATTAAAAATTGAAGTTTGAACGATATTATGAAGGGGAATTTTATATAGAAGAGAATATAAAAATGATATAAGAAAATATAAGGAGATATATTCTATGAGGAACGAAGCTTTACATGCTGTAGAGGAATATCGTAAAGATTTAAATGCTGGTAATATTGAAAAAATAAATAGTTGGGTATCAAATGATTTTATAGGTTACTTTGGGTATTACAGTGATAGAGACTATGAGGTATACCGAGGCGATACATATAAAGAAGATAATATTGAAACATTAAAAAGTTATGAAGGACAAAATCCTTATTGGAAATATAAAGACTTAACACATAGTTTAAGAATGGAGAACGAACTAATATTATCTGCTATTGTAGAGTTTTATTTGCAGGATAAAAAAATAGCATCTGTTTTAGCGATGGAAGTTTTTAAGAAAGAAATGGATGGGTGGAAGTTATATAGACAGCATATGGAAAGATATACGGAATAATTTGAAGGATGCTGATTTTATGTAGATTATCAATTTAAACGTAGTATCTTGAACTATCTGTTACGTATCTAAACTTGAAGTGGTGCACTCCTACGAATACTAACATATCTATTAGTTATTTTAGTAAGTTTTATTGTAGTTACTGTAGCTTAAGGATTTCTGATATCAATGTCAGAAATACATATTTACCAGGATAATGAAGTTATAACTGTATCACATGATTCCGAACAGAATAGTTATTATGTATTTGAAAAATGAATGATGATAAAAGAGATAGAACGTAAACGACCCTATAGGAGTGTTTACGTCCTATTTTTTTGTTTATAATTCTGAATTATTCGAATTATAATATATGTTATATGGGGAGTAAAACAATATTTTGAAGGGGAATGAGTTGATAAATTGCCAAGAATAAAAAAAATAGGGCGTTTTTGTCCTGTGGATGATCAAGGATTTATTATAAACGATGCACATTTGAATAAAATTCAGCCTGTGTTTTGGGAGGTAATACAAGAAATAAAGGATACTTGTTGTCAATTGTTACGGGATGATTTGCATAGTGTTTATATAAGAGGTTCTATTCCAAGAGGGATTGGAATAGAAGGTATTGCAGACGTAGATATGATTATTTTAGTTCAAAAGGACCCTAAGGCAATAAACTTAAGCTGGAGAAAGAAGCTAGAAGTCCAAATTACACAGCAGTTTACTTGTATATCAGGAGTGGAGTTAAGTTTTTATAGTGAAAAAGAAGTAATAAACTCAGAGGATTTTTCTTTTATAGGATTTATGATTCAAACACATAGTGTGTGTATATTGGGTGAAGACGTAAAATTATTTTTACCTAAATATAAAGTAAGTCAGGAGATAGCGTATGAACATCTCATTCATTTGCGGAAACAAATTGAACAAGTACACAAAGAGTTAATTCATAATCAAGACGAGGATGATATAGAGGATTGCTGTCGGTGGATTATGAAAATAATAATCAGAGCCGGTCTAGCATTAACAATTGATAGAGAAGGGCTTTATTCCAGGGACTTATACCCAGCGTATGCACTATTTAGTAAGCATTTTTCCGAGCAAAAAAAGAATATGAGGAAGGCATTACAATATGTAATTGAGCCTATAAAAGATATAGAAGAAATTTTATCGTTTTTAGATACCTTTGGTAATTGGTTGATAGAAAGAGCGGTGGATTATTTGAAGAATATCCGTTTTTAATTCATCATAATTTTGTTATGTAAACAAAAGGTATTGAAGTAAAGTAGAGGAGTGAGGGATTTGGATTTTTATATTGTAGATGTCTTCTCACGAGGTAAGTATACAGGGAATCAACTTGCAGTGTTTATGGAAAATCAGGAAGTTTCCAGTGAGGAAATGCAGACAGTAGCAAAAGAAATGAATTTTGCAGATTACTATGGAATCCCAGAGGATACGGCAACAGGAAGCTCAAACGAATGTTTAGCAGCGTATCTTCTAAAATATCGTTATATTTTGGAACAGAAAAGGCAGATATGCGTGTTGAACAAGGATATGAAATAAACAGGCCTTCTTTAATACATATACAAGCTGAAAAAGTAGCGAGTAAAATTAATGTTAGTGTAGGCGGAAAAGTAGAAAGTATTGCAAGTGGGAAATGGATCGTATCATATCATAAGGGGGAATAGAAATGCTATTAAAAACAATATTTTGCAAGGTGGAAGAAGAGAAAAGGGAATTGTTTTCTGATGCGCAAGAAAAATGGCGTGATTTACAGTATTTAGACGGATTCTATGGACAATTTGGTGGGTGGAATGAAGATGAAGCATGTGTGTATACTTTATGGAAAGATAGAAATGCATATCAATCATTCATGAATGACGCCCATGATACAATTTTTTTTAATAGTAATCAAGAAGGCACATATACTTCCTGCAATATTGAAATGTTTCAAACGTTGTATGATATAACAGAAATTCCTTTGAAAGACGTAATTGCACAAGGTTCATTTGTAAGAGTTGCAATTTGCGATGTGGGGGAAGGGAAAGAAAAATACTTTTTACATGCGCAAGAAACAATTTGGAATAAAGGAATGGAAAATGCAAAAGGGATATTAGGTGGAGTTGTAGGGAAGTCTTTAAAGACTGAAAATCGTTACATAGTATTAACGTATTGGCAAGATGAAATAGCACATGAACGTTATATGAAAGAAATTTTTCCTGCGTTATACCAGTTAGCAAATGTAAATGAGTATGTTGAAAATATAAATGGAAAGAGAGTTATTCGGAAGGAAGAATGGTCTGTTGCCGCTTCTAAATTAAGTTAGAACATATTTAAGTAGCTAGTTTTGAAAAATTCAATATAGAACATTTGTTCTTATATAATTACTTTGTACAAGAATAAGAGGGGAGATATTTAAATGAGTAGAGTTTTAAGATTTGAATTGCAAGTCCCAAACCCTGAAGAAGCTATTCAATTATATACAAATAGTTTTGGATGGAAGTTTGAAAAAATGCCTGGGTCACATGACTATTAGTTCATTATAACGGGGAAAAGGGATCGACCTGGTATTGATGGTGGATTAATGAAATCACCTGATGGTGCTACTAGGACGACTAATTCGATTGAAGTACCTTCAGTTGATGAGTACATAAATAAAGTCATTGAAAATGGTGGACAAGTAGTTGTACCTAAAACTGCTATTCCTAATATGGGTTACTTTGCTTATTGTATAGATAATCAAGGGCTTCTTTTTGGAGTATGTGAAGAAAATATTGAAGCGTAAAAAATTAGGGGATTTCGAAATTATTTTGTTTGTTGAACGATGTTTTCTATCAAAGATTATAATTATTGAAAAATTGTATATAAAAACTAGTATTATTTTAGCTGAAGAAGGATCCATTTTGATTATTTTCAAAAGGATTCTTTTTTGTTTTTCACATATTGTGAGTTATTTAGGCATCATTAATCAAACTTATATCGGTATATTATCTATGAAAAAAGTAAATAAATGATGATATATTTAAGGGTTAATCTATGGACTGCTAAACAGTTTGAGGTGAAAAGGAAAAGAAGACCAATTATTTTCGTGTAAACATGTAATTAAGTGAAGACGTCATATACCCTTTCATGTTAATATATTTAAGTTATAATAGGAGGCTTACCCTTTTGTATTGTACGGTAGAAGCAGTGTGAGCTTGAAATTTTTTATGAAAAGGATGTGCCTAACTTGCGTATCAATAAATTTATTAGTGAAGCTGGAAAAGCGTCTCGACGTGGAGCAGATAAGTTAATTAACGAAAGAAAAGTAATTATTAATGGTAAGGTTGCAAAAATTGGTGACCAAGTAAATCCAGGTGATGACGTACGAGTAAATGGAGAGCAACTTCGTATTGCTCGAGACCATGTGTATATCGCTTTAAATAAACCAGTAGGTATTACATGTACAAGTGAAAAAGCAGTAAAAGGTAATATTATCGATTTAGTGAATCATCCTTTACGAATTAGTCATATTGGACGTCTCGATAAAGACTCAGATGGTTTAATTTTATTAACGAATGATGGCGATATAGTTAATGAGATTTTACGTGCTGAAAACAAGCATGAAAAAGAATATATCGTTTCAGTAGATAAGCCGATTACACCTGATTTCTTAGAGAAAATGGCAGCGGGTGTTAAAATTTTAGGAACAAAAACACTTCCTTGTGAAGTAACACAGTTATCAAAATATGAATTCCAAATTATTTTAACACAAGGGTTGAATCGTCAAATTCGCCGTATGTGTGAAGCTTTAGGTTATCAAGTATACACGTTAAAACGTACGAGAATTATGAATATAGAATTGAATAATTTACCAGTTGGGCAGTGGAGAGATTTATCGAAGAAAGAGAAAAGACGTCTATTTTCAGACTTAAATTACGAACCACAAGATTGGTAAAATTGAGAAGTGAAACCAAATTCTTTTTGGTTTCACTTTTTTAAATTAAATAAATAATATTATTTAACACTTGCAAAAATAAAATGAATAAGATATATTAAATAACAATAAATGGATGTTTTATAAAAGCAAAGAAAAGGACACGAGTTATTTTACCCGGTTATACAGAGAGGGAAGGAAAGCTGAGAACTTCCTAACGCAGAAAAATAACTTACCACCTTAGAGCTGCACTAGGGAAACTAAGTATCTAGTGCCGTGTATGCGACGTTATCGCAAAGGAAGCCATTGCATTTTGTGATGGGAATCTGGGTGGAACCACGGATATAAGCATATTCGTCCCTATTTTAGGGATGAATATGCTTTTTTGCATTCAATTTCATAATAAGCGAAGAAAAGGACACGAGTTATTTTACCCGGTTATACAGAGAAGGAAGGAAAGCTGAGAACTTCCTAACGCAGAAAAATAACTTACCACCTTAGAGCTGCACTGGGGAAATTAAGTATCTAGTGCCGTGTAAACGACGTTACCGTAAAAGAAGCCATTGCATATTGTGATGGGAATCTGGGTGGAACCACGGGTATAAGCACGCTCGTCCCTATTTTAGGGATGAGTGTGCTTTTTATTATGAAATGGAGAGATGAAAAATGAAAGAAAAGATGATTGAAATTAAATTTCCAGATGGTAGCGTTAAAGAATTTGTGAAAGGCATTACTTTAGAAGAAATTGCTGGATCTATTAGCAGTAGTTTAAAAAAGAAAGCAGTTGCAGGAAAAGTAAACAATCAACTTTTTGATTTACGCCGAAACATTGAAGAAAATGTGGAAGTAGAAATCATTACTATAGATTCAAATGAAGGTGTAGAAATTGCAAGACACTCCGCTGCACATATTTTAGCGCAAGCTGTAAAAAGAATGTATGGTGACATAAACTTGGGGGTAGGGCCTGTTATTGAAAATGGATTTTATTATGATATGGATCTTCCGAGTAGTGTAAACGTAGAAGATTTACCGAAAATCGAAAAAGAAATGAAAAAGATTATAAATGAAAATGTAAAAATAGAACGAGTTGAGGTCTCGCGAGAAGAGGCAAAAAAACTGTTTAAAGAAATGAACGATCACCTGAAATTAGAACTTTTAGAAGCAATTCCTAATGGGGAAAGTGTAACACTATATAAACAAGGTGAATTTGTAGATTTATGTAGAGGACCACATTTACCGTCAACAGGCTATTTGAAAGCCTTCCAATTAACTCATGTTTCTGGTGCATATTGGCGAGGCGATAGTAACAATCAAGTGCTTCAGCGTATTTATGGTGTTGCATTCTCTTCTCAAAAAGAATTAGAAGAATATTTACATTTTGTTGAGGAAGCAGCAAAGAGAAATCATCGTAAGTTAGGTAGTGAATTAGAGTTATTTATGTTTTCAGAAGAGGCTCCAGGAATGCCGTTTTACTTGCCGAAAGGACAGATTATTCGCAATGAATTAGAAGCATTTTTAAGAGAAATTCAAAAAGAGTACAATTATCAAGAAGTACGCACTCCGTTTATGATGAACCAAGAATTATGGGAGAAATCAGGACACTGGGGGCATTACAAGGACAACATGTATTTCTCAGAAGTAGACAATAAAAGTTTTGCATTAAAACCGATGAACTGCCCAGGACATATGCTTATGTTTAAAAATAAATTGCATTCTTATCGTGAATTACCAATTCGCATGTGTGAGTTCGGTCAAGTTCATCGACATGAATTTAGCGGGGCATTAAACGGATTATTAAGAGTTCGTACTTTCTGCCAAGATGATGCTCATTTATTTGTAACACCAGAACAAATTGAAGATGAAATTAAATCCGTAATGGCGCAAATTGATTACGTATATAAAACTTTTGGATTTGAGTATGAAGTAGAGCTGTCTACTCGTCCAGAAGATTCAATGGGTGATGATAAGTTATGGGAGCAAGCAGAAGCCGCATTAGAAAATGTATTACATTCATTGAATTATAAATATCGACTAAATGAAGGTGACGGTGCATTTTACGGACCGAAGATTGATTTCCATATTAAAGATGCTTTAAATAGAAGTCACCAGTGCGGTACAATTCAGCTTGATTTCCAAATGCCAGAGAAATTCGATTTAAATTATATAGATGAGAAGAATGAAAAGAGAAGACCAGTTGTCATTCACCGAGCAGTTTTAGGATCTTTAGACCGCTTTTTAGCAATATTAATTGAGCACTTTGGAGGCGCGTTCCCAGTGTGGGTGGCACCAGTTCAAGTGAAAGTAATTCCAGTTTCGAATGCAGTGCACGAACAATATGCAAATAGGATTGCAGATAAATTAGCACAAGCCGGAATTCGTGTTGAACAAGATATACGTGATGAAAAATTGGGGTATAAAATTAGAGAAGCACAAATGCAAAAAGTTCCGTATGTTCTTGTTATTGGGGATAAGGAAATGGAAAGCGAAGCTGTAAATGTACGAAAATATGGGGAAGAGAAGTCGGATGTTGTTTCGCTAGATGTATTTGCGGCAAGTATTGAAGAGGAAATAAAGAATAGAAAATAATAATTGATTAGAAAATACGCCATTATAATGAAGTGAACTCGAATAATGGCACATGAAAAAAACACCTCCTGAATTCGCATACTAAGTATGTCAATTCAACGGAGGTGTTTTTCATTTGAAGGGAAGAGTACATTACCCGAATGAAGTAAAGTGGAAAGTGATTGATTTGATATTGAAAGGCCCCCAACATTGTAGACATATCTAAAATGTTGGGGGCCGATTTGTTTTCTAGTTATTCACTTATTAAAAGTAAAGCTGTTAACTTGCCTTACAAATTTTCTTCAAAAAGTTTCGGTAAAAATTTGCTGAACTCACTCATTTCTTCTACATTGTGTTTATATAAACCACTTAGATTAATAAATGGTGGTAATCCTTTTGGGAAAATGAATGTAGAAGTCATTACTGTACCGTTATCAGATTGTTCGTATTGATGTATTACTTGTGAAATGACATCGTCATCATCATCTAAACATGAACCCATTAAAACATGGCTGTAATGGATATTGATAGGGCAATCTTTAGGATCTTCCCATCTAATTCTTAGCGGGAATTCCAGTCCATCCCCCGCAGATTCGATTGAAGCTGATATGGCTCCTACGTGTCCATGTACTTTAGGGTCAATTAACCACTTAAAATCAACATGTTCTTCTGGGTGCCATAGTTTATATCGTTCAGGGTTATCAATATTATCCCACCACCAGTCAATCATTTCTGGTGTTACGTCATTCAATTTATGTTCAACTACTAGTGATACTTGGTTTTTCATTTCTATACCTCCTGTTTTTTTAAACCAACATGGTGTTGGTTATTTGTATTAAGTATTATAGTATGGGTATCTTATGTGTTCAATAAACAGAAATAGCTGATCTGTTGTATTCTGAACATTATATAAAAATATGTCTAAAAAAATTAAAGAGGTAAAAAGTGGAATGTGTATATGCTGATTTACGCGTAGCTCGTACTAAAGAAGCGATACGTGATAATTAATAAATGAAAAAGGGTTTGATTCCATTACGGTTAAGGATATTACAGCTAGGGCCAATATTAATCGAGGGACATTTTACTTACATGGGGAAAATATGATAAAGAAAAAGCTATTGAATTAATAGTAACCATAGTCATGGATTTAGCAATACATTGGAATAGTGAAATTGAGCAACGAAAATGGAAGTACTCTATTTTAATGTCTATGAGAGAAAAAAATAATGATTATGATACTTTATTAGAGAATGTAGCTAACCTGTATAGTGATTTTAATTATCCAGAGGATATGAAAGGGTTTATTTATTATTTAGAACCGGATGAAGGCTATGATTCAAGTAAGTATACCAAAAATGAAAATATTAGACGACTGATAGATAAACTAGATTCATTCTTACAAAGTGAACAGAAAGCTTTACAGGAGGTTTAAATCATAAGAATAAACCTTTAGAGGATATTTTATAGTAAATCGAGATTCCTTTACAAAGTCGTAGGTTATACTCCTACGGCTTTTATTATGCATTATTTAAGTGAAAGCTACTTTTTTTGAAGAGAATGAAAGATCCAATGCTAGTTCGGGTGGTTTTCGATTTGAATCAATATGCTACTTTCCAAATCGATTTACATGTACTGTAATGTAGGGACTTAAATAACAAATCAATTATTTATTAAAAATTAATATTCCGTTATATCTCTTATAACGGAAAATAACAAATAACGACACGTTTTTTAGAAATGTTGTTATTTGTTGCTTATTTGTCTTCTATTTGTTGTTATTTGTTATTTATCCGTCTTGTATTTATTGTTTATTTGTTGTTTTTATCTATGGAGAAATATGTAATGATGCATATATAAATAAAGGGGATCGATATGCAGAGTGTGATTAAATTATATTAAACAAAATTCAAATTATATTAGTTATTTTATATATATTAAAAATGACGCCATTTAACTAAGTATATCAAGTTGTAACTGCTATAATTACTTAAATAAAATTTAAAAATCATTTTATAAGTATAACATTTTCGTTCGTATTAATACTTAATAGTTAAATTATTGAATGCAATCGACAAAATTCTACTATTTACGTATTAAAAATTTAATGTTTTAATAAAGGTGTAAATGGTATGACCACTCAAGGGAGGAGAAGATTGCACTAATAAATGTGCAGTAAAGTTGCAAGTAACATTATGTTGAAATTAATTATCTTAATATTATGTCACTTTTAAAAGGGGCTAGAATCTCGAAAGTATAGCATTTGAAAAAAGTGTTTTAAGTTTCTACATAGCAAAAATGATTTTATTCCGTAATAAAAGTATAAGCAATGTACAGTATAAATTCATCTTTTGTAATCTTGTAGGGCCCTGTTGACAAAACTAGGAGAGATATTATGAAATTATTATCAAAAAGGTCATGGCGGGGTTAGCAGTAGCAGCAACTCAAGAGAAAAATAAATATTATACTTATCATTGGGCAGTTAATTCAAATATAGGTGATGAAATTTTATTATTTACTTCCGAAAAATTTAATATTCGAATTAAAAGAAAAGAATATCCTTACTTTCTATGAGAAGTAAATAATAACGAGGTTTAACACTCTATCCGAAAGATTTCTCCTTCCTAGAGCATGTGACAAAAAGAGCCTAGCGCTAGGTCGTTCAAGATGTATGTGTAAGATTGTAAATAGACAATAGTAAAGGGGCGTACGGAATGAAAAATAAAATAATTTCAGGATTTTTTATAACATCAATTGTAACTGGGGCGACTATTCCTATCAATACTCTCGCAACACCAATCGTTCATGCAGAAACTCAACAGGAAAGCATGGATATTTCCTCATCATTACGAAAATTAGGTGCACAATCTAAATTAATCCAAACATATATTGATCAAGGTTTAATGAGCCCTAATGTACAGCTAGCAGAAGTCCCAGCTTTAAATACAAATCAATCCCTAATCAAGCAAGATATGAAGGAATGGTCATCAGAACTTTATCCACATTTAATTCTAGTAAATTCAAAAAGTAAAGGGTTTGTAACTAAATTTAATAACTATTACCCAGCATTAAAAGAGTTTGTAGACAATAAAGAAGATAAAGAAGGGTTTTTGGATAGACTTGAGGTTCTTCAAGATATGACTATGACGAATCAAGAAAACGTACAAAGACAGATTAATGAATTAACAGATCTTAAATTACAGCTGGATAAAAAACTTCAAGATCTCGATATGGATGTAGCAAAAGCACAGGGTGTACTAAGTTCAGACGGAACAGGGAAAATAGATCAGCTAAAAAATGAATTACAAAATACCCAAAAATCAATTCAAAATGATTTACAACAAATAGCATTATTACCAGGAGCTTTAAATGAACAAGGGTTTGTTATATTCAAAGAAGTCTATAACCTTTCAAAAGATATCATTGAACCTGCTGCTCAAACTGCAGTAGCAGCGTATAACAAAGGTAAAGAAATTAACAACTCTATTATAGAAGCAGAGAAAAAAGCAGAGCAAGAAGCGAAAGAAAAGGGTAAATCTGCTCTAGAGATTGAAGCTGCCAAAAAAGAAGCCCGTGAAGCAATTGAGAAAAGCAAACAAGCTGAAATAGCTGCAGCTGCAGTTGCAAAAACAAAAGAGTATGACCTTACGAAAGCTATTGACCCTGAAAAAATTAAGAAAACATATAGTGCTTTCGCTGAAGTAAATAAATTAACAGCAGAACAGCGAACACATTTAGCAGATTTAGAGGCACAAAACCAAAAATTTTATGATTTAACTAAGAACCTAAAAATAGCAGATTTACAAAAATCAATGCTTCTTATTATGCAAAATGATTTACATACCTTTGCATATCAAGTAGATGTAGAACTTGACCTACTAAAACGTTATAAGGAAGATTTGGGTCTAATAAAAAATAGCATTACAAAATTATCTACTAATGTTGATACAACTAGCCAGCAGTCTCAAAAAGATACATTAAGACAATTAAAAAATGTAATAAGTTACCTTGAAGAACAGGTCTATAAATTTTAATATTATGTTTTTGGGAATCTAAAAAGATTATAAGAATCTAGCGAAAGAATGAGAAGGAGAATAGTTATGAAAAAATTTCCATTTAAAGTGTTAACTTTAGCTACTCTGGCAACGGTTATAACTGCTACTACCGGTAACACTATTCATGCATTTGCACAAGAAAAGACCGCTCAAGAACAAAAAGTAGAGAATTATAAATTAGGGCCTGAGGGACTGAAGAAAGCATTGGCTGAAACAGGATCTCATATTCTTGTAATGGATTTATACGCAAAAACAATGATTAAACAACCGAATGTAAATCTATCCAATATTGATTTAGGTTCAGAAGGAGGAGAATTAATCAAAAACATTCACCTTAATCAGGAACTGTCGCGAATCAATGCTAATTATTGGCTAGATACAGCGAAACCAAAGATTCAAAAAACAGCACGTAATATTGTAAATTACGATGAACAATTTCAAAATTATTACGACACATTAGTAGATACTGTACAAAAGAAAGATAAGGCAGGCTTAAAAGAGGGTATAAATGATTTAATAACTACAATTAATACAAATTCAAAAGAGGTTACAGAAGTAATTAAGATGTTACAGGACTTCAAAGCAAAACTATATACAAATTCTACAGATTTTAAAAATAATGTAGGCGGCCCAGATGGAAAAGGTGGATTAACGGCACTATTAGCGGGTCAACAAGCGCTAATTCCACAACTTCAAGCTGAAATTGAGAAGCTACATTCTACTCAGAAAGAACATTTTGACAATGTATTAGCATGGTCAATTGGCGGTGGATTAGGAGCAGTCATTTTAGTTATTGGCGCTATTGCAGGAGCGGTAGTGATTGTTGTGACTGGCGGTACAGCAACACCAGCTGTTGTTGGTGGCCTTACAGCTCTTGGTGCAGCTGGAATTGGTTTAGGAACAGCAGCTGGTGTCACGGCATCTAAGCATATGGACTCCTATAACGAAATTTCTAACAAAATGGGACAATTAAGTACAAAAGCTGATCTCGCTAGCCAAGCTGTTATTTCGCTTACTAACGCGAAAGACACTTTGGCATATCTGTATCAGACAGTGGATCAAGCGATACTGTCTCTAACGAATATTCAACAACAATGGAATAAAATGGGAGCTAATTATACAGATTTGTATGATAATATCGACCAAATGCAAGAGCATAAACTCTCGTTGATACCTGATGATTTAAAGGCTGCTAAACAAAGTTGGAATGATATTCATAAAGATGCAGAATTCATTTCGAAAGATATTGCTTTTAAACAAGAATAGAATTTTATAATCATAACCTATATTGGAGGAATATAAAATGATTAAAAAAATCCCGTACAAACTAATCGTTGCATCAGCTCTTTTAACTATGACAACAACTTCTATAGTCTCACCAGTAGCAGCTTTTGCAAGTGAAATTGAACAAACTAACAATGGAGATACGGCTCTTTCAGCAAATGAAGCGAAGATGAAAGAAACTTTGCAAAAGGCTGGGTTATTTGCAAAATCTATGAATGCTTATTCTTATATGTTAATTAAAAATCCAGATGTGAACTTTGAAGGGATTACTATTAATGGATATGTAGATTTACCTGGTAGAATTGTACAAGATCAAAAGAATGCAAGGGCACATGCTGTTACATGGGATACGAAGGTGAAAAAACAGCTTTTAGATACATTGACGGGTATTATTGAATACGATACAACATTTGACAATTATTATGACACAATGGTAGATGCGATTAATACAGGAGATGGAGATACTTTAAAAGAAGGGATTACAGATTTACGAGGTGAAATTCAACAAAATCAAAAGTATGCACAACAATTAATAGAAGAATTAACTAAATTAAGAGACTCTATTGGACAAGATGTTAGAGCATTTGGAAGCAATAAAGATCTCTTACAGTCGATTTTAAAAAACCAAGGTGTAGATGTTGAGGCTGATCAAAAGCGTCTAGATGAAGTTTTAGGATCAGTAAACTATTATAAACAATTAGAATCTGATGGGTTTGATGTAATGAAGGGTGCCATTTTGGGCCTACCGTTAATTGGCGGTATTATAGTGGGTGTAGCAAGAGATAATTTAGGCAAGTTAGAGCCTTTATTAGCACAATTACGTCAGACTGTAGATTATAAAGTAACATTAAATCGTGTAGTTGGAGTTGCTTACAATAATATTAGTGAAATGCATAAGGCGCTTGATGATGCTATTAATTCTCTTACTTATATGTCCACGCAGTGGCATGATTTGGATTCTCAATATTCGGGAGTACTTGGACATATTGAAACTGCATCTCAAAAAGTGGATCAAAATAAATTTAAATTCTTAAAACCTAACTTGAATGCAGCGAAAGACAGTTGGAAAACATTACACACAGATGCGGTCACTTTAAAAGAAGGAATCAAAGAATTAAAAGTGGAGCCTGTTACTCCGCAAAAATAAGGAAACATTAATTCTGTTGCAAAGTCACCTAAAACATAGAGAATCTATGATTACGTTGTTAAATAGTAATGCGACAATTAATAAATCCTTATACACCAGAAAGGCGGAGTCTCATTAATGACTTCGCCTTTCGTCTTTATAAAATTTGTACCCAGATACCAAGATAACCGTGCTGTATTGCAGATTTTCAAAAAATTTGAAAGATGTCGCTTTTAAAGAAGAATAGAATTAAAAAACAAAACCTATATAGGAGAAGTATAAAATGATGAAAAAAATCCCTTATAAAATACTCGCTGTATCGACATTTTTAACTATGACAACAACTTATGCAGTTACACCGGTAGCAGCTTTTGCAAGTGAAATTGAACAAACTAACAATGGAAATATGTCTCTTTCAGCAAATGAAGAACAGATGATAAAAACTGTGCAAGATGCTGGGTTATTTGTAAAATCTATGAATGAATATTCTTATTTGTTAATGAATAATCCGGATGTGAGTTTTGAAGGAATTACTATTAATGGGTATGCAGATTTACCTAGTAAAATTGTACAAGATCAAAACAATGCAAGAGCACATGCAGTTTCATGGAATACGAAAGTAAAAAAACAGCTTTTAGATACATTGACAGGTATTATTGAATACGATACAAAATTTGAAAATCATTATGAAACATTAGTAGAGGCGATCAATACTGGGAATGGAGATACTTTAAAAAAAAGGATTACAGATTTACGGGGGGGAATTCAACAAAATCAAAAGTCTGCAAAAGTATTAATAGAAGAATTAACTAAATTTAAAAATGCTATTGGAGAAGATGTTAGAGTATTTGGAAGCCATAAAGAGACCTTGCAGTCTATTTTAAAAAACCAAGGAGCTGCGGTTGAGGATGATCAAAAGCATTTAGAGGACCTTTTAGGGCAAATAAACTATCAGAAAGACATAGAATCTAAGGGCTTAGACATGGTAAAGATCCCCTTTCTCCCAACATTGATTGCTGGTGGGATAATGATAGGTGATGCAAGAGGTAAGTTAGGCTGGCTAGAGCCGGAATTAGCAAAATTACGTCAGAATGTAGATTATAAGATAACATTAAATCGTGTAGTAGGAGTTGCGTTTCATAATATTAGTGATATGCATAGTGCGATTGATAGTGCTATTACTGCTCTTACTTTTATGTCCACGCAATGGGATGATTTAGACTCTCAATATTCGGGCGTACTGGGACATATTGATACAGCTAATCAAAAAGCTGATCAAAATAGATATAAATTCTTAGTACCTAACTTGAATGCAGCAAAAGATAGTTGGAAAACAATAAGAACAGATGTTGTCACATTACAAGAAGGGATAAAAATTGCAGAGAAAAAAGAACAAGATTTTATGAATCAGCTTCGTCCATCAAGCGTTTCCTACTTTTATAAAAAAATTCATAACGCATATACATTTGAAATAAAGACCGGATCAAATGCACCAAATGCGTCTTATAAAGTTATGAATTTAACTAAAAACACGGTTCATAATATGTGGGGTGGAGGACCAAATACAAGCATGTGGGCTGACTGGCTTTCATTTAATCTAAAAGATGAATTTGCGGTGGTAGCAGTAGTGGATGGAAAAGAATATGTTGTATATAAAGACAAAGTAGAAAATATAATGAACTGAACCTGAAAATGAATGAGCAAAAAGAAAGAGCTTTTTTTGCTTTAGTAATTGTCAACTTTTTTATTTGATAGACGTGTAAATAGACTACTATTTTAGTAAGTCGATGAAAAATTTGTCGAAGTATTGAATATTTAAACCGCGTAGGCAAAACATTTAAATATACGCCTAAAGGTCCAGAAGGCCTTATTGAAAGTGACGTATATACGGAAGTTTAAAAATAAAATTAAGGATAGCTTTTAAATGGATTGGCTACAATATTGATTGTGGAGGTGAGAAAGGTGAACAAAAAACAACAAGGTTACAATAAGGCAACTTCTGGTGCTAGCATCCAAAGTACAAATGCTAGCTATGGTACAGAATTCGCAACTGAAACAAATGTACAAGCAGTAAAACAAGCGAATGCACAGGCTGAGGCAAAGAAAGCACAAGCTTCAGGTGCACAAAGTGCGAATGCTAGTTATGGTACAGAATTTGCAACTGAAACGGATGTGCATGCAGTGAAACAAGCGAATGCACAAGCTGAGGCAAAAAAATCCCAATCTTCTAGTTCTAATCAATAATGAAGGAAAAAGACTTCTCTATCTTAAGAGAAGTCTTTTCTCAGACCGTGGAGAAAGTCTTCTCCACGGCCTATTTTTGTGTCTGAGCCTTTATTGAAGGGGTACCGCCAGCATTTTTGAAAAAACAAGCTAAGCAAAAAATATAATAAGCCGCCCATATGGACAGCTCATTTACATAATTCTCATTATCGGAATTCAATGTATCTAGAAATGAATAAATATGATCTACTTAACATTAGCCTCCGTTATCAGTAATTGGATAACTACTTAAAACAGAAAAGGAATTTGCCAGTTTTTTTGCAAAACTTAATGGTGGTTCAACAGATTGGATATGAATATACATAATCAATGGTTTCATATATAACCAATGATTATGTAAGGCGCTAACAATAATCCCTTGTTGAACAATTGATTGTATAAATAAAGGAATTTCTTCTTGTAAAATAGCGATTTCCCCTAAGTTCAACGCATTGCCATTTTGATCTAACGATTCAAAAGATATCCCAACCGGTATCACAGAGGTGCTTGGTCGTCCTTGAACAAACACTTTAATATTACGACGCAAGGAGACAGAACAAACACCCTGATTTATGTTGCTCTTTCCATTAAAAATTTTAGCAAATTGCTCACAAAGGAAATTAAGGTTGTTCATAAATCTGATGCCCCTTTCTTAGCAGATAAAAGTTACTTCATAAATATTAATACTCGTCCATTAGCTTTTATATAAGTAATTTAAGAAATTCCCATAAAGAAAAGACACCCATATATGAAGTGAACCCAAATAGTGGTACATGAAAAAACATCTTCTGAATTCGCATACTAAGTATGCAAATTCAACGGAGGTGTTTTTTATTTGAAGGGAAGGGTACATTGCCCAGAAGAAGTAAAGTGGAAAGGGATTGAGTTGAAAAAGGATGACTATTCAAATCGTACCATTATGGAAATACTCGAAATTAAAAATGTTTCCCCAATTTAGACATGGATGAAATGGTATCGTACAGATCCAACTTATTATTTTCAACAACCTGTAGGAAAACAATATCCTTTTGGAAATGGGCCGAAAGAGCTAAGCGAATTGGGCAGATGGTTTAGGTGTTTTGATATGTGTCCCGTTTTCTGGTTCACTTCAACTTCAAAATGGTGTGTTTTCTTTTTTACCTTACAAAATTGTAAGGTAAATGTAAGAGAAATCGAATGAACAGATTTTAGAAAGATGAGAATATTAAGGGGTGATATAATTCATATTTCTTTTTAGTTCGAAAAGTTAAAAAATTTAAGGGTTTATATGACAAAAAGATAAGAAATATGTGAGAAATTTATTCTATACAAAAGGGATGGAGTGAAAGAGATGTCAACAAATGTAGTTACTGTAGAAAGTGTAGAAAAAACGTATGGGAAAAGAAATGAGAATCAGTCAAAAGCATTAAGGGGTGTTTCATTAAGTATTAAAGAAGGGGAGTTTGTAGGGATTATGGGTCCTTCTGGATCTGGAAAAACGACATTACTAAATGTAATTAGTACACTTGATCAAGCGACAGGTGGAAGTGTAACAATAGCTGGCACAAATATTACTTCTATGAAGGGTAATGCATTATCAGATTTTCGTTCTCAAAAATTAGGATTTATTTTTCAAGATTTTAACTTACTAGAGAATTTATCAATTTATGAAAATATCGCTTTACCACTTTCTCTGCAAGGTGTACCGTCAAGTGAAATTACTGGGAAGGTAAATGGAGTAGCAAAGAAATTAGGGATTACTGAAATTTTAACAAAATATCCGACTGCTGTTTCTGGAGGACAAAAGCAAAGAACAGCGGCAGCACGAGCTTTAGTACATAATCCAGCAATCGTATTAGCAGATGAACCGACTGGGGCACTTGATAGTAAAAACGCAAAAAGCTTATTAGAAGCGATGCAAGATTTACATGAAAATCACAATGTAAGTATTTTGATGGTTACACATGATGCATTTAGTGCAAGTTATTGTGAACGTATTTTATTCATTCAAGATGGTCTTCTTTATAAAGAATTAAAGCGTCAAGGAACACGAGAAAGTTTCTATCAAGACATTTTAGGTGTGCTTGCTCATATGGGCTCAGCAACTGAGTCTAAGTAAGGGGGCGAGACTATATGTTATTCAAATTATCACGTCATAGTATGAAAAAGATGTTAAAAGATTATATGGTTTTACTTATTGGTCTCGTTATTAGTATTAGTATCTTCTACATGTTCCAAACGATGGCGATGAATAGTGAATTTACGAAAGATAATAGTCTCATTAGTAGTATTAGACTCGTCTTCTGGGTTGGTGCAATATTGCTTGCTTTCATTACAGTTTTTTACATCATATATGCCAATTCTTTCTTACTCACATTAAGAAGAAAAGAACTTGGTATGTACATGATGCTTGGCGCGAAAAAGAAAAAAGTAGCACAGTTATTATTTATTGAGACTTTTGGTATGGGTATTGTCAGTATTATTATTGGGATTTTAGTAGGGATGTTACTTGCTAGTGTAGCAGGGAATTTTTTAATGAATGGAATGGAAATTTCAGCAAAAGGTAATTACGCATCTGTGTACACACCAGCTATATTAGTTACATCTATTTTCTTCTTAATATTATTTTTCATTACTGGTCTAATGAATAGTATCCGATTATTACGTAAAACAGAATTAGAGTTAATACGTGAAGATGAAACACAAGATGAAGTGAAAAAAAGTAAAACTCGCACAGTTATTATGACAGTACTAGGTGTATTGCTAGTAAGTACAGGATACTATTTTATGGTAAATATAAAAATGTTTGCTGAACTAGGCTTTATAATAGCGACAATTGTTACGACATTAGGAACGTATTTCATTTTTAGTTCGTTACTCCCACTTTTTGTAATGAAAATTAAGGGGAATAAAAAACGAAATGAAACGGGATTAAATAGTTTTACTTATGCACAGTTACGTTTTCGAGTAACTAGTTTATCGAGAGTATTAGGCACTGTAGCGATGTTAATTGCATTAGGCGCAGGTGCGATGACGGCAGGTATGGCGTTCCAAAAAAATGTAGGTATTATGACAGACTTTTCTCGTGTATATGATGTTGTAATTCATGATCCAAATGAACAAGATAAAGCTTCATTAAAAGAAATGGAAATCGTTGAAGAAAGCAAGTACAAGTATAAAGTAGATGGAGAAGCGGTTTATTATTTACGTAACGACTTAACTGCTAAACCACCACTTGTTTCAGATCACTTTGATACAAAAACTTTAAAAGAGCCTGCTCGTAAACGTGTGGCTGAACCTTTAACTGAACCTGTCTATTCTGCTTTAGAAGCTCCTGAAGCAGCGAATAAGCTTCCTCGTATGCCAAAAGATTGGGAAGATGCAGTTGTAAGAGAAATACAAATTACACATAATCAATTTAATGGAAAACCTGTAAGAATTGCAGATGAAGAACACTATAAAGGAATTCAAGGAACAGAACACACTGTAACATTAGCAAAAGTAGATGATATGAAAAAATATAAACCGTTGTTAATCGAAATAGATAAGAGACAAAAAGAACAAATTGAAAAAACAACAGGTACAAAAGTAGACTTATTTACGAAAATGACAATTTATCAATTTATGAACAGTTTCATGAGTGGGACAATGTTTATGGGATTTTTCCTCGGAATTGCCTTTTTAGCAATGATGGCAAGTTCTCTTATGTTTAAAATATTAACGGGTGCTTCTCGTGACGTACGCCGTTATGAAATGTTAAGAAAAATCGGTGTGAGACGTAGTATGTTAACAAAGAGTATATATAAAGAAATTTCATATTTATTTATCTTCCCAGCGATTATTGGAATTTCCCACGTGTTAGTAGGGCTTAACTTATTTAGCTTTATATTAGTTGACCCGTTTGTAAAGGTGTGGGTGCCAATAGGGATTTTCTTAGTCATTTATTTCATCTATTACTGGATTACCGTCCAACTTTATAAAGGTATGGTAATGCCGAAAGAAGAAGTAGCGAAATAAAATAGTTTAATGGAAAAGTCCTTGTATGAAAACAAGGGCTTTTTTAATAGGATGTTCTTTATAAAGAAGGAAAAGATTGGATAATAGTCGAAAAATATAACAAGACTTCCGAGAAATGACTGAAATAATACTATTTTGTCGAGAGAAAGGATATTACGTATGAAAGAAATGCTACAGTTATTTCGCAACAAAGTGTACGCACGTTTTTTTCTAGCAAATATTTTAGAGCGACTTGGTTCTATGATTGCTGGAATTTCTTTAATGTTTTATTTGTTAAATCAATACGGAAAACAACCAGTTTACGCAACGATGACGCAAATTATGATTGCATTACCTGCATTAATCTTTTTTCTATTAGTAGGGACAGTAGTGGATCGTTTTGATAGACAGCGTATTTGTACGGTAAGTAATATATGTTGTTCGCTTTGTAATATTGGAATTCTAATTTCGCTTTATTACGGGATGATTATACTCGTCTTCATATTTTTATTTTTGGAAAATGCATGTATACAATTTTTCTCTCCATCAGAACAGTCGATGATACAGGGGGTAGTTGAATCAGACCAATATGGTGTAGCAGCGGGTATGAATCAAATGGTAAATAGTTTGTATGCTTTGTTTGGTGTAGGAATTGCAACGATGGTGTATTGGACTTTTGGAATTTACGGAAGCATTTTAGTAAATACGCTCACCTTTATTATGAGTGGTATTTTGATTCAAACGATCTCCATTCCAGAAAAAGTTCGTTTACCAAATGGTAGAACAAAATGGAAAGAAGTTAATTTGAAGATGTTAATAACAGAGTTTCAAGAAGGGATCAAGTATATATACCAAAATGAAACTTTAAAAAAATTACTTTTAGGATTTATCGTATTTGGACTATTAAACGGTATTTTAAGCGTATCCACTACTTACATATTAAAATACAAATTAGCACCAGCAACGTATGAAAGTTTAACAATGGTGGGCGGTGTAGTTGGAGGGATTTCATTACTAATTGGAAGTATAGTAGCAACAAGTATAGGTAAGAAATATGCACCAAAATCTATTATTGTTTTTGGTATGGCAGGCTCAGGAGTCTTCTTCGGTATGTGTTACTTTGTAAATCACGTATGGTCTTTTTATGTATGTATCGCTTTTGCGACTTTCTTTTTACCATTAATTAATGTTGCAATAATGGGCTGGATGTATGAAATTGTAGAAGAGTCATTCATGGGACGTGTACAAAGTTTACTTAGTCCATTAACGACAGGATTCCAGCTTTTATCTCTCGGTGTGATAGCAATGTTGTTCCCGAAATGGATTAGTGCAGATACATTGTTTATTATTTTATTTGGTTTATTATTTTTGGTTATGTGTTTATATCAAGCTATTTTACCTAGTGGGAGGAAGCAAGTGCAGTGTATAGCTGAAGAGATGTAACATATGTAGGTTTTTTTATTTCTGAATATTCTATCGAATTGTAAGGGAGATAGAGTGATGGTGATGCGAGTTGCTAAATGGTGTGGGATTACTTGTTTACAACTATTAGCTGCAATCTTATGTATAATCTGTCTAGGTGCGCTCCCTCGGTTATTTAAGGGATTGCAAATTGATTTAATTGGTTTTTGGAACACAGTTCTGTTTCTTGGAGAGAAGTTACTTCAACCAGGTGAAATTACTTATGGATTTCGGAACTCAAGAAAGTTATTTCCACAAATATGGATTCATTATGTAGAGACAATGTTTGTATTTATTTCGGCATTTATCCTTTCTTTACTCATTGCGTATGTTATCGTTGTGTGGGTATTGCAGCGCTCTCAATCAAAGCAACGTATATGGAATGGAGTCTTCGTCGCACTTGAAAGTATCCCGGACATTTTATTAATTTTACTATCTCAACTTCTAGTAGTAATTATCTTTCAAAAAACAGGATTTATGCCAGTGAAACATGCGGGATTTGGTGAGGATAGGGCTCGCATGTTACCAATAATATGCCTTGCTATACCTACAACGTTATTATTTATGAAGCTACTATTATTACGTTTTAGAGAAGAATTAGAGAAAGATTATAGCATATTTGCAAAGAGCAGAGGACTGAGTTTAAGACATATTTTGACACACCATATTTCAAGAAACGTTTTGTTAACAACAGTCTATTATGCAAAAACAAATATTTTATTTATGTTATCAAATTTATATATTATTGAATGGCTATTTAATACGTACGGCATGTTTGTTTTTGTAAAAGAAAATTCCAATTAGAAATATTTACAGTGAGTTAGTTATATTATACGTACCGCTTTTTATACTATTTCGTATATTACATACGCTTTTAAAAAATGTTATAAAGGAGCGTGTGTAACATGTGGCAAGTTGTAAAAAGAGATGTGAGATTTTGGCTAGGTGTTACTTTTTTGAGTGTACTAATGCTTGTTAGTATTGGAAATACGGTGTTTTTTGACGGGAATATTCGCGAATTAACGATGATGTATAACGAAAAAGGAGAATTAGAGGCTGCTCCGTTTTCACCATCGAGTAAATTTTGGTTCGGAAGCGATGAAAAAGGACGCGACCTTTTTCAGTTAATAATAGAAGGAGCGAAATGGACAGTTGGTGCTAGTATCGTTATCGCAATTTTACGTGTAGTAATTGGCGGAACTATTGGTTTATTGCTAGGTATGTACAGTAAACGCTCATTTTCAGTTATCCCATCTTTTTTTGATCCGTTTAGCATTGTACCGATGATTATGATTTCCTATTTTATGTTACATGAAGTTTTAATGTTTGAAAGTGGAGAGGAGGCTGCTCCGTTTCATTTGCGAGTTACGTTTCAAGTAGTGGTTCTTGCGTGTCTTGCTGTACCAACTGTTATGTTGTATGTAGCGCAAGAAGTAAAACGTATTAAGAATGAAGAATTTATGTTGGCGGCCACTGTGCTCGGCGGGAGTAAGTGGCAGAGGTTGAAACGTCATGTATGGCCGCATATGCTACCATCATTTCTTTTATTAGTAGCCCAGCAATTTGTAAGTACTTTATTACTCCTCTTGCATCTTGGTTTGTTAGAATTATTTTTTGGCGGAACAATAATTTTTGGTACAGAAGCAGATAGTGTAACAAAAGAGTGGACAGGTTTAATCGGACAAAACTTCCGTCACTTAACTACACATACATGGATTGTACTTATACCAATCGCTTTCTATAGTATGACAATTTTGTCAGGAAATCTTATTAGTAATAGTATGCAAGATGCGATTAAGCTAGGAAATGTTAGAAGAGCGAATCGGAAGAAGGAAGAAGTGAAAGTAGAGAAACTAATACAGCCTACCATGAATGATTTTTCATTTCATAGAGAGGTGCAAAAATAAAAAAAGATAGCTGAAGAAAAATTGTTTTCAGCTATCTTTTTTCGTTTAGAGTGGAGGTAAATCAATCTTACCTTCTTCAAATAATTCTTTTATCATATGTTTCGTATAACCAGCAGCTTGACCAAATGTGATTTTTGCTGGCATTGGTGCTTCATTTACATCTACAACTACATCAATAATGCACGGTTTATTTTGTTTTACTGCATTTTCAAAGGCAGGAAGTAAGTCATCTAAATGTTCTACACGGTATCCAATACCACCGCACGCCTCTGCGTATTTTGCGAAATCAGGATTCGTTAAGTCTGTACCAAATTCAATATTACCCATAACCTCTTGTTCGAATTTAATCATAGCAATTTTATTATTGTTTAATACAACAACAACGATTGGTAGTTTATATTTAACAGCTGTTACGAAGTCATTCATTGTCATTCCGAATCCGCCGTCACCACAAACTGCAAATACTTGTTTATCCGGGAAAGCAATTTTTCCAGCAAGGGCACCAGGTAAACCACAACCAAGCGTGGCAAGCCAGCTAGAAATGATAAATTGCTGATTCGTCATACGGAAGTGTCTTGCTGTCCATACTGTTACATTTCCGACATCGACTGATAGAATTGCGTCATCTTCTGCTACTTTCTGCAGAGCGTGCATAACTCGCTGTGGTTTAATTGGAGTGGAAGAGTCTTCTTCTTGATTGTGTAATTTTTCTTCCCACTTTTTCATCATTTCTTGGTGGTGTTCTAAGAAAGTATGGTCTTCAAGTTTTTCTACATTTTCAATTAACCATTTTAATGTTTTATCAGCATCACCAGCTAAGCCGATGTCTGTCGCATAACGTTTCCCGATTTGAGCCGGATCTGTATCAATATGAAGTGTTTTTGCTTTCTCAGGTAAGAAACCAGTAAACGGATAAGAAGTACCAACCATAATTAAAGTATCCGCATGCTTCATTGCCTCATAAGAAGGCTTTGTTCCAATTAATCCTAACCCACCGATGCAAAGAGGGTGTTCATCAGGAATAATCCCTTTAGCAGGTAACGTAAGTACGATTGGAGCACCAATGTGTTCTGCAAATGCAAGTAAAGACTCTCTTGCATGTTTTGCTCCTTTCCCGGCTAAAATAACAGGTTTTTTCGCTTCATTTATTGCGAGTTTCGCTGCATGTAAATCTTTTTCTTGCGGAAATAACTCAGGCAATGTAAAAGAAGTGTTTGTAACACGAGCACCATTTTTTATTTCGAATTTCGGAACATCATCTGGAATTGTTAGAACAGATACACCTTTTTTCGTATATGCCATTCGAATCGCTTGATTCACTACAGCAGGTAGTTGTTCTGCTGACATAATGCGTTGGTTATAAACCGCAACATCATCAAACATTCTTTCTAAGTTTACTTCTTGGAAAAAATCGGTTCCGAGTAAATCAGATTCCACTTGTCCTGAAATTGCTAATACCGGGGCTTTATCGAGTTTCGCATCATATAAACCGTTTAATAAATGAATAGCGCCAGGTCCTGCGATTGCCATACAAACACCTAGTTTTCCTGTTAATTTTGCATAGGCAGCCGCTGCTAATGCGCCAGCTTCTTCATGACGAACTTGAATGAATTTAATTTTATCTTGTTTTTTTCTTAAAGCTTCAATAATAGAGTTGATGGAATCTCCAGGCATTCCGTATATATGTTCTACTCCCCAGTCAATTAATAGATCAACTAATGCTTCACCGGCTGTTTTTCCAAACATAATTGTTCCTCCTTTTAATAGGTAGATACTATTATGTTTTGGAGAAAAAGGAAAAATATACAATTGATAAAATTTTTATCTTTAATGATGACCGGCGAATAGTGTAAATACTATTATTAGTAAAAATCCACTAATAGACCACGATAGAAACGGAAGGAAAGGTAGCTGTTTTTTTGCTTTCCAAAGCATTTCATGAATTGTGACATATCCAAGTGAACCAATAGCACTTCCCATAATGAGTCCTTGTAAATGAAGAGCTTTTCCTTCCATAAAAATGCCAAAAACTGTACCAGTTCCGAGAATAAGAGAAAGTAATAAAGTTGTTAATAAAAAGGAAATATATTTATGTTTTGTAAAGAGAAAGGGAATAATTAATGCTAATCCTTCTGGAATATGGTGAACGACAATTGCTATTAAAAACGGAATGGCAGAGTCATTATGATTTATAAAAGCTGTACCTAACGCAAATCCACTCGGTATATTATGAATAAATATAGCGAAAGAGAGAAAAAGGAAGGTTTGCCATGCTTGTTGATCCTTTTTATGTATCATTGGATGATGACAATAGTTATCTAATAAGCTCATAACTAAAATACCGATAGCTATACCAAGTATAGGCCCAATTATTTCATAGCTTGAAAATGTTTCAGGAATAATTTCAAGTGATAATAACCCAAGTAAAATGCCGCCACATAATGCGTATAAACGATGCATTTTTTCTTCAATTAGCTGGCGTGTTGCTATTCCAACAGCACCGCCTAATAGTAATCCACCGAATGAAAAAAACGTAACAATCATTGGAATCCATAATCGTTCCATAGTATCACACTCCGATTCTATACCCTTGTTTTTAGCTTACGAGAAGGAAAGTTAGATTAGTCCAAATTATTATGATTAATTATAGAGAAAAAACTGTAAATTCATTATAATTTATATATTGAAATGAAATGGAGAATACAAATGCAAACAAAATGGAGTTTATCTGAATACGAAAATCCAAAACGGTATGATATTGAAAATAAAAGTTTGTCAGATTTTCCGTTTTTACTATCATGGGCAAAAAAACTAAATATACAAAATGAATGGATTCTAGATATTGCCTGTGGTACAGGAAGGGTTACAATTCCATTTATAGAAAATGGATATCAAATGATTGGTGTAGATATACATGAAGGAATGCTTGCTGAAGCAAAGAAAAAAACTACGGATTGTAAGAGGGTAAAATGGTTACAACAAGACTGTTTACAATTAAGAATGAATGAAACAATTCCGTTAGCATTTATGGTAGGACACGGATTCCAGCATTTTCTTACGAATACTCATCAAAATCAGTTATTAACATCTATTCATCATGTGTTAGCTGAGAATGGTATATTCATATTCGATACACGTTTTCCTTCAAAAGAAGAATTAATACAACCATCTACAGAAGAATATTGGACTACTGTTACTGACGAAAAGGGAAGAAAATGTGATCTATATACTGAAATGACATATGATTCAATTCAGCAAATACAGCACTACATAACCACAAGAAGGTTTTATGAGGGTGATACTCTAGTAGAGGAAATAAAAACAACGATAGATCTTCGTTATACGTACCCGCAAGAATTAGAAAGGTTGTTAGAGTTGAACGGGTTCGAGTTGCTACATATATATAATGATTGGGAAGGGAATGAGTTAGGAGAGGATTGTTATTCAATGGTAGTAGTTTGCCGGAAGAAAAAATAGTATTATTTTAATAAATATGAGTGTAAAAAGCCTTTAAGGAGAGAAAAAATGTCTTGGTACTTAGATAATGTTTATGAATTAAATAAAGAAGCGCCGTATACATTCTACCTTCCTAGCTCAGAAGTGTTGGAGAAATTAAAGGTTGGAGATTTGGTAAAGCTAATTTTTGTATCTAAAAATGAGGAAGAAGATGGATTTAATGGTGAAAGAATGTGGGTTGAAATCACTGAAAGAAATGAGAAGAAGTTTGTAGGGGAACTGAGCAATGAACCATATCGCTTAGATTTAAAAATAGGTGATAAAATTTCATTTGGAATTGAAAATATATGTGATACGGAATATAACGATCCAGCTTCAAAAGCTTGGGATTTTTATTTTGATACGAAGGTAATTGTTAGTAATGATGTACTTGAAAAAAGAGAATTTAACTTTATGCTTAAAGAGGATTCAAGAGAAGAAGGTGACTCTGGCTGGTCAATATTAAGTGGCTATGAAAGTGATGACTATGTAAATAATCCTAAAAACTTTCAAATTATTTCAATTGGAGTCATATTGAATATGGATGATTCTATTTTAGAATTTATTGGGGAACCATCTTTATGTGCATATGAAAGAAATGATAGAGGTAGATTTTATAAGATTGAAGACTATGATTGGGATACTTATTTAAATGGATAAGGAAAGATACGACATGCTAAAGAAAATACAGTATGTATATTGTTTTTAAGTAGGTGAATTTCAAATGATTTTTTCATTAGGTAAAATAGATATTTTTCTTCCAGATGCAACATCCTCATACTTTTTTATTGTTGAGGACTTAGCAGAGATATTAAAAATTGAAACAAACTACGATGCATTAAAACAGTTTCGAAAAATACTTAGAAACGAGATAGAAAAAGATTTATACAAGCGTATAGATTTTGGTCAAGATTCAAACGAGGTAGTAATTCGTACTACTAATGCTCTTACTATACTTAAGATTGCTGTAATTATTAATGGAGTAATTAATGTTACGATTTCAGAAGAAGAAATGACAGAAGCTGAACAGAAGCTCCTTTCTCACAAACGCCCTAAAAAACAAAAGTGGAAAGTGGGAGACATATTTTGGCTTAATCTTAGTAATGGTACATATGGGTTTGGACAGGTATTATGGAAACCTTTTGGTAGTCCTGTTTGTGGACTATTTGATTTAAATACAGAGACCATTCCAAATGTAGAAGAGGTTTCAAATCATTCTTTTATCTCCGTATTAACAGTACTCTCTAGTTCATTAGACAAGGGTGATTGGAAGGTGATTGACAATGCAGATGTAAGGATTGATGTGGAGAAGGTTCCTAGGCAACATCGTGGATTGGATGTTGCTGGTTCAATGAGTTATAGTGACGACACTCTTCTTGAGTTAGCAAATGCTTATTACGGACTTTTTCCGTGGAACGTTTTCTATGAAGAAGATTATTTTGACAACATTTTATTATCACCATTTAAACGCCCTAACATTGCCAAAGTTTTATCGTCAATAGAAAGAGAAGAGTTTAGAAAAGAAAAAAGTGGAATTAAGAATAAAATGGTAGCCGAAACTACCGTTTTAATTTTTAGTTTAAATAAAAGCATCAATAGTAAGTTTTTTATATTTTTGTAATACGTATGTTTATGTAAATGAAATTGAATGTGAAATGATTAGGATATGTTAGTATATTACTTGTTTTTGCCACTGCCCAATAAGGTAAAAAGTAACTTGAAGATGTGGGAGTATATGAGATTTTTAAAGGGATTCCAAAAGAATCGCTTATTTTATATTGTTTTTAAAAAATGTTGTACTATATCGAGGTATTTATCTGGATGAATTAAACTAATTTCTCCATGTCTATTTTTTTTTATGACTTTTAGCAAACTATCATTAATGGTAGCGTGAAGTAGAGCTGCTGATTTTTTCATTATTGATAATTCTTTCTCACCAACTAATATTAATGTTTTGGCTTTAGTCTTGCATAATGTTGAAGGGATTGGATAGTCTCCATTGCTTTTCGTAATATTAATTAGGGTTTCTTTTGTCATTCGTGAACTATCTTCATAATATGTTTCAAATAATTCCTCTGGTACATTTAATGTTTTTGCCTGTAGTTTTGCATACCATCTGTTTTTAATTAATCCATAGCACACATTATACATTGGTACAGTTAATGTGACTGCTATTTTCATAGGATAAACCAACGCACTTTCGATAACAGCATTCTCTGTAATATCAAATTCTTGAGATATTATTTCAACAACGATTTGAGCGCCAATAGAAAGACCACAAATCGCAAAAACTTTTCCATTACAATTTTCTTTTATATAATTAATAACCTGTTCGGCCGATTTTTTTATACTTACAAAAGTATTATTCCAATCATCGCCATGTCCATCAATAATAGGCGTAACAATATAATACTCTTTTTTCAATGCTTCAATTTGTGGTTTTAATGACTACCATGACAGTCCACCACCATGAAGGAGAATGATAACTGGCATATTTTTGTTACCAAATTCTTTGAATAACATATTTATCCCTCATCTATATATCGAATAGTGAATAAGAAATCTTTTTTTATTACTGAACGAATACATATAATTGCTAATATATTTAGTTTCAACACCATTAAAACCTATCTACCCACTTTGTGTATTTGTTGTGTATAGGAACTGGAACGTGTATTCATTTTATCTAATCGTATTCTATAGGAGTTTCTGTATCAAAAAAAGATCAGTGATTTTCTTTTAATTATATACGAAAATTATAATGGGGGAGGAACATCGCCAAAGTTTTATCGTCAATAGAAAGAGAAAAATATAGAAACGAAAAAAAATGGAATTAAAAAGAGAGCTTTTTTGTGATTTTAATATTACTAACTATAACCTATCGAGTAAAACAATTTTTTTGTTTTACTTATAAATAAATGGAGGTACTAATTATGCAGCAAATTAAAAAAATAGGAAATTCATTTTGGTATATGACACCTGTTTCTGACACGGATAGACCTATATTAGGAATGGTCGTTGGAAAAGAAAAAACTTTAATGATTGATGCAGGGAATTCAGAAGCACATGCACAATTATTTTTAGAAATGTTAAAAGAACAGAATGTATCAAGTCCTGATTTTGTGGCACTAACGCATTGGCACTGGGATCATATTTTTGGATTGTCTATACTACAAAATGCATTAACTATTGCACATACTGAAACGAAAAAGGAGATGCAGACATTAGTATCTTATGAATGGACAGATGATGCGTTGAACGCACGAGTAGAAGAAGGTACAGAAATTGAATTTTGTGCGGATTGTATCAAAAAAGAGTTTAGTGAACAACCAAGAAATATTAAAATTATCCCACCGAACTTAACGTTTCAGAATCAACTTGAATTAGATCTTGGTGAAGTGACATGCGTGTTAAAACATGTTGGCGGAGATCATGCACATGACTCTGTTGTTATGTATATGAAAGAAGAAAAGATATTGTTTTTAGGAGACTGTATATATGCTGATATTTTTTCTTCGAAGTGGAATTATACGACGAAACGAACGTTTAAATTAATAGATGAATTAGAGAAATTTGATGCTGAGACATATATTCTTTCTCATGGGACAGCTATAAATCGGGATGAGTTTTTACAAGAGATGCATTTGCTGAAAACAGTAGGAACTTATACGGAAATACATAAAGGCGATGAAGAGAAGATAAAGGAAGCTTTTAAACGAGATATAGATAGAGAATTAAATGAAGATGAACTAGAAACAATAACGTTTTTTGTAAATGGCTATGAAATGAACAATCTGTAAAATACAAATCTAATCAAATGGCATTAAATTACACAAAAAGAGTATTGAGAGTAAGTGCAATACTCTTTTTGAAATTAAATTTGAAGTGATGAAAAGTCATCAATAATTTCCACTACTTCAATTTTCCCATTAATCAATAGCTCAGGAAGTTCATTTTCAACGTTTCCCTTCCAATACTCTTTAGCTTGTTCAATTTTTTGAGAGAATGGAATACCATCTTCTTTCGGTAAAAGATTACCGTCACCTTCAAAAGAATTTCCAGTCACTTGTAGTTTAACAATCTGCAAAACTTCTCGATTGTAGGAATCAAATAATGCTTTCCATTTCAAAGCATCTTCATAGTTTTTGGCAGCATATAAGCAAGATAATCTGGAAGGGTATTCAGGATATTCTTGTAGCCTAACCATTTCTACAATCGTTTCTCTGACCGCTCTAATTGTTTGATCCATATAACTCATAACTACTTTCGCATTTTCATTTTTTATATATAATCCGCCATTTGTATAATGATTTTTTAAAATTTGCATCGAATCTTCACCATTAGAATTTAATTGCGCTCTTTCAAAAAAGAAGCGATATAGGGTATTTGTTTGATTTTTGTCAAAATGAATGATTTGTCCTACACTCATTTTTTTCCTTGTAACGATGTGATAAGCGTAAAATTCTGTTTCATGCATGGTTCTCCTCCTAGAAGTTATATATTTCAATGTTAAATTTAATAATTCGACATTGAAATATATAAAACCTTTATAAATAAAAGTGAGAGTTCGGGTTGAGAGGAAAGAAAAAATATGAAAACGTTTTAAATTTGTTCACAAAATGTTCACTTACGAAGAGGTTTCCAATATCGATATAATGACAAAGACTCAAAGAGAAGGGATGATGAAAATTGCCAACGACAAGAAAGGAAAACCTCCAATTTGGTATGATGATGTGCCTCGGGATGGTTATAGTTATGACGTTTTACAATATATTATTGAATGGAGCAGGAGGGCCAATTCATATTAAGGAGATCGCATTAGAATTACTAATTGGATTTATGATTGCACTATTAATTGAAATATGTATCGTTGGACCTTGTGAGAAAAAAATTGTATTCGCGTTACCATTTGATAAATCGAAGAAAATAAATATTATACTTGCGATGGCGACAGCAATGGTAATCGGAATGGTGTTCTTTATGTCATTTCTTGGTATGGCTATGATGTATTTACATAACGGGCTACATGGTGACTCATTTATTTCTATTTACTTTTCAATTTTTATTAAAAACTTCATGATGGCGTATCCACTACAATTAATCATTATGGGACCGTTAGTACGTTTCTTATTTGCAAAGTTTGTTATGAAGAATAAACCTGTTAATATAGAGTAGTTATTATTTATAAAACATTATATATAGATGAAATCATAAAAACACATCTCAAATATTTTGAGGTGTGTTTTTTCTTATTCATTCTCAGTTATTTTCATAGTAATGTGACATTTGTCCTTTTGCCTTTGTAGGATTATAGCTTTTAATTAAGTCAGAAATAGAAAATTAGGAGATGATTTTTTGAAGGGCATTGTATTTGCTATTTTTGCTGGTCTATTTATAACACTTCAAGGAACCTTTAATGCGAAACTTAGTTCACATATCGGCATATGGTCAACGAGTATTATAACGCATTTAATTGGGTTTCTTATTGCCACTACTGTATTTTTGGTAAAGAAAAAAGAGAAAGTAACGGATTTAAAGGGTGTGAAAAAAGTATATTTAGCAGCCGGTGCATTCGGTGGTTTGATTATTTGTGCAGAAACTATGGCGATATATTCAATGGGAGTTACATTAACAGCTGGAACACTTTTGGTTGCACAATTATTAACAGCAACTGTTATTGAAATGAAAGGACTGTTTCATATAAAAAAGATAGCAATGGAGAGATATCACATTGTGGGAACAATAGTAATGATTATAGGTATTGCTGTATTTAATATGTAAATGAAAGGAGGAAATGAAAGTGGAGAATAGATCAGAATTAATTATTCAATATTTGAAAGCTTATAATATGCTTGAAATTTTTTCAGGAATAAGTACTGATTATTTTCAAGTAAATCATTTTGAAAAAGGCAAGCTTATTTGCAATATAGATGATGAAATGGATCGTTTGTATTTCGTTGTTAAAGGTAAAGTAAAAGTTTACACGATTACACCAGAAGGAAAGAAACTCATCCTTCGTTTTATTAATCCATTGGCAGTTGTTGGCGATATTGAATTAATACAAAAAAGTAAGACGCATAATGTCGTTGAAGCTTGTTCAGGTGTTGTAGCTATCTCCATTTCTAATACAGTTATTAGAAACAAGTTATTACATGATCCTATATTTATGAACTTCTTGTTTGAAAACATTGCGAACACGTTAAAAATATCGACCCGTTTTACAGCTCTTAATTTACTTTATCCTGTAGAAGTACGTGTAGCTAGTTATTTACTTTCAATTTCAACAGATAGTAACGGGAATATGTATAAAGAGGATTTGGATTCAACTTCGGTATCAAGTATTGCGGATTTTATAGGAGTAAGTTATAGGCACGTAATTCGGGTGTTACAAAAATTTTATAAAGAAAAATTAATTGAAAAGAAAAATGGAGTTATTGTAATTAAAGAATTTTTTAGAATGAAGGAAGTTTCTAAAAATAATATATATGAGTAATGAAAGGGAGAGGAAGATTTTGATTGGATTTAGTTTAGCTATATTAGCTGGAATATTAATTAGCTTACAATCTGTTTTTAATACGAAAGTGAATGAAAATGTAGGACAGTGGTTAACAACTACATGCGTTCTTGGAATAGGTCTCATAAGTTCTGTTATATTTTATATCATTACAGAGAAAAGTATTATCATTAATTTTTATACTGCAAATTATTTATTTTATATAAGTGGATTGTTTGGCATTGGACTAATTATTTGTATAATGGGCGCAATAAAGAGTTTAGGTCCAGCGTATACGGTGTTAATTAGCCTTATTACTCAATTAGTCGTTGCATTGTGTATCGATACATTCGGATGGTTTGGAATGGAGAGCGTACCATTACAAATAAATAAATTAGTTGGAATAGGTCTATTAATTGTAGGGGTAGGAATTTTTAAAAATCTTTTTTCGAATAAGAAAGCTATTAAAATAAATGAGCGATAAAGAGAGAGGATAAGTGATCTAGTATATGTTGCAAGATTTTATAAAGTTTTTTGGTTAATCTAGTAACAAACGAAAACCTTAAAACCCACACCAGGATAGGAATGTATAAAAAAATAAATAGAGTCATAGAAAAAGAAAAAGAAAAAGGCAGATCCCCACTTTCACAAGGAATCTGCCTTTTCCTTGCTACCGATAATGATGCGTTATGTTAATTGAGCATGAATGTGGTATACAATAAATTAGAGGTGAAAATTATGAATCGAGAACAAGCCATTCAAATACTTGAAAAATACTCTCCTATGCCTGATGACGAGGATTTAACTGAAGAAATGATAGATGAATACGCAAGTGCAATTACATATTTTGAGGAGAATCCACATCCAAGTTGCATAGAGCCTATTATGATGACCTTTAGTTTAGATGATTGTTATGGTGTATATGACCATGCAACAGGTGTATTATGTGAGTTTAGTAACGATGAGGTAGTACCATACCTAATTAGAGCTATACAAGATAAACATGAAGGTAGAAGATACTGGGGAACAGAAGTAGCTAAATTCTTTCCGGATATAAGATTAATTAGTTCTTTATTGACTTGTATTGACGATCCAAATGATGAAATTCGAGAATATGTAGCTTACGTATTAAGTAAGATTGGTGATAAGTCAGTTTTGCCTGTATTACTTAATAGACTACTAAAGGAACACAATGAAGATGTTTGTGAGGAATTAAAACAAGCTATCTCAAAACTAGAAAGACTTAAATAACTTCCGAGAACGAGAATTATGTAAATGAGCTGTCCAAATGGATGGCTTATTTTATTTTTGCTTAGCGTGTTTTTCTTCAAAAATGCTGGCGATACGCCAACGCCAGCATTTTAAGAAACTTATCGTTCACCAAAACGAAAAAAATTTGAAGTACTTCAAATTTTTAGCTAGATGACTATGTATCGGTCCCCCATAATAAAAAGGCAGGAACATATCAAATATGTTCCTGTCTTTGATTTAATTAAATTAAATTTAACATCTATGACCTAAATATAAATTTATTGAGGTCTTTTTTTTGTTGTTTTTGTAGTTATGTGAACTAAAGTAGAGGAGTATTAGAAGTGGTTTTAGGAAAGAAGAATATGGCCGGAAATAAAATATTACTAAACATATATAACTAATGAATGCAATGTCTTTTTCAGTTATTATGTTGTAAATCATTTTATGATAAAATCTATTACATAATTAAATAAAGGGGTAATATTCTGTGGGTTATTTCTCAAATAGTTTATTAGTTTTGTTTGTTCTTATCGTATGTAGCTGTATGATTTTTGGTTGATAATATAATGATAGTCTTATATAAAAGAAGTTAACTCTGGTGAGGTAACTTCTTTTTATTTTATGTTGAGAAGGAATTCTATTTTTCTTATTGAAGTTTGTACTAGTTATTTTCACGTCGATCAGAATTTTTTTATAAAGGGTAGTTTTATGAAATATAAACAAGCCAGAGAATAGGGAGTATTACATGGAAAATAGTATACGCTACACAAGTGAACATCCTACAGATTTTAATGGATTATTAGTCTTATACGAATCTTTAGGATGGAATTCTCTTAAATTAACGGTTAACGAATTGGAACAAATGTGTAAACAAAGTTGGTATGCAATTTATGTTTTTAAAGAGCAACAATTAATTGGGATGGGGCGTGTTATATCCGATGGAGTAATAACAGGTGTTATTTGTGGTGTATGTGTATTGCCAGAATATCAGTCCATTGGTATTGGAAAAGAAATAGTAGAACGATTAATCCAGCACTGTGAACAAAACAAGGTTATTCCGCAACTAATGTGTGTAGATAAATTGCAATCTTACTATGAAGCTATAGGGTTTCAGGCATTCTCTATTGGGATGACAAAACAAATTATAAGATAGCAGGGCTTTAAATTCTCGGTGTAATCGTACATATTTTCAAACTTCATTATAAAGGAGAATTACTGTATGGAGATTGCTAAAGGAGTAGGAATGCTATATCTTGAGTTTCAAGAGTATATTATTCACCCGATTCTTTTATGGGATGATGAAATGGCAGTTTTAATAGATACTGGTTTTCCTGGACAATTTAGAGATATACAAGTAGAGATGGAGAGGATTGGGGTATCATTTGAAAAGCTAAAAGTCGTGATTTTGACGCATCAGGATATAGATCATATAGGTAGCCTTCCTGAATTATTGGAGAACGGTGTAAGCGATATTAAAGTTTATGCGCATGAGCTAGATAAGCCATATATTGAGGGGGATTTACCTTTATTGAAAGATGGAAATGTAGAGAATCCACCAAAAGGAAAAGTAAGTACTACTGTGATTGATGGGCAAGAACTTCCATATTGCGGTGGGATACTAATTCTCCATACTCCAGGGCACACACCGGGTCATATAAGTTTATATTTGAAACAAAGTAAAACTCTTGTCGCTGGGGACTCTATGTATAGTTTGAATGGAAAGTTAGGAGGAGTTCATGCCCCAACTACACTAAATGTAAAGGAAGCACAACAATCTTTAGAGAAGTATTTAAATCTAGATATCGAATCTGTAGTTTGTTACCATGGGGGATTAAGTAAGGAGAATATAAATGTTCAACTTCAAAAATTGTAAAAGTTGAGGATAAATTTTTTTTGTTAAATAGTGCTAAAGTATCATCTGAATACTAGTATATAAATAAATAATAAAAGAGCATGTTTGAAAAAAATTCAAACATGCTCTTTTATTAAAGGAAATCTATTTAATTTTAATGACTTAACCCATTCCAATAAAACGAAACGATTTCTTTTGCTAATTCATCTATATTTGCAAGAATAGGATTGTGATTTTCATCTTTAAAATTCCCGATTGATAATAAAGATACGAATGCATGAGCCGTAAATTTAGCGTTTCCTTTCGGGATTTCTCCAATTTGCATTGCATTATCGAGTGCCTTTTCTAATACTTCATACATGCTATCTTCAGCATTTTTTAATTGTTTCAATTGCTCTGCAGATAACGATAGTTTTGCATCTTTCATAAAGTTCTTCATATCAATATCCATCGTTGCGTGTAAGTATACTGTAGCAAAGTCCAATAATCTTTCTTCTAAATTCTTATTTGTAGAGAGGATTTGATCCATATTTTCTCTTATTCGCACCATCATTTGAATCATAGTAGCGGTAAATAAATCCGCTTTTGTTGAATAGTAATAGTAGACGGTTGCTTTTGTAACACCACATTCTTTCGCGACCTCATCCATCGAAACAACTTGATAATTTTGAGTGAGAAATAACCTAGTTGCAACTTCTAAAATGATTTCTTTTGTAGATTTTGTATTTTTATTTTGACGAGGCCTTCCGAGAGGACGTTGTTTTTGTTCCAACTACATTCGCTCCTGACATTTATTATTGAGATAATTATAACATAATTTTTAATCATTCTTGATTAATTAACTGACCAGTATATATAATTAATATTGGAAGGAAAAAGGAAGGTGGGTTTTTATGAAAAAGCACCCGTTACATATGTTAGGAAAGCTTGTAGCAGGGAAGAATACGCAATGGATAACATTATCGGTATGGATTCTTATTACATTAGTACTTTCATTTACGTTACCACAAGTAAATAGTAAGAAAGAGCCGAATCCGAAAAATTTACCTGAAACAGCTATGTCACAGCAAGCTGAAGCACTTATGAAAAAAGAATTTCCTAATAATGCAGGAAATCCGTTGTTAGTAGTATGGCATAGAGATGGTGGATTACAGTCAAAGGATTATAAACTCATACAAGACGTTTATAAAGAATTAAAGGCCAGTCCTTTAAAAGAACAATCAACATTACCACCATTTGATACAATTCCAGAGCAAGTATTATCAAAAAGCGCATCAAAGGATGGTACATCATTTGTTACACCGGTATTCTTTAATAAATCTGCTGGAACGGATATATTAAAAGGTAATTTAGAAGAGTTACGAAAAATAGTGAATAGTAAAGTGGAAGAAGATCCATTCAAACAAAAGATAAGTGATTCTGGTTTACATGCTCGATTATCTGGACCTGTAGGTATTCAAACAGATGCAGTTAGTTTATTTAGTCAAGCAGATGTGAAATTATTAGTTGCTACCGTATTACTCGTATTAGGTTTATTAATTTTATTGTATCGTTCACCAATTTTAGCAATTTTACCTTTACTTGTTGTGGGATTTGCATACGGTATTATTAGTCCTACACTTGGTTTTTTAGCCGATCACGGATGGATTAAAGTAGATGCCCAGGCGATATCAATCATGACAGTATTATTGTTTGGTGCTGGAACGGACTATTGTTTATTTTTAATTTCGAGATATAGAGAGTACTTGTTAGAAGAAGAAAGTAAATATAAAGCGCTGCAACTTGCGATTAAAGCATCTGGCGGGGCAATTATAATGAGTGCCTTAACTGTTGTACTGGGATTAGGAACATTATTACTTGCTCAGTATGGTGCCTTTCATCGATTTGCAGTACCATTTAGTGTTGCTGTATTCATAATGGGGATTGCTGCTTTAACAATTCTTCCGGCATTTTTATTAATTTTCGGCAGAGTTGCATTCTTCCCGTTTATACCGAGAACAACTTTGATGAATGAAGAGTTTGCAAGAAGGAAAAAGAAAGTAGTAAAAGTCAAAAAATCAAAAGGCCTATTTAGTAAAAAACTTGGAGATATTGTAGTACGAAGACCGTGGACAATTATAATGTTAACCGTATTTGTATTAGGTGGATTAGCTTCATTCGTACCGCGCATTCAATACACTTATGACCTATTAGAATCATTTCCAAAAGATATGCCTTCACGTGAAGGGTTTACGTTGATTAGTGATCATTTTTCGGCTGGTGAACTAGCACCTGTAAAAATTGTTGTTGATACGAAAGGAAAAGAGCTTCCTATTAAACAAGAAATTGAGAAATTTTCTTTTGTAAATACAGTGAAAGAGCCAAAAGAGGGAAAAGACAATAAACAAATACAAATGTATGAAGTTTCTTTAGCGGAAAATCCGTACTCTATTGAAGCGCTAGATCAAATCCCTAAATTGAAAAATAGTGTAGAAAAAGTATTAAAAGATGCGGGGATTAATAATGTTGAAGATCAATTGTGGATTGGTGGAGAAACAGCGTCACTATATGACACAAAACAAATTACGGAACGTGATGAAGCAGTTATTATTCCAGTAATGATCAGTATTATAGCTTTACTATTACTTGTCTACTTACGATCAATTGTAGCGATGATTTATTTAATAGCAACAGTTGTTTTATCATTCTTCTCTGCATTAGGAGCAGGATGGATATTACTTCATTTTGGTATGGGAGCTCCAGCAATACAAGGTGCGATACCGTTATACGCATTCGTATTTTTAGTTGCTTTAGGTGAAGATTATAATATCTTTATGGTTTCAGAAATATGGAAAAATAGAAAGAATCAAAGTCATGTAGAAGCTGTAAAAAATGGCGTAATGCAAACAGGAAGTGTCATTACATCAGCAGGTTTAATTTTAGCAGGGACTTTTGCAGTGTTAGGCACACTTCCAATTCAAGTTCTTGTCCAATTTGGTATTGTAACTGCAATTGGTGTATTACTAGATACATTTATTGTAAGACCATTACTTGTACCAGCAATCACAGTTGTTTTAGGCCGCTTTGCTTTTTGGCCAGGGAAACTTTCTAAAAAGAGAGAAGAAGTACAAAAATTGGATATATAATAGAGAAGAGCCAAGGATATTTTCCTTGGCTCTTTTCTATGTAGTTCATTAATTTTTTGAAGTCAAATCATCAGTTACAACGTGATCAGCATCTTCAATGGTTGTTTCGGGCATTCCATATAAGCCGTTCATTGCTTGTTCTTCGATATTAAGATTTGCAGTATTATTATTATTTTGGATAGAGGTAGTGTTTTCGATAACATTTTCTTTTTTATTTACACTTTTGTCATTCATGTTTGAATCCTCCAAACGTCATTTGATTTATCCCGCATTAACGGGCAGTAAGACCTCCACCTCAAAATTCGGCGAAAACAAAGAAGATCAACTGCCCGTAAAAGCCCGATTGGTTCAACTAATAATCAGTGGGGGATGAAGTGCCCCTCCACTGATTAAAGTTTCACTTTATTAATAGTATGTGGATGGATTTCAAGAAACATGTGAATGGATTTTTGCAAATGTTATATAATTAAATAAAAACTTGAGTATAAATTTAAACTATAAGGAGTGAGCAAGTGTGGTGAAAACAAGAAAGTTAGCCTTCTAAAATAAAAATGAAATTTTAGGAGGCTAATGAAATGAAGTTTCATGTAATTGACAGAGCAAATTGGAATAGAGAGCAGTATTTTGAACATTATTTAAAATTAAAGTGTTCGTTTAGTATGACAGCGAATGTTGATATTACGATGATGCTAGAGGAAATACATCAAAAGGAAATTAAATTTTATCCGACTTTTATTTATGTAATTTCTAAAGTGATAAATAAACATACAGAATTTCGAACATGTTTTAATGATGAAGGAGTTTTAGGGTATTGGGAGGAAATGATACCTAGTTATACAATCTTTCATAAAGATGATAAATCTTTTTCAAGTATATGGACGGATTATTCTAGCGATTTTCACATTTTCTATAAAAACTATGAAGAGGATATGAGATGTTATGCTAATGTTCATGGTTTCTTCACGAAAGAAAATATTCCGCCAAATGTTTTTCCGATTTCTGGTATACCTTGGACTAGTTTTACAGGATTTAATTTAAATATTAATAATGATGGTGATTTTTTATTACCAATTATTACTTGTGGGAAATATTTCAATGATGGAAGCAGGGTTATGCTACCTGTTTCATTGCAAGTACATCATGCGGCTTGTGATGGATATCATGCGAGTCAATTTATAGAGGATTTACAGGAGCTAGCTAATACTTGTAACGAATGGCTTAAGTAATATCTAATTATTAATTATATAAAATTGAAAATGAATAAGCGTTAAAATAAAAAGAAGAGAACATACGTATATTACATGTTCTCTTCTTTTTATTCATTCATACTAGGTAATGGTGGAAAATATAGGTTGATTTGTAGTTTAATAGTAAAGAGAGTGATTGGTTTTAATTTTCTTTATTTTATAATTATTTAAGGGTTCAAATGTTTTAATAGGGGGAAGGTAAAGTGAAATTCATACGTATTGAAAAAGATGAAAACCTAATTAATAATATGGCAAAATTGTATTGTAAAGCATTTGAGAAAACAAATTTTACTGAAATGATTGAGAGAATGAAAAGACATATAAAATATGTAGATTTTAAAGGTATAGTAGCAATAAATGATGAAAATGAAGTAGTTGGTTTTACTTATGGTTATCGCTCAATGGGGGGACAGTACTATAATCAATTAATGAGAGAAGCATTACATCTGGAGCAAGTAGATCAGTGGCTGCAAGATTGTTTTGAATTTGTAGAGTTAGCGGTTCACCCACAATATCAAAATGAAGGTCTTGGAATGAAATTACATAATGAATTATTAGAAGGGATTTCAAATAGAACGAGTATTTTAACAACACAAATAAACAATGAAAAAGCGCGTTCTTTATATAAAAGATTGGATTGGGTGGATGTATTAGAGCCATTTCACCCAAGTGAAAGTGATGTTCCATATGTAATAATGGGAAAAATATTAAAGACAAAAGTAAATTAATAACTATATCGTTCACACAAGTAATCGGATTATAACAATGAAGGGGAAAACAAAATGACAATAATTTCTATAGAAAAAGCTACAATTTTAGATGCTGAAAAGTTAACAGAAATAATGAAAAGAACATTTGATGAAGAAGCGAAGCGATGGTTATACGGCCAAAATGATGTAATTGATTATAACATCCAACCACCAGGCTATTCTTCAATTGAAATGATGAAATATTCAATCGAAGAATTGGATTCTTACAAAGTGATAATGGATGAAAAAATAATTGGGGGAATTATAGTTACGATTTCTGGTAAGTCGTACGGTCGAATTGATCGTATTTTTGTAGAGCCTGTTTATCAAGGAAAAGGAATTGGATCATATGTTATTAAATTAATAGAAGAGGAATATCCGAACATAAGGATTTGGGATCTCGAAACATCTAGTAGACAAATTAATAATCATCATTTTTATAAAAAAATGGGCTATGAAATAATGTTTAAATCTGAAGATGAGTATTGCTATGTAAAAAGAAAAAATGTAGATGCAGTTGGAGAGAACCTAATTAAAAATAAAGATATGAAAAATGGTCAATACGAAAACTGTAATTTGGTTAATACAGAATATTATCAAGTAAATTTAAAAAATAGTGCATTTGTTGGTAGTAATATAATGCATATGAATATGAGTAATTGTAATGTAAGTCAATCAAAGTTTAGAAATATAAATTTTAGAAGGTCCTCATATGCAGATTTAAATCTTTCTAGTAGTAAATTTAATTGGGTGACATTAGGTGGAGTGCAATTCCAAAATACAAGTCTTGGAGATGAGAAGGAACCTATTTCATTTGAAAACTGTGATTTGGAAGGTAGTACAATACATAATAGTAACCTGAAAAATATTGAAATAGTAAATTGTGATATAACTGGTATGAAAATAAATGGTATCCCAATAGAAAATTTGCTTGAGTTATATAATAAGGTGAAAATTTAAAGCGTATCGGTTGTTAGGATAAGATGTTTGGAAAATAAGTGTTATACCGAAATAGCTGTGTAAAAATAACATAAAGAAATACAGGTGAGAAAGGATTTAATGTAGGGTTCTAGAATGAGATAATATATTGGTATTTATATGGAGGGGGACGAATATGGGAATCAATATACGAGCAGTAGAAATACAAGATGCTAGAGCAATTCATCGTATATGTATACAGGATGAGGTTTTACCTTATATGGTTTTCTTACCTAGTATGCGTGTAGACGCTATGGAAAATAGAATTCGAAACTTAGCACCAAATCAATTTGAATATGTTGCAGAGTATGACGGGGAAGTAGTAGGTTTTATTGGCTTAACACAAAGTCCCGGACGAAGATCTCATTCAGGCGATTTATTTATTGGGGTAGACAGTGAATATCATAATAAAGGTATTGGCAAAGCACTTCTTACAAAAATGCTTAATTTAGCTGATAATTGGTTAATGTTAGAGAGAGTAGAACTTGGTGTTTTAGAAACGAATCCGAAAGCAAAAGATCTATATGAAAAATTCGGATTTGTAGTAGAAGGGGTAAAGGTAGGGAATTTGAAGGCTCACGGAAAGTTTATAAATGAAATTATGATGAGTCGTTTTAGACCTGATGGTTTAATTGTACATAATTAATATGTAAAAGCATGACAAATCAATGTCATGCTTTTTTAATTGTTATTTGCGATTCGGTAGTTTCGGTTGTAATAAAAATAATGTTAATCCAATGAAAATAATTGAAATTCCTAGTGCTTGTTGTAAAGTAATGCTTTCACTCAAAATAAAATAGGCTAGAATACAAGTTCCAATTGTTTCTCCTAAAATACTCATCGAGATAACAGTAGCACTCATCCATTTTAATAACCAATTAAAAATTGTTTGCCCTAAAATCGTTGCAACAAACGCTAAGCCAATAAAACACAACCAAGTTTGCGTAGAGTAATAGATGAAAGATTGTTGCTGCATATAAGCAAATATACCGAGAAAGCATGCACTACTTCCATAACTAATTACCGAATATGGTATAAGAGATAAATCTTTACGAATGTGTTGACTAATGAAAAAGTAAGCTGTAATAATTCCGGCCGCCATAAATGCTAAAATATCTCCGTATAAAGCGTCGCCACTAATTTGGAAATCTTGCCAACCAATGACGATACTTCCTGAAATGGCAATGAGGCAACCGATAACCGCTCCTTTCGTAAATCTCTCTTTAAATAAAAAGTAACCACCAATCATTGAAAATAAAGGTTGTAACGTTACGATAACTGTAGAACTTGCTACGGAAGTATATTGTAAGGATTCAAACCATAGTACATAATGTGCAGCTAAAAATAGCCCGGATAGAAATCCGAATCCCCATTGTTTTTTCGATAATGTTTTTAGTTCGTTTCGATTCCTTTTATTAAATAGTAATAACGGTAACAGAATTACTGTAGCAAATAATAATCGATAAAAAGCAATGATTGCCGCAGGAGCATCTGCCAATTTCACAAAAATTGCTGAAGTTGATAAGGCGAATACACCGAAAAATAAGATGAAATATGAAAGAATAGGTGATTTCAAAGTCTGTCCCTCCGATAGAATGTTTATTATAATAAACTTAATACGATATAATGTACAAAGGTAAGTATATAAGACCCTGAGACGATAGGAAAGGATTAGTTGCCTTTGTTTAGTATGTCAGCACAAAGGCAACGAAACATGCAATATGATGGACGAAAGGAAGTTTTTACTATGATACATGATAGACTCGGACAAACTGTATTAAGTTATCGTAAGAAAAATAATATGACAATACGTGAATTTGCTGATTATGCAGGGATTAGTACTTCACTAATTAGTCAAATTGAACGAGGATATGCGAACCCTTCTTTAAGTGTATTGGAATTAATTGCGAAAGCATTAAATGTACCGCTATTTACACTTTTTATTAATGAGATTGATACAGATTCACTCATTTCTAAGAAAAAAGATCGAAAAAAAGTATATCGGGAAAATAATGATCACATTGTATATGATGTATTAACACCTGATTTTATGAAAGCACGTATTGAAATGTTGATGATGGATTTAAATAAAAAAGCAAACACAACGGAAAGTCACTACTCACATGAAGATAAGGAAGAGATTGCGGTTATCATGAAAGGGGAAGTGTATGTGGAATTAGAAGGAAAAGAATATTTTTTAGAAGAAGGTGATGTTGTGCGTATCCCGCCAAACGTGAAGCATCGATTTTTGAATAAAAGTGATGAATCGAATCACATTTTATTTGTATTAACGCCATCTTTAGGATGAGTATAAAGTGAGTTTTATAATGGGGGATAGAAAATGGAAGGTAAAAGTGTTTTAAAAGGCGGCCTTTCAATTATTTCTCAATGCAAAAAACAAACAAATGATATTTGGCATGCACATTACGGGGGAGCTGCAATTGCTAGTTATTTTTTCATGAAAGATAATAATATTGAAGAAGAGATAGCTCGTAATATGCATTCTCATACAAAAATGATGCTGAACAAGCAAAAATAAGATGAAATCATCGATGGTAAAGAAGAAATTGATTTTCAAAGTGCCGAAAAAATGATAATAAAATCATTGGAAAATACAATTGATGAACTTCATTGGGTGGGGCATAACGTTATTTATGCGGCATTAAGTTTATTAGCTATGAAAGAGCTACAAAAATGGGGCGATAATCAAGCAATAGAAGGGATAACTGACCTTATATTATCATTTCAAAAAACAATTCCCGGTAGATCGTGGATTGGTTTTACGACGAAAGAAGTTAAAAAATTAAGTATATATGACGAGATACAAAGTGAATTAAGAAATCCAAAACAATTATCTAAGTTTATTTTAAATGAACTATCGGAGTTTAAGATTATTTATAGAGCAGAATCACATCATGATTTAATTGGCCATATGCTTACTTTTTCCCACGCAATTAATATAATGTATGATTTAGGATATAAATATATATTTCAAAGAGGAATACGTCCACTTTTAAAACTAGTATACGTACTGCGTGCTAGTAAAAAACTTATGCTGAATACTGAAATAAATCTACATTCTCCTATAGATCATTTACCTTTAATTGAATCTAAACGTGCTCACGTATTACCAACTGAAAATCAATTTTGGCTAAAAGACTATAGTGAATTTGATTGGGATTTTGGACATGTTTTCAAATTCTCATATAGTTATTTTGATCATATAAAGAGAGCTCCGGAATATAAAGATATAACCTTAGAACAATTCCGATTTGTTATTAATACGTAATGAAGTCAATGATCTGTATAAAGGGGCAAAATTTAAAATTTCTTTGTTGATTGTATATTATTTTTATATTTGTAAGGTTTTACATGCGTATTTTACTTTTACTTATTATGTAAGTAGGCTATACTAAAATACATATATTTTGAAATTGGAGCGAATAAAGACGACATGGAATTAGTAAAGTTAGAAAAAGTAATTGAATTGAAAAAAGAAGAATTATTGAATCTAGTCTCAAATTATGGACTTCAACATGAAAAAGTAATAGAGCTCAGCCAAGAAATTGACAAATTAATAAACTGGTTTATGTTTTTAAAATAGAAAGAACTATGACGTGGTTTGAATATGTTATAGTTCTTTGTTATTTAGTAATAGAAATGTACTCGATATACAATCAATAAACAGAATATTCATTATAATCGGAGGGGAATAAATGATTTTACATACGCACATCTCAGGCGAAGGGGAACCAATCGTGCTTTTACATTCTGGTGGAATGACAGGTTTAGTAGAGTTTGAAGAGCAGGTAGAATTTTTTATAGAAAAGCATTTTAAAGTAATTCGTCCTGATTTAAGAGGACATGGCGAATCAGGAGGTACATTAGATAATTATTTTCTTTGCTCTGCTGATGATATAAATGATACGCTAGAACATTTGCGAATTAATAGTTGTCATATAGCGGGTGTTTCACTAGGGGGATTAGCCGCTTTATTATTTGCAAAAAAATATCCAGATAAAGTGAGGACATTAACTTTTTCAGGTATCTTTCCTGTTGAGCGAGATAATTGGGAAGAATCTCAGGAATATGAAGCGAAGTGTCATCAACAGTTGATGGAAAATGAAGAAGTTGTAACTTATATGAATCAAATTCATGTAAAAAGTGATTGGAAAGGATTGCTTGAATCGTGGCAAGTTAAGGATTGGTACCCATTTCATGAAACGGGTGATGTAGCTAATCTTCAAATACCTACACTGTGTATTGTCGGGGGAGATTCAGAAGATGAAGTTACAGCCGCTACAACTTTTAAACAATTAAACAATAATATACATATTGCCGTTATTCCGTTTGCAAATCATTTAGTGCATAATGATCAACCAAAAATATATTCATATATATTGTCTAATTTCTTACAGAATGCGCAAGCCGCTAGTCGAATATGAGGGATTTTGGGTATAATAAAATAGGATTTATTAATTGTATCGGTTAGGAGCGCAGCAAATATGAAAACAGTCGTTGTCATCGGTGGAGGTATTACTGGACTTTCTACTATGTTTTATTTAGAAAAATTAACGAAGGATTATAATATAGATTTGAATTTAATCCTTATTGAGAAAGAAGAGTATTTAGGTGGTAAAATCCACAGTGTGGAAAAAAATGATTTTATTATGGAATCTGGAGCAGATTCTATCGTTGCTCGTAATGAACATGTTTTGCCGCTTGTAAAAGATTTGAGTTTAGAAAATGAAATGGTGTATAACGAAACAGGTATTTCTTACATATACTCTGATAACATATTACATCCAATTCCTGCTGACACTATATTTGGGATTCCTATGAGTGTTGAATCATTATTTAGCAGTACACTAGTCTCAAAAAAAGGGAAAATCATTGCTTTAAAAGATTTTATTACGAAAAATAAAGAGTTTACAAAGGATACATCACTTGCTGTATTTTTAGAAAGCTTTTTAGGGAAAGAGTTAGTGGAAAGACAAATTGCGCCTGTACTTTCTGGTGTATATTCTGGCAAATTGAATGAGCTTACTATGGCATCTACATTACCGTATTTAGTGGATTATAAAAATAAATATGGAAGTATTATTAAAGGTTTTGAAGAGAATAAAAAACAATTTCAATCAGCAGGAAATAAAAAATTTGTATCATTTAAAAGTGGACTATCTACGATTATTAATCGCTTAGAAGAAGTGCTGACTGAGACTGTCATTAAAAAAGGTGTTGTAACGACTGCTGTAAGTAAAAAAGGTGATCAATATGAGATTTCTTTTGCAAATCATGAGACAATACAAGCTGATTCTGTCGTTTTAGCGGCCCCGCATGATATCGCACAAACTTTATTGCAGTCTAATGAGTTAAACGAGAATTTTAATAAATTTAAAAATTCATCGCTTATAAGTATTTACTTAGGTTTTGACATACTAGATGAACAACTACCGGCTGACGGAACAGGTTTTATCGTAACGGAAAACAGTGATTTACATTGTGATGCTTGCACATGGACAAGCAGGAAGTGGAAACATACATCGGGTAAACAAAAGCTATTAGTAAGAATGTTTTATAAGAGCACTAATCCAGTATATGAAACGATCAAAAGTTATAGTGAAGAGGAATTGGTACGAGTAGCTTTATATGATATTGAAAAAAGCCTTGGAATTCAAGGTGAACCAGAAGTAATTGAAGTTACAAATTGGAAAGATTTAATGCCGAAATATCATTTGGAACATAATCAAGCGGTGCAATCATTAAATGAAAAATTAACGGCTCTTTATCCAAATGTATACTTAGCTGGAGCTTCATATTACGGTGTCGGAATTGGTGCTTGTATTGGAAACGGAAAGAATACTGCCAATGAAATAATTGCGACATTGAATGAACAATCAAAATAATAATATTGAATACATATGTAAATAAAATGTCCCTCCAACATAATGGAGGGACATTTTATTTGTAGTTACTTCACATTAATTGAAATCTTTTTATAATTAGCTTTATTATTTTTAATAGTTAATGTTATTTCTCCAGATTCTTTAAAGGAGTACGGTGAGAGTTGATAAAGTTCTTTAATATTATGTTCTTCTTGTAATTTATTTGTAGGTATTATTGTTATATTAGGTTTCCATGTTTCCTGTTTTCCTGAAGGGTAGGCTACTATTATTTCTGGATTACTTAATTGTATTGTTTCCCAAGAGGCAAAATACAGTTCAACTTCTGCATCTTTTTTTAGTAATTCTTCTGAGAAATAACTAAATTCACCAACATTACCGAAAACAGTAAAATTTTGATTTTGCAATTTAATATCTAAATATCTAGGTTGATATGTTGCTGCGTGATAAATTCCGTATGAAAGAGAGAGTGTGGCAGCGATTAATATACCAACTGAAAACGTCTTAAAGCTATTTCCTTTAAAACTAGTCATCATGAATGAGTTTGGTGTAAATTTTTTTGCGAATAAAAAAATGAGTAAAATGAGCAAGAGGGATAGACCAATGAAAATATACATAAAGTTTAAGCACCTCCGTAGGAAGTATTTACTGTTTTTCTATATTTTAACATGAGACGGTATAAATTAGGGTTGGTTTTTAGAGGGTAAATTAATAAATACAACGAAGTTATATATTATTAAGAGGATAAGCATCGCTAGAAATATTTGATTTGTGGGACATTGAGGACTTTCCTAATTATAAATACTTTTTCTGCTATAATAAATGAGTAGAGAGAAAGGAGTGATCCTATGGCATTTCCTATGTTAGAAACAGAACGCTTGCGCTTAGTTGAAATAGAACAATCTTATTGTCAAAAAATATATGAAATATTCTCATTAGATGAGGTAACGTGTTATTACGGTATGAATTCTTTTACTGAGTTTGGACAAGCTTCACGTATGATTGAATCTTTTTCGAAAAATTACTTTGAGAAAAAGGCGATACGTTGGGGGATTGTATTAAAAGAAACAAATACTTTAGTAGGAACAATTGGATTAAATAATTTACAACTTTGGAGTAAACGATCTGAGATTGGATATGATTTACATCCTCGTTATTGGGGGAATGGTTATGCTTCAGAAGCTGCTCGAGAAATTATTACTTATGGATTTCGAGATTTAGGTTTATTTAGAATTGGAGCTACTACATATCCTGAAAATATAACTTCGTGTAATATGTTATCTAAATTAGGTTTTCAAAAGGAAGGACTGTTACGCGGATACATTCATCAAGGAAATAAACAACACGATGCATTAATGTATTCTGTTGTGCGAACAGATGTAGAGGAGAATCATTATTAATAAAAAGCCCCTCTTAATAAAATAAGAGGGGCATGTAAAAATTAACCTAACTTAGGTAATAAACGTTCTCCACTTTTCATGCTACTTTTACATAAAGGGCATTTAGGCTCTTCTTCAAATGAAAAGTTCTTTCTCATCCATCCTAAACAATCCTCTGATTCACATTCCCAAACAGGTGTTTGTTCTGGTGGTACTTCTGCTACATCGTTCTTTCGATTGCGATACATGTAACCACTCCTTTTATGTAAAAATTTTTAGTTATATATTAAAAAGGTTGTTAACCGAGCTGGTAACAACCTTTTTATTGTTTGAATTATAGCTTTACAACGTTTTTAGCTTGAGGTCCACGGTTACCGTCTTCAACTTCGAAGCTAACTTCTTGACCTTCGTCAAGAGATTTGAAGCCGTCGCCAGTGATAGCTGAGAAGTGAACGAATACGTCGCTACCGTCTGCAACTTCGATGAAACCGAAACCTTTTTCGCTGTTAAACCATTTTACTTTACCTGTTAATGTCATGGTAATGCCTCCTAAAATTTAAAAAGATTACAATATGATCGGCCTTATTTGAATGAAAATAAAAGTTCACATATTATCAAAAACCCATAAGGAGTACGAAATGGTCCTGATTGATACTTGATAATATGCAAAGAAAATATATTGTTAAATTGACCTTAATTACTATCTTACAACAAATGGTGTGAAATAGCAAGTGCTGGTAAAGCCAGTAAATTATTTAGGTGATAATGGTAAAAGGCACAAAGACATCTCTTTTATTTATATATTATTCCTAATCTGAATTTATTCCAAACAGAAATCATTTATATTAAAAAGTATGTTTAAGGGAAACGATATATATATTTTAAGAATACAGATGATCACAATAATAAGGAGGATAGAATATTGCTAAATAAAAAATTTAAAATAATTGAAGCAGCAAAAGAAGGGAGAAGAAAAGTTCATCCTGTTTTCGCTGTTATACTTGCTATTATATTCTTGACTTTAGGTGAATTATTTATGTTATTTATGCTGTTTTTACCGAAAACAGAAATAAACTTTATGAAGGCAATTTATAGCAATATTGAGATGATATTAACGTTTGGCGGGGCTATATTTTTTGTGTTTTTATGGATTAAATTTGTAGAGAAAAGGTCATTTTCATCTATTGGTTTTTGGAAAGAGGAATGGATGAGAAAGTATTTGAGGGGTGCATTAATAGGGTTTATTTTCATTTCGATACCAGTAATTTCACTCGTATTAACAGGAAATGTAAAACTACAAATGCAAGAAATTACGATGACAGCTATATTTAGTATTGTAGGGTCTTTAGTTGCATTTTTAATACAAGGGGCAACTGAAGAAATTGTTGTACGAGGTTGGTTATTCCCAGTTCTCTCTGTTAGAAGCCGTATATGGATTGGGATTGTTGTGACTTCTTTTTTATTTGGTTTTCTTCATTTACTGAATCCAGGTATTACAATTCTTTCGATATCGAATATAATATTAGTTGGTGTATTTGCAGTTTTTTACGTATTAAAAGACAGTAGTCTTTGGGGGATATGCGCGTGGCATTCTATTTGGAATTGGGCGCAATATAACATCTATGGTTTTGCAGTTAGTGGAATGACGATATATTCAACACCACTATTTAAACCTGTAACAAATGGATCAGAAGTGCTCCATGGAGGCTCATTTGGTATTGAAGGTAGTATCATTACAACAATAATGCTTTCAATTGCTTCAATCGTTTTATGGAAACAGTTGTGGGGGCGAAAGTCGAAACAAAGAGATATTAGCTAATGAAAGAGGGAGAAAATATGGGGATTATAGCGTTTGAGGGAGCGAGCGCAGTTGGTAAGAGTACAACATGTCGAGAATTAGAAAGAAATTACGGTGCATTTATTATTCCAGAAGTTAACGATTTATTTGAAAGACCTAGAAATGAACATAAAACATGGTATTTTGAAAAACAAGTGGAGCGCTGGAATATGGCAGTGCAGAAATCACAGCAATATGAAATTGTAATACTTGATGGTGATATTTATCAGCCACTTAGTTATAATTGGTGTTTTCATTTTGATATATTTAATCAGCCATTATCTTTAATAGAAAACTTTTATAAAGAAAAGATGATAAATATGGAAATTGGTTTTCCGGATCAATATTTTTATTTGTACACGAATGATGAAGAACTTCGAAAAAGGAAAGAATCTGATGAGACGAAAAGAAGAAGAAACTTTGAAAAGCATTTACATATATCAAAATCGTTTCAGCGTTATTATGAAAATTTAAATACCATAACGGACGGATACTGTAAATTGATTGAAGCGAAAAGTGTAAAGTCGAATGAATTAGAAATTGTGAAAAGTTTAAACAGTTTAAATGTGTGTGAAGAGAGACGTTTTGATGTTTCGAGGTTAGATGCTATTAGGAAGTGGTTAAAAGAGAATCGTGCATAAAAAACAACGAGTACCTTATAAGGTACTCGTTGTTTTTTATACATATTGAATATGTGAGTTCGTATTATATATTATTTTTAATATTTGTAAGTTTGCTGTTTCATTTTTCTTAAGAGCATTTGTATATTTAGGAAGAAAGAGTTGAGAAGGATAAACTGTTCGTTCATCACAAACATCGATACTATAAACAGAATTATTCATGGTGAGAGAATGAATACATTTTTAGGGTGTAGATAGTTTCATCAAAGTTTGAAGATGCTAAACCATCATACAATAAACTCATATTTATGCAGCTACTATAAATATTAGGCTAGCATATATTTTTATAAATTTAAAACGAAATACTTAGAGTGGAGTTAGCATTTGAAAAAGACTGTGCTTTTTAACGGAATAATCTTTCAATTTATAAAGAAAAGAAATACAATATAAGGAAATGCATATATGATTCAGGGAATAGAAAATATGTAATAAATGAAAATGAGACTTGAAATTGAATTGAGACAAAAAGTAGGTAGAGATTAACTACCAGCAAAAGCTCAGTCGATTCAACAAATAATCAATGTTTCGAGTTATTATTTGTGAAAGGAGAATAAATGTAAGCATGAAAAAGATTATTATTTCAGATCTTGATGGGACTTTATTAAGAAGTGATAAAACAATTTCAGAGAAATCTATTAATATTTTGAGGGAATGTAAAAATAATGGAGACGAATTGATTTTTGCTACTGCAAGGCCTCCAAGGGCTATAAAACAGTATATTCCCAACGTGTTAAAAAGTGAGATTATCATTTGTTATAACGGAGCTTTAGTTCTTAAAGGTAATGATATTTTATATGAAATGAAGATTTCTAAAAATGATATTTTAGAAATCATAGAAATAGCAAAAAAGTATAATCTTCATCAGATTTGTCTTGAAATAAATGATAAGCTGTACTCAAATTTTGATGTTACTGATTATTTTGGTGATGTGCCGTGTGAAGTCATGGATATAAGAAAGTTAAACTTTGAAAAAGCTTCTAAATTAATCGTTTGTACTAATGGCTCAATAAATAAGGAGTTCACTAAGGAATTGCCTGATGAGTGTAAAGCAGTCATTACAGATAACGGAACATTGTGTCAAATTATGCATACGGATGTTTCAAAATGGAATAGCATTCAGCATGTTCTACAGCACTTAAATCGAGACGTATCAGAAGTAATTGCATTTGGAGATGACTACAATGATATGGAAATGATAGAGAAGTGTGGGATTGGCGTAGCGATGAACAATGCTGTTGAAGAATTAAAATCTGTCGCTAAATTTATTGCCAAAAGTAATGATGAGGATGGAGTTGCTACATTTCTGGAAAGTAATAGTTATAGTTATGTTAATTAGTATGGAAAAATGAATCGCAGCAAGCTGCGAAAAAAGAGATGCTACATTTGTTTTTGATAGATAGAAATTATGAAAAGGGCTATGTGGGAGGAAATAGGCGAGATGAAAACACTATTTAAAGTATTAGGGATTATCGTGGGGATGGTAGTAATCGGGGTAGGTGTAACATATGGTATGCTGTATTATCTGAATAATAGTAAACCAGCTGCGAAAAAGGCATCACCAGCCGCTCCGGCAGTAGAAGTGCTAGCTGATAGTAATGTAAAAGCTGAAGATGCAAAGCTTTTGGAAAATGGCAATCATTCATTACCGAATAGCGGTTTTAATAAAAATTTTAAGTGGACAGATGAGAACATACAGACAGCATTACATGAAATGGCACATCAAAAAACAAAAGCTGATCAAAAATGGGGCTATATTTTTATTACACAAGAACGTATTGAAAGTTTACTTGAAATTATAAATAGTAATGATGTTGCACAAAAAAGTACATATGTGGATATTTTAGAACGATGGAAACAAGGAAAATATGAAAAGGTTGATGTGGACCACAACAAGATTTGGAAATTACAAAGTGGGAATTTAGGAGAAGGGAAAGGAGTAATGTCAGAAAAGGAACAAAAAGAATTAATTAATCAAGTTTTTATACAAAAAGGTACATATTCAGGTAGTAAATTAATTGCAGGTGAGGTGCAAGCTAATAAATAATATACATATTGATTTTGAAACACCTTTGTTGGTATAAATGCAAAGGTGTTTTTTATTGACACAAGAAATAAATGGGAATATGATTCATATATGAAATAAATTAGAGGGGCTTAAATATACATATGAATAACAGAGAGCTTTACGGAAATATTCGTGATGTTTATCATTTACTCCAAAGAAATTTAGATAAAGCAATTGAACAATATGATATAAGCTATGTTCAATTCGGAGTAATTCAAGTACTCGCAAAATCTGGGAAAGTATCCATGTCAAAATTAATTGAAAACATGGGATGTGTTCCAAGTAATATGACAACAATGATTCAACGGATGAAGCGTGATGGTTACGTTATGACAGAGAAGAACCCCAATGACCAACGTGAAACGCTCGTTTATTTAACTAAAAAAGGTGAAGAAGCAAAAAAGCAAGTAGATGTGCAATATAGTGATTTTTTAAAAGAGAACTGTGGTTGTTTTACGAAAGAAGAAGAAGAGCATTTAGACGCTTTATTATTAAAGTGGAAGAGGCATTTGAGTTAAATATAATAAAAATGTAACGCTTTGTTACATTTTTATTTATATAAATACTTCATATATGAAGTAAAAACTAGTGCAATAAAAAAAAGAAGGGGGATAATTATAAAGAGTTATTTCATATATGAAATAAAAGGGGAGTTTTATATGGAGGTAAAGTCGATGATACGTATTTTGGCAATTGTAGCTTTTTTTGTTGGGCTAGATTCATTACTTGTGGCACCTTTATTACCAGCTATTACAGAAACAATCAGTATGCCTGATGGGAGTGGAGGACTTTTAATTACTATTTATGCACTTTGTTATGGAATAACTGCACCTTTATTCGGACCAATGTCTGATAGAGTTGGAAGGAAACGTATGATCATAATGGGGTTTGTTATTTTCTCCATTTCTACATTTTGTACCGGAATAGCTAGGGATTTTGAAATGCTTTTATTATTTCGTGGTCTAACAGGTTTATCCGGTGCAATGATCATGCCAAGTATATTTGCATTAGTAGGAGATAAAGTTATATATGAGTCAAGGGGAAAAGCAATGGGAACGATTATGGGAGCAATGGTAGGTTCGACAGTCATCGGAGTACCTATAGGAGCATTTTTATCTGAAGTAGGAAATTGGCAGTGGACATTTTATAGTATAGGACTATTAACTTTATTTATTACATTACTAGTTAATCAGCTATTAGAAAATGAAAAACCGAGAGATGAGGTGCGTGCTTCTATAACGAAGACGTTGATTGCATCGTTAAAAATGGTTTTAGTAAATGTATCAGTTTTATTTGCATTATTAGCAACGTTCCTATGGACAATTGGATTACACGGAATGTTTTCATACATAGGTGTTTATTATGGAAATAACTTTGGACTTTCCGTTGGCGAGATAGGTATTGTCATCTTTCTGGCGGGAATTGGTAGTGTGGCTGGAAATATTTTTGGTGGAAAGTTAGCTGATAAAGTAGGAAAGAGGAATGTTGTTTCCATTGCCAGTATTGTAGCCTCAATTAGTGTAATGATATTCTCGCTTTCTATAGAAAATCTAGCAATTGCAATTACTGTACATATAATTTGGAGTTTATTTATTGGATTTGGCCAAGCATCATTAACGGCTTTAATTTCAGAATTAAAACCAGCTGTGCGAGGGACTGTGATGGCATTAAATAGTTCTGCCATGTATATTGGGATGACTATTGCTTCTGGAGCAGCTTCACTTGCAGTAAGTAATGGATTGTCGTTTTCTTCTTTAGGAATTATGTGTGCAATTGCTATTTTACTAGTTCTTCCAATCGTATATGCTTTAGTTAAAGAAAAGAAAACGTCTAATAAAAAGAAAATGACTATATAAGTTAAATACTATCTCTATTATATTTTTGTCTTTTTTAATAGTGTAAGAAACGATTGTAAAACGGGTGATATCCATCTAGATTTATGATAGATTACATGGCTTTGAATGACTGTTGGAGTTTCGATGGGCTGAAAACAGAGTTGCTCTTTTTGACAACTTTCCTGTACAACGATGTAAGGGAGAATGGAAATTCCTAACTCACACATCACAGATTGTTTAATGACTTCAACATTGGAAGTTTCGAATGTTTTAGCGGGAATATTCCCACTTTGACGTAAAAAACGATCTACCATTGGTCTATAGCCGCAGCTTTGTTCAGTAAATATAAATTGAGTATTTTGTAATAAAAAGAGTGGATCAGTGTTTGAAGGGAAATGAGCAGGGAAAATCCATCCAAATGTTTCATTACATAAATTACACGTAATAAAATCATTATGCTCTATACTTTCTCCAATTATGAAGATAACATCGGTTTCTCCTTCATGTAGTTTTTTCAATGCTTGCTCATTGGTATTTGTCTCAAGTACGATATTTACTTTCGGATTTTCCTGTTTGTAAGTACGTAATAATTGTGGTAACCGATACACTGCCAATGATTCATTAGATGTAATAGTCAATGTTCCTTCTAAATGGTCACTGTTTTGAGGGATTTCTTGCGCTTTATCATAAATAGTAAGTAATTCTAATGCGTACGGATGAAATTGATGACCTGCTTTTGTAAGAAGTATTTTTTTTCCTAATCGATCGAATAGAGGAATGTTTAAATCGCTCTCTAATGATTTAATATGAGCTGTCACAGTAGATTGCGCATAACCTAATGCATGAGCAGCTTTAGAAAAGTTGCCATATTTAACAATGGCACAAAATGTTTTAACATGTCTCATTTCCATAAGTGATACCCCTTTTATTATCATGATTTGTGAATGATTATATCATGTATTTCAATTTTTCAAATCATTAAATTTCTTTTAAAATTAAGTTGTGGAGAAATTTATTCAAGTGAAATTGGAGGAGAAAAAATGAGTGAAAAGAGCTACCATGTAGCTGTAGTTGGGGCTACAGGTGCAGTAGGACAAAAAATTATTGCATTGTTAGATAGAGAAACGAAATTTAATATAGAAGAAATTACATTACTCTCGTCAAAACGATCTGCTGGTAAGGCAGTAAAATTTAAAGGAAGGGAGATTAAAATACAAGAGGCAAAATCAACTAGTTTTGAAGGTGTAGACATTGCATTTTTTAGTGCTGGAGGAGAAGTTTCTAGACAATATGTAAATCATGCAGTTTCTAGTGGTGCAATCGTAATTGACAACACAAGTGAATACAGAATGGCACACGATGTACCACTCGTCGTTCCAGAAGTAAATGCACATACTTTAAGGAAACATAAAGGGATCATTGCAGTTCCGAATTGCTCAGCACTACAGATGGTAACAGCACTTCAGCCAATTCGAAAATCATTTGGTTTAGAACGAATTATTGTTTCAACGTATCAAGCCGTATCAGGTTCAGGAATTCATGCGATTCATGAATTAAAAGAACAGGCTAAGTCAATGCTTACAGGTGAAGAAGTGAAGAGTACTATATTACCAGCGAAAAAAGATAAAAAACATTATCCAATTGCATTTAATGTATTGCCGCAAGTGGATATATTTACAGACAACGATTTCACATTCGAAGAAGTAAAGATGATTCAAGAGACGAAGAAAATTTTAGAAGATCCAAATCTGAAAATGGCAGCTACTTGCGTTAGAGTTCCAGTTGTATCGGGGCATTCTGAATCGGTTTATATTGAACTTGAAAAAGAAGCTACCGTTGCAGAAATTAAAGAAGTACTACTGAATGCACCAGGTGTTATTTTACAAGATAATCCTAGTGAACAAATTTATCCAACGCCACTATATGCAGAGGGTAAAAGAGATACATTTGTAGGTAGAATACGCAAAGATCCGGATATGCCAAAAGGATTCCATCTTTGGATTGTTTCTGATAATTTATTAAAAGGTGCGGCTTGGAACTCAGTTCAAATTGCAGAGACATTGGTGGAAAAGGGGATTATTTAGTATAAATTTATATAAACATTGAAAATAGGAGAATATATGGGAAACCGTTAATTATAATGGTTTCCCATTTTTTACTTAATGAGTATTCTCCTATCTTCAATTTGAATTTAATTTAATTTAATTTAATTTAAGTTAGTTTTTATAGTGTTTTTATAGATATCAATTTTATTTGCAGAGAATTTTAAAAATCTAGGCTCTCCATTAATTGTGAGATAAATATTAATTGAGATTGGCATCTCAACCTTTTTTACTACATCTTCTATAGCAATATACTCATTTTCTTTTTGGTTATAAAAAACAACGGAACTAATTAAGACCGCGTTATTTTCAATATCAATACTACACATCATAGGGAATTTCTCATCATTATGTATTATTAATTCGCCCAGTACTATTGAACCGTTTAATTCTTCTGTGAAATTAATAGTTTCAACTGGTTTTACCCACGTTTCATCGCACTCTTCGTATTCCTCTTCATCTATTGCCCATTCCCATATTGGGTTTTGTTTTAAGTCTTCAATGGTTAATTCGTCAACGGGTTTGCTTTTACTCATAAGTACTTTCCTCTCTTAACATAATAAATGGATGATTAAAAAATATTCTTTCATTAACTGAACAATATGGCCATTTGCATCCATTTGAAATACAAGTTTTCGCATTTTCATAATCAGTTGAACGCCAATAAACAGGTTCAATGTAGAGTTTATTCCATTTGATATTATTTTAACTAGTTCCGAAATACTGTACTCATCCTAATAATTTTCCGACCGTTTGTTCTTATAGTAATTTTTACAATGTTTTGAGTAGGTATCAAATAGTTATTAACTGACCTGATTGAAAAGAAAAAAGGATTGTTAATGTAAGTGGAAAAGAGCGGAAAACATCAAGAATGAACAAAAGGATTTCGGTATGATATGGATATATTCAATGTGAGGGGGAATTTAAGGTGTATCAAATAAAGGGGTATTTTTCGTCACTAAAAGGAAATTATTATGAAATTGGTAAGCGACAAGGAGAATTCGTAAAGAAACATCCGTATCTCATTCCACAATTTATACAGCAAGAAAATTTTATATCAGATAACCACTGGACAGAATCTAGAAATGTATTAAATCAATATTGTTCAGGAATTAATGAAGAAATTGAAGGGTTTTGCGAAGTGTTAAAAATTCCGTCTAGAAATATGATGTATTATTATCAAACGCTATTAAAGGCAGGTTGTAGTCATTGTGCAGTATTACCACAAAAGACGGATTCAGAGCATACGTATGTATTAAGAAATTATGATTTATCACCAAAAATAGATGATATGCGTTTTTGCTCGACGCATGTTGAAGGTGCGTATACACATAGTGGCTTTTCTACTCAATATTTTGGCCGAACAGAAGGAGTTAACGAGCATGGATTATCTGTTACATTTTCAGCATGTGGGCAACCAGTAGGGAATATTGAAGGTTTAAGAAAGCCAATGGTAAGTGGTTTACAATGTTTTGCGGTAATTCGAGTATTATTGGAGAAATGCAAAAATGTACAGGAGGCTAAGTCACTAATAGACGAAATGCCAATTGCAAGTAATATTAATATTATTGTAGCTGATCCTTTAAATGCAGCACATATTGAAATATTTGACGGGCATAAATCCATAACAACAATTGAAGATAATAATCATGCTTTTATTGTATCTACGAATCATGCGGTTAGTTCATCCATTAAAAAGTTAAATAATAGAAGGCTAGAACAGTCTACTAAGAGATATCAAATATTACAAGACTATTTAAATCAAGGTGAACAAATTAGCAAAGATTCTTTAAAAAGTTTGGTAGAATGTGAATATCCAAAAGGGCTAACAGTACATAATTATGAAGAGTGGTTCGGGACTTTGCATTCTGTATTATTTGATTTAAAGGATCGTACATTGAATATTTGCTTCGGGTCGCCACTTTTGAACGAGTGGTACTCATTGAGAGTTGGAGAAAGCCTTCCGTTTTCTGAGGTGAATGTGAACTTTAAAAATAGTAAATATACTGATTTTTGGAGAGAAGACAAAAATGAATGGATTCCTAAAGATTAAAAAGGAATAAAATGGTAAAATTAAGGGGTGGAAATAGATAGGAGGGATTGACTTTGCTACAAGTTATGTTAGCAATTGTTTTTATCTTTTTTTTAGTCGTTTCGATGTATATAACTTATCAAAAAAGAAAAAAAGCAGGGATAAAAGGATTAAAAAGTTCATTAACTTCTATTTGTTGCTTTTTAATTGCAATCTTAAATTTGTTTGCATATTGGCTTCATTTTGGCGGTATTTTTACTTGGCTAGTCTCAATAGTATTGTTGCTAGTGGGGGCGTATTTTACAAAATATATTCCAATCTCAAAAAAGGTGCACTAAAATTATATGAGTTTATATGTAATGTTTTATTTCAATGAGCTATAGATGCCTTTAAATCAATACTTTTGAGCATTTCGATATGTGTTTGCAAACATTTTGTAAATACATATCAAAATATACTCTTCGCGAATGCTTTCGCTGCATCTTCTTGCATATTGGGTAAGACATGAGGATATACTCTTAAAGTTAAAGAGATATCAAATGCCGATGACAGAATTCATGAAGTTTGTAAAGTGCGAGAACGAAGGTGTTTTTGACATCAAGCAGATGTACAGCGCGGAAAAAGCTTTCAAGAAAATGGAGAACCACCGAAATCTACATTTTGCTTACATGGGTATGCGAGTAAATGTAGCTGGCAAGTGGGGTACGATTGTTGGAAAATGGAAGACTAATTTTTTCGTTTTGTTCGATGGGGAAATAGAAGCGTACAACTGCCACCCTTATTGGGAAATTGCTTACTTCGATGAAGAGGGCAATGTGGTCCATAGCTGTCAAAAGGGAGAGTATGCGATATAAGTAAAAAAAGGACGAGCAGTCGTACCTACTGTCCTTTATAGGAGAAAAATTATTCTGGACTAGAACTACGAATAACCAGAAAACGTGCTTTTAACCAGTGTTGTCAAAGATGTAATAATCTATGCAACAAAAAAGCTTAGTCGGAATTCAAAACACCAAAATGGTTTGCATTGGTAAACAGGCTCAAAAGTAGTATATGCAAAATGAAAAATTCCATACAAAAAGCAGACAACAATTTTGGTTGTCTGCCAGTGAGTCGAATGAGTTAGCTAATTGTGATAAATTGCTTTCCCATTACAAGAAGAGTGAAGCTGCTAGTTCAAACAGCTTGTAGGTAGTCTTTTCGATATTTTAAAAAATATACAGAGAAAGCAGATAAGTGACGTATCTACCTGCTTCTGCTGTAAAAAAAGAAAGAAGTATTAGCCGTGGGTACGGCGGCTTGAGAATAGTATGTATTGGTTTTGAAAAAATATTTAAGGAGTGAAGGGAAATGGGATGGGTACGAAGCTATTCACTCGAACAGCTTCGTACCCGTCACAGTCGTTATCCTATTGTGACGGGTATCTGACTTATATTATTGAGGGAACGGGACGGAAGGATGCCACGGTATTGTTGCAGGAATCCAGACGGACCTGCGTGCTTACCCCAGCATTCGTGAGTTGCGTCACGGCATTCAAGATAGCAGATCTTCTGCCAGACTCGACGGCTACGTTATAGTTCACGACTAGGGGGCGAACTGGGTCCTGATGGGGAAAGCGATTGAGAATTGCTTGATGATAGGTTGTTCTTAACGTGACGTTCGCTGTCAACGTGAATCCTTCTATAGTAATGCCAGTCAGCGTTGTCCCGTTAAATGAGGTGAGTTTGACTGTAAGCATGTAACGGTTTTGCATATTTATTTTTCCTTTATTATTAGACTCAATTTATTTTATGCTTGTCTAACAATTTAGTGTAGACACTTGCATCATAATAAGTTGAAAGATATATAAGATTATATTTTGATAAGGCGTGGGGATTAAAAGAAGGCAGTTGAACAAAAACGCTATTTGAATAAAAGCTAGTGGACTAGTTTTTAACACTCACTGAAATTAATACTCATAATATACTTTGTAATAACTTATATGGAAGTGAGTTGAATACTAATGTTTTATTCATATTTTGATACTCGAGATAGAATGCGTCCGTATGGTACGGCGGGTATTACGTATAGCGGAGCACAAAGTACAATTCAAGCTGTTCAACAAGCGTTACAAGCACAGCAGCAAATGCAACAAATACAGCAAGGCATACAACCGTACTATTCATCTATGGAGTATTATTATCCAATGCATCATATTACACCATACGGAATTTCTGTTTCAACAATTCCATATGGAACTGTATACAATTTATAAAAATATGCGGGGGAATAAATTTGAGTATTTATATAAGGGCGCAAGTACAGAGCGCCCTTATAAGAAATGATTCGTATCTGATGAATTAATATTCAATTAAATGTGTAATTAAGATTAATATAAAAATTTTATTTTTTATGTATTTGAAACACGAAAAGAGCACTTAATAAAGTGCTCTCATGACGAGATCATTCACTCAAAAGAAAGGAATACACCATATCATACGAAAATATTTTGAAATGCTCTTGGATAAATTAATTATTATTTGTAAAAAAAGCAGCTAGCAAAAGCTAACTGCTCGGATATGATTGGAATTAATGGAAGAACAGAGAAATATGATTAGTGTCTCTCTGTTCTTTATATTATTCGCAAATAAATCCAGTTGCTATACCAGTTGGAGCAACACCTACTGGGACCGTATCAATAACCGTATTTGTAGCAGTATTGATGACAGAAACAGTATTACTAGCTTGGTTTGTAACATAGGCGCGAGTGCCATCTGGTATGATAGTCACTTGGTCTGGTGATAGTGCAACCGGAATGGTATCGATGACGGTGTTTGTCAACGTACTTATTACAGATACATTATTACTTACTTTATTTACAACGTAAATACGAGCTCCGTCCGGTGTAATAGCTATACCAACAGGTTCGGTACCTACGCTAATGGTATCAATAACGGAATTGGTAGCGGTGTTAATAACAGAAACAGTATTGCTGTTTTGATTTGTGACATAAGCACGAGTCCCGTCTAGTGTGAAGACGATTATCCTTGGACGAATGCCGACAGGAATGGTAGCACTAACTGTATTGAGAGCAGTATTAATAACAGAAATTGTGTTACTTAATTCATTTGCAACATATGCAAAGGCCCCATTCGGAGAAACAGTGATCCCTTGTGGAGCGTTACCGACAGAAATAGTATCAACAACTGTATTTGTAGCAGCATTAATAACAGAAACAGTATTATTACCATGATTTCCAACATAAACAGTTGTGTTATTTGGAGAAACAGCTACACCGATTGGATTACTTCCAACAGGAATGGTAGCGATGACTGTATTGGTAGCAGTATCAATAACGGAAACGGTATTAGAGAAAATATTAGTAACATAAGCACGAGTCCCATTTGGCGAAACTGTTACTTCAAGAGGTGCATTATCTACAGTAATTGTAGCGACAACTGTATTTGTTCCGGTGTTAATTACAGATACTGTATCATCTGAAGGGTCATCAATGGCTCCTGCGTTGGTAGCATAAACAAGGAAATTACATCCAGGTCCCGTCGGCCCCGTCGGCCCAGTAGGTCCCGTCGGTCCAGTTGGCCCCGGTGGGCAATCACAATCTCCCGGTGGTCCTTCAGGCCCTTGAATACTTTGCACGCCTTGAGGTCCAGTAGGTCCTTCAGGCCCTTCAGTGCCTTGAATGCCCTTCAGTGCCTTGAATGCCCTGCACGCCTTGAGGTCCTTCAGGCCCTTCAGGCCCTTGAATGCCTTGCACGCCTTGAGGTCCAGTAGGTCCTGGTGGCCCGGGAACTCCTGTTCCTGTCCCTGAACCAGTAGGTCCTGGTGGTCCTTGAATGCCTTGAATACCTTGCACACCTTGAGGTCCAGTAGGTCCTGCAGGCCCTTCAGGCCCCGTCGTTCCAGTAATGTTTAATAGTGAACTATTCAAGACTCCTTGTAAAATTAAGCTAAATGTCTGCTGTAACAAGGGGTCCGATATATTTGAACAACTAATAAGCGAAGACAAGTTTTGGAATAGAAATTGGAATAATGCTGAGATTTGAGTGAGAGTTGCAGTAGGTAAGGAATTGATTAATTGGTTTATAGTTCGTAAAACTAAATTTCTATTTGGTGTATTTGGTTGTACTGCTATTAATAAATCATTTAATGCCTGTAATGCTGTTTGGAGTATTTGTCTAGTTGTAGGATTTGGTGTTGTGAAGAAAGAAAGGATAGCTTGGTTTAATTGGTTTATTATTTGCAATAATTCTTGTTGTTGAGAATTTGAGAAAAAACAGGTGTACAACAATTACTTTGATTACAAGGGGATACAGAAATAAAGCAGGGGAGCTGAAACTTATCACACGAATTTGGTGAATTTGACTTATTATTATGTCTCATAAATAACTCCTCTAAAAAATTTTAAATGTTAGATATGTCTTGATAATTTATATTAGCAACTGAGTTTAAAGTATTTATGGGTATATGTTTAATATGAAATGTTCAGAAATGTTTCTTCCTTCAAAGTATATGTCAATAAAGTAAAGATGATCTTATTTTACATGTAATCATATATATAAATAAAATGAAGATATTTTTATAGTACATATAATCAATACTTAGTTACTAATAGGATGTTGTAATCATAGGAATAGAAGATATTATGACATATGATTTTATTAATATGACTCGCATTCCATATAACGGGCATCTGATTTGAATTTTTTCCAGTATCTTAATACATTTAAGATACTGGATTGTTTAGTGGAAATAAAACTTAATAAAATAATCCTTTTATAAGTAAGTAGATCGAACGGAGGGGAACCGTATCGTATGAATCGATTGTCATTTTCTGAAGACATCGATGGAAAAGAGATGCGAAGACTTGTGGTGAAGGAGCTGAAAAACTACAAAGCATTGTGCGTTCGGATGAAAAATCAAGAAGAACAGGCTCAAGCGGGAGCATCGTTCTTTTTCCTAAAATGAAAGGTGACGATAAGAATCATGAGATACGTTTTAAACAAATTGAACGGACATTGAAATATGCTCTTGATAATGATCAACGTCAGATAATTGAGTTGAAGTATTTTGGGAGTGAGAAAGTCAAAGATTCCTATGTTTATAATGAATTGATGATGAGGCGTGATAGTTTTTATGAGAATAAAAAAATAGCTATCCGTTTGATAGCTACTGCTTTAGGGATTATATGAACGTGGTTTTATTTTAGTGAAGATGAAATTATGATCTTTTGTGTTACTGATATAAATTGTTATATGATACGTGTAATCCATCTTACTCGCTCTGCCTTGTGGCAGGGCTTTTTTATATAATAATATAAATTAAGTAGTTAAAGAGGTGTGTTTAAATGAGCTGGGAAGAATCATATAGAAGAGAGCAACCATGTCCATGTGGTAAGGGAAAATATATTGAAATTATGAAGGTGTATACAATAGAAGAAATATAAAAAAGTGCTAACACGTATGCGGAATAGACAAAAAATATCACTGATTTGCCATTCATAAAAATAGACTTTTCTTAGCAGAAATCACTAATTATAAATACTTATAAAATTAGCTCTGATACAGCAGATATTGAAGCGAAGAAAAATAAAGATGGGAGTGCATATTGGAAATACGAAGATGATCAAACAAAATTATGGAATATACGACTATAGAACTAGAAAATGATGACATAAATCTAAATGTTATTGTTTAAATTCACATTTTATAATTTCCATTTATCCGGCTATTTGTGGGCAGTAAAATTCCCACCTCAAAATTCGACTGGAGCAAAGAAGTTAGGTGGAAGCCCTGCTGCCCGTAAACGTCCGATTGGTGAAGGCTAATAATCCGGGGGAGATGAACAAAACCCCCACTGATTAAAGTTTCACTTTATAAAAATGAGCCCATAGTAAAAATAACCTAAAAATAGGCATATGAACAAGGTACATCATCTAGTGATAGGTCATATTTTGTTGGTGTACGTATTGAACTTAGTTTATCCCGCTATTTGTGGGCAGTAAAACTCCCACCTCAAAATTCGACTGGAGCAAAGAAGTTAGGTGGAAGCCCTGCTGCCCGTAAACGCCCAACTGGTGCGGGCTAATAATCAGTGGGGGATGAACACTCCCCACTGATTAAGGTTTCACTTTATAGCGCTATTTCTACTTAGATTTAACGAACAGAAATATAGGAAAGCATCGATGGGGTTGTAGTTTATAAACGGAGGTCATGAAAATGAATAAGTTTCAACAAGAACTGCAAGCGTTAAGCCTTAATGATTATCAGTCTGGAAATATTGTGTATTGGGACCAGCAAAACCAATATCCATATTACTATATTACAGATGATGCTCGTCGCTGTGGCGGTTGTGGTCGCTGTGGTGGTTGTGGTCGTTGTGGCGGTTGTGGCGGTGGTCGTTGTGGTGGATTCCGTTGTTTTGGTTGCTTCGGCTGCTTTAGTTGTTTTGGTTGTGGTGGTTGCTCTAATTGCTCTAATTGCTCTAATTGTTTTGATGGTTTTAATGGTACTACCGTAACATTTGAATATTGATAAGAGACAAAAAGGAATCCATTTTGAAAAAAGATGATATGCTCCCCATTAGGTAGACAGATAAAAAATAAAAATCTGTTTATCTAAGGGGAGTATTTTTTATGGC
>NZ_MACH01000081.1 GCF_001884065.1 Bacillus proteolyticus
TTGCTAGTTTTTTATGCCACAAAAAAGGCCGCTACTGCGACCTTTTTTACGTTTACTGAAAATGACTTATATCTGCAAATTGTTTTACTTTACCAAGATCTTCATCAAATTCAATCACACTAAGACTCGCGCTATGCATAAATGGCTCTCCCCATACATGTTCAATTTCAAGACCTGCAAAATGTCCTACAAGTAGTTTCGCTGCTGCAGCATGAGTAACTATTAAAATGTTTTCTCCTTTATGCTTTTCTAAAAGAAAGTGTATCCCTTCAATTACTCTTTTATAAACGGCCGCAAAGTTTTCCCCTGATGTTGACTGAAAAAGATGTGGTTCATTCCAAAATAAATGTACTTCTTCTGGATATTGCATTTCCAAATCAGCAATTGTTTGCCCTTCCCATATCCCCATATTTATTTCATAGAAACGTTCATCTTCTATAATTGGAATATCGCGTTCCCCTTTAATCAATTCTGCAGTATGAAGCGTTCTTTCGCTTGGACTACTATATATGGCATGGAGTGGTAAATCCTTCATACGCTCCCCTAATTGTTTCGCTTGTATCATACCATTCTCTGTTAATGCTGAATTTTTCCGTCCTTGCATCCGCCCTGCTACATTCCATTCTGTCTCACCGTGCCTTGTTACATATACCGTTGTCTCCATTTCCCATGCCTCCTTACCATTTTGGCCGCGATTCCCACGGCTCTACTCTCCCTACAATCCATTCTGTGCATTTACTTTCAATTCCTTTTATAACTCCGTCAGCAATCTCTTCATGAGTAAGCCATCTTGCATATGTATCTTCTAAAATAAACCCTAATATAATTCTATAATAGCTACATAATACCCCACCTATTTTTTGTGACTTCGTACGTGATGCACTACTACCTAATATATGAAATAAACTGTACTTTTCCGATGACAATTCAACCTCATTACAAATGAGTCGTAATGCATGCTTAGCACTCGAATGTATCCATGCAACAACTAATGTAATTGGACCATTCTGTTCAATTGTATTTGTAATAGATCGCTTTAGATCATCGTCATTTTGATAATCTAAAGGAAGACATGTTATATTTTCTGGTGCCGAACTCGCTTGCTTAACATTTTCTAATTTCACTTCATCTCGTCCAATAACAGACACACGAAATCCTTGATCACAAAGCCACATAGAAACTTTCTTTAACATTCCTGTTCCACCAATTACAAGTGCATGCAACTTCTTTCCCCCTTAGTAAAATGTCATATGAGGTTTCTCTTCCCTATAATAATTAAGTCGATCTTGTAACGTCCCTGAATGAAACTCAAATTTATGGCCATCTGGATCTTGAAAATATATAGATTCACAATCCCTCACATCTCGTTCTCTACCCTTTAAAATATGAACTTCATTTTCTTCTAATCGCTTTAACAAACAATTAAAATCTTCTTGTTCTACAGTGAATGAAATGTGCGTATAAGATTGATGAATCTCATTTCTTGGAATATGTACCTCTTCATTAAGTGCTACCCACACTCCGCATATATTAAAATATGCAAGCTTTCTTCCTTTGACCAATAATTCTCCTTCTAGTATCTTTTCGTAAAACACAATAGATTTCTCTAAATCTGAAACCGAAAAACAAAGATGATTGATTCCCCTTAACAACTATAGCTCCCCCTTATACAAATAAAAGATGAGTGAAAATTCACTCATCTTTTATCATACTATTTCTTTGTAATATATGCCCATTTATAACTAAAGTCCCCACCAAATGTATGGTTAGCGATACCTTTTACAAATGTCTTCTCTAAATAAGCCGTACTTTGCTGATAAGCAGGTGAGATTGCAGCGTCTTGACCAATTAAGATTTTTTCAGCTTCCGCAAGTGCTTTCCAGCGTGCTGCATCATCTTTTAATAATTCTCCTTTTGATTTTGCTACTAAATCATCATACTTCGGATTAGAATAGTCCATTTCATTAAATGAGCTTCCAGTTACAAACATATCAATATAAGTCATTGGATCTGGATAGTCTGGACTCCATGCCGATAATGAGAATTCATATTCAAATTTCTTTTCTAATTCTAGCTTCTGCTTATATGGTTGTTGTTTCAAATTCACTTTAATACCAGGTAAATTTTTCTCTAACTCTTCTTTAATAAAGTCGCCCACTTTTTTACGGCTACCGTTATCATCATTTAGAAACTCTACTGTAATTGTATCTTGGCCAAGCTCTTTCTTCGCTTCTTCCCATAATTTTTTTGCTTTTGCTGCATTATCTTTACTGTCACGGAAATTTTTATTAACAGCACGGAAATCTTTCCCATCTGGCCCTGTCGTAAATTTTTCAGGTACTAAGAAATATGCTGGCAATGATCCGTCATTTAAAATAACATTCGCAATTCCTTTTTTATCATATGCCAAATCAATTGCTTCACGGACTTTTTGGTTTTTAAATGTTGCATTTTTTTGGTTAAAACGCAAGAAATACATGCGTGGATCTAACTTCGTTTTAAATTCATCTGGCTTATTCTTTTTATATTTATCAACAAATTCAGAAGTTAAAATAACTCGATCTGCTTGATCACTATCATATAAATTTACTCCCGTGCTTGTTTCCTTCACAATACTTACATTAATTTCGTCCAACTTTACAGTATCTTTATCCCAATAATTAGGGTTTTTCTTCAACTGATAATTTTGTTCATGTTTCCATTGACTCATTGTAAATGGTCCATTATATAATAATTTATCTGCTTCTAATCCGTATTTATCTCCTTGCTCTTTCACATATTTTTCATTTAATGGGAAAAATGTAGGGAACGACGTAAGCTCAAGAAAATAAGGTGCTGGTTGCTCTAATTCTACTACCAACGTTTTATCATCCTTCGCTTTAACACCCAATTGATCTGATGGTAATTCTCCTTTATTTACTTTCTGTGCATTTTTCACATCAAATAAAATGAATGCATATTCTGCCGCTATTGCTTTATCTAATGTACGTTGCCATGCATATACAAAATCTTGTGCTCGAACTGGATCACCATTTGACCATTTCGCATCACGTAATTCAAAAGTATATGTCTTTTTATCTTCACTAATCTTCACATCTTTTGCCATGCCTGGTGTTGGTTTATTATCTTTATCTAGACGATATAAACCTTCCATTGCATTTACAAATACACGGAAAGATACAGAATCCGTTGATTTAGATGTATCCATTGAAGGAATTTCAGCTGTTTCTAGCAAATTTAAAACTTGTTTATCTGCCATTCCGTTATTCGATTCTTTCTTCGTTGTCGAAGCCTTCTCACCATTCCCACATCCTGCAACCAATACACTCGTCGTTAACGCAAGTGCAGCAATTGTTGTTGTCTTTCTCTTCATTCTTCCTTCCCCCAATCTATATGTATAAGTTAAATCCTATATAATATATTTTATTATACAAAAAATTCTGATTATTTTAAATATTTATTTTAACAAACATAGAAAAAAGCGGTCGGAAATTTCTTTCCAGCCGCTTTCTTGAATAGCATTTACTTGTAATCCATCCTCTATATCAAATGGATTTTGAACCTTAAATATTTCTTCCATCATCTTCAAAAACTCTTCTTCATTTTTAGATTCACCATTAACCGTAAGTGAGTATGGTTCCACTTCACCCAATTTATAATCGACAACAAATTGAATCGTCACCTTTTGTCTTGGCGTTCCGGCGTTATATCCTTGGAATTCTACTAATTCTAACCCTTCCGTTCCACGATAATATATCCAACCTGAATTTTGAAAATAATTTTCGAAAGATTCACCTATTGAAAAGAAAGGATATTCATAAAGCGAGCTTGTACGAACCTTTTGAATAACGTCTCGATCAGTTGGAAAAAAGAAATGGCTTAAAAGAAGGCTAGCAACTGCTAAAATAGTTACGATTGTTGCTCCCATTTTACTCGTTTCACCACTATCACGGATGAGATAATTTTCAACCGCTTCATCTTTAATTCCCCGTGCTTTTATTCGATATATACGCCTTTCTGCAAATTGATAATATAATCCATTCGCAAAAATCCCCATCCCAAATAGAATAAAAACGAGTAATAAAAACGTAAGAGGCACCATATTAATGATTGGCAATGCTACGTTGAACCCCATATAATAAGAAAACGCATCACATGCTACTAATAACAGTATAAATAAAGCAGCAGGTAAATAATACTTACGATATCCAAGCCAACCCACATTGAAAATAGCAGCCAAACCATTCCAGCTCCACCTAGCAATTCGCTTGTTTTCAAGCTCCCATTTTCTTTTGTAATACGGATATTGTCTCCCTACATATACTTCTAATTCTTTGTCTATTAACGAGCTACTTTCCCCTTGTTCATTATGCAAATTTCGTTGGCAATTTGCACAATTTAACTGATCATTAGTACAAGGTTGCCCACAATTTATACATTTCAAAACGATCCCTCTTTCCATCCACACTTCATTTTAAAATACCTTCATGCTTCAATAACCACTCTTTCCTCCATAAACCACCCGCATACCCAACAAGCTTTCCACTCTTTCCTATTACACGGTGACATGGAACGATAATTGAAATTGGATTCCGGCTATTTGCTCCTCCTATCGCTCGTACAGCTTTTGTATTGCCGACCTTCTCCGCAATATCTAAATATGAAGCACTTACGCCGTACGGAATAGTATAGAGCGCATCCCATACATTTTTTTGAAATAATGTTCCCTCAGCAGACAACGGAACCGTGAACTCTTTTCTTTTCCCCTTAAAATATTCCTCTAGCTCATTTATACACTGATCCATCATTTCATTTGTACGTTCTTCTTGTCGTTCATCAACAAATATAACAGACGTAATTCCTTTATCATTTGCTGTAATTTCCAGCAAACCTAATTCACTTTCATAATAAGCCTGATACATATGTCATCCTCCAATTCATTTCATATTAGTCATTGTAACACGAATAGACAAAATTTTTCGTATAAGCGTTTTGTTAGGGAAACAAAAAAGAGAATGATACAATGTAAGAAAATTCAATCAAGGAGGCTATTTGATGCATTCCCAACTTTTTTCACCCTATACAATTAAGGACGTTACACTAAAAAACCGTATCGTTATGTCGCCTATGTGCATGTATTCATCAGAAAACGCGGATGGTCAAGTAACTAATTTTCATCTCGTCCATTATGGAACCAGGGCCGCTGGTCAAGTAGGTCTAGTTATGATTGAAGCAACAGCTGTGTTACCTGAAGGACGAATTTCTAACAAAGACCTAGGCATTTGGGATGACATTTTAATTGAAGGCTTACATAAAACGACAACTTTTATACATGATAACGGTGCAAAAGCAGCCATTCAACTCGCTCATGCCGGAAGAAAGGCTGAATTAGAAACAGACGCTTTCGCTCCCTCAGCAGTTCCATTTAGCGACGGAATGAAAATACCAGTAGAAATGAATAAACAGCAAATTAAAGAAACCGTTTCTGCTTTTCAAAAAGCAGCTTTCCGCTCTAAACAAGCGGGATTTGACATTATTGAATTACACGGTGCTCACGGTTATCTTATTAACGAATTTCTTTCTCCACTTTCCAATAGGCGGACTGATGAATACGGGGGCTCACCTGAAAATCGCTATCGTTTCTTACGCGAAATCATTGACTCTGTAAATGAAGTTTGGAACGGACCGTTATTTGTTCGTATTTCGGCAAATGATTATCATCCTGATGGGTTAACGGTTCAAGATTATGTACAGTATACAGGATGGATGAAAGAACAGGGTGTAGATTTAATCGATTGTAGTTCTGGTGCTGTTGTACCGGCACATATTGATGTGTATCCTGGGTATCAAGTACAATATGCTAAACATATTAAGGAACATATTAACATTGCAACAGGCGCAGTAGGATTAATTACAACTGGATCACAAGCAGAGCAAATTTTAAAAACTAACGAGGCAGATTTAATTTTTATCGGACGTGAGTTACTTCGCAATCCATACTTCCCAAGAATAGCCGCCAATGAACTAGGCTTTGAATTACAAGAACCATATCAATACGGGCGAGCACCTGGAAACATTAAAACTAATAAATAAAACCGAGAAGTCATTCTTCTCGGTTTTATTTATTCTATCGTTGTAATTTCATTTGAATTATAAATATGGATACCCGATTCCTCTCGCAATGCAGTTATATACATTCCTTTCGCCACATCTTTAGCTGAAATTGGTTTGTACTTTTTAAAAGCTCCTTTAAATATAAACGGGAGAATACGAGATAATTTCTCGGCCATTCTTTCTCCAAAACGATATTCTTGTCGATTTCCTACTAATAATGAAGGCCTAAAAATGTGTATGCCACCAATAACTAGCTTTTTCAGCTCCTCTTCCATCCTCCCCTTCACTTGCGAGTAAAAGAAGAATGATTTAGGATTCGCTCCCATTGATGAAATAACAAGAAAATTTTGCACGCCTTGTTTTTCAGCTAAGCAAGCAGCTCGCAATGTATATTCATAATCTACTTTTTTAAAATTCGCCTTCGACTTCGCTTTTTTTATCGTTGTCCCTAAACAACTGAATACATCATCTACTGCAAAAAATTCTTTATATTCCTCTAACACTGAAAAATCCACCTGTTTCTGCTGTAATTTCTCATGTTGTAATTGTAATGGTTCCCTTACAAAAATAGTAACCGAATCGTAGTAATCTGAGTCAAGTAATAGTCGCGTTATTTCTTGTCCAACTAACCCACTTGCACCAAGTACTAACGCTGTTCGCTTATTCATATATGTGTATACCTCTTTATTTACTATTCTCCCCTATAGCTATTCGTCGCTAACAGGAGTTTCCATTCTCCTATTTTACCATAAGTAAAGCACTATGCGTACGCATAGTGCTTTACTTACTCTTTTTTCTTTTCTTTTTCTTCCATTGGTAATTTCGTTATTGTTGTAGCATCTCCTAAATTACTTATTAATCTCCTTAAAAAAATTAAAACAAAAGATAATGGCAAAACGACCGCAAGTATTAATAAGATGGCCTCCATGAAGTAACCCAAGCACTCATCCCCTTTTCTCTGCTCCCTCCCAATATATGAAAGTAACATTGTCACATATGCACTAATAATAAAAATTAATACCTTTCTTTTTGACAAATTTATAACAAAATCAAATCGTAATGATTATTATTTATTGCAACTTTCATAAAGATGTATTATACTAGGTTCGCGAACTAAAACGTAATTATTCCGTTTTGCATTAAAACGATATTTTCTTCTTATATTTGGAGAAAATATAATTGTAAAAAAGAAAAGAGGAGAATTATATGCCTAAAAAATTAGCTCTATTTTCATTTATACTTATTTTCACACTCATCTTTGCTGGATGTTCTAACAACAAAGAAGGTGCAGCGAAAAAAGATGGGAAACTTTCTGTTTATACAACCATTTTCCCACTCGCTGACTTTGCCAAAAAAATCGGTGGTGATTATGTAAATGTAGAAACAATTTACCCACCTGGTGCGGATTCTCATACATTTGAACCAAGTCAAAAGCAGACTGTACAAGTTGCGAAAGCCGATTTATTTGTTTATAACGGCGCAGAATTAGAACCCTTTGCCGAAAAAATGGAAAAATCATTAAAAAAAGAAAACGTAAAAATTGTAAATGCATCTAAAGATATCGAACTTCGTGCTTCATCTGAAGAAGAGCAGCACGATCATGGAGACGGTCATAAAGAAGATGAACATCATCATGATAAAGACCCACACGTTTGGATCGATCCTACTCTTGCGATGAAACAAGCAGAAAAAATTAAAAATGCACTTGTAGAATTACAGCCTGAACATAAAAAAGAGTTCGAAAAAAACTTTGCAGCACTACAAACAAAATTTACTGATTTAGATGATCAATTTAAAGCTGTCGTTGCAAATGCAAAAACGAAAGAAATATTAGTTTCACACGCAGCTTATGGCTACTGGGAACAACGATACGGTTTAAAACAAATCCCAATCGCTGGAATTTCAGCATCTGATGAACCATCTCAAAAACAGCTGGCTGACATTACAAAAACAGTAAAAGAGCACGGCCTAAAATATATTTTATTTGAAACATTCTCTACTCCAAAAGTAGCATCAGTGATTCAACAAGAAACTGGCACAAAAATTTTACGTTTAAATCACCTTGCTACTATTTCTGAAGATGATGCTAAGAACAATAAAGATTACTTTACTTTAATGGAAGAAAACGTGAATACTTTAAAAGAAGCAACAAACTAATCAACTATATTTTCTAGGCAGCTGAATATTTCATTCAGCTGCCTTTTTATGTATTTACCCTTGACTTGACCGAAATAACAAGTAAAATTATCCATATTAGCTTTTAAGCTATAATAATTTAGAAGGTGAGTTGGAACTATGAATCTTCACATTTGTGAAGTAACAGCAAATAATTGGCGTTCAGTTGCTGCTTTAGACGTAGCAAAAGACCAGCAGCAATTTATTGAAAGCAATGCGTTTTCTTTAGCAGAATCATTATATGAAGAAAACGGAACGTCAGTAGGCTTATATGACAAAGAAACACTCGTTGGATACGCAATGTACGGTTGGTATTCCCAAAAGCATGAAAGCGTATGGTTAGATCGTTTTATGATTGATCAGCATTTTCAAGGAAAAGGATATGCAAAACGTTTCCTTCGCTTGCTCATTCAATTCTTACAACAAAAATTCGAATGTAAAATAATTTATTTAAGTTTACATCCTGACAACAAACTCGCAATGGGACTTTATGAGTCATTTGGCTTCCGTTTAAACGGGGATATCGATGACGAAGGCCCAGTTGTAGGTGTTGTAATGGAATTACTAATAGATGAAAATACAAGCCTGTGAAAACAGGCTTTTTATTATTTATTTATTTATTAATGTCACATTTTCTATATTTAATTTTTTCTTCCTATGTGCTTCGCTTTTGCAATCTAGTATTATCTCCGTAAAATGCTCATTCGATTGAATTAGATGAATCATTTGATTGTTTAAACGTATTACTATTTCTTCTTCCTCATTTGTAACATCTGAAAATAGACAATTAATAATGTCTCTATCTTCATTTGTTATTTCTCCATATAATTTCACCGTATTTATTCCTGTAATTCCCTGTTCCAAACTATTTGGATACATATATTTCTCCATATATTCTCTGCTCTTTTGATCGTCCATTTGTTGTAGTAAGAATTGAAACGGCATCCCCTTCATCGGCTGTATGTATGCATTTTTCCACGGCATAGTTTTCTTAAATAAATTAAAAAACCACTTATATTGTAATGATTCTGGTTTTGTAATTTCAATTCCAGCTTCTATCATTTTTTCATACACTTTATCTATATTTTCAACATCAATTGCCAATCCGATGAGTCCTCTATGGCCAGCATAATATTTCTGAACCCACTCTTGTACCCAACCACCCCCATCTTTTGTTTTTACTCTTACTAATTCTAAATATTCTTTTCCAATCCATATGTTAGATACTTTAAACCCTTTCGTTCCCTTTCCCCATTTTGGAACATATGGAAGCCCGATAGAATGTACATTTTTAATCGTTTCCTTATTTTCTTGCATCTCTTTATTTACATTTATAACAAGATGATCGATTTTCATATTCTTCCCACCACATTTTTATTTTTTTAATAGTTTCTCTAACCTATGAATAAATCGAAGTTGCATCTCACATTGTTCATACATATTTTCGAAAATTAGTTTCACATACGCTGGCGCGTTATCTTTTAGTCTTTCTCCTTTCCTCATCTCTTCATAAGTAGATCGTATTTCACTTTTCTGCTCTTCTAAAGCTTCTAAAATCTCCTCTCTCATACTCTCTTCTTCTGACAGAAATGTTAACGCTGTATATAGATGTTTCGGAAACATAACTGAAGTTTTTTGAAACGACTCTTTTAATAACCTTTTAAATTCTTGACTTCCCTTTTCTGTAATACAATATATCGTTTTCGACCGTTTTCCGGTCATTTCAATTGCTTTAACTTGAATGAAATTTTCATTTTCCATTTTTTTTAATGCGTGATAAATAGAAGCTGGGAAAACTTCCGCCCATTTATTACTTTGCACCATATTTAGCGCCTGCTGTATTTCATAACCAGATAGCGACTCCCTTTTAGTAAGCAATCCAAGAATCATTAAACGCACCTTTTCTCCCCCTACCCTAACAAAATACTAAACGTTTAGTATTTTCAGATTATTTTAATACAAATTCCAATTTTAGTAAACAAAAAAAGCCTGCAATATACGCAGACTTATTTCACACACTCTTCAAAATGTTCCTGGAACCATTCTTTATTAATATCTTTTCCGATGAAAACTACTTCACTTACTCGCTCTTCGCCCTCTTGCCACTCTCTATCGTACGAAGCAGCAAACAATGTATGTACACCTTGGAATACGATGCGTTTATCTACTCCATCAATCGATAAAATTCCTTTGTAACGATATAAATACTCTCCTAGCTCTTGAACGACAGCTGACATCCACTCATTCAGTTTTTGTAAATCTAACGGCCGCTCTTCACGGAGTACAAACGATTTTACACCTTCTAAATGATTATGTTCTTTATGAGGGTAAATTTGTAACGTATCTTTCGTTTTAAACGTTTGAATTTGTAGTAACGATGGTATATCTACCTCACAGTTAGTCGTCTCGATTAATTTTGCAGTTGGGTTAATTCCTTGCAGTTCATGCAAGAGATTTTCCTTTTCACTTTCTTCAATTAAATCTAATTTATTCACCAGCACTACATCAGCAAATGCAATTTGTTCCTTCGCTTCTAGTCCCTTTTCAAAATGTTTATGTATATGATAACTATCTACTACTGTTACAACGCCGTTAATTTGGTATGCAGATTGAATAACTGGATCTAAAAAGAATGTTTGAATAATCGGACCTGGGTTCGCAAGACCGGTCGTTTCAATTACTAAACCATCAAAATCCATTTCCCCCTCTGCTTTTACATCCAGTAATTGTTTTAAAGCAACGAGTAAATCTTCACGTACAGTACAGCATAAACAGCCATTTGTCATTTCCATAATTTCTTCTTCAACATTCATAATCAATTGATTATCAATACCAATTTGTCCTATTTCATTTACAATCACCGCCAATTTCTTACCGTGATTTTCTGATAAAATACGATTTAATAAAGTCGTTTTCCCTGATCCAAGAAAACCAGTTAATATTGTTACTGGAATCATCCCTTACATCTCCTTATAGCTCTATGTTCCTACATTATAGCATATAGAGAAAATCGTTTTTGTAGCAAAACATATTTATTGTATGTACAACCGGGTAACTATATAATAGTATGTAGCAAGAAAGCCTTTTCAAAAATATTATCATTCATCAAGGGGGTACTTAAAATGGAACGAGTTCAAATGGCCGAAACACTAGAATTTTCTCGTATTATTCAAGGATTTTGGCGTTTAGCAGAATGGAATATGACGAAACAAGAATTACTTTCTTTTATTGAATCTTGTATGGATATGAGGATCACTACTTTTGATCACGCTGATATTTATGGTGGATATACGTGTGAAGAATTGTTTGGAGAAGCGTTACAACTCAAGCCTTCCTTACGCGAAAACATGCAAATTATCACAAAATGTGGAATCGCTCCCCCATCACCGAAATTTCCAGAGCGATATGTTGCTCACTACAACACGAGTGCTGAACATATCATAAAGAGCGCGGAGGATTCATTACAAAACTTACATACAGATTATATTGATGTATTGCTCATTCACCGCCCTGATCCATTTATGGACCCAAATGAAGTGGCCGAAGCGTTCTCACGCTTAAAGCAAGAAGGAAAAGTTCGTCACTTCGGTGTATCTAACTTTTCACCTTCACAGTTTAATATGTTAAGTTCGTATTTAGATTTCCCGCTTATTACGAACCAAATTGAAGTATCTGCGTTGCAACTTGAGCATTTTGAAAAAGGTACGATTGATTTATGCCAAGAAAAACGAATCAATCCAATGATTTGGTCACCTCTTGCTGGTGGAGAAATCTTTACTGGCCAATCAGAACGCGCCTTACGTGTACGTGAAACTTTACAAAAAATTGCTACTGTGCTAGGTGTTGATAGCATCGATACTGTTATGTATGCATGGTTACTTGCTCATCCAGCTAAAATGATGCCAATTGTTGGCTCTGGCAAATTAGATCGAGTAAAAACGGCTGCAATGGCAACAAAAGTTAATTTAGACCGCCAACAATGGTTTACAATTTTCGAGAGCTCTAACGGTCATCCTGTACCATAATATAAAAAAAGAAGAGCTATTTTCTTACAGCTCTTCTTTTTCATATGTATTTCTCGTCATTGCAAATACACACATATCTTTTAATCCATTTCCATCTACCGCAATACTGGCACTTTCTAAAATACCCTCTAATTTAAAGCCTAATTTCTCTGGTATCGCTCTACTCTTCTTATTTAGAGAATCACAACGAATTTCTACGCGGTTTGCTTTTAGTTCAGAAAAAGCGTAATCTGTTATACCTTTCGCAGCCTCTACCATATAGCCCTTTCCACTAAACCTTGAATCAATCCAATACCCGATTTCAAATTGAGGTATATCCCAATTAATACGATGTAATCCGGCAGATGCAATAAATTCACCTGTTTCTTTCGAAAAAACTAGTAATCTCAAATCCTCACGCTGCAAAAATTGAATATGTGATTTTCTAATACTCTCTTCTAGTTCTTCCGCTGTTTGCTCTTTTTGTGCAAAAGCCATCCAAGGTTTTAATTCTTGCATTGAAGCTTGAATTGCATCATATACAACTTTACCATCACCTGGTTTCGGCATTCGAATAAATAGCCTTTCAGTATAAAATTCAGAAGGAAAATCAAATAATAACGGATTCACTGTCAACACTCCCTATAATTCTTTTGTATATAATACTATCCATCTCAAGTTATACAGTAAAGAAATTTCTGAATTTTAAACATTTTATTCATTTACCTCTACCGCAACACGAACTCCAGACTCAATCGCACCTTGAATCCATCCGTGATACAGCGTTGTATGATCTCCAGCAAAGTATATTCTCCCCTCAGGTTTTACAATGACTGGCTGTAATTCAGACTCTTGACCAGCTTGAAAAAGAGCAAACCCTCCAAGTGCATATGGATCTAATGTCCAACTTTTTGATATTCCAGACATGAACTCATCATATACTTGACCGCCTAATATTGTTGCTAAGTTGTGTAATGTGTAATAAATACGATCACCCTTCGATAGCCCATCCCATAGTAACGCATCATAAGACCATGTATAGCTTCCTAACATCATAGCAGGTCCTTTCTCTCCAATTCCATGGCTTGGATAATAGGCGTAACGAATTGGCAAATCTGTTATGATTCTTCCGCCTAATTGTCCTTGTTCTTCCCAAAATCGACTTTTAAATTGAATTCCTATTTTCGTCGCAGGCATATAATGCAATTCACGAATTGCTTTCCACTTTTCATGAGATATAGAGTCAAATGGATCTACTTCCACAAAACGCATTGTCGAAAACGGAATTGTAACAATAACTAAATCCCCTGTAATACTACTATATTCAAAAGTTTCCTCGTTTCGATAGAAAGCCGTCACACCGTTATCGTGTTGATGTAGCTTCATTAATTTTTGATTATAAATAATATTCCCTTCTAATTGCGGTAAAAAAGATTTTGGTAATCTATCGTTTCCACCTATTATTTCACACAATCCACTCTCCTCTTGCATAATGTATAAAAAACGTAACGTCTCAACGAATGATCTTTCTAAAAAACCTTCTAAATCTAATAAAACACCAATCATCTCAATCGTTATTGGTGAAAAATACGTATTATATTGATAAGGATGGTACTTTAAAAATTGTCCTGTAGAGTATCTTCCAAAATCCTTTACTACAACATCCCAATTTTTCTCTGGGTTCTTTTTTATAAAATTTATTATGGGCTGTACCGCTAACAATAATAGTTCCTCAGACGTTTTCCCAACTTCATTCATTTCCACAGGATATCTTAAAATACTTGGATCTTTTTCGTATTGTTTTAATGTCGTTTTCCGACCATTTACGTAGATGATATCTGTCTCATTCCTATTAATAAAAGGGCTCACCTGTAACCCAAATTTTCTTATATATGCCATCGTTAACGTGTGCGAATATGGAATTCTCATCGCTCCAACATCTAAATATAATCCGGTATCTTCCATTCTAACTGTCTCTATGCGGCCGCCTACACGATTGTTTGCTTCAAAAATCTTCACTTCATGTCCTGCAGCCTTTAATAAAGATGCCGAAACTAATCCAGCCATGCCTGCCCCTACTACAATAATTTGTTTCGGACGTGTCGTCTTATTCAATCCCTTATTTATAACTTGTAACGTTTCATCCATCTCAGTGTTATACATTAAGTCTTTCTGCACAATTCCACCCCTTACTTCATAAAATGCGCGTTAGTGGTTTAGTGCATTTTATTCATAAATCCCCATAAACATAACACCATTGCAATTTGAATATTCACTAAAAGTACATAAGAGACAGATCTCACATTTCTTTATGCTTCGTATAATATAGCAACTGCAACGAAGGAGTGGTTGAAAATGAAACAGACTTATGATTACCACGCTACAAAAAAACATCTAGAATTAAAGAAACAACACCTATGCAAAAAACTTAGTAATATGAAATTATCTGAAATAGAGCGTGAACAAATAAAACTTGAGATTGATAACTACGAATATATATTAAACTTAGTCGAAATGAATCATTATGAACGAGGGTTTTCTCGTTAAAAGTGGCTATATTATCATCCTCTTTTTTGTGTGAGCATTTCATTACGCATTTTTCGTAAGTAAATATATAATAGAATGTACATTAAGATTGAGAGGTATATTCTATGATCAAATTAAGTGTATTAGACCAATCACCTATTTCTGATGGCAGCACAGCAACTGAAGCTTTTTCACATACAGTAACACTTGCACAAGAAGTTGAAAAACTAGGATTTACACGTTTTTGGGTATCCGAGCACCATAATTCTGTAAGCCTAGCAGGCTCAAGTCCAGAAATACTCATTTCACATATTGCAGCAAAAACGAATCGTATTAGAGTTGGTTCGGGTGGTGTTATGTTGCCACACTATAGTCCATATAAAGTTGCCGAGAATTTCCGCGTGTTAGAGGCACTTTATCCAAACCGTATTGACCTTGGTGTTGGTAGAGCGCCTGGTGGTATGCCGATAGCAACTCGCGCACTTCAAGAAGGTAAAATGGTCTCACTTGATCAATATCCAGAACAAATTGCAGATGTTGCTATGTACTTACATGATCAAGTACCAGAAAACCATCATTATGCAAATTTAAAGGCTACTCCAGTTATCACAACATCTCCTGAAATGTGGATGCTCGGTTCTAGCGGGGAAAGTGCAATGATTGCCGCAAAGCAAGGCGCTTCTTTTGCATTTGCACAGTTCATTAACGGATACGGTGGCCCTGAAGTAATGAAAGCCTATCAAGAGCAATTCCAACCTTCCTATTTAGGTGATAAACCAAAATCAATCGTCTCTATTTTTGTTATTTGCGGAGAAACAAACGAAGAAGCGGAGAATATAGCATCAAGCCTTGATTTATCGATTTTACTATTAGAACAAGGAAAACGGACTACTGGAACCCCTTCTATCGAAACTGCTCAAAATTATTCGTATAGTGCTTATGACCTATTTCGTATTAAAGAAAATCGTCAACGTATGATCGTCGGCGATCCGTCTTCTGTAAAAGAAAAAATATTAAACTTAAGCAAAGCATACAATGCTGAAGAGTTTATGATTGTCACAATCACTCATCAATTTGAAGATAAATTAAACTCTTATCGCCTATTGGCAGACGCTTTTAATTTATAATAACGAAAAGGAGATGCATCACATATGATGCATCTCCCTTTCTTACTACCAATCAATTGTTTTTGCTTCCTATATATTCAATAGCTTCTTTTAATAACTCATCAAAATTCTCAGGATAATCATGATTTAAGTTAGGCACAACTTTATACTTATGTTCTATATTTTTATCCTTTAATAACTTTACAAATTGCTGTGTACATTCGAAACAATCTTCATCTTGATCCCCACATATTATATATCCTTTTATGCTTTTATCATGTAATATTCCAATCATTTCTTCCCATTCTTCCATTTCCGGGAGCCACGGTGCCACAAAAATAAAACCGTTCACTTCTATTTCACCTTGTAACATGGAATGTAACGCTACTCTTGCCCCAGCAGAAAAGCCACCAATAATAATATTTCCAAATGTTTTATTCACTTTAATCTTATTGTAATGTTCTTTTAACTCTTCTCTTCCTCTTTCGATACTATCCCAAACATATCCATCTGAAAATTGAATTTGGGAAGATTGAGGCAATGCCAGCATAAAACCTTGTTCCATTACAGAGTTCCAATATGGTTCTATTATTTGTATATTTTCTTGATCCCCATGCAGTGTGATTAGTAGATTTTCATTTTGTTTGCTGTATTTATATTTCAGGTCTGCTTGTTCCGATTTCTTTGCTAATTCTTCTCTTTCTTTACATAATTGAACCATTCTATGAAACTCTTCAAATTTATGTAATGGTTTTAAATCATCATCGGAAATTAAATACTCACTTCCGTACCAAAACTCATTTTCTATAATTGCTTTCTTCATTAAATGCAACGCTTCTTCTTCAAGTCCTGCTGCACTTGCTAGCGCATATTTAAAGTTATATATTTGTGCTTCATTACCCACTACACCTTTAGCATGCTCCATTATATAAGAATATGCTTCAAAACTTCCTTTTTTTGCATAACAATCTAGCGTTTCATTTAATAATTGAATATAAGTCATACTATTTTTCATATAGAAATCCCCCGTAACCTTTTATAAAAATTTTTTCTCCAATCTTCCTATCATTCTAGGGTCACGGTATAATTAGTAAAATTCTACAATTCAACTTAACAATACCTGATTTTCAGAATGATATTTAATAACTAATGTATGTATACGCATAATACACCACTCCTTCCTATCCACTAGTTATAGTATAAAATTAAATAGACTGAAAAATCAATATTTTAAAACAAAAAAAAGACAACAATATATTATTGTTGTTCTCATAACATCTACCCGGTATTCTTTTTTTTCTTATCTGGTTTACTTGAAACTAAATAATGCTTTTCTGAAATATATAAATTTCTTTTTAATATACGATTTAAATATGGTCCTAGCTTTATTCCACATATGAGGCGATCTTCGCTATCTTCAACAATTGGGAACATTTCTTTTTCTGTTACATATTGATCGACGGCTTTTTGTACGATATCAATTTCTTTAACTAGGTTTAAATTTTCTTCTGTATGCTCAAATACCTCAAGCGTTTCCTTCGTAATAAGAAAAAAATTGGTTGGAAATGCAGGTAAATAGGGCTTTAATAAATCATAATTTACTGTGTAATCATCATTTACTAATACTGTATAAACGATATTAGCATTCGTTTCTAGAAACTTAGCCATCGCTTGTTCTAATTCGTCTTTCGTAATTTCCCGCTCTTCTTTTCCAGTTCTGAAAAAGCGAAACATCGCATCGCCTCCTTTTTACTATATTATAGCATAAAAGGAAACTGAAAAATCATAAAAAACTCTATTGAAAGAATTTTTCAATAGAGTTTTTCTTTAATCCATTTATGTTTATTTTAAGAATGCACTTAACATCCACACATGTTGTTCTAATGTCGTATGAATTGCTAATAGCATATCAGCAGATGTTTCATCACCAGCTTCACCCGCTACTTCCATACCTTCTTTCAATTCTTGAATGAGTGCAGAAAAATCATTTACTAAAGTTTGTACCATTTCTTCTGCAGACTCTTTGCTTGTCCCTTCACTCACAGTAGAAGTTGCTAGATATTCTTTCATTGTCGCTAACGGTTTTCCTTCTAGCGCTAAAATACGTTCCGCTAACTCATCAATGTAAGTCCCTGCTTCATTATAAAACTCTTCAAATTTCTCATGTAATGTAAAGAAGTGTGGTCCTGTCACATACCAGTGATAATTATGCAATTTCACATATAACACATTCCAGTTTGCTACCTGCTTGTTTAATACTTCAACAACATTTGTTTTCGTACTCATACAATCCACTCCTCTTAGCATTTTTATAATTATTATCTTTTAATAACCTAATTACATTTTACCATACATTTCCTACTCTTTTGAATGAACAGCTTATATGTAACAAAGTTTTAACAACCTTAATATTTCCCTAATATCATATAATTCATGTATTCTTTCAGCTACTTCATATGTCTAATTGTCCAAGCTCACACATATGCATAATAGTAAGTCAAGCTCATCATAGAAGAAAGAGGGATAACATGGACAATCAACAATGGCAAGTAGCAAAGAAAGTCGCTGCTACTTATATCGGAACTGTCGTTGGAGCTGGATTTGCTACTGGACGAGAAATTGTTGAATTTTTTACAGTGAACGGATTTTACGGAACCATTGGCATATGTATAAGTGGATTTTTTTTTATTTGGCTCGGCACAAAGATGATGTTGCTTTCATCACAAATAGGGGCATTTTCAGCTCAAGAATTTAACAAATATTTATTTGGGGATGTATTTGGAAATGTCGTAAACACATTACTATTACTCGTATTATTTGGTGTAACAAGCGTTATGTTATCAGGGGCCGGGGCAGTATTTGAAGAACAACTCCGCCTCCCGAGACAACTTGGTATTTTCATAACAGTCATCGCCTGTCTCATTATTGGGAGTCGGGGATTACAAGGTGTTTTTGAAGTAAATACACTTGTCGTACCTATAATGATGATTTTTATTATCGGTCTTGCTATCACAACCTTTATTCATGGTACAACTCCTCTTATTAACACCGTTCCTACAGAAAGTTGGAATATGAAATGGATTACTAGCCCGATTACATATGTTGCATTAAATCTTTCACTCGCCCAAAGTGTTCTCGTCCCATTAGCCAGTGAAGTAAAAGACCGAAAAGCTATTTTGTGGGGGGGGATTTTAGGAGGCGCAGGGCTTTGCTTCATTTTATTATGTAGCCATTTAGCAATATTATCAGTTGAACAATTTTATCAATACAACATCCCGATGGCTGAAGTTGTAAGAAGATTTAATGCCACTTTCCACTTTTTCTTTGTTCTTATTATTTTTGGTGAAGTGTTCACAACATTAGTTGGGAATATTTTCGGAATGACAAAACAAATGCAATCCATTACAGGATGGAAAAGTCATAACATTATTTACTTCATATTACTAATTAGTTATTGCTTTAGTTACATCGGATATAGCCAATTACTTCATATTCTATATCCAATTATCGGTTGGGTAAGCATCATTTTACTACCGATTATCGCTTTTAAACAACTTCAAAAAACATGAAAAAGCATCCGTTTATACGGATACTTTTTCATGTTCATTCACACTCTTCACATACTTCCCAATACGGTCCCATTTCTACTGCAAGATATGGCTTTAATTGCAAACGAATCATTCGACTTGGCATACGTTCTAATACAAATTGAATGCCTTCTTCCTCTTCATCTAACTCAACTTTTGAAATAGCAATTCTTTGCATTGTAGTAATGGGGCTTCCATCTTTATATAAAGTGATTTTCACCTCATCATATTCATTAAAATACAATTCAACATTCATTTGCTTTTTTAACATTTCATCAACAATTTCATAATTATCATTTTGTTCCTGGATTATATATTTCCAGCCGCCTCTATCCAATTCTATCGGAGCAGCTTGGAATAATGTCATCAAATCCTCGTATAGCATAAGATAACCCCTCTCTTACTAAAAAACGATGAGTATTTTATATACCCTTTATCTCTATCACTATCCATGTTTATTGTACCATATTTCACGAATCTTACCGCATTCATTTGCTTTATAAACACATACAAAACATATAGTATTTTTGATTCATTTTCTACTCACTAGTACATCCCTTTACTTATAACTTATCACTCTCCATATTTCCTTCACACTACTTATAAATCTAAAAATTCCACACAAAAGAAGAGTGATTTTTATCACTCTCCTCAAAAGACTTTTCCTGCGGCTACTAATGCTAATACTATAATTAAACTGGCAAATAATAGCGAGACAATTAAACTAAAAATCGGTAATATTTTCTTTTCATTCTTCTTTGATAATAATCTCAAACTAAGAATGATATTTAATGGGACAAATATAAAATAAAAATATTTAACGATTTGTAATGAACTATTTGAAAGTGTTTTAAATACAAACACTTCAATTACAAAAACAGCAAAGAATAAAATACTTAACCAAAACGAGACATAACTAAGCCAAGAATGCCTTTTCGTTCCCCAATACACTCCCATAATAATCTCCTTTATATGTAATCTATACAATATTCATTATACACAAACTTAACAAATCCCTCTATTTTTCGACAAATATTAATTAAAATAAAGCTTTAATTATTGAATCCCCCCGTTCCCCACAGGCTATTAACTAAAAGGACTGCCTCTAATAGCAGTAATACTATTTGAAGCAGCCCTTTCTATTTACACTTTAAATCTTTCAATTAATACTTGTAACTCTTCAGCCATTTGAGATAGTGTACCCGCCGCAGAACTAATTTCTTCCATAGAAGCTAACTGCTCCTCAGCTGACGCCGCAACACTTTGTGTACTCGTCGCGTTATTTTGTGCTGTCATTGCAATTTGGCCAACTGAAATAGATACTTCATTTGCACCTTTTGACATTCCATTAGCCGTTTCAACCATCGTTTTAATTTGATCAGCAATTTCATTTGTAGATTGTAAAATCTCAGTGAAATTTTGTTTTGTTTCATTTGCAATAACAAGTCCAGATTGAACTTCTTCATTTACATTATTCATAGATTTTACTGTTTTACTCATATCATCTTGTATTTCACAAATTAATTTACTAATTTCACTCGATGATACGCTAGATTGTTCTGCTAATTTTCGTACTTCATCAGCAACAATTGCAAAGCCTCTTCCATGCTCGCCAGCTCTTGCAGCCTCAATTGCTGCATTTAATGCTAGCAGGTGGGTTTGATCTGCAATATTTTGAATTACTTCTAAAATATCACCAATTTGCTTTGATTTATTATTTAATAACTGGATAACTGCATCTGATTGCGAAACAGATGCCGCAATAGACTGCATTTGATTTACTGTTTTTCCTACTAGTTTTCCGCCATCTTCTGCTTTTTCACGTGTATGAGCAGAAGCAGTATTAATAGATGATGAACTATTTGCTACATGCTGAATCCCTTCTGTTACACCAAACAGTAACATAGCACCATTTTCTACGCTTGCTGTTTGCGTCGTTGCACCACTTGATATTTCATCCATTGCTGATGTAATTTGTTCAGTCGCTTCACTCGCTTGTCTCACACTTGCTGTTAACTCTTCAGATGCAGCTGCAACATGCCCTGCTGAAGTATTAATTCTTCCGATTAATGTACGTAGTGAATGAGTCATCTCATTAAAACCTTTCGCAAGTTGTCCAATTTCATCATTTGAATGTATTTGAATCATTTGAGTTAAGTCCCCTTCGCTTATTTCTTTAGAAGTGACAACTAATTGTTTTAAAGGTTTGGTAATAGAAAGTGTCACGAAATAAATAAGCACTCCACCTACAACTAATGAAATAAACATTACAATTAACATATTATAAAATACAGGTTGAGCAGCCTCAACTACTTCATTTGAGTACATCGTCCCAGCAATTTTCCAACCTGTTTTTAAGTTTGTGGCAAATACCATTTTCTTGTCACTACCACTATAAGTGTATGAAAAAGTGCCATGGTTATCTTCGTATATTTTCTTTGCCCAAGAATCATCTGCCTTGTCACCTGGTTTTTCTTGAGGGTGAGCAATTATTTTTTTGTTCCCATCTAAAATGAAAGCATAGCCTTTTTTACCAATATTGATTAACTTTGTTGTTTTTAATAAATTATCTAAATTTAAATCTACTGCAACAACACCATTTTTATCTTCAGTTTGTTTTGCGATTGTTACGACAGTATGCCCATTTCCTTGTGCCTTATATGGTTCAGTGACAACAATTCCACCTTGCTTATTCACTGCATCTTTATACCAAGAACGCGCTGTTGGATCATAATCTGTTTCCATTTGTATTTTTGGTTCTTGTACAAATTTTTTATCGTTTCCGGCAACATACACTTGTTCTACACCTTTGTTCAAACTAATATATTGAGATAATGTTTTTCTTAGTTCATCCTGTTTATCCCCTTGATACATATCAGTATGAATCACTCGTGCAAAATTATTTACATCGTTGAATTTCGCTTCAATCATTTGATTGATTAAATTATCCAATATTTTTATATTATCCTGAGCACTACTCATAATTTGTGATTCAAAATTCTTTTTAGCTGTTTGATACGACATGCCCCCAATAATAGAGACTGCCGCAATTAATATAACAAAAAATGAAATTAATAGCTTTTTTGCTACTTTCATATCTCTAAACCAACTTACTAGTTTACGCATTATAAACCTCCTGCATTTCAATATTAAGCTCTAAAGATTAAATGAGCTAATTTTGAATATATCCCATTCCTTAGTTACTATTTTTATCACTTGTTTTGATGAACACTTTGTAAAGTTTAAACAAATCAATTCCATTTATCTATATATATGAATAATATTAATATAAAATTTACAAATACAAAAAACCAAAGGAACAAGCCCTTTGGTTTTTTATATTTTTTTATGTTGTTTAGAAATCTTTTTCCATCTATCTCGTTCCGCTCTTGCCAGAGTAATGTTTTGTTTTCTCATAACATATGCCAATTCTCTTTGCAGCTTTTTATAGCTTAGCAAGCGCTCTACAGGTATACTTCCGTTATCTATAGCACTTCGCACTGCACATCCTGGTTCACCGTCATGTTTACAATCTCGAAAGCGGCAAGTATGTGCAAGATCTTCAATATCAGAAAATGTAGTTTGGATTGCCCCGCTTCCTTCCCAAAGCTGAAGTTCTCTCATACCAGGAGTATCAATTACTAAACCACCACTTGGTAATTGGAATAATTCACGGTGAGTTGTCGTATGTCTCCCTTTACTATCTTCTTCACGTATATCTCCGGTTTTTGCTACAACTGTTCCTGTTAATGCATTTAACAAAGTAGATTTCCCTGCACCTGAAGATCCAACTAAGGCAATGGTTTTTCCTGGTGAAACAAATTGTTGCAATGATTCTATTCCGACGTACGCTAAGCTATCAACAACAAATACAGGAACACCGATTGCTACTGCTTCAGTTTCTGCAATTTTTTGTTCCACATCTTCACATAAACTACTCTTCGTTAAAACAATAATAGGCATTGCACCACTCTCATAAGCCAATAGCAAATAACGTTCCATCCTTCTTACGTTGAAATCATGGTTAAGAGCATTTACTAAAAAAAGATAATCCACATTCGTAGCTATAATCTGTTCCTCTGTTCGGTAGCCAGCCTCTTGTCTAGAAAAAGAGCTTCTCCTTGGAAAAATACGATGAATAATTGCCTTTCGCTCTCCTTCTATTTTCTTTATATACACCCAATCACCAACTGCCGGATAATCCCCTTTCGTTAACGCTTCATGACGAAACTTTCCAGACAGTTCCGCTACATATTCACCATCAGTACAAATAATCCGATATATATGCTTATGCTCAAGTAAAATACGTCCTACTTCATAGTTCTCTACAGCTTGTTCCTCAAAAAAAGAATCCCATCCGAACGATTCTAAAATATTTTGATCCAAATTGATATCCTCCCTAGTTTGAACTTAGTGGAAGGATTGTGCGCTCACTTATAGAGTATCGCCCTTTCCGTCCACCTTTGTATTTGGTTTATTATTCATATAAGTTAATTTCGCCATAATACATCACCCCGTTCTAATTTTAATTACTCTCATTATATGGAATATCTTATTAAAAAGCCACCTTATTTAACGTAATTTTCAAACAACTTGTTTTTTAGCATTTTAATTTGGCCGCGATGACTAATTTCATCTTCTAGCACATGAAACCAAAGGTAGTGCTGATTATACGCTACGCCATTAGGCCACTTTCTTTCTGACATTAGCCATTCGTCATCCTGTTCACTCAAACACTTCAGTGTTGCTTCTCGCACTTTTTGCAAAAGTTGTACATAATACTGTATTTCATGACCACGAATCGTTCTCCCCGCTTCTCCTAAATACAGTGCATCTTCCCATACTTCTAATTCTTCTTTTGTGAAGTCACGATTTTGAAATGAAATAAGCTGATGGACTTTTTCTATAGCTGCTATATGCTTTAATAAAGCTCCAATTGAATTTCCACCACTTGGCATAATTAAATCTAATTGCTCAACTGATAGATTTTCTATTTCCTGTAATGTTACCGTCCTCGTATGCTCCAGCATACTTACTAATTCACCTATATTTTTTGTATAACCATCTACACTTCTTACTCGATAATCTATATTCATATCACGCACCCCTTTCTGCATTCATATTATTGTAAAAGTTGTTCATATAATAGACTGAAATATATCGAAATTTTCTGTTATAATTAAATTGAATAAGGAATATACCCAAACAAACTTTCTCAATATGCTTATATGAAATATTAAAAGGAATCAATATGAAAAAATCGAATCTTATTCACTAAAAGGAGTGGATTCGATGGAAATGTATCAATGGCTAACTGCTGTTCTAGTTGGTGGCATTACTGGCTTCGTTTCCCATCTGATCAATAACCAAGGCAAGTTATTGCTTCCACGCCGTTTAAAAACGTTTTTCCACTTTGGGTTTTTAACCGATATATTGACCGGTTGCCTAGCTGCACTTCTTGGACTCGTTTTATTCGATGTCACCACAATAAAAGAAATTATAAAAGTATCTATTGTAACTGCCATTTCAGGTCAAACATTTTTACTTCATCAAGCCTTAGGTGGTGAACAGGCTAAAAACACGCAAATTGGGAAAGCTGATGAGAAAATTCAAGAAATTGACAAACTATTACGACGTTAATCTATACTTTCTTTAAAAATTATTGTTATAATGAAAAATAAATATTTTCTATTGCGTCGTTTGTCAGAAGAAAGGGTGTTTCGTATGACAAAAAAGAAAATAGAAGATTTCTTAACAAACTCCGAAAAAGAGGAACTGCTAGAAAACTATAAATGTTTACGAGAAGCCCGCACAAAAAGCGAAGCTAACCATTTTGGTGAAGCAGTAGACCATCTATTAAATAAAGTAAAAAAGCGAATTATTAAAGATGCAGGCATACATGATGAAAATGCAGCAACTATTCAATCAAAACGAAAAGCACTGTTTTAGACTTATCCCTAAAACAGTGCTTTTCGTTTGCAACACTTTTATGATGCAAGTCCTTTTTTATTTTCTTCAGCAAGCTTTTCACTTTTTCTAAAAAAGAATAACGCAATAATATACAGTAGCGCTGTAAAACATCCTACTAAAACAAAACTATGAGACGTAGCAAATAATACTCCAGCTACTGCCGCTCCAATCATTTGGCCAATGTACATAGAAGCATTAGCAAGAGCAGCTCCTGTTCCTCTTGCTACACTAGACATGTTTTGTAAGCGTCCCATCATCAATACAAACAAAATTCCTGTCACAAAAAATAAAATAAAGAAGAATAATTCAACAAATATAATGTTATTTAAATGAGGAAGTATTACATATAGCACTGCTGTAAATATAATTCCACCATAAAAAGAAATGTTATAACCGATTTTGTTTACAATTCTAGGACCAAAAATATTACCGGTCAAATTTCCTAATCCCAATATAATCATAGCTGTTCCTACTTCATTAACCTGTAAACCGAATTGAACTGCAAGCCATACACCAAAGAATGAGAATGCTGCGAAATTACCAGTTTGAAAAATAAAATATGCCAAATAAGAGAGTGGAACCTTTGAATCTCTAAGTAATTGTTTATAACGCCGTAAGATTGATTGTTTATTATCCTCTGTTTGAACAGGCTTTATTTCTGGTATAAAAACACCAATAGAAATAACAAGTAATGCTGACAGGATGCCAATGACAAAGAATGGCGTTGTATAATGTATCGTTGCTAAATAGGCCCCAATTGGCAGTCCAAGAATTTGAGCGACTGATAATCCCGCTGTTGCAATCCCAATTGCTTTCACAATTTGCTTCTTCTCTATAAGTAGTGGAATAGATGCCCACACTTGCGGAGATACAAACGCTGCACTTACACCTGCTAAAAATCGAAAAATCAGCATCCATAAAAAACTAGGTGCAATTCCGCACAAAAACGTACTAATTGCGAAAAAAATCATACCTAGTATCATTACTTTTTTTCTGTTTAATCCATCTGATATAGGACCAGCGATAAGTACAAATCCAGCGTATCCTAAAGCATATGAGCTTACCATCCACCCTGACAACTCAGTTGAAACATGATACACCTGTTGTAATGTCGGCAAAAGTGGTGAAATTAAGAAAGTATCTGTACCGATCATAAACATTATCGTAAAGAATACAGCTAGCACTCTTTTCATTTAAACCTTCTCCTTTATATAAAAAGAGGGTACTATCCCTCTTTTCAACTAATCTTCTAATATAGATTCAATTTGTTTCATATCCTGTTCATTCAATAAAACGTCCACTGCTCTAACACTTTCTCTTATTTGCGCTGCTCGCTTCCCGCCAGGAATAACAGTATCAATTCCTTCTTTATTTAATAACCATGCTAACGCTAAGTGAGATACTTCAATATTATTTTCTTTAGCTAAGTCTTTTAACTTTTCCACTTTCTTAAAGTTACTCTTATATGTATTTTCTTCAAATAGATTTACACTTTGGCGCCAATCGCCTTCATTCAATTTCAAATCTTCTGTATATTTACCACCTAATATTCCGAAAGCAAGTGGTCCATACGGAATAAATGAAATACCTGCTTCAATACAATACGGCAATAATTCTTCCCCAGCAGTGCGATCTAACATATTGTAAGGCGCTTGTACAACATCTATATCTCCATATCGATTTGCTTTTTTTAATTGTTCTACACTTACATTTGAAATCCCAATTGAACGAATTTTCCCTTCTTCTTTTAAACGGGTAAGCCCTCCAATTGAATCTATGTAACTTGTTTCAGGGTTTGTAAAATGTAAATAATATAAATCAATATAATCTGTCTGTAATCTTCTTAAACTATTTTCCACAGCATTTCTTAAATAGTTTGGTTCATTATTAATATGAACCTCTCCATTTAATAGCGGCTGTATTCCACCTTTTGTAGCAAGTACAAATTCGTGGCGTTTCTCTTTTATTACTTCTCCAACCAATTCCTCTGATCTACCGAAACCGTATGAATCCGCTGTATCAAAAAATGTAATACCTTGCTGAATAGCTTCTTCTATTAATCGCTTTCCTTCTTCCTCATTCACATCAGCGTATAAATTATGTCCCCCTACTGCATTCGTTCCTAACCCCAACTTAGAAATATTTATTCCTGCCTTTTGCAATTTTGTATACTTCATTTTTTATCCCCCTGTATTTCTATTGTTCGAATATAATCGAACAATAGAAATATACCACTTTGTATGTTATAGTGCAAATATCTTAACTTATACAAGCAGGTGAAAAAATGCGTACACTCTATCATCCGAACCGAGAGGAAATTCAATTCTCTTCAGTCTTATATGCACTTAGCGATCAAATCCGTTTACAAATTGTAAATATGTTACTTGAGAAAAATGAGCAATCTTGTGGTTCATTAAACATCACTATCGCGAAATCAACTTTATCTCATCATTTCAAGGTTTTACGTGAATCAGGTGTTATGTACACACGCCTTGAAGGAACACAACGTTTCATTTCAATTCGTGAAGAAGATTTAAATACTAGATTCCCTGGTTTATTAGATGTTGTAGTACATGCGACAGAACCATACTAAAAAACATCTCATATAAATATGAGATGTTTTTTAGTAATTACTATTCTTTTAATAAATCTATTAATCCATTCCCTTCAGATGTACGTTCATACCCTAAAGGCACAGTCCTTTTTATAAGTTGCGCGTATATTTCCGGCTCTGATAATTTTCTACCGTACTCTCTCTCACACTGCTTAATGAGAAGTGCTAACGCCCCAGCAACATGCGGCGTCGCCATTGAAGTACCACTTAATACTGCATATTTCCCCTCTGGATACGTAGACAGTATTTCATCACCCGGCGCTACTAAATCAATTTCTTGATTTGAATTACTAAAGCATGAAATTTTCCGCTCTAAATTAACAGCACCTACTTCGATTACTTCAGAATAAGCACCTGGAAAATCTAATTCTTCCGTATCATCGTTACAATCCCCATCATTTCCAGCAGCGCATACGACAAGTACGTCTTGTTTTACCGCATTTTGAATAGCTTCATGTAACTCTGGTACATCTTGTGGACCCCCAAGTGACATTGAAATAATTCTCACTTTCTCTTTATTCGGTCCTCTCCAATTTACAGCATAATGAATGGCCTCAATAATTTGCTCATAACTTCCAGAACCGTCTCCTGCTAATACTTTTAACACTAACATTTTAGCAAGTGGTGCGACTCCTAAAACACCGACACCATTTTCAGTCGCTACAATCGTCCCCGCTACATGAGTACCATGCCCATTATTATCAAGGTAAACTTTGGGATCTCCTTCATAATCTTTCGTGAAATTTCTTCCACCAATAATACGATCTTTTAAATCCACATGATTTATATCACAACCTGTATCTAAAACGGCAACGACAATGTCTTTCCCTTTCGCGCTCTTTTCCCATACTTGCGGAGCATGAATCAGTTGTACACCTGGTGGAATTTCATTTACTTGTTTAACCACCTTATTGACAGTAAACGGAATTAATTGTATACCTTTTTGTTTATTCGCTGTACTACTATTCATCGTAATCCCTCCTGAAAATGTATTATTTTCATTTCAGACCACCATTGAATACGTTTAAATTTAACATTCGTTTTATTCGTTCCATTTCCCTTCCTCTCAAATATTTCTCAATAAACAAAAGAAAAGGACCCATTAAATGGTCCTTTTCTTTTTCAGTTTTTCAATAGAATAATATAAAGTGAAACTATAATTAGTGGGGGTGTTCATCCCCCACTGATTATTAGCCCTCACCAATCGGGTGTTTACGGGCAGCAGGGTTTCCAACTAACTGCTTTGCTTCAGCCGAGTTTTGAGGTGGGAGTTTTACTGCCCACAAATAGCGGGATAAATTAAGACTAAATCTCACTCTTTTTCAAAAACTGCTCAATTTCTTTTATTACATGTTTTGCGCCTTCTATACTAACAGTAATGTTTCCATTTGCTAATGAAATATTTTGGTCTGAAACATCACCTGTTATTTGACAAGCATTGTAAGGCTGATATTTTTGTAAAATCACTTTGTCTTCTTCTACAAAAATTTCAAGTGGTGATTTGATCTGTATTCCTAATACATCTCGTAATTCTTTAGGAATAACTATCCGTCCCAATTCATCTACTTTTCGAATAATTCCTGTTGCTTTCATGTTACTCCCCCCTTACTCTCTATTATTTTTTCACCTCGCTATGTTCATTTTATCACTATATATTTGGTAATGGCTTACTCTTTTTAGAAAATATAGTACAAAAGTTAAAAAAACACATTTAACGAATTTTCAATCTTTCTTTCAATTGTTTTACATAACGAGCTCGTATAGTGACGAAATACAAAACTTGAATACTTACAAAAATACTTAATACAATCGTATTCTCTTTAAACAGTGAGTACTCAAACATTTGTCCTAACGCAGTTAATGCTACTGCCCCATGTAATGTTGCAACTCCAACTGGAACGAAGAATAAAAGCGCTAAGCGGATTGTGACTACTCTCGATAATTCGCCTCTCGTCAATCCAACTTTTCGAATCATTTCAAATAAACGAGTATCGTCCTCCAAATCCGAAAATAAGCGGAAGTAAAGGAAGCTTCCTGCACAAACAAAAAATACAATACCTATAAAGAAACCTACAAATAAAATTGGTCCTGCAATTTGTAAACTTTGATTTTGATCGTACTCTTCTGCACTAAGCGTTGCATGTTCTTGATAAGGCTTAATCTGATGTGTAAGCTCTTTACCAACCTCAATTTCATCTTTCGTTCCTTTTGTTTTATACATATAATCTTTTTCTTCTTTAAATCCATCTTGTAATGAATCATATTGATTATTAGAGATTACATAAACATTACCTCTTAATATTTTACTCAATGAAGACGAAGTAACTTTTTTCACTTTTAACTGTTCATTCATATTGGGTAAAGCGATTTCTTTTCTTTCTTTCATCGGTGGTCCAGGTATTTCAACTGACAAAAATAAAGCCTCTTTATTTGATACAATATTAAATGGTTCTCCTGTTAATTTTGCATATTCCTTATAATCCGATTCTTTTATAAAAGTAGCGCTTCTTAACGACTGCTCCTCCGTTTTTTTCGTAGAAATATTTATTTTTGAAGCTTCTATATTATATTTCTTTAATCCTTTGTCAATCATTTGTATATGCTGTATTTCGCTAGTATTTTCTTTCTTAGAGTGGTAATGAAACGCAATTGGTCTGTCCATAATTTCTTTCGTCATTGATGCAAATCCAACCAATGTACCTATTGCTGAAAATGCTACTGTTGAAATAATCGTTACAATAAAGAACATTCTTGCGTTATCTCTCATACGGTACGCTAAATCTGACAAAGTAATTATATTTGTTTGTGTCCAATAGAAACGTTTACTTTTTTTACATAATCGAATAATAAAGACGCTCAACCGCTTGTACAGCAAATACGTACCGATAGTGACTACCGTTGTAACAGGAATCATCATAATAAATACCATTGCACCATGTGACATAAGAGCGCCTACATACCCAACACTAAGCAATACTACTGCTAATATAGAAGAAATAATTGATGCTTTCGGTTCTGGCTTCGCCTCTGCTGATCCTCTAAACAACTTCATAATTTTATTTTTACGAACCATACCGGCACTAAATAAGGAAATGATAATAAATAATATGAAAAACATAATACTCGTTACAACTATCGCTTTCATCGGTATGTAATAGGATAAGGAAATATCTAGTTTTAATATCATTGGGGCTACAAAAATTAGTACTCCTGAAAACAGCATACCTGAAAGAATCCCGAAAATAATTGCCCCTATTCCAATCATGATATTTTCAAAGAAGATAAGACGCTTTAATTGATATTTCGTCATTCCAAGCATCATTAATATCCCTAGCTCACGTTTTCTCGTTTTTAAAAACATTCCCATAGAATATAAAATGAAGAAAAATGTAAACAAGTAAATAATAGACTGTGCAAAAGACATACTTACGAATACGTACCGTCCTAATTGTCCAGCACTTAATGCTGGATGAAACGCAAAAAATGAATACACAAAAAAGGCCATAATAGCAAATGCACTACTCAAAAAATATGCTGAATATGTTCGTCTATTTCGCGTTACATTTCGAAATGCAAGTTCTCTAATGTTCATACTACTTCTCCGCCCTTCTACTAACTTTGCTTTTTTATATTAGTAAAATTCGGAAATCCCTTCCATCGATTCAAATGACAAAAACCTTACAGTTTTGAAAGGTTTAAAAAAATTGCTTATACAAAACAGTTTATTTATAATAACTTCATTCATATTCATACACGCATCCTATTGTATATTCGTTAGTTTTGCGAAATAATAAAGGATAGAAGTATGTACCAATATACATATAAACTTATTTACCGCTTTAATACGAATAGGAGGAAACATAATGACATTACAAGAACAGATTATGAAAGCATTACATGTTCAGCCTGTAATTGATCCGAAAGCAGAAATCCGTAAACGTGTTGATTTCTTAAAAGATTATGTGAAAAAAACAGGTGCGAAAGGATTTGTACTTGGAATTAGTGGTGGACAAGACTCTACATTAGCTGGACGTTTAGCTCAGCTTGCAGTTGAGGAAATTCGTAATGAAGGTGGGAACGCAACGTTTATCGCTGTACGCCTTCCTTATAAAGTGCAAAAAGATGAAGATGATGCACAATTAGCATTACAATTTATTCAAGCCGATCAATCTGTTGCATTTGATATCGCTTCAACTGTTGATTCCTTCTCAAATCAATATGAAAACTTATTAGGTGAATCATTAACAGATTTCAATAAAGGAAACGTAAAAGCACGCATTCGCATGGTTACACAATACGCAATCGGCGGACAACAAGGACTACTTGTTATCGGAACAGATCACGCTGCAGAAGCTGTAACAGGATTCTTTACAAAATTCGGAGATGGTGGTGCAGACCTATTACCATTAACGGGATTAACGAAACGCCAAGGACGCGCTCTATTACAAGAGCTAAATGCGGACGAGCGACTTTACTTAAAAATGCCAACAGCTGATTTATTAGATGAAAAACCAGGTCAAGCTGATGAAACAGAGTTAGGTATTACGTATGATCAACTAGATGACTATTTAGAAGGTAAAGCAGTTCCAGCTGACGTTGCTGAAAAGATTGAGAAGCGTTACACAGTAAGTGAACATAAGAGACAAGTTCCAGCATCAATGTTTGATGATTGGTGGAAATAGAACATAAAAAAGAAGCTAATCTCTTTTAGCTTCTTTTTTTATGTTAGCGATATACTCCTACTCTTTTCTCCAATAAATCTTGCAAGCAATCTTCATGTTGTTTACAAAATAACGGAGGCATTTTGTCTAACGGGAAAAACTTCAAATCCAACGTTTCATCACCGTCTACTTTTTTCTCTCCTCCGGTAATTGAGCATGAAAAAACTATCACAATTGACTGGGCTCTGTCTCCATTTGGATATGTTTGAAAATATTTTGTATACACCCCGATAAGCTCATTTATTTCTACATCATAACCTGTTTCTTCTTTTATTTCTCGAATCGCAGTTTCTGCGGCAGATTCTCCGATTTCCATTGCACCGCCCGGAAATCCCCAAGCGTTAAAATCACCTCTTTTTTGCAGTAATACTTCTCCATGTTCATTCAACACACAACCACCTGCAAAGTTTAAGAAAACGCAGTCGTGCCCTACTTTTTCACGTAATTCTTTTATATAATTAGCCATGCTCTTCCCCTTTTCATACATCTTCTATCGCTGTTTTGCAATGATATTCTAATAAACAAAGTAAATGATATGAAAAACAAAACGATAAGTCCGATTACTAAACAATTATATATCAATGTAAATATATTATTTTCGAACAAATTCATTCAGCTTTCACATCCTCTATTTCCAATTATTTTATCACACAATTCAAAACAGTCAATATAATGATTATAAAACGCAAAAAGAGCACCTTTTAAAGATGCTCTTTTTCATTAATACGTAAATGTAATTGTCGCTAACGAATAACCTGTCATTGCACTATATGGCGCAACTTGATAAGATACACGCTTTGCACCTTTTGGCCAAGTTATTTCATCTAGTACTTTCTTTATATCTTGCATTGTTCCATCCATTGACTGCTTATATCGTACTTCTACTTTTTCTGGCTTGGAAGCAAATTGTTGCTGTAATTTTTTCTTAAACTCATTGTAATTTTCCGCTCCGTATTGTGCAGACAAGTACTTTAAATTTGTTTCTTTTAACATTTGTTCATATGCAGCAGTTTTTGAACTACCAGCTTTTATTTTGTTTGTTAATTCACCAAAGTAACTTGTAGTTGCTGCTGGATATTTGCTACGATCCCATTCGTGATCTTTACTTAACTGCTCGTCTGACATATTAAAATATGAATATGTCACACGCCCAGCTTTATCCGGAACTGGATCATCGAATGTAGTATCGAGGTGGTACCACTTGTTATCAATGTTCACTAAATTCCATGCGTGAGCTTGTCCATTCCCTGTACCTGTTACAATATGATTTTGAATACCAGCTTCTTTTAGTAACTCATATGTTAACAATGTATACCCTTGGCAAACGGCAGAACGATTCGCTAACGCTTCATATGCTGTATACGCTTGATACGACGTATCATAAGATACATGTTTTACAACGTAATCATGAATAGCTTTTACTTTTTCATGTGCATCCATCCCCGGTTTTACAATTGAGCCTATAATCGATTTCACCTGGGATTTTACATATTGTGTTTGTTCTTTTGATTCACGGTATTTCACTTGCAGAGTAAATGTATAGTTCCCGGGCAGTCCTTTAATAGAATACTTAGTAGACGCTACATTATATTTTACATACTCATCAGCATCTACAATTTTATTAAACTCGCCATACAATTGATCCATAATATTTCTAGCATTTCTATCTTTTGTTTTATATGTGATTGTAATATTTTCTTCTCGATTATCAATCTGTTTTTTTAATTCTTTTCTGAAATCATTTAACAACTTTGCATCTGATTGTGCTGTCGCTACAGTTGAATTCGTAGCTGCATATGATACAGATGACGCTTGTAAGCCTCCCACTACTATAGTAGAACAAAGCAGCGCAGCTGTCATATACTTACTTGTCTTTCCCATTTCGTCACTCCTTACATTCTATAACTATACGAAAAAGTATCGTATAGTTTCAGAGTATACAATACTTTTTCGTATAGGTCATATGAGATTATGCATATTTAACATTGTAAAAAGGTTGTTCTTTTTACAAGAACAACCTTTTTCATTAACAAGTTTGTAATACGCAGCATGCATTTTCAAAACGTCGATTTTTTAAGTCTTCATTTCCAATACAGAAATAAAGCATCCCTAAATCTCCCCACATCATATTACAATTTTTAGTATCTGAATCAATTTGGAATAAAAGCGTCATTTGCTGCGGATCTATGTTCATATATTGTCCAGTCTCGTACAATACCTCATCTTGTACAGAGAATGGCTCACCAAACATTTGATGGTTATCGTAGTTGTCTGGAATTAGCTCTTCAAGTAATTGCAAGAAACGATCTGAATCAGCCTCATCTTCAATGAAAAGCTCTGGCAATTTATACGTTAATTCAAATGAAATTGCACATTGGTTAAATTCCCCCTGAACTTCATCTACTCTTCGTAAATGCTCTACAGGGATATCATAATAAAGTACACGCCCGGCCTCGTTTGGATTTACATCTTCTTCAAAATAATTTTCAATACTAAAGAAATATAACATTCCTGCCTTAGGAAGATTGTGCTCCATACCAACATTTTGTAAATCATTTAAATTAAATTGAGCGATAAACTGTAACGGATTTCCTTTATATGTTGGATATTCAAATGAATCCGGTAAATCAGGAACTCCCCCCATTTTCGAACTACCTATCGCAATCATTTCTTGTTGCTTTGGCACAACTTTTACACAAGGAAATACAGTATTAATAAGTTCCTCTTTTAAATGTGACAGTCCATATTTATCAATTAATACTTCAATTTTTTTATCCATAAATTCTCCTTACATTTACATACTTATTTGTATCATAGCACAAAGATTATACTCCATTTATCGTAAAATCAACAAGCCTTCAAAAAAACGGGCTCATCCTTCATACGCGAACAAGTTTAAAAAAGCATAGTATACATTGTTCCTACAAACACGATAGTTCATTATTTCTTCCAGTACATTTTCCCCTCGTTCATTTTTATTTTTAATTTAAGGAGGAATTCCACATGGGTTACGGATATAGTTGCGGTGGCTACGGCGGTGGTTACGGTTACGGCGGTAGTTGCGGTGGTTGTGGTTATGGAGGTTTCGCTTTATTAATCGTTTTATTTATCCTTCTAATCATCATCGGAGCTAGCTGTTGGGGCGGCGGATTCGGCTGCTAGTAAACTTAAAAACTATTGTAAAAAAGCACGTACAATACGTGCTTTTTTGCCATTTTCAAATCTTTTATTCGAAAGGAAGTATGATTGATGAAGATTGATGGTGTTTTTGAAGGAGGCGGTGTACGCGGAATTGCGCATGTAGGGGCAATTTGCGCGTTAGCTGAAAAAGGCTATGAATGGGAGCGTGTAGCTGGAACATCAGCTGGTTCAATTATCGCAGCGCTCCTAGCAGCAGGATACTCTTGTTCAGAGTTAAAAACGATAATAACTGATATTGATTATAATAAATTTACGAAGAAAACCTTTATTGACAGACTCCCGTTTATCGGTAAAGGATTAAGCGCATGGACTACTCTTGGTATTTACTCTAATATTTTTATAGAAGAATGGATTGAAGAATTACTTCGAAAAAAAGGAGTTCACTTATTTACAGATTTACCTGATTTAAATAAGCTTAAAATTATCGCTTCTGATATAAGTAATGGTAAAATGGTTGTCTTCCCCGATGATTTGCCGAACTATGGATTTTTAAATTATCGCTTCTCTATTGCTAAAGCTGTAAGAATGAGTAGTACAATCCCCTTCTTCTTTGAACCCGTGAAATGGAGAACCCCAAAATGGAAGCAACCTTGTTATATGGTTGATGGAGGGATTTTAAGCAATTACCCAATTTGGATTTTCGACTCACCTACCTCTCCTCGCTGGCCGACTTTTGGGTTTCATTTTGTAAAAGATGCGATCCAAGCTGATCCTGCCCACTATAACGAACCTATCTCCATGTTCAAAGGACTATTTAAAACTATGATGCAAGCCCATGATTTACGTCATTTAGACAAGGAATCTAAAGCAAGAACGATTACAATTCCAACGGGATCCATTACAAGTACAAACTTTGAGTTAACAAAGGAAGAAAAAGAGTGGCTTTACAATTCTGGCTATAACGCTGCAAATAAGTTTGTACAATCTTGGAACTTCAGACAATATATTGATGAATATAGAAACGGAAATCAGGACCGAAAAACAAATCGGTATTTCCGGCAACTTGACTCATAATACTATTATTTTTCATATGAGAACACTTAACGCTTTCAAAAAAACAAGCCTAGTAATATCATATATTACTAGGCTTATTTACTTCTTGTATAATTATTATACGTTGCTTAAGGGTAAGTTAACCCTTCAGCTTCCTCAGCAGTAATAACTGTGTATCGATTTCCCGTTCGTAATCCTAACAATTCTGCTTTTTCAATTGCATCCTGCTTCGTCTCCGCATAAGCGGCTAAATATTTATCCCCATCGATAATTTGGCAAATTACATATTGTTTCATTATTTTCTCCTCTTACATTTTCATTAGTTGTGCAAGTTTTTTTATACCTATTTCAATTTCTTCTAACGTTGCGTATGAATATGATAGGCGCAAAAATTGGTTTGCACTTCTATCATACAAAGTACCTGGATTTAATAAAATCTTTTCTTGCAAAGCTTTGTCAAATAAGCTACGGTTTGAAACGGGTACATTCATATGTAACCAAATATAAAAACCACCTGTCGGTTCATACCATGTTGCTATATCATGACAATATTTCTCTAACATTTGTAACATAAAATCTCTGCGCTTTTTCAATTTAATTCTTACAAACTGTAAATGTTCATCATACAATCCATTTGTAAACCATTCCGCTGCAATTTGCTGGGATATAGAACTTGAACCATAATCTGTTTGCATTTTTATGTCTGCCAATCTTTGAATGACTGGCTCAGATCCAACAATCCATCCAATTCTTAATCCTGGACTAATTACTTTAGACATACTCCCTATATGTAGTACAATTCCGTTTTTATCATATGCTTTTAAAGGCTTTGAAACAGGCTCATCAAACCATAAGTCTTGGTACACTGCGTCCTCTATAATAGGCAATCCAATTTCATTACAGATTTCCATCACTTCTATGCGTTTCTTCGCATTCATACTAAAGTTCGTCGGATTATGAAAAGACGGGATTGTATATAAAATAGATGCATTAAATTGCTTCTTATATTTCGTAATATACGATGCATTTAAACCATTCTCATCCATTGGTATTCCAATTAAACGCATTCCTGCTGATTGAAATACATTAAGCGAATATAAATATGATGGTTTTTCTAATAAAATTGACGCTCCTTTCGGAAGAAGCCCCATAGAAATAAGTTGCAGTGCTTGAATTGCCCCTGAAACAATTAAAATAGAGTCAGGAGATACATATACCCCATGCCCTTTTAAGTATTCCGCAATTTTTTCTCTTAAATAAAGATTTCCTTTCGGTTCCTCATACCCAAGTGTAACATTTGATTGTAAAATTTTATTAATAATTTCCTTCATCTTTTTCTCAGGTAAGAGACTCGGCGCGAGCTCACCTGTTCCTAATCGAATTACATTGGGAGTAAATTCAGCTTGATTAATCTCTTGTACAGCAGGAAGATTTGGATAATGAAGCCCTGTTTCCACATAAGACCGCCAGTTAGGAGGGGGTGCATATGTGGCAGTACTCTCACTATTATTTATAACAATTGTTCCCTTCCGGCCATTCCCCTCAATATACCCTTTTGCTACTAATTCATCGAAAGCCATTACAATTGTACTTCGATTTACTTCAAACGTATGCGCCAAATCTCTTTGTGAAGGTAATTTAGTTCCAACTGTCCATTCCCCATTAACAATTCTTTCTTTTATATAAGATTCTATTTGTTTATATAATGGAATAGGTGAAAACATATTAGGTTTCCAAACTAACCTTTCCATCATATCACCTCACATTTTTTTGGTTGGTAACCTATCCAACCATATGGATGGATACAAACTTTCTTTTCTTTTATACAATATACACTATCATAATTAATCACATTAAGTAGGAGGTAATATGATGAATGAAGCAATTATTCACGGTATCATCCTTGCATTTGGTCTTATTATTCCATTAGGTGTCCAAAATGTTTTTGTCTTTAACCAATGTGCTAGCCAACCAAATATTTGGAGAGTAGCCCCTGTAGTATTAACTGCATCTATATGTGATACGTTGCTAATTTTAATTGCTGTACAAGGTGTATCCCTTGTACTCCTTACTTTTTCTTGGTTAACAACTACTCTGTATATGATTGGATTTTTCTTTCTTATGTATATGGGCTGGGTTATTTGGAGAAGCGATCCTTCAAATGATGTAAAACAAGAAAAAAGCATGCCTTTAAAAAATCAAATTATTTTCGCCGCATCGGTTTCATTACTAAATCCACACGCAATTTTAGATACAATTGGTGTAATTGGAACAAACTCTATACAGTACATAGGAAGTGAGAAATGGGCTTTCACTTTGGCAACAATTATAGTTTCTTGGATTTGGTTTATTAGTTTAGCTTTTGCTGGAAAATTTCTAAAAGGATTAGACTCGACAGGAAAAACGATTACAGTATTAAATAAATTTTCAGGACTAATCATATGGGGAGTCGGGCTTTATATGTTAATACAAGTTATTTTCCCTAACTAAATAGCGTAAAACTTTAATCAGTGGGGGTTTCCCCACTGATTATTAGCCCACCAATAGCAGACAAAGAGAACCGCATGTTAATCATATAACACGCAATTCTCTTTCTAATTATGAATTCGGTTCCGATTTCTGTTTTACCATCATTGTATCTTTTGCTGGTTTAATCCAAATGATCGCTATGACGGCACCAATAATGGCGAAGATACTTGTTAAATAAAATATTTCATGATCCGCCCCTTTCATAAAAAAAGAATAAAGGGGTGGTCCAGCTGCTACACCGATAAATCGCATCGAACTATAAAATGACGTAACTGTCCCTCTCTGCTCTTTTTCAATTCCTTGTGTAATCAGAGCATCTAAACATGGTAACGCGATACCAATCCCTATCCCCATAATAACGAGGCAAAGAAGTAACAAATAGATTCCTTTTAGAAATAAAGGTAAAATGACAGATACAGCAGCCAGTAAAAATCCAATATAAATACACTTTTTCATAATATCTTGTTTATCTCCAATTTTTTTACCAGCCATATATGAGCTAAGTGATAGTACAAGCAAAGGAATAGCGAGTACACACCCTTTCCATATACCATGAATGTCGTACTTCGACTCCAGTATAGTTGACAGATAAAAAAGAATTCCGAATAAAATAAGCATAATAATTGCACCTAATATAAAAATGGCAATTAACCATCTCCCCTTTTCTCGAAACGTTGAGATGATAGATTGAATAAATTCTTTCAATGGCGGGACTGCTTCTTCTTGTTTCTTCGCCTTTACTAGCACCAATAATAAAACAATCGATATTACACATAAAACTGGAATTGCCCAAAATGGTAAGAACCATACAATCGCCGCAAGAGCTGATCCTAATATGGGACTTAATACTTTTCCAAATGTATTTGACGTCTCAATGATTCCTAAGCCTGCACTAACCTGTTTTTCATCTTTGTATAAATCACCTACACACGGTATGACGACTGGCATAGCACCAGCAGCACCTATCCCTTGAATTGCTCTTCCGATAAGAATCCAAACGTAAGGGTTATCAACTTTCCATGATACCCATCCCGTTATCGCTCCTCCAATCGCTGCAATTAATAAACTTGGAACCATTACCATCTTTCTACCCCATCTATCTGATAAATAACCAGCAATCGGTATTAGGATAATTGCAATGATAGAATAAATTGTAATAATTATGGATACTTGGAAAGATGAAATATGTAATTTCTTTTCAATGGTTGGCAGGATTGGAATAAGCATCGAATTACCTAACGTCATAACAAGTGGAACTGATGCAAGTGCAATTAAACAACAGTTTTCTTTTTTTAACATGCTGATTTCGGAACCTTTCATCATATATTTCTTACCATATAATAGCCCTGCTGGAAATTATGTTCACATTCCACCAGGGCTATTTCATCTTTACTACATTCCATTTACAACAAAAGAAATTGGATAAAATATAGCATTACTCCTATTCTTTGAATCCTGTTCACAATATATCCATACCAATTAATTGAAAATAAATAAAAAAGAAAGGAAGAATCCTTCCTTTCTCCTATAACCTTCTACATTTAGCGAGTATATCCGCCACCAAGCTGTTGTTCTGCCATCGCTACAAGGCGTTTTGTAATTTCACCGCCTACAGAACCGTTTGCACGTGAAGAAGTATCAGCTCCAAGTTGTACACCGAACTCTTGTGCAATTTCATATTTCATTTGATCTAGAGCTGCTTGTGCTCCATGTGATGCCAATTGATTAGCGTTACGATTTCTAGCCATTACCGATCACCTCCTTATTTATATATAAATTGTGTTAAATTCGAAATTAAATACATGGTAATTTTTGGTTATTTTTAACTATAAAAAAAGAGACTCTAAATAGAGACTCTTTTATCATTTTATATTACGAAGTTACTACCTCTAATGTTCTACCTGTTAATACTTTCATTTCTTCTTTTAATATATCTTTCGCATTGTGTCCAAACCATTCTAGCGAAGCAAAATAATCAGTACCTCTCACTTCCCGGATGATATCATCATAATTTACAATACCTTCAAATAATGGAACCATACCAATACGACTTCCCGCTGCGGCATATACATTATTAGGTTCAAATACATGTAAATAATCCGCTGACGATATATTCTTAAAATGGTAATGTTGTATCCACGGCCTTAGTCGATGAAAACTGTCTATTGGATCTGCACCAGACTCCCATATATGAAGAAAATCAAGGTTTATTTTCAAATTCGGATGATTTACTTCCTCTAATAATTCCAAAGTAGAAGGCAACGTATCCGTTAATGTATTTGGATGTGTTTCTAAAAGTACATACATATTATGCTTAGCAAACAAATCACAAATGTTGCGAATTCGCTTTACGTACTCTTTCCTTTCCTGTTCCGAGAAATCTTCGCTTCCTTTTTGTCCAGCAAACGTACGAATTTTATTCGTTTTAAACCAGTTAGCTAGTATTGAAAGTTGTTCACATTTCTCTATCGTTTTTTCAAAATCTGCCGATAATGATATGTCTAAATAATCACTGATCATCGTAATTTCCAAGTTTTTATCCTTTAAACAATTCAATTCTCGTTCTGTCGTTTCATACTCTTGCATATACAAATTTTGTGCATGAGTCCCCCACAATTCAATTCCTTCAAAACCGTTTTCATATGCAAATTGAACAATATCAGTAAATGAAATTAATTGATGACGAAAGGAAATAGTACATAACGAATATCTCATAGGTTTGAACTCCCTTATTTTAAATTCAGCTAGCTTTTTAATACGCTAAGACAGACTGGTTTGTTTTCATTTCTTTCCATAACAAAAACTGTCTCTCTAATTCAGCCTTAATTTGCAGTTCAATTGCATTCATTTCATCCAGTTTTTCAACAATTGATACTAACATACCTTTATTATTCGTCATTGCCATTTTAATTGCACGATACTGTACATTTGTAAATCCTTGTACAATATCTTCCACTCGATCACACCAATAATCAAATTCTTGCTCTGCATATTGTAACGTTTCACGGAAGTATGCAAAGGCATGCTCATAACTATATTTACGAATCGCAAGTACTGGAATTTGCTTTACTGCTTCTACAAGCCTAGAAAGCTCATACCCATCTTCCTCATTTGCCATTTTTATAATTAAATTTTTCAGCTCCATAGTCAGTTCATTGTCGTCCTTTTTAAATGTTTCAGTGAAATAACTAGCTACCATTTCTTGTGTTGGCTCCCCAATTCCTTCTACATCAATGAAATATCCTCCACCAAATGGGTTGTCTTGAACAGAGTGAAGTACTTTTTCTCTTTCCATATTCCCTTCCCAGCGAAAATCAGGATCTAGCATGAACCATTCTTCTTCTATCTCTGTTTTCGATATCATTAAATAATGCGGAAACGGTTTTTGATGAAATTTATTTTCCCTCTCTGGTAATAGGGACATATCAACCATTACAATTACAAAACGATGTTCAGGCTTATTTTCTACTAATTCTAAAAATGTTTCTACATTACTACTTTTATCTTTTGCATGATCATACCATTCGTTCACTTTAATACCGTACAATTTTTCATACCAAAGTAAGTAATTATCATGGTTAATATTTTCGGAATGATATGAAATAATTCCGCCTTCTGTTATATCAAAATCTCCATCCCATAGTCCAAAATAAAATGGACGAAAATCTATATCACTACGCCTTTTTATAATTTCACAAAAACAACTCACTAAACAGTGCACTTTAATTGAAGTCATACTCTCACCCACTTTCTCCAATGTTAGTTATTCATATTTACTTCTTGTAATGGCTGTAACTCCTCCATAAAATCAAGTAAAGATCCTACAGTAAGAAACGCCTTGGGATCTACCTCATCCTCTGGGACACATAACTTCAAATCCATCTCTATGTATACGATAAGCTGTAACATCATTACCGAATCTATATATAAATCTTGATTTAATCGCATCGTTTCTTCTAGATGCGTTACATTTTTCAGTTCCATTTTTCCTGTCATAATTTTCAATACTGCATCCTTTAACGTTTCACGTCTCATACTGTAACCTCCCCCATCTCTAGTAACTTTCTACTTACTTTTCCAGTTTTATTTTTCGGAATTTCAGTTACACTTTCAATTTCATATGGGACTTTATAAGACGGTAAGTGCTGAATGCACCATTCCCTTATTTGCACTGGATCAATATGAGAGATTACTTTCGCTTTAACAATTTCGCCCATCACAGGATGTTTTCCTCGATATACAATCGCCTCTTGAACACCTTCTAATCGAAGCATCATTTCTTCTACCTCTATAGGAAAGACTTTTAATCCTGAAACGTTAATTACATCATCCATGCGCCCCATAAAATGAAGGCCACGCTCGGATTTATACCCCAAATCTTTCGTAAAAATTTCTTTATCGTTAATCTTTACTACGATTTCTTCAGGCACGTTTTCATCTGAACCTATGCTTATACTCGCATGAGGTAGTGGCTTTCCTAAATCCAAATGACTTTCCATATCATGGCATATACTAATACAACCAGCTTCAGAACAACCATATTGCTGCATCATATACGTTGTCATTTCTTTTAGTTTATAAAACAATGCTTCTGGCAAAGGGGATCCGGATGTCATAATTTTATGAAACTGAAACGTTCCTAACGGAAAACTCCCCATAATATGTAACATAAGTGGTACTGCATATATGATATGTTTTTCTGTATTGCGAACTATATTTAATGCGAATTTAGGGTTTTTATTGGTAATGATTATCGGTTTACTTCCCCTCATAATTGCAGATAACGTACCACATATTAAACCGTATGAATGTGAAACAGGGGCCATAACGATCGGCACTTCATCTACTTCACAGTTTAAAGCTTCATTATACGCAGTAATTTCTGTATCAACTTCCGCCCATGCTCTACGAATCAGTTTCGGTTCTCCCGTGGTTCCTGAGCTATATTGCAATAAAGAAGGCTCTTCTAGTAATGAATTCACTACTTCTAATTTTGTAAAGTCACTACATTCCCCATATAACAGTCCCGTACACTTTGCACGTCTTGCCATTTCAATAGCCGTATCTTTTGGCGTATCTTCATGTATAAGAAGTACAGATGATTTCTTTTCTTTTAAGAAAAATACAATCGTAATAATATCAAATGGGTCTTTCAAACAAAGTGCAAATCTAGTTTCCTTTGCCTCTTGAAATTGTTCCATCTCCTCGTAAACTTGTAATCTCGATTCAAAATCATTTTTGCTATACTCCTGTTTATTAACGATTAGCATAATTTCCCCCTGTAACAACTGATTTTTGTATTGTAAGTTGCTTTGCTTTATACAATGGATTTGGAACTTCATGAACAAGTGATTCCACATCCAAATATAATCGACGCTTCGTTAATTGCTCGGCATAAAATGTAGGAGTGTATAATTGAATGTTTTCAAATCTATCTTTTAAATGTGGATATTTGCTTAAATGATTTTCAATTTCTTCAACAACCATCATCCAAAAACTTTCTTCTTTCCATTCATATTCATCCGCAAGTACGAAAGCTAATTCTCCTAAATTAAATAAGAAAAGGGCATCTAATACCATTTCTTGCAAACATTCCATACGATCCATTTCAAAGAAATCATTCATTTTTCCATTCGCATACGTTTTATGCATTTTAATAAAATCAGGACATTTTTCAACTTCTTTTAAGAATGGACGATAAAACTCAATCCCTTCATGAAAGTCCTTTAATGCAATACGGACAGGGATCCCTTCTCTATGGACGAAAATCATATTTTGACCGTGGGATTCTAATGCAATTCCATGCTCTATAACAAGATGTAAAACAGGTATTATCGCTTTTCGAATGAGTAATTGCAGCCAATTTTCTATTCCATATTTGTTTAACCATGGATCAATAATTGGTGTCCCATCTTTCTCTTTTGCATATAAGCCGTTAAAGGGAATTGCATCCTCTTGTGTATCCAAATACTTGCGAACGCTTTCACGCCAAATACATCCTAATGAACCATATACAGATTTCTTATTCGTATCATACGTTACACTCGAAAACTCATGTAACAAAATTATGCGCGATTCATCTCGTAAATACGAATCATTGCTTACGACATCATTTAACCAATTCGATATAGCTGGTGCACTCACAACAGAATATGGTTTCAACGTACGGAGCGTTGAAGTGTTGAGTATATTCAGCGATAACTTTACATATGGTTTCTTTGGATTCGTAACATTTCTTAACGTCCTCATAGATTGTTGCGCGCAATATTCATCCTCTGATTTTCCTAAATAAATAATAAATTTATCCTGTATATGATCAGCATAATTCGGGATAATGAAATTCTCCCACTGCCATGGATGAACAGGTATAAACACGTACTGTTTTGGATTACATCCCACATTATGAATTCGTTCCAAATACTCTTCTAATTTACGCTCTCCAATCTCCTCTATTAAAATGTTGTCATAAGTCACTTCATTCTTATAACCTACACTTGAGTATTTTTTATGAGCTGCAATCCATATGAGTTTCATTGGCTGCATAAACTCATATCCGTATTGAAAATTGTCACGATATTGAAAACCAATACGTGCTTTATAACTAGGATGATAGGGATGACCATCTATTAAATGACTTTCAAACTCATCATAAGATTTTTGAGTGTATTCTTCCTTATTATTTCTTTCATATTGTGCAATCGTGTCTTTAAATATCGTTTGTTCTAATTCGTGAATAAAAGAATCTAATCTGGCTTGTTCCACGTTAACAACGCGAAAAATTTCTTCCAAAAATTGCGACACAGATTGTATTTCTTGTTGTTCATCTTGGACTCTTACTATTAATGAGTCTAAAGAAATACGACCGAATGTCATCCGCTCTCTTCCATAACATTGGTACGAAACACTTTTGTCTTCTTCATCAAGTCCTTGTATAATAAACAGAATTTGTCCTTCCTTCTCAACACGAACTGGCGTTATAATCCCCTCATAAATTAACGATTCTACTAATTGACGTAACACCCTTCTTCGCACTGAAATGTAATCTTTTGATTCGAGTGCCCTCAATATTTTCGTGTGATACATGTCCACTCTCATAAATCCCTCCACTTCATTACAAAATCCCATTATTTGTATTACGTGAAATTTTAACGCTATTTAGGAACGAACAGCCACTTCTCTAACGAGCGGATTATGTACTTGTACATAAATAGCTTGCTCTAACGGATTACTTAACTCATCGACATCGAAAAATCTTGTTAGCAAATTCGCTTTGCATGCCAACTTATCCTCGTCCAACAATTCTCTTAAAAATGTAGAAGGTTCCCGGTTATATGGAAGGAATGATTCGAGTACAGACCTTAATTCAGAAAGTAGAATTTCCTCCTTAATTAACCCTGCTGTACCAAAACCGTTAATAAGTCCAAACATATGATTAAAAATTAAATAGTAACGAAACCTTTCATCTACAATATAATCGTCATATAAATTTCCAGTACGTTCTCCAATACCAGCTAGCTCATTATTAAGTATCTCTTTCATTGAATTACAGAAATAAAACCCTTGATTATCACGAAAATAATATTTTACTGGATAACCATCCTTTAGCTGAACAACGCTATTTTGCTGGTGTGCCTCTAATCCAACTCCATACTGTAAATACATCCATACCATCGGCTTTAAAGAAATATTCATATACCGTCTAAACCACTCTAAACTTACCTCTTCACAGCTTCTACTTTCTAAATCTGCTAGGCGATGGATGATATTCGATAAACGATTACGTTCTCCAGGTATAGCGTCTTGAACTAGCCCAGCAATTAATGTAGCGTCATTTGCATGTTCACTATAAAAAGGATTCTCTCGAATAATCACTTCAAATCCAGATTCTTGTGTCCCATAATTTAATGTAATAAAGGCTGGGTCACAAATAAAATCAAAACCTGGAAACCTTTCTCGTACTTCACCAATTGCCGTATTTAACATTTCCTTCCCTTCAAGACCACTCTCAAGTTCTTTCAATTTATTAATACGCATTGAATTCGTTACTTTCACTGGAAATGAAAACTTAAGCATATACTTCGAATCAGGATGATATAGCGTTCTCAGTGATGATGTTGCCATATAATACTTGCCTATAGGACCAACATACTCAAGCAATTCTTGATCTATCCAATCCTGTACGTAAAGTTGGTGTAATAGCCATTCTGCTTGAAGCGGATGAATAGGAATTAATGAATACTCATCTTCCTTACAGTACTTCTCTATAAATTCCTTACTAACTATCTCATCATTACTTAATTCTTCTTTTATAATTGTTGTTGTAGAATCTGATAATAACGATTTTTCATTTACTATACTTTTATGTGCCCGAAAATAATGAAGCTGACATTCTCCTTTTAATTCTGGAGAATACATTGCACTTTTCCAATCCAATATACCCTGTCTACTCTTTGGGGTAGGATGAGTTAAATGCCCAAATAATAAAGACTGCTCCGCTTCTATAAAAGTTGTATGGAAACCATATAATGCAGATGTATCTTCTGTTCTACCTTTTGTAAATTCCTCAATATTTTGGCAACTACGAATGACTCGAAGCATAAGTTCAGCAGGATTCGTACCTTCTCCATAGTTGATAGACATCTCTTTTATTAAAAACGTAATAACTGTAACATAATCTGCTTTTATAACAGTTTTGCACTCTCCAATTTGATAATAAAACTGTCCTCCAAACAAATGGCGATCTGTTGATGATTTATATAAAACTTCTCCATACAAAGTAACGTTCTGTGCTGATAGGTGACAACATAAATATGTGGGGACTGTATCTCTATTTAACGTATTACTGAAGATACTTTCCATTCTTTCATCCTCTGTAATCCATTCTCCACTCCCTGTTTCTCTTAAATAACAGTTTAAAAAGCTTTGTATTGTTGCATGTTCTGCGATTTGTTTCGCATGCTGCATACTGGTCCTCCTCTTTATATTAAAGCTATCGAAATTTCATTTAATAAACAATAATTGAATATCATTATCAATTATGATTCTAATTGAATATCATTATCAATTCAAGGGTATATTTCAGAATTTTTTCATCTGACCAAATTTTTATTATTTTTCAACATATCTTTAATCTCATTAAAAACATGATTAAAAATATCTTCCTTTCAAACTAATTACTTAATATTTTCTGCATTTTTCATTATTATCGATCCAAAACAAGCAAGCAGGTATACTAAACGTATACCCGCTTGCTTGTTTACATAATATTATTATTTTATATTGAATCCTGTAATTTTTTATATAAAATATTCAAATCTCTCCAGCAATACGCTGTTTCTTCTACCTGTACTCTCTCTAAAAATTTCTTATCAATTTTTTCAGGGTTAAATTTTTCATAAAACGTTTTACGAGAATTATTAGTAACGACCCAAACTAAAAGAGATTGCATATCATTTTTTATACATTCTGATAGCAATGCTTGAAATAACTTTTGGCCTATTTTCAGTCCTTGATACTGTTGTAAAAGGTAAATTGCATATAATTCCCCATCACAATTATATGTACCGCTCCTTTCAACTCCCCCATCAATGAATCCGATTATAGTTCCATTTAATGTCTCTGCTACAAATCTAAATTGATGATTACCTTCTTTTGGAAAAATGCTTTCCCACTGTTTTTCTCGTTGTTCATATGTTATATTATCTAAAATTTCATTAGCGAATATCCCTTTATACGTTGTTTTCCAACTATCAGCGTGTACCTTTGCTATACCTAATATATCATCTTTTATCGCTCTTCTAATATGTACCTCCATCATTTTCTCCCCCTTATTTACTCCTCATTATGTCAATTTTTTTCCTTAAAAATCCAAATAAAAAAGAGTGAATTCACTTCACTCTTTTTTATCTACTTTCAACTTCAACTGAGACAACACGATCAATCTCTTTTAGAGAACTGTATAACTCAGTTGTATATAAATCTTCTGGAACTAAAATAACCATCTCCAATTGCTGAAACGCTCCACTATCTATATCTTTAATTTTCACTCGTTTCACATGCATACCTAAATTTTTAATTTGCTTAAATATACCATCTAATTCTTGATGCTCTTTTACAGTAATTTTTATAGATAAGTCTTTTTGTCTTAATGAATACGGGCCTGCAATTTTCACAATTTGAGGAAGTACATTAATCGCTAAAATAATTAAAACCATAGCAACCGTCGCTTGTATATAAAATCCTGCTCCAATTGCAATACCTAAAGCTGAAGCAGCCCACACCATAGAAGCTGTCGTTAATCCCGAAATAACGTCATTACTTCTTCGTAAAATGACACCTGCACCAAGAAAACCAATCCCACTAACAATTTGAGCAGCTAGACGCATTGGATCCATATTTGTATGACCCGGTACAGAATAAACATTCACTGATTCAATTGAAACCATTGTAATTAAACAACTCGCTACGGAAATAACCATACTTGTTTTCACACCAAGCGGTTTATTCTTTAGCTGCCTATCTATTCCGATGAATAATCCTAAAAAGAGTGCTAAACCTAATTTGAATAAAAATTCATATGACATATTTCAATCTCCTTACTTTACAATGTTTCCCTTGGAATAATTCACTATAACTCTTTTATGATATCAATTCCAGTCTTTTCTATTCATCCAGCAACAAAAGCCGAAAAAACATTTTTATTACAATGTTTTTTCGGCTTTTTCTATAGTTTTTTATCGAGATTAAGATACTCCTTTATTTCTGTTCTTTAATCTTAATCTGTGCATCTTTGTAAAATGCTAATTTACTGTCATTATACTCTTTTGTATGTTTGTTAAATTGTTCTTTCGCCTTTTGAGCTTCCACATTTAACTCATTAACAGTTTTAACTTTTTCACCAATTTCTTTTAACTTCGTTTCTTTTACTTTTAATTTTTCATACAGCTCTTTTTCATTCGCTAACGCCTTCGTGTAATCCTCATTCATTTTTTGGAATGCTTCATAACGGTTTTTATACGACTCTTCTACTGCTTTAGCTTGTTTTTGTAATTTCTTATCTTCAAGCTTCTCTATATTGCTTTGAACTGATTTCGTCTCCTTCTGAGCTTTCTCTAACAGTTCTTTCTCGTTTTTCAATACTTTCTCACGTTCATTTACATTTGCAGTAGCTTCCTCTATCTTCTTCGTGACTGCTTCATTATGTTCTTTACCCTCTTGTAAAATTTGAGAATATAGTTCTTGCCCTTGCTTTTCTAATTGCTCTAACTTTTTCGTATCATCAGCTAACGATTTTTCTTGTGTCGCTGCTGTTTCAAAAGCCGTATATAAATTTTCTTCTGGTTTTTCACCGAAACAACCTGATAATAATCCTACTGATAATGCTCCAACTACTGCTACTTTTCCATACTTCAACTTCAATTCCTCCAATTACATACGGTTATCGTGCCAGAAATTCACTGGGAAGTGATTCTCTTCATGGTATGCTTCAAATTCATAACCTTTTTCTTTTAGACCCTTTAAAATTGCTGGTACAGCAGCAACTGATTGCGGGTGAATGTCATGCATTAAAATGACCTCTTGCGGTTTTGTTGCACCAGCTAATACATTTTGAGCGATTTGCGCTGCCGCTGCATCAACTGGTACTTTATTGTATTTCCAGTCTAAAGAGTCAATTGTCCAGTCCCACACTTTTAAACCATCCTCAACTACTTTATTTCGGAGACCTTCATTTAAACCAGGCATCGATCCGTATGGAGGACGTGTTAATTTAGGGGCTTTCCCAATAATATTTGCGATTAAGCCTTGATCTTCTTTCATTTCATTAACATACTCGCCATTTTTATATAACTTCGCAAAATTGTGTGTCATACTATGCATTCCAACATAATGTCCTTCTGCATTTTCACGTTTTACTAAATCAGGAAACTGTTTCACATTCGCACCAATTAAAAAGAATGTCGCCTTCGCATCATGCTGTTTTAACATATTCAATAATTCAGCCGTATATTTTCCTGGCCCATCATCAAATGTAAGGTAAGCAACTTTTCTTTCCTGTCCATTAAAACGACTTGGTGCCGTTTTATTCATTTCAACTTTCGGTTGTTCACTTGCAAGCTGTATTACATTTTCTTGTTTCGCAACAGCTTTTGCTGGTGAAGTAATTGATTGAAACATAAAATACCCAATAGCTACTGTTGCAATCGCTATTATAACAACTACTACTTGTTTAATTTTAAAAGCCTTTTCCATTCTATCGAATTCCTCTCCCTATTAATCTTATATATAAATCACCCAATATAATTATACATCTATTTATTTTTATTACACTATATAAACATACTTTATGTAAAAATTATAGTGGGAGTGTTATCAAAATTGTTGTTCCTACTCTTTTTCTACTTGTAATACTAAGCGTACCACCATGAAGATCCACCATTTTTTTGACGATAGCTAATCCAATACCTGCGCCTTCAATATGGTTATTAATCTGATAAAATGACTGCTCTATAAATGGTAGATGTTCTTTAGCAATTCCAATACCTTGATCTGTCACCTTAATCACGGCTTTTCCTTCACTTTTGGCCGCTTCAATGTAAATTGTACCTTTTTCATTTGAATATTTAATAGCATTATGAATAATATTTAGAAAAACTTGTTTTAATCTATTTTGATCTCCTACTAGTTCTACTCGTTCTAAATTAGCAACTAGTTGAATCTGTTTCTCTTCTGATTTAGGAGTTAATTGCCAAATCGTCTCTTCTAGTATATCGTACAATTGCACCTTTTGTTTATATAAATTAAAATGATTTGACTGCAATCTTGAAAAATCTAGTAACTCTTCTACTAAATGTATCAATCGGTCTGTTTCACCTGAAATAATTCCCATACCTTGCTTTATTTCTTCATCTGTTAAATGATCTACTGTTTTTAACGTCTCACTCCACCCTTTAATTCCTGTTAAAGGTGTTCGTATTTCATGCGAAATAGAGGCAATAAATTCATTTTTCATTTGCTCAGCTTTTTCTATTTTATCGGCCATATAATTTAAACTATGTGCTAACTCACCTAATTCACCAGGATAATCTTCTTTAATTTGCTCCTTTAATGTACCTTCTGCAATTTGCGAAGAAGCATGAATAATAGATTCGAGAGGTTTCACAAACGAATTCGCCAATCGTCTACTTATTAAAAATACGATACCTGAGATGACAATTCCAACTGAAATAGTAAACATAATAATTTCAATAATCTTTGCATTTACATCCGTTAAAACAGTCATATATTTCAAAACACCGATAGTTTGTCCTTGATGAATAAGTGGACTAAACACTTCTAACTGTTTCACGTTATCTTTCGTAGTAGTAACTTGATGATACATTTCCCCTTCTAGTAAAGAATACGGAATAACTACTTTACCTTCTACCTTTTGTCCACTGGACGACTGTATAATCGTACCGTGACGATCAATCAATTGTAATTCCGTTCCTTCTAATTGGAAACTCTCAATTATTTCTCCGCTATATTCTTGCAATCGAATAAAATATAGTGAATTGTATTCCGAGAAAAAACGTGTACTTGTCTTTGCATGAGATTCAACATATTGCACAATACTATTATAATAATATCGATAAATTGAAACTGAAAATGCTACTTCAAATAATACAAGCATTAGTGTAATGACCGTCATAAAATATAAAGTCACTTTCCGTCTCATCTTATAGTTTCCTTCCACACATATCCTTTTCCCCACACAGTATGGATAAACTCTGGTTCTGACGGATTACATTCTATCTTTTGACGTAACCGTCTCATATTTACATCGACTACTTTCGTCTCGCCTACGTAATTAGTTCCCCAAATCATATTTAAAATTTCATCACGCGAAACCGGCTTCGAAGCCTGATTCATTAAATACTGTAGTATCATGTACTCTGTAGGGGTTAAATCAACTAATTGTCCACCTTTATATAATCTTTCTTCTATGATATTTAACGAAAACGGACCAGACGTGATTGTATTCGTTGTTTCTTCATGTACTTCTATCCTTCTTAATAAAGATTGTATACGTGCAATTAATTCTAATGGACTAAACGGCTTTGCGATATAATCATCTGCACCAATTCCTAGCCCCTGTACTTTATCTTCATCTTGTACACGCGCTGTTAACATAATAATGCCCATTTTTTTATTTTCTTCCCGGATAGCTTTACATACTTGAAAACCATCAATCCCCGGTAACATAACATCAAGTACCGCTACATCAACAGTATGTTCACTTAAAATCTGTAACGCTTCTTCTCCAGTACTAGCTTCTAATACATAAAATCCAGCACGTTTCAAATTTAAGACAATAAAGCTACGGATTGGTATTTCATCTTCTAAAACTAAAATTGCTGACATAATTCCCACCTCCCTACTCTTGTTGATAATCCGCTAGCGGTTTTATATATGCTTTTACTTTTTCAAATTTAGACTGCTTCGGTACTGCATATACGTGAGAAGCCGTTTTAACTGCTGCCTCGTATCCTTTTATTTTGAACCATTCTTTCCGCTTAAAAATATGGACTTCAAGCCATATTTTATTTGTAGTTACATCCATAAATTTTTGAACATCCGATGCTTCTTGCTGAACTGGGACAGTTATTTTTCCAATTAGCTCTTGAGGGATTTTGACAAAATAACCTTTATCTATATTGACATATCTTTCTTCTATCGGTTTAATTCCCTCTTCACTCCACTGTATATAACGTTCAAACATTGTGCTCTCTCCATACGATACCTCTTCCCAACCTTTTGGACGCACAGTACGAACAAATTCAATAATGCCGTCTTCATTAACGTCTTTACTTTCCACAACATAATCATTAAATAAATCTTCTTTCCCGTCTATAGGTAGTCCCTCATAATGATCCTTATCAAATTTCGCTACATATGTTATACCTGAATAAGCCCCCACTCCTGCATCAATTACAACTGCCTTTGACGTGTTAGAAATACGTCCCATTTGTATTCTTTGAATACTATTTATATAAGGATCAAATGTAACTTCTGACATTGTATTAAACTGCTCAATGAGCTCAACTTTCAATTGCTCATCTTTTTTATAAGTAACAAGACTTATATCATTAAGGCCATTTTTATTTAAATCCTCTATAAATAACTTCGTATATTGCCGATTATAAATCTCCTTCATATCATCATTTTCTTCCGAAAAAGCATACATTACATGTTCTAAAGATTCACGACTTACAGAGATTCCAATTAATAACTCCCGCTTCCCGTTCCCTGTAAAATCACCGACTTTAACGATATCTATATCCTCACCATCAAATGTATGAGTGGACTTTAGTTTCCAGCCCTTGCTGCTTTCCGCATAAATAGCTAAATATATACTCCGATCTTCATTTGGTAATTTATAAAAGACGATTGCTTCTTTTTTATTATCTTGTTTAAAATCCATTGACCAAATCATCTGTTTATCTTTATTAGACATTGGAGTAAGCAACCGATAATTAACAGGCAAATCTTTATCTATTTGCTCTCTTAATTCATTAATCCACTTTTCATTTGCAGGAGCTTCCATTAAACTCGTCGGAGCTTCAGATATTTTACATCCAGTCAATATAAAGACGATTCCCATAATGCTTATCCATTTCGGCATATGATATCTTTCCTTACTACAGATTTTAAGTATTTTTTTATACTTTTTGCTTCTCCAATATTCTCATACATATGAGTATAATTTTTCTAAAATAAAAAATCGTTACAGAAAAGTTACAATTGTATTCCCATAAAAAAAGATTGGCGAAGGCCAATCTTTTTTTACTATTCATTTCGAACTGGCTTTGGTGTTACACCTAAATGCTCATTTAACTTATTCGAAATATCTTTCACATTTTTTTCGTTTGGAATGTAATAATAAATACCGCCAATACGTTTATCAGTACCTTCAATTTGCATTTTTTCCATTTGCAAGTCAGATCCAGCCATATTTTTCGTAATAGCAAGCATGTCATCAAACGTTAAGTTTGTTTTCATATTTTTATCCACTGCATCAAGTAACGAGCCCATTTTGCTAATTGATTGAACAGACATAGCTTTTTTCGCAATTGCTTCAATTACAAGTTGTTGTCTTTGACCACGCATTGCATCACTATCAATTTTACGCGTTCTTGCAAGTGCAAGTGCTTGTTCTCCATTTAAATGTTGGTAACCTTTTTCTAAATGGATCATACCAGCTTGATCTTTACTATCTTGTTCAGTGAAAGTAACTGGTACATCAATATCAATACCACCAATTGAATCGACAATTTGTACGAATGATTCAAAGTTAAACTTCACATAATAATCAACAGGGACATTTAAAAATCTTTCCACCGTATCTCGGGTACTTTCCACGCCACCAAATACGTGAGCATGAGTAATTTTATCTAGTTTTTTTCTAGTTGGAATATAAACACGTGAATCACGTGGAATACTTACTAGCTTAACAGACTTATCATCTTTATTAATTGTTGCTAATAAAAGTGCATCTGTTCGAACCGCTTCGCCATATTGGCTTTTTCTCATTTCACTTCCATCTACACCCATAATTAATATTGAAATATTATCCTTTAAAGGTTCAACTTCTTTATCACGCTTTGATGACTTATCAATTTTTGCATACGCATCACTTACAACAGCTTTTGCTTTGTTATATATAAACGAACCATATCCTACTCCTCCAAAAATAAGTAGGAAAAATGGAATTAATATGAACCATTTCATTGACTTTCTTTTAGAACGCTTTTTATTACTTCTCGTATTTTGTTCTAATTCAGAGCTCATACCCATTCGCCTCTCTTTCTCTTTACCAAGTATAATGTAAGTCTATTTATCTTCATATTGAATTTCCTTTCAGTAACCTTACAATTTTGTAAGGTTACTACTTAAACCCAATATGTATTCCATTTCACATTATACTCTCGTACTTATTTTTGGCAAGTCACTATTTACCAATTTCAAAAATTTAGCACTTCGCAACATGTGAATTTTCAAATTTATTGACTCGTTCATTTTAAATTAGGATGTTTTTTCCCTAACAAACGATAAAAATAAAGAGTCCAGCTAGTTATGAAATCTCTATGGATACAGTATATTTCACATTATTATTTCTCAAACGGCGTATACATGCTTTTCTTCCCCTGATTATAAATGAAAGCCGACTTTGCTTTTATTTTCGTTTTTTCTACTTCCCTATCTTCATTTGAGAAGTTCACAATGATTTTAATATCTTTTCCATAAGAAACAGATTGTACTAGCTTATCTTCTGACAAATACGCAAAATTCGTCATCTCTTCTTTTACTGCTTTTTCATGAACTTCATTCCAAACTTTTAGATGCTCTGTAATTTCTTTTTTATGCTTATTCCACTCTACTTCATCTAAATGGTACAACGGAGGAACATTATACAATAATTCGGATAGCATTCGATTTCCAACTTCATCTTTTACTTTTAAACTTCCCCATTCCCAATGATGCGTTGTAATAACGGAATCGTTGTATACTAATTTATATAATGGTACCGAATATACTGGATTTAAATATACTTGTTTATATTCTTCTTTCAATGGCACTTGTTTTGCATATTTTTCAGGAACATTTTGATTTGGTGACCAATATCCGCCGACATAATACGGACTTGTTTTATTTTTCCTCATATCTTCATCGTCCCATTTAATAACGGGTGTTTCAATTCCGTGTGCAAATGCAATCGTATTACTAGCAAAATCATTTCCACCTTCAGAACCAACGACCATACCCTTTTCTTGCGCAATGTAGTCCATTCGTTTTAAACGTGCTTTTAAATCTTGCTCTTGTGTCGTTATATGTTTCGCTGAATAGTCATCGTAAATTTCACCCGTTGCATCACAATCAATAAACCATGAATTATATTTAGGACCATTTTGTAATATATCGTTCATTCTTTCTTTTACACTAGGAAGTGATAATGTCGGATTTAGTTTTCGTCCTCTACCTAAAAATCCTTGCACCTTTTCTCCATTTTTCTTCGTTACAGTTGCCTCTTCATATAACGATTGATCATTAAAAGATGCTGTATTCCAATTCTTATCACCTTTCTCATGAATTGAGTGATAAGAATCATACGGACCAACTAAATACCCCATTTTCTTAGCTTCTGTAACGAAATTAGGCTGCATATATCCTTGTTCCCAGTTCGGTAGACCAATCCACGCTTTGTCTATTCCTGCTTCTTTCATTTCCTTTATAATATCTGTCCCATCTGCGTTACCCCATTTACTTACTTCTTCAACCGCATCACCAAGTATCGACTTTAATAAATGCTTATTTAAGTTATATAACTCCATCTTCGATAAGTGATCTATGCCTTTCTTTAATAGTGCATTAGCTTCCTGATCGACTTTAGGAAAAATATCCTCTTTATAAAATTCCTTCATGGATAATACTTCGTTTATATAACGTAAAATAACATTTTTTTGATACTTATCAATGAAATCTTGTTTACTTACTTGATCTAATACATTCAGTTCCCCAGGCTCTGAACTATTCTTTTGAATAAGTTCTTTTATATGGCTAAACAGCGGGCTATTTATTTGCTCCCTTAGTTTTGGCCAATTTATATTACTTTCTGATAAACCATTTTGATTCCAAAAATAAAAATGCGCCGCTCCATATAACTTTTCGATTTCTTTATTTTTTCTAGCCTTTTCTTGTAATGTTCTAAATTCACCTTTTTCAATAATATAATCCTTATACAGTTTAGCAATACTGACCGCGTCATTATTTGTCACATATAATTGAAATCCATATGTTTTATTTTTATTTATGCTCGAGAATTCATGTGTAAAATCAAATCCTATTTTCGGATCCGAATGAAATTTCAATTCATTATTAAACATATTGTTCGCAATATATACAATGGAATACTTCGAACCATTTAACGCAAAAAACTTCATAGAAAATGATTCAGCAAATGAATATGCATCATCCTTTAAAAACTTCTTCCAATTCTCATCATTGCTCGGAATTTGCTTACCTTCCCATAACGGAAGTGTATAATTTTCAGCCTCTACTTTCGGCCACGTAAAGCTTTCCGCACCAGTCGATTCCACTTCAATGTTTAAGTGGTCTTTTTTCTTTTCTAAGTTTACTTTTACTTTTTCATCTGGATATTCCCACGATGTACGATCCTTTTCTTTTTTTACATTCGATACCTTCATTTTCGGTAGGGGTTGTGATGCCTGTTCCTTTACACCCTCATGTTCTACAGTTATTGTGAATGTTTCTGGATTTACATCGTAAGTAAAATCTTTATACGTCGCTTTCTTTATTTTAGACTCTTGTACAGTATTATTACCTTTTACATCACAACCGACTAAAGTCGAAAATGACATAGTTGTAAGAAGACATATCGCTATCATTTTTTTCATCCTCTGCACCTCCACCAATGAATATACAGGTGCTTTGTTACAGGAATGTGGCAAAAAATAATAGAGCTAGCATATTGCTAGCTCTATTTGGAGTATTAAAAAAGGTGATATGAACAACTTTAACTCGCTTAGAAGATATGTAATACGATAACTGCTTTTTTCTTTTTCACTAATTATGAAACTAAACAAATCAAAATTTTAACAAACATTCTTTAACTGAAAAAGTAAGTGTATACAAAGTATCCTAAAAGCAGTACTAAGATGATTATCCCTGTACCTTTCCAATTCATCCCCCCTGTCATATCAACAGGACTACCTGATTCCACTCTATTGAGTCCGTCATTTAAAGAACCAGTCGGATTACTTTTTAATTCACTTTGTCTCATACGTTCTCTTTTTTCTTCTGGTGACTCTTTATCCATATAAGCACCTCCAAAATTAATACACTCTTTACTAAATTATACATTATTATCTTTCTTTTATATGCCAATTTAACAGATATTTACAACAAAAAGAAAGCTAGCGATGCTAGCTTTCTTTATAATCCAATATGTTCTTCCTTATTTACAGTAATCCCTTTATGGTCGATTTCAAGCTCACATACTTTCATAGCTGTAAATACTCTCGCTAATTGCGCCGCAATTTCTTGTCGCTTCTCATATGGAGTTAATATAAAAATGGACGGTCCCGCACCGCTAAGCGCTGTGCCATATGCTCCGAATTCTTTTGCACATTTACGAATTGACGGTAATAACGGTACAAGTTCTAAACGATACGGCTCGTGAAAATGATCTCTCTCCATCATTTCACCTACAACTTCCCACTTCTTTTGACAAAACGCAGCTACTAATACGTTACTTATCGCACTAGCCTTAACGGCTTCATGAAATGGAAACATCTCTGGTAATACAGATCGACTCTCGTCCGTATTTAGCTCTTCATTCGGAATAAGAGAAATTACGCCTAATTCCTTACTTTCGATCCTTACAACGGAAACATTCTTTCCATCCAGTGCTCCGATTACAGTTCCACCTAATATAGAAGCAGCAACATTATCTGGATGTCCTTCAAAATTTGTTGCAATTTGAACTTTCTGATCACTTGTTAAGTTCAAATTTCCAAGCTGATTCGCAAGCTCTATTCCTGCTACAATTGCTGATGCACTACTTCCTAAACCTCTTGTCAGCGGAATATTACTAGTAACTTCTATTATATAGGGCGATAAAGAAGGACACACTTTACATGCCGTGCTAACAATTAAATTTTTATCATCCGTTGGAATTGAATCTTCAAAGGAATGGATTACTTGCCATTTATCTGCTTCCGCCTTTACCACCACATCTAAATATAATGACAACGCTATTCCTACTGAATCAAATCCAGGTCCGACATTCGCTGTACTAGCAGGGACACGTACTCTCAATGGTATCACGACATAATCACCCCTTTAATATGATCTTTAATTTGCTCTATATCATTTGACACACTTGCAATATCTAATTTATTAGAAGAAATTGCGATATCAGGATCTTTCAAACCATTTCCAGTTAATACCGCAACAACTGTTTCTCCCTTTTTAATTTTTCCAGATTGAACATGTTTGATTACGCCTGCTAATGAAGCATTTGATCCTGGCTCAGCGAAAACCCCTTCAGTTTTTGCTAATAATCTATACGCGTTTAAAATTTCTTCATCTGATACCATATCTATTTCACCATGAGACTGCTCAGCAGCCTCTACTGCATACGACCAACTCGCTGGGTTACCGATACGTATCGCTGTTGCAATCGTTTCAGGTTCTTCAATTACATGTCCTTTTACAATGGCAGCTGCTCCTTCGGCTTCAAAGCCGTGAATTCTTGGTTTTTTATAACCCTTTTCTTTTTCATATTCACAGAATCCTTTCCAGTATGCTGTTATGTTCCCTGCGTTCCCAACAGGAATAGCTAGAACATCTGGTGCATTTTCCAACTGGTCACAAATTTCAAATGCTGCTGTTTTTTGCCCTTCAATTCGGTAAGGATTTACTGAGTTTACTAATGTAATCGGCTCTTCTGCAGCAATATTTCTTACAGCCTTAAGTGCATCATCGAAATTCCCTTCTATTGAAATGATCTCCGCTCCATAAGCAACTGCTTGCGCTAATTTCCCATGCGCAATCTTTCCTTCTGGTATTACGATAATACATTTCATTCCGAGGCGTGCCGCATATGCCGCAGCTGATGCCGATGTATTACCTGTAGATGCACAAATGATGGCCTCTGAACCTTCTTCTTTCGCTTTTGCAACTGCCATTACCATGCCACGGTCTTTAAAAGAACCTGTTGGGTTCGCTCCTTCATATTTTCCGTATAACTGAATCCCTAATTGTTTTGATATATTTAATAATGGAATCAGGGGTGTATTCCCTTCCATTAAGCTGACATCAGGTGTGTTTTCATTCACTGGTAAATAAGAAGCGTACTGTTTTAATAGTCCTTTATACATATTGTTTTTCCTCCTCAATAATGTAGTAACTGTTTATTTCACTTGCGACATCTTCTATCGCTCCTAAAACTTGTTCGAATTGATATTTTGAAGTTTGATGCGTCACAACAACGACTTCTGCATGCTCATGATTTAATGGTAATTGGATTACCTCTTTTAAACTCACAGAATAATTAACGAAACATTCCGTTATTTTACGCAACATTCCAGGTTCATCTCGTAATGAAATACGTAAGAAATATTTCGAAACTACTTCTTCATCTCCTTGTAGTTCATACGGTTCTGGTTCTTTTAACGCACTTTTATTTTTCGGAACTTGATTCATATTTTTAACGATTGAAATGATGTCACTTACTACAGCAGAACCAGTTGGTAACTTCCCAGCTCCCGGTCCGTAAAACATCACTTCTCCTACTGCTTGACCGTGAACATATACCGCATTGAATTCATTATTCACATTCGATAGCGGATGATGCCTTGGTAATAAAGTCGGTTCTACACTTAAGTGAATGGATGATCCTTGTTTTTCGGCTTTACCAATTAGTTTCATAGTAAATCCTAATTTTTCGGCCATCTCTAAATCTTCTTTTTCAACCTTTCGAATACCTCTAACTTGCACATCATCTAAAGAAACATTCATCGAAAAACCTAAGTTTGCAAGAATTGCTACCTTTCTTGCAGCATCTAGTCCATCTACATCCGCTGTCGGATCTGATTCTGCAAACCCTAATTTTTGCGCTTCATGTAAAGCCTCTTCGTAAGACCATCCATTTTGACTCATCTTTGTTAACATGTAATTTGTTGTTCCATTTACAATTCCCATTATTTTTTCAATTTGATCTGAAGCTAGCCCGTCTGATAATCCTCTTAATATCGGAATCCCACCCGCTACACTCGCTTCGTAACATAAGTCACATTCATTTTTATTCGCTAATTGCAAAAGCTCCGCACCGTATACGGCCATTAAATCTTTATTTGCTGTTACGACATGTTTCTTACTTTGCAATGCCTTCACAATATGCTCTTTCGCTTCTTCAATTCCGCCCATTACCTCTACTACAATATCAATATTTGAATCATTTAGAACTTCATCGACATTACTTGTTACTACGATTCCATCGATACAAACATCACGTTCTTTTTCCAAATCACGTACAACGACTGTCTTTACCTTTACTTCATATCCTGTATCAAGAGTAATTTTTTTATAATGTTCTTTCAAAATATGGACAACACCACTTCCGACAGTACCTAATCCTAATACCCCAACATTAATAACGTTATTCATCTTCTAATCTCCTCCTAAATAGTTTAATTGTTACACCTATGAATCACCTTACTCTGCTTTTTAATCATGCAGGTGGTGGTTATTTCCGTACGTACTAAACGCTTCATGTTACCGCACCTCCTTTCAAAGTGATAAAAAAAAACACACTCATCCCTAGGAAAGGGACGAATGTGTTTTCGTGGTTCCACCCTTGTTCCAACCTAGACTTACTTACTTTCTTCTAGATTGCTCAAGTTCAGATAACGGCTGATACCGTCAATAATTACTAAATTGCTCGTTCACTATTGAAGTTCAAAGGCGGTAAGATCATTTCTCGTGTTAGGAAGCTCGCAGCCTTTGGCCTCCCTCTCTGTAAACCGTAAAAATGTTCTCATGTCCTTATCATTACTTTTTCGCTCATGTTTATTTGTTAACTCATTATACTCGCATAAAAAACAAAATCAATACTATTTTTTAATTATTTTAAATTTTCAATCTTAAAAACTATAAAAAAAACACACTCATCCCTAGGAAAGGGACGAATGTGTTTTCGTGGTTCCACCCTTGTTCCAACCCAGGATTATTTCTTTCCAGGTTGCTCAAGTTCAGATAACGGCTGATACCGTCAATAATTACTAGATTACTCTTTCACTATTGAAGTTCAAAGGTGGTAAGATCATTTTTCGTGTTAGGAAGCTCACAGCCTTGTCTTCCCTCTCTGTAAACCGTAAAAATCATCTCATGTCCTTATCGTTACTTTTTCGTTCATGTCTATTTGTTAACTTATTATAGTTATGAAAATTTTAAAAAGCAAGCCTATTTTTACTCACTATTTTAAAGATAATTTTTCATTATATTTCACAATAACATTTCATAAAGACTCCTCTTATTACGTATCTTACAACTTAACAACTTACAAGCCAGCAGTTCACATATGAAAAGCTCATTCTAAAACGAGAAGATCCCGTTCTCATTGAAACTATATTAATAAAATAATTCAATACAATCTTTTTGTATAACTTTCTTCTAAAGAACGTGCAACGTCCTCTTCTGAAGCATTCACTTTCGCATGCTCCAGTAACATCTTCGCTGCTGAAGGTAACTCTTTTTTATTTAACCACGATTCTGGATCCCACATTTTTGAACGTATAAAAGCTTTTGCACAATGGATATAGCACTCCTCTATCTCAACAACAATTCCAAGTAACGGATTACGTCCATTCGCCTGCATTTCTTTCAAAATTTCTTCATCGTTTGTAATGTATGCTCGGCCGTTTATTCGGAGTGACTCACCGAGACCAGGAATGAAAAAGATTAATCCTACGTGCGGATTCGAAATAATATTTAAAATAGAGTCTATACGACGATTACCCGGCCTTTCTGGGATGATAATTTTATTTTCATTTAATACATATACAAATCCAGGTGCATCTCCTCTCGGCGAAGCATCACACTCTCCTAATTTATTTGCAGTAGATAATACTAGAAAAGGAGATTTAGACAGAAAATCTACACAATGATGATCAAGTGATGAAATAACTTTTTTCAAAGCCCGCTCACTTGGTTGCCCCAATATTTGTCTTAATTCTTCCTCAGTTGAAATTATTGATTTTATTTCCTTATTCTCTATCTCCACTTATAGCCACTCCTTTTTCTTTATTTTCCCAAAATTCAATACAAATATTGTATAATAAAATTTGCAGAAAGGGGAATTAAAATGACAGAGTGGTTAACGATATTTGATTCTGAAAAAAATACACTTGGAAAGAAATTACGTGATGAAGTGCATCGTGACGGTGATTGGCACGAAACATTCCATTGCTGGTTTGTAGAAAAAGATGATGAAGATATGTTTTTATATTTCCAATTACGCTCTAAAAATAAAAAAGAAGCTCCAGGTATATGGGATATTACATCCGCCGGACATATTATGCATGATGAAGATGTGCAAATTGGCGGTCTACGTGAAATTGAGGAAGAATTGGGTCTTTCCTTCCAAACGACTGATTTAACATACAAAGGAATCTATAAAATAGATTATGAAATTTCAAACCTTACTGATCGTGAGTTTTGTCATATGTATTTCCACAATGTAATAAAACCACTTCCATTTGCACCAGGTGAAGAAGTAGACGATGTGATGAAAGTACATGCAACTTCTTTTCTACAACTATTAAAAAGAGATATTTCATCTTTAACGACTAATTCTGTTTTAAACAGTAATCCGATAACAATAACATTTGAAGATATTTATCCTTATAATCTTGAATACTATGAATTTGTTGTAGAACAAGGAAAAGAATTGCTGAAAAATAATAGTTTATAAATAAAATAGGACCCCTGCTTATAATATCCGGGGAGTCCTTTTTTATTTATCATCATTGTTCAAGGATCTTCAACCTTTTCTCTACTTGTATAAATAAGCGAATAATTAACAACAGCATAACAATCATAACCGCTATCATTGTATGCGGATATCTAAACAGTATACTAATAACACTTCCGATTAACATCATGATGAAACCATTTTGTTTCATCACTTCTGCACTATACCTATTACCCGCATCCCATAGTTCCTTATTTTTCATAGATCGCTTCGTACGATAACCATATGCCGCATTAATATCCGTTGGTGGATTCTTTTGAAGAATACGTGCGGCAAGTATAAATATAATACCGATCAACATGCTTATTCCTATGTTTACTAGTGCATACATCAATTATATCCACCCCCTAACTTACACCTTCATTATACTATACAATCATTCCGGTTCCAATTATTAACATTTTTATTTTCTCTCTTTCGATGTCTGGAACATGCTTGGAAGTGTTACAAAACGCGCTCCTTTCGTTTTTAACTGCGGAATGATTTTGTCTAGTGCATCGACAGACCCTTGCAAATGTCCACCTGGAGTTGAATGCTGAAGTATGACACTACCTGGAAATGAATTCCCTAACACATTATTTGTAATCGTATCAGCACTTACACCTTTCCAATCAACCGTATCAACACTCCACTGTACAATCATAAAATTTTTCTCAGTTGCCCATTTCAATTGATTTTCAAGTATTTCACCATACGGCGGACGTATAAATTTAGGTGCATAACCAGCTAAACGATTTAATATTTCTTCCGTTTTTATAATTTGATTACGGTACTCATCCTCATTTACTTTCGCTAAATTCGGATGGTTATACGTATGATTACCAATTACATGCCCTTCATTAGCGATACGCTTTACTACATTCGGATACCTTTCTGCATTTTCACCAAGCAGAAAAAAAGTAGCTTTTACATTATGTTGTTTTAACTTATCTAAAATTTTCGGCGTAAATACTAAATCTGGTCCATCATCAAATGTAAGAGCTACTTCCGCTTTATTATATGGACCTGAAAATGCATACGCATATTTTTCAGCCCACGAAAACGGTGTCCATGACCCACGATCCTTTTCTTTCATTTGGACTTCATAATTTTGAGGAACATGTAAAGCGTATGGCAATGAGCTTATATAGTCTCCATAATAAAATGAGTTATATGGCATATAAGCATACGAAACATTTCGCTCTAATCCCCATTGAAATGGAACGAACATCTCTGGTGAATAAAAATAATACATGATAAAAACCTCCCTAAAATTTCATATGTGATTCAGCTGCACTTTGTTAGAGAAATTCTTATTCATGAACAAAAATAAGACTGTCCATAATTAGGACAGTCTTACTACTTTATAAAATTAATATATCGTTGTACTATCTTTCGGCAAAGCTTTCACATGTTTTAAATAGCTCGTCACTTTGTCATCATCATCTTGCGGATATTGATAACCATAAGTGCTAGCAATTTCATTCGCAGCTTCCCTAAATAAATCTCCCATTACAAAGAATGACTCCCATATGTTTTCATATTCAGCATTAGAAAAGGTCCTCTTAAATTGTTGCCATATATCTTTTTCAAAATATTGCTCGAAATGCTTACCAAACTTCCCTGCATTAACTGTAAAGTCTGTTTTCATACCAATATGCCATTCTAGCATTACGATTAACATATCTCGTACTGGCCCTTCAAGCACCCCTTTCGCATAAGAAAGTTCCTCGCGCCACAACCCTTTTCCTACGTTTGTACTGCACCACCAAAATTCATTACAGCAATCTAAAAATTCTTTTTCTGTTGGCTTTTTTATTAAGTAATCTTTATCGCTTGCTGGTGGAAATTCTCCCATACAATTATCTTTATCTAGAAGCAGGTTACTTAAACTATCTTGCCCAACGAATATATCTATCAAATCAACCGGAACTAGCGCTAAATCAATTCGGTTCCCATCCATAAACTGCATTAAATACGGAAACTTCCCGTCTTCATCTGCTGGAAGTAATGACATTTCTTCCGGCATTTGTACAATAATTATCTCTCCAAATCTTTGAATCCAATTATGATTAGACGTAAAAGATTGGATATCTTTTACAACATATATAATATCATAATCTTGAAAACAATCTCTTTTCACATTTGGATTTACACGTGATCCATTCATGATGACTGCTCGAATTCTTTCATCCTCATTTGCTGTATTAATAATTAAGTCTAACATTTCTTTTTCAGTTCTCATCTATTCCTAACCTCCAATTTTTATATAAACTTATATTTTTATGTATGTTGGAGGTCCACGAGCTAGCTGTGTTACACACGATACATGTTATAATTTTTGAAATTTCTTTTTCATCCCTTTTACCTCCTCACATCACTCTTTTACGACTGCCATTATAAATCCATCATACCCTTTACTTCCGACAGTTTGAAGCGCTGTAGCACTTACACGTGGCTCTGCAGCTATCAATTCATAGAAACGACGTATCCCTCGTACACGAGGATCGCTGCTAGTATCGTCAATAACTTCTCCTTCCCGTACTACGTTATCCCCAATAATTACGGTACCAGGGCGTGATAGTTTCAGTGCCCATTCAAAATAAGCAGGGTTATTTTGTTTATCTGCATCTATGAAAATAAAATCAAATGGTTCATACTTCTCATTTTCTATTTGCTGTAAAGAATGTAGTGCTAATCCTGTTCGTATTTCAATTTTATCATTCAAATTGGCACGTTCAATATTGCTACGTGCAATTTCGGCATGCTTTTCACTTGCTTCTAATGTAACAATTCGCCCTCCAGATGGCAATGCTCTTGCAAGCCATATCGTGCTATATCCACCTAAAGTACCAATCTCTAAAATGTTACGAGCTCCTTGAATTTGTACTAATAGTTGCAAAAACTTCCCTTGCGTTGGCGATACATCATGTGTTGGCAAATTAGCTGCAGCGTTTACTTGAAGGACTTCTTCTAATGTAGAATCTTTCGGTATTAATACATCACTCATATATTGATCAACAGCCGTCCATTTCTCAATCGTACTCATATATATACCATCCCCTTAAAGTTTTTAATGCTTTTCTACCATTCACACTTGATTATACCGAAAATTCCGTTTTATATACAAAAAATAAGAAGGAACACCCACTCCATTACAGAATAGATGTCCCTTCTTTGTTGATAAATGTAGACCTTACGGATTAGTAGACCAAAGTCCTGCTGATTTAATAAATGTACGTTTATTTAATTTCAGCTGTGCTACGATAAACTCTGCAATATCTTCTGCTTGCATTACTTTATCAGGATTTCCATCAGTTAACCCTAAATCTACAGCCATATCAGTTGCTACTGTGCTTGGAGTTAAAGCTGTTACACGAATATTATGTTTACGAACTTCCATCGCTAACGATTCTGTTAAACCAAGAACCCCAAATTTAGAAGCACTATATGCACTTGTTACAGGCGCACCTTTTTGTCCTGCTGTAGATGAAATGTTAATAATATCACCAGATTGTTGTTCAATCATGCTTGGTAAAGCGGCGCGAGTTGCATAGTATACACCCATTAAGTTTACTTGAATGATTTTTTCCCAATCTGCAACTTCTAGTTCTAAAAACTTACCGAACTTAGAAATACCAGCGTTATTAATTAAAATATCGATAGATCCTAAACCATTTTTTAAAGTTTCAATTGCAGTCGTTACTTCTTCATATGAAGATACGTCAGCAGTGGCAATAACAGCTTTTACGCCTTTTGCTTCCACTTCTTTCGCAACTGCTTTTAAGTTTTCTTCTGAACGAGCTAAAAGACCTACATTTACGCCCTCTTTCGCTAATGCGATTGCTACAGCGCGACCAATCCCTCTACCTGCTCCTGTAATTAAAGCATTTTTGCCTTGTAATAATTCTGCCAAGTATAACACTCCTTAATCATCTCTGTTGTTTATTATATTAAAATTTTATCTGTGTTTATGTAAAAAGGCAATGATGCACTTTCATGTGCGTAGGTTACCTATAGGTAACTATAGTAGTTATGCATAACATTTTTAAAGAAAAATAGTGTTAGTAGGCTCTCCTCCTAACACTATTTTTCTTCATGATTCGGAATACGCACAATAAATTTTGTACCATTTTCTTCCTCACTCTCGACTTTTATTCCTCCATTATGAAGGTCGAGTACTTTTTTTACAATCGCTAAACCTAAGCCACTCCCTCCATAAGCACGGTTTCGTGAAGAATCAGCTTTATAAAAACGCTCAAAAACATGTTGCTTCTGTTCTTCTGATATACCAATTCCCGTATCATGAATACTTATTTCTACGAACTCCTTATGTTCTTTTAACTGAATCGTAATCGTACCACCACTTGGAGTAAATTTAATACTATTATGAATTAAATTAATCCACACTTGACTCATACTTTCTTGGTCCGCAGTAATTTTCACTTTTTCTAAATCAAGGTCTAACTCAATTTCTTTTTCAGCCCATAGCGGTTCACTATTTAATACAACTTGCTTTAACTGTTGATCTAATCGATAACTCACTCTTTCTGGTGTATACTCTTCTGATTCTAAAAGTGTTAGCTTTAATAGATTTTGACTCAGTTTAGATAATCTCGTTGTTTCAGTTTCAATAATGGTAAGATAATGCTTTCTTTTTTCCTCAGAAAGATTATTATCTTGCAGCGCTCTAGCAAACCCTTTTATAGAAGTTAATGGTGACTGTATTTCATGAGAAACATTCGATACAAATTCCTGGCGCAGTTTCTCCATCGCGTTCAGTTCATCTGTCATATCATTTATACTCTTTACGAGTACACCAATTTCTCCATCATACTTTTCTTCATTTCGTATTTTTACAGAGAAATCTCCTTTTGCAATTTTTTGTATCGGTTCAATAATGGTCCAAATCATCGCCTCTCGCTTCGGTCTCATTAAAATCCCGATTAATGTCCAAATAAGAACAATAAAAACAAAGCCAACCATATCACTAATTAGAAAAGTAATAAAAGGCGATACGTTTATTTCCAGAGCTTTCATTACACTAGACGATACAAAAAAGGCTATAGACCAAATTATAGTAAGAAAAGTAAAGAGTGCTACTATCGCCCCCATTACTTTTAACATCTTCATCTTACTCATTCTTTCTCTTTTTCTCATTTACTTACCTCTAAGCGATACCCTAAGCCCCTTATCGTCCTTATACTAAACTTCGATAACTCTTCTTGAAACTTTTCACGCAACCGATTAATATGAACGTCTAGCGTGCGTTCATTCCCTTCAAAATCATATCCCCATACGTCTTCTATTAATTGCTCTCTTGAACAAGTTCTTCCCGCTTTAGATCCTAATGTAAAGAGCAATTCAAATTCTTTTAACGGCAACGTCACCATTTGTTCTCCGGCGTTAACTTCAAATGTTTTACGATTTAACAGTACATTCCCAACTTGAATAGATTGCGATACTGTAATTTGATAACGTTTCAACAATGCCTTCACTCTCACAACTAATTCTAAAGGATCAAATGGTTTTACTAGATAATCATCTGTTCCGAGGTGAAACCCTTTTATCTTTTGAGATGTTTCACCTTTAGCAGTTAACATAAGAATCGGTATATCATAGTATTTTCTTAATTCATAACATAAATCAAATCCATCCATATTTGGCATCATAATATCAAGAATCGCCATATCAACTTTCACTTCTTCTATTCTTCGAAGAGCATCTAATCCATCAACGGCCTCATATGTTTGAAAACCTTCTCTTTCCAAAAATACAGAAACAAGTTCTCTAATGTGCGGATCATCATCTACAATTAATATTTTGGGTATCAAGGAATCATCTCCTTTCTGCTTAACATACTTTTTAGCACTCTAAAATTAACAATCAGTGAAGTTCCCCCTCACTGATTGTTTTCATTCTATAATGCTCCTTCTTTAATTTTCAATTGTTGCATTGCAAATTCACGGTACATGTCATGTGTCCGTAATAACTCATCATGTGAGCCACTTCCTGTAAGATTCCCTTTTTCAATAAAGATAATTTTATCTGCATCTACAACAGTAGAAAGTCTATGCGCAATAACTAAAGTTGTTCTACCTTTCATTAAGTTATTTAACGCCTTCTGAACAACCGATTCGGATTTACTATCAAGACTTGAAGTCGCTTCATCTAACATAAGGATTTGCGGATTTCGTAGTAACGCTCGAGCGATCGCAATTCGTTGCCTTTGCCCTCCAGAAAGCTTCACACCACGCTCTCCAACTTCTGTTGCATATCCGCTTGGTAAATCATGAATAAACGCATCAACATACGCCATCGCTGCCACTTTTTCAATTTCTTCATCCGTCACATCATTCTCAACACCGTAGCAAATATTATCACGAATCGTTCCATCAATTAACGGACTATCTTGTGAAACATAACCAATTTGACGTCGCCATGACTGTAATGAATAGGCCGTAATTGGTTCTTCTCCTAATTTTATTACACCATTAGTCGGCTCATAAAAACGTTCTAATAGCGAGAATAAAGTTGTTTTCCCACTACCACTTGGTCCTACAATCGCTGTTACTTTTCCAGATTCAATCGTGAAATCGATATTTTTCAATACTTTCTCATCTTCGTTATACTCAAAATTCACATTTTCAATAACGATCGACTGCTTTGCATTTGTAACTTCCACACCAGTTTCATGGTCTTCTACTTCATATTCTAAAATCGTATTAATTCTTTCAGTTGCACCAATTGCCTTTTGGAATTGTGTGAAAAACATAGATAATTGACTCATTGGCATTATAATTTGAACTAAATATAAAATAAACGCTACAAGTTCCCCTGTTGTTAATACGCCACTAGAAACTCGCATTCCACCATACCCTACGATAATAACAAGCAACGCCATTAACACAAACGACATAACTGGTGAAATTAACGCTTGCACTTTTCCTTCTTTCAAACCAAATTGCAATAACTTTTGGATACCTGTATTACCTGTTTCATATTCTCTTTTTTCCGTATTTGAAGATTTCACTAAACGAATTTCTGATAGCACCTGTGTTAACACACTTGTAAAAGAAGCTGTTTCATCTTGAAGTGCTTTTGAAATCTTATACATTTTTCGTCCAAGTGGCACTAAAATTAGTACAGATAATGGAATAACCGTTAAAAGTAATGCTGTCATTTTCCAATCTAAAACAAATAATACAATTAACGATCCAATAATTGAGATACCGCCTGTTAATAAGTTTGACAAATGCTCAGAAATTAATGTTTTCACAACACCTGTATCATTTGTCATACGGCTAATCGTATCGCCTGTTCTATTTTGATCATAATAAGATACTGGTAAAATAAGTACCTTTTTCCACAATCGTTCTCTAAGTCCAGCTACAATTTTTTGTCCAATATAATTCAATAAATAAATTGACAATCCTGCAGCAATTGTTTGCATAATAAAGAATGCGACTAACCCAACAATTTGTCCTGTACTAATTGAAGAAAGCGAAAAATTATCAACTAATCCTTTTGTTAGCATCGGAATAAACAAACTCGCTCCAGTAGAAAGTAAACTCATTAATAATGCAAAAATAAGAATGCCTTTCGGTGGATTTGTATCTTGAATAAGACGTAAAAACTGCCTCCAATTTCCTTTTTTCTTTTCTGTATTCCCAACTTCCATTGTCGTTCATCTCCTCGTTTTCAACAAAACTATGCTTTCTAAAAATAGAATACGATATAAATGTAAACTGAATGTAAACACACTTTTCTATTTTTACAAAATATACATATAAACTCATCTTTACAACAGATATAAATATCTGATATTATTACCTGGTACTTAATATTATTCTATGCAAATGCTAGGCTACGCATAGAATATATATAACGGTTTTTCTTAATTAGCCAATTTATAATACTAAATAAATCTCCAGTTACTGAAAGGAGTATCCTTTTTGCAAACAAATAAACATTCTGAAAAGGAAACAATCATTTTTATTCATGGATTAGTTGGAAATCGCCGTGCCTTCAAAAAAGAGCATAAACGATTTTCTGCATCCTACAACATTATAACTTATGACTTATTAGGCCACGGAGATGATAAGGGAGAAGCTATCGACTTTTCAATACAGCGCCTCGTAGATCAATTATTGAATTTGTATGAAAAAGAGGGAATTAAAAAGGCTCATATTTGTGCTCTAAGCTATGGCTGTTATATCTCTACGACATTTGCACAAATGCATCCAGAAAAAGTATTGAGCATTTGTCATATTGGTGGACATTATAATAACCCTTCTCGTTTATATAATGTTTTTCAGAATTTTTGGGAAAAACGTGGTGATGAATATTCATCTTGGCTTTCTCAGTATGCTAGTACTATTTTTCCAAGTGGAATACTAAGGGCAAATCCGTTCGCTGTTATTTCACGAAATATTTATTACCGTTTCGGATTACAATTACACTCGTCCATTATTGCTGAGTCATTACGACATCGCTTAGAATTCGACTTGAAATCTAAATTAAAAGCACTTACCCATCCTATATTATGGGTAATGGGAGAACATGATCACCTCTATAAATCTTGTCTATTCGATTTAAAATCTATTCTTCCAAACGTTCTATATAAGGAAATACCTTTAGCAGGACATGCAGCAAACTTATTTCGTCCTAACTATTTCCATGACTTATACGATCGATTTTTAAATGGGAAGTTAAAGTAAAAACTACTACACTTCCAATTTATTTAACTATAAAAAGGCTTCCCAAGTTTCCCCGGAAAGCCTTTTCTTTATACGAAAAGTAGTATATAAACTACTTTTTCTTAGTATGCTTTTGTGTAACCTGTTAGGTGTTTAGCCCAGTAAGAGTTATTAATTGAACTAATTCTTACACCCACACTTTCATTCTCTGCACTAATGAACTGACCGTTTCCTAAGTAAACACCCATGTGAGAAAGACCTGATTTATATGTGTTAGAGAAGTATACTAAATCACCTGGTTGTGGATTGCTAGTTTTTGTTTTAGAGCTCCAGTATCCAGCAACTGTTTGACGAGCGCCTTTATGACCAGTTTGATTTAATACGTAGTGAATGAATCCACTGCAGTCGAAACCAGCAGTAGTTTGACCACCAAATACATATTTTGAACCATTTAAAGATCTAGCGAATCCAGCGATTGAAGATGTATCTCCACCTGTTGGCGCTGTTGGTTTTTGTACTTGGTTTTGTCCTTGGTTCGTACCTTGGTTACCACCAGTAACTACATTGTTCACTCCGCCTTTTACAAACTTAACAAAGTCTGCACTTACGTAACCAGTGCGGCCGTTATGGTTAATTTTATACCAACCATTTTCAGCACCAGTAACGTTTAATACTGTACCATTTGTTACCCCACCAATTACAGGGTTATATGTAGCTGGACCTGTACGTACTTTTAAAGCACCTGTGTTAACAACATATGATCCACCAGTTTGAACTGTAGTAGTATTGTTGTTGTTTGTAGTTGGTTGCTGAGTTTGGTTAGATACAGCTGAACCACCTTTTGTTACGAAGTCTTTACTTACGTATCCAGTTCCACCATTGAAGTTAATTTTAAACCAATCTTGAACTTCACCTACAACTTGAACTGTTTTTCCTTTATTTACAGAACCTAAAACAGTATGAGATGCACTTGGGCCTGTACGTACGTTTAGTGAAGAAACGTTTACTGTGTAAGTACCTGTTCCTTGCTGAACAGTAGTAGTAGTTCCTTTATTGCCACCAGTTGTTACGAAGTCCCCACTTACATAACCTGTTTGACCATTTACACTAACTTTGAACCAACCGTTTTCTTGTCCAATTACTTGAAGTACTTGACCTGCTTTTACTTTAGAAATAACGTTATGTCCTGTACCAGCACCTGAACGTACATTTAATACATCAGCTGTTACTGTGTATTTTAATTCAGAAGTTGTTTCTACCGTTTTTGTTTCAGTTACAGTCGTTTGAGTTTGAGTTTGAGTTTGTCCATTAATTTCTTTTAGCGCATCATTTGAAACTTGTGCATGAGCAGAATCCATTCCAGGAACTGCTACACCTACTACAGATGCTGCTGCTAAACCTGCGATTACTTTTTTCATAAGTTGTCTTTACTTCCTTTCCCTACTATCCTCTTGAGAAAAACTATAAACTTAGTACTTTACAATATTATCAAAGTAAAATATTCATCCAGTTCCATTTTTTAGCAAGAGTTTTATTTTTCACACGTCGTTCATTTTAAACGATTGAAGTGAATTCCGTGTGAACTTCATGTGAACTTTACCATTAAACAGTGTGTTTTTGCAACGATTTTTTCAAATTTATTATGTATTACATCAAGATTTAAATTTTTTATGTTATTTCGATATAGTTTTTACACTTTCTATCTACTATGGAAATTCCATTAATCTAATACATAAACACAATATATTTTTCTAGAAAGTTCTTTTTCATGAGGCACACTCTTATCATGACAAAAAACCTCTTATTTATCAATAGTATAATATTTTAAGAAAATGAATTCTCAATACTATGTATGATTTTAAACAAAGTGATGATTTGTAAGATTTCAAACATGAAATTTCATCCGACTTGAGAGCACTCCCATTCCAAAAACACAATTGATTATTTTGTTTCTCTGCTAAATATGGAATTATTAGGGTTTTGTTGATAGAATATGTATAGTCACATAAAAAGAGGAGTTGCATTTGTGGAAAAAATAATAGACGATCACATAACTAATAATATCGAGCTTTACTATACACTTACTCACTTATTATCTTTTGCAACATTTAAAAAGGTACACGCTATTGAAACAAAGAAAAACGAATTAAAAGAACAGATAAAAACAATACAGCATACAAACTCCTACCATGTATAAAAAGGTGAACAGATTATATCTCTGTTCACCTTCTATTTTTTATTCTATTTGTAAATTTTCACACGAGTTTCTAATGGCTGATATTCTTTATCTCCTGCCGAAACTACCGGTTTACCAAACGGCATTTGCGCAGTTAACTTCCAGTTTTCAGGTACATCCCATTCTTTTCTTACTTCTTCATCAATCAACGGATTATAATGCTGCAATGTAGCACCAAAACCTTCAATCTCTAACGCTGTCCAAATCGCAAATTGCAACATTCCAGAAGATTGCTGAGACCATGTAGGAAAATTATCTTTGTATAGTGCAAAGTTCTCTTGCAAACTTTCTACTACTTTACTATCTTCAAAATACAAAACTGTCCCATAGCCACTTCTAAATGCATTCATTTTCTCTTCCGTAGGTGCAAAATTATTTTCAGGTACAATTTTTCGTAACGTTTCTTTCGTAGCATCCCATAATTTGTCGTGTTGTTCACCTAGTAATACAACAACTCTTGCACTTTGAGAATTAAAAGCCGAAGGTGTATGTTTCACAGCATGATAAATCACTTCTTGAATTCTTTCATCAGAAACTACTTGCTCTTTACTAATCGCGTAAATAGATCTTCTGTCTTCAATTGCTGAGTAAAAATCTTTTGCCATCACAATTCCCTCCAATTTTTATTTGAGGCAATATCATATGTATGAAGCATATAATCCCCCTAAACTTATTAATAATAAGTTCTCAACTTAATAATATCAACAAACAAAAACAAACTCAAATGATATCACTTAAGTTTTTACTCCCAATTCGTCAAAGAATAAAAAAAACAGTCTATTGTCACCAACATCAAGGTTCAATAAACTGTCTACTTTATTTTATAACAATCTAATTTACTTCTTTCTTCACCTAATTAAGCAATTGAAATGCATAGGACATTAATTTATTTGTTTCTGTAAAACGTTTTGTTTTACTTTTTGTCCCCATAACAACTGTAATAACGCGATTATCGCCTTGCTTTGCAGTACCTGTAAAACAATACCCTGCGCTATCTGTAAACCCTGTTTTTAAACCGTCTATTCCTTCTATATATAAAGCTTTATTATTTTTGTTTAACATCTCATTTGTGTTTGTAACATTAATATTATTAAATGCTAACTGACTTTGACGTAAGTGAGTCACTTCTAATATCTCCGGGTAGTCTTTTATAAGATGATACGCTAATTTCGCTACGTCAGCTGCTGTCATTTTTGTTTCACTTCCGTCGGGCTCCTGCAATCCGGAAGCATTCGCAAATTTAGCTTTATCTGACATTTCTAACTGCTTTGCTTTTTCGTTCATAAGTTGAACAAAGTTTTTTTCTGTCTTAGCTACATGTTCTGCTAAAGCGACAGCCGAATTATTAGCCGATTCAATCATTAACGCATGATATAAGTCCTTAACAGTTAATGTATCATTTACTTGCATTGGGATTTTTGCACCCTCTGTTTGTGCCGATTTTTCACTTATTTTCACTGGATCTTCCCAGCGGACTTTCCCATTATGTATACTCTCTAAAACGAGATATGCCGTCATCATTTTCGACATACTAGCAGGGGCAACAGCTTCATTTTCATTATTTTGATAAATAACTTCTCCATTACTCGCATCGATAATAATAGCTGCTTTTGCATCAATTTCTGGTGGTATATATTTTGGTGGAACTACTTTTTCAGATAGCCCTGTTTTAGGTAGCTCTGCCACTTGTAAAGGCTGAGTATCTACATTTGTTTCACTCTTTTGAACTCCCTGGAAAAAGAACCAACATATACCCAGAATTACTACTAATAGGATTGTTAATCTTCCCCATTTTAACCACTTCATTCTAAAACTCCTTTAGCAAACCTTTTATACACTCATGTTTAACCATAACAACAATTACTTTATATCGTCAAGGTAAAAAGTATATTTATTCATCTACAGCAATTATTATTTCAACCCCTTTCTCTTTTTCATATGTGTTACACTAAAAATAACGAAATATAAGAATATTCAATAACAAAAAGTTCGAAAACACTATATAATAGAAAGGATTTATACAAATGATACTTCCAAAAGCATTAAAATATGGCGATACAATCGGCATCTACTCTCCCTCTTCACCAGTAACCTATACTTCTCCAAAAAGATTTGAACGAGCAAAATTATACTTACAAAAGAAAGGATTTCGTATTTTAGAAGGCTCACTAACAGGTCAATATGATTATTATCGTTCAGGAAGCATTAAAGATCGTACTGAGGAACTAAATGAATTGATTAGAAACCCAAACGTTTCTTGTATCATGTCAACAATTGGGGGAATGAATTCAAATTCATTATTACCTTATATTGATTATGATTCTTTTAAAAAAAAACCAAAAATAATGATTGGCTATTCAGATGCAACAGCGCTATTACTAGGAATTTATGCAAAAACAGGAATTCCTACATTTTACGGTCCAGCACTCGTTCCTTCTTTTGGTGAATTTGAGCCTTTCGTAGATTGCACGTACAAATATTTTGCGGATACTGTATTAACTGATCAACACCTTCCTTACAACATAAACCAGCCATTATTTTGGTCAGATGAATTTATTAATTGGGAAGAAAAAACGAAAGAAAAAGAACTTCGACCTAACAATTGGATTTCAGTGATCGGTGGAAAAGCTACTGGACGTATTATTGGTGGGAATTTAAACACTATACAAGGTATTTTTGGTAGCCCCTATATGCCACATATTCAAGAAGGTGACATTCTCTTTATTGAAGATAGCTCAAAATTTGCATCTACTATCGAAAGAAGTTTTTCATTACTTAAAATTAACGGCGTTTTTGATAAAGTTTCAGGTATCATCCTTGGAAAACATGAGCAATTCGATGATTGTGGTACAAATCGAAAACCTTACGAAATACTATTAGAAGTATTACAAGATCAAAAAATCCCTTTTTTAGCCGATTTTGATTGTTGTCATACTCATCCAATGATTACTTTACCAATAGGTATTCAAGTAGAGATGGATGCAACAAATAAAACGATACAAATTATAGAACAGTGGAAAATCTAACACTACTACCTCTATTTCAACTCTATAGCTACGTATGACCTTCTATTGTTTTACATTAAAAGACATGATACTATATATTTTGGAATGTGAAGGAATAAACAAAAATCATTTCAATATGCCTTCTATATATAATAAGAAGCTATTGATTATATACATCGAGTTTACATATGTGTATATAAATGTAAAAGAGAGTGAATATATGAAACCAACTATTAAAAACTATGTATTTTTACATGTGGCCTTCTTGATATATTCTATCATTATGGTTTACATGAAATGGGCAGCTCAATTCCCTATTGCATCAATTTCATTTTTTATTGCTTACTTTGGACTTGTTGTACTTTTATTCGGATATGCAATTCTATGGCAACAAGTCATTAAGAATTTTGAAATTTCTAAAGCATATTCACACCGCGGAATTATAATACTGTGGTCTATGCTATGGTCAGTATTCCTATTCGGAGATAAGATACATTGGAATCACATACTTGGTGCAGCTATTATTATCGTCGGGATTGTGGTGGTGACAAAAGATGAATAGTTATATGTTATTATTTATTTTCGGGATAATTTTAGCCAATTACTCACAAATATTATTAAAAAAGGCTACTTTACAACAATACGATTCTAGAATAAAAGAATATGTGAATCCTTATGTTATCATCGGCTACTTTTTATTTGTAATTAACGCCGGATTGAATGTGATCGCTCTAAAAGGCTTGGCATTAAAGCAAGCATCTGCATTAGAATCATTAAGTTATATCATTATATTAATTTTCGGTTGGTACTTCCTAGGGGAGAAAATAACGAAACGAAAAGTCATTGGCAATATTATTATTGTCATTGGTGTAATCGTCTATTGTATACAATAGCAAAAGGATCCGTTTATGATAAACGGATCCTTTTGCTATTGCCCTAAGTTTTGAACCTTATCTTTCAAATCACGAACTTGTTCTATCGTCTGCATAAGCTCGGAGTCTTTAAACTGCTCTACATTCATTTTTCCTTCCTCTATCTTTTGCATAGATGTATCAATTAATGTATTTAACTTTTCATTATATCCGACGATTTGCTGGTGAAGATCCTTCGCTACATCCGGTGGTGTTAATTCATTAAAAGCTGGTATATCTTGTTTAATTTCAGTAAGTTTCGTTTCTAGTTCTTTTCGAGCTTCTCCATCATTAACAGCCTTTTCAGCTAATGCTGGTGCTTCATTTGCAAATGCACTTATTTCATTTACATAGTCTGTCGCTTTTTGAGCATAATCTATAGAGTTCTTCCCTCCCTCTACTAGCGAACATCCCATCAACCCAATTGAAACTACAATTGAAAGTAGCATTGTTTTTGTAAACTTCATTTTGACCTCCTAAATAATTATCATACTTTTATTCATTTATAAACACTTTATTTTCTTCTTATACACCTTATCGCATCATATCTTATTTTTTAATCTTTCTCTTATACATTCTAGAAAAATCATTATTATCCTGTTCAACATGTACTTCGAACAATTTATCATACATTTTTTCATTTTCACCTCGAAACTATCTTCATTTAAATATAAAAACAGACATACTTATTTTAAGTACATCTGTTTTCGAGGTACGTATAACTCTCACTAATTAAAGTTTCTCTTTATCCACTTACATGTCCTATGATCGTTACAATATCTATTTCTATATGTACACTAATAATATCTTCTATAATGTCCGTATATCCTTGGCCTAAAGGTGTTCCATAATGTAATATAATCCCCTTTTTTTCATAAACTGACTTCGGTACAGTAAAAATAAATTTCCTCATATTCCGTTCATCAGCAGGCTCCATAATTAACACAATGCCATCCTCTTCAAACATATAATCACGCCTTCCAACATTCCTTTCACTATGGCTCAGTATTGCCTTGAAAGACTAGGTTTTAAACACCCTTTCTAACAATATATAACCATTCCATGTTCAACTAGCTTATACGCCCTATATGATTTGACCACAAATAAAAAAAACACAAACCTTGAACTGTCAAGAATTTGTGTTTTTCTTCCTTTTATAATTTCACTTTATCGAGCTCATATAGGCTACGATATTTCTCATTTTCTTTCAGTAACTGTTCATGGCTACCTTGCATAGCGATTTGACCACTATCAAGGAAAATAACTTCATCTACATGTTCAATTCCTACAAGGTGATGTGTAATCCAGAGAACAGTCTTTTCTTCTGTTGCAGAAAACATTGTTTCTATTAAGGCTAATTCCGTTTTAGGATCTAAACCGATAGTCGGTTCATCAAGTACAATAATTGGTGTTTCTTGCATAAGGGTTCTTGCAAATGCTACCCTTTGCCTTTCTCCGCCAGAAAACCTCTTTCCCATTTCATGCATTTTTGTTTGTAATCCATCAGGAAGAGATGCAATATGTGAAGCTAGCTGTGCTTTCTCTAAAGCTTTCCATATCTCTTCATCATTAGCCTCTGGTTTACCGATTCGCACATTATTTCCAATTGACGTATCGAACAAATGCGGTTTTTGATTTAATACAGAAATATATTCGGATAAAAGATTCGTATGCGCTTGTTCACCATTCAATAAAACTTGGCCATTTACCGGACTTAACGCCCCTGTTAACAATTTTAGTAAAGTAGATTTCCCTGTCCCACTTCTACCTAAAATAGCAATTTTCTTTCCTGCTTTTATTTGTAACGATATGTCTTTTAATACAGTCTCGTTACTATCTGGGTAACTATACGATATATGATTCAGTTCAATATCTACATGTTTTGGTGCAACGTAATCTTTATCTCCATGCAAATCCATTTCATCATGTAAAACACTATCACTTTCTACACCATTAAGACGATGAGCAGATTCTACATACAATGGGATTCGATCGATGGCATCTGAAATAGGAATAAGCGCATTCGTTACCGATAAAGTCATTAATACGAAGGCCGCGATAACTGTAGGAGCAATTTGTTCCCTTGCCGCTTCATTCCCAGTCCATATAATCATTGAAATAACTACAATACCTACTACTAAATGAATGAGACTGTCTCGAATATGATACCAGCGTTTCACTCTCTTCTCTGTTTTTAACAATTGATCATTTTGCTCTACATACGCATTAATAAATTCATTTTTTCTACCACTCGCCTGCCAATCAGATAACCCAAATACTGCATCTGTCAATTGTTGATACAAACGATTTCTTCCTTGCTTCAAAGCGATATGATTTTGTTTCATTAAAAGCAGTGATACAAAGGGAAGAAGAAAAACGATAATAGCTAACATACAGCCTGCAATGAGTGCGAATACTAAATCAAATGCACCGATAACAAGTACGAAGATGCTATATACAACTAGCGCTAATATACTAGGAAATATTGTTCGTAAATATAGATTCTGTAAATGTTCAATATCCTCAGACAATACACCTAGTACATCACCAGTTTGAAAGCGTGAGCGGAAGAATAACGCCTGTGGTTCTACAATTCTATATAGTTTCGTTCTCATTTTTTCTAATATACGTAGTACAACATCATGCCCAACTAAACGCTCTAAATAATGAAAGACCGCTTGCCCTATACTAAATGCACGCGTTGCAACAATAGGAACATATACAGCCATTACATTTTCTGGTCTGAGAGCAGATTTAGATATTAAATAACCTGAAATAAAAAGCAACATCGCACCCGAACTAACTCCAAGAAGTCCAAGGAAAATAGTCAAAGTCATTCTACCTTTATTTTGCTGTATATAAGGCTTAATCCAGTTACTCATCGCTCTCCCCTCTCTTCGCTATGAAAATGTAATGTCTCATTCGTTAAAAGTTCTTCATATGTTCCGCTTTCTATAATTTTCCCTTTATTTAAAATAAGAATATGATCCATTTGCTTCATCCAATGTAGACGATGTGTTGCAAGAAATACTAACTTTCCTTCAAACAGATGTAACATCGATTGCTTTATTTCAAATTCAGTTTCAATATCAAGATGTGCTGTAGGTTCATCTAATAAAATGATTGGCTTTTTACTTAAAAGTGCACGTGCCATAGCGACACGTTGTTCTTGTCCGCCGCTAAGCATACGCCCACCTTCTCCAATTATTTCATACATCCCATTGGGTAATGATGCAACGAGCGAACGAAGACCTACTTCATTAATAACTCTCTCAACTTCTTCATCAGTTGTATTTGTTTCATAGAAACAAATATTATCTTTTAATGAAAGCGGAAAAATATATGGTTGCTGCGGAATATAAGCAATATTCTTTTGCCAATCTTCACGAGTAGATCCGTCAATTTCAACACCATTTACTAACATCTTCCCAGCCGAAGGAGATAAAAATCCTGCTAATACATCGATTAACGTTGATTTCCCCGCCCCACTTTCACCAATAACGCCTATAGCACCGTTACCTTGCCAAGTAAAATCGATTCCCTCCAACATAGCCTTTTCAGATTCATCATTATTTACTTTTACATCTTTTAATTTCAAGCTACTAGAGGAGTTCCATACTATATCTACATTTGAATCTTTCATTTCTATTCCTTTTTGCTTCTGTAAAATCTCTTCTATTTGCTCGATCGCAAGTTGTCCATCTAATGTAGCATGATAATTCGCTCCAACTTGCTTAATCGGCAGAAAATATTCCGGCGCTAAAATTAAAATTGTAAGAGCTGGTAACAGTATAATCGTCCCATCTATTAACCGTATTCCTAACCCGACTGCTACAAATGCAATTGATAAACTCGTAAAGAAATCTAATGCAAAAGAAGAAAGAAAAGCAACTCGCAAAGTACGCATCGTTGCTTTTCTATATCGTTTACTTACTTTTTCAATCTTTCCTTCGTGCTGTTTACTTTTCCCTAAATATTTTAATGTTTCTAACCCTTTTAATGTATCTACAAAATGATTAGAAAGTACACGATATGTTTCATATTGGCTATCCGCCATTTTCTGCGCTGCTAATCCTAAAAGGATCATAAATATAATCACAATAGGAATCGTTACAACTAAAATGATTCCTGACTTAATGTCCAGTGTAAAAACATATAGAACAATTAGTCCTGGTACGATACTACTTCTAATCATTTTAGGAATTGTCAATTCAATATATGTTTTGAATTTCTCTATACCTTCAATCGATAAAGTAACCAAATGACCAGTTCCATTCGTTTGGACAAATCTCGGCCCTAATGTAAAATACGCTTCTATTAGTTGTTTACGTAATGCCATTCCTGTTTTTTCAGCGAAACGCTCAACCAATATTTGCGATGTTCGCACCAACATTTGGCGTACTGCAAAAGTAATCCCAAAATACACAGTTTCATTTAGCACAGCTTGCACTGTTTCTCCATGAAATAAAAATGTGATTGCTCGTGCTAAAAACACTGTCTGTGCAATAATACTACACGCCTCTAAAATGCTAATAAAGGTTAAAGTTACATATAAAACTCGGCTACCAGGATACGACGGAAGTCCTCTTTTTCTTTTCATTAGTACTCCAAATCTTTGTCTGACTTAACAGGTTGTCTAAATACATAGAAACTCCATATTTGACTACCGATAACAAACGGTAAAATAGCAAGAGAAAAATAGCTCATCAGTTTTAATGCATAAGGTCCTGATGCCGCATTATAAATTGTCAAATCATTCGCCGCTCCTAATGAGCTAATCATGACACGCGGGAACATACCGATAAACACACTTGCACTTAGCAAAATGATTGTTAAACTCGTCATAAAGAAAGCCCAACCATCTCTTCTTCTTTTATTTAATAAAGTAGAAACAAATAGCGCTACAAAAGCTCCAATCGGCACCATTAGCCACTCTGAACCATGTGCTGTGAAAATATCTGTTTTCCATAACCCTACACCTGCAAAAATAAGAAGTGTTATTAATGCAAAAGGTGCAATCTTTGTTGCGGCAATACGTGCGCGTTCTCGTAATGTACCTGTTGTACGTATAGTAAGAAATTGCAAACCATGAACAATACATAGAAGAAGAAACATAACTCCTCCAAGTAACGCAAATGGGTGAAGTAATTTCACGAATCCGCCTACCATATTTTTACTTTCATCAATTGGTACACCTACCATGAAGTTTGCAATTGCAACTCCCCAAAGTATAGGAGGGAGCATACTTCCAAGAAACATGCCCCAATCCCAGAAACTTTTCCACTTATGATTTTCTATTTTCGCACGGAACTTAAAGGAAACGCCTCTTATAATTAAAGCAAGAAGCATAAACACAAACGGAATATAGAACCCACTAAATAAAGTTGCATACCAGTGCGGAAATGCCGCAAACATAGCACCACCAGCACAAACAAGCCATACTTCATTTGCGTGCCAAAACGGTCCAATTGTATTTAAATATATACGCTTTTCTAAATCGTTCTTTCCTAAAAACCTTGAAACTATTCCTACACCAAAATCGAAACCTTCAAGTACAAAGAATCCAACGAATAAAGTTGAAATAATTAGAAACCATAACTCATTAAGAGATAACATACTCTTCCTCCTTATCAAATGGATCATGGCTTTGATAATCCTTTTTCGCTTTCTTATTCGCATGACCTTTAATGATACGAACGAATAAGTAAATAGAAATTCCTCCGATAATTAAATATAGTGATGTGAATGAAATAAGAGAGAATAATACTTCTCCAAAAGTAACGTTTGGAGATACAGCATCTTCTGTTTTCATAACACCGAAGACAACCCACGGCTGACGTCCCATTTCGGTCATAACCCATCCTACTGTATTACCGATAAACGGTAGTGCAATTGCATATACCATTATTTTTAAATACCAAGGTTTTTCAGTTAAGCGATCTTTTCTTGATAAGAACCAGCCGTACGCTCCTAGAAGAAGCATAAATGTTCCACTCATTACCATCGCTCTAAAACTCCAGAACATAGTATGTACTGGCGGAATATAATCTCCAGGTCCATATTTTTCTTCATATTGTTTTTGAATTTGATTCATCCCTTCTACTTGACCACTAAATTTATCGTATGACAATAGACTTAGCATGTAAGGAATTTGAATTTCAAACGAATTTTCTTTCTTCTCTGTATCAATTTTCGCAAATACTGTAAATGGCGCTGGGTCCTCACTCGTATTCCATAACGCTTCAGCTGCGGCCATTTTCATCGGATGTGTCTTAATTAAATTTTGCGCTTGTGCATGACCGAAAAATAATACCAATGCTGTTGAAATTGTTCCAACAACGATAGAAACTCGGAAAGACTTCTTAAACACTTCCGTCTCTTGTTGTTTTGCAATTTTCCATGCACTGACACCAGCAATAAAGAATGCGCCTGTTGCAAGTGCCGCTGTAATTGTATGCGGGAATTGCACCCATAATTGTGGATTTTGAATAATCGCCAAGAAATCATTCATTTGTGCACGCCCATCTGCTGCCATTTCATATCCTACTGGAGCTTGCATAAATGCATTTGCAGTTAAAATCCAAAATGCTGATAACATTGTTCCTATTGAGAGGAGCCAAATACATAAAAGGTGAACTCGCTTCGGAAGTTTATCCTCACCGAATACCCATAAACCTAGGAATGTAGACTCAATGAAAAATGCTAATAAACCTTCAATTGCCAGTGACGGTCCGAAAACATCACCAACAAAACGTGAATATGTTGACCAGTTCATACCAAACTGAAATTCTTGTAAAATACCTGTTACAACACCTACTGCAAAGTTAACAAGGAATATTTGTGTCCAAAACTTTGTCATCTTCTTATAAACTTCTTGTCCCTTTACCACATACAACGTTTGCATTAACGCAATGATAAAAGCTAAACCAATAGATAGCGGAACGAAAAAGTAATGAAAAATCGTTGTAGATGCAAATTGTATTCGTGCCAATTCGAGCGTTTCCATGCTAAATTCACTTCCTTCATAATTTTTTATATCGTAATATTGATTGAATTCACTTCATAACGAACAATTCAATCATTTGGAAATACAAAAAGATAAATTCGTTTATGTACTTTCTGAAAATATAGATTGTCAGTTTTTTAGATAATTACAAAAGAACTTTCTTCATACGATTTACCTTTTCACTATTTCAGTAGTGTTTTATTCGTTAATCGAATTGTATAATATACTTACATAATAAATTCAGGTGATTTTTGACGTATTATTGACAGGATTTTGTCTGAAATATGTCTTTTGTAATTTTTTCGAATTAGATTTCTCACATTTAAAAAACGTGTTTTTCAAACATACAACATACTCTTATATCAATAATATTACGTTTTTCTCTTCATACGCTTGACTTTCCTCTTAAAAAATGTCCTCAAATCAAACCTGGAAATACGCTACATTTTTGTCAAGAGAAAAATGTATTTCTAAAATTCAAATTAAGAATATTGTTATTCACAAATAGAAAAATCCTTTCCTTTTTTAGACTAAAAATTCATTTTTTCGTCATTTTTTCAAACTGAATTAACATAAAAAATACCGAGAGTCAGCTAGACTCCCGGTATTTTTCAATTATTTTGCTATGTGCTTTCTAACAGCCGGCATAATTTCAGTTGCAATTAATTCGATGTTTTTTTCAATCTTATCAAATGGTACACCGCCAAAATCAATCTGCGCCATAAAACGTTGTTGCCCAAATAACTCATGTTGATACAGCATTTTTTCAATAATTTGTTGCGGGCTACCAATCATTAACGCGTCACGATAATCTACTGCATTAGTAAATTGTTGTTTTGGATACCCACCACCACGTAGTGCAAGCATACCAGCATGAATATGGGGATAATATTCACTAAGTGCATCTTGTGAATTTTCTGCTGTATAAAATAAACTTGTTGTTGCAATTGGTAATGTTGCTGGATCAAAGCCACTTTGCTGAGCAGCTTCACGATATGCATCCACCGAAACTTTAAAATTAATAGCTGGGCCACCAAGTGTCGTAAGCATCATTGGTACACCTGCGTGTCCCGCCTTAATTGCACTAGCAGGTGGCCCTCCAACAGCACGCCAAATTGGCATATTGTTATTTTTAGCTCTCGGTATAATTGTCGCATCTTCAAGCGGCGTTCTAAACTGCCCTTTCCATGTTACACTTTCTTCTTTATTTATTTTTAATAAAAGATCCATCTTCTCTTCAAATAGTTCTTCATAATAATTTACATCGTAACCCAGTAAACTATATCCCCCAATACGAGATCCACGACCAGCAACGATTTCCGCACGACCATTAGAAATTAAATCGATTGTAGCAAAATCCTCATATACACGAACCGGATCTGACGTACTTAATACTGTTGCAGAACTCGCGATTTTAATATTTTTCGTAGCTTGTGCAATAGCTCCTAAAATAACTGTATGAGCTTGCGTTGTAAAATGCGCTTGATGACTTTCACCGACAGCAAACACATCAAGTCCAGCTTCATCTGCTAACTTAGCTGTTTCAATTAGTTCCTGAATTCTTTTTTCTGCACTTATTTTCGAACCATTATGCGGATTTAAAATGTGATCTCCAATTGAATATAATCCAAATTCAATTCCTTTACTTACATCAATACGGTATTGTTCCATAGTTGTCCTCTCCCTTTTAATCAAGTGGTATTAATTTCTCTTCAATCTCTTTTCTTCTCTCTTCTAAAAATCGTGGTAAATCCAGCTCTTTTCCTAAATCAGCAACTGCTGAATCTACAGTAAATCCTGGTCCATCCGTCGCAACCTCAAATAAAATTCCATTTGACTCACGGAAATATAAACTTTTAAAATAAAAACGATCGATAATCCCTGTTGATTGGAACCCTTTATTTTTCACAGCTTCATTCCAATAACTCAGTTCTTCATCATTTTTTACACGAATAGCTAAATGATGAATACTTCCTTTTCCAGGTCTTTCACTCTCTCCCTCTTGCTGTTTCACCAAAATTTCCCCAAAAGATTGACCAGCAATAGATTGATAAATCCCCTCATCGTCTGAACGAGATACTTCTTTATAACTAAACAAACCTGTTAATGTTTTTGATAATTTATTTAAACTGCGCACTGTCATTTCAACTGTTCCCATGCCTAAAATACGATGCTTCTGCTCTACAGAAGATTCATCCCATGCAGTCCAATATTCAGGCACCTCTTCACCGTTATTATTTAATAGTACTAACCGTAGGCCATCTGGATCTTCAAAGTGCAGTGCGTCTCGGCCGGCGTAAGTTGTAATTTCCCCATGCGCCACCTGAAGCGACTCAAAACGTCTCTTCCAAAATGTAAGGCTTTCTATTGAAGGTACGAGCAAACCTATTTGCGTTATTGCATTTGTGCCACGGATTGTTCTTCCTACAATCGGCATTTCAAAAAATGATAATTCAGTTCCGGCACTCCCTGTTAAATCGCCATAAAACAAATGATACATAAATGGATTATCTTGATTGACCGTCTTTTTCACTCGGCGTAATCCTAAAACATTTCGATAAAAATTATTATTCATTTTCGCATTTTTAGTCACCATAGAAATGTGGTGATGTCCTGGAATTGTATACATAAAACTTCCTCCTCTTTATCACTTGATTAGTCAATTGATTGAGTAAAAAAAATTACTCATTCGGTAATTCTTTTTTTTCACTATGCTTATGAACTTTTGTCATCAACTCGTATAGTATTTTCTGCTCTTCTTCATTTAATACATCATCAAAAAATGATGATTGAAATGCAAGTTGCTCTGGCAATGCTCTTTCTAAAGCCTCTTCCCCTTGCTCTGTAAGACTAATTGTTTTCGTTTTCCAATCTTGTTTTCGTATAATATATCCTTCTTTTTCAAGACGTGTTAACATTCGAGAAATACCGCCTTGTGTAACGGTAACCTTTTCTGCTAACTCCATTTGTGTTAATGGCTGATAAGTCCGTATTTGCAAAAGCACATCAAATTGAGCCGTCGTTAAATCAAAGCGTTTTAAAAACTCATTTGACATTTGATTACTTTGGTTCGTAAATCGTATGAGGCGTAACCATATTAACGATCCTATCGTATTCTCACGCATGTTTTATCACTTCCTAGCGTTGATCTTACTGTCACTTTACCACTCAAGTGACAGTAATGCAAGTAGAAATATGTTAAAAATATCTCCCAAAATCATTATTCTTAACTTTCCATTTCATTCATTGCTATATTTAAAGCTGCCACAGCTTTTGGCCAACCAACGTAAAAAGCCATATGTGTTATTAATGCAACTAATTCATTCTCCATCATCCCATTTTGTTTAGCTAGCTTCAGATGAAATGGTAATTGTTCTGTATTACCAAGACTGATTAGTGCCGACAATGTACATAAGCTTCTTTCTCTTAATGTTAAAGCGGCATCCCGCCACACTTCCTCAAATAATATCTCTTCACTATAATGAGAAAATACAGGTGCTATTTCTCTCATTTTCTTTGGAATATAAAATTCAATTGGTTCATTCATCATTTTTCTCCCTTCATTTTTACCAATTGTGCCATCCCTTGACCAAATGACCAGTTTTCAGCAGCTGTCTCATGTAATGTAATAAAAATGTCAGTAACTTTCACATTGGAACATTCTGAAATTTCGAAGGATATAGATTGATACAAACCTTTTTTCTGTTGCACTGTTCTTCCAGGTCCACATGTAATAGAAACATGAATCATATTCTCAGTTCTCATTTCTCCTCTTTCCAACAAATAATATGGATTATAAAAAAATTGATTTCGTTGATAAGGTACAAACATTTGAAAATAATCATTTTCAGGAATGTTAAAATGTTCAATTAATGACAGATGGATACATTCACCTACCTTTTTCAACTCTTCTTTATTTAATATATTTTCATGATAATAAACGTTCACAAAAGGCATACATTTTCATTCCTTTTTCTTAATTTAGCATTCAACAACATATCATCGTGAAATATGTAAAAGCTCATAAATAGTAACATCGTCCATTACATCTATTTCAGGCTTTTCCTTATAAAAACTGAATTGACTATATCCCCACTTATCCGGATTATAAATTATTACATTTCCTAAACATTTTTCTATGTTTTTCACATTTTCATTTACTTTATTTAATTGCGTCTCAATCAGCGATTTATTTTGAGAAATACTCCCTACATATTCAACAACATATCTACTTTTTCGAAAGTCATCACTTACATTAACAACGAATGGAACACCTATATTTATTTGTTGCCACCCGAACGATTGTAAAATATTATCGTAATACCCTTCAAAGATAAATTTGTTCATCCCTTCATGACCATTCCAAATATATAAAGGTGCATAGCAATTATAGAAATTCCCATCCTTACCTGCCTCAGCAATTAAATAAGCCTTAAAATTCAATCCTTGAAAACCATCTGTTTTATGACTATTCTTTTTTACCCTTTCTCTAATAATCCCCATATCATAATCCTTTGGCAAAATGACTTTATATTGCATTCCAATCATGTTTATCACTCACTTTCGATCTTATATACATAATGATAAACCGATGACTGACTAACGTAAAATAGGTATAAATTATGTTTGGTATCATTTATAATGATACCGTATAAGGGGCTGAAATGAATGGAAATTAATGATCTTATCATATTTAAAACTGTAGCTAACGAAGGCTCTATTAGTAAAGCTGCTAAAGAGCTAAGCTATGTACAACCAAATGTAACGGAGCGAATCAAAAAATTAGAACAAGAGTTAGAAACTCCATTACTACATAGAGATAATAAAGGTGTTTCCCTGTTACCTTCTGGTGACATTTTATTAGACTACACGAATAAAATATTAGCTCTTTTAGAAGAAGCGAAAGATGAAATTAAAACAAGTGCTTCTTCTTATGTAATAGCAACGTCACAATCTATTTTGACTAATTATTTAAGTATGCGTATTAAAGAAAATTTCAGGAATTATCAAATATATATAGAAAGTAGTAGCCATTTACAAAAACTACTACAGCAACAAAAAGTTGATATGGTCATAACTTATGAGGATTATCCCGAAGCAGCGTTTAAAAAAGTATTCACCACTTCAATTTTTGTAGGCTTATTAAAAGCGAAAGAACAGTGTAACATTGACTTTTCAAAAGAACTTTTCTTTGTTAGTAACGATAAAAAGTGCCCTTTTAGAAATATGACAATACAATTTCTAAAAGAAAACAATCTATCCCAGCATCAACTTCAACAGTTAGATTCTTATTCGCTTATTGAAGAGTTTATTGTTGAGGGAAATGGGATAGCTTTTTTACCGATTAGAAATGATAAAATAGTTCCAGTTGAAAATGTTCCAATAGAGAAATTAGCTGTTCATTTTTTTACGAATCAAAACTTTATAAAACATATCCCTGATGAACTATTTGAGTAATAGAATGACTTTGTTTACAAACTTTTCAAACAAATAAAAATCCCTCTTTAACGAATCTACAAGAGGGATTTTTATTTTTTGTACAATTGATTTTTCACACGTTTTGCTCCACTTCTGCACTTTTCTCCTTCTTACTCCTTTTAACATTCTTCAACTGCTTAACCGTTCCAACTAATCCTTTCGGAAAAACTAGTAACACGATAATATACAATAACCCTAAAATAATCGTCCATCTTTCAAAAATCGGATACTCCGTCGCTAGTTCTGATAAATAATATTTTAGTGATTCAATAATCCCAGCTCCTGCAATGGCTCCGATTAACGTTCCAACTCCTCCAATCATTGTCATCAATAATGCATTTAACGTCATTTCGATTGAAAATACAGTCGTATTTACAAAACGTAATGTGATGACGAATAAACCACCGCTAATCGCTGCTACTACTCCTGCAACAACACTAGCAATAATTTTATAATGAAGAACTTTATACCCAAGCGCTTCAACACGTTGTTCATTTTGTGAAATTGCCTTTAATACTTTCCCAATAGAAGATTTTGTGAAAAGACGTAACAAAATGAAAATAATGATTAGACATATAAATGTTACATAATAAAAGGTAAAACGATCACGAAATATATCTGGCACACCAAATGTAAATCCATCTCCACCGTGAGTAAGCCCACGCCATTTTTCAGCAAGCACAAAAAATAACTGTGAAATCGCAAGGGTTAACATTGCATAAAAATGACTTTTCAATCGTAAAGAAAGTAAACCGATTATATAACTAACGATTGCCGAAATGATAATTGCCGCTACTATACCTATTAAAAAGTTTGTTATTGATACACCTTGCCGATCAAATAAAAGTGCTACCCCATATGCTCCTATTCCAAAGAACATACAATGACCAAACGATACAATTCCTGTATATCCAAGTAATACATCAAAACTCATTGCAAAAATAGCAAAGATGAAGATTTGAGTGAACAAAATTAACAAGCTCCGTGAATCATTTACGAACGGAAATACACTTAAACAAATGAGCATAAATACTCCGAAGTATACTTTAATTCGATTCGATGTATTGTTCACCATTTCACCCCTTTTCACCAACAAGTCCAGTTGGCTTCACTATTAAGAAAAACAGTAACATTAACATATTGATTGCAAGTGATAAATCTGGAATAAAATAGGCTGTAAAAGCTCCGGCTAATCCGACGATTAAAGAAGCGATAGCTGAACCTTGGACGCTACCTAACCCTCCAATTATTACTACAATGAAAGCTAAAATTGCATATTGCATACCCATTTCTGCGAAAACAACGCCTGAATATGGTGCAAATAAGAATCCACCTAACGCTGCCATTCCTGCTCCTAATAGAAAGACGAACGAAAATATAGCTTTCACGTTAATGCCGAGCGCTTGAACCATCTCCTTATCCATTACACCAGCGCGGATCATAAGACCTATCTTTGTTTTTTTGAGTAGTAGTAGTAGAGCAATGTAAATTAGTATCCCAACTAAAATAACGAATAGCCGGTATTTTATTAATATAACCCCTCCAAATGTATAGCTACCTTGTAACCATATCGGTAACTTTGCACTAATTGGATTCGGTCCCCAAAATATTTTTATGCACTCACTAAGAACGAGCATTCCTCCGAGTGTAACGAGTAGCTGGCGAACATGATTTCCATACACTGGTCTGATAAGAAATCGTTCTAAAATAAAACCAAGCAACATCCCCATAGCAACTGCTCCAACTAACGCTAATACATAACTACCTGTCATATTAAATAACCAAACGCCTGTAAAAGCTCCCCATGCAAATAAACCGCCATGCGCAAAGTTTAAAACGCTCATTAGGCCGAAAATAAGTGAAAGACCTGATGCTAATAAAAAAATAAGCATCCCTGTTGAAACGCCGTTTACAAATAAGTTAATTAACACATCCACGTTCTATCCCCCCGTATCAATGTTAAGAAATACCTAAATATTTATGACATGTTTCTTTATCCTCTCGCAGTTCATTCATAAAACCTTTATGCACAATACGCCCATTATCCATAATGTAAAAATAATCACCGATTTGACTAGCCATCATAAAATTTTGTTCAACAAGTAAAACAGTCGTTTTCTCCTTCATTTTCAAAATTGCTACCATTAATTTTTCTATCATAATTGGTGATAGCCCCTTACTTGGCTCGTCAATAAGCAATAGTCCATCACTATTAATAAACGCTCTTGAAATGGCCAACATTTGTTTTTGTCCCCCGCTTAAAAGCCCACTTTTCTTATTCCAAAACTGCTTTAAATCAGGAAATAGCTCGAGCATCCAATCTATTTTCTCGTCGACTTCTTCTCCTTTTCCTCTCGCAAGTGCGAATGTCTCTTCTACTGTTAAATCATGAAAAATCCCTTGATTTTCTGGTACATACCCTATTCCTTTTCTTGAAATTAAATGTGTAGATAATCCATTTACTTGTGTACTACCATAATAAATCTCACCATTTGCTATCCGATGAAATCCCATAACTGATCGCAACGTTGTTGTTTTTCCCGCCCCGTTTCTTCCAAACAGTACAGTAATCGTCCCTTTCTCAACAGTGAGTGATACCCCTTGTAAAATATGAAACTGATCTAAATACGTCTCTATATTATTCACTTGTAATAGAGCCACTATATAATCCCCCTAAATAAGCACTTTGTACACGCTCATCTTTCATCATTTCTTCTGGTAATCCTTCAGCCAATAACTCGCCATGAAATAAAACAATAAGATGGTCCGACAAACCTAGTACCATATCCATTTTGTGTTCGATGAGTACGATTGTGCTCTCTGGATGCTTTTTAATATTTTCAATCACTTGTAAAATAGCCGGTATCTCTTCAACTGATATACCTGCCGTCGGCTCATCAAGTAGTAACACATCCGTTTTTAAAGCTAATAACATCGCAAGCTCTAACTTTCGTTTTTCTCCATGTGCTAAATCTTTCGCTAATACATGTTCTTTCTCCTGAAGTAATACTGTTTTTAAGAAACGTCTCGCCTCTCCAACTTGTTGCTTAAATTTTGCCGAACTTGGAAAAAAACTATAGTAATCTTGCACGAATGATTGAACACTTAAACGAACATTTTCAAGTACCGTTAACTCTGGGAATATATTTGTAAGTTGAAAAGAACGACCAATTCCTAATCGAGTTCGATCTGAAATTGATAAATTTGTAATCTCTTGTCCTTTAAAATATACTTCACCCTTTGTTGGAGAAATTTGCCCACTTAGTAAGTTAAATAACGTTGTCTTTCCGGCACCGTTCGGTCCAATAATTGAAATGAGCTTTCCCTTTTGTACCGTTAAATTAACATCTTTAATAACATGATGGTCACCAAAAGATACACAAAGATTTTTCGTCTCTAACAAATGTGTCACGAAATTCCTCCCTTTAAAACTTTAAGTATGAAAGAAATACGTATAAAGAGGGTATCCCCTCTTTATACAAAAACAACAGAAAATTCAGTCTATTTATTTTGAACTGGTGGTTCTGTCTCTTTCATCGTTAATTCTCGCTCTAATACTGGCACCGGATAATCAACACCATCTTGCTTTTTCAACGTGATAGAATATAGCGTCTGCATCGCTTGGTGGTCTTTCTCTCTAAACTTCATCTTTCCTTTCGGTGTATCAAATTCCATTCCTTCCATTTTCTTAATCAATGTATCTACATCTGTATCACCTTTTGTTTTCTTTAAAGCTTCTACAATTGAAATTGCCGCTGACATTCCTCCTGCTGTAAATAAATCTGGCACCGCACCATTAAATCGTTTTTTATGTTCTTCCACTAACCAATCATTCACCTTATTTTTCGGGAGTGTATGATAATAAACAGAAAAACCTTGCATTCCTACTAATGCATCCATCGTTTTTAATGCCGGTATATCTGGTGCACCTGTAGAAATTTTAATACCTTGCGCTTCCACATTCATATCTTTTAACTGTTTCCAAGGTGAATTTGCACCTGCCCAAACGATAAATAAATAATCCGGTTTTGAGCTAATGATATTTTGAATATTCGCTGTGAAATCAGTTGAGTTTGTATCCGCATATTGTTCGTTTACAATGTTTGCACCTAATTTCTTTGCTCCAGATTTAAATGCGGCAATTCCTTCACGCCCAAATGCATTATCTGGGGCAAACGTTGCAATCTTTACATCTTTTTTTGCAATTGCTGCTGCTCCTGCAATCGCATCTTGTGAAGAGCTTCTTCCTGTTCTAAAAACATATTTATTCCAGTTCTTCCCGGTTATACTATCGGCAACTGCTGGTTCAACAACCATAATTTTTTCATATTCTTCAGCTAGTGGTAAAACCGCTAACGTATCACTTGAACTAGATGATCCGACTAAAAAATCAACTTTCTCGTCTTCTAATAGCTTCGTAGCTTTTTTAACTGCAACATCTGCTTTCGTTTCCGTATCTTCTACAACAAACTTAATCTTCTTTCCGTCCACTTTTCCTGTTCCACCAGTTGCATAATCTAATCCTAATTCAAACCCGTTCACTGTTTGTTTTCCGTATGATTCTAATGGACCTGTTAACGAAGCAAGAACCCCTACCTTAATTGTTTTTTCATCCTCAGTACTTGTTTTCTTTCCTGAGCAAGCTGCTGTTACTAATAATGACCCTAAAACACAACCAGTAACCACCGTTTTTAGCCATTTACGTTTTTTTATCGACATTGTGATCCTCCCCATACTTTACTTTCTGATAGAATCCAACACGCCAAATTCCCCTGTCCGTAATCATGACTTATAAACTGTAAGGTAGGTAATGGAAAACTCTTGTAGTATCCTCTACATTCGGCACAAATCTATAATCACCTTCCTATTAAATGGAAACGGACATACAATCAATATATATTCCTTTGTTCAAATGAAATTACTGTTTCATTACAGGAATCATCACGAAAAAACTGCAAATAATTAACTTAAGTTAGTAAGTTAATTATTTGCAGCCTACCTAAAAAGCACTTAATTATTTTCTACTTTCTCTAACCCTTCAACCAATTGTTTCTTATCTAGCCCTTCCCCGATTACTACCAAGTTTGTCGGGAAACCAAAATCTTGCTCCAGTAAAGTCGGTACACCAAACGAATATTGGAATAGATGAGGGTATTTATCTCCATGGAATTTCACAAAACCTTTCACTCGATAAATACTATCTGGTAAATTCGAAAGCCATTCATATAATTTGTCTTGATCAATCGATTTCGTAAATTGATACGTCATCGTTTGTATATGTAAATGCTGTTTAACATGAAGTGTCTCATGTTCCCCAGCACTCACATGTTCAGCTTCTTCTATATCATTTAAAGATATATTACAATATTTTGTTTCAAACAATTTCGCATGACTATTTATTGCTTTCACTTCTTCAAGTACTTTGTTCTTATCTTCTTCTGTTAGTAAATCTGATTTATTAATAAGAAGATGACTACCAAATTTCATTTGCTCATGCAGTAACTGTTGCACATTTGCACTTAATCTACTTCGATTTAGCCATCTTACTGCATCTAAAACGACTACAATTGATTTCACCTCTAAGAAAGGTGCTAAAATTGGTGATACACATGCATCTAACACTTCAATTGGATGTGCGACGCCTGTTGTTTCTATGTAAATTACATCTGGTCTTTCTTGCTGATATAATGAATGTAATTGTATTTCAAGTTCTTCCTTTAACGTACAACAAATACATCCTTTTAGTAATTCTCTTAATACATTCTCTTTACCAATAATATCTGTATCTACTGAGTATTCACCAATTTCATTCATTAAAACAGCAACTTTTCTATTCTTCTTTTTCTCCGCTAATAATAAATTTTGTAATAATGTTGATTTTCCACTACCTAAAAAACCACCTAATATATGAATTTCCACTTTATTCATTTGATCAACCATCCATTTCTTTATTTCAAACGTATTCAAAGCGTAATAATTACGATTTATATTTATCATTTTATTAAAAGAATAACAATTTGTAAATATATCTACTAGCTTCACTTTTCATTTACTTCATGAGCAACTCTAATTCCAGACTCAATCGCTCCCTGCATCCACCCATGTGTCAACGTTGTATGTTCTCCTGCAAAGTGTACGTTTCCAGCAGGCGACGCAATATAAGGAAATAATTCTAGCTCTTGGCCTGGTTCAAAAGCTGTAAATGCTCCGCAAGAATACGTATTCTTACTCCAGCTAAAAGATTCCCCTGTTATAAACTCACTATAGACTACATTCCCATAAATTTGCGCTAAATTTTTCAATGCGTAACAAATACGCTCTCTATGCGGGAGACTATCCCATGTTAATGCCTCATCCGCCCACGTATAACTTGCTATAACAATAGCTGCCCCTGGTGACTGAATGCCATAACTCGGATAATATGTAAAACGTATCGGTAAATCTGTAATAGATTTACCACCACACTGTCCCACTCTTTCCCAAAATCTACTTTTAAACTCTATCGCAATTTTAGTTGCAGCAATATAATTCAATTCACGAATTGCCCGTCTTTTATAATAAGAGAATAAATGATACGGCTGGACTTCTACAAATCGCAAAGCTGAAAATGGAATTGTGACAATAGCGATGTCACCAGTTACTATACATGAATTTAACGTTTGTTCATGTGTTACTTGCAGCATCACTTTATTATCTTCTTGTATTATTTTTTCTACTTTATAGGACATAAAAATATTATCCTTTAGCTGTGGCAAAAATGAATTTGGTAATGCGTCCATTCCGCCTGTTATCTCATAATATTTCGTCGTTGAAGTGAAAAAGATCATTTCTCGTAATACTTCAATTAAAGACATTCCCATGTATGCTTCCATATCAAGAAGTACTCCGATCATATCTATTGCCCCATCTGAATAATACTCGGTTAAAAATGAACCGAGCGAATATGTTTTATACTTTTTTTCAATGATAATCCAGTTTTTATTAGGATCTTTTTTAATAAAATTAAGTATTGGCTCTAATACTTCTAACATTAATTCTTCTGCCGTTTTCCCTCTTTCTTTTTCTAAAACTGGATATCCAAGTACACTTGGATCCTTTTCAAACACATCCAATCTCGTTATTTTATTATTCGTATACATTATATCTGAAGAAGTTTTATTAATAAAAAGGTTTAACGGTAGTTTAAATTTACGAATGTAGGCTAAAGTTAAATGATGAGTATCCGGAATACGCATAGGACCTGCGTTAAAATATAATCCTGCGCTAAATGGTTCACGAATCGTATACACCCTACCACCTATTCTGTTATTCGCTTCTATAATCGTTACCTCGTGTCCAGCCTCTTTTAATAAAGATGCTGCAACTAATCCAGACATCCCTGCACCGGCAATTGTAATCCGTTTGGGGGTATTCGTTTTGGCAAGCCCTTCATGAATAATTTGAAGCATTTCTTCCATCGATAATGTCTTCCCCATGCCAATTCCCCTTTTATGAAGGATTTTACTGAATTATATTCGTTTAACAGGATTCCTATGTTTCATTCAAGTAATTGAGCGGATACATTTTCAATTACTTGAATATCTTTTATAAAATGTAATAAAATAGATATGAAACTATAGAAGTAAGACGTATTATCTTACATAATAAAATTAATGAAATTGCGAGGAATTTTGAAATGAAAAAAGGTATTAACCGTGTTGTATTAGTAGGAACAGGAGCAGTTGGATGTAGTTATGCTTACTGCATGATTAACCAAGCAGTTGCTGAAGAATTTGTTTTAGTTGATGTAAATGAAGCAAAAGCAGAAGGAGAAGCAATGGACTTAAGCCATGCCGTACCTTTCGCACCAGCTCCAACAAAGGTTTGGAAAGGTAGTTATGAAGATTGTAAAGATGCAGATCTTGTTGTAATTACTGCTGGGTTACCACAAAAACCAGGTGAAACACGCTTAGACTTAGTTGAGAAAAACGCTAAAATTTTCAAGCAAATTGTTCGTAGCATTATGGATAGCGGATTTGATGGCATCTTCTTAATCGCAACTAACCCTGTTGATATTTTAACTTACGTAACTTGGAAAGAGTCTGGATTGCCAAAAGAACGCGTAATCGGTTCTGGTACAACACTTGATTCTGCTCGTTTCCGCTATATGTTAGGTGAATACTTCGATATTGGACCTCATAACATTCATGCATATATTATTGGAGAGCACGGTGATACAGAACTTCCTGTTTGGAGTCACGTATCAATTGGTATTCAAAAACTAGAAACACTACTTGAAAAAGACAACACATACAACCAAAAAGATTTAGATGAGATTTTCATAAACGTTCGTGATGCAGCTTACCACATTATTGAACGAAAAGGTGCTACATACTACGGCATTGGTATGTCACTTCTGCGTGTAACGAAAGCAATCTTGAACAATGAAAACAGTGTATTAACTGTCTCAGCATATCTTGAAGGTCAATATGGCCAACAAGACGTTTATATCGGAGTCCCTGCTGTTTTAAATCGCGGCGGTGTTCGTGAAATTTTAGAAGTGGAATTAAGTGAAGAAGAAGAATTAAAATTTGATCACTCTGTTCAAGTGTTGAAAGAAACAATGGCTCCTGTTCTTTAATCATATTTTTCAATCAAAAAAGCAATCCAATTTATATTGGATTGCTTTTTTATATTTTTATAGTTCCCCCTCAATTTAAACGATAATATTATCTATAATAGAAAGGAGTGATTTTATGAATGATTCTTGGACAATTCTCCTCCTCTTACTAGCTGTAGCGGCATTAATACTTTTTCTCTTTTTAATCATCCGAACATTATTTCCAACCAAAAAATATGATAAGAATCTCGGATTGATTCTTATTATTTTAAGCTTGTTAGCAATACCGATGAGTATCTTTCTTATAGGAGGATGGGCAGGTATGGGGGTTGGCATAATCGCGGTGTTTATTTTTGCTGCTGTTATTATAGCTTTAATTGCAAATAAATTTATAAAACTACCTCCTCCAAAGAAAAAATAAGAAATAACCGATGTTTTCCCCAAAAGACAACATCGGTTATTTCTATCACTTATTACTTTTAATCGATTTATCATTATTTACGTCAAGTACATCTAATAAAAAGATAAAGATCGGTATCCCGATAATAAGCCCCCATATTCCGAGGAAATGCTCTGAAAAGATGAGAATCATAAATGTATAAAAGACAGGCAAATTCGTTTTTGCAGACATAAATTTTGGATTTAAAAAATAACTTTCAAGAGCATGGATTATTGTAATGAATACTAGTATATATACAACATACATAACTCCACCGACGTTATAGGCAATTATACAAAGTGGAAACAGGGAAATAATAACACCAGCAACTGGAATCAAACCGAGTAGAAAGACCATGACAGCTAATACAAGGAGCTGTGGAAATCCTAAAATGACAAGTGCGATTACAGTGAGCACACAATTGACAACCGCAATTAAAAACTGTGCTTCAATCACCTTTCCAAACGATCTTGCAAATCTTTCGCCGAAATATGCAATCTCCTCATAAAAAACCTTTAATTTACTATCTTTAAATTTAGACGTGAATGAAATAATCCGCTCTTTTTCTAATAAGAAAAATAAGCTTAGAATAAGAGACAATAGTATTTGCAAACTTACCTTTCCTATGTTTGCTATTGATTGATAAATGACATCCACACCTTGTTCAATATATTTTGATACTTCCATTTCATTAATTGCTGAAAGTACGTATCTAATCATCTCATTATCAGGTGGATGTTGAAAAAATAATTTAAATTGATAAATTAATTGTGAAATTTGTATCGTTAGTACCGGTAAATACTTATACAATGTTGTGACAATAAAGGTCACTAATATTATATATAAACAAGCAATAACTACCTTCCTATTCACTTTCAACTTCTTTGAAATAAAACGTTGAAACCGATCCATTAAAAATGTCAGTATAAACGTAATTAAAATTAAATTGATCATACTTTTTAATCCATATAATACAAGCGCTAATATTATTAAAACGAGAAACCGTTGAAACCCTCTACTTCGAAAAAAATTTTTCACTTCATTCATTAAGATTTAACCTCCCCCTTCAATGGATGGAAATTGAATATATTACATTTTATGAACTTCTATAGACAATCTTTCTTACTAATTGGGCATAATCCTTTTTTTCTTTTTTAATGTCGGATTTTTCAACTCTATCTTTTATTTTTAGGTGGGTGTGTTCATACGCATATCCTACGTTACCTTTCCCCATTTTTTTCATATTGTTTCCTCCACTCTAAAAATTGTTCTTTAATAGATTTTTCATATTGAAAAAAGAGAGTTATCTATTACTTAACTCTCTCTAGAAAAATGCTAAATGAAAAGCTTAATTATTTCAATCTAATCATTTCTTTTTTGCATTTGCTTCGCTAACAATTCCTTCACTTGGTTATACGTTAACCCTGAATTTTCATTTAAACGTTTTACTTCCTCAACGTTAGTACCTACCACTGTATATTTTTTCTCATCACTCATATTTCCACTCCCTTTTTCACCAGATCATTTTTTATATTTCTTCCCTAAACTCTTATAAATTAATACAAATAAGAAAACTGTACTAAATTTAATAAGTAAAGGGAATTCAGTTGCGTAAGAGGAATAGATAAAAAAATGTCGAATTTATTATACTTGTTGAATTTGAGGACTTGGAGGATACATTTTGAAAAAATATGAGTTTAAAAATAACATTCCAACATTGGAAGAGTACAAATATTTGTGCGATTCTGTTGGATGGTCTAATTATATGAATTTTGAAGTAGCGGAAACATCCCTGAAGAATTCTATTCACTGCATCACAGTCAAAGATAATGATCAAATTGTGGGTATGGGGAGAATTGTTGGCGATGGAGCTATCTATTTCTATATTCAAGATATAGTGGTTCATCCAGATTATCAGAAAAATGGTGTTGGTAAAGAAATAATGCATATTTTGGTTGAATACTTAAATCGAAATGCCCCGGATAAGGCGTTTGTTGGTTTGTTTTCATCACAAGGTAAAGAATCTTTCTATGAAAAATATGATTTTAAAGATTACTCACCAAACATGACGGGGATGTTTACTGTCATTTCAAAAAAATAAGCATATAGATTATTGATTGTAAGGAAAAACATCGATTCATATGGAGGAAATTGTTCTTGAAGTAACATTCCCAACAATAGAGTTTAAATATTACATACGAAAGGACAGTACATATATGGCTAATATGTACTGTCCTTTCATTTATCTAACCTTTTCATTTTGATAAGTATATAACAGATTCCTTCTCGTTATATATTAAATTTCTTAATAAAATTTCACTACATCTTCAGTAGGTAAGAACGTTCTTTCTCCTGGTTGTTCATTTGGCTCACCAAATGGCATTTGACCTACTAAACTCCACTCTGCTGGAATGTTCCAAGTTTCTTTTACTTCAGCATCTACGATTGGATTGTAATGTTGCAGTGATGCGCCAATTCCTTCAGCAGATAATAGCATCCACACAGTATGTTGTAACATTGCATTACCTTGATGAGACCAGAATGGGAATTGATTTTTATATAATGGTGCATTTTCTTGCATTTTTTCTACAGTTGCTTGATCTTCAAAGAATAGAACTGTCCCTACACCTGCATGGAAACCTGTTAGTCTTTCTACAGTCGCCTCAAAGTTTTCTGCTGGTACGCGTGATCTAAGTGTTTCTTTTACGATATCCCAAAACTTTTCATGCTCTCCATCCATTAATACAACCATACGGCCACTTTGCATATTGAATGAAGTTGGTGCATGTAAAGCTGTTTTTAAAACTTCTTCAATTCTTTCTTTTGTAATTGCATCATTTTTTGTTACTTTACGAATTGAACGGCGGTTCACAATTGCTTCTTTTAAATTTGTTGTAGTTGCTGACATTTTAATTCCTCCAAATGTATGTTTTTTTATTTAAACAAATCAATTCGATTCTTTCATGCAAAACGAATTAGCAATATCCATCCGTATTACATTGCATTCCTTCAAATGAATTTGTTTTATCCTTTTCAATTTCTTTATCAATTACTCTTTGTAGTGTTTCTTTACTAGCCAGCCCTTGAATGACTTCATCACCAATCATGACAGTTGGTACCGCCATAATATTCGCTTCATCATATGCATGCTGAATTGCTTCTTGATGTTTTTCTTTATATTTTCGAGTTACTAAAGCATCTTTAAATTCAGCTTCTGGAAGCCCTACTTCTACCGCTAGTTTTGTTAACACATCAATATCTTCAATGTTTTGTTCTTCTTGGAAAAATGCGGTGAATACGCGGTGATGATACTCATTTCCTAGCCCACGTTCTTTCGCAAATTCACATCCTTCAAAAGCTAAATGTGTATATGGATGCGGTGAAACACGTGGCAAGCGCATATCGATTCCTAATTTCTTCGCTGTAGGAAGAATGAAAGCATCCCATGAACCTAACTTTTCTGGCTCATTCCATGGATCTATTTTTGAATATGGACTTGGACGTAATTCAAATGGCATCCATTCAATTTCTACATCTTTTTCTTTCGCTACTTCATCTAATGGACCTTTTGCTAAAAAACAAAATGGACATATAAAATCTGAGTATACTTTCATTTTTACAGTCATAATTTTCACACCTTACCTTTATAGTTGTAATCAAAACAGTTACATTAATAATAAAAAAATATAGATAATATTTTAAGCATTCATTTTCTCTTGTAAAGATTCAAACAACTGCCCCATCGTAATATTTTTCAAAACTTCTTCCATCGCGGATTGTGCTTGAATTAATATAACTTCTAACACCACTTGAATATTCGCGCCAATTGGACAATCTGGATTTGGTTGCTCATGAATATGAAATAGTTTATCCTCTTCCACTACATTTACTGCATGATACACATCTAACAACGTGATTTCATGTAAATCCTTTAATAACCCCGCGCCACCTGGTCCGCGATTTACGTAAACAAATCCAGCTTGTTTCAAGTACGACATTATTTTACGAATGACTACCGGATTTGTATTTACACTTTCGGCCATATAGTCTGAAGTGCAAAGTGAAGATGGATTGTTTTTTAAAATAGATAAAATATGAACAGCTATAGAAAAGCGGCTACTAATTTTCATCGTAATCACCACCCCGATGTAATCATTATAGTTACAACAAAAAGATAAGTCAATCCTTTTCATAGATTTTTTATAAGCAAATTAAAAAGTGTCCCATTATGATATATGAGACACTTCTTTTTATTCTGTAAATAGCGCTTGAAATTCTTCAATAAATAGCTGCACAGCAATTGAAGAATCCCTTAATGATGGAACAGCTAAAGCAATTTCTCTCCATACTTGCGGTTCCAACTCTCTCGTTTGCACATTTTTTGGTAAATTTGTTAAAGATAATTCAGCTAATATTGCAATACCTAATCCTTCTTGAATCATATTTAAAGCTGTAGTAACGGTCGAAATTACATACTCAGCCCGAAGTGGTACGTTGGCTTGTTTAAACATATCAATAATGGGTGGTTCGTATCCGCCCTTACATAATATGATCGGTTCATTCTCTAAATCACTAATTGTAATAGAGTCCTTCTTACAAAGAGGATGATCCTCTCTTAAGATAACAACCATTTTCCCCTTCGTTAATGGGACAATCTCCATATCTTTATTAGGCAAAATAACAATTCCTATATCAACAACCCTCGATACTAACCAATCTTCAACTTCTTTAATCGTCCCTTCACAAAGAACGACTTCTAAGTTCGGATACTTCTCCTTAAAAAGATTTATCATTTTGGGTAAGAAATGCGCAGAAGCACTCGGAAAACTCCCAATTCGAATCGTCCCAACTTCGTGCCCTTTCTCCATCGCAACTTCTTGTTCAATCTTCTCTACACCGTTCAAAATCTCTCTAATATGTACAAGAATTCTGTTTCCTACATCCGTAACGAGTAATCCTTTTCGTTTATCACGTATAAGAATAGTAACTCCTAATTCTGACTCAATACTTGAAATCGCATGACTTACAGCTGGTTGCGTCATATTTAACACCCGAGCAGCCTTCGTAAAACTACCTAACTCAACAGTTTTTATTAATACTTGCAGTTGTGTAATGGTCATAACTAATCACTTATACTCCTTATAAAAAAGATTCATTTTATTTATCACAGTCGATATCATATCATAGTGAGATGAATAACACCAAGGAGGTTTTACAGTGACACAGCTTTCTCGAACTAAGACAGCCATAATCCTTACGTTTCTCGTTTTCATGTGGGGAATCAATTGGCCTTTATCTAAGTTTGCCCTGCATTATACACCACCCGTTTTATTTGCAGGCGTTCGAACTTTAATTGGAGGATTCATTTTACTCCTTTTCGCTTTACCGAAATACAAAGAGTTACATTTAAAAGAAACTTGGCATTTATACGTTATTTCTTCTTTACTTAACATCATTATATTTTACGGACTACAAACTGTCGGACTTCAATACATGCCCGCCGGACTATTCTCCGCAATCGTATTTCTCCAACCTGTCTTACTCGGCATTTTCTCATGGATTTGGCTTGAAGAGGCAATGTATGGCTTGAAAATTTTCGGACTTATTCTTGGATTTATTGGTGTAGGGGTTATTAGCTCTAGTAGTTTAACTGGACATATTTCGATTATCGGTGTTCTACTTGCTTTAGGCTGTGCTATCGGCTGGGCACTCGGCACAGTATTTATTAAGAAAACGGGACACCGCGTTAATGCCATTTGGATGGTAACACTTCAGCTTATTATTGGCGGACTTTGCTTAATCGGATTTGGTTCAGAATTTGAAAGCTGGTCTAACATCGCTTGGAGTATACCATTTGTAAGTGTACTACTATTCATCTCATTCTTTGTTATTGCAATGGGGTGGCTCGCTTACTTCACACTTGTTGGAGCCGGTGAAGCAAGCAAAGTTGGAGCTTATACATTCCTTATCCCTCTTATCGCTATTATTGTAAGTTCAATTTTCTTACATGAGGCAATTACGATTAGCTTATTCATCGGACTTTTATTTATTGTAGTAAGTATTTGTTTTGTAAATATAAAGCCGAAAACACTTGCTGTAGGGCAGCAAGTTGAAATGAAATAAATAGACATAAGAAAGAGCCTACTTTTTGTAGGCTCTTTCTTATGTCTATTTTGTGCACCATCACTTTAAGTACCAACAAAAAGGGAAATCTCTCTTTTTGTTATAACTATCCTTATCAATAATCTTTCAGCTCTATCCCGTTAGCCGCTTTCGCTATCATTTTCGAAATCATCTTAAATTGTACAACCATAATGGTTGGTATACGCAACATTAAGTTGCGAAGAAAGATTTTGAAGTTTGATTTTTCAACCATACTCCCGGCAGCCATTAATCCTATTTTTTGATTTTTCTCAACAAACTTTCTCATTTTTTGTTCATAGGCAATAAATGCACGGGCGAAGTCGCCATCTGCAGCTTTGAGTTCACCAGCTAATACAAAAGCCCCGACAAGCGCCAGGCTAGAGCCTTGACCGGATAAAGGTGATGGGCCATAAGCTGCATCACCTACCAATGTAACCCGCCCCTTTGACCAGGTCGGCATGTGAATCTGGCATATCTCGTCAAAATAAAAGTCTGTCGCATCTCTCATGGTCTTGAGTAGATGCGAGGTTTCCCAACCTGTCTGGCCTAAGAAGGCATTTTCTACAAGTTTCTTTTGAGATTCTATATCATAACGGTCGTACTTCAATGCCTCTGATTGGAACAAGAACATCCCCCTTGCTTCGGTATTGTCACGAGCACTATACATACCTACTGTTTTGCCTGGTATCGTATAAAGCAGCTGGTGGTGGTCGAGGTTAAGGTAATTCTCGAGGTTAAAAATTGAGATATAACAGCCAAGGGTACGTTTAAACTGTGCTTCGTCGCCAAAAGTTAAGGTGCGCACATTAGAATGGAGCCCGTCCGCACCGATGACCAGGTCAAATTTCTGTGGCTTGCCATGAATAAATTGAACTTCTACACCAGCTTCAGTCTCATGTATAGCGGTAATCGAATCGCCCCAAATGTATTCAACCGTATCCTTGGTTAAATCGTACAAAATGTTACTAAGATCGTCACGCATGATTTCTATGTCCAGACCCTGCTGGTTCCCCATACTCGCTTCGCTTATTTGACCTTCGAACTTGCCCTTGCTGTTCACGAAATAAACACCAGTCATGTTCGTGTCAGCTGCACGAACTTGATCAAGTATGTCCATCCCCTTAAGCACCGTAATAGCTGCACCACGGATATCAACCCCGTAACCACCCGTGCGCAATGCTGGTGCACGTTCTATTACAGTCACCTCGAATCCGTGGCGTTGAAGCCAGTAAGCGAGTGCCGGGCCGGCAATGCTTGCACCAGAAATAAGGACGCTCATCGTTTGTATCATAATTACTTATTCACTCCTATCCTAATTAAAGCCTTAACATCCCCACAGTATATTCACGACCTATTCTACTTATTTACCACAACAAAATAATAGGAATTTAATTTTCCAACAAAATGGTCCACTTCAAAAAGATACGTCTTTTTATATGCATCCCTCGATTTTGATTAAAGATTAATTTCAGTAGCTTTCAAAAATATTTAATATAAAAATTGCGTCTCAACTTTCCGCTCAGCTGAGCAAATATTCTCGTGGTTTCATTCTTCTCATGACCAAGTAAGCTTTTTATTACTTCAAGTGGCGCATCGTTGTTAATCATATATGTAGCATAGCTGTGACGTAATTGATGAGGATGAATACTCTATTTAATCCCAGTACAATTTGATATACGTTTGATAATAAATCTTAGGTTATCAATACTTATACGTCTTTTGAGCCTTTTTCCCGTAATAAACAAGGCTCCTCATCATCTCTTTCATCTAGATACCTTTTTAACCAAATAGTGCAACCAGTATTAAAGTATACTTCCCTTTCTTTATCACCTTTCCCATGTACAATGATTCGTTGAGAAGTTAATATCATCACGATTCAGTTTTACGACTTCTCCAATACGGCAGCCCGTAGAATACAAAAATTCAAATAATGATATAATTTCTCTCGTTGTATTGGGATGTTTATAGACCATCAATTTTCCGTTCCTCTCCTTTTCTTCATACTTCTGTTCATTAGCCAAAGTATGAAGAATAAGAGCTTTTTTATATACAAATAATAAAGCTCAAGGAGTTGTTGACATGAATTTCATATTAAATATTTTAGGGATTTTCATTGTAATATTATTCGTTTTCCTATGTTCGCCTAATAAAAGAAAAATAAAATGGAGACCAATCAGTATTCTAATAATATTGGAACTTTTTATTACATGGTTTATGTTAGGTACCAAATTGGGTAGTATCATAATTAATAAAATTGCGTCATTTTTCAGTTGGCTACTATCATGTGCGAATGAAGGTATTCGATTTGCATTTCCTTCAGCTATGGAAAATCAAACAATTGACTTCTTCTTTAGCGCATTACTTCCCATCATTTTTGTTATCACTTTTTTTGATATTCTTTCTTATTTTGGAATCTTAACTTGGATTATCGATAAAGTAGGTGCAATCATTTCAAAGATTTCTCGTTTACCAAAGTTAGAAAGCTTCTTTTCCATTCAAATGATGTTTTTAGGAAACACGGAAGCACTTGCAGTTGTTCGTGATCAATTATCTGTTTTAAAAGAAAATCGTTTGTTGACTTTTGGAATTATGAGTATGAGTAGCGTCAGCGGTTCCATTCTTGGTGCTTATCTATCAATGGTTCCAGCAACATATATTTTCAGCGCCATTCCTTTAAACTGTATTAACGCATTAATTTTAGCCAATGTTTTAAATCCTATAGAAGTCACTAAAGAAGAAGATATTATTTATTCACCTTCAAAAAATGAAAAAAAAGATTTCTTTTCTACCATTTCAAACAGTATGTTAGTTGGGATGAATATGGTTATTGTTATTTTAGCCATGGTAATTGGATATGTAGCATTAACAGCATGTTTAAATGGGATTTTAAGTTTTTTTGTAACAGGTTTAACAATTCAAAAAATCTTCTCTATTATCTTTAGTCCCTTCGCTTTTTTACTCGGTGTATCAGGCAGTGATGCTATGTATGTTGCTGAGTTAATGGGGATAAAAATAACAACGAATGAATTTGTTGCAATGATGGATTTAAAATCACACCTAAACTCGTTACATCCGCATACTATTGCAGTTGCAACAACATTTCTAGCCTCTTTTGCTAACTTTAGTACAGTGGGCATGATTTATGGATCTTACAATTCATTATTTGGCGAAGAAAAATCATCAATTATCGGTAAGAATGTTTGGAAGCTTCTTGTTAGTGGAATGGCTGTTTCTTTATTAAGCGCTATGCTTGTGGGGCTTTTTGTATGGTAAATGAATATCGAAGATACTTAACACCCTTACGGATGAAATTTATGTACACAGTGCAAGGCATCAGGAAATCTGTCCCCTTTATCTTTTTAGCCAAGAAGACTCCCTCCTCAAGGAAAGTGAGGGAGTCTATCTCAGTGAGCACACGGGATTTGAATTGACTTTTTGAGTTAGCGAAAAATTGTTGCTGCAGTCAGTAGTGGAATCATATTAATTACTCGTACCCTATCTATTTGATCAAAAGAAAACTGTAATTTAAAAAGAACTAACCAAATAAGTGCTAATGCATAGATTATGAATAATACGAATGTCAATTTTTTATTTCCCAATATTTCTCCTCCAATTTCTTGTCACGCCACCCTGAAACAATGCTGGTTCGCTTATGGGCATCTCTAAAAAGTAAAGAACAGAAGATACAAGAAATTATTTAATTTTTACACTTCAAACACGCATCCCCCTCGGGGCTGCTTAATCTCTAATATTAATTAACAAAGGTCTCATTACTTTCAATGAGACCTTTCAATATTGCCTATCTTTTACGACGTACTACAAAAATACAAGTACTCACTGACGATACAATTGCCAAAATGGATAAGACAATTGCTATTGTTTGCATATTACTTGTACCTTCATTTTTCTCCACACTAGATACTTCACCATGTTCTCCTGTAAGTGACGTACCTTTTGTAATTGCAGTAAGTGAATGTGGTTTCTCTGCTTTCTCGTCGCCTGTCCATTCAACAATTTCTCCGTCTTTATATTGTTGATATGCATCCCAAGCTATTTTTTGTTCTTTATCTGGGTTTTTAGCAACGAAAGTAAATCGTTGGAACTGACCAGGTGCAATTCCCTCTCCTGTTGCTTCCCATATTACAGTTTTAACTTTTCCAGCTGTATCTTTTTGTTCTTCCGCTTTCCATCCTGGCACTGGCTCATACTGCTGAAACTCGACTCCAGATGGTATTTTCAGTGTGACTTTTGTCGTTGCCACATTCTTTTCAACTGGTACCTTTATTGTGTAAGTCTCCCATGAGTTAACATCCGAAGTGGCTGGTTTCACAGTTACATGAGCACTAACAGGTAACGAAAAAATCCCCATCGCAATTATCGTTGCTATCATTGTTGTTCCTATTTTTTTTATACGCTTCATTTTCTATTAACTCCTTTTCATCTATAACGTCTCTTTACCTGCCACCTACAATAAATTTATAATCTATATCGAAGCTATCAAGAGATTTTGTTAATCCATGAACATGTATATTCCAGTTTCCTGTCATGTTAATATACATGCCTTCCGCTTCATATTCTCCTGGTGAAACTGCCGAAACTTTAAATGAACCTTTGCCCATATTCATATCTAACGATTGTGTGGTCAATATAATTTGTTCCATATCAGTAACTGGCTGTCCGTTCTCATCCTTTAAAGTAATATGGAATGTATTTTGTCCTACCTCATTAGGACTTACATTTAGAGTAAGTTCATATCCATTATCTAATTGTTTACTCTCTGTGAAAGGTCCAGTAGGAGGCATCGGCGGGGTTTGTACGTTTGTCATAAAGGCCACGATTATGAAAACGATAACTCCAATGATAAACTCTACTTTCACCGTAGCTCCTAACCTTTGCTGCGCTCGCATTCTCCCTTTCACATAATGAATAATTCCCAATATACCCATACAAACGAATAAAAGTATCTTTGCTAATAAGGCTAATCCATACTTCGTATCAAATAGTGAATGGATCGTTGGAATAAAAAATGTACTGTTAAAAAGACCTGTTAATAAAATCACTATGACAGTACCTGTTGCCCATGGTGAAAAACGCTTAATCGCATCCCAATACATAGCCCACTTACCATCCTCTTTACGTAAAAGAAGAATAATCGATGATAGACCACCAACCCATAATGAAGCTGCAAATAAATGTAGAAAGTCCATAACGACAGCAATTTCTTTAAACTTTAATCCATATGCATGACTATTGAAGGCTTTCATAACAAGTAACCCAATAAATAATAGTATTGGAATGCTCCATACTTTAAAAGACGAAAGCTTTTCACGCTTCATCGCAAAATATGTAACAATTATAAGCATACTAATAAGAGCCATTTGAGTGATCCATACATAACCAAAAACAGATAGCTGTAATGTTTCTTTTAATAATAAAGGATCGAATGCTTCTAGCCATGAAACATCAGCATTTATTTTCGCTTGCAATGGTAAATTGAAAAGTAAACTAATGAATATACCAAATAATGATATCCATATTATTTTCTTACTCCTCGACTGAACTTGACTTTCACTTCCTTTATAAAGGATAAGATTAAATAATAGAACACCGATAAATAGAGAAAAACTTGTATATAAAATTCCGCGTTCCACAATCATATCGATTTTCGGAACATAGCCCATCTCTTCTACTTTTATATCATCTGTTCCCGCTTCTGCTGACCCAATACGGAACGGAATAACTCCTTGAATTGGATGTCCATCAGCTGAAATAGCTTTCCACTGAATAGAATAGAGACCATTTTTGAGATTCTCTTTTAAGCCAGCTTCTAATGATTTTTTATTACTTTTATCTATATGAGCATCTTTTAAATCTACTCTTTTACCTGAGGAATCTCTTACAAACAATGTATTAAAATGTGAAACTTGTATATCCTCATCAAATTCAATTTTCACAACAGGTGGTGCTTTCTTTAATGTTTCATTTTCCGTAGGGTTTGATTTTACAACATACGCATGAGCAGATGCACTTTTTGGTATTAATATGATAAAAACGCATGCAATTAATAGCCATGCCCCTAACCTTCTTATTACTTTCACACTCATTTCACTTCTTTCTTTTTCGTCACTACACTTTCATTACTTTACTTCTTGAATTTTATTCTCCGCTAAACTATTAACCTGATTAAGTATAAGGATCTATATAGTATCAATCTCTATTAATTCCTCACCTCTATACTTCTAATATAATAGTAACTATCCTCATAGACATTACTTATATTTTTAAAGTCGATTATTATTATAGCACAAAATATATTTTTGTAAGTTTCTAAAAAAGAAAAGTTATCGTGAATCATTTGTGAAGAAAATGTGAAATACATAAAGTGAAACTTTAATCAGTGGTTTTTTTGTCCATCCCCCACCTAACTCCCTCACATCCGCCAGCTTTTGAGGTGGGAGTCTTACTGCCCACAAATAGCGGGATAAATAAAAAGGTGGTACGTTAGTACGTAACACCTTTTAAAAAAATATACTTCTTTTATTTCTCTTCTGGATAATCACAGTACACAATGATTGTTCCTTCTGTATCTGCCGGGTTAAGATATATTAATCTTCTGCTATGTTTATTCATTCGAAGTATATGCTCTAACGTTCGAATACCTTGTTCTTTAAATATGTTGTGTTTCAACATATCCTTTCCCTATTTTTAAATTTCATTTTCTTTTTTAGGGTTACTTTCAATTATTTTTAACAACTGTTTTACCCTTTTATCATATGTATGTTCGATTAGCGTTCTCTTAAGTCCTTCCATCGCAATTTTCTTTCTTTGTGCCGGATTCACTAAATATCTTTCTGCTTTCTCTATAAAATCAACCGATGAAGTAAATGTCTCAATTTGTGCCCCTGGAATATAGCACTTTTCCAAGTCTGAACGAATATCCGTCATTTGAAAAGCACCTGTACTAGCTATTTCGAATGTACGATTATTAATGGAACAAGCATTTATTTTTACTTTATTTATATTAAATGTTAAATCCTCTATCAAACGATGGATATTAATGTTAATTTTACTTTTTTTGTAATATCCCATACTATTTTTATAAACCAAAAATGGTAAAAGTAAAATTTTATCCTTCAATAACTCATAACTTTTTAGTCTATCCCAATTACATCCTATAATTAGAGTGTTTTTAGTCACTAAGTACTCTGCAATTGAATCAATAAACGCGAGCCGATTATCAAAAGCAGTCCCTATGAAACTAATATCAAATGCGTATTCCTCTTCCGTAAGTATCGGCGTATATAAAGGTGGTTCGGCCGCTAAAGGCAAGTAATATACATTATCACAGCCTAAATCTTTATAAAAATCAATACATCCTGTATCTTGTGTAAAAACATAATCATAATCAAGCACTAAGTTTTTCGTCACATCTGTAAAGTAAGGATCATCTGTAAGCCAGAGTGCAGTCTTAAATTTATATTGCTTTAATTCTTGTATCCCCTTAGTTATCCCTTCTTCAAAACCATGGAATACAATAATGAGAGACGGTTGTATCTTTAAAGCTGTTTTCACCAAGTTTTCGTATGTTACCATCGTTACATTACCAATTGCTTTTTTCAAACTATTAAATATAGATTCCTCTAGCACCGGAAAATATACAGAAGCACCAGATTTAACAAATAATACGTTATAATTTTCAGCACTATTTGAAATCTCCACAGATAGCCACTCTCCAATACATGAAATTAACTATTTATATTAATTGCCTAAAAATATATAGTTGGTTACAAACTACTATTCCCCTTTAACATGTTGCTATGGAAAAGGAGAATAATCAGCTAATTTTCATCTTAGTATAAGATATGACTTTCTTATAAAATGTATAACTTTTTTGTCACTCCACACAAATACATATATTTAAAGGTGCTACGTTAGCACGTAACACCTTTCTCAAAAATATACTTCTTTTATTTCTCTTCCGGATAATCACAATACTCAATAATTGTCCCTTCAGTATCTGCTGGGTTAAGGTAAATTAATCGTCTACCATGTTTATTCATTCGAAGTGTATGTTCTAACGTTCGAATACCTTGTTCTTTTAACTCTTCTAAAGCTACATCTAAATCATCTACACGATACGCAACGTGATGAACGCCTTTACCTTTTTGTTTAATAAATCGGGCTATTGGAGATGTCGTATTATTCGTAGGCGCAAGTAATTCAATTCTATCGCCATCTACTTCAAGAATAGCCACTTCACTTTCAACGCCTGGTGCCTCACTTACGTAACGATCTATTAAAGTTCCTAACAATACCTTTTCATAAAAACGTATCGTACTATCTATATCTCGAACTGCGATGCCGATATGATCAATTGTTTTTTTCATTCTATTTCCCCTACTACTTTATTTTTTCTATCCTTATTAATAGTAACAAAAAAAGTTATAGAAACAAGTCTATAACTTTTTATATTTAACCTATTTTCTTATTCGCTCTAGCTGCTGGTTGAACTTGATTTTTCACTTTTAGAACACTAATACCGTACCCGATAAATCCACCGATAATCGCTGGGAAGATCCACCCTAAACCTACTTCCTGCATCGGAAGGAATTTCGTGAACACTTGGTTTACTACTTCAATGTTAACTCCAGCTGCACTTAATCCGTCAAATAAGCTGATGATAAATGTTACGATTAAACTCACTTGATAAACTTCAGCTCTTCCTTTGAATAATGAGTGGAAGAATGTTAAGAAAATCAACACGATTGCAAGTGGATAAATTGCTGTTAATACTGGAACAGAAACTGCGATTAATTGTGTTAATCCTACATTTGCAACAATTGCACTAAACACACACAACGTAATTGCAATTGCTTTGTAAGGAACATTTGGGAATAACTTATGGAAGAATGAAGAACATGCTGATACAAGTCCCACACTAGTTGTTAAACAAGCTACTGTAATCATTAACCCTAATAATACTCCGCCATATGATCCGAAATAGTAGTTAGAAACTTTCGCTAATACTTCTCCGCCATTCTCTAAATGCCCAAGCTTCGCAACACTTGAAGCTCCCATATAAGAAAGAGCTGTATATATAATCGCTAAAATAGATGCTGCAATGATCGTCGCTTTTGCGCAAACAACCATAATTTGTTTTTTCGTTTTTGCACCTTTTTCTTTAATTGCATTAATGATGATGATTCCGAATACAAACGATGCGAGCGTATCCATCGTTAAGTATCCTTCTTGGAAACCTTTAAAGAATGCATGTGTTGTATAGCCTTCAGCCGGTGCTTGCATATCGCCAATTGGATGAATAAAAGCAACGATTACTAAAATACCGATGAATGTTAATTTAATTGGTGTTAATATTTTTCCAACAATATCGACAATTTTCGCAGGATTTAGCGAAAAAAAACAAGTAATGCTAAAGAATATAACAGTGAAAAGAATTAAAGGTGTAGAACCTAATCCCTCTGGCATAAATGGCTTAAGACCAATTTCATAAGAAACATTTCCCGTTCTAGGTATTGCAAATAACGGACCGATCGCTAAGTATAAAACTGTCGTAAACACAATCCCGAATACCGGGTGAGCTCGACTTGCTAATGACTGTAAATCATCTTTACCTGAAAAACCAAATGCTAATACACCTAATAATGGTAATCCAACACCTGTTACTAAAAATCCAGCGTTAGCAATCCATACATTCTCTCCTGCCGATTGACCAAGCATCGCTGGGAATATTAAATTTCCTGCTCCAAAAAATAGTGCAAATAACATTAATCCGATAACTACTATGAACGAAAACGGTACTTTATTCGCCATAATATAACCCCCATTCAAATTTCCTTATCTCATTTCCAATTTTAACTAATTGAATTTTCTGAATATTTAATTTAAGTATCAACTATTCTTAAACTCATTATAGTTTGATATATAATATTTTGCAATACTATTTTCAAACTTTTCATTCATTTTATAAATATACATTTTTTAACATAGAAAATAGACTAAAAAACCAACATGGTCATCCATGTTGGTTTTTCCATTTACTATAATTAATTAAAATTTCGCAGCTACTTTTTTAACGTTTTCTAAACCTTCTTCAACAATTTGTTGTGAGCGATCTGGATATTGATTATGCCCTTCAATTACAACTGTCTCTGGATTTGTAATTCCCCAGAACCCAAGTACGTTTGTCACATAATTAACAGCCATTTCCATAGGAGCCATTTGTTCTGAAGAGTAATCTGAACCGCGAGCACCCAATACAACTACTTTCTTATCACCAACTAAACCTTCTGGGCCGTTTGCTGTATATTTAAACGTTTTTCCAGCTTGAGAAAGATATGAAATGTAAGTAATTAATGGTGCTGGTACTGTAAAGTTCCATAATGGGAATGCAAATACTACTTTATCAGCCTCTAAAAATTGATTTAAATATTTATCTACTGTAGCAACTGCCTTCTCTTCTTCAGCTGTTATCTCCATTCCTTGACTACGTTTATATCCACCTGAAATAGCGATATTTCCGTAATACGGAAGATCTAATGCAAATAAATCTAACTCCGTAATTTCTGTATTCGGATTTGCTTCCTTATAAGCACTTACAAATGTTTCATACATCTTTGAACTAATTGCTTGCTCCGCTGGACGATCGTTCGCTTTTACAAATAATACTTTTGACATAGTTTTATTCTCCTCTACATTTGTATTTTCTTCTTTTTTACCAAATAATGAGCTAAATAATCCCATTTTCTTCACCTAAACTTTCTCATCATATTCATTATTCATCATCATAAAAATTCTTATTCTAATAAAAAGTTCTAATAGATACCTTAACCTAAGTAAATTAAAACTTTTTGTTATTTAATTACCTTATGTAAGTGATTGTAATACAGTCACTTACTTTAGTCAAGTAACTTTTTAAAAATAAAAAAATCTCGAATTAAAAACATTTAATAAATATATTTCCTCAGTCAAAATGATCAATTCAAAAACACATAAGTGAAATACCTTGTATAATACAACTAGAAAGAGAAATTCATCTATAGAGAGGATTAATTAATGAGTACTTTAGAAAAGATTCAAACCTTTATCATTCTTGCAGCCGTTATATTCGGGGTTATATTAGGACAATTTAATATGATACATATGTATTCGGAAAAATTTATTGTTCCCTTCTTATTTTTAATGCTTTACGGATTATTCCTCAGCATTCCATTAAAGGATATAAAAAATGGATTCCGCAACTTAAAATTCGCTGGAACAAGCCTAGGCATTAACTTTATATGGACACCTTTGCTCGCTTGGGGATTAGGTGCATTATTTCTTTCAGATCACCCAGCTCTTTGGGTTGGCTTTATTATGTTAATGGTTACTCCGTGTACAGATTGGTATTTAATTTTCACAGAGATCGCAAAAGGTAACGTCGCATTATCTACATCAATTTTACCGGTAAATTTAATTTTACAAGTATTATTGCTGCCAATTTATTTGTTTTTATTTGCTGGTGTAATGAAGACTGTAGCGGTTTCTGTTTTAGTAGAAAGTATTGTTATCGTAATCGTCTTACCATTTTTACTTGCACATGCTACAAAATTCATTATGAATAAAATGAAAAAAGCTGAAGCACTCGAGAATAAAATCATTCCGTTTTTCAGCTCTGCCCAAATTGTATTTTTAAGTTTAGCAATTGTAGCGATGTTTGCATCACAAGGTAAGTACTTATTACAAAATATGAATGTTGTTTTATTGTTACTTATACCAGTATTACTGTTCTTCATGATTAACTTTATACTAGGACAGTTTGTAGGACGTATGATGTATTTATCCTATGAAGACACTGTCAGCCTAAGCTTAACAACGTTAGCGAGAAACTCACCTGTTGCACTCGCTATCGCTGTAACTGCTTTTCCAGATGAGCCTCTTATCGCACTTGCACTCGTTATTGGCCCGTTGATTGAGTTGCCAGTACTTGCTTGTGTTTCACAAGTGTTGTTACTTATTAAGAAAAAACGGCAATACGCATAATAAAAAACGTCCCATAATGGGACGTTTTTTATTATTGAAAATTACATACAACACTTATTTCTTATTTATCAATACAAATGAAATAACCGAAACTACAAACGTAATAATACCAATTATAATAAATAGAATAGAAGCTGAAGAGGATGACATCAAGCTATCACCCTCTTTTAACAAATTTATCGTTACATTAACAGATCCTTTCTAATTAAAAATTATAGGAAAAGTAAATATAACGAAAGCTGCCCAAAATCCGTAGACTGGCAAATACTTAGTAACGGCATCTTGGATAGTTGTAGGTCCAGATTTATTTTGCAGAAAACGCATATAGGAGAACATAATCCAAATTAGATTTGCCCAGATAAGTATGTTTACTCCTAAAATAGCAAGTCTATTAGGCGTAATCCCATAAGAAGAAAGTCTGAACACGATTGCTGACAAAGCAACACTGTCAATGATAAGCGCAAGAACAATTAAAACAAAATTTATATAATCTGAAATGTTCTTTTTCTCGTCTGAGTCGCTCTCAACAATGGAAAATATGGTAACGGCCAATACACCAAGGAGTATTCCATTGAAGGCCATCAGGAAATTGCGGTCCAAGAATGGATTTTTTCCGACCAATATAACCGTTATAAGATAAATCAACAATGTTATCAGGACGAGAGGACTAAAAATTTTAGATATGTATGGTGTAATATTCTTAGCAAGTTTAAGATTCATTGATACTAAGTATGCAGCCACTACAGCGAGAGCGGCAGCTCCAAATAAAACAACATTACTAAAATAGAATTCTCCTATATCCAAGTCAACAAAGCTAAATAACCGCATGGTGAATACTGCTAGTACCATTCCGCTCACTGCCATGCTCGCGTAGAGAAGACAATATTCTAAATTAAATTTAATATAAGCTAATCTTGTACTGCCTTTTGAATATTCATTTCCCGTAAACGCAAGTCCCAATAAGACCCATAACAATATAGGAAGATGTAAATACGCAAGGATACTGCTGTCTTTATAATTTAATGGCAACATATTAAGATACAACCCGGAAATTAGGAACAACGCTACAAGGGAATAAATAATACTTTTTTTCGGAGTATTATTGTAAACAAAATAAACAGCAATAAAGGGAATTATACCAAAAGCCAGGTTAATTGGAGCAATTGCTTCCTGCTCGACAAAGTGGAAAATGATTCTAGTGCTTAGCCCAGCTAGAATAGCTAACATGCCCATGAATAAGAAACCTTTTTGAAACAGCGATATTTTTTCTTTATTTGCCGTCTCCTTGAAATGCAATCTTTCATACCAAGCAGCTAGCACCTGAGAATCAGGGTTTTGGGCCCATGCTTGTGAGAATGATCTTTTAAAAGCTTTCGGGTCTTTTCTATACATTCTCTCCAGCTCATGAGGGTTATCCATATTTTCAATAATTAATTTGTTAATTTCCATAGTTATACCTCCTCTAATTTTAAAAACAACGCTGTTACTTTTTCCATAAAAAGCACCTCACTTATTTATTCTGATTTTGATTTTATTATATTTTTTATTGTTTTACAATAAATTTTTATTATTTTATATAATATTTTTGTTGTATATTTTGTTTTAAGTAAAAATAAAAAAGCATGACATAAAAGTGTCATGCTTTTTCTTTTCTATCATTATTTTTTCAAACTTAATCTGTTATAGCACCTTTCACTCGAGCAGGAGCTTTTTTATCTTTTATTTATATAACTACAGTCAGTTTTAAAACTTCCTCAAGTAAAGAACTTTTTTATTCCGACTCAATTCTTCGGACGATGTCTATATTACTTGATTAAAGGCCATTTTTGCTTTATCCACATCTCCTAATCAACCATTTCCCAAAATTGAGATGCTACTTTGGAAATTCGTTGGTCTTTTAATTTTACTATTACAGGCTCTAGATGAAAATCAAATTGTTTCAATTCAAAAAGCGTTGTATGTTCTAAAAATGGTGATGTGTAATCCATACTTGGAATAACGGATAATCCTAGTCCTCTACTAACAAGTGCTACAACCATCCTTATATCTTTACACTCGATAATGATATTTGGCTTGACTTGATGTTCATCAAACACTTTGAAGAGGTCTTCATTGAAGGAGAGTCCTTCCATTGCTCCTAGCATAATGAATGGGAACTGGGCAATCTGTTCAATCGTCACATGCTGTGATGAAAACGATGCTGCCCAACTTGTTGGAATAATCACAGCGGTTGGTTGTTTTTTTAATATTTTCATCTCATATTGTTCACTATTACCCAATCGTAAAAGTAAGGCAACATCAATTTCTCTTTGCTCTAGTCTTTTTAATAATTCTTCTGAATTTCCAGTTACTATGTTTATTTTAACATTTGGGTATTGTGTTCTAAACATACTAACATAGTCAATGAGCATATTCGAACATGTAGACGATACACCGATACTTACTGTTCCTCCTATACCTTGTTCAATTTCTTGAATTTGCTGCTTTACATCTTGAATTTGCATTAGCATTTGATTGGCATATTGGTATAGTATTTCACCTGTTTCTGTAAGCTCCCATTTTTGACGATATCGATGAATTAAAGTTGTGCCAAGATCATTTTCAAGCTTTTTTAATAATTGACTAAGTGGTGGCTGCGCGATATGGAGCACTTCTGCTGCTTTAGATATGCTTCCTTGTTTCACAATTTCTTTAAAGTAATATAATTGCCTGAAATCCATTGTATCTCTCCGTTATATGTTTTTTGATATGATTAGTTTATCATATATATATTTTTCATATGTCGAATTTGGCGTTATATTTAATTGTATAGCTATAGTCTTTATATTGATAATATTAACTAGAAAGTGAGAGATACTATGAATCATCGGAACAGAACCTTGAAGCGCATCACCTTATACGTGCTCGGGTTATTTTTTATGTCGATTGGCATTAGCATGTCGATTCAAGCAGGATTTGGTGTATCACCTGTGTCATCATTAGCATATGCAAGTACGCTAACGATTGGTTTATCGGTTGGTGTGACAATGGCGCTTGCAAATGTTTTATACATTATTATTCAAGTGATATTAAGTAAACGAATGGAGTTAAATGAATTTGTGAGTCAATTCATTATTTCGTTTTTATTTGGGTTTTTCATGGATGCAACGCTCTTCCTTGTACAACTTTTCCCTGCACCTGAAACTATCTTTGCTCGAAGTGTATATTTGATTGTTAGTTTATTTGTTATAGCGGTCGGTCTAATGGGCTATACAACAGCGAAACTGCCATTAATGCCGTATGATGCGTTAACTTATGCAATTAGTGAAAAATTCAATTTGAAATTCGGTAAAGCAAAAATTTCGAGCGATTTAATAAACATTTGTGTGGCCGGTGCAATTTGTATAGTTTTCATTCAATCATTAGGCTCAATCGGAATCGGTACACTAATTGCCGCCTATTTTATCGGCAAAATTTTAGGGTGGATGATACCGTATTATCAACCAACTCTCCAACAATGGGTATTTAAAACAGAGAAGGCTGCTTAAGGAATCATAATAAAGTACAGGAAAAATAGATGAATCAAATTCCTCAGCCGAAATCAAATAATGAATTTTGCACCTTACCAAGTGCCAGTCCACATTAGGAATGGCACTTCTTTATTACTGCCTTTTCTTCGACCTTCTATCACTTTGGTTAAATGATAAAACAAACATTGTATTAAAACTAACCTGCCTTTTAGTTAAAGAAGAATCTTTGAACAACTTTTTTATTTTTCAAAAGACTTTATTGTAAATTAAATAACTTTATTGCTACTTAACACTATTTCATACTATCTTTTCAAACAATTATTTTAAATAATTTTTAGTATTAGTACACAAAAGTCTGTAATTATAAAATAAAAAAGCATGACATAAAATTGTCATGCTTTTTCTATTATATCAATATTTTTTTCAAACCTAACCTGTTACATAACCTTTTACTTTGGAAAGGATTTTTTTATTCAGTAAAGCACTTTTTTATTTGTTGACACTATTAATTCTCAAACACAAAATTAATCTTATTATCTTTCCACTCTAACTTCGCATCAAACGTTTTCTCGCCTTTTTTAAAACCTTTAATTAAATCGGTCTTTTCACCTTTTAAGAGCTTTGTCATATTCTTTTGCGAAATTGTTTTACTTAATATTTTCTTCGAAATGGTAAAGTCACATTGTGTTGTATTGTAATTGGAACAACCGTAAAACGTAGATTTATCAATTACATCACCATCGCATTTTTTACAACTTCCAACCTTTTTACCAGTTGTAAATTTCGATCCTTTTCGCTCAATCGATTCCACATGTAATCCAGTGAAATCCCATTTCTCCGACATTTCAACCGCGTCTTCAATAATTTTAGCTGATAACTTTTTCGTTTGTTCCATAAATGTAGCTGGTGAAGCGGTACCTTCACCAATTTCCGCAAGACGTTGTTCCCATTTTGCAGTCATTTCCGGTGAAGCTAGTATTTTGTCGCCGATTGCTGTAATTAAAACTTTACCTTTATCGGTTGCATACACTTGGTTTTTCTGCACATCTATATATTTACGGTCTTTCAGCATCGTAATAATTCCAGCGCGAGTTGCCTCAGTACCTAAACCTTCTGTTTTCTTTAATACTTTCTCCAGCTCTTCATTCTCTAAATACTTACCTGCCGTTTTCATTAGCGTAATAAGTTGTCCTTCCGTATAACGCTTCGGTGGCTGTGTTTTTCCTTCTTTCACTTTCACCTTTACAACTTTGCCTTGTTCACCTTCAGCTACAATTGGAAGAATCGTTTCGTCATCTTTATCGTCTTGGAAAATAACTTTACGCCAACCTTCTTGAATTTGCTGTTTTCCTTTCGAAATGAACGCAGCACGTTCTTCTACAAGAGTTGTAATTGTTGTGTAGTCAAAGATTGCTACTTCATAATGCGCCGCAATAAGTCTTCTTACAATCATATCGTAAATTTTCTTTTCATCACCCGATAATTTACTTGGGTTTGTAACTTGTTCTGTCGGAATAATTGCGTAGTGATCTGTAACTTTCTTTTCATTCACATAACGCTTGTTATTCATAATTGATTCAATTGGTGCTGGCAATAAGCCTTTATATTCATCAAACTGACTTAACTTCTGTAAAATATCAGGGAACGTCGCTGCTTCTCCTTGTGTAACATAGTTAGAATCTGAACGTGGATAAGAAACTATCCCTTTTTGATATAGTGCTTGTGTTATATCAAGCGTCTTTTTCGGTGAAAATTTAAAAGCTTTATTCGCTGTCGCTTGCAGTGCTGATAAATTAAATAAAAACGGTGGCTGAAACTCTTTACGCTCCGTTTTCATTTCTTTTACTACAGCCGGTTTGTTTTGACAAAACGCTGCAATTTTATTTGCCAAATCAGGATCATTTAGGCGGGACTCATTATCTTTCTCCCATTTCCCCTCATACTTCTTTCCTTCTATATTAAAGGTTGCGAACACTTCCCAAAACGGCTCTGACTTAAAGTTCTCTATTTCTTTCTCACGCTTTACGATGAGTGCTAATGTTGGTGTTTGTACACGACCAGCGGAAAACACATCATTCATTCCCTTTTTCTTTAGCAAAATGCTAAAGACACGCGATGCATTCATACCAACCACCCAGTCAGCACATGATCTTGTATATGCTTCGTAATACGTATTAATCGTATCTGCTTCATCAAGTAAGTTTTTAAACCCTTGATAAATTGCTTGCTTCGTTAAAGATGAGATCCAAAGACGCTTCATTGGCTTTTGCACGTTGCAAAGATTAATAATGTTTCGTACGATCAGTTCCCCTTCACGCCCAGCATCGCCCGCGTGAATAATTTCTGTCACCTGAGGATTATGTAACAGCTGTTTCACAACGTTAAATTGCTTATACTTTGACTTTGTTACCTCAAACTGAAAACGCTCTGGAATCATCGGTAATGTATTAAGTGACCATTTCTTCCACTCAGCGTGATAATGTTCTGGATTACATAACTGCGTCAAATGACCAATTGCCCATGTACAGTACGCTCCATTTGGAAATAACTCATTCGCTTCTACTTCTAAATATCCATCTTTCCGGCGACATTTAAACTGTGAAACAAGAGCCAAACCTTGATCTGGTTTCTCGGCAATAATTAATTTCATTTTATAACTCCCTATCTGTATTCCAGTGTTACTTTCATTGTATATATGTTTAGAAGCGATGATAAAACAACGATCTTATTTATCATTCGCAGTTTGCCTCACAAATGGGAGACCTATAATATTATACGCTTATTCTTTATGGCTTCACAATAGAAACTCATTATATAACAATTTCTTTCACATGCTCGTAGACAAAAAAGACGCTCAAAATCGAGCGTCTTTTTCATCCACTACTATTTACTTCCATATATTCTATAAAATCAAAAATATAACAATTCCTTATGGAGCATCGTCTACTAAGATAACCATCATTATTTGAGAATTATATTGAACTTACCTTTTTTAAATTGTGCAGATAATTTGCAGATATATATTAGCATAAGTACTCTCCATTTGAACATATGATGAAGTGAATGATAGGACAGGGAGGTATCATGATGTTTGCTTATACGTTAACTGCCTTAACACTTTGTTGTATCTCGATTATTATCACATCATATATTTCTAAACGTAAGGGTACCCTAATGGAGTATATGGTATTTATTATGTCTTTTAGTATGAGTATCGGTTTAAGTATCGGTTTTTATTTAGGGATTCTCTTGAAAGGAGAATTACTATATTCTACTTTGCTTGCTATTTTGATTAGTGGTTTTATCGGTTTTTTAGTCGGTCTACGTTTTCACCTGTATACTGCCTTAGAAGGAATGTTCTCTGGATTAATGGCAAGTATGATGGGGGCAATGATTACAGAAATGCTAAACGCTCAACAAGCCCATAGTATACTCTTCATTAGCCTTTTACTTACTATAACGATAACTATGTCATGTATGATTCAACTTTTATCAGACACCTTTTCTACTTTTATCCAACGGCGTTTTTTGTTATTACTTTCAATTAGTGTAGTAATTATCGTTGCCGTATTCGTGACATTCCCAGATCATACTCCCCCACCTTCACCCGAGCATGATCGACATATACATTGACACTTGCACCGAAAATTAATAAGCAGCTATCCATAGGATAACTGCTTCATTTTATTCTGGCTTATTAGGAATGCTTGGGTTTGGAACATAATCAGATTTATAATCTGTATATTTCACCTCTGTTACCATCCCCGCGGAAGCATGATGTAAATCATGACAGTGGAACATCCAATCACCCGGATTATCTGCTACAAAGGCTACTTCATATTCTTCTCCCGGTTTTAAGTTCAATGTATCTTTAACAATTGGAGAACCTTCTATCGGTTTTCCATCTTTACTCAACACCTGGAAGAAATGACCATGTAAATGCATCGGATGATCGTCCATTTTAGATTGATTTACCAATTTTACTTTTACTAAGTCACCCTTTTTCACTGGAATTGGATCAATATCCGGAAATACTTTTCCGTTTATTGTATATACCATTTCATTTCCATTCATTTGCGTATTCAAGTCCATATTATATGTGGCAGTATACTGCTGGTCTAACGTGAAACTACCTAATTTTTTCGCACCATATTTCGTCATATCTAATTTTGGTAGTTTTTCTTTTTCGTTTCCTTTATCGTTCATCTCTTTACTACCTTCATATTCAATAACAGCTTTCATTCCTTTTGCACCCTTATTTTCTGAATGGTCTTCAACGTACCATTTCCCAAAATTGTTAGCAGTAAATTCAACATCATAACGTTCACCCGGTGCAATTGAAATTACTTTGTCTTTTATAACTTTTGGATCATTAATTGGTTGACCATCTGTTGCAATTACTTTTATATCATGACCGTGAACGTGTATATCATGTGATAGATAACCCGAATTAACGAGTCGAAGACGAACTTTATCCCCCTTATTCACTTTTAATGGCTCTACTAAATCACCGCTTTTACCATTGATTGTGAATAAGTCATACATACTCATATCATGACCTTCCATCTTCATATTTCCATGATCCATGCCTGCCATATTACCAGAGTCTTTTTTATCACTGCCCATGTCCATACCGGAATGATCCATGCCTTTCATATCATCATTCTTTTTCGTATTTTCATTACTCTTAGATTTATTACCTGTTGGCCCTTTTGTCATTTCTTTTAACTGCTTATTAATTTCTTCTTTATCTGTTACCCATTCATCTAACATTAATGTGTAATCTTTATCATACTTTTCATTTGTATCCTCTACAATAAGAGCACCATACAAGCCTCTATCTAGTTGATTTACAGAATCTTGATGTGAATGATACCAATACGTTCCTGGTACGTTTGCTTCAAATTCATAGGTGAAACTTTTTCCTGATTCAACCGCATCTTGTGTCACGCCTGGAATTCCATCCATGTTATTTGGGACAGGATACCCATGCCAATGAATAGATACTGGCGTAGGTAATTCATTTTTTAATGTCACTTTAACCTTTTCACCTTTTTTCACCCTAATTTCTGGGCCTGGGGATGAACCATTAAATGTCCAGACTGGAACAATAACACCGCTACTTAGCTTTTGTTTTTCTTCTTTCGCTACTAAAGTAACTTCTGGTCCTTTTACAACTTTCAATGGCTTTGTAGCCGTCTCAGTCTGTGTTGTTTTTTTATCGTTCATATTTTTATGATCTTTTGTTGTATTTGTGGTCGCAGAACATGCAGCAATTAAAGATATTACGGAGACTGTAACTGCTGTTAATACAAATCTTTTCATCGAAAACTCCTCCTTTTTCTTTTTCAAAATCATTATAAAAAACGATTTTCAAGAAAATAAGGAGATGTAATTAAATAAAAAAGTAACTAAAAGGCTCTTCACAAAAAAACGTAGGATTGTGTATAATGAGAACTAATGTTCCTTCCAAAAATTCACTAAACCTGAAATACACTTATATATTAAAAAGAAGAGGATTGATATACTATGAAAATTGATAGACCAAAAATTTCACCAGAGTTATCTTCAAAGAATTTTCAAGATATTTTTTATGAAGAAGATCCTACATTAGAAATGTGTGAAATTATAGACTCCACTTTCGAAAATGAATCTTTAGATAGAGTGCGATTATATAATGTAGTGATAAAGAATTGTAAGTTCACTAATACAGACTTTAGCAATATCGATATTACAGATGTTTGTTTTGAAAACTGCGATTTATCAAATGTTAATTTAAGCAATTCTTCTGTTCACAGAGTTGAATTTAAAAATAGTAAATTAATTGGGGTTAATTTTACAGAATCTAGCTTAGGAAATGTTAAATTTGAGAATTCAATTTTGAATTTAGCGGCATTTGGAAATTCTAAACTAGAAAAAATTATATTTAATGAAACTTCATTAAATAATGCGGATTTCTTTGACTGTAAACTAAAAAAAGTTGAATTCCAATTATGTAGCCTTGACGAAGCTAATTTTGATCAAACATCACTGAAGGGGATAGATATTAGTTCTTCTAATTTTGATACACTTACAGTTTCAGTGAACGATTTAAGAGGATGTAAAGTATCAACATATCAAGCTGTTCAGTTCGCAACTTTATTGGGATTAGTGATTAAAGATTAGTATTTCGAAGGTAGCGCCGAACTCTATCCCGAATCATGGGCTTTTTTAAGTGTCCACGATTCGAGATAAAGTTCAAATACATTAGTGCTTACCTTTTTTCTTATTATTTAACTACGGCCTGATTTCCCTTTATATGTTCATTATTTTCGCTCATAAACTCTTCGATTTCTTCAACTTCTCTAATGATATCTTTTGACAAGTTTTCATACCCGTCTTTCGTTACAAGAATGTCATCTTCAATACGAATACCAATTGATTCGTCCTCGATGTAAAGGCCCGGTTCTATCGTAATAACCATACCTTCTTCTAACACTCTATCTTTGTATGTTCCTACATCATGCGTATCTAAACCAAGGAAGTGGCTAACACCATGATAATAGTATTTTGATAACTCTTCGTCTTCTTGAATTAAACCAATTTCTTTACACTCTTCTGCTAGTACTTTTTTTGTATGCTCATTTAATGCAGCAAACTTTACTCCCGGCTTAATAATCTCTGTTGTTTCTTTTAATGCTTTTAATACGATATTATATATTTGTTTTTGGCGACTAGAAAATGCTCCACTCGCTGGGAATGTATAACTAATATCAGCATTGTAGTAGTCTTTTTGAGCACCTAAATCAAGCAGTACTAAATCGCCATTTTGAATTTGTGCATCATTGTCTTCATAATGAAGGACTGTGGCATTTTTACCGCTTGCCAAAATTGTATTGAACGCATGATGCTTAATTCCAGATGATTTTAGTGTAAAATCAAAATGTGCTTCTAATTCAAATTCCATCACATCCGATTTTGCATGCTTCAGCACATTATAAATACCCTCTTTCGTTACAGCAATTGCTCCTTTAATAATTTCAATTTCTTCCTCTGTTTTAAACACTCGTAATTCACAAATATTCGGGTATACATTACCAATTAAAACGTGTGGATATTGTTCTCTTACATGTTTAGCAAACGCTAAAGTTTTCGTTTCAGTACCCTTCCACTCACGACACTCTAAATCTAAATACACATGTTTCACATTTTCTGCGAAAAGTGTATTTGCCATTGTCTTTTCAAAGCTTTCTATATATACAACTTTTTTTATGCCTGAAATTTGTTCTGCATCTTCTTTAGACACTGTTTTTCCAACCCATTTTTCAAGCACTGGATCTGATTTTTCAATGAAAAGAGTTTCTTCTATACTATTTCCAAACTTTTTCAACATGAAAATAACATTCGGCTCATCAATTCCCGTTAAGTAGTAAAAATTTCGATTCGGCACAAATTTATAATGTGCATCAGCTGACATATGAGGTGCCTGTTCAGCAAATAAAATAGTAATAGATTCATCATGTAATGTTTTCGCTAATCGTTCTCTATTTTGAGTAAAAAATGTTGACTTCATAATAATCCCCCTAGTGTTCTATGTATGTTTTTCAAACTAATTATCCAATACAATTCATTCTATTATTGTTATAATTTTTCGTCAATTATTAACCTTTTTAGATGGTGTTGACATAATAAAAATTACACGTTAAAATAACTATAAATTAGTAAGTAACTAATTTAATTAAATTTAACTAGAGGTGAAAACAAATGCAAAAAATTTTATTCCGTATTAACGAATTATCAAAAAAAGAAAGAACATCTGGATTAACGGTTGATGAAAAACAAGAACAACAAATGTTGCGTCAAAACTATACAAAAACATTTCGCGGAAGCCTAGATTCTATTTTATTAAATACAAAAATTGTTGATCCAAAAGGTCTTAACGTTACACCAGTTGCATTACAAGATGCTCAAATACGTTTAAAATTAAGCAAATGAGTTCCGCGCTAAAGAAGTTCAATAAAACATAAAAAGAGCTGAAATTTCTATATAGAAATTCCAGCTCTTTTTATTGTCTTTTCTAATTTAACATACGAGCGATACATCGCAATTCTCCACGATACGATCATCGCAAATGCGAGTAAGAAAAACATTCCACTTAACTGTGCTAAATCAATCGATTGACTTAAATATGATTTCAATGCTACTCGTACAGCTAATAGCCCAACTAAAATAAATATAAATGCTTTAGACGGTTTCATATATATTTGTTCGTCTCTTATTTCGAACTTAGTTGTTTTAATAAGAAATATAGAGAAAATAAGCCCTATGATAATTGCCTCTCCTATTTCTAACGATGTTAACCTAAATTCCGGTAAGAAGTACATCATTGCACCAGTACTCATAAAAATTGGCGGTAATATAATTTTCTTTTTCGTTACCGGTTTTTTCGCTGCTTTAAAACGTAGAAACATTACTCCAACAGCCATACAAACTGCTACGATACTTGATAAAAGGGCTATATTCATATTCTCCACTCCTATCTATTTAAAAGACTTTTTAAGCAAAATCATAAACCAAACGAGCCCGATACTTATAATGACATGAGCTAATCCAGTCATATGGCTTAAACCGTTAAAGTCAGTTCCGTTTACTTGTAGAAGACCTCTAAATACCATTGTAGTGATAGTAAAAATTAATCCTGCATTATAAACAATAAACCATGCGTGAAAGCTTTTTGTTTCTTGTACATGAAACACTTTAAATAAAGCTAATGCAACCAAAAAGAATATGAATCCTAATACTAATACATGCGTATGCACTAGCTGTAACATAGTAGATCCTTTAATTCCTTGTGCTTTTGTATACTCTCTTGCAAATACACCTGATAATAAACCAATAATTAAGTAAATGAATGCTGCATTATATAATTTCTTCATTATATTCCTCCTGCTGTAGAACGACAATTCATATCGTCGTTTTCCATATCCGCTGCAATTATTTTACGTAATGTTTATGAACGGAATATGAACAGAATGTTACATTCTATTTTTTAAAAACAAAAAAGCCATTCCACAACTTTTCCTTGTGGAATGGCTTTTACTTATTTTAAATCTTCAATTGTGAAAGCACCCGGCAATAACTGTTCAACCGTCACTTCTTTTTCATCACCTTTTACATTCGTTAGTAATACAGGCATTTTCGGATCACAGAACTCAGCAATTACTTGTCTACAAGCACCACATGGTGAAATAGGTCCATCCGTTTCGCCTGTAATGACTAAGTAACTAAAATCGCGCTCACCTTCTGATACTGCTTTAAAGATTGCCGTTCTTTCTGCACAGTTACATAAACCGTAAGAAGCATTTTCTATATTACAACCAGTATAAATTTTACCTTCTTTCGTAACTAATGCTGCGCCAACAGGAAATTTTGAATACGGAATATACGCTTTTGATAACATCTTATTCGCTTCTTCAATATATTTTTTCTTATCCATATTATTTCCTCCTCAAAGTAACTGTAATTATGATTAATCAGTAATAACTGTATGAACTAATTTAGGAGCCACTGCTGTTTCAGCGATAGAAATGTTTTCATAAATTTTAGCTTTTACATCTTCTACATTTTCACGATTTGCGTAAATTGTTACGAATGGCTCGCCTTCTTTTACTGCATCGCCAACTTTTTTACGTAACATTAATCCTACTGCTAAATCGATTTCATCTTCTTTTGTCGCACGACCAGCACCAAGTAGCATAGCTGCGATACCGATTTCATCTGCAACAATGTTAGAAATAACACCTGAAGTTTTAGCAGGTACATCAATTACATATTTCGCTTGTGGCATTTTTTCTGGATGATCTACAATCGAGCTATCTCCACCTTGATTGCTTAAGAACTCTTTAAATTTCTCAGTTGCTTTTCCGTTTTTCATAACTTCAATTAACATTTCACGAGCTTCTTCTAATGTATTAGCTTTTTTCGCAAGTACAACCATTTGACTTCCTAATACAAGTACTAATTCTGTTAAATCTTCTGGACCTTCGCCTTTTAATGTATCGATTGCTTCTTTCACTTCAAGAGCATTACCAATCGCAAAACCAAGAGGCTGTGACATATCTGAAATAACAGCCATCGTTTGACGTCCAACATTATTTCCGATACGTACCATTGCATGTGCTAATTCTTTTGCATCTTCTTCTGTTTTCATAAATGCGCCAGCACCTGTTTTTACATCAAGTACGATCGCGTCAGCACCAGCTGCAATTTTTTTACTCATAATTGAACTTGCGATTAAAGGAATTGAGTTTACTGTTCCTGTGACGTCACGCAATGCATAAATCTTTTTATCTGCAGGTGTTAAGTTTCCTGTTTGTCCGATAACAGCTACTTTGTCGCGGTTTACAATATCAATGAATTGCTCGTTCGTAATCTCAACGTGGAATCCTTCTACCGCTTCTAATTTATCAATTGTTCCGCCTGTATGTCCTAAACCACGACCAGACATTTTTGCTACTGGTACATCTAAAGCAGCTACTAATGGTCCTAATACTAATGTTGTTGTATCACCAACACCGCCAGTTGAATGTTTGTCTACTTTAATTCCTTCAATTGCTGATAAATCAATCGTTTCTCCAGACTCAACCATTGCCATTGTTAAATCTGCACGTTCACGATCTGTCATATCTTTAAAGAAAATTGCCATTGCAAGTGCACTCACTTGATAATCAGGAATACTTCCGTCTGTATATCCATTAATAAAGAATTTGATTTCTTCAGTCGTTAATTCTTTTCCATCACGTTTTTTCGCAATAATATCTACCATTCTCATTATAATCACCATTCCTTTTCATATTATATGAATCTGTTAAAATAATAAGCCAACGATTGTTGCTGATAAGAAACTTACTAACGTTGCACCGAAAAGTAATTTCAAACCAAATCTTGCGACTACATTCCCTTGTTTTTCATTTAAGCTCTTAACTGCCCCTGCAATAATTCCAATTGAAGAGAAGTTTGCAAATGAAACTAAGAATACAGATATAATCGCTGTCGTTCTATCTGAAAAATTAAAGTTTCCTTGTGCTAAATCTGTCATAGCGACAAATTCATTTGATACTAATTTTGTTGCCATAATATTTCCGGCATTAACCGCTTCATGCCATGGAACACCCATAATAAATGCAAATGGTGCAAATACATAACCGAGAATTTCTTGGAATGAAATACCGATTACACCTTTAAATACTGCATTAATGAATGCGATAAGAGCAACGAAACCAATTAACATAGCTGCTACTGTAATCGCAACTTTAAATCCATCTATAATGTATTCCCCTAATACTTCAAAGAATGTCTTTTTCTCTTCTTCTTGTACTTCTAACATATCTTCTTCTTCAGTAACTTCATAAGGGTTAATGATAGAAGCGATGATGAATCCACCGAATAAGTTAAGCACTAAAGCGGTTACAACATATTGCGGTTTTAATAACACCATATATGATCCAACGATAGACATAGATACTGTAGACATTGCAGATGCACATAATGTATACATTCTTTTCTCTGGCAATAATCCCAGTTGTTTCTTAACTGAAATAAACACTTCAGATTGTCCTAAAATCGCAGAAGCTACCGCGTTATATGATTCTAGTTTACCCATTCCATTTATTTTACTTAATACTAGACCGATAGATTTCACAATAATAGGTAATATTTTAATATGCTGTAAAATACCTATTAAAGCTGAAATAAATACGATTGGCATTAATACACTTAAAAAGAATGAAAACTCTTTTTGATTTACTAATCCACCAAATACAAAATTCACACCCTCAGCGGCATATTTTAATAACTCTCCAAAGCCATCTGCTATTCCGCTAATTAATATATTCCCAGCGCTTGTATTTAATAATAAAAACCCCAAAATGAATTGTAATATAACCATCGTTATGATTGGACGATATTTGACTTTCTTTCTATCATTACTAGCAAGCCAAGCGATACCTAAAATCAATACGAGGCCAAAAATACCGATTAAGTATTTCATAAGCCGTCTTCTCCCTCCGTATCCGCTTACATATTTTTCAATTGTTAAAGCAATAGATACACTTTACTTTAAACGTGTATCTATTGCTCTTTACTTTCATTATTAATTAGTAGTTATCTGTAGCACCTTTTGCATCATTCAATACGATTGCAACACTAGCACTAGCTCCAACGCGAGAAGCTCCAGCAGCTACCATTTTGTCTGCATCTTCACGTGTACGAACTCCACCAGATGCTTTTACACCAACGTTTGGTCCTACTGTTTTACGCATTAATGCGATGTCTTCAGCAGTTGCTCCGCCAGTTGAGAATCCAGTTGAAGTTTTTACGAAATCAGCACCAGCTTTTACTGATAATTCACAAGCGCGTACTTTCTCTTCATCTGTTAATAAACAAGTTTCAATAATAACTTTTACAAGAGCTTTTCCTTTTGCTACTTGTACTACTTCATAAATATCTTTTTCAACGAACTCATTGTCGCCATCTTTTAAAGCGCCTACGTTGATTACCATATCAACTTCAGTTGCACCTTTTGCGATAGCATCTTTTGTTTCGAATGCTTTTGTTTCAGTAGTGCTTGCTCCTAATGGGAAACCGATTACAGTACAAACGTCTACATCATGTCCAGCTAATTCTTCAGCAGCTAGCTTTATCCATGTAGGATTAATACAAACAGAAGCGAATTTATATTCCTTTGCTTCTTCGATTACTTTCATAACATCTTCTTTAGTTGAATTTGGTTTTAAAATTGTATGGTCAATTAACTTTGCAATGTTCATTATCTTCACTCCTCATATCTTTTAACAACTTCATTCTAACTCTTAGTTGAACAAATGTAAACATACTTTTGAAATTTTGTTCATTATTTTTCAGAAGGGAATTTCTTGTAATACATTGAAAGTAGTATAAGTTTGTAAATAAAGGATGTGGACTACTTGTTTAAGTCAAAATTCTTTATATTCACATTGCTAGTATGCACCTCACTATCCATATTTATTTTTTATAAAAGGGATGTTATTTTCCAAGAAGGAAACCCCATTCCATTTGCTTTAGCTATGTCTAAGATGGTTATTCAAAATAAAGAAATGGTGGAAGTAGAACCGCTAGATAATCAATACCCCTACTTAGTAAAGCGCGGAAAAATGGAACCTTTTATCAATATGATGGAGCGAGATGGATGGACTTTTGTAGATAGAGATATTATGGCTAACTCACTAATTTTTGAAAAAGGAGATCAATTCAAAGAGCATTCCTTACAAATACTTTACAAGGTACTACACATTGATTTATTCATACTAAAAATAAAAGGCTTTCTCAAAATTAACATTTTGAGAAAGCCTTTTATTTCTAACCTTTTTGATAATGTAACAATTCTTTTGCTGTATGCTGATCAATAATTAATACATTTGCATACCCGCCACGTAACGCACCATCAATTGCTTGTATTTTTCTATTACCACCTGCAACTAAGATAGAACGTTTCTTTAATTTAAGTTCCTCTAACTCAATTCCAATGGTACGCTTATTAATTTCTTCGCTACTAATATTTCCGTCTCCATCAAAGAAACGTGAACAAATGTCACCGACAGCTTGTTTTTTCAAAATGTTCGTTTCATCCTTATCTAAATATCCTAATCGGAATAATAACGCTTCATCACGCACTGTTCCAACAGTGAAAACTGCAATATTTGCTTGTTTCCCCATTTCAATAATGTGATGAATATGTCGATCCTGCTCTACTAATTCTTTTGTCACCGCATTATCAAATATAACTGGGAGCGGTAAATTTCTTGGCGTCGTTTGAAAAGCCTCTGCAAATAAAGTGATGGTCTCATTCGCATATGTATTTACACTCGAATGACTAATACCACCTTTTAACTGGACAACTTCTACACCTTTCACATGTTGTGGTACGATTTTCCTAGCGATTTCATACATCGTCATTCCCCAGCTTACACCGACGATATCACCGTTTTTCACCGTCTTTTCCATGTACTCAGCTGCATATTTACTAATATACTCCGTAATCGTTGCATATTCTGGCACTGGAGAAAACACAACATGTGCCTCTAATAGGTTGTACTTTTCTTTAAGTAAATTCCCAACGTTATCTAAATCCGCAAATGGATCGGCTATGCTAATTTGAACAAACCCTTTTTCTTTCGCGTACTTTAATAATCTAGAAATCGTCGGTCTTGAAATATTTAATTTGTTAGCAATTTCTTGCTGACTATAATCTGATTGATAATATAATCTTGCAACTTCGACGCTTAATTGTTGTTTATCTTTTTCCATAGTAACTCATTACAAATCCCTTCCTGTATTTCCCTTTCGTTACAAGCATTATACAGCTTTATGCAAGAAATTTCGACTAATGAATTTTATCTACCTGAACTGATATTCCATTTAGTCTTTATAATGAAACTTTATTTTTCAGCTTCATACACTCGATACAGATGATCTTGAAACAGTTAAATCGATTTATATTTATTCTTTTTATAGTAACGATAACAAAACCCTTCAATAACAAATATTAAATATCGTTTATGGAACTTCCTTAATGTACGTTTAACAAAGAAATTCCTTAAGCGTATGAAATTCACATTTTGATGGCGAAATCCACGGCCATCAAGCTAAAGTTTTAATGTAACCCCGAAATGAAAATTTTCTTTCACTGCAGTTAATTACTTTGAGAAATTCGCGGATTTTTTCATTTTAGTGGGGTGTTTTACTTTGTTTTGTTAGCTTGATAGTGATGGGATACAGCCAACATTTTGGAAGTTTTATATGCTAAGCGAAATTTAACCTAATAAAGTCGAATTCCTGTACGTTAAGTGAAGTGGCATTACATTCACATAATCCGTATTATCTGAAATTAATAAAGTCTGTTACACTCTCTTCTTTAAAAACGTTTCCATAATATCCTTCTTGAATTTTTCATAATCAAACTGAAAAGCTACATTATGCGTTTTATAGCCTGGATTAGTAGCAAAACGAAAATCTGCAATACTTTGACCAAATCCTTCTCCTTGGTCAGGAATTACTTTAATGGGTACTCTTGAAAGGCCCACAGCCTCTTGATTCAGCAAATACCACACTGTCACAAAATCATGCATAGGACTTCCACTTATACCTGGATTAGACTTGGAGTAGAATTTATAATAATAGTCTAACATAGGTTTGATGATGAGTCCTGCAAGATCCTGTGTATTCCGGTGAAATGCATCGATTTGCTGGACCATTTCGGGTGTAACAATCGCATGTTGAGTCACATTTAAAGGAATAATTGTCAAGTTCTTTGCATGCTGCAGAATTAAGTTTGCTGCATAAGGGTCTGAGTAAAAGTTAGCTTCAGCCACAGCAGTTACGTTACCTGGATAGAAAAAAGCTCCCCCCATGCAAATGCATTCTCTTACGTTTCGCATTGTTTCTAAATTCAATACAAAAGTCGTAGCTAACGAAGAAAGTCTTCCTAAATTGATAATTGTAAGATTTTCTAAATTTGATTCTATAATTTGATAAATATCATTTAAAGGATAAACTGGATATGAAATTTCAGGGGGAATAATAGGCCCTAATCCGACTTTTCCATGTACCTCAGGGAAATACTGAATCACTATACCTGTCAACGGTACAGAAGCACCAAGGAATACAGGTATCTCTTCCCTTCCCGCAATGTACTTCAAATAGTTAATATTTCTTAATACATTTTCTCTTGATACATTTCCATAATCGGCTACAATTCCTACAAGTTGAATGTCTTTACGAAAAAAGGTGTACAGTATAGCAAACGCATCATCAATCCCCAAATCTGTAAACAGGAGAACCTTTTTTTGCATATTTCTTCCTCCAAAATCTATAGAATCCTACTTTCACTAATGATGTAGTAATCAGACTAAGCTTGTATGTATATATTTTATGTATTCTTAAAGAGTGGATTCTATTCACTTGAAATAGAGCTTTGCTCATTTAAATTTGATATTATGTTCAAGCGTAAGTTCCTGTTCTTAAGTTGATGGGCATGTGGTGCTATCCCACATCCATCAACTTAAGATATATTTTTATATAAAATTCGGTCTTTCCATATAGTTTTTATTATCTTTTATA
>NZ_MACH01000082.1 GCF_001884065.1 Bacillus proteolyticus
AGTTTATGTATGTCGAACAATTAAGATGGCTTCCTGCCATCCCTTGTCCGAAGCCAATTCATCTCCCACCTACTCACTTCGCGTTCCTTGAGGAAGGAGTCTTCTTGGCTAAAATGATAAACAGTTCTTTGAAAAGAGAATACGTTTTGGGGATAGCGTTCCCATTATAATAACGTTACTCGGTGACGCGGAGGCTAGAGGGAATAAGAGCTTCCCGAAATTATTTATATTTATCATTCAGCTCGGAATGCGTCCTCTGGGTTGATAATAAATATAAGTCTATTTCTCTGATATGTCGTTTCTTGAAAATGGAATGGGGGTGGTTGCTCATGATTGAGTGACACTTGCGTTCTAAAATTCTAAAAATGTATGCGTAATCTCGTTCATTAGTAATTACTCACGATTCTTATTAATGACCAAAATGAGAGCAGAGAGCTTTCGCTCTTTGTTTGAGCCAATACAACGGAAACATTCCCCTTCCGTCCCTCTAGTGTATTGGTTCAGACAAGGCGTCGGAAGAAATATATACGTCTTGATATTAATCCTTTATAATTCGATATTGGTCTGCAAAGGTGAAAATGACATTAAGTAGCCGAAGTATTGAGCCGACTCTACGGAGTATAAACGAGAAGATTCTTAGTCTTCTCCCAGTCACCGAACTAACCAAATGTGAAGCGTGTAGCTAATATATAGTGTTGCGGTGACTTGGAGAAGGTTGAGAGTTATCTTGACCTTTGAAGAGGAACTTTTGCCATTTGTTTTTTTATTTCTCTCTATTAAATATGTGAACTATGGGGAGTTTTATAAAACATAACTTTTGAATTATGTAATAAAAGTATATATAATTATACTAATGTCAATATATTAACTGGTTAAAAATGGGGAAAGAAAAATGAAGATTAAATTTGATGTAGTTAAAAATGAAAATTTTGATTTTACTTTATTAGAAACAAAATTGCTGAAAACTTTTAAAGAAGTAGATAATGTAGCAATAATTGAAAAGGTTGAAGATAAAATTTTTGAAAAAGATGATGTGCAAACCCATTTAGCGGAGATTACTATTAATGTTACAGGAAATAATATTGGATATAGATTAGCTTCAGCTAGTATATTCATTGTTCTAGAAAGTCTATCAATAGAGCTATTCAATATTAATATTAGTATACATTAAGCATCCAAAATGGGTGCTTTTTTCTTTGTTATATATAAATTACACATTAAATCAGTGAATATTCTAATAAGACAAGCATATATTGGAGTATGGGGTTGCCCCACTTCATATATTTGAGCACCTATCGATTATGGGTGCTCTTTTATTTTGTATAAAATTAACAATTGGATTAAAGGATATCTATATAAATTGGTAGAATCTAGTTGTTTGGTTCACATTTTAATCCGAGGGGTACAAATTCGATGCGACGTGAAAAGGATTTGTTGAAACAGTGGAAGGCGGATTTGCAAGCTGTTCAAGAAGAGAAAAGGCTGAAGAAAAAGGCTAAGAAAAAGAATAAAAGATATAGCATGCCTGGTAATACAGCTGACTTCATGAATGGAAAGGATACTTATCGTAAAGAGCATGGGGTATGGAAGCAAAGAAATAAATAATGTAAGGATAAATGAGTTTGATTAAGTTTATAGCAATTATCGTGAGGTGGGTGAATGGCAAAGGAGTATGCAAAGAAGTTTTATAAAACTGCAGCATGGAAGAAGTGCAGAGACTCTTATTATAAATTCAGACATGGATTGTGTGAGAGATGTACAGTGAGAGCAGGTAAGATTGTTCACCATAAGCATTACATAATGCCTGAGAATATTAATGATCCAGAGATTACGTTAAGCTTCAGTAACTTAGAGCTACTGTGTCAGGATTGTCACAACCGTGAGCATCATGAGAAGAATAGTCCTGTAGCAGAAGGTGTGATGTTTGATGAGAATGGGGATTTAATTAGGAGTGATAGAGATGGAGCTAACTAAACTAGGGGAGGCGATTGCCATCGGTACCATTCAGATCTTTTTCTGCCCTTGATCTTATCTCCTGTAAAGTCTCCAATGGAGATAAATATTTTTTATCTTTCCCTTTCCCTTCATACTTGTTAGGATATCGCTCTTGAACCTGGTTCTGAACGGAAAATAACAGTTCTTCTTTGTTTTTAAAATAATAGTGAATAAGTCCAGGTGTTATGGCAGCTTCTTTTGCGGTTCTGGTGCAAAAATCATTTGATAGGGACATAGAAACCTACATAGACTGTTCAATGGCAGATTATGATGCAATTCCAAACAATTTATGTATGAACCTAACTTCATTTTGGGCAGACTTCACCTGTGAGTGAAGTTTCCCTTTTTTCATCATATGCATGGCTTCAACACCACTCAATATAGAGGTTGCTGTTTTAAATGACTTGAATCCCAACATAGAACGCACGCGTTTCTTAATAAAACGATGATCCTGTTCCACTATATTATTGAGATATCTAACTTGCCTTAGTTGTATACCTTCAGGCATATGTTTCTCTTCTTTCAACTCTTGAATCGCTACAGGATAGGCAGGATTCTTATCTACTGTTATCACGCGAGGTTTAGAAACGTACGAAAGAGCCAAGGCTTTCTTGAAAAAGCGCTTGGCTGCTTGTTTATCTCTTGATTGATTTAGATAAAAATCAATTGTATA
>NZ_MACH01000083.1 GCF_001884065.1 Bacillus proteolyticus
TCCATCATTTCCACCAGGTTACGGAAGCTCAAATTGTACCGCAGGTACCACCTTACTGTTAATAAGATTAGTTCGGGCTGATAATGCTTCCATTTAAACAAATTCTCCTTTTCCATACTGATCACGCACCCTTTCTAGAGTAATAGTATCAGTATGTCCAAGATTTATAGATTCATTGCAATTTTCCCGAAGTTTTTGCACCAGAACC
>NZ_MACH01000084.1 GCF_001884065.1 Bacillus proteolyticus
CTTAGGATCAGCAAGCGGAGCAGTAGTATTAACAGCATTAATCGTATTTCTTTCAAGCGTATTAGTATAATAGAAGTTTTGTAACAAAAAAGAGAAGGGAGAATGGAAATTATGAACAACGAGCAAGTATTAAATGTAACAAAAGGTGACTTCTTAGGATCAGCAAGCGGAGCAGTAGTATTAACAGCATTAATCGTATTTCTTTCAAGCGTATTAGTATAATA
>NZ_MACH01000085.1 GCF_001884065.1 Bacillus proteolyticus
ATTTCCTCCTCTGTTGTTGATGCTAAGATGTGATTTATCTTTATGCTTTTATTATAGTAAGCGCTTACATTTTTATCAATACATTCTTATATGCAATATTGCATATAGGGCGATATTATACATTTAGACAAAAATTAGACCCCAATTAGTCATTCTTTAATGGTACCATATCGAGGTGAGAGTCTTTAAGGGTTCTCCTTAATAGGAGGAAACGATATGGAAAGAATACAAGTGATTGATAGTAATCTGAAACTCAAGAGCTGGGTTAAACAGGTATTAGCTGTAGGCGGAATGTTAGGGTTCTGCTTCTTGGTGTTATATGCTTGGTGTTATATGTTTACAGTTTCTTAATTGTTATGTAAATATATATAACTATACTAGTGGAGTCTTACCTACAGAGGTAAGGCTCTTTTGTTGTATCTGATGTGAATTTTTTAGAGGTACTCCAAAATATTAGGTTGATGGGCATGTGGTGCTATTCCTATCCTTGAAAGTAAACTAATATACAGAAGTTTACTTTCAGGGAAATAAATAAAATAACAAATTGCCAGTAGCTGTGGATTTAAAATAAAGTTACGACGTTTATAAAAAAGACGCGATGTTTTAAATAAAGTCACGATGTTTATAAAAAAGTTGTGATATTTTGTCTCTTTCAATTTAGGAATTCAAAGTGACCGGAATTACTTATACTTTGTTTTTCTTAGTGAACCAACAACGCAGATTAGTTACACATCAATAATTAAAATATCAAAACTTTAGGAAGAAGGGGGGATTATGATGAATAAAGAAATTCAAGAATTGTTTGATGATCTCAATTTATTTGCCAGACAAATTGTAAATGTAAGATTGTCAAAATTATCATTTGATGTATATGAATTTAGAGATGAATATGCAATGCAAGTAGACTTAACATTCGCCAGAAAAGATCAATTTGATAATATTCAAGAGGCATTTTCTGCACTATTTAAAAAGGAATTGTTCGATGGAGAAGAATGGGATATTAGTGATGAGCCAGACCCTTCAGACGAACAATGGCTAACGGCACTAAAAGATGGTTGGATTAATACATACTATTCAAGAGTATGTATTAGCATAGAGTCAGTAAACAAAGATGACTTTATAAGTAGATTTAAAAGGGATTTAGCTGATGTGAATGCACCAGAACAAGTTATTAAAGAACTCTTAATTAGATTAAGTCATATTGAAACAATACAAGTACAAAAGGGGTATGTTTATGATTGTATATTCGGACAATCTGATAGCTATTATTTTTTGTATGAATGGGGAATATATGATTAAAATCATTATAACGACTAAGATTGTGACGAAACGTACTTAAAGTAACGGGGGCGTTGGTGAAATAACGGATAACAAAACAATCAAACTTTTTTATAAAATTTTTATACTAATTAGCAAAAAAGGACTCCATTTTAACCAATCTTTTTTCAAAATGGAGTCTTTGGGTTTCGCGTAAAATCAAGGTGCATACAATATTTCTAATCAAACGTTAATTCAAACTTACATCTGTAAAAATCATTTTACAGAGTTTTTTGCTAATTATTTATTGTTTTACATAACAAATTGTTACTTGTTCGTCTATGTGGAATAGTTGTAATGTTTTGCCATCGTAGTTTTCAATTTTATAAGATGTATAAACAGGATTCGGTATCTTCGTCTCTTGACCGTCTTTCTTTACTTTATCCATTACTAGTGTTAACTGCTTTGAAGCAAGGTCTACAGTATATGTTCCTGTTAAAATGTTATCTTCACTTGGATAAGAACCATTTACATATGTAACAAATGTCTTATCTCCTTTTAGTACTAAAGTAGTTTTTACCCCTTGTCCTAAATCAATAGCCCAGTTACCGATAACCTCAGTACCGTCTTTGAGGTTATTTTGTACATTCTTATATTTACTTGAACTTGAGTCTGGTGTGTCAATTTGTCCTTTGAATATTCCAGTTGTAGCTTGGTTATCATATGTCTTAGCTTGATTATTACTAGCTAGTTTTGGTTCATCAGTACTACTTGAAGAATTGCTTGTTGAAGAAGTATCTGTACCACCTTTTGCTTCTCCTTTTAACTTATTGAAGATAGGAGTCCAAATACGTTTTGCTTCATCTAATTTGTTGTTTGCTTTATCTACGATTACATCATCAGTATCTTTAGGCGTTTTTGAGTAGTCAAATAACTGTTCTATTTCCTTGAAAGTCTCTCTTAACTTTTGAACAGCTTTTACTATTTCTTTGTGGTCTTCCTTATATTTACCAGGTGCATCTATACGTTCTAGTTTATCAAATACTTTATCTAAGTCTTTAATACTATCTCTTACCTCAGCATTTGATTTACTACCTTTTCTCCAATCTCTTACAGAAGCATCATAATAATCTAATCGTCTTAATAAATCTTGTTCAATGTCTACCATAAGTTGTGGATAATCCTCAGGTAAAACCATAATCATCTTAACATCTTTACTTTCTTCTTTCGAGTTAGTTGATTTTTCCTTTGTTTCAGATGATTTACTTTCTGACTTAGCCGAACTTGTTCCTTCTGTCTTAGTTTCCTTACTTTCTTGTTTACTAGATTCAGCATTTGTTTTTTCTTTGTCTCCAAATAAACTAGTTACACTACAAGCTGACATAGAAACTACTAATCCAGATGCTAGTAAAATTTTACCTGTACTTTTTTTAAAATTCTTCATATGATTTTCCAATTCTCCCTCTCAAAACATAAAAAAGATGCGCTTTAGCCCCTTTAAAACTAAAAAACATACCACTTCTATATTTATCCTAAAATACCTTTCTATGTATAACATTTTACAAGTAATTACAGATGTGGTCAAAATTTATTCTAAATTAACGATGTTCATAAAAAAGATGCGATGCCTTATTCCTTCAAGTAAAAGATTCTAAGTGAATTTTGATTAAACTTTTTTATAAAAATCTCATACTTAGTTAAAAAGAGTAAATCCATTTTGATCAATCTTTTTTTCAAAATGGAGTTTTTGTTGTTGCTGTTAAATAAAGGTTTGTAACTTCATTTTTATCAAACTTTATTCCAAAGCAACAGTAAATTTAGCTGCAGAGGATATTCATCTAAATTTTACATAACATAACGTAACATTATTGATAGCAAGAAAAAAGCGGATCCCTCCTCTAAAAAGGCACCCACTTATTCGTTATGTGCTTCTATACTTGTTTTGTTTTCTTTGCTCTTGTAAACTTCCAAAAAGCTAAAAGTAGTAGGAGAAGCGGTATTCCCTGAATGAAGAGAAATCCTCCTAAAAAATAAAGTACATGACTAACTAGAGGAGGTGCTGTTGTCGAATCGCCCGCAACATAAGCTCCATAATTAGCCACCACACCTGCATAATCAGCTATCCCGCCTATAAAGAAAGCCGCTGGACTTATGAGTAGATTTATCCCTAAACAGACCATTATCAATGATAGGTTTTTAGCCTTTATTTTTGATGAACTAGACAAGAAAAATAAGAATATTGCAGTGCTGAATATAAGAAACAGTGGTAGATAATAAATCCACATAATATCCCTCCATGACTTTAATTGTACCATCAGTAAGGGTGATTTTGCGAAATTTTGGATGAATAGGATATTCATGTCAGGTTAACATAATGACTCATTATCAGTAGTCAATAATGAATAAAATTTTCGTTATGGGGAGATTTTGATTCTTTAGGTTGATAGCGATGTGGCGGTACCCCTACAAAGACTTTTTTATTTAGTTCTTTTTGTTTGGGGAACTGTATCAACCTACAAATTAATTAAATAAAGAATTTCTGTACAAAACATGAAATTGTGTCTAAACGTACAATTTTCTTTTTTTGATATGGTGACCCCTAGTAACTTTTCATACTGATTATTCCTTTCTTCATGCTGTAATACTTAATAGACAACCTAAGTAATAAAATTATTCCACATTTACAAAAAAAATAATTAACTATAAGATGAAATAGGCTACATAAGGGAGGGTTATATGTTACATACAAAAAAATGGAGATTTTTAGCGGTTCTTTCTATTGTAGGTTTGATTTTACTAATTTTATTAAAAATCAACTTCATTTCAATTATTATCGCAACTTCTTCAGCTGAAAGAGGAAAAATTTTTGATCAAAACGGTGTAATACTAGCTACAAATAAGAAAGTTAAGTCTCTATATTGCACTTCTAATGATGAAGAGCTATCGAATCAAGATATATCAAACACATTAGCTTTTTTCAATCAATTTTCAAGCGAGTTTCAACATGACATTTCTGAAGAGGACATGAAATCACAATTACAACAATCTTGTAAAAAGCAGACTATGAATGATATACCGTTATACTCTGACATAAATGAGAGTGAACTTACATTCATAAACAAGAACAAACCCAATAATGTAATAATCAAAGATGAATGGATTCGATATTATCCAAAGCACGAAATTGCTTCACAAGTAATTGGGTATGTAGAAAATGACCTTCATTCTAAGTATGTACCTGTTGGTAAAAGTGGGATTGAGCTTCAATATGAAAATGATTTAAAAGGAAAACCAGAAAAAACTCTGATTTTTAAAATGAATAATAAAAAGTTCTTATGGAACATTCAAAAAGTACAAAAAGGAAAAGATGTCCGGCTAGCTTTAGACTCGAAATTGCAGCAAAAAACAGAGGAAGCATTAAGATCTCAACTTAAGAAAATACCTGATGCTAATGCTGGCTATGCTGTAGTGACCGATGTAAAAACTGGTGCAATTTTAACTATGGCCAACTCAGCAGTTTTTGATCCAAATACATTACATACACATGTATCATCTAAAAAAGAAAACATCAAATCATTGTCGCAAAATAAAGCAATTCAAAAATTAAAGTATGGTGATTCTTATGTAAATATGGCCTCTACTATAAAGCCCCTTATTATTTTAATTGGATTAAACGAAAAGCTTTTTCAACCTGAAGATACTTATTTAGATAAAGGTACTTTTCAGTATGATAATCAAAATAACATTACGAATGCACCTGGAACGCCAACAGGTGAGATCACACCGAGTCAGGCTATCATTAATTCATCTAACACATTTATGACAGCAAAAGTAGCGCTACCCTTATTCAACCAAAATAATGGGAATATAGAAAGAGTAGCACATATATGGACAGATTATTTAATGCAATTCGGCCTTCGTTCTAAAACTGGGATCGATTTACCCTTTGAAGAAGACGGAAAATATGAATTTCATCCATCTAATAAGTTTGAAAATGGAATCTCCGCTTTATTAAATGCTTCTTGGGGAGGAAATGAAGTGCACACTCCTCTTCAGCTTGCACAATATGCAGCAACTTTGGCAAGTAAAGGTGATAAATATAAACCTCAAATCGTAAGTGCCATTATTGATCATGACGGTAATGATTCAAAAAAGTTTAAACCAATCTTAGAAAGTTCTAATCGATATCCGATGAAATTTTGGAGCGTCGTGCAAGGTGGGATGAGTCACAATATAGAGGAGATTAAAAACTTGCCCTTTGATGTCGCAGGTAAAACGGGTATAACAGGTTCACCGAATGAGCAAGAAAGAGTGATAAATCATTCTCTTTTCATTGCATATGCTCCTGCCAAAGATCCACAAATCGCCATTTCTGTTGTTATTCCTGGTGGTAATTCAGAAAAGAATAGTGCCGCTCTTGTTACAGCAAAAATTTTAGATTCCTGGGATACTCTTCAAAAAGAGAATAAAAATAAAGAGGAAGGTTCATTAAAGTGAACCTTCCTCTTTTACCATATAGATTCTATATTCGTTATTTTCCATATACCTTCATGATTCTTTTCGAACATGAAAGAATATTTAATATCAGTTAAAACATACTTTTTTTGTACATATCCAGTAGTATCACCGTTAATAGTCGATATTTTTATATATCCATCATTTTGCAATTTTTCCGGGATCCAAGCTTTTACCATATCATTAGATACTTCATACAAAACTTGTGATTCTAGTTTTGGTTCAGCTAAAATTTTCGTTTTGTTTCCAGTAACAGTTGCATATATAAAGTGTTCTTGATTTGATTGATTACTTTCTGTCGATCCACTTGGCACTTTGTAAACTTTCTTCGTATCATTCACAAATTCTCCCCCCATTGTAAGGGCGACTTGCAACTCATGAAAAATATCATCATCAAGCTGTAATTCATCCTTCTTATACATAATCCCTTTAAATAGAACTTCATCATTTAACGCTCTATAAAGGTCATTTTCATTTTTTGAATTTGTACTTCGATATAAATCATTCATAAATTGTTTTAGTGAGGGATCTTGATCAGACTCATCTTTTGTTTTCGACTTAATTTGAGTACTACTTTGTACCGGTGATTTATTATCATCAAACCAAGGTTGCTGAACAATAAAAAATAACATTGTACAAACCAAAACAACTACAATAGGCAATACTTTTTTACGAAATGGTCTCTTAAATGTTGCAGAATCTACTTCACTATTTTGGTCTATCGATTGCTTTATTTTATAAATAAATTCTTCTTCATCTTTACGATTCTCCATTGGACCGTTTTTTAATTTGCTATACCAATCAGGATTTTTTTTACTGTTCATCACTTCTATCCTCCCCTATTAGTTTTGAAACCTTACTTCTCGCTCGGCTTAATCTAGATTTGACTGTTCCAATTGATACATCTAATGTTTCAGCCATTTCTTCATAAGATAATTCATATTTCGCGTCCAATATAATTATTTCACGATGTTTTTTAGGTAATTTTAATACAACATCCCACACTTCATTCATTTCCTCTTGATTAAAAAATTCTCGTTCTGCCGATGGAGATTGCTTATCGTCACTAAAAAATCCCACTAAAGATATCCTTTTAAAATAAGAGGATTTCAAATAGTTTATTGCCGTATTTCTTGTAATTTTTAATATCCACGTTTTAATAGATGACTCCTTTCGAAACGAATGCCAATGTTTAAAAACCTTTATAAAGACATCTTGTGTGATGTCATCTGATAAGTGTGGATCTTTCGTAATAATAAATGAATAATTCCATACATCTTGCCAATAGTCTTTTATAACATAGTCAAGCTCATCATGATTACATTTTTTAATAAACTTCTGTTCCATTTCCACACCTCAAATTTATTTGAATAAACATAAAACTGCCCTCACTTTTAATATGGTTTCAATATATAGACATGATACAAGTCTCATTTGTTCCATAGTTCTTTTTTCTATATAACTGCTCTTTCTGTATTTGAATACGTTGTCGTTCTTCTTCCTCTTTCTTTATTTTTTCTTGACGGTTACAATACATTTCAAAATATAAATCAGCTTCCGTATCTTCTTTAGAGCCGTCACTTCGGCGATGGCTTTTTGTTCATTTGAATAAAAGGATAATCATGTTTTCTGTTGAATGAATAGATTGGGAAGGTGGAGAAATTATGCAATATAGTGAGATGTTGAAAGAATTAGCGGTAGGGGGAATATATACCGAAAAACAAATTTCTAATTTGTTATGCAATAATAGAAAAGATTTAACTATTTTATGCGACTTTGTAACAAAGTTCGGTGAATCTGAAACTGAAAGATTTAAAGTGATGGGTAAATACGAAATATATGTTCATAATAATCAAGGTTACTCTTATCATGCACCATCAAAAAAGACATTAGTTTATATTATAGAAAAGATTTAAAAGCATCCAAAACGGGTGCTTTTTCTTTGTTATATAAAATTTATATAATAAACATGAAATTTAACAAACTGGACAATTGAATCCCGTACCTCATACATTGATTCATGGCCAAAATGTTTTAAACAAACGTTTGTTTAATTTTCCCACAATTGATTTCTTTATTAGGGGTCACCATACATGCCCATCAAGCTAAGGTTGGGTCTCCCATGAACTTCCGTTCTTGTTGCCTATATGCTTGATAATTTGTTTATTTGTTTTTAAAAATGCACATACCAAATAAACCTTGATACGGTGTATTTTTAAAGATTATGCAGTTTTCTGCTTTAGATTGGATACAGTAAACTGATAAACGACACCTAAAATATCAAAGACTGTCTTTTTCTCATATCGATGGGATTTCCGTCCGTTTTTCTGTAAGAGGTCAAACAGACGAAGGAAAATTTTTGATACTTCTTGGGTGTCTTTTTGTATAGCTTCATATACTAGGTACATATGATCTTGAATCATATAAATTGCTTTATATTCACTTAATTCTTTTTGTTTTTTCTGTAGTAACAGCTGTCGCATTTTGAACATAGTTGAAGAACAAAGAAAAATAGCAATTAACTGTCCATAAAGATGACATTCTAGACGCTCTCGCTTAATATTGTAACAATGATTGATACCAAAAAGAGATTTCCATGTTTTAAATACAATCTCTATTTGTCAACGTAGTGAGTAGATATCATGAACCTGTTCCATCGGAACAACTTCCCATGGGATATTGGTAATATAAACATTGATTTCTGTTAAACGTTTACTCTTTTCAGAGTATGTAACTCCTTTTTTCTTTTCAACATAAGTTTGTTGTTTCCTACGTTTATGAATTTGAGTTGGTGTGAGTCTATATATTACAACTCGTGAGGGTAATTTTTGTTGTCCAATATAGGCATTCTGAATTTCATAAGTATCTCCTGGTTTTATCTGATTCATAATATCTTCAAGGTTAAGCAAAGCATATAAAGATTGCTTTTTTACTGTCCCATTCCGAAAGAATTCTGGAGATTCATTTTTTACATATACTCTATTATTTAATTTTAACCGTGAAACATAGAATACTCCCCGTTGATCCATCTGATCTAAATCTTTTAGAGAAAAGTATCCTAAATCTCGAATACATAAATCTCCTGGGCGTAAGGTATCCAAACACTCTGTGCCAAAGGTTTTATCATTGTTTTTACCTGGTTCCATTTGAAAATTGAGGAATTTTCCACTATGTAAATCATACTCTAGCTGAATTTTAATACCAGCTGTTTGTGCACATCCTCCTGAACCAGGGTAAATAGGGGCCAAATGATTGGGTACTTGAAAAATAGTAGCATCTAAAATACGTATACGTTGAAAATAAGAGGTGTATTGGTTTGAGATTTGAGACGAATCGTTTAGTTTGCTTTTGATTAAAAGGGAAAATACACGCTGTAGAAATAAAACGGCGCATCGGTTGAAACGTTGATTAAGTCCTTCTGGACTCATAAGTGTAGCTGTATTCGCATAAAGCTGACTACATAATCGAGTGAGAGAATCGCTTGCTACCTGTTGACTAATCCAGATACATAAAGCAGCCAAATCTCGTGCGCCATACTTACTTTTACGTTTTACAAAACCTGTCTCTTGTGCAAGTTGTTGAAGAATATGTGGAGATAGATATCGCTGTAGTTCTTTAGCGAACAAATGAAACTCATCTTGAATCGAAAGACCCATAAAAAACGCCACCCTTTCTGTATATTTCTACAAAAAGAATAACGCTTTCTATGAATTATGGGTATAAATTCATCTTAGATTGATAGTAATGTAACGTGACCCCTATAGGAGTTGTGTTACAATTGAATAAATTAAGAGAAGTTAATTTTTTAAGGTGTGACTGCATTTTATAATGAAAAAGTGTGGCTTTTTGACTTTTGGTGTACGGAGCATTATTATAATTTTCCACCAATAAAAGTTTATGTCAGAGCTACCAAGGAGAGATCATACGATGTCCGAGAAGATGCATGCTGACGAATTGGAAATTGAAGAGCGACTTGTGCGTCGTTTGCTTGTCGATCAGTTCCCCCGCTGGGCAGAGTTGCCTCTTCGTAAGGTAGAGCCAGTTGGAACGGTAAATGCCGTTTTCCGACTTGGCGACGAATATTCCATTCGGCTAGCGAGAAGGGAAGGACCGACGACACCAGGAGGACGCGAGTTCTTATGGCTACCAAAACTCGCGCCATTAGTTCCGCTTGAAATCCCTGTACCTATCGCTCAGGGGCGCCCCAATAACGAATACTCATGGTTTTGGGAGATACATTCGTGGTTGAGGGGTGAAACGGTGCCGATAGAGGCGATTGACGAGATTCAGGCAGCACGCGATCTCGCAGGGTTTGTCCTAGCACTGCAACAAGTCGATCCAACGGGAGGGCCGTTAGGACGCGGCATTCCTTTGGCCCAACGGGACAAGGACTTCCGATATTGGCTAGCACGATTTAATGGCGATCCCGCGGTGTCTGCTGTATGGGAGTCGGCTCTTTCTGCGCCTCCATGGAACGGTCCTCCTGTTTGGCATCACGGCGATCTAGATGTACGTAACTGGCTCGTACGTGATAAGCGTATCAGCGGTGTGATTGATTGGGAGACAATGGGCGTAGGTGACCCTGCGTGTGATGTAATGGTCGCGTGGAAGTTGCACTCGCCAGAGGCGCGCGATGTGTTCCTTGATGCTATCCGTACGGACGATGCTACATTGGCAAGGGCCCGCGGATGGGTCGTATCACAGGCAGTTGCAATCCTTGCCTACTACACGCCGCAAAACAATCCAATTTTGTACAATGAGGCGAAATCCTGGCTAGACCTAGTGCTAGTTCAAAAGTAATTCAGTGATTTTAAGAGTGAAACATATCTCAGTTATTCATATTCAACGGGCTTATTCAGAAAGCGAGAGAACCATAAAAAACGTTATCCTTTCAAGTATTTTACTGAAAGAATAACGTTTTTTCATTTTGGGGGAAATTCGTCTCCTTAACTTGATGGGCATGTATGGTGACCCCTAATAAGTAAAATCATAAAGCCTGTATTACGTGCATTATCTAAAAGTCGATAATGGACCAAAGCATAAAAAAGAGCCCTTCTCACTCGAGAGGGCTTTTAGTTTTAAAGTATTTTAGTTTTCTTTTTTAACTTCTGGTTGTACTGTATAAGTGTGACCTTCGTTAGTAACAGTGTAATCTTCATTAGTAGATGCATCCGTACCGCTAGATGTAACAGCAAGTGCTCTAGGTTTCATTTCAACAGGTTTTACAGTTACAGAGAACTGTGTTCCATATTCAGCTGAGTATTTACCTTTTCCTTTTAAAGTAACTTTATCAGTTAAACCATCTTCATACTTATAGACAGGCCTTACATTCAAAGCATCGGTTCTGCTAGTGCTATATCTAAAAGCATCATACCATAAATCCTGAAGATTATTATTTCTCATTCGAGAACCATCTTCATAATTAACTTTTCCTGTTATAGTAGAGGTAAGGTCTACATTTCCATTTATTTTAACAGTATTTAAAATTACGGAAACCTCTACAGCTGAATGTGCAGGAACTACAATATTTTGCGGGCTAGCGGTATAAGTATAACTCTCGGTCTTTGTATTTTCATTTGTATTTGAGAAATTATATTCAGTAGATATTTCAACACTTCCCTCTCCAATACCCGGAATACCAAACGATGCACCAGCAGTTACTCCTAAGTTAAATCCATGTGTAGTGGAACTAGAAATAGAATGCTCAATTGTCTTTGAGAATTCATTTGTAGTAAAGGTTTGATCATGATCTGAATCATTTTTGAAAATTGTCTTCCCTACGAATAGAGTTTTTGCATTAGTAATAGGAGAACCATCTTCTTCTACAGACATTTTTACAACCTTATTAAGAACAAACTGTGGGTTTTTAAAGTTCTTATATCGTGCATCACCATTTTGAAGCATGCTAAACATCTTTTTGAAGGGCTCATCCCAATTTTCTATATAAGGTTTTTCTTCTCCCACTGCGATATTTTGGATAGGGTTAATTTGAGCTGCACTTGCTGAACTTGGAGATGCGAATGCAAATGAAGTACCAATAGCTCCAATCATAGCAAGTGATAAAATTTGTTTAGTCTTCTTATTGTTTTTTAACATATTACTAACTCCTCTTTTGAGATTATAAAACTCTTATTTTTTTTGTATTTGTAATAAATGAATTACTATCATTCTATAAACTAAGTAAATTTTACTTAAAGTCTTATAATTCATGTTGACAAGTTCATCTTAATATATATATCTTTCAAAATACTTGCAAAAGTATTACAAAAGTCTTGCAAAAGTCTTGCAAAAGTCTATTTTATTTTTTTTATATGGTGACCCCTGTTAGAAAAACAAAACAAAGATTGATCCGCCCTCCAAACAGGAGGGGTTTGCAATAACTTCCAATAACGAGAATTATGTAAATGAGCTGTCCATATGGGTAGCTTATTTTATTTTTTGCTTAGCGTGTTTTTTTCCAAAATGCTGGCGGTACCCCATTGCTATCCAGCTAGTAATTTCAAGTATCCCAAAAACGGAAATTTTAATATTTTACAGTAATTTATGAGTGCTAACTTTGATAAATTTAAGACTGAATATTTTTAATAATAAAACTAATATTTCTATAAATTCTAAATATTTTCTTTTTTGTAAAAAATGATACATTTGAGGTATGAGTTACAAAACTATTAAAGGGGGATTTTTTATGTTCAAGAAATTAGTAGTCGGAGCATTAGCAACAGGTATTGCATTAACTGGGGGGATTGGTGCAGCATCTGCTGATACAGTAAAACCTATTTCAGATAGAATTGAAAGTATAGTTGAAAATACAAATGAAGTCGAAAGACCATTTGTACCAAGTCTTTCTGATAAAAATAATCTTATTGGAGAAAAAGCAGCTGCAGCATTTGATTGGGGATATTCCGGTAGTTATAATTTTTCTACATCAATTCAAGTGAAAAAAACTGTATCTGTAGCAGACAACGGAACTATTGGAGTAGCTATTCAAAATAATAAAAATTTTAATTTTAAAGTTGTAGTAAAAAGTTTATCATCAGGAAACACCGTAACCCATAATGTAACAGGAGGGCCAATGAGTGGTGGTAATTATGTTTATAATTACTTTGGTCCTATGAAAGCAGGAAACTATGTTGTAACTCTAGTAAATTCAGATGGTTTATGGCACCAAGGCACTGTTTGGCTTGGATGGTAAGTACTTGAATTTATTTATTTTTGAACAGACTTTTCAAAAAAGAAAAGTCTGTTCTTTTTAATTCTGCACGTCCCTTTGTTTTGGAGATGCTGATTTAGAGGACCCACCACATCACTATCAAGTTAAGAAATACAAATACCTTCAAAACGAGAAAATTGACATCTTCATGTGAAAATGTACAATTTTTTTTTTTTGGTGTTATAAAACTCTTAAGTTGATGGGCATGTGGCGATACCCCAAATTGCAATTGCCTTGAGGTTTTTGCACCAAAACCGGTCTATCTATAATACTTGATACACCTTTCTTGAAAAGGGATTCTATCATCAAGCAGCACTTCTTCTTGCAGCAATTTTGTTATAGTCTCTATTTTTACAATGAATAGTGCGAAGAAGTCGCCCGAGTTTGGATATGTAAATAGTCCATACCCCTTTGGTGACAGTATTTTGTTGGCCTCCTTAATCTTTTCAGGTAAAAATTCATAATTAAATGCTTCTAATTTCTCGAGTTCTTCTTGTGTTGCTAATTCAATTTGGTGGGCAAATTCGTAATCAAGAATAAAATTGACAATTTCTTGGTATTGCTCACCTTTATAGTCAACGTATAAAAACTGTTTCGTCGTCAATCCATATTTTAATAGGTCTTCATGTAAGTCATAACTTCCTTGTTCCTTCAAAAACGTTTCCAAATCCTTGCTATCAGGAAATATAATCTGCGCTATCCCTTGATCAGGCATATTAGCTTCCTCCCTTTTATTGAAATAATTCTCCATGCTTGTTAGGAATATATTCCGGGTAGTTTTTACGATAAAATTGATCGATCATCTGAAGCATGGGGTCCCATTCTTGGTATTGCTCACGTTCTCCAAATACCAATTTCGCTTCTGGAGTATTCATCAGAAAATTATCGAATTGAGTAGGTACTGGCAACCCTAGTTGTTTCCTTACATGGATCAAGAATAAGATTTCATAAGGATAAAATCCGAATCCGAAATCACAAAATTCTTCACCTAGCTGTCCGATTTCAGAAGCTAATGCAGAATGATACTGAGACATGATCGAAATTAGATGTTCTATTTCTTCTAAATCAC
>NZ_MACH01000086.1 GCF_001884065.1 Bacillus proteolyticus
CGGCATTTGGTTGTTATCCATTATTGGCATTATATTCGGCATTTGGTTGTTATCCATTATTGGCATTATATTTGGCGGTTGGTCGTTATCCATTATTGGCATTATATTTGGTGGTTGGTTATTATCCATTATTGGCATTATGTTCGGCACTTGTATATTTGGCGGTATTACTTGCGGGATAGTAACATTTTCTTTTGATACGTTTGGTGAGACTATATTCCCTATATTTTCTTTCTTCACTTGTGGCGAGACTATATTTCCTACATTTTCTTTCTTCACTTGCGGTGAGACTATGTTCCCTATATTTTCTTTCTTCACTTGCGGTGAGACTATATTCCCTATGTTTTCTTTTTTCACTTGTGGCGAGACTATATTCCCTACATTTTCTTTCTTCACTTGCGGTGAGACTATGTTCCCTATATTTTCTTTTTTCACTTGCGGTGAGACTATATTCCCTACATTTTCTTTCTTCACTTGCGGTGAGACTATGTTCCCTATATTTTCTTTTTTCACTTGCGGTGAAATTATGTTTCCTACGTTTTCTTTTTTCACTTGTGGTGAGACATTTCCTATATTTTCTTTTTTCGTTTGCGGAGAAATGACGTTGTTAGGTTTCATTTTATTAATTTGAGGAGCAATTAACTCGCTTCCCTTTTTTATTACATCTGAAATTTTATATTCTTTTTTCGCTTTAATTGGCGGTTGCGGTGGCTGTGGCAATACATTAATGGAAAATTTAGTATTCTCCTTCGTAGTTGGCTTTTGCTTTTCTACTTTCTCTATAACAGGTGGTTTTTGAATAACAGACGGCATTTCAACTGGTTTTTCTTTTTGAATCGGCTTTTCTTGTTGTACTTCTTTTTGCGGCTTCACCTGTATTTCTTTTTGTGGTTTCACTTGCATTTCTTTTTGCGGTTTTACCTGCATTTCTTTTTGCGGTTTTACCTGCATTTCTTTTTGCGTTTGTTGCATAGCTGGCTCTTGTGTAATAGGTGCTGATTGATACGTAATTTCCTCTTCATCTTCTATTCCAAGTGGAGTTGATGTTGATGCAAACTCTTTTTGTTGCACCTCTTTTACATATTGTTTTGGCGGCGTAGAACCCGCTCCAGGCTGTTGTTTCACATGAACGCCGTTTGATGGCACTTTAATTTTCATACCTGGCATGATTAAATCTGGATTACTAAGCTGTGTATTTGTTTTTTTCAGCGTGTCAAAATCCACTCCGTACTTTTTTGCAATTTTCCAAAGGGTATCCCCTTTTTGCACGATATGAATTTTCAAATTTTCCCCCTCCTGTATAACTTATCTATAAGTAACAAATCTCATGAAGTAACCCTTTCTAAATAACATTAACTTCTTTTCACTTTCATCACTTCTTCGATTTTCAATATCATTTGAAGTGGAATAAGCATAAAGTGAAACTTTAATCAGTGGGGTGTTCTCCCGCACTGATTATTAGCCCTCACCAAACTTCTTTGCATCAGCCGAAGTTTGAAGTGAGAAGTTTTACTGCCCGCAAATAGCGGGATAAAAAAATCACAATGATTTCCTCAACACAATGTATGCCTATTTCATTCTTGTTATGATTATATGTACAAAAAAAGCAACGGAAATCCCGTTGCTTTAAACGCGTTCTAACATACGATTTAATGCCAGAACTGCTTCTTCGGTTACTTTATTTTCTACACGAATAACGTTAATTTCTTCTCCTCTTTCTATATTCTCAAGCGCCCATAGTAAGTGAGGTAAATCAATTCGGTTCATTGTTAAGCACGGACACATAAACGGATTTAACGACATAATTTCTTTATCTGGATGTTGCTGAATAATTCGGTTCACTAAATTCATCTCTGTACCAATCGCCCACTTACTTCCCACTGGAGCAGCTTCAATCATATCAATAATATATTTCGTTGATCCTGCATAATCGGATGCAGCAACAACTTCATAACAACATTCAGGGTGAACAATAATATTCATATCCGGATGATTTTTTCGCACACTTTCAATATTTTTCACAGTAAAATTTTGATGAACAGAACAATGACCTTTCCATAAAATCACTTGAATTCCTTCTAGATCTCCATCGTACTCTAATGAATCTGTATGCGGGTTCCATACTGCCATTTTATCTAATGGGATGCCTAAGTCGTACGCTGTATTTCTTCCTAAATGTTGGTCTGGCAAAAAGACGAGACGTTCTTTTTGTGTAAACGCCCAAGACACCATTTGTTTTGCATTAGAAGAGGTTACTGTTGCCCCTCCATTACGACCGCAAAATGCTTTAATAGCAGCTGTTGAATTTACATACGTTAGTGGAATCATCGTATCCCCAAATAATTTCGCGAGCTCTTTCCACGCTCTTTCTGTTTGTTCAATATCTGCCATATCCGCCATTGAACACCCTGCACGCATATCTGGTAAGATGACAACTTGATCCTCTGTCGTTAACATATCTGCTGTTTCCGCCATAAAGTGCACACCACAAAACACAATATATTTCGCCTCTTTATTACTCGCCGCAACTTGTGCAAGTTGCAACGAATCCCCTGCCGCATCTGAAAATTGTACCACTTCATCTTTTTGATAATGATGCCCTGGGATAAATAGCAATTCACCCATTTTTTCTTTAATTTCGCGAACACGCTCTTCCATTTCTAATGTAGACGCCGTTTGATAACGCTCTGGTAACATTACTTCGATTGGCTGCACTTTCTCTAAAATACCCATTTATGATTCTCCCCCTCTAAACCACTCTCATCACGCCTCAATATTAAAACTAATATCAAGTGCTTTCACTGAATGTGTTAACGCCCCAAGTGAAATATAATCCACTCCTGTTTTTCCGTATTTCGATAAATCTTCAATTGTAATGCCACCTGAAGCCTCCGTAACGATGGCACTCGGTACAATTTTTGAAAACTCACGAATCTCATCTGGCGTGCGATTATCGAACATGATAATATCTGCGCCGGCCTCTACCGCTTCTCTCACTTGCGCCTCCGTCTCTGTTTCGACTTCTACTTTCACCATATGTCCCAATCTTTCTTTCACCGATGTAACAGCTTTTGTAATCGATCCAGTAAACGTAATATGATTGTCTTTAATCATGACACCATCATACAAACCGAATCTGTGGTTAAATCCACCTCCGCACACTACCGCATATTTATCAAACATACGTAGTCCCGGCATCGTTTTTCTCGTATCACAAATACGCGTATGATTGCTATCTAACGTAAGTACTGCTTTACGAGTCATCGTTGCTATCCCGCTCATACGCTGAATAATATTTAATATAACGCGCTCCGCTGTTAATAAAGATGCAATAGGCCCTTTAGCTGTTGCTATAATTTCACCTTTTTCTACTAAGTCCCCATCTTTTTTATGGAGTGTAACTTCAATTTTTTCATCAATTAGTTTAAAACCCTCTTCTATCACTAAACTCCCCGCAAAGACCCCTGTATCCTTTACAAGAAACGTTCCTTTTGCAATTGCATTATCGGGAAAGATAAGCTGCGATGTTACATCTCTTTCTCCTATATCTTCTAGAAAAAATCTATTTAGCGCTTCCTTAATTTTTAATGTGTTCATAAAACCCCTCTTCTCCTCATTAAACCAGTTGTAGTTTTCTTCTCACTCGAATAATCTCTTTCCTTACTTTATTTCTTTCTGGATAATCACTGCGATAATGACCACCAATACTTTCTTCTCTTTGCAATGCTGATACTGTTATAAGCTCACAAACTGTTAACATATTAATAAGCGTAATCTCTTCATCTGTAAGAGCATCATATTGTAATATCATATTTCTCACACCGTATCTACTAAACCATCTCATAGCATATGATAAATTTTTCTCTGTTCGCACAATCCCAACATACTTCATCATGTATTCTTGTATTTCTTCTTTCAAAGGTAAATCATTAAGAGCTATAAAACTTTTTTCTCTTTCTTCTGATATACTTTTTCTTTCTTGTGCTGGTCTAGCTAAAATGTGTTTCCCTATCCGCCTTCCGAACACAAGACCTTCCAATAATGAATTACTCGCCAATCTGTTCGCACCATGAACTCCATTACACGCCACTTCACCGACCGCATATAAGTTGGAAATGGACGTCTCCCCATCACAATTCGTCTTCACGCCGCCCATATGAAAATGAGCACCCGGTACGACCGGAATAAGGTTCTCTTTTAAGTCAACGCCATTCTTTTTACATAATGATGAAACAGTCGGAAAACGCTGTTCAAAGTTTTGAATAGTTTCGATGTTTAAGTACACTTTTTCACCCGCAAGAAGTTGTTCATGAATAGCTCTTGCCACTACATCACGCGGAGCAAGATCTTTCCCGGGATGTATATCCATCATAAAACGCTGTCCCTTTTCATTTATAAGGACAGCTCCTTCCCCGCGGACTGCTTCAGAAACGAGACCGCAACATCGCCCGCCCACGTATAACATTGTCGGATGAAATTGTACAAATTCTAGATCAACTAGTTCACCACCAGCTCGATATATCATCGCAAGTCCATCTCCTGTAATTGTCTCGTCATTCGACGTAAAGGCATACAAACCACCTATTCCGCCTGATGCTAACACCGTATAATCAGCATAATAACGCTTCAGCTCTCCTTCACTATTTCGTGTTAAAGCCCCTATGCATTTATTATTTTCTATCATAAAATCGAGCACCATCTCTTGCTCTACAACAGTAACGTACGGAACTACTTCTTGAATTAAATGTTCTAATAAATTTTTACCAGTTGCATCTCCTCCCGCATGTAAAATACGACGTTTTCGATGCGCTCCTTCTTTACCAAGGTGGAGCTCTTTTTCATCCCCATCAAATTTCATCCCATTTGTAATAAGCTTATTTATTTCTTTCGGCCCCTCTTCAACTAAATACCGAACTGCCTCTTCATTGTTATAATGACAACCTGCCACTAATGTATCTTCAAAATGCCCACTCGGATCGTCATATGCAGCAACAGCCGCTGCAATTCCCCCTTGAGCTAAATATGTATTGTTATTGCGTCCTGTTTTTTTTGTGATAATTATCACATTCTTTTCGTGACAAAGCTCTTTTGCAACACGAAGTGCCGCAACGCCACTTCCAATAATCAAGACATCTGCACTTGGCATAATTGTTGCCTCCTACTTTACACTTTTCAACTGTCTTGACACCTATATTTACATAGTTTTAAAATAATGACAAGAGTTTTTTTACAATTCTTATTTTCAATATCATTCTCAAAACGAAAATAAACATCACTCTTACTGAAGAGAGGAATTCACATGATGATATATCTTGATTACGCAGCAACAACACCTATGAGCGAAGAAGCTTTAGAAACATATATACAAGCGACGAAAACATATTTCGGAAATGAACAAAGTTTACACGATATTGGTGGAAGTGCATCTTCTTTATTACAAGTTTGTAGAGAAACATTTGCAGAAATGATCGGTGGGAAGGAACAAGGTGTATTCTTCACAAGCGGTGGTTCAGAGTCTAACTATCTTGCGATTCAATCACTTCTAAATGCTAGAAATGAGAAACATATTATTACGACACCTATGGAACACGCATCGATTCGAAGTTATTTTCAATCCTTACAATCGCAAGGCTATACAATTACTGAAATTCCTGTTGATAAAAGTGGGCTAATTCATTTAGCAGATTTAGAAGCAACTATTACGGAAAATACTGTTCTAGCAAGCATACAGCATGGAAACTCTGAAATCGGAACCGTTCAAAACATTACAGAAATCGGGGCACTTTTAAAAAAATATAATGTTTTATTTCATACGGATTGTGTGCAAACATTTGGTAAACTGCCTATCCATGTTTTTGAGATGGGGATTGATAGCCTTTCTGTTTCAGCACATAAAATATACGGCCCAAAAGGTGTCGGCGCTTGCTATATAAATCCGCAAATGCGCTGGGAACAAGTATTTCCGGGAACTTCTCATGAAAAAGGGTTTCGCCCTGGTACAGTGAACGTTCCTGGCATCGCTGCTTTTTTAACGGCTGCAGAGCATATATTAAAAAATCAAAAGAAAGAGAGCTTCCGTTTTCAAGAGTTACGATCCTATTTTTTAAAGCAATTACAAACACTTCCTCTAGAAATTGAAGTAGAAGGTCATTCTACTTCTTGTTTACCACATATTATTGGGGTTACAATAAAAGGAATAGAAGGTCAATATACAATGCTAGAATGTAATCGTCATGGTATTGCCATTTCCACCGGAAGTGCTTGCCAAGTCGGTAAACAAGAACCTTCAAAAACAATGGTCGCAATTGGAAAAACGTATGAAGAGGCAAAACAATATGTCCGCTTTTCTTTCGGACATCACACAACGAAAGAACAAATTGATACAACTATTCATGCACTACACACAATTGGAAATCAATTTTATAGAGGTGTTAAATCATAATGAAACAAAATGATCAAAAAAAGATTTTAGGTGAAGAAAGACGTCAGCTTATTCTTCAATGGCTTCTCGCTGCAAATGAACCATTATCGGGGAGTGAGTTATCTAAAAAAACAAATGTAAGTAGGCAAGTTATCGTACAAGATATTTCCTTACTAAAAGCACGAAATGAACCCATTATTGCGACTGCTCAAGGATATTTATATTTAAAACCACAAGCGAAGCAACAAGCTTTTGAACGCGTAATCGTATGCCAACACAAACCAGCCGAAGTACGCCAAGAACTTACAATGTTAGTGGACCACGGTGTTACGATTAAAGACGTAAAAGTTGAGCATCCTGTATACGGCGATTTAACAGCATCGATCATGGTAAGTAATCGCTTTGATGTAGAGCAATATTTACAAAAAATCGAGAACACAAACGCTTCCTACCTTTCGCAACTAACAGATGGTATTCACTTACATACAATCGAAGCAGATTCTAAAGAGAAATTAGATGCTGCTTGTGAGGCACTAGACCGTGCTGGATTTCTCGTTTATTAATTAATGTAAAGCACAGAGTTTTTCATCATTCTCTGTGCTTTTATTTTGTAAATGATATAATATTGTAATCAATTGTAAAGGAGGTCAAATATGGGAATTGAACTCGTTCACTTTAGCACCGGTAAACCGAAACAAATGAAATATGGCGAAGATAAAGAAATGATAACAGGTATATGTAAAGATCCTACAGAAGAGGCCTTTCTCTCAAAAGATGGATTCCGTGGTGATGATGTAGCAGATTTAAAACATCACGGGGGACCTGACCGCGCTGTTTGTGTGTATCCATACGAACATTACGCACTATGGGAAGAAGAATTCCAAACAACACTTCCAGCTTCCACATTTGGCGAAAACATTACCGTAACAAATATGTTAGAGCGTGATGTTTGCATCGGAGATACATATCAACTAGGTGAAGCAATCATTCAAGTAACACAATCGAGAGTACCTTGTAGCACTATTTCAAAACGCCTCGGTATTCCTGGCATACTTCCTCGCATTGTAGCAACTGGATATACTGGATACTTATGCCGCGTTCTTCAAGAAGGTGCTGTACGTAAAGATTCTAAAATGACATTACTAGAGCGTCAACCGAGTAATGTTTCTGTTCTTTTCTCTAACGAAATCTATTTCCATAATAGAAAAGATAGAGATGGCATTGAGAAGATTCTTGCTGTACCAGAACTAGCAGACATTTGGCGTGGTCAGTTAGAGGATCGGCTTGCGAAGTTAAAATAAAGAATCCCACCTTCTGCAGGTGGGATTTTATTAATCTAGCAAAATTATCTCCGTTGATTCAATAGAATAGACAGCTTGCTCTGCCCCAAACCGATAATACGTTTGAATTAATTTCATACGTAACCGTTCTAAAAGTTTACGCGAAGGTATATTAGCCATTTGTGTTACTGCAATTACTTTTGATAAATGTAATTCCCGAAAACCATACTGAATTAAAGCCTGAACAACTTCTGTTGCATAGCCAACTCCCCAGTACATCGGTAAAAATTGATAAGATACTTCAATATCTTTATTAACATCATTTGGATCGAGCGATACTACTCCCAAAAATGCTTTTGTTTCCTTCTCTTTAACAATCCAATACCAACAGTTTTCTTCCGGATGCAACATATCATTCAAAACATCTCTAATCGACTCTTCTTCACGCGGTCCACCAAGATATTTTCTCACTTCTTCATTTAAATATAGTTCTTTTATACTTTCGTAATCTAATTCATGAACTGTATTTAATAAACAACGTTTCGTTTCAAGCAAGTTTAACAGCCTCCTCGCTTTTTACAACCAATAAGAAGAATAACTCCCCAGCACAGTAACAGAAAAACCGAGCGCTTCAAGTTCCATCGTTACGCCTGGCAATAATACGTCATCGTATGCTTTATCGACATCGATTAAGAAAAAGTAATTTCCAAGACCTGTTTTCATTGGGCGAGATTCGATTTTTGATAAGTTCAATTTTCTCCATGCGAAAGCTGATAACACTTGATATAGCGCTCCTGCATAATCCGCAGGTAACGTTATCATAAGTGTCGTTTTCTCTCCGCGATTTTCTCCGTTGTTTGGGAGTACTGCTTTCTTTTTCTTATGCAGAACAAGGAAACGCGTATGATTGTTTTTATGCGTATGAATGTCACGCCTTACAATTGTTAATCCGTATTTTTCTGCCGCTGCTTCATTTGCAATGGCGGCGATTTTTTCTTCAGGATGTTCTTTCACATATTGCGCAGCAGCGCTTGTTGATGTCATATCACGAACGGTTACCCCTTTTAATTCCTCATTTAAAAATTTATGGCACTGTGCAATAGCATGTGGATGAGAATGTACAGCATATACTTCTTCCCACACTTCTGCATACCGGGGATGTACAAGTAAGTGTTGCTGAATCGGTACTGTAATTTCTCCTACAATAGAAAGTGGTTGCTCATGTACAAGGTAATCGACAGTTATATTTACTGAACCTTCAATCGCATTTTCTAACGGTACAACTGCGAAGTCCACATTTTCATTTGCAGCTGCATCTATACAATCTGGAATCGTTCGATACGGTACATGCTCCGCTTCCGGAAAAAAACGACTCACCGCCATATTTGTAAATGTTGCTTCTGGTCCTAAATATCCTACTCGAATCATCGTCTTTTCCCCTCTTTTTCGTTTTCTTACTGTTATACCATACTTTTTTATATTCTTCTATGTAAATTTCGAATATTAAAAAAAGACTAACATCCGCTAGTCTAAATGTTTCCTATATTCTCTTTGAGCAAAAAAGAAATAAATGATGCATGCAGCGATATAATACAGAATAAACAAACCTACTTTTCTTAATGAACCGTCCATAAAGAAAGTATTATGAAACGTATATAACGCAACTGCACTATGCATACTTCCTACTATAATTGGCGCAAAAAATAGCATACACAATTGCCAACGAGAAATTTTCCACACTTCTTCCTTCGTCATTCCAAGTTTGGAGAGCGCACCATACTGTTTACGATCCGATGCAATATTATGAAACCATTTAAAATATACGATACTACATGAAGTAAGAAAGAATAATATACTAATGAATGAACCTACAAATAGAGTAATATCACCGCCTTCTTTCATACTCACATAGAATTCCATATTACTTCGAAATGCATTATTATTATCTTGTTTCATATGTTTACGTAAATCTGCATTTAATTTCTTTGTATTTTCGATATTTGGTAATGTGTAGCCTCTATATATCATTTTTTCAGAATCCGGAATTGTATTTGCTATACTGTTAAAATCTTCATCATTCATGACGAAAAACAGACCATTAATGTATGAAGGGTGATAGTTAAATTGTACCCCTTCCTTCTGACCGTTAAATACCAATTGATGCGTTTGATTCATTACTTGTAATTGAATCCCTTTTTGATCATATAAATTCGGATGATTCCGCTTATTATAATAAACAAGTGTAACTGTTCCTTTTTTAGGATGATACGTTCTCTGCTTTTGTTTTCTTGCCTCTTGATTGTATTCACTTTCCTTTATAAGCGGCGTTACTTCTGTTTCCCCCTTATTGGACTGAAAAGATGCATACACTCCAACAAAACTCATGTATTGAAAATCATCATACCCATATTGATGCAGCAGTTTTTCAACCGTACCTTCCTCAAAGACTTCATGAGCAGAAGTACCTTTCTCTATGTACGAAAATGAGTGTACCCCTCCGTCCCTCCACATATCTTGCATACTAGAAAAATATAAGAACACCGTACCGGTTGCCGTAACTACAAACGTCGTTGCCATAGACATCAGAAAGAAAAAGCGACCATTTTCTTTCATTCGATGTGACAATTGGTTTACTATAAATAAATACGGATATGTATACATAATCTTTTTATTTCGTTTTATCATTTCTAATATTTGTGTAACGCCGTGTGTAAATGAGAAATACGTTCCAAAAGAAATTAATATAACAACAGGAAAAAAGTATAATGCTATCGTTGGCATCGTCGCTTGTAGCGATAACGTATATCCTATCCCTAAACAAGCAAAACCGAATAAACAGAGCCACTTTGATGTTTTCCGCTCTTTTTTATCCGTTCGAAATTCTTTCAATAACCGAATGATTTTTATATTCCATATTCGTAAAGCACTTATAAAAGATAAAACAGCAAATACGACCATATACGCAATAAACGTTCCCCCAATTGCTCTCACGTCAAATATGACAGGGAGTTCTTTCGGGAGACAAAGTAACATACTAAACACCATGAAGAAGAGCTTTAAAAAGATCATGCCAAGCCCAATACCGAAAATATTAGCAAACATTCCAATTAATATTTGCTCGGTCATAATCACTCCTATTACGTTAGATTTCGTTGCTCCCATTAACATATATAACCCTAGTTCTTTCTTACGTGCTTCTATGAAAATAGAAGTAGAGTACAAAATAAATATGATAAAAAAAGAAATAATTATAATGTTACATATGATAAGACCCCAGCGTACATTTTGATACCACATCGTCTCTTGCATATACGGATGTACAATGACAGACATATATGCAAAAGACGCAAATATTGCAAAACAACTACTTAAGAAAAACACTTTATAATTACGCCAATTTCCCTTTATATTTTGCAGCGCTAGTTGCCGAATGTTCATCTATCGTCCCCCTGTAACTTACTACATAGGCAAAAAGCTAGAGGTTTCCCTAGCTTTTTACGTGTTTTAAATATCCTCTTTGCGCGATCATAAAGTAAATGGCAGAAGCTACAATGTATGCGCCAATTACAATCGCACCTGATTTCCATAAATCAATATAAAGCATTTTCCCTAACGTATGAAGAGCAAATCCACTATGAATTGCACCGATTAAAATCGGGATAAAGAAGATAACACCCATTTGACGAATTGCAATTTTACGAATTTCTTTATCTGTCATACCGATTCTCTTTAATGATTTAAATTGAATACGGTCTTGTTCTTTATCGTTAAACCATTTAAAGTATGTCATGCTACAAGCGAAGAAGAAGAACAGTACTGCTACGAAAAAACCGATGAACATTGTAATTGCTCCTGATTCTCTTATATCTTTATAAGCAAACACTGAATTCTTCAGTTCTCCTTGCTTTTCTGGCGCAATTTCCTTTTTCAAATCTAACACAAGGTCTTCAGTACTCTTCCAATCTTCAATATAATAACCATAATATTTCGTCTTTTCTTCATCTGGTACGAGTTTTGCGTATTTCTCAAAATCTTGATCATTCACAATGAGATATTCATCATCATTAAAAACAGAATATGAAGTTGGTTCATTTAACTGAACAGACTGTTTTTGCCCATTAATTGTAATTTCATATGGCTTCGTACGATCTATCTTCACTAGATCATTTGTCATATCACTCATGATCATCGTCGCACTACCTGGTGCATTATGAACTTCTCTAACTTCTTCCCTTTTTTGTTTACGCACTTCCGCATTATATTCTTTCTCTGCAATAATCGCTGTTGGCACTTCATGTTCACTGTTAAAAAACGTTATTTTCTGCGTTGCAGGTATTTTTACGTAGGTTATTTTTCGTGCATCTTCAAATCCATTCTTTTTTAATAATACCTGTACTTTTTCCTCGTTAATAATGGTATGCGTATTTATACCCTTTTCCTCATATGAAATAGCATGTGGCGTAAGATCTATCGTTTTCGCACTCATATTTTCAAAATATACATAAAGCGTACCAACTGCTGAAGAAACAACAGCTGTAATGATAGAAATAACAAATAGAAAACGCGCATTATCTTTCATTTTATAAATAAGATTGCTAAGGACGAACATGTTTGGATATGTATAAAATGATTGTTTTCTTTTTTGCAATGCTTTTAATACGACTGTACTACCTTGTGTAAATAGTAAATACGTTCCTCCAATTGTCAGTCCGACGATTGGTAAGAAATACATTATAAAATTCATAATTGTTACTTGGAAACAAAGGACATACGCAGCAATAATACATCCTATTCCTGCTACACATAACCATGTAAATGCAAACGGCTCTACTTTTTGTTTTCTAGCTTCCCTTAATAAATCAATAATTTGCAAACGTCCTACTGTCCAAACACTAAACAATGATAGGATTAAAAAGAGGATAAAGTATATGCCAGCTGTAATCAGAACTGCTTTTCCATTCCACACAAGCGGCAATGCTTTATCAACCTTTAGTAAGACACTGAGTGCTTGGAAAAATAGTTTTGAACAAAGCATTCCAATCCCGATACCTACTACAATTGCAATACTACCTAACATAAGTTGTTCTAATATAATCATTCTGCCAAGTTGAGACTTTGTTCCACCTATTAATGTTAATAAACCGAATTCTTTTTTTCTTGCTCGTAAAAACGTTGAATTTGCATATAAAATAAAGAGTGCTGAGAAGATGACTACGATGTAATTCATTGATTCTAACCCTTTTGTAATCATCGTCTTCATACTAATATTACCGCTGACGACATCTGGATGATAAATGAAGGAAGCATACATGAAAAATACGACAATCGATAAACAACTACTAATAAGAAACGCTTTATAATTACGCCAATTTCCTTTTACGTTATTAAGCGCGAGCTGGCGAAAGTTCATGATATTCTCCTCCTAGCATCGCAAGTACGTCTAGAATTTCTTGGAAAAAGGCTTGCTTCGTTCTTCCTTTATGTATTTCTGAGAAAATCTCTCCATCGCGTATGAAAAGTATGCGTTCACAATAACTAGCCGCTACTGGATCGTGCGTTACCATTGCAATTGTCACTTTCTTTTGTTCATGTAAGTCTTGCAACGCACCCATTAATGATTTTGCTGACTTCGAATCTAAATTACCAGTCGGCTCATCTGCTAAAATTAACGTCGGTTCATGAATGATCGCTCTCGCAGCAGCTGCACGTTGTTGTTGTCCACCTGATACTTCGTATACTTTTTTATTTAAAATTTCTTCGATGTTTAAAAACTTCGCAATTTCAAGTACTTTCGCGTCAATTTCTTTTACAGATTTCTTCGCCATTACAAGAGGCAAAATAATATTTTCTTTAATCGATAACGTATCAAGTAAGTTAAAATCTTGGAAAATGAATCCTAAATGTGTACGACGAAACTCTGCTAATTTTGCAGCACGCATTTGATTAATTTCTTCACCATTTACAAGCACATGACCTGAAGTTTGTTTATCAATTGTTGCTAATAAATTTAAAAGCGTTGTTTTCCCGCTCCCTGAAGGCCCCATAATTCCTACAAATTCGCCTTCTTCAATTTTAAAATTTATATCATGTAAAGCAGTCGTCGCTACTGAGCCTTTTGATTGGTACACCTTTGTTAATCCCTTTACTTCAAGAACACTCATTTCTAATCCCCCTATGTGTTTTCTTCTTACATTTACTATAAGAAAAATAAGAAAAAGAAACGAGTGATTTCCCTTACAAAACGTTTTGTTATCTTACAGTTTTGTCATTTTTCTCATCAATGTATGATATTCTTCATCTTTTGCAAATTGGAACGTGAATGTCGTTCCTTCTCCTTCAGCCGATTGCACATACATTCCATGATGTAAATTATCGCAAATTTCCTTCGTAATATATAAACCCATTCCAGTCGCTTCTCTCGTTTTACGGCCATTTATCCCCGTAAAGAATGGATCAAATATGCGCTTTACATCTTGCTCTGGAATACCAATTCCATTGTCCTTAATGTGTAATAACACTTTTTGGTCTTTCTCTTCAATTTGAAATTGAATTTCCTTTTTCTCTGCCTCCGAAATTTTTGTATACTTAATTGCATTCACGACAATTTGACTCATAGCGATACTAAGCCACTTTCTATCAGACGCAATCATACAAACCTCTTCTTCAACCATCAGTTTCGGAAATACAGAAGATTGAATGAATGACTTTCGATTTTCATTAATAATATCTCGAATGACATCTATAACATTTACTACTTCTACTTTATAATCCTTCGCAAACTGATCTAATCTTGCCATATGTAACGCTAAATCTAAGCCATTTAAAATACGGTTATTTTCTTCACGAATACTTTCAATCGTTCCCCTTGCCTCACGATGTTCCTTACCATATTTCTGTAACAATAATTCAATAACAGATACTGGGGTTTTCATTTGATGAATCCATTGGTTCATAAAAATCATTTGCTGTTGCTCTTTCGTATGCTGTTTATGAACTTCATTCATATATTGCCGCCTTAATAACGTAAACGATTCAACGACCATTTCTTGCTCTAATGTGTAAGAAGCATCTATAAGTAACGAATCGTGTAACGTATGTCCACCGGCAATATACTTTTCTATTCTCTTTAAAAACACACTTCGTTTTCGGTAATCGTAAATAAGGTATACACTAAACACAACTGTCCCCAATAAAAGGCCATATAACCACGTACTCCAGTCAAGTGATCGCTTTTCTAAAAGACTTTGCAACTGCAATACGACCCCAAATAAACAAAGGCTTATAATGTAAGAAAGGATTAGGGAAAAACGATCTATGAGGTAACTTTTAACCTTCATGCCCTTCGCCCCACTCAGTTAGAAGCGCATAACCATATCCACGTTTCGTTACAATTGCATTTTTAATGCCTAGCTCCTCTAGCTTCTTCCTTACACGTTTCACATTTACAGTTAATGTATTATCATCAACAAATGCTACTTCATCCCATAAAGCCTCTAACAACTCTTCACGCGTTACGTATTGATTCGCTTGTTTCATTAAACATTCTAATAAATAAAACTCATTTTTTGTAAGTTCCGTTTGTTGCCCTTTCCACTCTACTGTGTGCTGTGATGGGAATAATAACAACCCATTGACACCTAAACAATCACTTTCCGCTGCCAAAGCATACTCACCATATCCACGGCGAAGTGCACTCTTCACCTTTGCCATTACGATATCTAAATGGAATGGCTTCGTAATATAATCATCCCCACCATTCTCAATCGCCATCACTTGATCCATTTCACCTGTTCTGGCGGAGACAAAAATAATCGGTGCATTCGATACTGTGCGAATTTGACGACACCAATAGAAACCATCAAAGTACGGTAAATTAATATCGAGTAACACTAGATGTGGATTTATTTTTACGAACTCATCTTTTATATGACGTAAATCACTTACTCTAAATGATTGATAGCCATACCTTTCTAAATGCTCCTCTAATATTCCCGCGATTTTCTCATCATCTTCCACAATTAATATTTTATACATGTACTCTTTCTCCCCATAAATATTCTTCTAAAATTACTCCTTTTTCTATTATAAATTGAAAATTTAATTAGTGGGGATTTTTTCCTATAAGAATCGGACTTTTACGATATAAAGTGAAACTTTAATCCACCTTCACCAATCTGGCGTTTACGGGCAGTAAGGATCCCACCTAACTTCTTTGCCCCAGCTGAATTTTGAGATGGGAGTTTTACTGCCCACAAATAGCGGGATAAAAAAAAGACCGCCATATTTCGGCAGTCTTAATCGATAAATTCAAATTCATATTCAAGAATTTTGACAATATCTCCGTCTTTTGCACCACGTGCACGAAGCGCTTCATCAATACCCATTCCACGCATTTGACGAGCGAAACGACGTATAGATTCATCACGTGAGAAGTCCGTCATTTTGAATGTCTTCTCGATATCGTAACCAGAAATAACAAACGTGCCGTCACTTTCACGTGTAATTTCAAATTTAAGACTTTCAGCATCAAATTTGTACATTACACTTGCTTCAGACTCTTCGACAACATCGTACATTGGGAATTCTGGTGTTGTTTCTAATAAGTTCGCTACTTCAAATAGTAAATCACGAACACCTTGTTTCGTTACAGCTGAGATTGGGAAGATTTTTACTTCGTCTCCCACTTTCTCTTTAAATGCTTGTAAGTTTTCTTCTGCATCTGGCATATCCATTTTGTTTGCTACAACAACTTGTGGACGCTCTGTTAAACGCATATTGTATTCTTTTAATTCATTATTGATTGTGACATAATCTTCATATGGCTCACGGCCTTCTAAACCAGACATATCAATAACATGCACGATTACACGTGTACGCTCAATATGGCGTAAGAATTGGTGTCCAAGTCCAACGCCGGCATGTGCGCCTTCAATTAGTCCAGGAAGGTCAGCCATAACGAAGCTGCGGTTATCACCAGTTTCAACAACTCCAAGATTCGGAACGATTGTTGTAAAGTGATACTCTGCAATTTTCGGACGTGCTGATGATACAACAGATAATAATGTAGATTTACCTACACTTGGGAATCCAACAAGTCCAACGTCTGCTAGTACTTTAAGTTCTAGAATAACATCACGTTCTTGACCTGGTTCCCCGTTCTCAGCGATTTCTGGCGCTGGGTTCGTTGCTGTTGCGAAACGTGAGTTACCACGGCCACCACGGCCACCTCTTGCGATTACAGCTGTTTGTTCATGCGTTACTAAATCGGCAAGAATTTGACCTGTTTTTTCATCTTTTACTATTGTTCCTGGTGGAACCTTTACGATTAAATCTTCAGATTTACGACCGTGCTGACCTTTACTCATTCCGTGCTGACCGCGATCAGCTTTGAAATGACGTTGGTAGCGGAAATCCATTAATGTACGTAAGCCTTCTTCAACAACAAAAACAACATCTGCACCTTTACCACCGTCGCCACCTGCTGGGCCACCTTTAGGTACATACTTCTCACGACGATACGCAACCATTCCGTTACCACCGTCGCCGCCTTTTACATATATCTTGACCTGATCTACAAACATTATTTCACCACACTTTTTTCGATTAGTTGTAATATAACTGAGACTTCTTCGTCTCGTACTGTATAAGAAATGGAATACCATTTATTGTTTTGGTTCGCAAGCCAATTCTGTAGTTCTTCTACACTCGTTAGCTTACCACGAAAATCAAAAAAGAAACGAGCATTCTCCGCGTCACATTCAATTGTGATACAAACATAATTTTCAACATATACGTCTAAACTATGCTGAAGCATTGAGAAAAATTGATTCGTCCATGTACATACAGTCTCATCTAGATGAGATAAGTTATGTAATTTCCCTAATACTTCGTACTCCAATAAGCACGGCTGCTGTTTCCAATTATATGTTAAAATCCACTCTGAAAATAAAGGCATTGATAGCCCCATCAGATTGGATTCTTGTCTCGCTTCTTGGACAAAACGATCGATGAGCCTATGAATCTCTTCCACTTTTCCAAGGGAAAGGTTTCCTTTAACCATCTGCAAACGATTGAGCCAATCATGTCTTGAGTGGCTCAACGCATCTATAATTGTCCATTTTTCATTCATTTAGATACCCCTTAATATAGAAAAACTCTAACCTGCACTCAGGTTAGAGTTTTCCGTGAGTTCTTATGCTTCTTGAGCAACAGGATATACGCTCACTTGTTTGCGGTCACGGCCAAGACGCTCAAAGCGTACTACGCCGTCAACTTTCGCGTATAAAGTGTCATCGCCACCACGACCAACGTTAACACCTGGATAAATTTTTGTACCGCGTTGACGGTAAAGAATTGAACCACCTGAAACCGTTTGACCATCTGCGCGTTTAGCACCAAGACGTTTTGACTGAGAGTCACGACCGTTCTTTGTACTACCTACACCTTTCTTAGATGCGAAAAACTGAAGATCTAATCTTAACATACGTTACACCTCCTGCACTTTTTCTATTAAACGGATATACTTTCCGTAATCAAGTTCGATCGTCTTTAGCGAAACAACCAATCCTTCTAAAAGCGTTTGTGCTTTTTCTGCTGCATGAACGTCTAAATCATTAGGCAATTCATACGTTAAGAATCCACCATCACTTCCGAGTTCAATAGTTGCCTGCACATTACAAAGCTCTTCCACTGCATTTATAGAACCAAACACAACCGCTGTAGTTCCAGCACAGACAAGGTCTTGTCCATGTGGCGCATAATCGGCATGTCCAGTCATTTTAAATGATTGGATACTTCCTAATTTCGTGCGACTTATCGTAATTTTAATCATGTTAACCTGAATTAAGCGTTGATAGCTTCAACAACTAGCTTAGTGTAAGGTTGACGATGACCTTGTTTCTTACGATTGTTCTTTTTCGCTTTGTATTTGAAAACGATGATTTTCTTAGCGCGACCTTGTTTTTCAACTTTAGCAGTCACTGTTGCGCCTTCTACAACTGGGCTACCAACTTTAACGTTTTCGCCACCAACGAAAAGAACTTTGTCAAAAGTAACAGTTTCACCAGCTTCAACATCTAATTTTTCAATGTAGATTGCTTGACCAGCTTCAACTTTAATTTGTTTTCCACCTGTTTCGATAATTGCGTACATACTTGCACCTCCTCTTAATTACTAAGACTCGCCAAAAACGAGGTAGACATAAAATGTCTTTAGGGAACCTGTCTTGTGCGGTTGTAGCATATAGCCGTTTAGGTGCTATAAACTATAACATAAAGATGTTATCATGAATCATAGACTATTGTCAATAAATGTTCTGCTAACTATTTTTTCCGTTCTACAATTTCTTTCTTACTTCCAAATCGGATAATAGCGTACTTTTCGATAATATCATCTTTAAAATAAATTTCAAATGGAAGATTTTTTTGTAATTCTTTTTGTAGAAAATGCTTTTGCAAAATTTTCGGTGCAGCGATTAATACTGCTTCATCTTCTATATTGCCATATGTAATTAGTTCTCTCTCTAACTCATACGCAATCGTTTCATAAGACATAACATACCCCGTCGCTTTACAAGGTGCACATTCTTCTAATAATACGTCACGTAACGAATGTTTCTTACGTTTTCGCGTCATCTCCAAAATCCCTAACTCAGTAAACCCAAGCACTCTCGTATAAGTGCGATCATCTTGCATAGCAGCTATGAGACTTTCCCTTACCTTTTCTTTATCTTCTCGTCTTTTCATATTAATAAAGTCAATTAATATCATTCCGCCAATATCACGAAGTCTTAATTGACGAGCAATCTCTTCAGCAGCCATTTCATTTGTACGAAGTACTGTATCTTGTAAATTTTGTTTTCCAGTAAACTTACCCGTATTCACATCAATTACAGTCATTGTCTCCATTTGTTCCACGATTAGATAGGCACCATTTGGGAGCCAAACAATTTTTTGAAGTGCTTTCTCAATTTCACGTTCTATTCCAAAATGATTAAACATCGAAGATTTTTCATTATAAAAGGATACTCTTTCTTTCCCTACTTTTTCTTCTAATTCTTTTACCACACTTCTTGTATCTACAACTACTTTTTCAATCGTTTCAATTGGGTTCTCCTGAAATACACGATCTAAAAACGTCGCTGGTCGATGAAGTAGTAACGGTGCCTTCCCCTGATCTTCTTTTCTTTTTAATTCTTCATATAGTTGTTGCAACCCTTGCATTTCAGCTTGTATTTCATCGATTGTTCCTTTTTCAGAAGCAGAACGGAATATATATCCTCCTGTCCCTTCCACTTCAATATGAAGTAATTCTTGTCTTCTCTTGTTATTTTTTATTTTCCGAGAAACAGCACGCATTTCATCATACGGCATATACACGACATATTTCCCAGTAAATTCTATCTTCGCCGTTAACTTTGGCCCTTTCGTATCAATTGCCTCTTTGACAACTTGTACAAGTATTGCTTGTCCCTCATGTATGCGATATGAAGGTGGTACATCATCGTATGAAAGATATGCATGTTTTTCTAATCCGATATTTACAAAGGCCGCATTCATTCCAGCAATTGTTCTTACGATACGTCCAACATAAATATGTCCGACAATTTCCTGCTCTTCATTACGTTTCCATAATAGCTCGACAACTTTTCGCTTCTCTTCTATCGCAACACGCTTTTCCGAACCAGTGTAATTAATATATAACGTCTTCAAAATTCTTTCCTCACTTTATAATTTTCTTTGCTTTTACAATAATAAAAGGTTAGTGTTATCGTCAACACTAACCTATCAATTCTTCAACAGATGACGTTGTTCGTTTTTCAGCAAAATACGCATAGAGCAATTCATTTTCATCCAATGTGTAATGCTCTTTATATTTTCCATGGACGATAATAGAGTGTTTGTATCCTCTACGAAATTTCGTGAAAATCGTATATAAACGATCTTCTGTATTCACCTCAATAGGTGCAATTTTTTCAATATCTCTTTTATTCCCATAATAACGTTCTAATAAAAAGCGCATAAATGCGTACCGTCTTTGTTTCCATTCTTGATACAAAGAAATCGCTAGAAAAACAAGTAATACCCACATCATAATGTTATTACTATTCCAAAATAACTGCCACCCTAATATTACACTAAAAAAAACACATGACAATTTCATCATCTTTTCATGTGCTTGTAAATAAGGAAAACGATATGATAATACATTAAATAATACTTTTCCACCATCAAGTGGCCAAATAGGCAATAAATTAAAACCTAAAATAACGACATTATTCCACACAAAGAAATGATACAAATCATCAGTTACCCAACCCGCTTGATACAAAATATAAGCGACTGCAATCATCCATATATGCTGAATTGGCCCCGCTATAACGACAATTAATTCTTCTTTTAATGACTTATTCCCATGTTCTTCGAGCTCAGCTACGCCACCAAAGGGCAAAAGCTGAATTTGTTTAATACGCCAATTATAATATGCAGCTGCAAAAGCATGCCCAAGTTCATGAACTAGAACGATACAAAATAGTAATATTAATTCTTTAAAGCGTGCCGTGAAAATACCAATAATGATAATAACCCAAAACAATGGATGTACTGTAATTTTTGTTAAAACCTCTCTATATTTAATCAAATGAAATCACCTGAATCGGATCAATAAATTTTTCATTCTTTTTCATCGCGAAATAAAATTTGCCGTTTTTATTATTTTCGTCGCTATTCACCGTTCCGATTTTTTGTTTTTTTGAAACGTAATCATATAACTTCACTGACATATCGTTTAAATTTCCATACCAAGACTCCGTGCCATCAGCGTGTTGAATTTGAACTGTATTTCCAAGTTCCTCTTTCTTGCCCGCAAAAACAACTACACCTTCATTCACTGACTCAACCGTTGCATTTGTAGCCGTTTGAACAAATACACCTTGGCCATTTTTTTGAAACCCTTGCATCACCTTTCCAGAGGCAGGAATCGCATAATCCTTTTGCTGAATAGCCTTTTCTTTTTTCTCATTTGGAGAAAAGAAAACGAGAGGTTTTCCAAACTGCTTTTCATACCATTTCGATATAGTAGCAAATTGAAACTCTTCTTGCATAACTTTTTCTGTGACAGCTCTAGTACCATCAAAAGAAGAAGGTGCATTCTTAAATAAAATAGCAACTGAGAGAACTAATATTGCTGACAGCAAAACTTTGAAGAGAAAAACTTCTTTTCGAAATAGAGGGTGAATTTCCTTCTCTCCTTCTTCAATAAATACCGTGTCACTATCAAAGTCTCCTCCAGCAAAATACTGATCTTCCTCCATCCTTTCTTGCTCTGCTTTCCTTTTCGCAATCCGCTTTTTAATTTCTTCCACACGTCTATTCTTCATACTGTCTCCTTTCTTTAGTGAGCCTTATTCAAATAGAAACAGTTATATACAGTTTGTACATATGTATGAGTTATGGAAGAAAGATATTCATGCGAAGAAAAAAAGAAAGCACTCCGCATTTATGCGAAGTGCTTTTAACGAATTCCAAAGAAATTTTTCATCTTTGTAAATACCGATACTTTTTCTTGTTCAAATGCTTGTAATGGCACATTCTCACCTAACAAACGTCTTGCAATATTGCGATAAGCTATTGCTGCTTTTCCGCTCGGTTGCAACGCTACAGGTTCGCCTGTATTCGTAGCACGAATAACTTCATCATCATCTTCGACAACACCAAGAAGCTCGATTGACAATGTACGTACGATTTCATCAACATCTAACATATCCTGTTCATGAAGCATATGACTACGCACACGGTTAATGACAAGTTTCGGCGGTTCAATATCCTCTTTCTCTAAAAGCCCGATAATACGATCCGCATCACGCATTGAGGATACCTCTGGTGTTGTTACAACGATTGCTTTATCCGCACCTGCTACAGCATTTTTAAATCCCTGCTCAATCCCCGCAGGACAATCAATTAATATGTAATCATAATCTTGACGTAATACTTGTATTAATTCATCCATTTGTTCAGGTGTTACCGCCGATTTATCGCTCGTTTGTGCTGCAGGTAATAAATAAAGATCATCAAAACGCTTATCTTTAATAAGAGCCTGAGGTAAACGACAACGCCCTTCAACGACATCAACAAGATCAAATACAATACGATTTTCCAGCCCCATTACTACGTCTAAATTGCGTAAACCGATATCTGTATCAATTAAACACACTTTCTTTCCAGATAACGCAAGGGCTGTACCAATGTTCGCAGACGTTGTAGTTTTACCTACGCCGCCTTTTCCAGATGTAATTACTATTGCCTCTCCCACAGCTATACAATTCCCCTTTCTAACTTTGTTAAATTAGGTCTAAGATGAGTGAGAAGTTGCAGGCGATCGACAACAATGTGATTGTTCTCATTAATATACGCACATTCGGCCGCCTCCGCTCCGTCCTCTTTCTCTTCCGGAGCCCGCATTGTCACATCACTAATTCGGAGTTGCATAGGGTTCATAATAGATGCAGCAATAACAGCTTCTGAATCTCCATCATACCCCGCATGTGCAACCCCTCTTAGTGATCCCACGACAAAAATATTCCCCCCAGCGATAACCGTTCCGCCTGGATTAACATCTCCAATTAATAATAAATTTCCTTTTACATGTAAAACTTGTCCAGAGCGAACAATTTTGGAAATAGGGACAATTTCTGTTTCTTCTTTCCAAGCTATTGCTTCTGCTTTTGTTATAACATCACTATCAATTGATTCCACAACAAGATTCTTCTTATTGCGAATTAACGTACGAATCTCTTCTTGTTGTACTTCTGTTAAATAACGATTTCCTACTTTAACACGCACTTCAATCAAAGAACGTCCGTCACCATCATAGTAATGTGTAGAAAGCTTTTCATCCAATTCTTTTAATAGTTCAGAGAATGAACAGCAATCATCTAAATGAAGTGTTATTCCATCTTTTGTCCCTTTTATCGTTACATTTTGTTGCTTTTTTTCTTCCACTAAAGTTCACCCCACCGATTCAATTCGACATAAAATTAGAAAATCCTTTTTTCTTTTTCTTCCATCGCTTTTGAAAGACGCACTAAATATCGTCTCAGTGGGAAACAAACTATCAATAAGAAAATTCCATTTAGCAATAAAGTAGCAAGGAGACGATCAGTGAAAAAGACATACGCCGACATGTGAGTACGCCCTAACAAAGTTAAAAATCCATACACATAATACTCTAATGCTGCAATACTAGCTAATACGATAGAAACAACAATAAATAAATTCAATTGCAATACCTTCATCGCACTATAAACTAAATATGTCAAAATTGGATAAGCAAATATATATATACCAACAAGTTCTGTGTATACGGTATCAAATAAGAAACCAAATAATAGTCCGTAGTAAATCCCTTGAACCAGACCATAGTACACTGTAATAAAACATAACACAATTATAAAGAAATGAGGTGCTGCTATACTGTCTTTCCAAAAGACGTCTATTGGAACAACAGTAGAGAACATATTTTCAAATAAAAAAACAAAAAGGAGCAAAAGAGGAAGAGCTGCTCTTTTTAAAACTTTCATCATCTCTTCTTCCCCCCCTATTCTAACGGTGCCGAAGGCGTGTCACGTTTGACAACCGTAATATGCTCTACGTCATTTAAATCAGCAGCAGGTTTTACATAAGCTGTTTTTGTTAAACCGTATGGATCAGGCTGAACATCAACGATTTTTCCGATTACAAGACCCTTCGGGAAAATATCACCAAGTCCAGATGTTACAACTAGTTGATCTTTTTGTACTGGTACATCAGAGCCAATCTTTGTGAAAAGAAGTAATTGTTTTTCTTTATCGTAACCTTCAATCAACCCAAAGATTTTTTCTTGTCCTTGTACAATAGCAGAAACACGGTTTGTTCGGCTCATAGAACTTAACAACTCTACTGATGATGTAAACTGAGATACACTTTTCACTCGTCCAACTAAACCTTGTGAAGTTATTACCGCCATATCTTTTTTAATTCCTTGTTGTGCCCCTTTATCAATTCCAACTAGATCGTACCATTTGTCGGGATTACGAGAAACAACAGTAGCTGGAATTTCAGTATAACCGCTATTTAACGCTGTTTTACCAGTTAACTCTTGTAGTTTCTTTTTATCATCTTCTAATTGCTTTACGTCAACTGATAACTTTGCATAGTTATCTAATTTTGCTTTTAATTCTTTATTCTCTTCATACGTGCGCTTTACATCTTCTACGTTTTCGAAGAATCCGGCAACATAATTCGCTGGCTTTTGGAATACACGTTCTACAACACCGACAGTATCTTTTATAAACTGCTCGGGCCATGTTAAACTGTTCCGTTCTTTCAATGAGATTCCAATCAATGCCACGAGAAGAATAATACTAACTAACAAAACAATTAATCTTTTGTTTAAGAAAAACTGTGGCACGTTCACACCCTCTTAATTTCATTGATTTTTATTTTGCAATATTATCGAGCAGCAGTTTTGAAAAGGTCGATATTGTCTAATGCTTTACCCGTTCCAATCGCTACGCAATCTAATGGGTTTTCTGCAACAAGAACTGGCATATTTGTTTCTTCACTAATAACTTTATCTAAGTTACGTAGTAATGCCCCGCCACCCGTTAATACGATACCACGGTCCATAATATCTGCCGCTAATTCAGGTGGAGTTTTCTCTAATGTATTTTTAACTGATTCTACAATCGCATCTACTGTATCTTTTAATGCATCTGCAATTTCTTCTGGTTGAATTAATACTGTTTTTGGTAAACCACTTACTAAATCACGACCGCGAATTTCCATAGGTTCAATACCTTCTGGCTCGCCTGCAGAACCGATTTCTAATTTTAATGCTTCAGCTGTTCTTTCACCAATCATTAAGTTGTAGCTTTTCTTAATGTACTGAATGATTGAATCATCCATATCATCACCAGCAACACGAACTGATTGACTTGTTACAATACCACCTAAAGAAATAATTGCAACTTCTGTTGTACCACCACCGATATCAACAACCATACTACCAGTTGGTTCCCAAACAGGTAGGTTCGCACCAATTGCTGCTGCAAATGGCTCTTCAATTGGATATGCATCACGAGCACCAGCTTGACGAGTTGCATCGATTACTGCACGTCTTTCTACAGCTGTAATACCAGATGGTACACATACCATTACGTATGGCTTACGTGAGAAGAATCCATTTGATTTTTGAGCTTGTTGAATGTAATATTTCATCATTGTTGCTGTTGTTTCGTAATCAGCAATTACACCGTCTTTCATAGGGCGAAGTGCCACTACGTTTCCTGGTGTACGACCAATCATTTGTTTTGCATCGCTACCTACTGCAACGATTTGTTTCGTATCAGTTTGTAATGCTACTACTGAAGGCTCACGTAAAACTACACCTTTTCCTTTTACATATACAAGCGTGTTCGCAGTTCCTAAATCTATTCCAAGATCGCGAGTAAAGCCACCAAATCCAAACATATTATTTATCTTCCTTTCTTGTTTTCACGGACTCATTTTCTCTTACTTTATATGATAAAAACAGTACGTTTTTTTATATCTGTATCCTTTTTGTAGATAATTTTCTACAAAAAACTCATAAATCACATTATAAAACAAAATAAGTAAAAAGCATAGTCTTAAATATGACCTTTTTCCTTTAAACTCACGAATTTATGGTCACCTATTATAATATGATCGAGCACTTCAATTCCGATAATCTGGCCGCATTCTACTAAACGTTTTGTTACTTCAATATCTTCTCGGCTCGGCGTAGGATCTCCTGAGGGATGGTTATGAAGACATATTATAGAGGCTGCTGCACGACGGAATGCTTCTTTAAAAACTTCCCTCGGATGCACAATCGACGTATTTAAACTTCCAATAAAAATCGTTTGCCTATGTATAACTTGATTTTTTGTATTCAAATATAAACACACAAAATGCTCCTGCTGTAAAAAACGCATCTCTTCCATCATATAACTCGCACAATCTTCCGGGCTTCGAATGCTATATCTATTCCGATATTCTAAACGAACCATTCTTCTCCCTAATTCAAAAGCAGCCATAAGTTGCGACGCTTTTGCGATTCCAACACCATGAATGCTTATTAGCTCTTCTAATGTTGCGTCTTTCAACATTCGTAAACCATCAAAATGGTGTAAAATTTTATCTGATAACGTTAAAACTGTATCTTCTTTAGAACCTGTTCTGAGTAATACTGCAAGAAGCTCTCGATTCGATAAACTTCCAGCTCCTTCTAACAATAAACGCTCCCGTGGCTGTTCCTCTTTCACAACATCACGAATACCGTTCATTTCTTCACCTCTTTTTTATTAGTTCTCTCAAAGAAAACCCCATGCAATTTTACGCATGGGTTACATCGCTATCAAACTGTTTTAATTCACGAACAAGACGTGCAATTGGCAAGCCTACCACACTATAATAATCCCCTTGAATGTGCTGAACAAAAATAGATCCTTTCCCTTGGATCCCATAACTTCCTGCTTTATCAAGTGGTTCCTTCGATGCAACGTATGCGTCAATTTCATCTTCTGTTAATTCCCAAAACGTCACTTCTGTACGCTCATAAAAAGTTACCGTTTTCTCTTTTAATATAATCGCAACACCAGTATATACTTCATGTGTTTTCCCTGATAATAATTGTAACATTTCTTTCGCCTCAGCCCCATTAGACGGCTTTCCAAGAATACGTGACTCATATGTAACAATTGTATCTGCACCTAATACAATATCATCACTATAATTTTCTGCTACGGCAGATGCTTTTTGTAAAGCAAGCGACATAACAATATCAGAAGGTGATGAATATGCACCAATCGTCTCATCTACTTCACTAACAACAACTTCAAATGGCACATCAGCTAATTCAAGCAGTTCCTTCCTCCGAGGTGATCCTGAAGCTAAAATAATTTTTTTCATGTTTTCTCCTTCCTTTCTCATATGAAGCAGAACAATTCCTATCAATCGTATCAAAGGAATAGTTTTCCCACAAATTAGAGAAATATCATTTTCTCTAATTAAAATAATAATTTTTTTAATACGATTATACTCTGCCCACAAAGAAAGCACTTTGTTCTAAATTCAAAAGAAAAGAAAGAAGTATAAATACTTCTTTCTCCTTCATCTTATTATCATTTCACTTTTTGTGAAACTATTTTTTCATATGAAAGTAAGCCATCAATAATAACTTGATTTAATTTAGCTACAGATTCCTTATCACTCTTCCCTTCCTTAATTGTTTGCACGGCTACTGACGTGTACGTATAAAGCTTCTTCGCATCTTCACGCTTCATACTTTTCCCTTCTTTTTCAATCGCTTTCCACTCTTTTGTGATTGCTTCTATATCTTTTGGGTTACTCTTTCCACTAGTTTGCACACCGAAAACGTATTTTTCAAAATGAGTATACAATGGCTGTATTTTCGCTAAAAACCCACCCACTTCTTTATCATTTTTGAGTAATGCTTTATCTGTAATATCCCAATTTTTTTTCAAAACTGAAACACCATCTTGCTTATACTGGCCTATTAATTGATTCACAGCTTGTTCATCACTTGCAACACCAACAACTAACGCATACTTATCACCACTCGGTTTCAAAGCAGCCACGCCTCCATTACTTTTCCACTCTTCAATAGCTGCCTGTCCCTTTTCTTCAGAGGAGTATAGCCCTCCTTGAACGAAAAATAGTTTCATTGGTTCTAATGCAGCTCCTACCTGCGCTTTTTGTTCTACCGTTCCGTCCACCTTTTGTTCCTCATTACCTGTCTGCTTCGAAGCCGTTACCGTACCTTCCCCTGTTGTCCCTTGTCCAGTTAATAAATGAATTATCCCCATCCCAAATACAGTACCGATAATAATTGCAGTTGCAACGATTGCGATTATTGTTGTACTCCATTTCTTTCGGTATTGTGCCATAGACGATGTCTTTTCTTTTTTAAAAGGTACAACGTTTTGCGGTCTTTCACTTTCGACTACCATCCATTCAAACTCATCTTTCTTCTTTTCTTCATACTTCGCTTCTGTTCCATTTACTTTCACCGAGATCGTTCGTGATTGCTTGTCCATACACTCACACCTCACCTCTTATCGTTGTCCGCATCATATCATATTCATTTCACAAAAAAACGAGATATTTGTCAGAGGAATTCGCCAAATTATCCTATATAATTATCTTATATGTATGCATTTGACTTCATTTGTAGAACAAAAAACTAGATAGCAAATACTATCTAGTTTTTTTCGCAAATATATTTTCGAACTTCGGAAATGAAATATAGAGAACCTGTTATGATGAAAACATCATTTTCTCCTATCATTTCAATCTTCGTATCAATTGCCTCTTTCCAATCTTCAAAAGTTAATTTTGATTCTTTTTGTGAATACGATGCAAGTTTGTCAGCAGAAATAGCACGATCAAAGGCGAATGTTGTAAAAATAATTTCATCGGCAATGGCTTCTAATTGCCCTACCATGTTATGTAACTGCTTGTCACCAAGAGCAGTAAATAAAACTACTACATTTTTATCTTTGTAATGTGCCTCTACTGTTTTCACAAGGCTTTCAATACCCTCTGGATTATGAGCACCATCTATAATAATATCCGGGTTACTTTGTAGCTTTTCAAATCGGCCAATCCAGTACGCTTCCTGTAATCCAACTTTCATTTCCTCTTCATTAATTAAAAATGATAAATATGTTTTTAAATACATTACGGCCATAAGCGCTACTGTAGCATTGCCTACTTGATGAATACCTTTCATCGAAATCCGAACATCTTCAAATGAGGCGAATGGACAAGCAAAATCAAAATGTTCTCCATCTTCATTAGAATGTTTATGTAGTGATGTAAACTGTTTGCCAAGTTCATATACGTTTGCATGATTTTCCTTCGCAACCTTTTGAATGACTTGCAATGCTTCTTCATCTTGTACACCAGTAATTACTGGAACACCTGATTTAATAATCCCTGCCTTTTCATATGCAATTTCTCCTAGTGTATTCCCTAAAATATGCATATGATCGTGACCGATATTCGTAATAATAGTGAGAACAGGATGAATAACGTTTGTAGAATCAAACCTTCCCCCAAGCCCTGTTTCAAATAAAACAACATCACAGAAATTAACTTTACCGAAATAGCAAATTGCCATAACAGTAATAATTTCAAACTCGGTCGCTTCTCCTAAATCCGTCTCGTCTAGTTTTTCAACGACCGGCTTTACCATATTTACAAGTTCCGCAATCTCTTCATCTGCAATTGGTGTTCCGTTCACACTAATACGTTCATTGAATGTTTCGATATAAGGAGAGGTAAATGTTCCTACTTTATATTTCGCGCCCTCTAACATGTTGCGCATGTATGTTAAAGTTGAACCTTTTCCATTTGTACCCGCAAGATGAACACATTTTATATGACGCTCTGGATTTCCGAGCTCTTCTAACATCCATTGCATTCTTTCTAATCCTGGTTTTATCCCAAATTTCAATCGGCTATGAATCCATCCTATCGCTTCTTCGTATGTATGTATCACGTATGTTATTCCCCTTTCAAAAGACAACCTTCATACCTCTATTATACGCAAAGAAAAGAGACTCACCAATATAGTGAGTCTCTGAAAAAATATTTTATTTCTCAAGATCCGCTAGACGTTGACGAACCGCTTCACGTTTTTCTAGGTAATCTTGCTCTTTCGCACGCTCTCCGTCAATAACTGCTGCAGGAGCTTTCGCTACGAAACCTTGGTTTGAAAGTTTCTTCTGTACTCGTTCTACTTCTTTATCGAACTTCTCAAGTTCTTTTTCAAGACGAGCTTTTTCCTCATCAAGATTGATAAGATCAGCTAACGGTAAGAATAACTCTGCACCTGATACGATTGCAGTCATCGCTTTTTCTGGCGCTTGTAGATCTGTTTTAATTGTTAATTCACTTGGGTTACAGAAACGCTCAATGTAAGAGCTGTTTTTCGTAAGTTGAGCTAGTACTGCCTCATCTTTGGCTTTAATTTGCATTTGAACTTTTTTGCTCATTGGCGTATTTACTTCTGCACGGATGTTACGAACAGAGCGAATGATATCAACTAGAAGGTGCATTTCTGCTGCCGCTTCTTTATCTTGTAAATCTTCGCGAACTGTTGGCCATGCTGCTACTGTAATAGACTCGCCTTCATGCGGTAAATGCTGCCAAATTTTCTCTGTTACGAATGGCATGAACGGGTGTAATAGACGCATTGTTTGGTCTAATACGTAAGCTAAAATAGAACGAGTTGTTTTCTTAGCTGTCTCATCTTCACCGTATAGTGGCAGTTTCGCCATCTCAATGTACCAGTCACAGAAATCATCCCAAATGAAGTTGTATAATGAACGACCAGCTTCACCGAACTCATATTTATCCATGTTACGTGTTACACTTTCGATTGTTTCGTTTAAGCGAGTTAAAATCCACTTATCTGCAACTGATTTTTCACCAGTTAAATCGATTTCTTCATACTTCATGTCATCCATGTTCATTAATACGAAACGTGATGCGTTCCAAATTTTATTAATGAAGTTCCAAGTAGATTCTACTTTCTCCATGCTGAAGCGTAAATCTTGGCCTGGTGCACTTCCTGTTGATAAGAAGTAACGCATTGCATCTGCACCGTATTTCTCGATAACATCCATAGGATCAATACCGTTACCAAGAGATTTACTCATTTTACGTCCTTGCTCATCGCGAACTAAACCGTGAATTAATACATCTTTAAATGGACGCTCTCCTGTAAACTCTAAACCTTGGAAAATCATACGAGATACCCAGAAGAAGATGATGTCATAACCAGTTACTAGTGCATCTGTTGAATAGAACTTTTTAAAGTCTGCTGCCTCTTCATTTGGCCAGCCAAGTGTTGAGAATGGCCATAACGCTGAGCTAAACCATGTATCAAGTACGTCATTATCTTGATTCCAGTTTTCAATATCCGTTGGTGCTTCTGTACCTACGTATATTTCACCAGTTTCTTTATGATACCAAGCTGGAATGCGATGTCCCCACCATAATTGACGAGAAATACACCAGTCATGAATGTTTTCCATCCAGCGTAAGTATGTGTTTTCAAAACGCTCTGGTACGAACGTTACTTTTTCTTCTTCTTTTTGTTGAAGTTCTACCGCTTTTTCTGCAAGTGGAGCCATTTTTACGAACCATTGTGTTGATAAGTAAGGCTCAACAACTGCACCGCTACGCTCACTATGACCTACTGAGTGCATATGAGGCTCGATTTCTACTAATACGCCAGCTTCTTGTAAGTCTTTCACTAACTCTTTACGACATTCGAAACGATCCATACCGTTATACTTGCCAGCTTTTTCGTTCATCGTTCCATTTTCGTTCATTACTAAAATACGTGGTAAGTCATGACGGTTACCTACTTCAAAGTCATTCGGGTCATGAGCTGGTGTAATTTTCACAACGCCTGTTCCGAAGTCTTTTTCTACGTATTCATCAGCAATAATCGGAATCTCACGGCCTACGATTGGAAGTGTAACTGTTTTTCCGATTAAATGTTTGTAGCGATCATCTTCTGGATGAACTGCTACCGCTGTATCTCCAAGCATCGTTTCTGGACGAGTAGTTGCAAGACGAATGTGACCAGAACCATCTGTTAACGGATAATTCATATGGTAGAATGCACCTTGAACTTCTTTATGAATTACTTCAATATCAGAAAGAGCTGTGCGTGTTGCTGGATCCCAGTTGATAATATACTCACCGCGGTAAATTAAACCTTTTTCATATAATTGAACAAATACTTTATTAACAGCGTTAGATAAACCTTCGTCTAATGTGAAACGTTCACGAGAATAGTCTAGTCCTAAACCAACTTTTCCCCATTGTTGACGAATGTGAGAAGCGTATTCTTCTTTCCATTCCCAAGCTTTTTCAAGGAATTTCTCACGGCCAAGATCGTAACGTGAAATACCTTCTTCACGAAGTTTCCCTTCTACTTTCGCTTGCGTTGCGATACCAGCATGGTCCATTCCTGGAAGCCACAGTACATCGTAACCTTGCATACGTTTCGTACGAGTTAAAATATCTTGAAGAGTTGTATCCCAAGCATGACCTAAGTGTAACTTACCAGTTACGTTCGGAGGTGGAATTACAATTGTATACGGTTGTTTCTTCTCGTCTCCTGTTGCTTCGAAATATTTGCCTTCAAGCCACCATTGATAAAGGCCTTCTTCAACGGACATATGATCATATTTAGTTGGTAAATTCTTTTCCGTGTTTGACATTATTTTCCCTCCTTAAAATAAAAAATGCCCCTCATCCAAAAAAGGACGAGGGACATCGCGGTACCACCTTTATTTACAAACAAATTCAGAATTTGCTTATACTCTTAATTTGATAACGGACAAATCCGTCTTTTCCTAATGAGAACTATTCCGTTCAGAAAAGATGCTCCAGGGCTACCTTCTAACATAACTATCTAGAGAATCTCCCAGCTAATGATTCTCCTCTCTGAAGACGTTTCATGTTATACTCTTCCCCTTCAATGCATTTATATGATTGTTAATTATTATATACAATAGTGTAAAAAACGAAACCTTATTCGTCAAGATAAATTTGAAACTACGGCTTTTATCTCTTTATGGAACTAATAAAAAAAGATAAGCAGGGTTCTCCCTACTTATCTTTTTCATCCGTTCCCTTGCTGGGCAGCTTGTAATTGCGAAAGGAAATATTCTGTATTGCTAACGAGCCAATGCGATTGCTGCAGACTTTTCACCCCGCGGAGCTCATTTTCTTCATTACGACTCTTTCTTCTTTTCGTATACGACTGAATTTGCCGAATAAAATGCGACGGATACGTCATATATGCAAACATAAGAAGCTGCTCCTCTTTCGAAAACGGGAAATTTTTTTGATACATTTGATACCATTCAAAGCGGTCACTCCGTGCAATTGGATATGTGTTTAAAGACCGCGAATAAAAACCTACTATATCTTGCACAGGCGTTGCAAACTGCGATTTTTCTAAACTAATAAAATAGCCGTTTCGCTCATAATCAAATAAAAAATGATTAAGCGAGACATTCCCATGAACGAAAGTAGTACGTGTTGTTTCCTTTTCTTTCATCGCATCATGCCATTCATTTAATTGCTTTGTTGCGAACTCGCGAGCTCTCATAACATGGTGATAATACGTACAATATTGTAATTCAAACGGAGACATATACCACTTCGCTTCAGATTCTACAAGAAACTCTTCTAACATCTCACCATCATTTTCCCAACGGTCGGATATATTTGTATAATGTTTTTCTAACTCTTCTTCTGTATACGTCTCCTCTTTCACCGTTTTTTGATGCAACGTTCCGAGCGTCTGAAACATTTTGTGATATTGATCGTTATCCTCACCGTTTCCTTCCGCACGCTCTAACCAAGGCATTAAATAATAACTATATGTCCCATCACTTAAGACATAATTTCCGTCCGTCGCATGATAAATAGGTACATAATTCGAAAAACCTTTCTCTTTCAAATATTGAATGTGATGCAAAAAATTATTCCGCTCTAATTTTCTATCTTGTATTTTCTTTAACGCATACGGACCTTGATTCGTATAAATTTTCATTACACTTCCGTGCTCTTCCATATGCTGCGTATCCAATCTATATTGCCTGACAATGGGTTCATAGCGATTTCGTAATTCAATATCCATACGAATGACCCTTTCTTGTTCAAAACATAACTTCTAGGAAAAGAAAAGAGGTGAGTGAAAAAACTCACTCACTTATTTCACTTTTGCTTTTGAAACGGGAATATATATAATTTGCCCTGTAGTCAAATATATATCTTCCGATTGATTTACACGGTATAAGTTTTGTACAGACGTTTCATAACGATCTGCAACAGATTCGATCGTATCCCCTTCTTGCACGAAATACATTCTTAACTTTGTAAATTCTTCTTCCGGTTCTTTCGTAAATAATTTCGTTAAATAAAGCGCATTTTCATCTCGCTGTGAGTACGCTTCTTCTTCTTGCTCTTCTTGCTTTTTCGCTTTCTCTTTCTTGAAATCTTTTCGGCCGAACAATTCAAATTGTGGCGTTGTTTCTTTCTCCTCTACACGCTCCACAAATTCATGTTCTTCTATTTCCTCTTCCTCTACTTCCTGCTCTTTTCTTTCCTCTAGTTGAAACGGTTCAAATGCGTAATCTTCCCACTCATCTGATTCCTTATAAGATGGTTCTTCTACATATGGTACGGGTCTATTTTCATCCTCTTGTTCTGAATCATCTTCTAACTCAGCATATGTCGTGTCGTCCTCTTCTTCCTCTTCCTCAATTCTTTCCTCGTCACATAAACCTGTAATAGATATATCCGCTAACAATTGTAAGCAACCATTTTCCTTTAATTCATAATCAAATTCCTCAATTGATACATATAGTTCTTCAATTACTTTCACTCGATTTCTTGGAATTGATATTTCAAGCGGAAAGGAATGGACAAGCTCATTAACCCCGTCTTCCCTTGTTTCTACATAATCAATTGCCTTTGCTGGTGATAGCTCTCTTAATGAATAAGCTGAATCATCTTGCCTTGCAACATACTCTCCCGTTAAATCTAACTGCCCTCTCACGATAACTTCATGATCAAGCTCTTCTATCTCAACGTCTGGATCTAACGAAATTGACAAAAGTTCTTCGACTTCCTGTCCTTTTTGGAACCAAACAGATTCTTTTAATGAAAATCGTAATGAATGATCTAGTGCCACTTCTTTTCCCCCTCCCAAACTATATGTCATTACAGATTTATGTTCCCTAAGGCTACTTTATGAATAAAAAAAATCGCTCCCCTTATGGAGAGCGATTTTCTCTAAGAAATTATGCTTTTAATTTTGACATTGCAATTTCGGCCGCCGCAATTGTCGCCTCAATATCTGCATCACTATGTGCTGTTGATAAGAATAAACCTTCAAATTGAGAAGGTGGTAAAAATACACCTTGTTCTACCATTTCACGATAGTAAGCCGCAAAGAATTGTAAGTTTGAAGATTTTGCTGCATCGTAATTAATAACCTGCTCATCTGTGAAGAAAATACCAATCATAGAACCAGCACGGTTAATACAATGCGGAATGCCATGTTTTTCAGCCGCTTTACGTAAACCAGCTTCTAACATTTCAGCTTTACGCTCAAATTCTACATATGATTCTGGCGTTAATTGTACTAACGTTTCATAACCTGCTGCCATCGCAAGCGGGTTACCTGATAAAGTACCAGCTTGGTAAATCGGCCCGCTTGGTGCAACTTGACGCATAATCTCTGCCTTACCACCGTATGCTCCTACCGGTAAGCCACCACCGATTACTTTACCTAAACAAGTTAAATCAGGTGTTACACCGTAGTAACCTTGTCCACAATTATAAGCAACACGGAATCCTGTCATTACTTCATCAAAAATAAGTAGTGCACCGTTTTGCTCTGTTACTTCACGAAGTCCTTCTAAAAATCCTGGTTGCGGAGGAACAACACCCATATTCCCTGCCACTGGTTCTACAATTATACAAGCGATGTCATCACCGAATTGTTCGAAAGCATATTTTACACTTTCTAAATCGTTGTACGCTACTGTAATCGTATTTTTCGCTACACCTTCTGGTACACCAGGGCTATCTGGTAAACCTAGCGTCGCCACACCAGAGCCTGCTTTAATTAATAACGAATCGCCATGACCATGGTAACAACCAATGAATTTCAAAATTTTGTTACGGCCTGTATAACCACGAGCTAAACGTAGTGCACTCATTGTCGCTTCTGTTCCAGAGTTAACCATACGTACAATCTCAATTGATGGTACGCGCTCAATAACAAGTTTTGCTAATTTATTTTCAATTTCTGTTGGTGCACCGAAGCTTGTACCTCTTTCAGCGACAGCTTTTAAGGCTTCCACAACACGATCGTTTGCATGACCATGAATTAAAGGACCCCACGATAATACGTAATCGATGTATTCATTTCCATCGATATCATATACTTTAGAACCTTTTCCACGCTCCATAAACAACGGATTCATACCGACAGATTTAAAGGCACGAACAGGGCTATTTACGCCACCAGGCATTAAGTCTTGTGCCTCTTCAAACGCCGCAATCGACTTATCAAACTTTTTCATTATTTAGCACCTCCTTCTTGTAACCATCTTGCTGCATCTTTTGCATGATACGTAATAATTAAATCTGCTCCTGCACGTTTCATGCTAATTAATTTTTCAAGTACAACTTCTTTTTCATTAATCCAACCATTTTGCGCCGCCGCTTTAATCATTGAATATTCACCGCTTACGTTATAAGCAACGACTGGTAAATTAAAGTTATTTTTCACATCACGAACGATATCTAAGTAAGAAAGAGCTGGCTTTACAATTAAGAAATCTGCCCCTTCCATTACATCTGATTCTGCTTCACGGAACGCTTCCATACGGTTCGCTGGGTCCATCTGATATGTTTTACGATCACCAAATTGTGGTGCACCGTGCGCCGCATCACGGAATGGTCCGTAAAATGCTGATGAATATTTCACAGCGTACGACATAACTGGCACATGACCAAAACCATTTTCATCTAATGCATGGCGAATTGCTGTTACGAACCCGTCCATCATGTTTGACGGCGCAATAATGTCCGCTCCCGCTTTCGCTTGGCTTACAGCTGTTTTCGCAAGAACTGCAAGAGACTCGTCATTTAAAATAATACCATCTTCAATCACACCGCAATGACCATGGCTTGTGAATTGACATAAACATGTATCTGCAACTACTACTAGCTCAGGAAAATCACCTTTAATTTGCTTAATTGCACGTTGCACAATTCCATGATCACAATATGCTGATGACCCAACTTCATCCTTTTCAGCAGGTAAACCAAATACAATAACAGAACGAATACCTAAGTCAACAACCTCTTGCATTTCAGCTTGCAATAAATCTAAAGACATTTGATATACGCCTGGCATAGAAGGAACTTCATTACGAACATTTTCACCTTCTAATACAAAAATAGGGTAAATAAAATCTTCCGTATGTAAAAACGTTTCACGCACAAGCGCACGCATGTTACCGCTTTGTCTTAAGCGACGATGACGATTAAATTGTAAAGAGTTCATAGATTTCTATCCCCATTCTTTTATTTTATAGATTCACAAATGCATTGTAGTAATGCTTCTACAGTGTACTCTTTTGGCACAATAACATGCGAAAAATAAAGGCTCGCCTCTTTTTCCGTAATAGGCCCTATACAAGCAATTGTACATTTTTTTGTCCATTCTCTCCAGTTTGTACCCTCAAGTAAACGAACAAAACTAGTGACAGTTGAAGGGCTCGTAAATGTAATAATGTCTACTTTCCCTTCTTCTAATGCTACTATAAGCTCTTGCTTTTTCATTACATTTTCTTTCGTACCGTATACGATTAGCTCCTCTAGAGAAACACCCATTTCCCGGAGTTTAACTGGGATAACATCTCTTGCTAAATTCCCTTTCGGAAATAAAATACATTCGTTTCCACTTAGTTTTTTTACAAACTCTTCTGCAAATACTTCTGCAACAAATGCTGTGGGAACAAAATCTACTTGATAGCCTCGCTTTTCTAACTCTAACTTTGTTTTCACGCCTACTGCAGCAATTTTAATCGGTCCGGGGAGCTTCTTTCTCAAACTATCTAGAAAAAAAGCTACACCATTTTTACTCGTAAAAATAACCCAGTCATACGAATGTAGCTGTCCTGCTATATGTTGAATTTCCCTATGAGACATACCTTCCATACGCAAAAGCGGAATTTCCAATGGAATTCCGCTCCTTTCTTTCACTGCTACACTCATTTGTTTCACTTGGTGCTGGGCACGTGTAATCAATACTGTTTTGCCAGCGAGAGCGTTCATATTTATTGTTGCTCCTTATTTGCAGCAAGAATGAGCTCTTTTGCTCCTTGTTTAATTAAACGGTCTGCAGCCTCTAATCCAACTTGCTTCGGATCAGTGCCTACTACTGTCTCTTTCAACAAAACAGAACCGTCCATAGAACCGACAAGCGCTGTTAATTCGATTGCATCATCTTCTTTAAGAGTTGCATATCCAGCGATTGGAACTTGGCATCCACCTTCAAGTTTATGAAGAAATACTCGTTCAGCAGCCACTGTTCTTTCTGTTACTGCATCATTAATATGTGCTAACAACTGAAGTAAATCCTTATCGTCCTCACGACATTCAATCGCTAATGCACCTTGTCCTACAGCTGGTACACATAACGTTTCATCTAAATGTTCTGTAATAACTTCATCGTCCCAGCCCATTCTTTGTAATCCAGCTGTCGCTAAAATAATCGCATCGTAATCTTCTTCTTTTAATTTACGTAAACGTGTATCGATATTTCCGCGAATCCACTTCACTTGTAAATCTGGTCTCGCAGCTAGTAGTTGTGCACTACGTCTCAAACTACTCGTCCCTAAGATTGCACCTTCTGCTAAATCTTTAAACGATTCTCCGCTTTTAGAAATAAAAGCATCACGAGGGTCAACACGCTTTGGTGTACAACCAATCATTAATCCTTCTGGAAGTACGGCCGGCATATCTTTCATACTATGTACAGCCATATCGATTTCTTTCGTAAGTAACGCATGTTCAATTTCTTTAACGAACAAACCTTTTCCGCCTACTTTTGAAAGAGTAACATCTAAAATCACATCACCTTTAGTGACAATTTCTTTCACTTCAAATTCATATGGTAAACCAAGTGCTTTTAACTGATCAATAAACCAGTTTGTTTGTGTTAATGCTAGTTTACTCTTTCGTGAACCTACAATAATTTTGCGCATAATTCTCTCTCCTCATTATAAATACCAAAAGTGGAAATTAGATAAACTACTTAATAGAAAAATGTTAACTAGCATTACGAGAAATGCCCCTACATTCCACAGTACAATTTTCTTACCTTGCAACACATCTGCCGCTCGTAAATACAAGCCCGCACAATATACAAATAGAACAACAAACGAACCGATTACTTTCGTATCATACCAATGGAAATTGTCCAATTTTGTATATCCCCATATGCATCCTAATAAAATTGCTAGTAAGAAGAATGGCACAGAAAATAAATTTAATCCGTAAGACGTAGATTCAAGCTTCGGCAAGTTCCCTAACCTTCTTAATCTCGCATTCCACTTTTTCTTTTTTAATAGGCGATATTGCAGTAAATACATAATAGAAAAAATAAACGATACAGTAAACGTTGCATAAGAAATAATCGCCATTCCGACATGCACGTATACAAGTTCTGAAACCAATTGCTCTGCAAGTACTGGCGACATCTTTCCGAGCGGTGTAAAAATCGAAAAAGCGCTTACGCCAAATGCAACAACATTTGTAAAAAAGACTAGAAAGTCAACGCGCATAAATCGATTGATGACTAACGACATCGTAATCAATAACCAAACATAAAAATAAATCCCTGATAATAAAGTCAAAATGGGATTCGTTTCTGAATCTGTCGCCCTAAGCAACATAAAAATAGACTGCAATACCCATACAATCGAAAGTAACCAAAAAGCAAATCGGTTCGCCTTTCGGTTACTTTGGAAATAATCTATAAAATATAAACTAATGCTACAAGCATATAAAATAATTGCAATATGATAAATAATACTGTTATTTAAAAAACTCATCCGATCATCCTTCCAAATTATAAAGATGGAACGGATGGTGTCCACGCTCTTTTATGTTCTACTTCTTCCGTATTTCCCGCTTCTTCTACTTCTAAATCAAAAATCTTCGCAAATAAAGCTAATTTTTCGTCGGCTCCCTCTTCAACAGCTAGTTCTTTAGCTACTAAAATTGGGTCTTTTAACAATTGATTAATAATACTTTTCGTATGTTTACTAATTACTTTTTTCTCACGATCACTTAGGTTTGGTATTTTCCGCTCAAGACTTTCCATCGTATCACTTTGAATTGCTAGCGCTTTATCACGAAGAGCCGATATTAACGGCACAACACCAAGCGTACTTAACCACGTTTTAAATAAAACCATTTCCTCTTCAATCATAAATTGAATCTTCTCTGCTTCTTTTAAACGTTCAGCACGGTTTGCTTCAACTACACCTTGCAGATCGTCGATATCATATAAGAAAGAGCCTTCTAATTTGTCAATCGCAGGATCAATATCACGTGGCACTGCAATATCAACCATAAATAACGGACGACCAGAGCGCATTCTCTCTACTTTCGTCATCATTTCTTTCGTAATAACATATTCTGATGCACCCGTTGAACTAATTAAAATATCCGCTTCTAATAATGCACATTGCAATTCACTTAAAGGCTTTGCATGTCCCATATATTTCTCAGCCATCACTTCCGCTTTCGTAAGCGTCCTATTCATAACTGTTACTTTACGAGCACCGCTTCCGTATAAGTTCTGCAGTGCAAGTTCACCCATCTTACCCGCACCAAGAATAAGTATATGACAATCTGTTAAATCGCCAAATATTTTCTTTCCGAGCTCAACAGCAGCATAACTAACAGACATCGCACTTCCACCAATTGTTGTTTCTGAGTGCGCACGTTTTGCTAACGTAACCACTTGCTTAAACAATTCATTAAAAATTGTGCCTGTCGCTTTTACTTGTTGCGCTTCTAAAAAGCTATCTTTTATTTGACCTAAAATCTGCGTCTCTCCAACTACCATAGAATCTAAACCGCACGTTACGCGGAATAAATGATCTATTGCACCATCTTGTTCAAAAATAGTTAAATATGGTGCGACCTCTTCTATTTCAAGCTGAAACCAATCAGCTAAAAACTTCTTAATGTAATACCGTCCCGTGTGTAATTGATCGACAACAGCGTAAATCTCAGTGCGATTACAAGTTGATACAATGACGTTTTCTAGCACGCTCTTTTGATTTTGTAATGTAGTCATTGCTTGCTCTAGCTCTGCTGCCTGAAATGTGAGTTTCTCACGAAATTCTACAGGGGCTGTTCGATAATTTACACTAACAACAAGAATATGCACGCAGCATGTCCCCCTTCACCCGTTTTATCACTTTATCTACTATCATAATACAACTTTCCTCTTATGAATCTGACAATCGTGTGAACAACTGATTATTTTTTATTTATTCTCCATATGTAATAAAGGAGCTTCAGTAAAATTAACAAAGAACTCTCTACTTTATAATGATTATAAAATAACAACTCTATTTGTACGTTACCAAAAAAAGTCCTCATAATCAAGTGTTGGAAACTATTCCATATTAATTATAACATCATCTTTTCTATCTTCTTTCATCATGAAGGAAAATATGTATGATTGTTCCAAAATATAGTACTCACTTTCTCAATGCAATGCATTTGACATTGTATTTATTTTTCGTTATATTGATTTCACAAAATTAAATTGTGCACAATTTAAAAATATAAGGAGTTGCTTATGAAAGAAAATCCTTTACATCTAGATAACCAACTTTGTTTTTCTATTTACGCTTGTTCTAAAGAGGTTACCCGTTTTTATCGGCCCTATTTAGAAGAAATGGGCATTACGTATCCCCAGTACATTACGTTACTCGTACTATGGGAGCAAGATGGACTAACAGTGAAAGAAATTGGCGAACGCCTATTTTTAGATTCTGGTACGTTAACACCTATGTTAAAACGAATGGAATCATTAAAACTTGTAAAACGTGTTCGCTCAAAAGAAGACGAGCGAAAAGTTTGTATTGAATTAACAGAACAAGGTAAAGATTTAAAAGAAAAGGCTTGCTCATTACCGACAACGATGGCTACAAATTTAGGAATTACAGAGCGAGAATATCGTTCTTTATTAATTCAATTAAATACACTAATTGAAACAATGAAAACCATTAATGATAGAAAAGGGGAATAAACATGGATAAATTATATACTGCTTCAGTAACAGCAACAGGTGGAAGAAACGGGAAAGTAGTTTCAGATGATGGCATATTAAACCTTGATGTAAAAATGCCGAAAGCACTAGGTGGTGCAGGCGGAGAGGCAACAAATCCAGAACAACTATTTGCTGCTGGTTATGCCGCTTGCTTTGATAGTGCATTACAACTTGTCATTCGTACAAAACGTGTGAAAGTGGAAAGTACAGAAGTAACTGCTCACGTTTCTATCGGAAAAGATACAGATGGTGGTTTCGGTCTATCTGCTGTACTTGATGTACATGTCGCCGGCGTTTCACATAGCGAAGCACAAGAACTTGTAGAAGCTGCTCACGGGGTGTGTCCGTACTCTAAAGCAACACGAGGGAATATTGAAGTAACATTAAACGTACGCTAAAAGTGTATAAAGAAAAAAACGCGCGACATTCGTCACGCGTTTTTTGTTTTTGTCATTTTATGAATTGCTTTCCATGCCTCTTCTTTTCCAAGTCCTGTTTCAGAAGAGAATAGAACGATTTCATCGCCAATTTCAACAGCAAGCGTTTCTTTTACAACTTTTAAATGCTTTTGCCATTTCCCTTTCGGAATTTTATCGGCTTTCGTTGCAATAATAATTGTTGGGATTTCATAATGCTTTAAGAAATCATACATCATCACGTCATCTTTTGTTGGTTGGTGACGTAAATCAACTACTAATACAGCTGCGTCTAATTGCTCACGTGTTGTAAAGTAAGTTTCAATCATCTTGCCCCATGCCGCGCGCTCCGTTTTAGATACTTTCGCATATCCATAACCTGGAACGTCAACAAAATGCATCATCTCATTGATTAAGAAAAAGTTCAGTGTTTGCGTTTTTCCTGGTTTAGAAGAAATACGTACTAACTTTTTACGATTTAAAATTTTATTAATGAAGGAAGATTTCCCGACATTTGAACGACCTGCTAATGCAATTTCTGGTAAATCACTGTCTGGATATTGTTCTGGTTTAACAGCACTAATTACAATATCTGCTTTTGTTACTTTCATTGTTTCACTCCTACTAATGCGTGCTCCAATACTTCATCTAAATGAGATGCAAGCACAAACGTAAGGTTTTCTTTTACGCTCTCTGGAATATCATCTAAATCTTTCTCGTTTTCTGCTGGCAAAATAATTTTTGTTAAGCCTGCGCGGTGAGCACTTAATGTTTTTTCTTTTAAACCACCAATTGGTAATACACGACCACGAAGTGTAATTTCACCTGTCATACCTACTTCTTTACTTACAGGAATACCTGTTAGTGCCGAAATAAGTGCCGTTGCCATCGTAATACCTGCTGACGGTCCATCTTTTGGAACTGCTCCTTCTGGAACATGAATATGAATATCATTTTTCTCATGGAAATTCGGATCGATCTGCAGCTCTTCTGCACGAGAACGAATATAGCTAAACGCTGCTTGTGCTGATTCTTTCATAACATCCCCAAGTTTCCCTGTTAAAATTAATTTCCCTTTACCTGGCGCTACAGACACTTCAATAGCCAGTGTATCACCACCAGCTGCAGTGTAAGCTAAACCAGTCGCCATACCAACTTGGTCTGTCTTCTCAGCTTGTCCGTAACGGAATATGTGCTTACCAAGTAAATCAACAACATTTTTCTCCGTTACAATAATTCGCTTGCGTTCTGCTGTAACAATGATTTTTGCTGCTTTACGACAAACTTTTGCAATTTGACGCTCTAGTGTACGAACACCAGCCTCACGTGTATAATAACGAATAATTTCAAGAAGCGCTTCATCACGTACTTGTAAATTACCTTTTCGTAAGCCATGCTCTTTTAATTGTTTCGGCAGTAAATGTTCACGAGCAATGTGTACCTTTTCAAGTTCTGTATAGCCAGCAATCGAAATGATTTCCATACGGTCAAGCAACGGACCTGGAATACTTGAAAGTGTATTAGCAGTTGCTACAAACATAACTTTCGATAGATCATATGGCTCTTCAATGTAATGATCACTAAAGTTATGGTTTTGTTCTGGATCTAACACTTCAAGTAATGCTGCTGATGGATCTCCACGGAAATCGTTAGACATTTTATCAATCTCATCTAATAAGAAGACTGGATTAACTGTTTTCGCCTTTTTCATACCTTGAATAATGCGTCCTGGCATTGCTCCAACATACGTACGGCGGTGACCACGAATTTCAGATTCATCACGTACACCGCCAAGGGATACACGGACAAAGTTACGATTCAATGATGTTGCGATAGAACGAGCTAACGAAGTTTTTCCGACCCCAGGAGGTCCTACTAAACAAAGAATAGGGCCTTTTAATGAGTTAGTCAATTTTTGTACAGCTAAATATTCAAGCACTCGCTCTTTTACTTTTTCAAGGCCGTAATGATCTTTATTTAAAATCTCTTCAGAATGAACAAGATCAATCATATCCTCTGTCGCTTCTGTCCACGGAAGGGCTAATAACCAGTCAATATAATTGCGAATAACACCGCTCTCCGCAGAACTTGTTGGTAACTTTTCATAACGATCTAATTCTTTCAGCGCAGCCTTCGTTGTTTCTTCAGGCATTCCTGACTGTTCAATTTTCTCACGAAGTTCTTCAACTTCTCCGCCCTTACCTTCTTTATCACCAAGTTCTGTTTGAATCGCCTTCATTTGCTCACGTAAGAAATATTCTTTTTGTGTGCGCTCCATTGAACGTTTCACTTTTTGTCCAATTTTCTTTTCTAGGCTAAGCAACTCTTGTTCATCTTGAATAATTGAAATAAGTGTATGTAGTCGTTCTTTTACAGATACAATCTCTAAAATCTCTTGTTTCTGCTTCGTTTTAATCGGCAAGTGAGAAGCAATTAAATCAGCTAGTCTTCCCGGTTCTTCTACATCAGCTACCGTTGCAAATGTTTCATTTGAAACTTTTTTCGAAACTTTAATATATTGTTCGAAATGCTCTAGTAACGTACGCATAAGAGCTTTCTCTTCTAAATCATCTTCCACTTCTTCCGTTACCGTTTTAATAGAAACTTGCACTACATTTTCTTCTTCGATAAACTCTACTACTTCTGCTCTATGTAAACCTTCCACAAGGACACGAAGCGTACCGTTCGGCAATTTTAGCATTTGCTTCACTTTCGCCACTGTACCTACACTATATATGTCATCTTCTTTCGGATCATCGATATTCATTTCTTTTTGCATTGCTAAAAAGATGATATTTTCATCCATTGCCGCCTGCTCTAGTGCTTGTATCGATTTATCACGTCCTACATCAAGATGCAGAACCATCGTTGGATATACGAGAACGCCTCTTAATGGTAGGAGGGGCACAATTCTTTCGTTCGTATTCATACTAGACATAGCACCTCCATAATAAATTAAACTCCTGTTCAACTATTTTATATTACAATACATCTAGATGCAATTGCAGAGATTCTCCGCAATTGTAAATATCTTGTTTTTCTCCCTTATGAAAAGAAAAAAGACTCCGCTTAAGCATACAAACTTAAACGAAGTCTGGCAAATTTTATTATCGTTTATTCTTACATTGATTGTGCATCTGTTTCGTCCAAAGCAGTCTGTACATCAATCTCACGATGCATATTTTCCTGCATAAATGTTAATTCAAATACTTCTTTTAATTTGCGGACAGGAATGATTTCAATTCCCTTTATTGTATACAAAAATGGTTGCATGTTTTCAGCCGGAATAATGACTTTTTTAGCTCCCGCTTTTTTCGCGGCTTTTATTTTTGCGTACACACCACCAATAGGCTTCACTTCTCCGTGGATACTTATTTCACCTGTCATCGCTACTTCATTATTCACATATGTACGATGCACCGCTGAATAAACACCCGTTGCCATAGCAATCCCTGCCGAAGGACCATCAATCGGGATACCGCCTGGAAAGTTAATATGTATATCGTAGCCTTCTGGAAGTACATCTAGAGAACGGAGTACTGTTAACACATTATCAACAGAACCTTTCGCCATACTTTTACGGCGGATTGATTTCGTTTGATTACCAATACTTTCCTCTTCCACAATACCAGTTACATTTACTGATCCTTTATCTTTCGCCTTGATTGCTGTTACCTCAATTTCTAATAAAGCGCCTGTATTCGGTCCATATACAGCAAGCCCGTTCACAAGGCCAATCCTTGGAATTGGATAAATGCGCTTTTCGTACTTTGGTGTAAGTTGGCTCGAATGAACAACCCACTCTATATCTTCATCTTTAATGAAAGAACGTTCTTCATTTATCGCCATACCAGCAGAAATTTGTACGAGATTAATCGCTTCCCGTCCATTTCTTGCATACATTCCAATCATTTCAATACCGTTCTCACCTATTTGCATTTCCACTTTGTCAGCTGCATTCTTCGCTACTTTTTGAATTTCTTCTGTTTCTAACTCCCGGAAGAACACTTCTAAACACCGCGACCGAATTGCAGGAGGAATTTCCTCTGGCGAACGCGTCGTTGCACCAACTAAGCGAAAATCGGCTGGTAAACCTTTTTGAAAAATATCATGTATATACGTTGGAATCATCGAATTTTCTTCACTATAGTACGCACTTTCCAAAAATACTTTCCGATCTTCTAACACCTTTAACATTTTGTTCATTTGAATCGGATGTAATTCACCAATCTCATCAATAAACAAAATACCTCCATGTGCATCTGTTACAGCCCCTTTTTTCGGCTGCGGGATACCAGCTTGCCCCATTGCACCCGCTCCTTGATAAATTGGATCATGGACTGAACCAATTAAAGGATCTGCAATACCACGTTCATCAAACCGAGCTGTCGTCGCATCAAGTTCGATAAATGTTGCATTCGTACGGAATGGAGATTTTGGGTTTCGTTTCGCTTCTTCTAATACAAGGCGTGCTGCCGCTGTCTTTCCGACACCTGGCGGACCATATATAATCACATGTTGCGGGTTAGGACCACAAAGAGCCGCTTTTAACGACTTAATCCCGTCTTCTTGCCCCACAATGTCTAAAAAGGATATAGGACGCACCTTTTCCGCAAGTGGCTCTGTTAAAGAAACCTCACGCATTTTACGAAGCTGCTCTAATTCTTTTTTCGATTCTCGATCAATTGAAACTTTTTGTGTTCGCTGATTTCGAAGTAAATGCCAAAAGTACAATCCGACAATTACACCAAAAACAAGTTGAACAAGTAAAAATATATTTGTCCAGCTCATAATTCATTTCCTCCCGCTATGTTTTATCTTTTAGTATTTCCTGGGAGGAATAGTGCTAAACATAAAGAAAAACAGCAATTATAAAAATTGCTGTTTCTTCTTCGCATTATGCAGATGTTTTTGTATCAAGTACAGTACCGTCTTGTAACACCAATTTTGGCGGTGCATTATCAGCTACTGTTTCTTTTGTAAGAATACACTTCTCGATATCTTTACGAGATGGGAGTTCGAACATTACATCAAGCATTAAGCCTTCAATAATAGAACGAAGGCCACGAGCACCTGTTTTACGTTCAATTGCTTTTTTCGCAATCTCAACTAGTGCACCTTCTTCAAACTCTAACTCAACATCGTCAAGCTCCAACAATTTTTGGAATTGCTTAACAAGTGCATTTTTCGGTTTAGTTAAAATATCTACAAGAGCATCTTCATCAAGCGGCTCTAGGTTCGCAATAACTGGAAGACGACCAATAAACTCTGGGATTAAACCGAATCTTAAAAGGTCCTCTGGTAATACGTGAGATAAAACATGCTTCTCATTTACATCAGCATTTTTCTTCTCAGAACCAAATCCAATTACTTTTTCACCAAGGCGACGTTTAATAATTGGCTCGATGCCATCAAACGCTCCACCACAAATGAATAAGATGTTCGTTGTATCAATTTGAATAAACTCTTGATGCGGATGCTTACGACCACCTTGAGGTGGAACGCTCGCTACAGTACCTTCTAAAATTTTCAGAAGTGCCTGCTGTACACCTTCACCAGATACATCACGTGTAATTGATGGATTTTCGGACTTACGTGCCACTTTATCAATCTCATCAATATAAATAATTCCTTTTTCCGCTTTCTCTACATCATAATCAGCCGCTTGAATTAGTTTTAGTAAGATGTTTTCTACATCTTCCCCAACGTATCCAGCTTCAGTTAAAGATGTTGCGTCCGCGATTGCAAATGGAACATTTAAAATACGCGCTAATGTTTGTGCCAATAATGTTTTACCACTACCAGTTGGCCCAATAAGTGAAATATTACTCTTCGCTAATTCTACATCATCAATTTTGCTGTTAGAATTAATACGTTTGTAATGGTTATATACCGCTACCGCTAGTGCTTTTTTCGCGTTATCTTGTCCGATGACATACTCATCTAAGATTTCACGAATTTCTACCGGTTTCGGTACATCTTTGAATTCTACTTCTTCGTCCTTCGCAAGCTCCTCTTGTACAATTTCAGTACAAAGCTCGATACACTCGTCACAAATGTAAACACCTGGACCTGCAACTAACTTTCGAACTTGCGTTTGTGTTTTACCACAGAAAGAACATTTTAATTGACCTTTTTCATCATTAAATTTAAACATATTTTCACACCCCTTACAAAGTGCTAACCTCTTGCCTTCGTATGTACACGATAAATGTATCGTATGTAAATACATATTATGTCACTACGTGGCGAGAAATACAAATAATATGACTAGTTATGTACAAATAAAAAATTTTAAAACTTTTGAAGTATGTATATTCGACTTATGAAGAAACTTTTCCTTCTTCATCGAAAAGTTTTATAAATATATTTCTATATTTATAAAACAAGGCACGATTAAAATCGCGCCTTGTTATTTTATTATGCAGCGTTGTCTACTAAGAAGTCTACAGCTTTACGCACTTTAAGATCTTCAGATAAAGCGTCTACACTTCCAAGAGCTTGCTTGATAGCGTCTACTGGCATACCGTACATTTCAGCCATTTTTTCAACTTCTGCAGTTACTTCTTCTTCAGTAACTTCGATGTTTTCAGCTTCAATGATAGCTTCAAGAACAAGGTTGATTCTTACACGTTTTTGTGCATCCTCTTTCATTTGCTCTTTTAATTTGTCAGCGTCAGTACCTGTGAATTGGTAGTAAAGCTCAAGGTTCATACCTTGTTGGCTTAAACGTTGCTCGAATTCACGAACCATACGATCTAACTCAGTGTCGATCATAGCTTCTGGAATGTCGATTTCAGCGTTTGCAGCAGCTAATTCTACTACTTCGTCACGTACTTTGTGCTCAGCTTCGTGCTTTTTGCCTTCTTCTAAGTTTGTACGAAGTTTTGTTTTTAATTCATCAAGAGTTGCAACTTCTTCGTCAGCATCTTTAGCGAACTCGTCGTTTAACTCAGGAAGTTCTTTTGTTTTGATTTCGTGAATTGTTACTTTGAATGTTGCTGGTTTGCCAGCTAATTCAGCAGCATGGTACTCTTCTGGGAATGATACTTCAACGTCTTTAGACTCACCAGATTTAAGACCAATTACTTGCTCTTCGAAACCTGGGATGAAAGTACCAGAACCGATTGCAAGAGAATAGTTTTCGCCTTTTCCGCCTTCAAATGCTTCGCCATCAACGAAACCTTCGAAGTCGATTACAGCTGTATCACCATTTTCAATAGTTCCTTCTTCTTTAACAACTAGTTCAGCTTGACGCTCTTGTAAAGCTTTTACTTCGTTCTCTACATCTTCGTCAGTTACAGTTGTTTCAACTTTTTCTACTGCTAAACCTTTGTACTCACCTAATTTAACTTCAGGTTTCACTGTAACTTTTGCAGTGAAGATAAGGTTAGCATTTTTTTCGAACTTCTCGATGTCGATTTCAGGATGAGCAACTGGGAAGATACCAGCTTCATCGATTGCTTCACCGTATGCTTTTGGTAAGATGATATCTAAAGCATCTTGGTATAAAGACTCGATACCAAAGCGTTGTTCGAATAACGGACGAGGCATTTTCCCTTTACGGAAACCTGGTACGTTAATTGTTTTTACTACTTTTTTGAACGCAGCGTCGATAGAGTTGTTTACTTCTTTAGCATCAACTTCGATTGTTAAAACGCCAACGTTACCTTCTAATTTTTCCCATTTTGTAGACATTTATTCTTTCCCTCCAACTATAATAATGTATGCACATACCTCTATAGATTAAAATATTCATTATCTCTTTTTTGAAATAACAAATGTACAAATAACCCTCTAGCAAAAGCTTTCAGATATAATGTTCCAATCTACTAATTGTCTAAAAGACAACTACGGTATATTTTGTTCGAGACTAATATGAAACATATTAAGTAAGAGAATTATACTCCTCTTCTCTTACAAACAGGCAGATTTCTGCCTTTTGCAACCCTTACATTATAACATAGAATATGCTCGTTTCAATAACTGAACGATTCTTTTTCATAATTATACGGGCAAATATCCTTCTCTTTCAATGCGTAGTAACCATTGATAGGCGATATGAAATTCCTCTAACTCGATATTGTATGCTGTCATAAGTTCTTCTTCATCAATAGCCAATCCGAAACGCTTTCTTCCAATTCTCTCTAAGACGGCAGCCCAAATTTCTACTTTATCCATTAATAGAGGGAATGGGAAAATGCTAATTTGTAATTCTTTCCAGTAAGTGACCATCGCACTAAATATATCCGGATAATTTTGCTCTAATTGGCTTGATAATTTATGTATTATTTTATCGGATTGCTCCTCATTATGACCCGTAAATGCTGGTATCACTCTTATCGTATTTCCAAACTTCTCTACTTCTATTTCTTCTTCTATTTGATTTTCTACCATCTTATACAAAATAGAAGTTTTCAAATAAGGGTGCTGCTTTTCCTCTATTAAAAATTTCTTTAAAGCAGGAAGTGCGAGATCCAGGTCTTTTAATGAAAGTTTTTGGATCACTCTTAGCTTTTGACCAAAGTTTTCTCCAAAAAGCTCATCGGTAAATTCTTCTAATTCGAAATTCGAATCCACTAGCGACATGTCTGCTTCATCTAGCATACCTTCTGCAAATAAAGCGAGCTGTGCTAATTTTTCCTTTTGCTCAGGCATTATATCTTTCGTTTGCAAAACTTTTTCAACGGTTTCAATAACGCCTTCATAATCATTTGTTTGAACTAAAATAGTCACATACGTTTCAAGAATGTCACCAAATAATACAGCTCCTGTTTCAAGTAACTGCTCACATTTATCTTTCGCTTCTTCCATATGCTTTAATTCTAACAAACAAATAACTGAGGCTAATTCTGTTTGTTCCGTTTCCGCATTATACTGACGTAATATTTCAAAGCAGCGCAATGCATCTTCGAATTTCCGCTCTTTCAACGCTAAAAAACCTTCATCAATATAGCGTTCTGATAGTTGCGGAAACAATACGACCGTATTTTCTTTTTTATCCATACGTTCGCCTCTTTTTCTAGATTTTAATTATCTTCAAAGTAAATATATCAAATGCGTAATGAGAACACAACATTCCAAAACCATTCGTTTGAAATATAGGAATATTTAATTTTCATATTAGGAAATCAACAACTTTTTAAATGAAATTCATTTTCCACAAACAAAAACCCTCAGCAACAGAAGCAGAGGATTCATCATTAATGGAAAGCATTTATAATTGTGGGGGATATAACAAGGGTAATAATTTGGAGAACAATAATTGCCATAACAATCATGCTAAAGTAGAAGATTGGTTTACTTCGCTTCATTAAAAACATAATGATAAGCATCGTACAAGCAAACAAACTTAAGAAGAACAAACTCGTTGTCGAACTAAGTATACCACTCGGGACAAAGAACAATAAAACTACACTACAAGTACCTATAATTCCAAATAACCATTCCATTCATTCACTCATTCCCTTTCCCTCTCATGGCAGTTTTCTCTAAGCGATTAAATGTTTTACAACATCAACTACATACGTTAATTTCTCATACGCTACAAACCCAAAAGCTACTGTTAAACCTGTTACGATTAATCCTTTCATCATTTCTTCCTCCTCGTTTTATCGTTGTTACCTTCATTATAGAGGATTCGTAATTTGTTACCATCGAACTTCCTTACAGTTACCTTACAGAATTGTAAGATTTCAAAATAAGTTTAAAATCATGTTAATATATTTTTGTACAATTAAGAATTTAATTTACAAGGGGGATTTTATATGTTCAAAAAAATGGCAGCTGATGTTTTAGGACTAAGCGATGTAGGTTCCGTTATCACTCCGAAAGATTATGATAAGGTCGATGCTGATGATTACGTCATGCATGAAGATGGGGAGAAAATATATTTTCTTATTAAATCAAAATCAGATGAATATTGTTTCACAAACAAAGGATTAATCCACCTAGACGGTACAAGTGCAACAAGCAAAAAACGTACACTGCGCCGCTTTAGTTATAGTAAATATCAAATTAAAAACGTAGCACTTGAAACTGCGGGAACGATTGATTTGGATGTAGAAATTAAGTTTCAAATGGGAGATGAGCATTACTCAATTGATGTTCATAAAAAACATATTGAAGAATTAAAAGATTTATATAAGGCTTTACTTAAAATCGAAGAAATTTCATACGACAACGACATTACATTACAATATGCACATAAAAGTTTAGATATGGCATCTAACGCTTTCAGCCGTATTTCAAACGCACAAGTAAACTTAGCAGAGCAATTTAAAGAGATGAACGAGATCGCTTTTAACTGGCTTGTTGATACAAAGAAACAATATAATGTGAAAGATTATGGTTTTGTATTTGAAAAGTTTATTAATAACTAATTTAAAACAAACAAAAAACCTTGTTATCCAAAGATAACAAGGTTTCCTTAGCGTCCCAGGAGAGATTCGAACTCCCGACCCGTCAATTACCTATGATATATAAACAATTCTTTCATCGCTTGCTGAACGTTCATTTGTGCGGTCAACTGACCGTTTTTATTAATTAATATTATACGCTATATAGTAGTTCTACGCCAATGTTGAATGCTTTTTGTTCTATCGATTCCCTATCGAAAATTCTGACGCATTTAGATGCTATTTCCCTATCCACGGAATAAAAAACAATCGTCTTAAAATGCGAATCTCGGCGTACCTTTCCGCACTATTTTATATATTTTGATTGCAGTCTTAATATATCTGCCTCTTCGCGAATGCCTGCCGATCCCTTCCTCACATTTTTTACGACAGTCCAATTCGGGTTAGTTTCATCACCGATGTTCTGTACTGTAAAGTTGCCGTCACCATATTTTCGGTGACCTTCTGCCAATTTCTCCGTTAAATCATTCTCTTTAGATTTCGCCATCTTTGCGCCATCTCCCTTTTTTATACAACCTTCTAAAACTGTCCAATCAATCACACGTCCAGTCAATTGGAGATCCTCGCTTTCCACTTCGACTAATTGTAACACACTGTCGGGGATAAGTTCCGATAACGGCTGTTCAATCGTACTAGAATGGTAAAAGTTTTATAACATTCTAAGTGAACAATTGGGATAATACAGATATGGATTTGAGTTCCATCATAAACCTATTGATTCTTTAAATTAAATAAGAGGAATAGGGCGCAAATGGTAAGATTGACTTAGTAGAGTTAAAATCGTCACCTACTGCACCTCTTACTAAAAATCAGAAAAAAGCCTTCCCCCGAAATTGCGGAATCAGGTGCAATAGTTAAAAGTAGGAACAAACCACCATTTGAACATTTAGAAGAGATTCCACCCACGAAAATAAATGTAATAAGAAAAGAAGAATAAGGAGGCCTTTATATGGCATTACATGATACGGATCAAGTCGATTTAGTTTTAATAGATGAGGATAATAAAGATAATGTATACTTAACAATCTTTGATGCTTTAGAGTGGAATAAAAGCGAAGAACTTGACGATGAACACATTTTACTTTTACAAGACAAAATCAATACATATTTAGGATTCATTGAAAGTGATGAAATCTATGAAAAAGTTCCAAGTACAATAGGTAGAACACAATTCATTATACAAGTGTATTCGCAGAATGAACCTAGTTTTTACGGGAAAAAGTTTTATAATATTGTAAGTGAACAATTAGGAGAATCTGGATATGGATTTAAGTTCCACCATAAGCCTATTGATTCTTTAAATTAAATAAGAGGAATAGGGCGCATAAATGGTACTCTTTTTATTTAAGAAAAAGAAGTACATAAGGACTTCTCAAAAGAGGTAGATACAGTAGTAGAACAAATAACTTTAAAGACTAATAAAACAGGAACAAAGACAAGACTTGATTTTCTAGGAGCCAATAAAGATCTAGAAGATATAAGAATAGTTGAAGCAAAAGGTTCACCAACTGCTCCCCTTACTAAAAAACAAAAAATTGCGATTCCTGAAATTGAAGAATATGGCGCAACAGTTGTAGGCAAAGGGAAACCACCTTTTGTAGGCGGTACAGAAATACCTCCAACTAAAGTTGAAATTAGAAGAAAACAATAGATAAGAGGTGTACTTATGTCTGTATACGAATTAGAAAAAGTTGATTTTATGGGCTACAATAAAGAAGAAAAAATAGCCTATTTAGTCATCGCTGATGAATTAGACTGGTCTGATGAGGAAAAACATATTGAATTACTGCAAGAAAAAATCAATTTGTATTTGGGCTTTATAGAAAGTGACGAGGTTTACGAAAGGTATCCTGAAGTAAAAGGGTATGGTTTTGTTATTAAGATATTCGGGAAATATCTTTTTACTGAATGGGGCAAAGAATTTTTAGAAAAGGTTGATGAGGTTCTCGTTGAAGCTGGATACGGTTTTCAATACGTGCATAAACCATTTGATGAGCCTGAACAAACAAATAATATAACTGACTAGCAAAGAGCGTTTTTAAACGCTCTTTTTAATGCACTTTAATCTGTTACATATACTCATTATCATATATCCCGTTATAATATTTTTAAACCTCTTGCACATACATCAATTTGTAGACAAACAAAAAACCTTGTTATCAAAAGATAACAAGGTTTTTTTAGCGTCCCAGGAGAGATTCGAACTCCCGACCGTACGCTTAGAAGGCGTATGCTCTATCCGGCTGAGCTACTGGGACATGGAGCGGGTGAAGAGAATCGAACTCTCGACCAGAGCTTGGAAGGCTCTTGTTTTACCACTAAACTACACCCGCATATTTTATTTTTCTTCGATAGCACTGTTGCCCTATCGACAATATTTATTATATGTATAACCATACATAAAGTCAACACCTTTTTTAAAAGAGGATAATTTTTCTTATCCTCTTTTAAAAACTGCTTGTTCAACTAGTTGTCCGTCTAATGTTTCAAAACGAACTTCTATTTGATTTTCATCCATTTCTAATAAAGCGAATGTCTTTTCCACACGAGAGCGCGGGAGCAAAATACTTCCTGGATTAATAAATAAAATCCCATCAAGTAATTCTGCCCCTAATACATGAGAATGTCCAAAGCACGCTACTTGCGCTCCTACTTCTTCTGCATGATACGCTAACGTTTGTAACGTCATTTTCACATTATGACGATGACCGTGTACAACTAAGAAACAAATTCCATCTACATCAGTTACAATTTCATCTTGAAAGTTAGCATAATCACAATTCCCTTTTACAACATGAAAACCTTGTAGCTCTTCGTGAGCAGGCGTTAGCTCTGAATCACCACAATGAATCATGATATCTACTTTCCCTTCATATTTCTCTTTTAACTGCTGTAATTCCTTCACAGAGCTATGACTATCGCTTACGATTAAAGCTTTCATCAATCTCTCTCCCTTATTCTTCTAAAAACCATTCTGGGATTTTCTCTTCTAATTTACGAAGAGCGCGTCCACGGTGGCTAATGGCATTTTTCTCATCCGAACTTAGCTCAGCCATTGCCTTTTTATATTCTTCTACATAAAAAATCGGATCGTATCCAAAACCATTTTCCCCGCGGCGCTGTTCTAAGATTTTTCCTTCACACGTTCCGTTTACAATAACAGGCTCTTTATCTGCTTCAGGGAAAGCAACCGCTAGCGCACAGTAAAAACGAGCTGTACGTTTTTCTAAATCGACGTCAGTTAACCCTTGTAACACTTTATCGATATTCGCCTGATCGTCTTTCGGCTCTCCAGCAAAACGAGCTGAATATACACCTGGTTTCCCGTTTAAGGCATCTACAATAAGACCAGAGTCATCCGCAATTACGATGGAATTCAACTGTCTACTAAGACTGTCCGCTTTCAAAATTGCGTTTTCTTCAAATGTTTCACCAGTTTCTTCGACTTCTTCAATATGAGGAAAATCGTGTAAAGATTTCACTTCTAAGTCAAATCTCTCAAATAACTCAGCAAACTCACGTACTTTCCCAAGATTTTTCGTCGCTACAACAACTTGCTTCATATTTTCCACCTCTACTCTATATGAGATACGATGTCACCTAACGCTTCTTTTTGCTTTTCAACAAGTTGGAAGATCCCTTGTTCCGCAGCATCCAGTAGTTCATTTAATTCCGCTCTGCTAAACGTCGCTTCTTCTCCAGTTCCTTGTACTTCAACAAACTGACCTTTTCCAGTCATAATAACGTTCATATCAACATCTGCTTTAGAATCTTCGGCATAATTTAAATCTAAAACGACACCTTGTTCTTCAACAACACCTACTGACGTTGCCGCTAAATAATCTTTTACAGGAATTTTAGATACTTTATCTGCTTGCAATAATTTTTCAAAAGCTAATACCATCGCTACATAAGCACCTGTAATTGAAGCTGTTCTCGTTCCGCCATCCGCTTGAATTACATCACAGTCAATCCAAACCGTTCTTTCGCCAAGCGCTTCTAAATCAACAACCGCACGTAATGCTCGTCCAATTAAACGCTGGATTTCCATTGTACGCCCTGTTACTTTCCCTTTGCTTGACTCCCTGATTGTACGTTGCTCTGTCGCACGTGGAATCATTGAGTATTCTGCTGTTACCCAGCCTTTTCCTTCTCCACGCATAAACGGCGGTACACGCTCTTCAATTGTCGCTGAACAAATTACCTTTGTATCCCCAACTTCAATTAGTACCGATCCCTCTGGATGTTTTAAATAATTTGTATGAATATGTATATGGCGTAGCTCTGCTTGTCCTCTACCATCTACTCGCATAAAAATAACCCCCTCATAACTACTCTTATTAGTATAGCCAAATTTAAATGTACGATATGTATAACAATAAAAGAAGGGGAACTCAAAAAGCAATTCCCCTTTCTTACATAAGTATATCAAATTATTCGTGATTAAAAACTACCTGTATTCACGTTTTGCGGACGATTAACAGGTTTTGTTAACTTTTCACCCTTCTCATCCATAAGATTCGCCTTCCCATTCACTTCAATGGAAATATTTTTCACACCTTGTTTTTCCGTTAAAGATAAAACTAGCGACTTCAATACGTAATTTGAAATCACACTCTTGTCTTGGTTCGCAAATATATTTTCATTAAAGTTTAATGTAATATTTCCGTTCTCCACTTTCGGATTCGTAATAAGCTTAGCTCCCGGATTAAAATCATTTAGTAACGAACTGTGAATCGGGCCTTTTACAAGCTCATCCACAATTGTCGCGTAATCATTTTCTTTCCCTTCTGCAACGCGTCTTGTTACCGGTACGTAATATTGCTGCTTATTATTATTTTGCGCCATAAAGTAAAGTGTAACCGGTTTTGTATGCGTTACATCTGCTACTTGTTCATCATCAAAGTTAATTCCATTCGCACGACTTACACCTTCACCAAGCGGTGTACCCGCAACAGGCATCTTAGCTAACTTCTCACCATTTATTTGGAACTGCACTTGTTTTATTTCTGTAAATTGAGTCAAAGTCCACGCTACTGATTCAACAATTTGACGCTCTTCTTCTTTTGAATAATTTTTCATTTCGTTAGAGAAATCAATTACTGCTGTCCCACCTTTTTTCAAATCCAAGGTCATCGTCGTATTTGCTGGAAGGACTGCTCGAAATCCATTTGGCAATAAATTTGTGACTGGTCCATCTTTCACAAGATACTCTAACGTTTGCTTTACAACCTCATTCGCTTTCGGAGTAGGCATTGCAATAGTTTGCGGTACGACATATCCATTTTTATCAACAAGGTATAACTCTCTATTTACTGTTTGCCCTTGTTTATCTTTTTTAGCTGTTTCTTTCTTTTCACCTTCTGTATACGTAACTTTTTTCGGTGGATCAATTTGTTCTGTCGCTTTCTCTTGATTTAATAAGCCACACCCTGATAATAAAATCGCACTCACAGTAGCACCAACAACCCATTTAAAAGTGGATTTAGGCATGCCATTCCCCCCTAAAATCTAAGTTTGTACTATTATGTATACGAGCTGTTTCATATTTTAGAACAAGCTATAGCTACTTACACAGAAAAAAAACCCTGATTTCTCAGGAGTTCTCTTATATGAATCTACTATTATTCTGTTTCTAAATTAATATGCTTCACATTTTCAATCGGCTGACCGAACCATTTTGATGCAATTTCTTTAAATAGGCCTATTTTCCCTGTTGTTAAGAAGAGATGATCGCTTTGTTCCTCTCCCTCATTCAACATTTTACTATGGTATAAAATTGTACTTACTTCACGCGCCGTTTCATCACCAGAACTAATTAGTTGCACTTTATCTCCCATTACTTTTTTAATAACAGGACCTAAAATCGGATAATGTGTACACCCTAAAATAAGTGTATCAATATCAGTATTTTTCAATGGTTGCAACGTTTCTCTGACAACTTCATACGCGATTTCACTTTCGAAATTACCACTCTCTACAAGCTCAACGAAAGGCGGACATGCTAAACTTTCTACCATAACACGGTTATTAATAGACTTTAGCGCTTCTTCGTATGCACCACTTTTTACCGTTCCGATTGTTCCAATAATCCCAACATGATACGTGTTTGTCATTTTTAAAGCTGTACGTGATCCTGGGTGAATAACTCCTACCACCGGAATTGGTAATTGTTTCTGCATCTCTTCTAATACAACTGCAGTTGCTGTATTACATGCAATAACTAACATTTTGATATTCAAATCTAGTAAATGCTCCGTCATCTCCCACGTAAATTGACGCACTTCTTCTCGAGAACGTGGACCATAAGGGCAACGTGCTGTATCCCCTAAATATATAATGCGCTCTTTCGGCAACTGACGAATTAATTCTTTCGCTACTGTTAAACCGCCAACTCCTGAATCGATAACACCGATTGCTCTATTCAACTTCATCACCCGTTTTCTCATTCATCATCTTATTTTATCCCGCTATTTGCGGACAGTAAAACTCCCACCTCAAAATTCGGCTACAGCAAAGAAGTTAAGCGGGAGATCCACTGTCCGTAAACGCCCGATTCGTGAAGGCTAATAATCAGTAGAGGATGAACAAAACCCCCACTGATTAAAGTTTCACTTTATGTTTATCAGTATATTTTACACACTTTAAGTTCGCTAACTTAAAATGCCCCTGTATAAAATTTTTCATGTGTACCTGTATAGATCAGGACCTTTTTTATTTTGCTCCTTTTTTTCATAATTTGCAAGACAGAAAAATAACCGACCTTCTATATGAAAGTCGGTTTCTTCTATATAAAATACTCATTCAAATTAAAATGCCCGCTACCTTTATTAATAGCGGGCGTTTTATTTCTACATCTTATTTATCACGTTCTTTATAGCCTTACCTATTTTTAAACTCGACTGCGGATTCTGCCCTGTAATCAAACGCCCATCTACTACAACATGTGGCGTAAAGTTAGGTGCAACATAAAAGAAAGCTCCTTCTTCCTTCAATTTACTTTCTAACAAAAATGGAACTCGCTTTTCTAAATGCACAGCTTTTTCTTCATCATTTGTATAACCTGTTATTCGCTTACCTGCACTAAAAAACGAACCATCCTTATTTTTCACACCGACTAAAGAGCTTACGCCGTGACAAACAGCCGCTACAATCCGATTATTGTTATACATATTTACAATCAAATTCGCTACATACGGATTACCTGGAAAATCTACAATCGCCCCGTGCCCACCACCAAACAAAACCGCATCATAATCCGAAAAATAAGCCTTCGAAATTGGTTGCGTATTTTGTAATATCGTAGCTACCTGCTTAAATTCATGAGGTATACCATTGGGAATTGATACTCTATCAATAGGTACCCTTCCACCTTCTATAGATACAAGATCAACATCGAACTTAGCCTTTTTAAATAAATTATAAGGAGCTGCGAGCTCTTCAAGCCATAAACCAGTCGGGTGTCCATTCATATCATGAGCGCTTGTTGAAACTAATAATACTCTTTTCAACATATCCCCTCCCTACTACCTATTTATGTATAGAACATCCTTATCATTCATATAGAACATGAAACAAACAGAAAAATAGCCGACTCTTTGTATAAAAGTCGGCTGCTTTCTTATAGTTCGAGCTCTCCCATACGAAGAAGCTCAACAACTGCTTGTGAACGTCCTTTAACCCCTAGCTTTTGCATTGCGTTTGAGATGTGGTTGCGTACTGTTTTTTCACTTATAAAAAGTTCACCTGCAATTTCCTTCGTTGTTTTATCTTGAACCAGTAATTCAAATACTTCTCTCTCTCTCTTTGTGAGTAACGGTTTAGATTGATACGCTTTTTCCTTCAACTGGTATAACCCTCCTTGCTTAAGCCAGAGCTGTGTATGTGTAAGTTGGGTGTTTATTTAGTCAAGATATTGTATGAACGAAATGTGCAGGTGGTGAATGAAAATGGGCTTTATTTCTGATGTTATTTTAGACTTTTATACAGTGCGTGCACTCATTTTATCCGCTTACTTTTTAATGCGCCATATTTGTTCTAGCAATATACTTACAACTGTACCTACAAACAAACCATTCCCGAATATATATTGCATAACAGACGGCAATGATTGGAGTGCTCCAGACGGTAAAAACATAACACCGCTTCCAAATAATATAGCAACTCCTAAAATCGTTACATTCCTTTCGCTAAGCTCCACTTGCTTTATATTATTTAGCCCAATTCCAATTAGCTGTACGAATGAAGCCATTAAAACTGCAGATGCAACAGCAGATGGTAACGATGCTAAGTAACGAATAATACTTGGGAATAGCGACATAACGACTAATAACATACATGCCATTAAGAACGATCGTATATATTTTTGTTTTGTTAAACGAATAAACCCTGCCGTTGCTGGTAAAGGAACGACACCTACAGTTGAAAATACGGAAGAAATGATGTGTGAAATTCCCCCAACCCACGTACCATCTTTCAACTGTTTTTGTTCAATAGTCGCTTTATGAATCGTAGCTTGATTAATCGCTATAATAGCTGCCACAGTATTTGAAACTAAAATACATACCATAACGAAACTTGATACAGCCATACCTGTATTCCATTTCGGAAGTCCCCAAGCAAATATATGTGGAAGTTGCACAAAATGAGTTACTTGAGACGGAATCGTCACTTTCCCTGCAATTAGAAAAATAATCCACCCACTAATTAATCCTATTAAAACTGCATAACTTTTGACAAAACCTTTTCCAAAATTAGATAGTATAATAACGAACAGAAATATACTAAACGCGATTATTGCTGTAAATCCATCGATTTGTGAAACAGTAGCTGTAATTCCTAGCATTCCTTTTAAAAACACACCGCTTAATTGTAAACATAATAAAAGTAAAAACGTCCCTGTCACAAGCGGCGTAAATAAAAATAAAATACGCCCTATAAAACCACTTATCCCTAATCCGATTAAAATAACACCGGAAATCATCATTCCTAATTCTAAAATTTGCAACGTACTATGTAATTGGTCTTGTCCTACAGTTGCATAAGCAAGTACAGTAAATACACCAACCCAAGATCCAGCTGGACCATCCGCAATTGGTAGTCTATGCCCAAGCCATCCTTGTAAAAAAGAAGATATACCAACTACAAAAAATGTACGCTGCATTAAATAAAATATCTCTTCCGTCGTAAGATGAAATAATCCGCCAACGACAATTGGTAGTGCGATTGAATTCGCTAATAAAAATATAAACCATTGCAAAGTTCCCATAATATGATTTTGGTTATGTTGATTGTCCAAATTTTTCATCCTTTCTAACTTTCCTACACGAAATACAGCGTTAGAATAAAAAAGAAGAGTTCTATATTTATAATTAGAACCCTCCTTAAAATATTCAAACGATTCTTCTACACAAGATTATTCAATTCCATCTCATTTAAACTTCCAACAACAATATTTCCTTTATATACGACTAGACGTTTCTCTGTTTGACGGGCTACTGCTTCAGCGACGCATGTTGCATTCGTTAAAACAAAACTTGCTTCATCCCCTACATTCGGCCATACTCGCTTTCCTTCATTGTTTAACGTTTCTTTTCCTCCCGTAATAAAACGAAGTGCCTTTCCTAACGACCTTTCGTCACTCCACCCAAAACGCTCGGCTAATCGATTTACCTTTTGAAGCATATCACCTGTTCCGAATGGCGACCAATGATCTGTAATACTATCATTTCCTAATGAAACTTTAACACCCTTTTTATCTAATAACGGAATAGGGATTACTTGTTTACCAATTGGCACGGTTGAAGTAATATCAATTTTTAAAGCCGCTAGTCTTTCTGCCACTTCTTCAACTTCTCTATCAGTAACACCACCAAGTCCAAGCGCATGACTAATTGTTACACGACCTTGCCACCCCGCTTCTTCTGTTAAGCTTGCCAATCTTTTCATCGTAAACGTTCCAAGATTATTTGCATCATGCAGATGAATATCAACATCCGCATTAAACTCTACTGCGATATCCATAATCGTATGTAATGATTTTTCAATGTCATTATCTACTGTAGCTGGGTCCACTCCGCCGACTAGATGCGCACCCATACGCATCGCATCTTTCACAAGTTGCACAGAATTACTGCGCAATAATCCATGTTGCGGAAAAGCAACGATTCTACCAGACATCCGATCTTTATATGTTTCTAACGCCGCTAACGTCGCCTCCAAATTACCAAGTCCAATAATTGGATCAACATTACAATGCGTTCTAATATTCGTTGCACCATTTCGAAGCAGCAACTCTAGCATATTCTCCGCCCTATCTTGAGCAGTTGCTAATTGCTTTGGCAAAATCGTTTCTTCTTCTTTAAAACGAGTAAAAATATTTTCTGCTGGCATGCTAGCTTTCCAAGGACCACTATAATATGTTTTATCAATGTGAATATGCATCTCTTCGAAAGCTGGCAAAATTAATAAGCGATTGGCATCAAGAGTTACTATCCCTTCCTCTTGAACAACACCTGCTATAATTTTTTTAATTCGCCCATCTTCAATGAGTAAACTACATAATTCTGTTTCTGTTCGTGAAATTTCCCCTTCTTCATATGTATACCCTGATTCAAGCATTACATTAGTCAACCAATATACTGTCATCTCTATTTCCCCACCCTTTATTAAAAATCATCTTACATCTCTTATCTATAATTTTAATATCAACTGAAAATTAAGACAATTAATACGACCGTTTCCTAAAATAAATGTAATACAACCTCATAGTCTTCTCATAAATTTCCATATAGAATAGAAGTATGTAGTTTGATATAAAAAGGAGTTGATCGTAATATGTCAAAAAAATTATGTAAGTCCGAAACCGATAAAATGTTATTTGGTATTTGTGGTGGTTTAGGAGAATATTTTGATATTAGCTCTACTCTCATTCGTATCATTTGGGTCATTGCAGTTTTATGTTTCGGGACAGGATTTTTAGTCTATTTTATTTGTTTATTACTTATGCCACGTTCGTACTAACGGCATCTCCTCATATACTTAAGAAGAGCATATAAAAAATCACCTATAGAATTCTTTTCTATAGGTGATTTTTTCATGAAGAATATTTCATCGTTAAATGTAATACCGCCACTTCATCCTCTTGATTTTTATAAGTATGTTTCTTATTCGCTTCAAATTGAATAGAGTCAAACTCATTTAATTCGTATACATCATTCTCCACTTGAATAGATACTTTCCCTTTCATTACCGTTACAAGCTCAATAGCACCTTCATGATGAGCTTCCGGTTCATATATACTATTCGCCCTTAAACAAGCACGGTGCATTTCCATCCCTGTTTCTTTCGTGTAACGGAACATCGTTTCTAAATGCCATGCTTGTCCTACATCTACTGCAAATCCTTCTCCACAGCGCGCAACAGCTACAGGTTCTCCAACAACCATTAATCTCGATAAAGGAATTGATAACCCTTTCGTTATTTTCCAAATGACAGCTAACGTCGGATTCGTTTCTCCTCTTTCGATCTTTCCCAACGTTAATTTACTCACACCTGTTTTTTGGGCTAACTCTTCTAAACTTAATTTTTTTTCATTTCGAATTTGTCTTAATAACTGACCTACTTGCTGAATGACTTCTTTCGTTTGCATATCTTCATTTTCTTTCATCTATAAAACCACCTTAAAGTATAAAATAGTTTACTTTTATCACACTTATGTATATTATACTATACATAATGATTTACTTCCAAAAGGAGTGTTATATTTCATGCGCGCAATATTATTAGGGCTTTTATCATCAGCCTTTTTTTCTGCAACCTTTATTATTAATAGAGCGATGAATGTATCTGGAACAAGCTGGGCTTGGACAGCTTCCTTCCGCTTTTTATTCGCTCTCCCTATTTTATTCCTTATCGTTTTATTTCGCAAAAACTTAAGAGGTTTATGGGAAGAGTTAAAAAAACATCCATTTATGTGGATTGGATGGGGTTCTGTTGCAGGGATTGGTTTCTATTCTTTATTAAGTTTCGCAGCTGTTTTTTCTCCAGCTTGGCTCGTTGCTGGAACTTGGCAAGTTACGATATTAGCAGGTTTACTTTTATCACCACTATTTTTCGTGAAAATAGAGACACAGTCAGGTACGAAACTTGTACGCGGAAAAATTCCACTTCGTAGTTTATATGTAGCATTATTTATTTTACTTGGTGTAATTTGTATGCAAGCAACTGCAGCAGGTCATATTACAATGACGCAGTTCATTTCGGGTTTTTTACCTGTCGTATTAGCTGCATTCTTATATCCGTTCGGCAATCGAAAAATGATGGAACTTGTTGGCGGACGTCTTGATACATTCCAACGTGTATTAGGAATGGCAATTGGAAGTCTTCCTATTACAATTCTCCTTGGTATATACGGCTTTGCCACTACTGGTATTCCATCATCAACTCAAATGCTTCAAGGTTTTTTGTTAGCACTATGTTCTGGAGTCATTGCGACGATGACATTCTTTTTTGCTACTGATTTAGCAAAAGACAATCTTGCTTTACTTGGAGCTGTTGAAGCAACACAAGCTGGAACGATGGTCTTTACCGTGCTTGGTGAGATTATTTTCTTGAATGGTTCATTCCCTGGTGGTCTTTCCCTACTCGGAATGATTATTATTATGTTAGGAATGGTTGCGAATAGTATTTTAAACCGTTCTGCTCCAGTCATTAAACAGAAAAAATCGGCATAAAAAAGAGTATGGTTCTATAACAATGAACCATACCCTTTTTATTGTCCCCCTATTTCGCCTTATCAGAATAGTATTTTATTGGCTGTTTATACTAAAACCTATGTTATAATACGTTTCATGCGCATTAATAGGAGGTAAATTATGTTAAAAAAAGCAATCGCTGAATTTATTGGTACATTTGTACTTGTATTATTCGGAACTGGAGTAGCTGTCACTGGCGGCGGAATTGAAGGAATTGGAACATTAGGAATCGCTATGGCTTTCGGTCTATCTATTGTCGCAATGGCTTATAGTATCGGAACAATTTCTGGATGTCACATTAACCCAGCAGTATCTGTAGCTATGTTCATCAACAAAAGAATGAACGCTACGGAACTTTGTTATTATGTATTAGCTCAAATTTTAGGTGGTTTATTAGGAACTGCAACGTTAGTAACAATTTTACGCTCTGCTAAAACACCTTTAGATAATTTAGGACAAAATGGTTTTGGTACTCTTGGTTTATCTGGAGCATTTTTAGTTGAGTTCGTTTTAACTTTCGTATTTATTTTAGTAATCGTGGCTGTAACAGGTAAAAAAGGAAGTTCTTCTTTAGCAGGACTAGTAATTGGTTTCACATTAGTTTTAATCCACTTATTAGGAATTCCGTTAACTGGAACATCTGTTAACCCAGCTCGTAGTATCGCACCAGCTTTATTTGTTGGTGGAGAAGCACTTTCTCAACTATGGGTATTCATCGTAGCACCAATTCTTGGTGGTATCGTAGCAGCTGTTGTAGGGAAATTTATTTTAAATACTGAAAAATAGAATTTTCAATATTTCTGAATAAAAAAAGGCGAGCCCTCATTATGAGGAAGCTCGCTTTTTTATTCTTTCATTTTAGACTTTAAATTTGTAACTAATTGGTCTACTGTTACATTTGCAAGTACGTTTTCCATCGCTTCTTGCGCTTGCATCAAAATAATTTCTAATACTGATTGAATATTAGCTCCTACTGGACATTCAATGTTGGGATTTTCATGGAAGGAAAATAGCTGTCCTTCTTCTACTACTTCCACTGCTTTATATACATCAAGTAATGTAATTTCTTCTAAATCACGAGCAAGTGTCGTACCACCTTTACCAGCTTGTACATCAACAAGTCCTGCTCTCTTCAACATTCCTGTAATGCGACGAATCACAACTGGATTTGTATTCACACTACCAGCAATCCATTCAGAGGTACAGCGAGAGTTTCGATCTATCGCAAGTAACGTCAGCATATGAACACCTACTGTAAACCGACTACTAATTCCCATCTGCACACCCTCCTTTGTATTCATTCTATTAAAAGACAACTCTTATTATTATATACTATTTTTAATTTATACATAAAGAAAAAGCATGATTCCATTAGAAAATCATGCTTTTCTCTCCTTATTGACGCTTTATAAATTTTGCTAAATCTTTAAATTTCACTTTGTCGGAGTAATTCATTACACCGTTTACGTAAATGCGACTTGTAACAGCATTTAATATACCAATTGTCGCCAATAAAACTATTAATGTTATCGTAATCTCTAACATACCTGCTTCACCGGCTACAATCCGTGAGAAGGTGACCATCGGTGTGAAAAACGGAACATACGAACTTACAACAACAATAGTACTATTCGGATCACTTAATGATTTAATACTAATGAAGAATGCAGCCATAATCAAAATCATTACCGGGAAAGATACCGCTTGTAAATCCTCTGTCTTAGACACAACAGCTCCAGCCGCAGCGTACATCATCGCATAAAGTAAATATCCCGTAATGAAATAGACAAGAAACATGCTTATAACCTTTGCATCTAATTTTGTAAAGTCAATTGGAACACCAAATAATGAGGCACTTTCTAAATCGACCCAACCTAGCAAATAAGGAATAAGGTAACCACACGCCAATATTACAAGTTGCAATAACGCCGTTGAAACAACCGCTAAAATTTTCGCATACATCATCGTAAGTGGCTTTACTTTCGGAAGCATTACTTCCATTACACGTGACGCCTTTTCAGATGCAATATTCATTGCGATTGTATTTCCGAAAGCTACAATAAACATATACAAAGCAAATGTAAAGAAATACGCAATTCCGAAAGAAGATGTACGATCTTTTATCGCTTCTTGCTTCACTTGAATTTCTGCTTGTAATTGCTGCGCAATTTCTGGTGAAACATTATTTTTTGCAATCGTCACCATCGTATATTGTTGTTTTAAATAGCCTGCCATAATTGCAGAAGTTGCTTGGCTTGGAAATCCATTATACATATATGTAACCGCTGGAGCCCCATCCTTTTCCGTCACATGGAATAGACCATCTAAATCGCCTTCTTCTACTTGTTTATGGTATTTATCAAAATCATTATTTGAACCAACCGTTATTTTTGCTGATGGTAATAGCTTATTTAGCTCTTCTTTTTGTACTTTGTATGTGGAGCTCTCTACTACAACTGCAATTTTATCTTTATCCTTATTTTTATCATCGCCTGAAGTAAAATGATTAAATGCAAAAATCCCAAACACAACTAAAAATAAAATCGCACTCGTAATTAATGATTTTTTAGATAAAAATGCTTCTTTAAAATAAAATGAAAATACATGAGAAAATTTACGCATCTTTATTTCGCCCTCTCTACAAAGATTTCGTTTAACGTCGGCTCTAACATTTTAAATTGGCGTAAGGTAACACCTTGTTCTTGCAATTGTTGTAAAATCTTTAGAGCTTCTGCATCATCTTGTACTTGCACATAAAGAAGGCCTTGTTGTTTTTCATATGATACATGTATAGCTGCTAATCCCTTCTCATTCTCTTCTGTATCTTCAATCGTTAAATTACGAAAACCGTATTCTTTTTTAATATCACTTAACTGGCCTTTTACGACTGCTTCGCCTTTTTTCAAAATACATACATGTTGGCAAAAGGCCTCTACTTGTTCCATACGATGACTTGATAAAATAATCGTCTTTCCGCTCTGTACTTGTTCTTCAATAATGCTAGCTAACATCCCAGCATTAACTGGATCCAGTCCGCTAAACGGTTCATCCAAAATAAGAAGTTCAGGATTATGAAGAAGGGCAGCAATTAATTGGATTTTTTGCTGATTCCCTTTTGAAAGCTCTCCAGCCGTCTTAAATTTATATTCTGGTATTGCTAATCGCTCTAACCAGTGATCGATAGCAATATCTACTTCTTTCTTCGTCATTCCTTCTAATCTACCAAAATAACGCAATTGATCTATTACTCTACTTTTTGTATATAAACCTCTCTCCTCTGGTAAATATCCAATTGTCACCCCGCTATTACCAAATGTTTTTCCATCCCATGTAATAGAGCCTTCATTAGGTGTTAATAATCCGAGAAGCATCTTGATTGTTGTTGTTTTCCCTGCACCATTTCGTCCAAGCAATCCTAGCACTTCACCTTTTGGTAACGAAATTTGCAAACCGTTAACTGCTTTTGATTCTCCAAATAGTTTCGTTAAATTTTGAATTTGTAAACTCAAAGTATAAAGCCTCCCCTTTAGTATCATTCGTACTCTCTGTTAAATCCTATGATTGTTCAGAATGAAATATAGTACTATATTTCATTCTCTTATATGTATCACTACACCTAATCCATCATTTGTTTCATTTAGTTAAAACTGTAAATAAAAACCTTATTTCTGTCAATTATAATTGTCATTACAACAATACAACTTGTCAAAACAGGTATTATTATTTAACTCACCTTTCTAATATAGGACAGACTACTATATATACAAAAGACAATATGCAAATGTTCATAAAAAAATATTATTTTTCGATATATAATATTAAATGATTTTCTAACATCAAGGAGGATACATATGAAGATGAAGAGGGGCATTACCACTTTATTATCTGCAGCAGTTCTATCTACATCACTTGTAGCATGTTCAGGAACACCAGAGAAAACAGTGGCAAAAGAAGAAAAAGTAAAATTAACAGACCAGCAATTAATGGCTGATTTATGGTATCAAACAGCTGGTGAAACGAAAGCACTTTACTACCAAGGATACAATATTGGTCAATTGAAGCTTGATGCAGCTCTTGCAAAAGGGACAGAGAAAAAACCTGCTATCGTACTTGATTTAGATGAAACTGTTTTAGACAACAGTCCTCATCAAGCAATGAGCGTAAAAACAGGAAAAGGCTATCCTTACAAATGGGATGACTGGATTAATAAGGCTGAAGCTGAGGCCCTTCCAGGCTCAATTGATTTCTTAAAATATACAGAATCTAAAGGTGTAGATATTTACTACATCTCAAATCGTAAAACGAACCAACTAGATGCAACAATTAAAAACCTTGAGCATGTAGGTGCTCCTCAAGCAACGAAAGAACATATATTACTACAAGATCCAAAAGAAAAAGGAAAAGAAAAACGCCGTGAACTCGTTTCACAAACACATGATATTGTCTTATTCTTCGGTGATAACTTATCTGATTTCACTGGTTTTGATGGAAAATCTGTAACAGATCGTAATCAAACAGTAGCAAATTCAAAAGCACAATTTGGTGAGAAATTCATTATTTTCCCGAATCCAATGTATGGTGATTGGGAAGGCGCTTTATATGATTATGATTTCAAAAAATCAGATACAGAAAAAGATAAAATTCGTCGCGACAACTTAAAATCATTTGATACAAAATAAAAGAGGATGGCTTTCGCCACCCTCTTTTATTTTTCCTTCTCTGTTAAAGGCAAGATAAACACTTCCACACGTCTATTCTTTGCCTTTCCTTCTTGTTTATCATTTTTATCAATTGAACGATATTCTCCATAACCAATTGCACTAAAACTTTCTGGTGGCAACTCTTTATTTTGAAGCAATACTTGCATAAAATTCACAGCGCGCTGTGTACTCAATTCCCAGTTTGATGCAAATTTTGCATTCGCAATCGGAACATTATCAGTGTGACCAGATACAGTTATTTCACGAGGAGCTGCTGAAACAAGTACATTAGACATTTCTTTTGCAATTCCCAATGATTCCAACTTTACATCTGCTTTCCCCGAATCAAACAGCACATTCTCTAGTATTGTCACCATTAATCCCTTTTCAGTTAATTTAGTTTGAAAAGCAGAGGATAATTGGTTCTCATTAATATATTGATCAATCTTTTTTTGTAATGCTTTTAACTCAGCCATCTCTTTTTTTCTTCGGCTCTAGCTTCTTCTTGTTTTTTTCTTGTTCCGCCTCAAGACCACTTGCTGATAATCCTTTTTCATCATTTGGCTTTTGATCACTTAAAAACTCTTTATTTCCTGTTCCACCTGCTAGTTCACTGCGAAAAGCTACTGCCATCTGTTTAAATTTCTCAGCATCTATACTACTCATTGCAAATAAAACAATAAACAATGCAAACAACAGCGTTAGCATATCAGCATACGGAATTAACCACGTTTCATCAATATGTTCGTCATGCTTTTTCTTTTTACTTCTTCTATTCTTCCTACTCCGCATTTTTTTCCGCTCCTTTTTCTAGCTTTTTACGCTCAGTTGCAGAAAGCGCACCTAAAATGCGGTTTTTCATAATAAATGGATATGTACCTTCTTGTAACATTAATAAACTATCAATAATTAAACGTTTCTTCTCTAATTCAGCGGCAGACTTTTGCTTTAATTTATTTGCAAATGGATGCCATAACACGTAACCTGAAAAGATACCGAAAATCGTTGCAATAAATGCACCTGAAATAGCATGTCCTAGCTTTTCAATATCAGTTAAATTTCCAAGTGCAGCTACAAGACCAATAACAGCACCTAAAACCCCTAATGTCGGTGCATATGTACCAGCTTGAGAAAAAATTGCCGCTCCTTTTGCATGCCTTTCTTCAATTGCTTCTAATTCAGCTTCTAAAATTTGTTCTAAATTTTCTGCGGATACGCCATCAATCACAAATTTCATACCACGTAAAAGAAACTCATCTTCAATTTTATCTAATTGTTGTTCTAAAGACAAAATACCGTATTTTCTACTCTCAGATGTCCAATGAACAAATAACTCTAATAACTGTTCATAGCTTAAATCTTTTTTATTTGAACCAAAAAGAACTTTAAATAATTTTGGAACTTTTTTTAGTTGATTCATCGGAAATGCAATACATACTGCAGCAAACGTACCGACAAAAATAATTAGTGCCGCGGCAGGATTCAGTAAGGCCATTACGTCAGCACCCTTGACGACCATTCCTACTACTATCGCCAATACTCCTAAAACGATTCCAATAATTGTTACAAAATCCATTCCCATTCACCCCTATTCTGTACAAGAAGTCCTTCACCCTTGTTAATCATTAAATCTATCTATATGTATATATTACATAAAAAATGAATTTCATGAAAGATTAGAAATGAATTATATGAAAAAAACACTACAATTTCACACATTTTCTGACATTTTCTTTGCATTTCTATTACGTTATGGCTCTTATATTTCTTTTTCAATAAGCTAGACTTATAATAAAAACGATACATATTTTATTAAGAAAGGACTGTGATTACAAGGCATCATGAAAAAGATAATAATTGTTTCTGCCGCTACTATTGTAATCGGTATCACATCTTTCGCTTACTTTGGTTCTAAATCACCACTACAAAACGAGGTGAAGGCTGTCGAAAGTCAAAAACATAGTAACCATCAAAAAGAAGAGATTCCTGCTTTTCCAAAAGCTGATCATAATAAAAAGAAACTAGATGATAATTTTTTCGTTGTAACAAATCCAGATTCTGCTCTTGTATTAGTCAATAAACATCGTAAATTGCCAGATGGATACATTCCAAAAGATTTAACGAAACCGAACGTACCATTTACTAGTCCAAAAGATAAAGAGAAAACATTACTTCGTAAAGATGCTGCAGATGCGCTTAAGAAAATGTTCCAAGCAGCGAAAAACGAAGGGGTAGAACTTACAGCAGTTTCAGGTTACCGTTCTTACAAACGTCAACAGTCATTACATAATACATATATTAAACGCCAAGGAAAAACTGAGGCTAATTCGGTAAGTGCAATTCCTGGAACAAGTGAACATCAAACTGGTTTAGCAATGGATATTAGTTCAAAATCTGCTAAATTCCAATTAGAGCCTATCTTCGGAGAAACAGCAGAAGGAAAATGGGTTGCAGAACATGCCCATGAATTCGGCTTTGTCATCCGTTACTTAGAAGACAAAACAGAAACAACAGAATATTCATATGAACCGTGGCATTTACGCTACGTTGGTAATCCATACGCTACATACATATATAAACATCATTTAACATTAGAAGAAGCGATGGAAGACAAAAAATAAGAGAGCAAATTGCTCTCTTATTTTTCTTTCATTCTATTATTTTAGTAATTTCCCCTTCCATTCTTCAGGCCATGGTTCGCCTCTTCCCGTTTTTTTCGATGCTTGCACCATCATGCCGCGTCCAACTAAACAAACTTCTCCTTCTGCATTTTTGACCATATAGTGTAAATCTAATGAGGAATTCCCAACCGCTCCTGCCTTTACATATACTTTCAACTGCTCATCAAAATAAATTTGTTTAATAAAATTGCATTGTAGATCTGCGACGACTATCATCGTTTCTGATGATTCATGTGTCCATTCTTGCATAAATCCGAGTTTTTTAAACAATGCGATACGTGCTTCTTCAAAATATGTAAAAGCAACGACATTATTTACATGCCCAAACATATCTACTTCACCAAAACGAACTTTGACAGGGTTATAAAATGAAAAACCACTTTCCCATTGCTCAAAGTCTTCAATATAAGAAATCCTCTTCATTGCTACCTCTCCTTTTCGCCCTTAAAATAAACAGAATAAACAGAAAAATAAAGTTATAAATATTGCCTCTTCAACATGAAGAGGCAATATTTATTAATAGTTATTGTCGCTACCAAAGAAATCTTTGAACGATTGAATTGTTGTATCACGGTTTAATGCCGCAATTGAAGTTGTTAATGGAATACCTTTCGGACATGATTGCACACAGTTTTGAGAGTTACCACAGTTTGCAAGTCCTCCATCTCCCATAATTGCACGTAAGCGATCAGCTTTATGCATTTCACCCGTTGGATGTGAGTTGAATAAACGAGCTTGTGATAACGGTGCTGGTCCAATAAAGTCAGATTTACTATTTACGTTTGGACATGACTCTAAGCAAACACCACATGTCATACATTTTGAAAGTTCATATGCCCATTGACGCTTTTTCTCTGGCATCCTTGGTCCTGGTCCTAGGTCATACGTACCATCGATTGGAATCCAAGCTTTAACACGTTTTAACGCGTTAAACATACGGCTACGATCAACTTGTAAGTCACGTACAACTGGGAATGTCTTCATCGGCTTTAAGCGAATTGGTTGTTCTAACTGGTCAATAAGAGCTGTACATGATTGACGTGGTTTTCCGTTAATCACCATCGAACAAGCACCACATACTTCCTCTAAACAGTTCATATCCCATGCAATCGGAGTCGTTTGGTTCCCTTTTGAATCAACAGGATTACGACGAATTTCCATCAACGCTGAAATAATATTCATATTTGGACGATACGGAATTTCAAACTCTTGGTCAAATTCTTGTGCATCTGGTCCATCTTGTCTCGTAATGATGAGGCGGATTGTTTTCTCAGACATGTTGTTTATCCCCCTTCTCTTCACCCTTAGCAGCTACATCGTGTTTTGAAGAATAGTCACGTTTACGTGGTTTAATTAATGAAACATCCACTTCTTCGTAATGGAATGCTGGTGCTTTTCCTTCTCCCTCAAATTTCGCCATCGTAGTTTTTAAGAAGTTTGCATCATCACGATTTGGGAATTCTGGTTTGTAATGCGCTCCGCGGCTTTCATTACGGTTATATGCGCCAATTGTAATAACACGCGCTAACTCGAACATATTTGCAAGTTGGCGTGTAAATGAAGCACCTTGGTTACTCCATCTTGCTGTATCGTTAATGTTAATGCGTTTGTAACGTGCCATTAACTCTTCGATTTTCGCATCAGTTTCTAGTAACTTTTTATTTTCACGAACTACTGTAACGTTATCTGTCATCCATTCTCCAAGCTCTTTATGAAGAACATACGCATTTTCGTTACCATCAAGCGTTAAAATATTGTTAAATTTCTCTGTTTCGATTAATTCATTTTGCTCATATACAGTAGATGAAACAGCATCAGATGATTTAGAAAGACCTTTCATATACTCAATTGCGTTTGGTCCTGCTACCATACCACCGTAAATTGCTGATAATAGTGAGTTTGCACCAAGGCGGTTACCACCGTGCATAGAATAATCACACTCACCTGCTGCAAATAAACCTGGAATACTTGTCATCTGCTTGTAATCAACCCATAGTCCGCCCATTGAATAGTGAACCGCTGGGAAGATTTTCATTGGTAGTTTACGAGGATCATCACCTGTAAACTTCTCATAGATTTCAATAATTCCACCAAGTTTAATATCTAGTTCTTTCGGATCTTTATGAGAAAGATCTAGATATACCATGTTTTCACCGTTAATACCTAGTTTTTGCTCTACGCAAACATCAAAGATTTCACGAGTTGCAATATCACGAGGTACAAGGTTTCCGTAAGCTGGATATTTGTCTTCTAAGAAGTACCATGGCTTACCATCTTTATATGTCCAAACACGCCCACCTTCACCACGTGCGGATTCACTCATAAGACGTAACTTATCGTCTCCAGGAATTGCCGTTGGATGGATTTGAATGAACTCACCGTTCGCATAATATGCACCTTGTTGATATACAGCAGATGCTGCTGTACCTGTATTGATAATAGAGTTAGTTGATTTTCCAAAGATGATACCAGGGCCCCCTGTTGCCATAATCACGGCATCAGCTTGGAAACTTTTAATCTCCATAGTTTGTAAGTCTTGTGCGACGATTCCTCGGCACACACCTTCATCATCAACAACAGCTCGTAAGAAATCCCAACCTTCGTATTTCGTTACAAGTCCCGCTACTTCATGACGACGTACTTGCTCATCTAATGCGTATAGTAATTGTTGACCAGTTGTTGCGCCAGCAAATGCTGTACGGTGATGTTGTGTTCCACCAAAACGACGGAAATCAAGAAGTCCTTCTTCCGTACGGTTGAACATAACACCCATGCGGTCCATTAAATGAATAATACCTGGTGCTGCTTCACACATCGCTTTAACTGGCGGTTGGTTCGCTAAGAAGTCCCCACCATAAATTGTATCGTCAAAGTGGATCCATGGAGAATCCCCTTCACCTTTTGTATTTACGGCACCGTTAATTCCACCTTGGGCACATACAGAATGTGAACGTTTTACTGGTACTAAAGAAAATAGTTCAACATTTACTCCTGCTTCTGCCGCTTTAATCGTTGCCATTAAGCCGGCCAAGCCACCGCCGACTACTATAAGTTTCCCTTTCATGCTCTCCCACTCCTTACTGGTTTGCTAGCTGTGGATCGATGAACGCTAATAATGCACTCACACCTACATAAGATAGACCTAAGAAAATAGCTAATGTTACATAAGTAGAGATTCTTTGTGAACGTGGAGATACTGTAATTCCCCAGCTTATGCAGAATGTCCATAGTCCATTTGCAAAGTGGAAAATCGTTGAAACAACACCAACTAAATAGAAACCAAACATAAATGGGTTGTTTAAAATATCTGCCATCATATCATAGTTTACCTCTTTACCTAACAATGCTTGAATACGAGTTTCCCAGACGTGCCAAGAAATGAAAATCAGCGTAACGATACCTGAAATTCTTTGGAAGACGAACATCCAGTTACGGAAATAACCGTAAGATACCGCATTGTTCTTAGCTGTAAATGCAATATATAAGCCATATATAGCATGGTACAGTATAGGTAAAAAGATGATGAAAATTTCTAGCGCATACCGGAATGGAAGGAGCTCCATAAAGCCTGCAGCTTTGTTAAAAGCCTCTGCTCCTCTTGTTGCAAAGTTGTTTACAATTAGATGTTGCGTCAAAAAGACACCAACCGGGATGACCCCCATTAATGAGTGCCACTTACGAAACGTATACTCGCGGCCTTTCATGTCCCCATTACCCCCTTGAATGTTTGACTGCTGTTTTCAGATTAATTTACAACAATAATGTTTTTTCACTATTGGCATAAGAAAAACTGAAAAAATTATTCGAAATATTTCAGCATAATTTGATAACAAGTTCATTTTACCCCTATTTTTGTCGAAGCGTCAAGAAAACGTATACATAATTTGCATATAATTTGCCAATTCTTTTTTTCTTCTTAGATATTCAGATTTCCCTAAAGAAAAATCTGTTTTTATAAATGAAAAATGTTATATAATAATCCCTATAGAAAGAGGGGAATATTGTGAGCAAAAATACAATCGATATAACATCTTTAGAAGATGTTTCATTGAACGCCTTCGCTTATGAATTGCTACGTGAAGAATTACTACCTGATTTAATTGGTAACGATTTAGACGGTATTTTATACTGGTCCGGCAGAAACCTTGCAAGAAAATATCCGCTAGAAACAATTGAAGAAGTCATTCAGTTTTTTGAAAAAGCTGGTTGGGGCACTTTAAGCATCGTTGAACATAAACGTCGTGAAATGCAGTTCCAACTTAAAGGTACGCTTATTACTGAGCGTCAAAAACAAAAGAGACATTCTTCTTATCAATTAGAAGCTGGATTTATCGCCGAGCAAATTCAAAGACAAAGAAACGTCGTTGCAGAGTCCTACGAAGAACAAAAGAAACGTTCAGACTCTATTACATTTCTTGTTAAATGGGATATTAAAGATCTCATTGAAGCGTAGCATCTATCTACAGTCAACTAGACATATAAGTTTAGTTGACTTTTTTGTATATTCATTCAGATGAGTTTATTTTAAATCTTCAGAAATTATACCAAAAAACAGAAGACGTTGTAAACTACAACGTCTTCTTATCTGTTAAATAAGTGTATATCGTCTCTGCAACATTTTTCGGCATACCTGCTTCGACAAATTCAGCTATGGAAGCTTCTTTCATCTTTTTTAACGAGCCAAAATGTTTTAACAATACCTTTTTGCGTTTATCGCCGATTCCTGGAATATCATCTAATGCTGATTGAATGACCGATTTCCCGTGCAACTGGCGATGGAATGTAATTGCAAATCTATGCACTTCATCTTGAATGCGTTGCAATAAATAAAATTCTTGGCTATTCCTCTCAAGCATCACAGGTTCAGGCGGATCTCCAATGATTAAATGTGATGTTTTATGTTTGTCATCTTTTACAAGCCCTGCCATTGGAATATATAATCCGAGTTCATTCTCCAGAACATCACTTGTAGCGGCCAGATGGCCTTTTCCACCATCAATAATGATTAAATCTGGTAAAGGTAAATTCTCTTTAAGCGCCCTCGTATAACGGCGTCTTACAACTTCCCTCATAGATTCGTAATCATCAGGACCTTGAACCGTTTTAATTTTATATTTCCGATATTCTTTCTTTGCTGGTTTCCCATCGATAAAAGCAATCATTGCGGAAACGGGATTTGTCCCTTGAATATTCGAGTTATCAAATGCTTCAATACGATATGGGGTTTCAATACCAAGCTGCTTCCCTAAATTATCAATGGCTTTAACCGTCCGCTCTTCATTACGTTCAATTAAGTAAAATTTCTCTTCTAGTGCAATTTTTGCGTTTTTATTTGCTAATTCTACAAGATCTTTTTTCTTACCACGTCTCGGCTGTGTCGCTTCAACTTCTAGAAAGCGCTCTACTAATTCTGAATCTATACTTCCTGGAACGACAATTTCCTTCGGTTTAAAGTGACTACTGTTTTCATAAAATTGACCGATAAACGTTAAAAATCCCTCTTCTGGTTCATCATAGATTGGAAACATAGAAACATCACGCTCAATTAACTTTCCTTTTCTAACAAAAAAAACTTGAACACACATCCATCCTTTATCAACCGCATATCCAAACACGTCACGATCCACTAAGTCACTCATAATCATTTTTTGTTTTTCCATAATCGCATCAATATGAGCAATTTGATCGCGCAACTCTTTCGCCCGTTCAAACTCTAGTTTCTCTGAAGCCTCATACATCTTTGTTTCTAATTCTGATCGAACTTCTTTATGTCCACCATTTAAAAACTTAATAATTTCATCTACAATTTCTTTATTTTGCTCTTCCGTTACTTCTTTCACACAAGGCGCTAAACATTGGCCCATATGATAATATAAGCAAACTTTATCTGGCATATTTGAGCATTTACGAAGCGGATACATACGATCTAATAATTTCTTTGTTTCATGAGCTGATTGCGCATTTGGATAAGGACCAAAATACTTTCCTTTATCCTTTTTTACATTTCGCGTAATGAGTAAGCGTGGCTGTTTTTCAGCTGTAATTTTAATGAAAGGATATGTTTTATCATCTTTTAATTGAATATTATATTTTGGATCATACTTTTTTATTAAATTTAACTCTAAAATAAGAGCCTCCAAATTTGAGGAGGTTACGATATATTCAAAGTCAACAATTTCTCCTACAAGCCGAAGTGTTTTCCCATCATGTGAACCAGTAAAGTACGAGCGCACACGATTTTTTAGTACTTTTGCCTTACCGACATATATAACCGTTCCTTGCTTATCTTTCATTAAATAACAACCAGGTTGATCTGGTAAAATAGCCAACTTCTCTTTCAAATGTTCGTGCACTCGTCACCCTCCATTTCTACATGCTTAGCATTTTTATTTTCACATGAAAACATACTATGCCAAAACACCCAACATACGTTCTTTTATTGTAACTGAAAGGTTATAAAAAAGAAAATAAAAAAAGCTACCAAATGGTAGCCTCTTTATTTTAGAAGTGTTTAGAAACTAATTCTACTAACGCTTCTTTCGGTTTATAACCTAACGCTTGATCAACTACTTTACCGTCTTTTAATACGAAAAGAGCTGGAATGCTCATTACTTCGAATTGACGAGCAGTTTCTTGGTTTTCATCAACGTCTACTTTTACTACTTTTACTTTTTCGCCTAGTTCTGCATCAATTTCCTCTAATACAGGAGCGATCATTTTACAAGGTCCACACCAAGGTGCCCAGAAATCTAATAATACAACACCTTCGCTAGTTTCAGCTGCGAAGCTTTGGTCATTTGCGTTTACAATTGCCATTTTATTTCCTCCTTCAAGTATATTCTACCAAGAGTATATCATTAACTTATATACGTGGCGAATAATATGTATCGTTATGTATTGTAACAAAAAAATGTTCCTTTATACTATATAAAAATACGGATTAAATACTAAAAAGGTGAGAGACAGGGGATCCCTCACCTTTTTCTATATATAGGGGTACTTCACTTAGAACTCAAGGGTACTCAAATCATGAATGTACTTTTAACTTTTTAAATTCTTCTGTTAAAAGAGGTACAACTTCAAATAGGTCACCAACAATACCATAGTCAGCTACTTTGAAGATACTTGCTTCTGGATCTTTATTAATCGCAACAATTATTTTTGAGTTAGACATACCAGCTAAATGCTGAATCGCACCAGAGATACCGCACGCAATGTATAGGTCTGGCGTAACAACTTTACCAGTTTGACCAATTTGTAATGAGTAATCACAATACTCAGCGTCACAAGCACCACGAGATGCCCCAACAGCGCCGCCTAATACGTCAGCTAACTCTTTTAATGGTTTAAATCCTTCTTCACTCTTCACACCGCGTCCACCTGCGATAATAACTTTCGCTTCAGAAAGATCAACACCTTCTGCAGTTTTACGGACGACATCTTGAATGATTGTACGTAAATCTTTTACATCAACTGTAATAGAAGATACATCACCACTGCGAGACTCATCTTTTTCAAGCGTTGTAATGTTATTTGGACGCACTGTCGCAAATAAGATACCATCTGTTACAATCTTCTTCTCGAACGCTTTACCAGAGTAAATTGGACGAGTGAAGATAACATTTCCACCTTCAACTTCTAAAGCAGTTACGTCAGAAACTAAACCAGCTTCAAGCTTTGCTGCTAATTTTGGTGATAAATCTTTACCAAGTGCTGTATGTCCAAATACAATACCTTCTGGATTTTCTTCAGCATATACAGCTAAAAACGCTTGCGCATAACCATCAGACGTATATGATTTTAATTTATCATTTTCAACTGTCACAACGCGATCTGCACCGTAATGAATCAATTCATTTGCAAAAGAGGCAACGCTGTCTCCAACTAGAAGACCTACTACTTCACCGCCTTCTGCAATTGTTTTTGCTGCTGCTACCGCTTCAAACGAAACGTTACGTAGCGATCCATCACGAACTTCACCCATTACTAATACTTTACGAGCCATAGATTTTCCCTCCTGCATATATAATTTCGTATTTTATTAGATTACTTTCGCTTCTGTATGGAGCAACGATACAAGTTCTTTTACTTGATCTTGCAGCTCGCCTTGTAACACTTTTCCTGCATCTTTCTTAGGAGGCAAATAGATTTCAATTGTTTTTGTTTTTGCTTCCACATCATCTTCTTCTAGATCTAAATCATCTAATTCTACTTCTTCTAGTGGCTTTTTCTTCGCTTTCATAATGCCTGGAAGTGATGGATAACGCGGTTCATTTAAACCTTGTTGCGCTGTTACTAAAACTGGTAATGATGTTTCGATTACTTCTGTATCTCCTTCAACATCACGCTCAATCTTCACATTTGTACCGTCAATTTCAAGCTTTGTAATTGTCGTTACGTATGGAATGTTTAACGCTTCAGCCACGCGTGGACCAACTTGTCCAGATGCGCCGTCAATCGCAACGTTCCCGCCTAAAATTAAATCTACTTCTTTATCTTTTAAATATTCAGCAAGTACTTTTGCTGTCGTGAACTGATCACCGTTTTCAACATCATCTTCAATATTGATTAATACCGCTTTATCGCAGCCCATCGCTAACGCAGTACGAAGTTCTTTCTCACTATCCTCGCCACCAACTGTTACAACAGTAACCTCTCCACCTTGTGCATCTCTTACTTGAATTGCTTCTTCAATCGCATATTCGTCGTAAGGGTTGATGATGAATTCCGCTTCGCCATCATAAATTGCACCGTTTTTAATTACGATTTTTTCTTCTGTATCAAATGTTCGTTTCATGAGTACGTAGATGTTCATTCCATTTACCCCCTTGTTTTTCAGAAAGATTCTATCAATTTTAAAATTCTGTTAATTTATATAAAAAAAATAATTGGACTACCTACCACTAAATGAAGGCTTACGTTTTTCTAAAAACGCTGCTACACCTTCTCTTCCATCTTCACTCGTAAACACTTCACCAAAAATCTGTGATTCACGCTGTACACCTTCATAATAATGAGACGATTTTGTCGTTTGTAATAACTCTAGCACAGCACGAGTTGTTGCTGGACTTTTTCCAGCAATCTGTTTTGCAATTTTAAGCGTATCTTCTAAAATAGATTCCTCAGAAAATACCCCGTTAACAAGCCCCCATTGTAATGCTTCTGCACCAGTAATTGGTGTACTTGTTAACATCATTTCACAAGCTTTCGCTTTACCAACATAACGTGGTAAACGCTGTGTACCTGCAAAACCAGGAATTAATCCAAGTGTTAATTCAGGTAAACCAAGCTTTGTACTTTCAGTTACAAAGCGCATGTGGCAAGACATAGCAAACTCCAGGCCGCCGCCAAGTGCCGCTCCATGAATTGCCGCAATAACTGGTTTTGAACATTTTTCAACACGCTCAAACGTAACTTGTCCAAGCTGTGCTAATTCTGTCGCTTGCTTCGCTTCAGTAACAGATGTAAATTCTTTAATATCTGCTCCAGCTGAGAAGAAACGCCCTTCACCATGTAGAACAACAACACGAATGTTATCATCCTTTTCCACTTGATCGATTAATTCAGTAACGTCATGCATAACTTGTGAAGACATTGCATTAGCTGGCGCATGATTTAGCGTCGCCACCGCAATATGGTCTTCAACTTTTACAGATAGGAATTTCAACATGATCCCTCCCATTATTGACGATAACCACAAGCTGCACTAAGTAGCCCATGTACCGTTTTCGAAAGTGCGACCAGATCATACTTATGATCGCTCATTACCCAATTGGTCACAACTTCATCCACTGTTCCAAAGATCATTTGTCTTGCCACGCGAACATTTAAATCCGCCTGGAATTCACCTTGCTTTATACCTGTTTCTAAAATCTCATCCATAACTTGTAAGTAGCCTTTTAATACTTCATTTATTTTAAGGCGCAAGTCTTGATTGGACTGTCTTAGCTCTAATTGCGTAACTATAGCAAGAGGATCATTTTGCGACAACAGCAAGAAGTGCGTTTCTACCAACATGAATAACTTCGCTACAGCGCTTTCAATTCCTGCTGTTTTTTGACGAATTGTTTCAACAAATTCTCCCATCTTCTCTTGGAATAAGGATATTAATATATCTTCTTTATTTTTAAAATATAAATAAATCGTGCCATCAGCTACCCCAGCTTGCTTTGCAATTTTAGAAACTTGCGCTTGATGGTATCCATTCTCTGCAATCACAATGACTGCTGCATCAATAATTTGATTGTATTTCGGTCTATTTTTCTTCACTTTACTGTCCCCTTCAAGAAGATGACTGAATGAATAGTCATTCATATTCTTATAATACTGACTATTTAGAAAAGTGTCAATCCTATTTTTTCAAAAAGAAAGGGCCTTAGCCCGTTTGCTCATCCTCATTCTTTCTTTTCTCTTCATCTATTAGGACACGGCGTAAAATTTTTCCGACTGTCGTTTTCGGCAGTTCCTCTCTAAACTCATATACTTTCGGCACTTTATAAGCCGCTAAATATTTACGCGCAAACTGGTTTAATTCTTCCTCAGAACACTCCATACCTTCTTTTAACACAACAAATGCTTTAACTGTTTCTCCTCGGTACGGATCGGGAATTCCAATCGTCACTACTTCTTGCACTTTTTCATGCTCATATAATACTTCTTCTACTTCACGAGGATACACATTAAATCCACTCGCAACAATCATATCTTTCTTACGATCTTTCACATAGAAAAATCCATCTTCATCCATGTAACCAACATCCCCTGTATGGAGCCATCCGTCTTGTAATACAGCTGCTGTTTCTTCTGGCTTATTCCAATACCCTTTCATAATTTGAGGACCCTTTACAACAATCTCACCAATTTCACCCGGAGGTAAAGCCTCTCCAGTTTCAAGTGACATAATGTTTGCCTCTGTATCTGGCCACGGCACACCAATACTTCCTGGCACGCGTTTTTCCCACAAAAAATTCCCATGTGTAACTGGCGACGACTCCGTTAATCCATAACCTTCTACCAATTTTCCACCTGTAACTCTCTCAAACTCTTCCTGTACTTCTACAGGAAGCGGGGCAGATCCACTAATACAAGCCTCGATAGAAGAAATATCATATTCTTTTAAGAGGGGACTATTTAATAGAGCAATATAAATGGTTGGTGCCCCTGGAAATAGTGTGACTTTATGTTTTTTTATTGCTTCAAAAACCATTTTCATATCAAACTTCGGAATCAGCACCATTTTATATCCTTGCATAATACTTAAATTCATTACAGCTGTCATCCCATACACATGAAAGAACGGAAGAACACCAAGAATTACTTCTTCTCCTTCTTTACAATTATATAGCCAATGAGCTCCCATTAAAGTGTTCGAAACAAGGTTTTTATGCGTCAACATAACCCCTTTTGGAAATCCCGTTGTTCCCCCTGTATACTGCAAAAGAGCTAGATCATTTTCAGGATCACAAGGAACTTCAACATTAACATTACTTTCTCGTTCTACTGATTTCCATAGATGAATCGTTTCACTTTCCGACACATTCACCACAAGATTTGCCTGCTTTTTTTGTACAAATGGATAAAGTAAATTTTTAGGGAAAGGTAAAAAGTCCGCAATACGGGTTACGATAATATGTTCAATTTTTGTAGCAGCTTGAACATTCGTTACTCTTGGAAACACTAAATCGAGACAAAGAATTACTTTTGCTCCCGAGTCATGAAGCTGATATTCTAATTCTCTTTCTGTATATAGTGGATTTGTTTGTACTACGATACCTCCCGCAAGTAATGTACCATAATAACCAATTACAGATTGCGGACAGTTCGGCAACATAATAGCAACTCGATCACCCTTTTCCACACCTAGCTTTTGAAGATAATTTGCAAACCTTTTCACCTTATCGTGGAAGTCTGAAAATGTAATATCCTTCCCTAAAAAGTGAAGCGCTTTCTTTTCTGGATAACGAGAAGCCACCTGTTCCACATATCCATGAAGCGGCTGAATATCATAAGAAATCGTACTTGGAATTTCCTCTGGATAACTTTTCAACCATGGTTTTTCCACCTTCATTCCCCCTTCAAATACATAAAAAATAAATGAATGTTCATTCATGATGGTTGTTTTCATTATATTATAGTCGCCATAGCGTTACAATCATAATATTCTGACTTTTATATAACTATGCTTCACTCCATTAACTTCTTATTATATGTATAAACTCTCCTAATCTATAAAAGAATAAGAGAGTTATTATTTAGCTTAATCTTATTATCGTTAACACAGCTCCTGGTGTAGTTGTTGATAATGTGGCAACAGCTAACAAACCAAATAGTTGCAAACTAATAGCATCTCCTGCTGCAAGAGTTGTAATAATTGTTGCACTAAATGATGTGGTTGCTAACGCAGGAGCATTGATCGTCCCAGCAAGTGGTGCTCCATTAATTGTAATCCGTGAACTGACTAATAATGAAGCCGTTATATTAATCGTATATGAAATATAATAATTCCCAGCATTTGCAACCGTAAATACTGTGTTCCCACCAGAAACAGTAATTCCTGGACCGATGTTTTGATTATTTGGAAGTGGGACATTTGTTCCACCAAGAAGTACCGATATCGCTGTTCCCGACGTATTATTTGCAAATGCATACGTCGCCGTGATACTCGTACCTGTTGCTCCCGTTACTCCTGTCGCTCCCGTTGGACCCGTTGCTCCTGTTGAGCCCGTTGCTCCTGTCGCTCCCGTTGGACCCGTTGCTCCTGTTGAGCCCGTTGCTCCTGTTGCTCCCGTCGGACCCGTTGCTCCTGTTGAACCCGTCACTCCCGTTGAGCCCGTTGCTCCTGTCACTCCCGTCGCTCCCGTTACTCCT
>NZ_MACH01000087.1 GCF_001884065.1 Bacillus proteolyticus
ATCGTATATATAATAATCAAATACAATAAAATTATATATTATATTAATATGTCTTTCTAATTAAAAAGTAATAAAATTATAACCCCTATTATATAAGGAGTTGATTCAATGAAAAAAATGCCTATCGTATTCAAAGTTCCCCCGAATTCAAAGCTAAAAGTTACATTCTACGGTCCTTGTAACGAAGTAATTACAAACGTATCTTTAATTAATCAACTACTCATCCCTAACTGCCAGACTGTATCTCAATATCCAGACTTCAAGAAATATATAACTGAAGTCCGATCATTATCAAATTGTTAATCATATAATTTGTGATTTTTCATTTCGAACCGTTCGATAATAAAAAAATAGAAAGAGCCGAGTCTTTCTAAAGAAACGGCTCTTTTTCATTTCACAAAACATAACTTCAATAATAAACTAAAATAACTCATTAATTGATATTCTATTGATATTTCGTTGATATTTTACACATATTAATAAAATGCGCATATATTATCGTATGGAGTTACTCCACTCATAAAACCTATCTTTCTTTTGAGTATACTTTATTTGTATACTCTTTTTTTATTCTTTACTTACCATTACCCTGTTCATATTTCCGAAGATCACCCATACAAACATCGAGTATTTCAAAAAATCATCTTCTTATTAATCGCTATGAATATAAGTTTAACAATTTATCGATAGCTACATTTTCAGCATCACTTAAATCGACGAAATATTGAAGTTGCCATAGTTGACTCTTCTTAGCCTGATTACTAGCAGGTTTATCCCAAATAGGGTAAACCCTCATAGCCATTTTTCCTTTTTGGTTTTGAGTTTTTAATATTTTTTCTTTTAGAAGAATCTCTTTTGGAAAAATAAATTGTCCTAGTTTATTATCCGCTATACAAGTAATAACTAAAAGATCAGGAGCCAAATCATAAGAAAATGCCTGATTTCTCATGGAAGCCCCTTTCTCCCAAAAAGAAACAAATTGTCCAATCTTATTAGGCGTAATTTTTGATACCCTAAACCGTATACTTCTATTATTTAGCTGGAATATCCCTCCTGCATATTCTGAATTTTGTTTTTCTTCTTTTTGGTTAGTGATGAATAGATTATTAGGTTGGTAAATCCTTTCATCTAGTTTTCCAACTATATTACTAAAATCAATCATGTAGACACACCTTTTTTATTTTCCAGCATATCAAGAACACTTGTTCTTGTATATCGAACTTAAACTTTAATCAAAAACCGCTGTAAAGATACTTAAACGAATGATAGCTTTGTATCGTCTTTTCAAAGATTATTTTATCTACTCCATCCATAACTTCAAATTTACTTTTATAGTATTTATTACATAACTCTCCCAATTTTTCGTGTTATTTATTATTATATTAATATATAAACAAAAACGAGGTACATATTATATGACCCAATTCAAAATTGACTTTGGCTCCATAGAGCACCCTTTCTTCCTATTATTTTTATATCTTATCGCACTTCTTTTAACACTCGGCATTACATTTAGTATATGTCATTCCCTTTTACTAAATTTAAATGCACCGAGTTGGGTAGCAAAACTATTAGCTATCGTATTAACTCTAGGTGTTGCTTATCAAGTATTTATGAACTTATTTTAATATTTTACCAATTTAACATCTTTAAAAAAAAGGCCCTACCATAAGGTAGAGTCTTTTTTTTAAATAGTCCATAAATCACAAACATGTCTTTTATTTTATTGGAGATGGGAATCTTGCAGCTTCAAAATGCGTACTAATAAATCCTGGATCATTTTGTATAATCAGTCCATCTACATCACTCTCAGCAAAAATTTCAACTACATCTCCTGCATGTAATTGAAGTATTGTTGAAACAGCTACGACATTTGCAAAATTGGGTGGACCAAAAAAGTCATTATCTATCGCTATAGCTGGATTATCATTTACCCGAATTTCTACACGCGCCCTATAATTCGTATTACTATCATTAGGTGCAAAGCTGATTGTACCAATAATAGAATAAACTCCTCTAGTCTTCGGAATAAAATCTGATGTTACTGGATTATATTCATTCGCTAAATCAAACTGTTCATTTTGGAATAATACTTTAACAAAAGTATTTGCAGTGACATTTTGATTTACTGTACTAACAGCTCTAAAAGCAGATGCCCTTACAAGCTTATCTTTCTCATTATCACAACACTTATCGTAATAATCTGTACTCTTCTTACAACAAATATGCTGTGTCTTTTTATAGCCATTGCAATGCTTACAATAATAATATGACATATTTATATCCCCTTTCTAAATCTATTGTTGTATACTATGCAAAATAAATTTAAAAAGTTTGGACGAGCTATTGCTAATATGAAATTAAAAAAACTCCACCGAAAAGCAGAGTTAATATAATTTTTTCCTTTTTAATATTTATACAATTGGAGATGGAAATCTAGCAGCCTCAAAATGAGAACCATCTTCTGAACTACTAATAACCCCATCTATACTACTTTGCGCAAAAATCTCAACAATATCACCTGCATGTAATTGGAGTATTGTTGAAACACTTACGACATTCCCAAAATTTATCGGACCAAAAAAGTCGTTATCTATAGCAATTGCCGCATTTCCATTCACTCGAACTTCTACACGCGCTCTATAGTTTACATTTGTATCGTTTGGAAAGAAACCAATCGTTCCAATTACGGAATAAACGCCTCTAGTCTTCGGAGTAAACTCTGATGTTGCCGGGTTATATTCATCCGCTAAATCAAATTGTTCATTTTGAAATAATACTTTGACAAAAGTATTGGCTGGAAGGTTTTGATCAACTGTATTTACCGCTCTAAAAGCGGATGCTCTTACAAGGTTTTTCTCCTTATGATCGCAAGAACAATCATCATATTTTTCACTGCACTTATTATTATAGTCACTTCTTTTTTTACAACAATCATGATTTTTCTTTTTGTAACTCCCACAATTCTTACAGTAGTAATAACAAGACATATATATCGCTCCTTTCTACTCTATTACTACATATTATGCAAGCTAGATTTGGAAGGTTTAGACTAATGTTCTGCTATTACAAAAATGAGAACGTGCTACCATAAGACAGCTTGAAGAGAAAATATAACTAAAAAACAAAGCTGTATTTTAAATTTTGATTATATCACTAATATCAATTATCCCGTTTCATCAACTCGTATTTCCAGCCTTCTCCTCCGTACAATTTTATTATTATTAAATAGATTTCAACATTCAGTACGATATGCAATATTTCATATTTTATTATTTTAATATCCTTTTATTATCGATAAAATGATAATATTCTCTTAAATCCCCTATGAAATCAACAATCTCTCTATAACAAATTATATTCCATCTTACAGAATTACTGTTAAACATTATATTCTAATATTATTATTGTAAATTATTTACCTGTACAAACGTAAGAATTTTGTGTATTCTATGGACAAGGAGTAAGGTAAGAGTTACTCTTTGCCATTTTAGGAAAGGCCCTGTTGGAGACAACAGGGCCTTTTTTCATAAACTAAATCGGTAAAAGTTCCTTACTAATTAGCTTTCATTACCTGAACATCATGTATTTCTTACATACAACACTGCTCTTCTTCGACTGTTTCATTTACAATCATCAGGCAATATTTAATAGTACATCGTTCATTTATCCAGTACTTTCAAAACAGCTTAGACATCGTTAAAACACTCCATGCACTACAAATAAATCACCTTTTATTGGAAGGTTTCATACCACTTATACTTTTGGAGACGGGAATCTGGCTGCTTCAAAATGTGCACCATCTTCTGCAGCGCTAATAACGCCCGCTATACTACTTTGCGCAAATACCTCGACTAAATCTCCTGCATTTAATTGAATTATTGATGAAACAGCTACAGCATTAGTAAAGTTTATTGGACCGAAAAAGTCATTATCTATTGCAATTGCTGGATTTCCATTAACACGAATTTCCACTCGTGCTCTATAATTTAAGTTTGTGTTATTAGGAGCAAAAGCAATCTTTCCAATTACAGAATAAACGCCTCTTGTCTTTGGAATAAAAATAGAGATAGCTGGATTATATTCATTCGCTAAATCAAATTGTTCATTTTGAAATAAAACTTTTACAAAAGTATTAGCAGGAACAGTTTGATCCAACGTATTTCTAGCCCTAAAAGCAGACGCTCTTACAAGCATGTCCCCTTTATCATCACAACAATCCCCTTTCACATTCACCCCAGGTTTTTCCTCATGCTTTTTATCACATTTTTCATAACACTTACTGCTTTTATGACAATCATGATATTTCTTTTTATACCCCTTACAATAATCACAGTAGTAATAAGACATACTAAATTCCTCCTTTCATTTTATTACTACATGCTATGTAAGGTAGATAAAAACAGTTTGGACAAGCTTTTACTATTATTAAGAGAATTAATGGATTATTTTATTTAACTTTTTGTTAATACATTGGGTTATTTGTAAATTATTGATTATTTTTTGTAAAACATAACATTTATCTATTAATTTATTAATCTTAATTGGTTATTATTTGTTTGATAACAAATCTCAATTAAAAACCATAAGGAGTGTTTATCTTGAAAATTTCTTAGTTATCCCTGTAATTGCTGTATCTCTTATCGGCTTAGGTCAAACTTCAACATCCGCGGCAACCGAAGAATCAAATGTAAGCCCTAAAATTACTGAATCTAATCAAGTACAACTTCCACCAGTTCAATATGCTTTAGAGGCTAATGAAGAGTTCGCTTTTTACGGTTCAGGAATTTATAAATTTCACCATGAAGGCGGGAAGGATCTAAGAGTTTTCCTGAAAAATATTGGTAATGAAACTTTCACTTATGATTTATATAATTCTAAAGGTGGATGGTTATCAAACGGAAAGTTAAAACCTGGACAACAAACTATTAATGAATTTAGTACTGAGTGGTCTGATTGGCTTCCTGGTGGTAAGTACCAGATTGTATTTAAAAATAACAGTGGTGCATTTTCTAAAGTCAAAATTGCAGCAAGAGCACTAGACGAGTTTGAAAAATAATACTTTTGGAATAATATTACTGGTTGGAGCAGTTAGCTTTTGCTAGCTGCTCTTTTATTCTTTTCCTCTGTATATTACTGATGTCATCCGTGTTCAATGCAAATGGTAGGTATAACCCATCCACCAGAACAACAAGCATGATAAATTTTTCTTCATTCAGATAATCCATAATATCTCTAAAACTTTCGTTACTGAAAAACGTTTGTTGTTCATCATTACTTTTAAGTGATACATATAAATTGCAATCGTTTCCCAATTCCATTCCCCTTTTCTACAAAATGAAACTTTTATATTAATCTTAATTACACATTTAATTACATATTACTTCATCAGACACGAATCATTTCTTATAAGGGCGCTCTGTACTTGCGCCCTTATTTAAATACTCAATTTTATTCCCCCGCATATTTTTATAAATTGTATACAGTTCCATATGGAATTGTTGAAAAAGCAATTCCGTATGGCGTAATATGATGCATTGGATAATAATATTCCATAGATGAATAGTACGGTTGTATACCTTGTTGCATGTGTTGCATTTGCTGCTGTGCTTGTAACGCTTGTTGAACAGCTTGAATTGTACTTTGTGCTCCGCTATACGTAATACCCGCCGTACCATATGCAGGCCACATTCTAGCTCGGGTATTAAAATATGAATAATGCATTATTATTCAACTCACTTCCATTAATGAACTGGACTTCCATTTTGTTTTGCTTTTTGTTTTTGGACGGTAGTAGATAGCAATGACCGAGTAAACCTGGATCTACTCCTAATTGCACTGCTTGCCTTACAGCCCCCATCAATGACGGAACTTCGCATTCTAATAACTTTGGATTCGTACGAATTGTTGTAAGTGCAATACGACTCATGCGCTCCATACTCATGTGCTTTGGTAATATTTCTGCAAAACGTGGAGCCATTTTCTTCATATAACCTTCAACCAATTTATCCGGTGTTGCAGATGCGTTTACCTAGCGATTTGCTAATTGATTTTTAACTTTTTCATTTGTAAACATTGTTCATTTCCTCCCTTATTTAACCGTGAATTTTCTCGTTTGAGATTCTTTAACATATTACTCATACAAATCAGGGTGATCTGCTTTAAATCGCTTGCTATCAAAACGATTTGTTGTGTATGACTTCCCGTACACTTTGTAGTTCTCAGTCCCACCAGCTTCATTGATGCCGAGCTTTGCTTTGATTTTGTTTTCGTACTCTGCCTTTTGTTCTTGGAGTACTTTTATTTCTCGGTCTACTTGATCACTCGCTTCAATGAGAAGTTCTTCTTGCTTGCCTAAACTGACAAAGCTATCCGCAATGGATTCTGGATATATATGTTTAAGTAATTCTGTCGATGCATCCGACCCATCAAACATCGGTGGTACGTTCTTCTCAACGTTGTTTAGCCAAAATTCTTTCGCTATATCTGCTAGATAACCAATCAATTCATCATCTCTTTCAATTTCTTTTGTAACGAATTTATTACCACCAACTAATGCAGGATTTCCCTTTCCATTATCGAATTAGTAATGCTTGGAAAGGGGGTGTAACATGGCAGAAATAAAAGTAGGACTTACACAGTTTCTAGACTTCACACTGAAAAGTAGTGCAGCTAAAACAAACTTTGTAAAAAATCTAAAATCCCAATCTGAATACCAACCAGCTTTTGATTACTGGAAACAATTACGAGAAACTGTTATTAAATTTCATCAAAACAAACTACCTTTTGAATGTTTTGAAACATTAGTGCAAACGGTTGATCAGAAGAAAAAGCAAAACTACATTGATGTTATAAAGCAGTACAGAAAATTTATTAAAAACAAAGATGTCTCTTGGTTCGATCCAGGTAAATCACATTGGATATCAGATGATTTAATTGTTCGCTCATCACCCGAACTTGGTTTACTCATTAATAATGAGCCTCATCTTATCAAACTGTTTTTCAAAGGAAAAAAAGAGCGAATTGATAAATACAACATCAACTCAACACTGACATTATTAAATGAATCAATATTTTCAAATGAACATAACGATGTGAATTATACGGTCCTTAACATCCAAAAGAACAGAATGTATACGAATAACTCTATTAATAATGATCATTTAATAGCACTTGAATCAGAAGCTAACCAGCTTTGTTATATATGGAATAAGATGTAAAGGGTACTATTCACCTCTTTCATTACCTTGTTCATGCATAATTTAGGCACAATTTTCACAAATCCAATCAGTTTCGTTTAATTGAAGCTCACCTTCTTGTTCATCACAAACAATGCAGGGTGGGTGTTTTTTCAAAAATATTTTCTTCACCCAATTCACCATCCTAACTTACCTCCTCCTCCGAAAGAGTGATGTAATGAGCTCTTTCCACTACATCAGCGTTTATGCCCTGACTTCTTAACCGCTGAATGATTCCGGGAATGTTTTACGATCCCTTTCACGTTTCTCACGTTCCGTATCGTGCTGTTCTTTCGCTCGCATTACTTTGTTTGGTTGTGATTGTTGTTGGAACTCAGCAATTGCTGCTCTAATCTCTTCTCTCACAACTTCACGAATAAGTTCTTTTAACGATTCCTCTAAATTCATACATATACCCCTACATCATTTTTGTATTTCCAGCTTGTTGTTCGATCCACTCATAAAATTTATAAGTAATAATCATCCACCGCTTACCTTCTTGCAATTACATGCGGAATGCGTAAAGGTGAAATTTTAGGCCCGCAATAGAAAGACATGGATTTTGAGAGACGAACGTTATCTGTTAATCGCTCCCACTCTCATATTACAAAGGGTTTCCATGAACCAAAAACATCATCTAGAAAGAGATTACTTGTTCTGCCTGACATTACTTTAATAGCACTAAATGACCATCTGCAAAAAATTTCTGAGGAAAAAGAGCGATATGGCGAAGGCTATAATGACTACGATTTGGTTTGCCCAACATATAACGATAACCCCTGTAATTTCAGAAGTTTGACACAGCTCAAGAAAAAGCTTATAAAGAAAGTGAGGTTCCTAATATTCGTTTGCAGGATATAAGGCGTAAATCCGAAAATCGTAAGTGAACGATTAGGACATAAAAGAGTAGGCATCACATTGGACACCTACTCACATGTGTACCAGACCTACAAGAAAAAACAGGCGAAGATTTTGCAATTACGGATTTTGCATAAAAAATACCAGCTTATCCGTGTGACATTGAGAGGAGTCAAAAACATGAAAGAAATCAAATCTGAACAAGAATTCAAAGACATCATCGCAAGCGAGGAGCCAGTAGTTGTTAAGTTCTTTACTACATGGTGCCCGGATTGCGTGCGTATGGACAACTTTATCGGAGATGTAATGGAAGAGTTCAATAAGTTTGAATGGTATTCTATTAATAAAGATGAGTTCCCAAGTATTGCGGAAGAGTATCAAGTAATGGGTATTCCAAGCCTACTTGTTTATCAAAATGGCGAGAAGCTTGGCCACTTACATAGTGCTAACGCAAAAACTGAAGAGCAAGTTACTGAGTTTTTAGAAGCATACTAAGAAACGAAAAACCTCTGAAAATATTTTCAGAGGTTTTTTCGTTTTCAAAATGTTCTTTGTATTTTTCTCTTTTTAGAAAATGAACATTTTTATATTATTCTCCTCTTCTTATTCACTAAATTTTTTTATCATTTCTTATATATTACTCCCACGAGGAATTACGAAGAGTCATTTTGTGAAATATATACCTGAATGGAATTATGCGAATCATTATTCTCGCCACCTTCTCCTATGCCATAATCATCGTTAATTGTTTAAACAACTTTCCGCTTTGTACTTTTCAACATTTTTTTCCTTAACGAAACTTTGTTACCCCCTTCTTAAAAAGCTATAAAACGTCAACAATGTTTGTATAGACCCACACGAGTTTCGTTTGATACTCTATGTATAGAAAGAAATTCCTAATAGGAAGGTGAGTGATTAAAATGGATTCTCTTTCTCATAAAGAAGCTGATAAAGGTGCTATTGTCAGCATTATGGCCTACATATTTTTATCCTCTATGAAAATTATCATCAGTTATATTACCCTCTCTAGCGCATTACGTGCTGATGGATTGAATAACTTAACGGATATTGGTGCTTCTTTAGCAATATTAATTGGCCTGAAAATTTCTCGTAAGCCTCGCGACCCAGATCATCCATATGGGCATTCGCGTGCAGAACAAATCGCATCACTTGTTGCTTCTTTTATTATGGCAACGGTCGGATTAGAAGTTGTGATTAGTGCAATTCAATCGTTTTTAAATCCGAAACAAACAGCGCCTAATGTACTCGCTGCGTGGGTTGCCTTATTTTCTGCCGTCGTAATGTATTTCGTATATAAATATACGAAAAAGATTGCGATTCAAACAAAGAGTAAGTCGTTAGAAGCCGCTGCAAAAGATAATTTATCAGATGCACTCGTAAGTATTGGTACAGTAATAGGTATTGTCGGATCACAGTTCCAAATGCCTATTTTAGACCCTATTGCCGCTTTAATTGTCGGCCTTATTATTTGTAAAACCGCATGGGAAATTTTCGTAGAAGCCTCTCATATGCTAACGGATGGAATTGACCCTGAAAAAATGGATGAATATGCTGATGCTATCGGGCGTATTTCAGGTGTAGAACATATTGTAGATATTCGCGCTCGTATGTATGGAAATCAAACGTATGTAGATATTACAATTGAGGTTGATGCTCGAATGGATGTACGCGAAAGCCATTGTATCACTGACAATATTGAGGAAATGCTTCGAAAGAAATTCGGAATATACCATGCTCATATTCATGTGGAGCCCATGCAAAAAGAACCTATTATGACATAGGTTCTTTTTTGATGAACGCCTTATGAAATATAACACATAAAACGAGCCAGCTACCGCCCGCTGCCCATCCGGCTAATATATCAGATGGATAGTGCACGCCAAGATAAATTCGGCTAACTGAAATAGATAATACAACAAAGCTCGCTATAAAAATAATCAGCAACTTTTTATGCAATGAAATACGATCTTCTGTAATTGTGACGTATGCAATAAATCCTAAAAAAGCAGTAGCATTCATCGTATGCCCGCTCGGAAAGCTATATCCAGTTGCCGTAACAAGCTGTGTCACATCTGGTCTTGCCCGTTCATACCATAGTTTGAGCATACTGTTCAAATAACGAGATCCGTAATAATTTATTGTTAGAAGTAATGCACTTAGCAGTTTTTTTCTAACGAGAAAATACATTACAAGTATAATGAGTAACGGGAAATATATTCTTTTTGAACCGATAAAGGACATCCAAGTAAAATAGGTTGTCAAATAATCGTTTCGGAAACTTTGAATAAAGTGTGCGACTACATTATCAATTTTTTCAATACAAGCGGTATGATACGAAAGTGATAGTGCGACAAAACAAATGAGTAATGTACAACTTAACAAGTATAAATGTCGATATCGTTTCACATACATAACCTCACTATGCAAAAAAATGGAGCGGTTGTTTTAGTTTTCCTCTCCATTTCTTTTTTATGCATAGTTTATTAAAAAATATAATTGTTAATTTTTTGCTGCATCGTTGGAATATCTTCGCTTGTTACTGTAAAGCGAATAACCTTCTCATCAAGATCAAGCGCTTCTGCGAATAAACCAGCCAATCCACGCGATTTTCTATCTACTTCCATAATAATTTCTAATCGGTCGTAAGCAATTGGCAAGATTAATAATTCTAATTCATCTAATTCCCCATAATACTCTCCGGAAACTGGAATAAATTCAAATTCTTGTGCAAATGGTACTTGCTTACGTAATCGATATGGTAATTCTTCGCATTCTATATGACGCGCTTTAAAACCTAATTGATTTACACTGTCTAATACGCTGTTCAATAGTGCATTCGGCAACACTTGAATATAATCGCGGTCACTTGGATCAATACTACGTTTAATATCAAGACCTGTATGAACCCAAACCGTTTTCATTCCAAGTGTTAGTGGCGCTTCAATTGGCATTGAAAACGAAAATGGAATTTCAACTTTTTCATTTGGCTCTACAGAAAATGGATCAGTTAAACGAACTCGCTCTAAATCATACGTTGCCGTTACTTTTTTATCATCCACTTCTCTTACATAAGACGTCGATAACGTTAAGTAAATGCTTTCAATTTGTTGGCTAACTGAGCCTCCAGTTATATGAACCTTACCTATTATCTCTTCTCCAACTATATACTCATCTTTTTCAAGAACCGTATCTACTTTTGCACTACCAATACCAACGCTTGCTAAAAACTTTTGAAACATGGGGTCTCCATCCTTTCTAAAGCGTAAGCTACATCTTTTTTCAGATCTTGTACATTCTCATAGTATGGCGCTTTCATTTGTAACATTCGCATTAGCATTTCGCGATTATATTCTTCCAATACTAACTCTTCATACCAAGGGTTTTCTTTTTTTTCAGTTGATTCATAACCAGCATACAGTAAAAATAATACGAAATGACCGAGCGCATAAAAATCGCTACGAAAGTGAACTTCTCGCATCAAAGCTTGTTCCCCTTCATAAGTTGTAGCTCTCTCATCACCCTCACCTTTCAATTTAGCCAATCCAAAATCAATAATACTAATTTGATTTTCTTTCATTAATATATTCGGAATACGTAAATCTCTGTGAATGATACCTTTACTATGAAAAACCGAAACAATTCCTAATATTTTATATAAAATTTCAAAAACTTCTCGTTCTTCATATACATGCCCATCTAGGAAAATATAATCTTCGAAATTTTCTCCTGGCATATACTCCATCACAAAAAAGCTCTTTTTCTTCCATACGAAATGATCATATAGAGTAGGAATTGCATGATGATTTAATGTTTTTAACATCATTTTCTCTTGTTCAAATGATTTTCTACCAGACTCATATCTTTGTTTACTTTTTCTTAATTGTTTTAAAACTTTATATTTATTTATTTGTAAATCATTAACGACATATGTAACCCCATAACTGCCCATTCCAATTACTGATTCAATCTTATACCGCTCTGCAACAATTGTATTTTTTCGCAGTGGTCTATCAAATAAAGCTAGTATACGACGCCATTTCATCAGCTACTTGAAAAGAAGCTACGACTTTTACGTTTTCTTTTATAATGATGATGCCCATAATCAGAAGAACGTCGTTTATAATCGCTACTTGAATAAGATCGCCCTCTATGGCGATAATCACTACTTGAATACGAACGATATTTTTTCTTTCCTAATAAAGAATCAATAATTTTTTTGAACATCCCTTCACCTCTTGTATAAAATTTTCTTTTAATTATACCAATAATTATAGACTCTGTTTGTGACAAGTTTGTAAAGAGTAAAAAACGACGAGTTAAGCCCGCCGTTACTTTCAATCTTCCTCTTCATCAAAAACTTCATCAATCATGCATTTCTCTAATAAATACTCAAATGTAATATCTGCTAGGTCCTCAACTTCTTCTCTTTTTGGGACGTATCCTCTTTCAATTAGTTGCTCATAAAAAAACTCCGCAATCTCTTCCGTATCAATTACGACTTCAATTTCCTTCATGAGCATCACTCCTTTATTTCTGTTTTATGAAAAAATCTCAAAATTATGTATATGAGATTAGAAAAATAGTTTTTCTTTTTTTATAGGTCATATCTTTTGGACGAGGTGCATACGATGGTAGTACAAGCTATCAAAAAGGGGGAAATAATTATGGAATACCAATATGAAGTAGATCAAGAAGTAGGGCAAACAAAAGAAGAGTTCATGCATGAAGATCAATGGGCAGACTCTCTTATTAAATGGCTTTTTATTTTTTTAATAATTGTAGGCATACCTTATACTGCATATGTTGTTGTTCAATTTATTCTCTCTTTCTAGTTAACTATTTTTTCTCTGTCAATTTAACTAAATAATTATGAACAACATCCATAACAATTTTGTATTCTTCATCTTTAAATGTATCGAATAACAAATGATAATCATTATAAATATCTAATAATCCATCAATAATTTCTTGGCGATTCGTCTTTACACTTACTTTTTTCGAATTGTTAATTGACTTCAATTTTCCTAAATCCAATTTATTCATACCAGCTTTATCTTGTTTCATTTTCTTCAAAATTGCATTTGCCGTTTGTGCATTAGCAAGTAATGTTAAATCCGATTCATCAGCTTCTAACCATTCACCATCCGTAATTCGTGACAATTCATATATAGTATCTTCCCATGCATCATTTTTATATCTCCATACTTCTGTACGAAAACCAACAATACGAAAAACATCTTTATCATACCCAGTTACTTGCACGAGATCACCAAACGTAAAGTTATAATTTAATTCAATCCACTCTGTGTCGCCCTTTTTCATTTCTTGCTCTGTTACATGCTGCAGAGTTTGCTCTACATAAAATCCATCGTGATTATTTACTTCGTATACGTAAACTCCATCTAAAATCTTCATATTTGTAACTTTTCCAACGGTTCCATATAGCGTAATCACGACAATGTCCCCTACATTGTATTTAGGTTGTTTTTTCCTTGCCATCTATATCTCTCCTTTTTTTAACGTCGTGATTTTGATAACAGTATATGCAACCTACATAAAAACGCTTATCACAGAAGCTTATATTCATAAATTTTTTCAATAAAAAAGTAGAATGTGTATATAACTCAAAAAAGCTAGTATATATACTAGCTTTTACTTAACATTTATGTTCTAACAGCAAGGCGAACTTTAATAAAAAAACATAAGCAATACTTCACTTTTTTAAAGTAATGTATTCCTTATGTTTTCATTTACGTAGCACTGCAATGTCGTTATCTCTCTTGTATATATAAATCCCATGCTTCATCAAATATAGACATACTTTCTAGCATTCCACTTAACTCTAAATATGAACTAATTTCATCATAGTCTTCAGATTGCTTCGGAAAACTTAAATCATCGTACATCGCCTCTGCTAAATCTGATATTTCATTTTTAAATAAAGCTGCACGGTGCTTCATCATATAATGGTAAAATGTCTTTTTCAAAAATATTCCCTACCTTTCTAACTTGGGTACATTATACAAGGCGAAATAGAAAAAAACCAGCATAAAAGCTGGTTAAAAGTCAAAATAATTCCTTTTTAATAGACGTGGTCTTCCCATCAACTCTTCGTATGTTAGTTGTTTTGGCAAATCTTTCGTATAGATTAAAAACAACTGGTCTTCAATTTCTTTTACCGTATGGTCTGATTGATAATCCATTCCACATGAGGAACAAGTTATACATGGTGTCTCTTGGATTTCAATGGCTTTCGTACCATCTGGTAATTCCCAATATACAGTATTCAAGCTTTCTTTCGCTTCTGTACTGTCACACCACATACAATTCATACTGCGTCACCCTCATTTTTTTTGTCATCTTCTAACTTTGCCATTTGTGCTTGATATTTTTTATCTTTTAATTGATCACGCTTATCACGTTTATCTTTTAAAGAAGCATGCGTTTCATTGACTTCATAATCTTTACGGCGATTCATACGTTGTAAATCATCCGGAACAAGATTAAATTTCTTATCACTCATCAACCCTGCAACGCCGATATCAGAACGTTTCTCTTCATAAGTCGGATAAATCTCTTTAAAGTAGCCTTCTGCTCTTCCTGGGATATAATTTTCTGGTTCTGGATACGTTGTAATAACCCCTTCAAAGTTACGAAGTACAACTTTATCCGCACTTTGTGAAATTAAATAGTTTGGCTGAAGCGCAATTTTTCCGCCTCCGCCCGGCGCATCAACAACGAATGTCGGTACTGCATAACCCGATGTATGTCCACGTAAGCCTTCAATAATTTCAAGACCTTTAGAAACTGGTGCACGGAAATGACCGATACCTTCTGATAGATCACATTGATAAATGTAATATGGACGAACACGAATTTTTACTAAATCGTGCATCAGTTTTTTCATAATTGGAACGCTGTCATTAATTCCAGCTAAGATTACAGCTTGGTTTCCAATTGGAACACCTGCATTTGCAAGCATTTCACATGCTAGTTTCGATTCTTCTGTAATCTCAATAGAAGTGTTAAAATGCGTATTTAACCATACTGGATGGTATTTTTTAATAATGTTACAAAGGTTTTCTGTAATACGTTGCGGGAATACAACTGGTGCTCTCGTTCCGATACGAATAATCTCGACATGCGGGATTGCTCGTAAATTCTTTAATACGTATTCTAAAATTTTATCATTAATTAGAAGTCCATCACCGCCAGAAATTAAAACGTCACGTACTTGTGGTGTTTCACTAATATAAGCAATCGCATCATCTAATTGCTTTTTCGGTACGCCCATCCCAATTTGTCCACTAAAACGACGACGTGTACAGTAACGACAATACATAGAACATTGATTCGTTACTAAAAATAGTACACGGTCTGGATAACGATGCGTTAACCCTGGAACTGGTGAATCTTCATCTTCATGAAGAGGATCTTCTAAATCATATTTTGTTTTATATAACTCTTCCGAAATCGGTACTGATTGCATCCGAATCGGACAGCGTGGGTCATCAGGATTCATTAGCCAAGCATAGTACGGTGTAATGTTTAACGGGATCGTTTTCGTTGAAATTTTAACGCCTTCTTCTTCTTCAGGTGTTAAGTTAATTACTTTCTTTAAATCATCTAAAGTTTTGATCGTATTCGTTAATTGCCAAACCCAATCATTCCATTGTTCTTCTGTAACCTCTTTCCATAATTCAATATCCTTCCAGTGACGATTTGGTTTGTATACATCATGTAACATTGCTATTCCCCCTTTTTATACGCTCATCCTTTATATAAGCAATTGTTATGCCAACTTCGTATTCTTGATAAGTAAATGTGCGAAATACCCTATTATATAGGAGAAAAAATATTTTCAAGTGCAGTAATAACAGAATATTAACTATCATATTCATTACCTTTTATATATGTAAACGCTCTTTTATTGGTGCAAACACACAAAAACCGCCGATTATTCGGCGGTTTTGTCGTACTTGCTCAGTTTATATTGAAGCGTTTGACGCGGAATACCTAACATTTTTGCTGCTTGCAAAATATTCCCTTCCGTTTCAACTAACGCTTGATCTATTAATTCCTTTTCCGTTTGATGTAGAGCTTCCCTAAGCGGTAATATACTTTTCTTCTTCGGAAGTTTCTCTTTCCTAAATGTACGTGGTAAACACTTTGCTGTTAATGAACTCCCTTCCGCGATAATGACAGCATGTTCAATCGTATGTTTTAACTCACGAACATTTCCAGGCCATTGATAAGCTTGTAATCTTTCTTTCGCTTCCTTATCCATTTGAAGTACACCTTTTTTATAACTTTTATTATATTCTTTCAAAAAGTAAGACGCTAATAACAGTACATCCTCAGTTCTTTCACGAAGTGGCGGGATATATAATGAAAACACATTTAATCGATAGTATAAATCAGTGCGGATTTTATTTTCTCTTAAACATACTTCTGGAGGTTGATTCATTGCAGTAATAACGCGAACATCTACTTTTCTCGTCTTATTATCACCAATGCGACGAATAACTCCATCCTCTAATACACGTAGCATTTTCGCTTGTAAATCGAGCGGCATTGAATTCAGTTCATCTAAAAACAATGTTCCTCCATCTACAAGTTCAAACAATCCAGCTCGTTCAATTGCCCCTGTATAGCTTCCTTTTGTCGTTCCAAACAATAAACTTTCTAATAGCGACTCTGGCAAAGCTGCGCAGTTTTGTGCAATAAATGGCTTATTTTTCCGTTTAGAAGCTTCATGAATCGCTTGCACAAATAGCTCTTTCCCTGTTCCCGTTTCACCATATATTAAAACATTTGCATCAGTTGGCGCTACTTTTTGCGCTAATTCTTTCGTCTGTTTAAACCGAGCATCATTAGTTACTATCGTCTCAAACGCAACATGCTTTTTTATCGCTTTTTTGCCAGATGATCGCTTTATTTTTGACTGTAAATCGACTATTGTATCCGTAAGTTTTTGAATTGTAGAATAGTCCTTTGCAATTTCAACAGCACCAGCAATATTTCCATCTATAAAAATAGGTAACGTCGTATTTACCGTACAAACATCTTCTCCATTTAAATTTTGATAATGCTGCGCTTGATGTACAATTGGTTTTTTTGTATCTAATACTTTCATCAATGTACTCGTTTCCCTAGTTAAAGATGGGAACGCTTCTAACAAATGCTTTCCTAACACTTTTTCAATTTTGGATCCATCATGTTTTGCAGCAACTGTATTATAAAAGATCGTAATCCCATTTTCATCCACTGCGTGTATAGCCTCATCAATACTGCCCAAAATCGCTTCAATGACTTCTTGTGTCGAAACTGCTAGCAATGTCATCCCCCCTTTTGCCGAAAATCTGGCAAATGCATGCCGGATTTTCGGCATCCCTCTGTGCGATTATAAGCATGACGATTCCGTTCTATTTTTTTGATGAAATTTGTATATATTTCTATTGCTTATTTATGGTTAAGTAAAACTTTAATCAGTGGGGCTTTATTCATCCCCACTGATTATTATCCCGACTCCCACCTAACTGCTTTGCTTTACAGCCGAATTTTGGAGCGGGAGTCTTACTGATTTCGAATAGCTTGATAAATCTTTCACCCATATATTCATATCTTCCAACTTATCAAAAATGTAGCAATTATTCGCGAGCCTTCCCGTATATGTATAGCCTAATTGATGAAAGGCTGCATTCATACCGAAAGATAGCGAACGAGCAATTGTATAGGAACAAAAAATAGATCTTTCTTGAAGTTCTTCCTCTAACTTAATTAGCAAACTTTTCATAAAACCATGTTTTCGATATTCAGGTAATGTAGCACAATTCGTTAATTCTGCATTACCTTCTTTCACATTCATTTCAGCAGATGCTGTACTAATAATTTTCCCTTTGAATTCATAAACATAGTAAATTGTATCGTCTTCCTTCATCGTCTGCTTTACATAACTCGCTTCATTTAAAGGTGTCGGATAAACTTCAAATACTTTCCCGAAGACAATTGCTAATTCTTCCGCGTCTTCTTCTGTCGCTTTTCTTAACACAAACTCCTCTGGGACTATTTTTTCTTTCACTTCTTTTGCTTTTACACCACTTAAAATGCTATCTTCCTCATTCCAATGAATACTATTTCGTCTTTCATTGGAATGATATTTCACGAAGAAGTACGCATCGTGTCCTTGAAAATAATGAGGTATCGTTGCTTCCAATAAGAAACCGAAAGAGAGCCATGTCGAAACATGCTCTCCCTTTCCTTTAATAATACATTTAGTGAAAGAATGTTTCTCTGCTAATTTATCGATTGTTTGTATAATGCGTTCAACATTTCCTGTATAGTGATCAACTCTAACACGTTTATTAAAATAGTCTAATACCCCTTCTACTGTGTAATACTTTGTCTGTTCACTAAAAGATTCATAGTATTTCATTTCTTCACCTCACACCAATCTAGTAATGTACATGCAATTATTTTCGCGGCAGCAATCATTTTATCAACTTCTATATATTCGTTTGGATAATGTGCTACTTTCGTCTCTCCTGGACCAAATACTATCGTTGGTACGTTAGCGATTTGTGTGAACAAACCTCCATCTGTTCCCCATGGCGATGCTTCTATAATCGGTTCGTTCCCTTCAATTTCAACAAAATTATGCCCAAGCGTTGTAATAAGCGGATGATTTTCTTCTAGTTCACCAGGAACCCATCTCGCTCCAAACCATACTACTTCTACAGGATTTTTTACAAACCAACTATCCACTTCTTTTAATTCACCAATCCAGCCTTCAAACTCTTCTTTTGCTGCCTCTATAGTCTCATTCGGCGCAATACCACATCTTCCTTCTAAAATTAATGAATCGGGAACAGAACTTGGCCAGCTTCCTCCTTCAATTTTCCCAACGTTAATTGGAATCGGAATCGGAATCCCCTTAAATAATGGATCTGTAATTCGACTATTTCTCTTCTCTTCTAATTTTCTCAAATGATCTACAACAAACATACTTTTTTCTATAGCACTTACTCCTTCATAACGTGTACCACCGTGTGCTGCTTTGCCTTTTATATGTAGACGAAACCACATTGACCCTTGTTGTTTCGGAAAAAATTTCATATTCGTCGGCTCAGGAATAATAACGCCATCTGCCTTATACCCTCGTAAAATAGCTGCTAATGTTCCTGCCCCACCGCTCTCTTCTTCTATTACACTTTGAAAATGTATATCACCTTTTAGTTCAATACCACATTCAATAATCGCTTCCATCGCAAGCATAAGTGAGACATTGCCGCCTTTCATATCTGTTGTTCCACGTCCATATATGCGGTTTCCTATTTTCTCTCCACTATACGGATGATGGTCCCACTGATTTACATCCCCTTCTGGCACGACATCAATATGGCCATTTAAAATCATAGATTTCCCTTCGCCACTTCCTTTTAAAGTCGCTACAATGTTCGGGCTATCTGTAAAGCTTGTACGAGGTGATACGAAATAAGGGTGATCTTTTATTTCATTAAAAGCAGGCTCCCAAATGTCGAGGTCTAGACCTAACTCACGCAACTTTTCAATAACAATTGCCTGCGCACCACTTTCATCACCAGATACACTCTTTTCTTGAATTAATCGTGTTAAAAATTTTACGCTCTCTTCTTCATTACGCTCAATATAATCACAAACTTGTTTTTTTAATTGCTCCATATATTACAGCTCCCCTCATTCAATTACTAGTAAATTTGAGCTTATTTGAAAATCAGCCGTCGTATGTCGTTTTACATCTTCTACAGTGTACGGACTCATTAATTCTTGTAAGACAAGTCCACTTGGAGTCACTTCCATTACAGCCATGTCTGTAATAATTAAATCTACACATTTTTTCGAAGTTAATGGCAATGTACATTCCGAAACAATCTTTGCATTTCCGTATTTATCAACATGATTCATCACAACAACGACTCGCTTCGCTTTTTGCGCTAAATCCATCGCTCCTCCAATACCTGGAACGCGTTTTCCTGGTACAATCCAGTTTGCTAAATCACCATTTCCACTTACTTGTAACGAACCAAGTATCGTAACATCAAGTAATCCTTTTCGAATCATTCCAAACGCCATGCAGCTATCGAAATAACTTGCTCCTGTAATAAGAGATGTAGGTAAACCCGCTGCATTACATAAATTCTCATCTTCATTCCCTTTACTTGGCGTTGGTCCCATACCAACAATACCGTTTTCTGCGTGAAACATAACACTCATATCTTCTGGCAAATGATTCGGTACAAGCGATGGAATTCCTATACCTAAATTTACAATCATGCCATTTTGAATTTCTCTCGCTGCACGTCTTGCAATCTTATCTCTCACTTCTACGCCCATACCCATTTCCAATTCACTCCTTCCGATGGCACGATATAATTTACAAATACACCCGGGACGACAATTTCTTCTGGATCTAAACTTCCAAGTGGAACAATTTCTTCTGCTTCTACAATCGTTATGTCCCCAGCCATAGCTACGTGCGGATTCATATTACGAGCGCTTTTATCAAATACCAGATTGCCAAACGGATCCGCTTTTTTCGCATATACAATTGCGACTTCAGCCGTTAAAGCTGTTTCAACTAAATATGTCTTTCCATTCATTTCAATTGTTCGTTTTCCTTCTTCTACAATCGTATCAACACCAACATCAACTAAAATACCACCAAGGCCTACACCACCAGCGCGAATACGCTCTGCTAATGTTCCTTGCGGAGAAAATTCAATTTGCAATCTTCCTTCATTTAATTGTCTTCCCGCATTTGGGTTTGATCCAATATGAGAAGTAACTAAAGATTTAACCCTTTCATTCGTAACAAGACGACCGATTCCTACATCAGGAAATCCAGTATCATTTCCTATTAAATTTAAATTTGTAATGCCTTTATCTAAAACAGCTTGAATTAAAGATGGAGGGGATCCAATCCCTCCAAATCCCCCAAACATTAATGTCATATCATCATGGAACAAAGAAATTACTTCCTCTACTTCTTTTAATTTACCGAATGTATTTGTAATAGTTGTCATGCGATACTATGCCCTCCTTTTTGCATCATCTCTTCCACGCTCTTTACAAAAATTGAAAGTAATTCATCTAACTCGGAATATGTAGTTGTCATTGGTGGTGCAACAAGCAGTGCACTATCCTCTTTTCCTGCTTGCCCTGAAACAGCTTGGTATAAGAGCAATCCATTTTTAGCCGCAACCGAAATAAGTTCCGATGCTTTTGTAAACGGTTGCAATTCTATTCCAATTAGCAATCCTTTTCCACGTACATCGGCAATGATTGTCGATTGCTGCTGAACTTTCTGTAAACCTTTTAATAAATACTCTCCCTTTTCTGCTGTTTTTTCAGGTAGATTATGTTTCTCCATATATTCAATAACAGCTAAAGCCGTTGCTGCAGACAATGGATTTGCACTAAGCGTATGCCCGCTCATTACAGAACGTGATCCACGTAAAATCGGCTCCATAACACGGTCACTTACAACTGTCGCTGCCATTGGTGTATAACCCGCTCCTAGCCCCTTACCAAGCGTCATAATATCCGGTTCTACACCCCAGTGCTCCATCGCAAACCATGCACCAGTACGGCCAAGTCCAGTCATTACTTCATCTGCAATAAATAATATATCGTAATGACTACAAATATCTTTAATTACTTTATAATATTCTTTCGGCGGGACAATCGCGCCTCCAGCAGCTCCAATAATCGGTTCAGCGATAAAAGCTGCAATATGTTCTGCACCAATTCGGTCAATCGCTCTTTCTAGTTCAGTCGCACAAGCAAGCTGACAAGTTGGATATACCTTCTGTACAGGGCATCTGAAACAGTAAGGAGCTGGAATAGTTGGATAATCTTCTAAAATAGATACGAAACGTTGTCTACGTAGCGGATGCCCAGACATAGATAAAGCTCCCATCGTAATACCATGATAGCTCATCCATCGTGACAAAATTTTATGTTTCCCTTGAATACCGCGCTCCTGAAAATGCTGAATTGCGATTTTCATAGCTGTTTCATTTGCTTCCGTACCACTATTTACAAAAAAGCTCCAGTTCAAATCTCCTACACTTAAATCACTTAACTTCTTCGCTAATTTTTCAGCTGGTTCACTCGTAAACTGTGACCTATATACGAAAGCAATCTCCTCTGCTTGCTTTTTAATAACATCTGCAATCTCCTTTACGCCATGCCCAATACCTGCCGTAATTGCTCCTGACGAACCATCAAAATATTTATTTCCGTTTTGATCATACAAATATACACCTTTTCCATGTGAAATCATTGGATACGGCTGACCAACAAGTGGTTTAATTAAGTAATCGCGCATAGCGCTCCCCCATTTCTCCAATTTGTATATATATATGAAGAAAATTGACGTTTCTTTCATAAAAAAGAACCCTCTGCAAAAGCAGTGAATTTATCAAAAAACTATTATAAAATATACAAATGAGTGCAAAATATTAGTTTAAAAACAGAAAATTCAGAACTTAAATTGAAGACCAACCCTTATCTGTACGCTTAAACACCCCTCCTTGACTTAAGATAACAACAAATTAAATGCTTTTTTAACATAATATCAGCTTCCCTCAATTGCCGACATTGTGTAAACTTCGACGGAACTCCCGTTATTCTCCTTCCTAATATCCTACTTTATATTGCATATTTTCAAACAAAATTCGACATTTCACTTCACTACATAGATAACCACAATTATCGTAACTATTACTAAACAAGTAGTACCATCTATTTAAAACAAAAAAAAGAACCGATTAACCACAGTAATCAGTTCGGCACGACGCTCTTTTATCTGATATTACCTTTTTCAGCCAGTTCACTTATTGGGAATAGAAATACTTATAGTGCAAATCCAACATTTGTACTACAGCCTAAAGCACGAAATCCTCCATAACTAAATTCACACTACATACCCGGGATTATCCACATCCCTATTGTTCTCCTTCCTTCAAACTCAAACTACCTTTCCTTTATAAATTATGTAGGACAATTACCGATTTGTATGTGTGTTTGCCTATAAATAAAAAAATCCCTATTTTAACTTTTCCTTTCAGAAAAACAGTTTTTTTCGCATATCTTCTTTCCAGCTCCGCATATAGTTGTAATGATGAAGGAGGAATGTTTTATGACTCAATCCGAAATTGAAAAATACGGACAAGAAGCTGCACGTTACGAACAACTCGCTCGTTACTACCAATATAGCAATCCTAAAAAGTATGTGGAACTCTATATGAAATACCATGATGCAATTACAAAACTTGTACAAGCATATGAAAAGAGAGATTCACAAGAAGCGACTTTGCCGTCACATATGAGAATTTTCCACACAGCTCCCCACACACCAGCAGTTGATATTATTGTAAATGGACAAAAAGTGATTAAAAATATTTCCTTTAAACAATTAAGTCCTTACTTATCATTAGTACAAGGTAAATACCGTATTGATATTGTCCCTGTTGGAAACGAAACTCCAATATTCTCAGCATTAGTACCCATAATGGGGAATCACACTTATACCCTTGCAGCGGTGGATAGCGATAATCACCTCCAATTACAACCTATTCTTGATAATACTCATTTACCATCTGGTCAAGCAAAAATACGGTTTGCACATTTTTCACCAGACACTCCAGTTGTAAATGTTAATTTGAAAGATGGGGATCATTTATTTGAAAATGTACTCTTTAAACAAGTAACAGATTTTTTACAAGTTAGCCCTGGTACAGCAGATATTGAAGTTTCACTTGCTGATTCAAAAAAAGTACTATTAACCATTCCTAAGTTCAACGTTGAACCAAATTCAATTTACACAATTTCAATAATAGGTTATTCAACTGAGGACCCAAAGTTAGAGGCCGTTATACTTACAAATTAAAACAGTCTACACCATTCGTATGGTGTAGACTGTTTACTTTTGAAACTCAATTTGAAATTCTGTCCAGTCGTTATTCGAACGACACAATATGGATCCTTTATGCTTTTCTACAATTTGTTTACATACAAATAGTCCAATGCCAGTTCCTAGCTTTTTAGTAGTTACAAATGGCTCAAAAATGGTTTCTACGCTTTCCGCTGGAATCATAGGCCCATTATTTTTTATAACAATGCGAATAGTGGTATCCTCTTCAAATACATCAATGACAATTTTCCGCTCTTCTTTCACCGATTCAAGAGCATCAATTGAATTCATTAAAATATTTAAAAATACTTGTCTCACTTCACTCCGGTAGCCAATGAGTGGAATAGGATACGGCAAATTTTTTTCAATCAAAACATTTGCATTTACTAAACTTGGATACAAGAATTGTATAATATCTTGAAACAAGTCATTTAGCCAAAAACGTTCAGATTCATTCCACATTTCTTTTTTCGACACAAGTAAAAATTGTGAAATCCTAAAATTCAATTGATCTAATTCATGTGAAATAATATCTAAATACGATAGATTAGGATGGTCTGTCTTCAATAACTTTACAAATCCCATAATTGAAGTTAGCGGATTACGAAATTCATGGACAAAACTAGCCGACATTTGCCCTAGAATCGTAAGCCTTTCTTTATGTGTTTCGTTTATATATTGCTGTTTTTCTTCTAAATTTCTCGTTATAATTTCTGAGTATTTTAAAACGGTATAATAAATTAATTTGTCAAAACAAGTATGTATTTTGGCCATAATCGGTTTCAGTTCACGAGCGCTTACATCCAATTCGCACATTGCTTCAAAAAGTTCATTTCTCCCCACATTTGCATTATAGACAAAATCTCCAATATTCGCATCTGCCCCTGCACGCTCAATGGCAATTTTCTCACATAATGGTTGAAGATAATTAATATCTTTATCTTCCATAACAAGTTCGATAATTAACTCTAATAAATCTTCTCCATTTTGAACTACTTCTTGTTTAAATGGATCTTTTTCGGAAATTATCATTTTGTTTTTCCAGTTCTCTACGAATTGGTGCTTGTTGTTTTTCAAGTGCGAACAAAATACTTCTTTAATATCCTTATCGATTGGAAAAACCTCCATTCCCTCCATTTCCATACGACGAATACCCTTTATATTTTGAATATTAACACAAAAAATACATTTCGTTAATAGATTATTGTCACATTTTGTTAATTTCTGTTGATAAAATTTATTTTTCCTTTCTTATTAAATAAGTTTTATTCATATATCTCTTTTTCTTTCTCATTTTTCAATTATTTTTCTGTTCAAAACTACTTTTTTTTGCATCCTTTTTAATTCTTGCGTACAATAAGAATTGAAAGGTGTGAAAAATATGGTAAATAAAAATGTGGAAGATTATCTCCAAGAAGGCATATATGGCCAAAAGCAAAACAAACCAGAAGAACGTAATATGTACTTAACTACATTACGTGAGCGTGTAGAAGTCGCTTTAACAATCGGTCAAGTAATGCAAAGTAATGTGTATACAGAAGTAACGGGTAGCATGCGTTCTTCTCAATCATTACAACTATTCCTAAATGGTAGCATTGCTTACCCACATTTATCAAAATACATTAAATTAGCAAATGAAAAAAATGTTCCTTTTACAATTGTTCAAAATAAAGGTACAGAAACACCAATCGGTTTAGTACTATCTCATAGCACTGCTGTTGACAAAGAACAAATTTATGTAGAAGATGCTATTTTCAAACAAGAAATGAAGTAAAAGGTACACTTGATTAAATGAAATCGTTCCGAGAAACGTAAAACAAACAATAAAAAACGAGTATGGAATCGTAAACATTTCCTGCTCGTTTTTTATTGCGATGTTTCAGCTCGATCTACTTTATTTTTTAATACACACTAATTTCATTTCTGTCATTTCTTCTACTGCATATTTAATTCCTTCACGACCTGTGCCACTCTCTTTCACACCACCATAAGGCATATGATCAACCCTGAACGTTGGAATATCATTAATCATGACACCACCGACTTCTAATTCATCAATGGCACGCATTGCTTTACATAAATTGTTTGTAAATACACCTGCTTGTAGACCGTAACGTGAATTATTTACTTGCTCTATAGCCCCATCAAATTCTTTAAATGTATTTACTGTCATGAGTGGACCAAATACTTCTTGGCACTGAACAGATACATACTCTGGAACATTTGTTAATACAGTTGGTTCAAAGATCCTTGCATCACGTTTGTTACCACCGTATACAACATTTGCTCCTGCCTTAACTGCCTCTTCTACCCATGAACTTACACGTTCTACATCTTTTTTTGAAATAAGTGCTGATACATCTGTTTCTTCATGAAGCGGGTCTCCTACTACAACGTTTTCCATTGCTTTTGTTAATTTTGTAATAAATTCACCTATTTTGCATTCATGTACAAAAACACGTTGTACAGAAATACAAACTTGTCCATTATTCACAAACGCGCCCCATTTTATACGTTCAATTATTTCATCTGTCAATTCAACGTCTTCATCAATGATAACAGCAGCATTTGATCCTAATTCTAATGTCACTCGTTTCAATCCAGCTTTTTGCTTAATTCCAATACCTACTTTTGGACTTCCTGTAAAAGTAATACAAGCAACGTTCTCATCTTTCACTAATGCCTCACCTACTACAGGTCCAGGTCCAGAAATTATATTGAAAGCTCCCTTTGGTAAACCAGCTTCTTCAAATAATTCCACCAATGCGTATGACGAAAGTGGCGTTTGGTCGGCTGGCTTTAGCACTATAGTATTTCCAGCCGCAATTGCCGGACCTACTTTATGTGCTACTAAATTAAGTGGAAAATTAAACGGTGTAATAGCACCAATAACTCCTATAGGTTGTCGAATTGTATACGCTATACGACCCTCTGCTCCTGGCGCCGCATCTAATGGTAACGTCTCACCATATATTCGCTTCGCTTCTTCAGCTGCAAACTTATATGTTTGAACAGTGCGATCTACTTCTCCCCGTGCAGCACGAATTGGTTTTGCTGCTTCTTTTGCGATAATGACTGCAAACTCTTCTCTTCTCTCATCCATTTTTTGTGCAACCTTTTCTAAAATAGTTGCGCGATCGTATGCAGATAATTTTTTCATTTCTTTCATTGCATTTTTAGCCGAAACTATCGCTTCTTTTACAACATCTTCTGTACCTTGCGCGATCTCCGCTAACATTTCTTCAGAATATGGTGCATACAATGGTTTATACGTCCCTACTGATTTCCATACCCCATTTATATATAAATGCTTTTTCATAGTGGTTCTCCTTCCGAATATATGTATACAATAATACATTACATTTATTTCACCTAGTGAAAGGTCTGCCTTATGTAATTGTATCATAGCCCTAACACCCCAAAAAACATTTTGCTCAAAAAAACTCTGCTACAAAGCAGAGTTTACGAACTAATTTGTTCTTGGAGCGGAATTTTTTTTTCATCCCCCACAATAACAATCGATTCTGAAGGTTTCGTTACTTCCAACCTCTTAATATAGTGCCCATCTAATTCCTTCACACAAAACTTATAGTTTTCAATTTCAATGGTATCTCCTTCGGCGATCTCAATATTTTTCGTTAGTATCCAGCCGCCGATCGTATCGACATCATCGTCGTCAATAGTCAAACCTAATAATGCATTCACTTCACTAACAAGTACTTTTCCTTCTAAAATTGTTTTCGTCTCACTAACTTGTTGGATTTCCGGTTGTTCATCAGTATCGAACTCATCTTGAATATCCCCTACAATCTCTTCTAAAATATCTTCAACGGTTACAAGACCTGATGTACCACCATATTCATCAATTAATATAGCAATATGCGTCCTTTCCCTTTGCATTTTTAAAAATAGATCATGAATTGGGATAGATTCAATTACTAGAATAATTGGCCTAATATATTGCTCCACTGTCTTTTCACTAATAACTCGATGCTTCACAAAATCTGTAAATATATCTTTAAAATTCACAAAGCCTATTACATGGTCCTTATCACCATCAACTACCGGATACCTCGTATATTTTTCATGAGACATTTTTTGTAAGGCCTCTTCGGCAGGCATTTCTTTATTTAAAATATTCATTTCTGTTCGTGGTACCATTATTTCTTTCGCAATACGATCGTCAAATTCAAATATTTTATTTACATATTTATATTCAGATTGATTAATCTCACCGTTTTTATAACTTTCTGAAACCAACAACCGCAATTCTTCTTCTGAATGCACTTCGTCATGCTTTTTTGGTGGTTTCAATCCAAAAAATTTCGTAATTAGCCGAGCTGATCCATTTAAAAGCCAAATGAATGGGAATGCAATACGATAAAACAAAATGAGTGGCTTAACAACAAAGAAACTCACTTGTTCTGCTTTTTGAATCGCCAATGTTTTTGGAGCTAACTCTCCTACTACCACATGAAAAAATGTGATAAACAAAAACACTAAAATTATAGCCAGAATATCTGCGAGTTGAGTGGGGACATTCCAATTAGCAAACAACACATCAAACATGTGCTTTAGCGCAGGTTTACCAGACCACCCAATCCCAAGAGCTGTAACAGTTATTCCTAACTGACAAGCTGATAAATATTCGTCTAAGTTTGTAATGACTGTTTTGACAGATATTGCACGATTATTTCCTTCTGCAATTAAATAGTCAATTCGTGAACTCCTCACTTTAACAATTGCAAATTCTGCTGCAACGAAAAATGCCGTTAAGGCAATTAAAACAATCACTATGCTTATACTATATATATCCAAATACTTTTCCTTACTTACAGTGTAAGCAAGGAAGCCACCTCCTACTTAAATTTATTCAAGTGAAGTAAGCATTCTTATACTCTAATAAAATTCTACATTAGCAACCACCTTTTTATATATTATATGCATACATAAAAAAGATATTTATAATTATGATAATCTAATTAGCTTATTATCGTCAAACTATAATAATCTAAATTTTTCGATGAATAAAAATAGTTTGTATAAATCGTATATGCTAAACAGCTCAATTTCGTGAAAAAACACTTTCTTTGCCGATTCCACACTTCTTTTGTCACACCTGAAGGGAACTTACTACATAACTAGAAATCATTCAACAGGATATATATAGGAGGGATTATTTTGGAATATAAAACACCATTTATCGCGAAGAAATTAGGTGTTAGCCCAAAGGCTGTTGTCCGGATTGCACAACAATTAAATCTTACGATAGAAAAAAATAAATATGGTCATTTTATTTTCACACAAGGTGATTTAGATCAAATGTTAGAATACCATCGTTCTCAGGCAGACCAACCTCACAACATTCAACCTACTCAAACAACATCATCAAATGATTTTGAGCAATTAGCAGCTCAATTAAATTCAATAACGAGAAGACTAGATCGAATGGAAGAACAAATGCTAGATAAAGCAAATGATGTCGTTACATACCAACTTTTACAACATCGCCGTGAAATGGAGGAAATGTTAGAGCGAATTCAAAAACTAGAAGCTGCCTTAAAAAAAGAAGAACCAATATATATTACTCCTGATTCAAAACCAACATATGAAAGAGAAAAGAAACCTAAGCGCCGCAAAATGATTTTTAGTATATTTGGACTATAAACTTGTAGACCCTTATTACAAGAATAAGGGTCTACTTTTTGTATGAAGAAAGAAGGCTGTAACATGATACCCTTCTTCATATTATACATATTCATATATTTTTATTTTGTTAACATAATATTTTTACTGTATTCTGCAATAAGTGCCTGCGCATGAGCATTCCCTTGAATAATATCACGGAATTCTTTCAAAGAATACAAATGTGTAGCCCCTTTTCGAGCATGAATCCGTACTGGTACACCTTGTAAAGTATCATGAAACTGGAATGGACTATCTATCGGCTCAATTGGAAAACCGAGTGTAAGTAAATACATATACATTCTTTTTGTAACTGCTGCAATATACCATTCAGCTTTCGTCTCTAACGCATGCATAAATAAAATCGCTGCCAGCCTTTTGAAATGTCCTCTACCCCGAGACGTTTTCGCAATGCTTAACTTTCCTATTTCATATACATTTTTCAAATCTTTCACTAAATCATTTTTAGAAAACGGATAGAAAAACTCCGAATTTGATTGTTCAGGTACTGTATACTTAATACATTCTACTGTACCGATATGATGTTCATCTTCTATTAATAAAAATCGTGATGGATTTAAATTACGTTCTACAAACATTAAGTTTCTTTCTTCACAAAAATCTCCCCATAGTTGCTCGAACCAAAAATGTTCTTCCTTTGTTTGAACACGCTGGAACATATTTACCCGCCTTTCCCATCGCCGCTCTGTTTTTGATAACGCTTTCACTTACTATCATATAAGAACAAACCTTCGTATGCAACTAAAAATATTTACGTCTTATTATATTCTGCAAATTGAATTAAATTCCTATTTCACACTCTGTTCCCCCCGCACGTACCATTTCTTACTTTCTTATACAATCGTACATACAAAGAAAGTTAATTTCTCTAATGAAAGATGATTACCATTTCAAATTCGACCCATGTTATGCTTCTTTCCTTATGGCATATAATTCTTCTTAACCGAAAGAAATCCTTTATAAAAAAGGATTTCTTTTACATTTTATTGCTTTTTAACCATTTTTCAAAAATTTGAATCATTCCGTGCTTTCCCGCCAACTTCTCTTCTCCTTGCTTCGTCTTATACGGATATAATTGTAAAAACACACCACAACCAGATTCTATTTTTTTACTATGCATATGACTCCCTGGATATACACAAATCACTTCATAAATTGCCCTACGATGAAAAACTCGTTTTCCACTTTGTTCTTCTACATATTTAATAGACCAGTATTTATACATTTGCTCCGTCGCTTTCGTATTACCAATAGGCTGAAAAATATTATACATAGGGCTATATTTCACTTCAATAATTATAGATGATTTATATACGTACTTCTCTTCTTCCTTTACAAAACAATCTAGACGTATATCTGGCTTCTTTGTGTCCTCTCCATTATAAAAATTACTTCCTTTACTAAGTGCAATAAGGGGGTGTGTTTCAATTAGATCATTAAATGCGACGTGTACTTTTATATTATCTCTATGCAAGATAACTGTCGTTCCATCTTGTAATCCGTCTAAATAAAAATGTTCTTGTATTTGTTCACGGATAGGATTCTTATCTTCAAATCCGATTTGTTCTAATATAGAAATAACGATAAAAAAAGCGTAATATTCATACACTAAAAACGTTGGTTTATATACGAATAATAAAGATGGGGATTGCTCCGTTTGCTGCGGTAACAATTCTAAATGATGGAGTAATTGTTGATGTGGTATAGATAAAGTGTGCGAATTAATGTTAGCTGTTTCAGAAATTCCCCTCCAAAATGGAGAATACAATAAATTTCGAAAGTATTGCACGCTTTCATGTACGATATGAGCTAATATTTTATATTCTTGTATTTTCACAGAACTTTTACGTAAATCTGCTTCTTTTAGTAAATGTATATTTCTATATTTTTGTTTTTCTCTGTCCGTCACTGATCCATTTCGTTCAATCGTTTTCATAATTGTTTTAACAGCTTGGAATTCATCTGATTTTTTCTTTTTTTCTCCTTCTAGTATTTCAATCGTTTTACGTACAAAACTTTCTGCTTCAAGTAAATAATAATAGAATTGCATTGTTTTAAATTTAAGGAATGCATTTTCAATACTATTTTTTTGCTCCTTAAATTTACGATTATAATATTTCGCATAAAGCTTTCTTTCTGTCATAATGGCAGTTTTTCTCGTTGTCTTCCGCTCTTTCGTTTCCCAATTAAATTCGTGTACAAATTCCGCATTCGATTCTACTTTCTTAAAAATTTGTTTTATTCTTTTCATTTTTTGTGGCAATTTTCTTAACAATACCAAATAAGAAGAATCTTCAATATCGCTCAGTGCTGAGAAAGTTTTCTTGTAATAACCTCTATCTAAAATTAACTCGTTTAAAATTGACTTCACATAATCTTGAATCATTTCAAATTGGTCATCAAAAAAGTTTTTAGGAACAACTTGAAACGCCCCATAATAAGTTTTATCTTCTATACGCACTTCAAAATGATATAAGCCACAGCGCCACGGATAAAAAAATTCAGTTTTTCCATGTTCATACACTAATACTCTTTGTTTTTTTTCATTTAATTCATATTGCGACTCTTTTATATTCTTTTGTCCCTCATATACTTTATTCCATATGAATGTAATATCCATTGGATTTTGATAATGGAAATGCAATTTCAGTGGTTTTAATTCCTGTACCTTATAAATACATTGAACTAGTGCTGTAGTAGACGTACAAAGGCGATTTAAAAGGATAAAATCGCCTTTCCCCTCAGTACCAATGATTAGCTTCAATACAAACGGTAGCGTTTCTTTCGTATCGACGATTGCTGTTTCATAACGCTCCTCATTTTGCATATCCATACAGCTCCAGTTCTCTACGCTTTTGTCTAATATAAGCTAAAGAATGTTCAAATGTAGATACACGATTTGCAAGCGGAGACTGTAAAAGTGGTATCAATATCGCCCCCCTTTTTGCTTCTTCAGAAAATAGAGAGCCCACTGTCATTTCTGTCCCCCTTAATTTCGTTAATACGCGTTGCTTTATTTGCAAGTCAAAGCCTTCTTCCCTGCTAATCATATAGGACTGATTATTTTGGAACGGTATATTTTGCAAATACGTAGCGATTGCGTTTGCACATCGGAAAGAAATTCCTTTTGATATATCGTGTGATGATAATACATCATGTAACTTATCCAATAACTCTAATTCCTCTTCAGTAAACACTTCAATCATCTCTTTATTCCTAAACCAATTAATTCGAAATTCTCCCGTTGTTACTTTCAGCGGGGGGTGCTGAACTACTTTCTCTTGTTCTATACTCATCTCGCAAAACGGAATTTTTTGTAACGTAATCAAATTTGTTCGATCTAATAATCGATCGGAAAGCTCTTTCGTCGTTTCATCAAAATTTACAGTGCCTACGAAAATAACATTCTCACCAATTTCCACTGAAGGCGGAATTTGATTTTCTATTTCTTGTACTTTCTCATACAAATTCAAAATACGATTCTGCTTTTCAAGTTGAAGAACGGATAGAAATGGAGTAAACCAATGCTCAATATGTGACATGTTCATTTCATCAAACACAATTATATACAATTGATTTGGGTTTTCTTTAGCCTGCAGCAATGTCCGAACTAACTTCGTTTCACTTTCAATAAAATTACCATTCGGATGAAGGTAGCCGAGAATATCATGTGGTTCTTGATACGATGGTGAAATCGGAATCCAAATTAATTCTTCACCATAACGTAAGCCGAGCGCTTCTGCATATGCTTGCACAAAGCGTGATTTCCCAACACCTGGTATACCGCCAACAATCGTTAACATATTGGTTTTAACACTAATGTGAAAATTATATATATCTGTATCATCCAAATATAGACCTTTTTTACGAACCATACTTTGTACATACTGCAAAAAAGAGGATTCACGCTCATCCCATTCCCAGTCCTCCTTTTGCATTTTAATATCCTCTGCTTCAACTAACTTACCTTCTTCAACAATTCGTTTATTTAGTTGCTCATACACATTCTCACTTACAAAATATAAATGATCATCTACCGCTATTTCTACATGTTTCATCCAATCGTTTATTTCAATATATTTGCATTCTTTTCTTTGCTCAAAATATGAAATTGAACTTATTGATGATTTTAACGATAAATTCCCATATAGTCTTCCTTCATACCATAATAATTCTGGAGGCTCAAAGTCTTTTGGTAATTTAGGCATAAGAAATGATAAATAACCGTTGCTTAACTTCCGTTCCAAAGACGCTCTCTTTTTATAATTCGAGACCTTTGGTGAAGGAATCAATTTATATGAAGATGCTATCTCCCTAGGCTCTTCTGTACATATTAATTCCAAAAATAAATTTCCTCGATCATAATAAAGACGAAACATAACCAATTGCTTTTCTAATTTACGCTTCTTTAAATCAGTAAAGATTTTTTCATTTTTTTTATTACTGCATAACCCTTCAAATAAATATTTTCCAGCCGGAAATAACTCTTGTAAAGTTAAGGGTAATGGAGAAAGGCATTGTACAAAGAAATTTTCTCCATTCTTCTCTCCCTCCGCTTTTGCAAACGTTCCAATAAACCTCATATAATACATTCGCTTTATAAAACTTGGATGAAGAGCTTTATGTAATTTCAACGTAGTCACCTTCTTTTTTCATACTATTCTTAGTGTATGAACTACAATCTAAAACTAGAAATAAAAAACCTGACGTCATCCGTCAGGTTCAAAATTAAAACGTATATTATAGAGAAGGAAATGCTTTTTTTTCTTGTAAAATAGCATTATGAGCAATTTTCATTTTAGCAAGTACGTACCGTAATCGATCTTCGGCATTTTCATCTTTATTTTGCTGCAGACTCGCCAAATTCTCTACAGAACTCGCTAAATTTTCAATCACACCTCGAAGTTCAGGATGATGATTAAAAAAAGATTCTTGTACTAATACTTTCCTTAAATCACTAGCTAAATCCATAATTCTAGTCAACTGTTCTTTTTCTTCCATTTTCATCCCTCCTGAATATCTTATGTATTAAATATTCTCTAAACTAAGAAAAAAGCCCTTTAAATTTAAAGGACTTTTACAATTTTATATTTCCTGACATTAACATATAAATTGACGTGATAGCTGCGATAACAATTGCCCACATCACATATCGCTCTTTGCCTGCAAAACAACGATTCCCTTTTTCTTTTCTTGCAAACATATACACGAGAATCCCAATACCATATACGATTGAAACAAGCAGTAAATTCTTTAAACCAGCTGCGTAAATGAGCCATACAGAATATACAGAAGCAATTAAAGCTAACAAACCATTTTTCACTCTCGCAACTTCCAGCTCTTTCGTAATGACTAATTTCAATTGGTATAACGCTGATAATAAGTACGGCAGTAATATAGATGTTGACGCAATAAAATACATAATTTGATATGTCGATTGTGAAAACAGGACGATTATAAATATAATTTGAGCAACGATATTTGAAATCCATAATGCCATATGCGGCGTTTGCTTCTTATTTGTTTTCGTAAAGACTTTCGGAAATACTCCATCTTTTCCTGCTACGTGAGAGATTTCAGAAACAAGTAAAAACCAGCCAATTAATGTACCTACAAGTGAAGCAACTAATCCGATGTTAATCGCAACTGCCCCCCAAGGTCCAACAACATGCTCTAATACATGTCCCATTGAAGGAGTTTCTAAAACCGAAAGCTCATTTCTCGTCATAGCTCCCATTGACAGCACAGAAATTAAAATATAAATAGACATTACTAAAATTAATCCAAGTACTGTCGCTTTTCCAACGTCCCTGCTATTTTTAGCTCTTCCTGATAATACAACTGCTCCTTCAACCCCAATGAACACCCAAAGAGTTACAAGCATTGTATTTTTCACTTGACCTAGTACAGAGGAAACCGTGATTGTTCCTTCGCCCCAAAAGTCATGTGTAAATGTGTCCCAGCGAAACGCTGTTACCATCACGACAATAAATAATAAAATCGGAACTAATTTCCCAATCGTTGCGATAACATTCATAATGGAAGCTTCACGGATTCCAAATAAGATAAGAAAATGAAGTGTCCATAATAAAAGGGATGCACCAACGATAGACGCAACATTATTTCCTCCTTTAAAAATTGGGAAGAAATAACCTAATGTGCTAAACAACAACATAATGGTTGCGACATTTCCTAAAATCCCTGCCAACCAGTACCCCCAAGCACTGTTAAAACCAATATATTCACCGAAACCAGCTCGTGCATAACTATAAATTCCGCCCTCAAGCTCCGGTTTTTGTCTTGCTAACGTTTGATATACGAGCGCAAGTGGAATCATTCCCATCGCTGTAATACACCAACCAATTATCGTTGCACCACTATTTGCTCCTACTGCTAAATCATGCGGTAAACTAAAAACACCGCCACCAACCATCGTTCCAACTACTAATGCGATTAACGGAAAAAATCCTAACTTCTTTTCTATTTGTACCACCCCATCTGTCATTCTAGGTGCTATGTTCATTCAACTATTAAAGTCACCTTTTTCTCTAATAGACGTTTCTCTTATATTTTTTCAGGAAAACATTACTTATTCTAAAAGAAAATGAAGAAAAATGGAATACTTTTTTGAAAAAATGTATAAGTATGCACAAAAAAACCGTCCATTTTGTAATGAACGGTCATTTCAAACATATAAAATTGTATATTTTTTGTAAAATCAATGGAGTAACTTCTCTTTTTGTAAAAATTGTTTTGCTACTTCTTCACTACTTTTACCATTTACGTTTACTTCATAATTCATTTTTCTCATTTCTTCATCTGTAATCTTTCCAGATAATTTATTTAATACTTTTTCAAGTTCAGGATATTTTTGTAACGTCTCTTTTCTTAATAATGGCGCTCCTTGATAAGGTGGGAATAGTCCTTTATCATCTTTTAGCACTTTAAGCCCATATTGCTCCAATTCACTATCTGTTGAATATGCATCAATTACGTTAACATCCCCCGATTGTATTGCACTATAGCGCAGTTTCGGTTCCATCGTTTTAACATTTGAAAACTTATAGTTATATAATTTTTGCATTCCTTTATAACCATCTTCACGATCAGCAAATTCTAATGTAAATCCTACTTTAGCTTCCTGTGCAATTTTTCCTAAATCAGAAATTGTATTTACGTTATTTTGATCTGCTATTTTTTTCGGCATAGCTAGTGCGTATGTATTGTTATACTCCATTGGCTTTAACATAACCATATTATATTTCTTTTCCATTCCCGTGCGAGCTTGTTCATATACTTCATCACGATTTGTACTTTTCGGTTCTTCTTTCACGAAAGTAGATAAAGCTGTTCCTGAAAATTCTGGGTATATATCTACTTCACCTGATTTTAACGCTTCAAATACAAATGCTGTTTTTCCAAGTCCCGGCTTTAATTCCACTTGTAAATCTGTATCCTGCTCAATAAGTTGCTTGTACATTTGAATTAAAATTTCTGGTTCAGATCCAAGTTTGCCGGCAATAACTATGTCGTTCTTTTGTGTATTCCAAAGAAATGGCAAAGCAATCATTACGACAACAATACATATTGTCAATATAACGCGCTTAGAAGAGCGTCTTGGGCTCTCGAGTGCCCGAAGTACTATATCAAAGAATAAAGCGAGTAACGCGGCTGGTACGGCCCCTAAAATGATAAGCGCATGGTCATTTCGATCGATACCAAGTAATATAAGTTTACCAAGCCCACCTGCGCCTATTAAAGCAGCTAATGTAGCCGTTCCAACAATTAATACCATTGCTGTACGAATACCCGCCATAATAATTGGCAATGCGAGAGGAAGCTCCACCTTCCATAACCTTCTCCAGCTATTCATTCCCATAGCTCTCGCCGCTTCTATAAGTGATTCATCTAATTCCCGTATTCCTGTATATGTATTTCGTAAAATGGGTAATAGTGCATACACAACTAATGCGATTATGGCTGGAAGTTTTCCGATTCCTACTAACGGAATTAAAAGTCCGAGTAATGCAAGTGATGGTACTGTCTGCATAACTGCAGAGGTCCCAATTATAAATTCAGCCATTCGTTCTTTTCTCGTTAATAAAATACCAAGCGGCACCGCTATGATTACTGCAAAAAATAGTGAAATAAGCGATATTTGTAAATGCTCACTTAATGCACTCAGCAATTCCATTTTTCGTTCTTGGAACGTTTGAATAAAATCAGTCACTGATTAGCCTCTCCCCTTCATTTGTTCAACAATATAATTGACAATATGACGACTTGTTAACGCTCCAACATATTGACCATTTTCTACAACTGGCACTGACTCTTCACCTTGTAAGCGGACTAGTGCTTCTTGTAAAGGAGAATGTAAAGATAAAGCAGTCCCTTCTACTCGTGTACTATCGTCTAGCGGCAATACATCTTCTATATTCATCCCCTCATACCAAGGTCGTCCACGATTTCCGATGAACTCCTCAACAAACTCATTTTTCGGGTTATGTATAATACCTTCTGGTGTATCTAATTGAACAACTTTTCCTTCTTTCATTACACAAATACGATCACCAAGTGATAAAGCCTCTTGCATATCGTGCGTTACGAACACGATTGTTTTTTGGATTTTTTTTTGCAGTTGTACAATATCCTTCTGGAGCTGCTCCCTACTTAACGGATCTAACGCACTAAATGGTTCGTCCATAAGTACAATTTTCGGGTTTGCGGCTAATGCCCGTACGACACCAACACGTTGTTTCTGCCCTCCCGACAATTCATCTGGCATACGATCACGATATACATCTGGATCGAGCCCAACCATCTGTAGCAAGTCATCGACACGTGCTTTTATTTCCTTTTTGGTCCATTTCCTCATTTCAGGGACAACTGCAATATTTTCAGCAATTGTCATATGTGGAAACAGCGCAATCTGCTGCAACACGTACCCTATATTCCAACGTAGTTCGTTTATGTTATATTGTTGAATATCTTTCCCATCGATTAAAATTGATCCTTCCGTCGTTTCAATTAAACGGTTAATCATCTTCATTGTCGTTGTTTTCCCACAACCACTCGGACCAATGAGAACAAAAAATTCTCCTTTTTTAATTTCTAAATGCAATGAATCCACTGCTTTTGTGCCATCTTCATACGATTTTGACACATGATTAAATTGAATCACAGACACAGCTCCTTTCATGTTGTTTCCTTTATTTTGATGGAATATAGCACTCATTTCAAATGATACGCTTTATTATACAAAAAAAGAGCTCTCATTTGAGCTCTAACGGTCGAACAATAATGTTTTCATAATTGCAGCATATTCACGCACATACGCTTTTTTCTTAGAGCGCCTCGGTGTTTCAGCAGCCAAAGCTTCCATCTTTATCCCTAAACGCTTTGCAATTATTTTCGTTCGATATAAATGATACGTATTACTTACAACTACCGCATGCTTTACATCATATAAATCCATACTAAACTTTAAATTTTCATACGTATTTGTAGAGCGGTCTTCAATTAAAATACGATTCTCATCTATACCATGTACCATTAAATAGTTTCTCATACTGTGAGCTTCCGGTATATCTTCATCTTCCCCTTGACCACCTGAAACAATTACTTTCACCTCAGGGTGAGCATGTAAATATTCCAACGCTATATCCAAACGATTTTGAAGAGATAAGGATGGTCTATCTCCAAATAACTTTGCACCTAATATAAGAACGTATGGAGAGTGGTTACTCAATGTTTCACGAGCAACTTTATTCATTCGAAACGTCATATAAATGATGTATAGCGGAGGTAGTAATAAGATTATAAGCAAGATCCATTTGTTCATAAATAAGTTAGCACTCCCTTTCTTTTTATTATATAGAAAAAGAAAGGGAGTAAGAAGTGTTTTTTAAACGATGGATTTATTAGACACATTTGCTTCCATTTTACGTTTTGAAATTACATAATAAAAAGCAATCCCTAATGATAGGATCAATATAAAGCTTAGTACGTAAAACGGGATCATCACCCCTGCTTTAGATACGCCTGCCGTAAACAACATTAATAATACAATTCGAATTCCTGTACCAATTAGTCGAAATAAGCTGTCCACACGTCCCATTACTTCATTTGGTATTTCTTCCATCATCAATACATTTCTCGCCACTCTCGTTCCAGCATTTCCAATCGCATGAAAAATCGCAAGTCCATATAATAACATAATGGAAGGCTCAATAATCATTGCGGTAATTGAAATTACATAAATGAACATCGTCATAACGATTGAAACTTCTGTTTTGACATATTTCATCATGATTGGAATACTTATTCCTGCAAGAACCGCTCCGACACCGTACATCATACCTTCAATTGCGTATACAGAGGCACTAGCTTTGAGTATATTTGAAATATATACTGGGATTAAATAATTTGCCATCATGACACCGATAAACGGCATATAAGTCGCTAGTAAAATACTTGCAGAAACAAATGTACTAAAAATCAACTAAAAAGCTGATAAATCAACGTTTTTTATAAATATAAAAATCACAAATAGTCGTTTGGTTTTATACATTTGTTACCAAAACGTTACCACAAAACAAAAAAGCACAGCGTGTATAAGTAGTGTTGGTAGCACTCTTATACCGTCCGCCTACTCACGATAGGCAAACACTTGCTGTACTCTTACGGACTATTTTACAGTACGTAAGGGCTCCTTAGCAACAGTTTGCTTACCATCTGGCATTCTGTTGCTTTTTTGTTTATACAAAGGGGTCAATTAATATGGAAAAGAAACGTATCGATGTTATCGCAACTAAAGAATCCTTCCACAACTTATCATCATTCACAAAAGTGGAAGAACTAAATAAGGCTGTACATGCATACAGAGACATTATCCGTATGTATATTAAGCGTACTGACGTACAATCTAAACTAATTACATTACTTGAAATTTTAAAGCACCACAGCTGTAAATATGTAGGTGTTAGTTTCCTATGCAAAAATAGGATTGCTACAAAGATGGCAGTTTCATATAAAACTGTACAACGTTTAATGAAGAAACTTGTGGATCTAGAGATGGTTAAACAAGTAGCAATGAAGCGTACAAAAGATATGTTACAAACATCAAATGCTATTATCATTCAACCGATTGTGGAAAAAGTGTCCAACAAGGTAGATACAAAAAGTCCTACAAAGTGTCCTACCATTAAAACAACCCCTATTTCCTTAAAACAAAATATAAAACATATAAACAAACGTAATAGTAATAAGAATATAGCTACACCTGAAGAAAACATTAAAGAAGCTGATTTTGTTGCCCACTGGGTACCAGAACGTTTTATTTCTTTAGTTAGCTCTTTTTACAGTGAATCTAAAACAATTCAAGAACTGTGGAAGGTCGTAAGACAGTGCAATAAAGTTACAAACTTCTCTACAGGTGATAAAGCATTTGATAAGGACCAAGAGGTTACTATTGGCTTAAAAGCTATTAAAGAGTTTGTTATGAAACTTAAGTCCGGCACAAAAATGAAGAATGGTAAATTCGCTTATTTCAACGGTATTGTAAATAACTTAATGGACAAGTTTTACTTTGATAGTAAGTTCATGGGAGCATAAAAAAGCCCCAAATGCTAAACATTGGGGACTCCAAAAGTAAGGATGAAAAATTTGCATATTTTATTTATTTAATTTATGTTATGGTTCCATATGTTAATCAATTACAACACTTTTAAAAAGGAGGATACATAATGAAAGCAAAGAAACTCGTATCATTAGCATTACCTGTTCTATTATTAGTTGGTTGTGGGGTATCAGAAAAATCATCTGAACCTAAGACAGAAACAGTAAGTAAGGAAGATAAGAAGGAAAAGATTTCTGAGGAAAGATATCCTTATTATGTGTTTGAATTATTAGTAGACTTTACGAGTCAGCTAGATAGTTATTCTAGTACAGTGAAATCAGCATTTAATGGTGGCGCAAACGTAAGTCAAATTATGGATTCAATAGACAGTATAGAGTATGTGTTAGATGAATATGATAAGATTCAAGCACCTAGTAAATATGAAAGTAGTCACAAAGACCTCGTATCAGGGGTAGATGAAATCAGAAAAGGGTTAGATTTACTAGCAGACTCGATTAAACTGTACGAAAAAGGCGATGTAGAGAATAGAAACAAGGGTAAAGAGAAAGCACAAGAAGGTATGGATGTTATTAAACATGGGGAGTCTATGTGGAAACCAGTATTTTCATCTTTACATAGTGAATATCCTGATGTATACGAAAAAGCATTATTAAACAATGGAAGCAATGGGTAAGCTAAAATAAAAGGGACTTATTACACATCAAGGAGATGGAAGACCCATCAAGTATAACGTTTGGTTCTAAAAAGAATAAATTCAAATGCTGAAATATGGTTTATTGTTATTGCGTTTATTTTATTACTTCCTACTTTAGGATGGTCACTTATACTCTATGCCCTTTATTTTGGGATAAAATCTATTTTTGCTAAAACATACTTAGTCCAAAACGTTGCTACTGGAGAGAAATTCAAAGTAGATAAACAAGAATTTAAACAGTACAAGAAGAATTTTAAGAAGAAGGAAAAACAAGTTAGAAAGATATCTGATTTGTAATAAAACAAATTTTCATTATAACTAACAATCTACCAAATCTATTTATTTGTTATACTCAATAACAGAATATACATCAGGAGGAAAAATAACATGAAGAAATTTATCGTAGCAGGATTAGCATTAGGACTTTTAGCTGGCTGTACTTCCACAGATAACAAAAGTGAATCAAAGAACACAGCCACAAAAAATGAAAAATCTGAAACTAGTACTAAAAAAACAAGTAAATATCCCTTCCCTAAAGAAACAACACTAATTGGAGAAGGAAAGATAACAGTTAGTACACCCGCAGGAAACTCTAAAAATGGAAACGCACCAGTTTTGTTTGCAAATAATAATGATATAATGGTGCATCTTGGTATAGAGTATGCTAATTTCCAAGGGGACAAACAAACATTTGTTTATGTTGATAAAATCTTCAAAGAAACTTTACAAGTCGCAGAATTAACTCAAACATCAATTATTTTAAGTGAAGATACATTAAAACTTGGTATACATACAGTTACAGCTGTTCAATTTGAGGGTGATGATCCAAAAGGTAAAGTATTGAATTTTGTTGAAGCAAAATATGAAGTTAAAGAAAAGAAATAATAAATACTTGATATATTATTTAATTTAGGGGGCATCTTCATGAAGGTTGTACGCTCTATATTTAAAGGATTCCGTTTAATAAGTTTAATTATAAAACCAATACTTAAAGCATTATCTATAAGTAAATTCTAAATATCATACAATAAAAAACCGACTCATTTAGAGCCAGTTTTCATTTAACCTAAATCTAATAAATAGAGATACTATTAGCATAAAAATATTTACATCTAAAACTATATAAAATACTAGAATACTTATCTTTAGTTTCTAAATTTATTTTCTATAATAATTTTGTACCTCTGGGAGTGCTATTTCTATAAACCACTGCGAATTTTTTAATGCCTCAAACATTTTCGTTTGCCAAGAATTAAGTTTATCATCTTGATATGTTTCAATATTATCATTTATATAATCTAAAGCCTTATTTTCAGGATTAGAATTGTATTCTTTAATTAATAACTACACCCTAGCATTAAATTCTCGTGTTGCATTATCAGCATATAATTTACTTAATCTAAATAGTTCAAAATGAGCATCAATTCGCGCTCTCATTGTAGCATCAAAAACTGTATCTGAAACAGAATAAGAAATATTAAGACTGTATTTATGAGTATTTCGTATAAGTGTAATTTAACTGATTAAAGCTATTTTCAAAGACGACATATCAGCGATAATTTATGTCTATTTTGTATAGGTGTTAGCAAATTCGTTTGCAAACTTGTTAGCACTTTTTCATTTCATCCATATGTATTTAATTTAAATTAAGTCTTATAACTTTTTATTGAAAAATGAAACTATATAAGTCTAGCTTTAGATTATCAAGATCTACAGTGTTTATTCTTTCCTTATAGAGCTCATAAAAATATCCGACTCAATTGAGTCGGATATTTTTATGAGCACATATACGGCTAACTATTATTATTTATTAATTTTTGATCACATTTCTCAATCCACTCTTGATATTCAATTTTCTCACCTTCGATAGATGCACTATCCAATAGTTTTTTACATACGATTTTAAAGTTATTATAAAATGCTGTTGATTTATAGGTAAGATTGTTTGATGAGTTTTTATATTCTTTAAAAGCTTTTCTATATGAATCAATAGACTCTTCATCCTTATTTAATTTCTTATAAATGAAACCTTGCATTGCATAAAGGAATGAATCATGCTCTCTATTACCAATAATCGGTTTTACAACTTCCAATGCTTTTTCATATTCCCCTTGTTCAATATATAAATTTACCTTTCTAACGTATCCTCTTATATATTTTTCATCTAATTTTATTGCATTATTATATGCATCCATAGCATCTTCGTTACTTTTTAATTTTACTAAAGCATCTCCTAAATTAGTATAGCTTGCAGCAGTTGGTTTTATTTCTATACCTTTCTTAAGGTCATCTACAGCGTTTTCTATTTTATCTAACTTTATATATATTAAACTTCTCAAATAATGAGCTTGTTCGGAATCCTCCTTTAACTGTATAGCACAGTTTGCAGCTTTTAATGAGTCTTCCAGTTTCCCATCTATATTCACTAATATACGTGCTTTACTTAAAAATGTTTCAGGTCTTCTTGGATTTAAATCTTGTAGTACTGTAACTAATTCTAAAGCCTCTTCAAATTTTCCTTCATCATATAAAGTACTTATTTGCTTAGCTAGTTCACTAATTTGTTTCTCTATTTCACTCTCAGGAATAATGTCAATCATACCATCTTCTGAGATTACTACAATTACACAATTCCCTTCAATTCCATCTCCATTTTTATATCTTAAAGCTGAATTATACCTGGCTCCCCTTGATGAGTCACCCTCTCCAATTTTTGCATATCCATCTAATATCACCCCAATCGCATGAACATGCCCATCAATATCCATATACAGAGCACCGTCTATATTGGTTATCTTTTCAACCACCTGTCTAAAATAACTACTCTCTTTGGTATCTATTACATTAATTTTTATCGATTGCTCTTTTAATCTTTCCACTTCGGTTTCAGCTATTTCTGGTGTAGTGATAACTATTATTGTCCCATGCTTCTGACTATATGCACATTTTACAACTTCAATAATATTTGTAATTTTGTTATCTATCTTAACCGTGTCTTTATTTTCTTTCTCAGATAAGTACTCATAAAATATATTTTGCAAAGATTTCTTTAACCTAATTTCAGAAAATGTATTTTCTACCAATTCCATTTTTCCATGCTTTACACTTAACACATTATTCTCTTTATAGAACCAATGGACTATTTCATCCATTTTAGTTTTTCCATCCTTAATATTATGAATAATTTTTATTTCTTTTACTTTATATTCAAACTTACCCAAAAAATCAATCAATAAAACTTTGTTGATTGATTTTAATTTCAGGTTATATAAATCCCTTAAATTTCCTAATCCATAAATATGTTTGTTATCACCTATAAGATAAATACTATCATCCGTCATCTCCAATAATTTTCTTATCTTTCTGTGTTCTTTGTATGCTATTACATCATCAAATTTAATAACAAAGCGGACATGTTTCTCTATTATCTTTTCATCTATTAAAAGTAATTTGGCACTTATACTTTGACCTTCATAGTTTAAAGTTGAGATTACGTTTAATTCATCATACAAATTATGATTTTCATTACCCTCTTCGTTACATACACGGTTAATTAAATTATTGATAAAATCTCTCCCCATAGAAGATATAGAATCATCAATATTTTGTTCTAAAAGCTTATTTAGCCCTAAATCCTTACATTTTTTAAATATGCAACCCAAAACATATCTAAAAAATGAAAAATGAGGGATATTTAAAAACACTTCCTTTGTATCATCTTCAAAATCTGTAAAAGTTAAATAAAATAATAAATATTTATCCTCTTCAATTTCTAAATAGTTCAAGTAATTCAACTTCTCGAAATTTGTAAAAGAATTATTCTCTTTATCATCACTATTATCTAATTGAATTTGTTTTAAAACTCCATCAGATTCAATTAATGTAGCCTCATTTAACTTATTATTTAAGTTATGTAATTCTTCTTGTTTCTCCAAAAATGAAATATTATTAATATTTAATTCAATAAGTCTATCTGGTATTACTATATCTTTTTCACTAACCTTACCAGTAAATTCAATTGTTTCAACTGTTAAATTAACTATCGGATTAAGCGTCTGAATATAATTTTTAATTAATCCCTGTATTTCGATTTGTATATTTTCTGCTTCATTCACTTAATTCTTCTCCCCTTATAAAATTGTCATAATAGATCATTAATAAATAAAATCACTTCGTCATTTCTATTTATCAAACCAAAAACATTTAATTTTGATATTAACATTATACAAGGTAGCTTTTATTGTAAATAGAATTTTTGCATTTTCAAAGGAAAAAAGCTTAAATATTTCTATAAAAACAAAGAGCTAATACAAATAGTAAGGCGGATTTTGACTGAAATTATCTAAATCTGAAAAATAAATATTAACACATTACTTAATTTCTACCTGGAAAATTAATAGATATAATATAACAGCAGATGCTATGATGTTTCCGGTGTTGCCAGTGGAGTAGTAAAAAATAATTAATATATAAATGTAAATATATATTTTTTTATGAATTGATAAATAGTACGATAGTCTTAAATACAAAAGCAGTCTATTCATATATTTGAGCAGACTGCTCTTTTCACTTTACACATACATAAGGCTTCATTTAAATTTTATGAATTAGTAAATACAAACCAAGCCCCCATCAAGGCGACTCCTATTTTTGTTCATAAAACTATTCTTTTGTATTAACTTATTTCCCCTCTAACTAACACATTAATCTTACATAATCAAACTTTATATATTAAATTTTAGATATTCTATTCCACACGACATTTTTCGACACTAATTCTTTTTTTATCTTGCTAATATAGAGATTGATAAAACAATATTTAAAAAAAGTGAGGAAATTTTCATGAGTTCCAATAATTTTTTTCCATCCTTAACATCTATTCAATTACAAACAGACCCGGGATCTCCAGAACTGGTGTTATATACCGACGGACGAGTTAATATTTTACATATTTCATGTAGCATCGGAGGATTACTTCAAAGAACAATCCCTTTGATTCATGAAACCCTTGATTATGTGGCGGTATATTTCACCCTATACCACCAATTTGGCGGAAGAGAGACTACTATAGTTAGAAGATATTTGTTTGAATTTGATCCCCAGAAAATCGATATGAAATCTAATACTGATCATGCTGAATTAGAAATACCAATAGATGATGATTTCTCTGGAATTAACTTTGTGGACAACTATTACTATTTACAGGTTAGTTTTACCCACAAACAACCGGACGAAATGGGAGTCTCAGAGTCAATTCAAACAAATAAAATATTTGAAACTAAAATTCCATTTATGATTGAAGAGGTGCTATAATTATGGGAGAAATCGTAGAATTACCACAATATAGAAATCAAAAAGTCCCTGATAAAAATAATCTCGGAGGTGGAGGTGGGGGCGGAATGAATAACTATGTTACCCATAAAGAGTTAGATGATATGAAAGACAAATTGGATAACAGCCTAAAGCTCACCGAAAAAAACATAAAATTAATGTTTCTTGAAGAACGCGATTATCATAGAAAAAATAAAAATGAAGCAATAAAATGGATTGTAGGGACAGGTTTGACTGTTACTGGGCTAATATTTACCTATATGAAATTCTTTGCAGGTTAATTCAAAATAAGTAACTACAATAAAGCCGATTCCTTTTTATGGAATCGGCTTTATTATGAGCCATGTGGAGACTATATGAGAATGTTATGGTAATAATTTCAAAACTGCTACTGCTAATGAAACAACCGCTATTATTGTTCCAATTGTCCATGTAAGTTGTACATTTCGACTCTTATTAATTTCTAGTTCTACTTTATCAACAGTCGCTAAATTCTTACCATCAATAACATCAGATATTATTTGCTTTATTTCCATTGCTGTTGGTAGATCATCTAACTTCTTTGTACGTTCTTCAATTATAGCTAACCTTTTATCCATATCATGTATTTTATTCTTTAAATCTTCCATATCGTTATCGTCCCCCTCAAATGAAGATGCTATCTCTTCTCGTGAGACAAGCATTTCATACAATGCTTTTTGCTCATTTTTTAAATAAGCAACTTCTTCTTCTAACGATTGGTGTAATGTATAGCGATGTATACTTTCTTTTCTACCTTTATTATTAGCACCAATACTAAATTTGTTACGCTCGTCATTCAACACATAAACTGTAGCTGTTTGATTAGAATCCACTTTTTTAGCGTGCAATTTTCTTCCGCTCCATTATTCTTTGTAGAATAGACACAATATTATTTAAATCGTTTTCTGTTGCTTCAATATCAAATTTTTGACCGTCATTTCGTATGAACCTAATATAGTTACCCTCTGTTTCATCTGTGGCAACAATACTAGATAATTTAAATGGTTGATTTCTACCAGAATAGAATTGCTCCATAATAGGATTTATTGTCTTATGAAATGCCGTTGCATCAATTTTATATTTAGTAAAATCCCCTTCAGGCCATTCCATTCTTGTGTCTGAAAAATAATGACCCCAAAATCCTAAGACTACAATACTACTTCCAAGTATAGGTGAGAGTGTATTTTCCATTTCTTCCATACAAAACGGCCAATCCACACGGTTCAAGTATGTGTTTATAATTGATAAAGCTTTTGTGAAAATTAATGGATCCTCTGCATACCTATCCATATTACTTTGAAAATAATCTTTTATTTCATATCCATTTTCATAGGCCATCATAATCTCTCCTCATCCGATACTTATACCTAAATCTTAATCTATCATAGGCTATTTTTCAATATTTCTCCATTTATTACGAATAAACACTCAGTATTTGCAAGTATAATTATTCTAAAAACACAAAAAAGCCGCCCAATAGGACGGCTCTTTTTTACTTCACATACACATAGGCTTCATTCGCTGTTACATAGTATGTTTTACCTTTACTATTGTGTACTTTATATTGTGGCGTACCATTAACACTTACTTTCGCATCAATTGTGAATCCTAATCCTGCATCTACAGAGCCAGCCACATCCTTATCCTGCCAAGATGGAGCATCATAGAAACGTAGATTGTTAACTTTTGAAACCACACGCTTCCCTACAATTGAAGAATCCACTGTACTTTTCTTACTAAACTTCACATAAGATGGATCATTCTTAATCCACTGATTTCCACCAAGATTTAACCAACCATCCTTTTCCGCCCACACAATATAAGATTCTGGTTTGTTTAGTTGACGAATCTTAGAATAACTTTTACCAGGTCCTTTACGTACATTCACATTGTATCCTTCAATATAAGCGATACCATCTGTTACAGCTGTTGGAACTTCTGTTGGTTTAGATGGCTTGTCAGGTACAGAAACATCTACATTAGCATTATTGTATGCGCGTTGCACATCTGCTCTAAATCCAGCTTCTGAAACGCCATGAGACTTTAAGTAGTCAAGTGGATCTTCATGATCTGTTCCACCAAGGTATTTTGTTACATCATAGTGAGTCCATAATCCTTTTTCCACAGATAAACCACGATTACGTAGAATTTTAGCAAGTAACTTCACGTATTTATCATAGCTGTGTTTAAATTTATCGTAATCTGCGGTTTCGCAAAGTTCAACGTGTACAAAGCGTTTATTAGCAAAAGGACCTCCACCATAAGCAATGTACTTTGTATCCGCGATTTGGATTGTTTCATTCCAGTCAACCGCATAGTGAACAAATGCGGTTCTCCATGTACGAGACTCATATTTTTGAATATTGATAGCTGGCGCTTCTGGAGTTGCTGTAGAATGTGCTACAACGCCCTCATAAGCACCTACACCATTACGATATGGTTGTTTAGGTAAATCAGGAATAATAAGTGTTCTATCAGCAAAAGCACTTGTAGCAAAAGAACTAGCAAGTACTAGAATCATAAGAAACGAGGTAATATGTTTCATTGTCTTTTTCATTTAGCATCAACATCCTTTTTCATAATTTTTGTGTGGTCAAATAATCCACTTGCTGACAGTCCAATGATGATTCCTTGAAATACATTTGTTTTGATATCTCCGTCCAAAAATAAAACGCCTAGCACAATGCCAAGCGTTAAATTCAATAACGGAACATATTTTGTTTGTAATCCAATTGTTTTTGCAATCTGTGAAAGACCAACGACAATTCCAATCATTACAGTAATTTCAAACATTACATACTACCTCCTTTCATTAAGAAAGTGAGCACTGCGCCTATAATCCCACCTACAATAAGTCGTAAGATCCAGGTAGTATTGGCGCTAATTTTATCTAACTGTTTGTTGATATTGATAATATCTTTTTCGTTACCTGTAGTTCGCATCTCTAAACTTTTAATTTCTAAACGAATGTCCTTGATATCTTGCTTTATCTCTTGGACATCACTTCTTACATCTTGTAATCCTTCCACTTTGACCACCCCATTCCAAAATAAAAAGAGAGACATTTATTTGTCCCTCTTTTGTTATAAAATTCTTATTTTATTAAAAACGCTTATTAATTTGCCCCTAAATAGAGTCCTCCTATTCAACTTATACTATACTGTTAACTAATTCTTGTATTGCTGAAGCCTTCCAGACTAAACCAAGATCAGATTCTTTGTTAATTCTACCGCTATAGATACCCAAAAATTTCGTCACTGGCCCCCCTACCATTGCAAAACCATTGGACGCATTAAAAGCTCCGCTTGGACGATAAGCTATCACAGCGGATCCTGATTGCCCTTGTCTACTTCTACAGTCTATTAGAAATAGTGGCAAGTCTCTATAATCAATCTCTGGCTCAGAGGCTACAAAGCCTGTTGCCCATATAGCAGCATTTTTCCCAACTTGGAGCCCAAAAGGAAACCCAATAACACTTATTGATTCTGCAACACCAACCGTCATACTTTCTCCTTCATTTAGAGAATATGCATATATTTCTATACCTTCAACATCTGATAATTTTAAAGCTACGAAATCTACGGATGATCCTAAGGTAGGGTGCTCTATCCATAATGGATTTAGACACTCTTCATCAGAATAAAGTCTTTCATATTTAATGATATGTGAACCTAAAAAATCCTTTTTGTTGTGAAAAATTTCAATCTTATTAGGTATTGCTAAATTTTCAGAAAGACACCTATTGTTATCGTTGTTCTTCCCAGTAACATTATGTCTGTTTGTTAATAAAACAGGCCCTGCCTGCGATTCTACTATAAAAGCTGTGCCAGAGGAAAGTTGTGTCTCATTAAAATACATCTTTATTAAAATAGATTTAACTGATTCTGTTGCGCGAATCATAAGCACCCCTCCATATGTAATTTCATAAATATAATAGCTCATTTTCCATATGAAGGTAAATACTTACTCCTTTATTTACGTTCTAGAAGTTACTGTTCCCTTTCCTGAAGATGGCGAAGAAATACATACAGGGTCACCATCAATAGATGGCATGTCAACTTCGATTGGCTGTTTGATACTAACTCCTTCTGAAGGTATTTCAATATTATTGTTATGCTTAGGTATTTGAATTCCTAAATGATTCCCTTCCACATATATTGCTTGTTTTACGATACCTTTAATAATTTCATCCATCAGCTGGTTGTAGTCCTCCCCAACAAGATATTTACCTTTATTTTTTTTGAATAACCTTATGAACCTCTTCGATTACCGGTTTAACTCATTCATGAATACCAATATTTATACTTAATGTCATTTCCTCCACTGTTCTCTTCTCCTTTTAGACAATAAAAAAAGAAGCACCATATATGCTCCTCTTAATCTATAAAAATCTTTAAATGCCGTATTTTGTTTAAAAACTTTCTCTTCTACATTCAAGTATGCACTAAAACATAAAGGTTTCTTTATACCATTTTGTCATGGTGTTTTCATTATAATCTTTAATTTCTTCGTAATTATTTATAATTTTAATAAGTAAGCTTCTTAAAACCCCGTCGATATCCTCCGACACTTCTTCTAATCGTTTCGCAACTTTTTCAGGAAATTTATCTCCATGAACATACTTGCTACGTATATTATAAGCGTCTTTTAGTTTATCGTGAATTACGAGTTTCTCTTCTAAGCTACCTCCAATAACCTTAGGTACTCTCTCAGATACCTGCATCGATAACGATTCTCTATTTGAGGATATTAAGGCTTCAATTGCACTAATATAAGATGCTATTTTTGCAGGTAAAAACGATTGGCTTCGTGCGCTTATAGTCATTTTGAATGCTCTGCTAATTCGGTCATCATCAAAAACTGAGTTTCTTTTACTAAAGTTATTAATCGCACTTAATTCGGCACCTATACTAGGGTTTTCCTCATTATCGTGTTTACGATTGGATGTATACTTTATTACTGTTTTTTGCAGCTCTAAAGCTTGCTTTATTTCTTCAGCAGAAAATGTAGTATCTATATATTCTCCTTTTGAATTACTAAACAAAATTTTAGGAAAATCTCCTATAACATGCTTTGTTTCATAATCCCACCAAAAGAAATTATTTGTATTCACAGAGTTATCTTTTATCAGCCACAAGGTAGTAAGAAAAGTTTGAGTATGGAACTTTTGAAGTGCTATTAGAGTAAGAGCTTGTTTTTCTGATTCTGACTTGTCCTTGAATTCTAATCTATTCATAGAAAAGTGTAGATTTTTTGCTGATAATTGACTGTAAGCAATATTCCCAATACTGACAAGAAAATTAGGATCTTTTATTAGCTCATCAATTTCGGTACTATCATTAATAAAATTAATATCAGGCTCTTCTTGTAATTTAAAATTTCCTTCAAAACCAAAACCATGTATATCGCCTATTACGAATTGATTCAATATAATTCCCCTCCATACACTGTATCGTTATTTATTAGTATATAGTAGTGATAGGCTCATTTGAATGGATATATTTTAAATTAACCTGTATACGTATTTCTGATGACTCTAGTAAATAAATTTGCATGTTTTTTCTTTCCGCTGCTATCATTTGGATGAAGCCCATCAGATAAATCTCTACCTGGTCCACCTTGCACTTCGAACTCTCGCACAATTCCACTTTCATACATGCAATCTACAATAATAAAATTATAGTAATTTGCCATTTTCTTAATCGCTGTTACCATCGGTTCAGCAACTTGCGGCGAGTAACTTGTTCTTTGAAGTGGAATCCCTACATAGAACATTGCATTTGGATAGTTCTGTCGTAATGTCCAGTAGCACCATCTAATTGCTTCATATAACTTAGTTTTATCTAAGTCTTCTAATTTCGTTTTACTCATAGCAGTATCAAAATCACCGACATCAGTGATTCCATCATTTGTTCCTGTTGCTACCACGATAATGTCCCCTGGTCTATTCTTGCTAATTGCATCTCTTATTTGATTGGTAATCCACTGCGTTTGTAATAAACCAGGTCTTTCTTTATAACCTGCACCATCTTTTCCGTAATTCCATATTGCACCAATTTTAAGTGCTTCTTTTGTAAATGTAGGCCAATTCGTTTTCCATCCATCAACATGAGAAGAAAAGTCGTCAGCTATATTTGCTGTTTGACCAGTACTATCTGCGAAAATCAAAAGTGATTTACCCTCTGTTTTCGTATTCGTTTTTACAACGATTTCTTGGATCATGTTTTCAAATTCAGCTTTTGTTACAACAATTTTTTGTGAGCCGAACGTTGCTGATGAATCAACCAAGACAGGCCCTTCGCATAACACACCGGTTGCAGTAGCGTTATAACTATGACGAACATATACAGCATTTGCGGGCGCTGTGTATGGATTAGTGAATCCAGCAGGAAGACCACTGATATACTTTTTATCAACATCAAAAAACGCACAACTTAAAGTACTAGAATTGTTATACATTCCTAATGGAATAATAGGTATATAGTCACTCACTTTATAACTCGCATTAGCAATAAGCCCTCCAGCTTGCGATATATAAGACCCAGCTGTATCTGTTGCCGGATTATGAAGATTTAAGTTTATAACATTTAAAAATTGCAACTTAGCAACATCAATAGTTTTATCCGCTATTCCTGTTGCTTGGTATGTTCCACCTGGCGTCCAAGCTGATCCATTCCAGTAATACCATTTCCCATCCGCTGTAACTAAATAAACCCCACTGTCTCCAGTAGGTTTTGCGGTTTGCAATGCAGTTAAAGTTGCGTATACTCCTTTAGGTGCGCCACTTGCTACTGCTGATACTTTTGTATCAACATATGCCTTATCTGTTTTAGTTCCTGATAAAATCCCAAATTGATTACCAAGCTCGTTTGATTTTGCTAATGCTTTTTCTGCTGTTATTTTCGATTCAATTAGGGGTGGTATCTCTACATCTTTTAATACTTCGGCAGCTTCAACCCATTTTTGCATAACACCAAATTCATTTGTAGATTCGATAACCCCGTCACTCATTTTTGATTCAACTACTTCAAACGTAAAGGATCTCGTTTCTACTTTCTTGCCATTTGGAAAATAAATATGAACATTTGCTGTTACAAACCCTACCGAAGTAAGGCTCTGTGTAGTAAGTAAAGTTTGATATTTACCTTTCAAAGCGTTAATCGGCTGACAATCTTGATAAACAATTTTCTTATCAGATTTTTCAAAAGAAACACGAACTGCAGTTGCGTCAGAAAAGTCTTCTTCATTCCCATTATGATTAACATTAATAAGTATTTTTGCACTGTTTAAATCATTTTGGGAGTAACGCATATTTTGCGGAACAATTGAATCCCTCATAGTATCTACAGTAACTTCGTAGGTCTTAAATATAGAATTAACCATCATATCATTCCTTTCAAATAAAAAAAGACCCCTACTATGGTCTTAGTTTCTAATAATGTTATTTATTTGTGCGAACTCACGCTGCAATAGCTTTTTAATATCCAAACGAGTTGTTCCAAAAGTCACTTTTAACTCCCGTTTATTGTTCTGATACACTTCTTCTACATCCGTAATCCTAGCATCCATTTGAACACCAATTTTATCATCTTCACATGTTACGATATCCCCAAGTGTCCAATCCTTTTCATATTCCATTCCAGGTTTTTCAGTGACGTAACAAGAAAATGAAACAATTTCACTAAAATCATTTTCTAATTTTTGTTTTCCTCGATCTTTAAGCATTTTTACAATTTCAGATTCAGGTTTCTCTTGCTTATCTTCGGTTTGATTACTTATGTCTCGAGCGTCGATAAACACTTCTTTACGAACAAGTCCAGTTGTTTCTTCTATATAAGTCTCAACAATTCGTCTATCTTCACCTTCACCCTGTCCACCAACATACGCTGTGTTTTTATAACTGGATGTATCTTTTTCAAATTCTCTTTTTAATACATTTTCTAAGCCTGTTGAAAAGATAACTGGCGGATAAGTTTGTTGATTCCTAGTCAGATTTTTTCCTGCTTGTACATCAAATACAAATTGCCTTGACTGTTCATCTAAATAAATATCCCACCCTAGTCCAGAAGCTAAAGAAATTTCCTTTAGTTGTTCCGCTAAATTTTTCAGACGGCTTTCAACTTGAAGATAATTACCACGTTTCTGATTTGCTTTTAAAACTAAATTTGGTATCAATCTTGCGGAATCAGCTGGATACACAGCATGTCTATCTACATAATGTTTCATAACAGTTTCTGCTTCGGCATACCTCCTATCATGAGTTGTGTGAGAAGGGGGAATAATGATTCGATTTCTCAATATCCCTTTAAGTTGATACCCTTTAACTGTTCTTTTATCATTCTCATCAATATGATAGTTAGTAATGATACCCACACGCTTTTCGTCAATTAAAACAAAGTTGTCATCAAATAAAGCTATTGCATATTGAGCATCGTTAGGGATTTTGAACTCAAATGTCCCAACATCTTCCCACACTCTCTTAAAGCTCATTGATTCATAATCATTAATTTCTCCGATTTTTTCTAATTCTGGTGTATATATAATCATGTTTTACCTCCTTACAATCCTGATGGCCTGAAACTAAATTCTGGAATAATTACTGTACTCGTTTCTGAAAAAACACTTGTAAATCTTAGCGATCCGTCCGGATGTAAATATAAGAACTGTACTTTCCCGTCAGAACCCCATGCAAATACAGATTGAGCTTTAGGTGGTCCCACAGGGAATTTACAAATATCTTTATTTGCTCCATAAACCCCATTTCCGCAACTACCTTCTACGTGATAAATCCCGTACCCATCCACCCAATACCTAAGAGGGTTTCTGTAATCATCCTTCTTTAAATCAGACCAATAATTTAAATAATCCGGTAAAAACTTTCCAGTTAATTGTTTTTTTGCATATAAACCTGTTTGTCCTTGTAAATCACAAAAAGTACGCTCATCTGTGATTTGCGTACTTTCAATAAACGATTTTCCTTTTATAATTCGAACTTGGGCAATCGGTAATTCATATATAATCCCACCATTGTTCATATTATCTTGCTGTAAAGTTGGTGGCACCGGGACATCTGCTATTGCACCTTTTTTTATCGTAAGATTAATCGCTCTAGTTGCAAGATTTAACTGTAATACAATACGATCTATACGGTCCAGCGTAGTATGTGCAGGTTCGTGAGTGAAAATCTTTACTCCATCTATAATGTACCCTCTACCACATATCACAGCACATCCTTTGTTTATAACTACCTTCATCCCATTAGACAATGGTCCCATACTCAACTCGTCCGAATAGCCTTTTACGACCCCAGTCCCAAAAAACATATCAAATAATTGAGCAAAATCATTAGAATTATATAATTTATCTTCACCATCAAAGAAAAAAGAACGCTCACCTGCCATGCGTTCTCACCCCTTCCTTTTTTTATATTCCTATATATCTTTCTCTAAAACGTATTATAACAGTGGCACTTTCTCTGCCTGTATTTGCACTATAATCTAGTATATTCAAGCCAATTTGCAATCTAAATTCATTCAACCGTACTCCTGGAGCGATCCAGTTATATGCATTCCTTCGTGTCCCATCGATTCCTACCAGTTCAACTGTATTTTGTCGATATGCTGTATTTATTTCCAAACGCTCACCTGCAAGAATATCACGGTTAATTTTTACAGACTTCATTGTTGTAAGATTGGTAATTTGCGGATCTGTACAAGGACCAAATATCTCTATTTTAACAGGCGTTTCAACATCACCATTATTGACTACATTTTGTTTTTCACCCTTGTACCCGAACTGTACTTTAGGACGAAATGAAAAAGGGAAGCTAAATATTGGCTCCCAAGATAATAACGGTACTTCGATATCTATTTCGTTCTTCCAATACGGGTCTGGTGTGGTAATGTGAAGTAACCCTTGCTGTAAAATCATAAATTGTTCATCTTCTGGACGGTACTTCGGTAATGATTCTATAACAATCGTATTTTGAAAAGTTCCGTGTGGTAAAGTGATAGTAATAATAAATGGCCCCAGTTTAGGATTTAATATCCTATTTAAATGTCTACGATATCCATAAACATCTGCAAGACTTCCTCCCTCAATGTAAAACTCCATTGGATATTGCATTTCTCTCATCGTAACAGCACCTGTTGTAACACCTTCTTGCATATACCCTTGTGTACGAACTGTATCCGCTTCACTTCCAGAAAGGTCGATTGAAACAAGTACATATGGTGGTAATGGTCCGAATTCTACTTTTTCACCTAAACGATTTTCAATCACTACACGTTTTCTCACATCGACCCTCCTAACATGAACGCAATATCATTAATTGCTTTTTTCTGTTGTCTAATCACTTCAGATGTATCTTGATTATAAAAATGATTTACAATTTGTGTTGGTTGCCTAGTTTGCTTATCCGGATTATCGTTATCTGGTCTATATTGGATTACGTTAGGATTATCCGATAGGACTTCTCTCCACCTAGAAAGATTACCAACATCATAAATCGAAAGGCCTTCAAAACGTTCCATTTGACGACCTATTTCTCTGACCATTTCACGCATACTTTCTGGAATATGAGTGATCCAATCGTTTTGCCAATCTCCATCTTCAAAGATTGCATTAAAATATTTTGTAAGTGGATCATCTCCTTGGAGGCTAAAAATTTCCTCGGGTCGAATAGAGCGGATACCATCCATGGCGCCTGCTACTGTATCTTTTAAAGCGTCACTAATGATTGAAGACTGGCTTTTAATACCTGATGCAATTCCATTTGCCATTTTAATGCCTGCATTAGCAAGTTTATTAGAATTCAATCCATTCGCAAGAGAATCATACGCGTTCATACTCAAAGTACGACTCTCGTTCTCGACTAAATCAGTCGAACTTTGAATCCCTAATGCAAAACCAGCCCCAAAGTGAAACCCAATCTCCCGTTTGACCTTACGAGATGGCGATCGAACCTCTAACCATCTTCTTGCAGCTTCCATAGCCATAGATGCTAATCCTTGAGCTGCACTGGCGGCTAAACTCCCACCTCCACGAATACCACGAGCAAAACCAGAAGCAAAATCACTTCCTAAACTAAACGTATCAGAACCTTTCAGACCAGATTCACCACTGCTTTTTACTTGGTTACCAGCTGAATTAGCTTGTCCACTTTGCGAACCAATACCCCTTGCAAAGTCGCTACCACCTTTTATTCCAAACGGTGTACCATTAATAGAATTAAATCCACTTTGAGCTGCTCCTACATTACCTTGTGCATTACTTTGCGCGTTACCACGCTGTGAACCAATCCCACTCGCGAATTCATTTCCGCCTTTTTGGCCCATAGGCGAACCGTTTATCGTGTTAAACCCAGTTTGAGCTGCTCCTGCGTTACCTTGTGCATTACCCTGCGCGTTACCACGCTGTGAACCAATTCCACTCGCGAATTCACTTCCGCCTTTACTTCCAGCTGGATTTCCATTTATGGTGTTAAAAGCTCCATGTGCGCTAGCAACTACTTGTAAGGCACTTCCGTTAATATAGCCATCTTGACTAATTATCCCTCTCCCAAGTTCACTACCACTTTTACTTCCGCCTCCACCATCAGTTGTACTCCCCATAATTCCTTCTACAGCTTGTTTCTTCCCTGTCGCTGCATTCTCTGGAGATGTATTATTAGAGATTCCATTGGCTTGTGTTTGACTTATATTAAATCCAACTTGCGTTAAGTCTAACTTCGCTCCGTTTTCAACTAATAAAGCAATTGCTTTCGCTGCAAGTTCAGCGTTAATAGAACCATTTTGCATACCTTGTACAAGCGTTTGCACATTGAATTGACCTGCTTCTCCAAGATCAACTTGAACATTACTTTTAATATCCAACCCCATAGTCTGTGCGACTTGTGGTAATGATAATGCCCCAATTTGCATTCCATTAATTAAAGTTTGTATGTTATTCTGTCCTTCTTGAGTAGCATCTACATTCATTCCATTTTTTACGTTTTGCTGAAAGAATTGGAATACAGTATCAAAAGATAATGTTCCGGTTTGAAGACCTGTAATCCACGAATCCATCGTCATCTTTCCGTAGATTCCAAGATCGATAGTGGTATCACCTTGCATATTTTTATTTAAAAACTCTCTCACTTGACTGGTATCCTTTGTTTTAATACCATCAATCCATTTTTGCATGGATTCAATACCACTTTGTGAAAGATCTACTTTATAGACATCTTTCAATTTATTTGCATTCGCGGTTGCTACAGCTGAAGAATCTAGTTCACCTTTTTGAAGCTTTTGTAAGAAAGTATCTATCGTAAATTGTCCTGCTGGACCTAAATCAATTTTCATTTTACCGTCAATTTCTTTTGCCATTGATTCAGCTAACAATCTAGATGATTCAGTCCCTTTTTGAAGCTCAGAAAGATACATTCCAATGCTTTCTATCTTAGATTTTCCATATTGCAACTCGTATCGAAGTAATTTATCTTGATAATCTTTTTCAGCTTTTTCCTGATCACTTCTAAAGCGTTGTTCCAAATCAGCCGATTTTTCACGAAATCCGTATGCCGCTTTGAATCTTTCGCCCCATCCTTTATCTTCCGCTTCTATCCGCTTAGCTTGTGATGCTAAGACTTCTGAATCTTCGTCCTTCATATGTTGCTGCAACACTTTAAATCCATCGTTCCTGATTCCTTGTAGATCATTCACATGTTTTGATTCGTAAAGTGCAATAGCATCTAATGTAGCTTTTCTTTCCTCTGGTTTAATTTCACCGAGTTTAAAAGCCTTCTCCACATTTTCACGCCAACCTTTAGTTTGCTTCTCTAAAGATTTAACACCATCGTCATATACTTTTATGATACTTTCGAAACGTTTTTTACCAGCATCTAATGAAAGCATTCCACCTGATTCAATCTCTTTCGAAATAGATGTTATTTCTTTAGCTTTTGTATAAAACTGTTGGACATTCTTATCAGCAACCTGTAGGGCTTGTTCAAACTTTTGAGCGAAATCTTTTGGCATTTTCAAGGTATCTCCTTGATACCTTTTAATACCCTCTTCTAAAATCTTCTCTGCTTGTGTAGCTACTTCAATTTCTTTATTAATGGATTCAATTACATTATTTTTAACTTGCTCTAAAGTTTCTTTTGCGCCTTCAGGTACTGTTCCCATCAGTTGACTAAACATCTTATTAAACTCGCTTTTCTTTCCTTCTAACTCTTTGATTACTTCATTCGTCATGCGTTGAAAAGCTTTAATCGCTTCATCAGCTGCTTTATTTGCTTCTTCTCCTGTTCTCAGTTTTAAATCCATCATGTTATTGATAGCTTTATCTTTTAGGTCTACATAAGCACCAGCTGCTTTACTTGTTGCATCACTTACATTCTGACCAAATTTAGCTATATTTGTTTGGGCCTGGTTTGATTTTTCGTTTAGATCAACTATTGCTATGCCAAGTGCCCCTACAGCAAGGACTGCACCAGTAATAGCTAATGCAACTGGGTTTGCTAATAAAGCACCTATTCCCATTGCTAAAAATCCTACAGCTGTTGTTACACCGGCTATACCAAAAGCTAATAAGGAACTTTTAGCAATCATTTGCTGTGTTGATGCATCTAAATTATTAAACCAATCTACAACACCTTGGATTCCAGATACTACATCAACCAAAATAGGCAACAGTGCATCACCAAAGGACTTTTTAAGTGTATCTACAGCACCACTTAACTGTTCAATTTTTCCTTTAGTTGTATTCATTTTTGTCTCAGCAACTTCTAATGCTGTTACTTTTGACATTTCTGTATACATATTTTTTACACCGTTCGCGCCTTCTTTATAAAGAATGTTCGCTGCACGGATAGCATCAGAACCAAATAACGTATACATATACGATTGTCTTTGCTCAGCGGTTAATCCTTGCATCGCCATTTGAAGAATATCAGCTATATCAGACATTTCTTTTAAATTTCCATTCGAATCAAAAAACGCATTCGTCATAATACCCGTTGAAAATGCTAATTTCTGAAATGCTTTTTCAGCTTTTTCAGAACCAACTTTGACACCAGCTTGGTTAGCGGCATACTCGGATAAAGATCCAGTGACATCTTTAAAGGAATTTGAAGTTGGTTTGATACCTTTTTCTCCAAGAAATTGCATTGCTTTTCCAGTATCAATCGTTATTAATCCTAATTCACTAAACATATCGTAAGCTTCATTTGACTTAGGAATTAAATTTGCTAACATGGTTTTTAATGAAGTTCCTGCATCAGAACCTTTTAAACCATTCTGTGCAAATAATGCTAAAGCTGTTGTAGTATCTTTGAAACTAAGCCCTACGCCAGCTGCGACTGCTGAAACCATGCTTAGACCGAACTTCATTTCTCCAACACTAGTTGCGGAAGCATTCGCTGCACCAGCTAATAAATCGGCTGCTTGAGCAACTGATAAATTATCGTCCTTAAACGCATTTAGTGCTGTAGAAGCAATTTCTGCTGCATCTCCCAATTCCAATTCCCCAGCTGTCGCTAAGTTTAGAGCGCCTTCTAAACCTCCATTAATAATGTCCGTTAGGCTTACCCCTGCTTTAATTAGCTCTTCAATACCTTGTCCTGCTTCCACAGAAGAATATTTTGTTTTTTCTCCCATTTCTACAGCAAGATCGCTAATTTTCTTCATTTCATCGCCAGTTGCACCAGAAACAGCTTGAATATCAGCCATCTTCTGCTCGAAATTCATAGATTCTTTTACAGCCATCGCCAGTCCAGCCCCAATAACCCCAGTCATGGCTGCAAAGGTAGTTCCAACTTGTCCGCCAACATCCTGCATTTTATTTCCTGTATCACGCATCCGTTCTCCAGTACGATGAAAGTGATTCTGTTGCTCAGCTAATTCGCGGTTTGTTTCTCTTATTTCATTTTGAATGCGTTCTTGAGCTGTTTCAGCACGATTCATAGCAATTGTATTATTATCGATTTGCGTATTTAATCGCTGTAGTGCTTGACCGTTTGATGTGTATTCAGCTTGAAGTTGTTTTAACTCTTGCTTTAGTTGTTTTGCCTCTTGCGAGTTACGACCAAAATTTTGTACTGCTTGATCGTATTGTGTTTCAAGTCGGTCCATTGATGCCGCCAATGTTAAATTTGAAGCTTGTAATTGTTCTTGTTTTTGTCTTGCTTGCTCAATTTTCTGACGATAATGTTCTACTTTTTGACCTTGTAAGGTGAACTTCTCATTTAGATGCGTTAACTTATTTTGTAACTGTTCTACCGAATTCCCAAGTAATCGAGCACGCTCGCTCGTTAAATTAAACTCTGAATCTATTAAGCGTAAACCACGATTAATTCCTGCAACACCATTTTCAAACCGTTGAGTGTCAAGTGTGACCCTTGCGCCAATTTCCATATCTCCAGCCATTTATCTCACCTACCTTTACAACCAAGCTGGTGCCTGATTTGCTGTTCGAACCACTTGTTTATCTTCTTGTTGTTTCTTGTAGCCCATTGTTTTAAAAAAGAGGACTAAATCCATTTGATTTATATCCGCTTGAGATATACCAGCATCTTGAAGCATGCTATAAATACCCAGCATCATTTCTGTTGGTTTGAACGGTTCCTTCTGTTTCTCGGTTTCTTTTTTTTTGTTGAATTTGTCGTTGAATCAATCGCATTGATAATAGCAACAGCTTCAGCAATACGCCCTACAATTGCTAAACAAATAGAGTAAATAGTTGAAGTTAAAAACCAAGCATGTATACCATCAAGAAACTCCTCTACTGTGAAACGATTACCAAATACCTTAACAACAAATTGAGTAGCTTCTTTTAATAAATCAAATGGAACGGTTTCAGCATTTAACTTTTCTGTCCACTCTGCCGCTACAAACGCATCAGTAGCTGAAAGAAAATTAGGTAGAAAGAAAGTTTTTTTACCAGTAGATAAATTTAAAACTAATTTAAACGTTTCTGTTTTTTTTATTTCTTGCATAATTGAATCTCCTTCCATAAATAAAAGGCACAGCATTAAACTGCACCTTTTCATTGTCAGATTTCTTAAATTTAAGGCCCTGCCACTACTGGCGGACTTGGTACTGTTTTGAACCAATTTGATGCAACCGCTGTATCGTAACCAATCTCTTCTTCATCTAGGCGATGTCTCCAATTACCATCAGATCGTTGGATTGCTTTACACTTAATTTTTGCTGACTGGAACGTTGGCTTGTCTTCTGCTGTCTTATGTTCGTCCTCAGGAATTTCAAATTTCGTTTTATAGTAACAATAAAAACGATTTTTCCCATTATCTTTCGGTAAGCGATATAATAACGCTACATACGGAGAAACATCATTTACATTGTCAATTACTTGACCTTTAATTAGTTTCTTTCCTAATAGTTCAGCGTAAGTAGATAATGAAATATCTGCTGTTTCTAATTCAATTTCTACTCCACCGAATGCACTTGCTGTTGCTAAAGGTCCTCCCTCAGCATAAAACGTAACGGATTCATTTTTAGGTGATGCTTTACCACTTACGGCATCCCCAATTTTCTTAGGTGTCCCATACGTAAATTTACCATCTGGTGTTTCTGTTAAAAGTGCATAATGTAAGTCTCTAAAATCGACTGCAATTGCCATATTTTTATTCCTCCTAAACTTTTAATTCCGTACGAAACCTCATACCATAATGATAGATTTTCGTATCTGGTTCATATAAATTTGCTGTTGTAATGCGTTGAAAACCTATATTTTTCATAGAATTGTTTACCGCTTCTTTTAGATCACCCTTAACAGGCATAAAAGACCAAATATCAACTTGAAATAAAATAGTGCTGGTAGATTCCACTCCTTCAGTGTATCTTCCAGCACCATTATCTAATTCAGAATAAGTGATCCATGTTTTGCTGTTATCGTCGCCACGAATCATGTTATAAATATATTCTCCATCCAGCTTTTCCACAATAAAAGGAGTAGTAAGAGCACGTAGCACATCTTTTTCTAAAAATCTCATACGATATGCAACGCCGCTGCAAAGACATTTCTCATTTCATGAACTGCCTTTACTTCTGTATGGGTTACTGTTTTTTCTATAAATCCTTTATGTGGTGGATGTGGCATTTTACTGGTTCCCCAGTTTTGGAATTTCATATAAAAGTGGGGGGAATTATCATCCTTTTCCCATCCTACACTAATTGATTTAATTCCGTTTCGAGTCTTTATTTTACCAACAAGAACTTCATCTTTTGCATGCTTACCTGTCCGCCATGACTCTTTCGGCGAAGGCGGTTTAGGTGATGCACTGGCTGGACTTTCTACCATTAATGCACCTTTCACTACTTCAGCACCTTTTTTTAATGCTGTGTTTTCAATAGTTTTTACGTTTCTTCCCAACATTTCAAAACGCTGAATAGCTTCTTGGATTCCAAATGTCGTCACTTCTGCCATATAGATCGCTCCTCACACACTAAGCATGTCTCTTTGTGTTGTTCATCAACATCTACAACAGCTTTTATTTCGAAGAGTCGTCCACCATACAAAACTCGCATCTTTGAATCAATTCCTTTGCGAAATCGCATAAAAAAATTCACTGTACGAACCGCGTTTTCGGTGTTTCCAGCGAATATTTCATAATTGAATCCCTTTCCGAATGGTGTTTTTACTCTTGCCCAAACAGTGACAACATCTTTCCATTCTGACGGAACTGGATTCCCTTCTTCATCTTTTTTATTTGTGATTTCTTGCTGAATTGTTATTCGTTTATTTAATTTACTTGGATTCATGATTATCACTGTAATTATAGTCCCTTAATTGTAATATGGTGGTTTCTAATGATTGCTTTAATGCAGGGATATTTAATGATTTATCTTGATTCTCATAGTTTAATAATACATGTGTTATTACCGCAATTTTATATAGTGCCTTTTCACTTTCAGGAATACCTGATGCTAATAAGGCTTCTTTTGCTCCATCAATTAGAAGTTGAATATCTGTATCCTCTTCATTTCCATCGATTTTCATTTTTCTTTTTAATAGCTCTAACATATAATCACCTATGATCCTGAAGCGTTGGTTTTCGCTGATAATTCAACGCTTAACGGAGAATTTAATCCGTTATTTCCAACAGCTTTCACTTGATAAGAATATGTTGTATCACCAGTTAGGCCTGTGTCTTTATAGGTCGCTGTTACTGATGTCCCTACTTGTTTTCCATTACGAAGTATTTGATACTCTTTAATGCCCCCATCATACACAACAGGAGACCAATTAATGTTGGTCGTTGTTACTGTTGTAGAATCAACTTTTAACCCTGTTGGTCCTTGGGGAGGATTAGGGTGTAGTCTGCACTTCAGCGATACGGAATGCTGATTTCAGCTTGATTTTATGATCAAACCAAGCTGTTAAAACAAATAGTTCAATACCTGTTTTTACATCTTTGTCACGATCATAAATCATATTTGGATCGTAGTTGAAGTGAGAATATCGGAAATCACCAACAATAGGATTCACTGCTGAATCACAGAACTTTACTGGCTTCCCTAAAACTTGTTCTGGTTGAGCGTTATATAAAGTAGCACTACCATTAGCAAGGGTTTCAATTATTTCTAAATAATCTGCGTAACGCATTTCAATAGTTGCATTTGCGCGGAAAGCTTCATGCAAATCTGCAACTGCTGACTTAATAGCTTTATATAAAGTAGCACCTTTAACTGACTTAATGCCAGCTTTATAGAATGACATAGTTTCTTCTCCAGCTTTAGGCGTTGTAGCAAATGCTACTTTCTTCTCTTTTGCTGCTAAACCGCTTTCTAAAGCTTGATCTACAGTTTGTACTAAGTTTGTATCAGTTGCTGCTAAAACAGTCTCTGAAATAGGTACAAACACCTTAAATTTATTACGTCCGAAAATTACAACATCACCTTCTGCTTTCAATTCCTTCCCTGTTTCTGTATCAGCAATAAAATCATCATCATCTAATGTGAAAGTAACCTTTGGGATTTCAAGGTTTGTTACACTTGTAAATGTAGATACGTCTCTTAACGGGTTTTTAACAAATGGTTCGTGCAATAATTCATTTGTCATTGTAGTTGGAAGAATTTTTTCGCCACCTGTTGAATTTTTATCACCAAGAGCTGCTCGTGCTTCTTGTGATAAGGTACCTCCACGAATTGTAGCGCGAACTAATTCTGCTTTCGCTGCAACTACTTTTTGTTTTGGATCTTCAATAGCTTGTAAGCCAGTTTGATTTTGAAATTGTGCTTTTTGTTCAGCTTCCATCGTGTCATGCTGTTCTTTAATTACATTGAAACGCATTTGAAGGTCTTTCTTTGATTGTTGTAGCACTTGAAGACTCTCCATAGTTGCGGATGGATCAATCGCCTTCTGAGCTAACTCACTCTCAACTTTTTGTAGTTGTTGACCAATAGTAGATAAATTTTGTTTTAATTCAAATAATGTATTCTTTGAGAAGTGTTGAAAGTTACCAATAGATACTCGAAATTTATTTTTCATTAATGAATTCCCCCTAAAATTGTGTTTATATAGTCCGCATTAGCTTTCGCCTCTTCGGCAATCTTTTGTCGTTCTAACATTTCGTTTGATGATATGCTAGCTTGTACATTTACTAATTGTTTTGGAATATTTTTGTATTCCTTCATCCACTTTTCATCTAGGCATGCTGCGGCATTATTTGCTGAGATAATTTCATCACAAAGTCCATATTCCATTGCTTCATCAGCTGATAACCACGTCTCTGCATCTAGTAATTGTTTTAATATCTCTTCATCTAACTTATCACCAGCACGAGTTAAATAATGTTGCACCATCGATTGATTAATACGCTCAATGTCATCCGCTGCTTTACGTAGCTGATTGGCATTTCCTGATGCGTATGTCCATGCATTGTGAATCATCATCATTGAATTAGCATACATAATGATTTTGTCTGAAATCATTGGTAATACTGATGCACACGAAGCGCCTATTCCATCAATATAAGAGATAACCTTTGCCGGATGTCTTTGTAACATTGCGATAATAGCCATCGTTTCAAAAACAGATCCACCCGGACTATTGATGTAAAGGTTAATATTTTCAATACCATCACCTAATTCATCAAGTTCATTTTTGAACGTAATAGAAGATACTTCGCCATACTCTTCCCATGCATACTTTGTAATTTCTCCATAAATAAAAACATCGGCCGTTTTACCATTGGCGGATGCTTTCATTTGAAAAAACTTATTCTGTTTGTTCTTTGCCACTACCTTTCACCCCCTTTCGTTGATTTGGGGACATATCGATTGGATAAAGATCGCCAGAAATCCATAATTGAGAAGCTGAACCTCCCTTTGGTGGTTTATCTTCCAATTCACGCACTTCATCTGGTGTTAATCCACCACTTCGAAGCATCATTTGATAAAATTGTGTTCTCGCTGCTGTATCACCACGTAGTAAGCCACTCATATTAAATTTAAAGTAATATCCAGATTGCCTTTCATCTTTATTTAGCAACTTACGGTTCATTTCTTGTTCATACTGACGTGCAATAGGGGTTAAAGTCATTTGAACAAACTGAATCATCAACTGTTCATTGCTACTATAACTCTGTCCTTCAGTATCATTTAAAAAAGAAACAGGTACATTAAAAACGTTAGCAACTCGCGAACGGGTAATTCGCTCTGATGCTAACGTATCTGATGCGAAGTATTTCCGCTCCATTTCTTCAATATTCACACCTGGTTCTCTAAATAAAATCCCGCCATTTTCTTGGTAAAAGCGTCTAAAATCATCAATAATTCTTTGTCTTTTATCACTATCTACGTTAGCTCCATATTCCAAAATAAAGCTATCTTTCTTCTGCATTTCTGACAAACTAAATTCCTGCACGGCCTTATCGTATTCTAAAGTGTTTCGTAAAACATCGATTGGACAAATACCTTGCCATCTTGAAATACCTGTAATGTGTTTGACATGGAACATATTCATATTATGGATATAATAAGTCCCTTCAATTCCGCGTACCTCATACCATAGATTATTATCATCCGTATTTAAAAAAGGCGTCACATACGCAGATCCAATAGGAATTAATGATTCCACTTGAAATCGAATGTCACGAATAATAGCTGCATATCCGTTTCCTTTCTCATTTCTTGAAACTTCTATTTTATTTATCCATTCAAATCCAGTCATGTTTGGATTTGGTTCATTCATTACAACATCAGACACTTGATTAAAAACCGTGTCATAATCCTTATAGAGCTTTAATGGTAAAGAAGCTACTGTATTAGATAATCTACTAATTACACTGAAAATCGTCTCGTTTGTAGCTAGTTTTGTATTATCAATACCCCAGAACTTCCTTCCAAACCATGAAGAGAAGTCAAATCCAGCACCTTTCCATCCCGCAGACGCACCTTTCAATGCTCCTTTCACACGATTGAACAAATTCAAATTTTCACCGCCTTTCTAATTAAATAGATCGTTAACTGATACAAATTCAATATTCCCGTCACCTTGTGGCTGAGAAAGCATTGGTATGACTTCTGTATGAGCATTTAAAAATGCTGCAAAACCATCAATTTTACGGTATTTACTCTGTTTAGACGGTAAAAAGTTTCCGTTTCTATCTTCCACAAGTTTTACGTTATTCATATACCAACGGAATAAACGGTTTTTATTACTTATTATTTTCCCATCCAATAAGAGTTCCTTCACATCTTTCAATGCCGGACTCAATGTTAAATGCCCTTGTCGAACTGACTCTGTTTCAAATCCATATGCCTTCAAATCTTCATTTAAACGATACGCATTGGCAGGGTCATAAGTGATTTTTTTTATATAATATTGTTTAGACTTCTCAACAAACCAATCATAAACATACTCATATTTCACATATTCACCAGGAATAATAGTTAGCCAACCTTTTTTCACAAATTCTGTATAATCAATTTTTTCATTATCACGATCCACTTTAGCTTGCGGAACCCAACTATGAGATAAAGCGAAAACATATCCATCGTCTAATGGAAATTCTAAACAAGCACTAGTAAAATCTTCTGTAGCTGACAAATCATAACCAGCTACACATTCCATGCCAGCTAATGAATCAACATCTATAACACTTTCATTTCTTTTTAATATTTCAATACCTATAAATGACATTTCATCATTATCGACGAAAATATTAAACTGCTTTGTAATCCAGTCGTTCTTTTCTGCTTCTGTATGCTTATCTGTATTCCAATCATCGATAAGAGATGGAAGATCAAGCGAAACTCCCATATTTGGATTCGCTTTAATCCACAATTCAGGATTCTCGATTTCATCCACACTGTCCATTTCAGCCATGAAATAAAATTTTCTATCTTGATCGATAATTCCTTCCAAGACATCAGTTGCAATTTCATAGTATTGAACAAGTGGACCTTCAAGCTGATATCCTGCCGTAGTGATGTAAACAATCATCGGCTGTTTACGTGCGCCACGTGATTTTTTAATAACATTGATTAGCTTAAAGTTTTTAAATTCATGTATTTCATCAAAAATACCAAGATGTGTATTCAAACCATCTAATTTCTTACTATCGGATGCCCGAGGCTCGATTTTAGAATGGGTTTTATCATGAAAAATCCCTTTCTGATTTTCGCGTAAATGCTTCCGAAGAAATGGTGACTTTTGAACCATTGCACGACTTTCATCAAACAATTCTCCGGCTTGTTGTTTTGTGTTTGCCAAAACATAAACACGAGCACCCGGCTCATTATCTTTAGCAACAGCATAATTAGACAAGCCAGAAATCATTGTAGTTTTTCCGTTTTTACGTCCAATAAAAATAAGGCCCTCACGAAAGCGCCTATGCCCTGTATCTTTATGAACCCATCCATACAAAGAACCTATAACAAAGTGTTGCCACGGCTGAAGAACTAACCTTTTATAGTCACCTTTTGATGGACGACAAAACTTTTCGATATATCGTATAGGGCGATGAGCTTTTTCTTCTTCAAATATCCAAGGGAACTCCTCAGTACCCTGTCTTTTCAAATCATTTAGATGACGTTGACAAGACAAAATATTTTTCTTACTAGCTTTTATGTTCCCTTTTACAACTTGTTCTGCATACCAAGTTGTTCTTAGTTCAGGAGATGGATCTACCAAAATATAAAAATGCTGTATCTGTTCATTTCGCCAATTCTTATACCAATTAGCTATTTCAGATGGCTTAGAAGTCGTCGAAATCATCATCAGAATCTCCAGTTAACTCTTCCTGAAGCTTTTTACGGCTCGCCCCAGTTAACCCTAGCTCTCCTAAATATTGACGAATCTGCTGTAAATACTTAGGTATCTCTGGTATCAAAGTGTGCTTCGTCAAATTTGTAGAACCGTTTTTATTTGTATACTCCATTGTCAGTCCTTCTTTTTTAACATTGGCTGCCATCTCCCTAAACATTTGATAACTGAAAGCAATCGCTTCAACTACAATGGGATCATTGATGTCAGCCTTCCCTTCTCCTTCTAAAACAGACCAAATACGAATCCAAGTATCTTTTCCTACCTTTTTTAGATGAGTAGGTGCTTTCCTCTCCATCAATCCTTTATCCACGATATCACCTCACTTACATTTTATGGATAAAAAGTGCTTACTCGAAAATAAAAAGTTCTTGTTTTCAGGGTTTCCCCCCCTTTAGAAAAACCACTTGAGGTGCGCACGAAGGAGGCGTCCGGTCTGGGCGAAAACGGCTCTCAACAATAAAAGGAGGGGGGCTATATAAATTCTTTGTTCGCTTTTACTTTTACGAACTGAATCTTTCTTTTATTTTTCTTTTTTCCTCCACCCTTTTCAGGATGTTCTTTGTTGTGACATTCATTACATAAACTAATTAAGTTATCTAATGTCAATGCAAGCTCAGGATATTCACTTCTTTCTTTGATATGATGAACCATATCAGCAGGTACTGGTATCAGTGGATCGTGCTTCATACACTCTTGACAACGGTAGTTGTCTCGTATCAACGCTAACTCTCTACACCTTCGCCAAGCTGCGCTGTCGTAGAACTTCTTCGCTTCTTTATCCCGTTTGTATTTATCGTAGAACTTTCGCTGTTGTTTTGTTTTGTATTCACTCATTCTCTTTAACTATATTTCGAGCTACGACTTCACCATCACAATGCAATTCAACGGTTTCAACTCCTACTGTATACTTGTTCATAACCTTTTTTAACTTCTCGAATGCACTTACACATTCGTTGATAGCTAATGTAAGTTCTTCAACATTCGTTTTCGCTTCTGTTGTATCAATATCAATAAGAGCTGAAACTATATTTTGTTTTGTCATTATTCAACACTCCTTGGCTTTTTTCTTTGTATAATAAAAAGCACCCGAATGGATGCTTTTCTCTCAATTATTAATTTATGTTTTAATTGCGGTACGTGAAGTTTTATTCTTTTTCCAATTACCTAATGTTGTTACAATCATCTGTGCCGACATTATTAAGTGACTGGAAGAAGAGCAAAAGCTCTCCTTATTAACGGTAGCATTCAATCAATACCATCTGCTGGTTTCGGATTTTATGTGCCGTCATTACAGACCGTTTAGAATTTTAGAAACAACATAGTGAGTTGTGTTTTCCGCCACTTCTCACAATACAAATATATCATGTAAAAAACAAAAGCGTGTCCGTAAATAGTTCACAAATAGTCCGCAAATAGTTCGCGAATACTTTATAATAATCACTAGAAAGGATGGTTGATTTTTATGAAAACTATTAAGTTAATGAAACAAACAATGATAGACGAGTTTGAAGTAGACGGATTTTGGTTCAATCCAAACAATCCAAATCATAAAGTACATGGGAAACTTTCTTTCTCCCCAAAAGATACATATCTTAATTTATTCGGTAGTCTAACACAAAGTGCTGATGACCCTCTTAGTCTTAGACAAGGGATCCATTTTGATACTATATGTGGCGAAACATTATCTGGAGAATTAGTTTCCTTATTTCATATTATACAAACATCAAATAGGACTAGTTTTTCCGGATATCCCAGCCAAACATATAAATTCAACTTCATGATTGTTGGTGGTCATTTTTCTTCTGCTGACGATCTATTATTCGAAAAGGTTTCTTTTAATAGTACTTATTTAGAAAGTTTCATGAATTCATCGCCATATACCTATGACTTTGAACATGATGAAAATGGTTTTATGAAAAGTACTAGCGCTTCCTTTAAACACCCAGAAATTAGCAAGTGGGAGATTCCTAGTATCGATTGTATTTTTTCAACAAATTCGAATTTTAACTTCAGCACAAGTGGCTATAAAAATGTAAGTATGGAATTTAAAGCATTATTAGATTTAGTATCAAATTCTCCCCAAAATTATACTTGGTTCTTAGATAATATATATAAACTTTTAAATTTATTTTCTCTTTTTATTGGAAAAGAACAGTTCTTAAAAGACCTGATTTTTAAAATTAAAGATACACCTGAAGTTCAGAATAATAAATATAAAGTCTTTTTCACACAACAAGATTTTAAAGAAGGAAAAGATATCGATTCGATTAAGTGTATAACCTTCCTTGATATCAAGGATAATTTAGCAATTTATTTAAATACATGGTTCCTTTTATATAATGAATTAGAACCTATATATAATTTATATCTAGATACTAAGTATCAAGGGATTTATGAAGAGTGGAAATTCCTCAATTATACTCGTATTCTCGAAGGGTATCATCGATTACGATTTAAAAATAGTACTTTCTGTAATCCTTCAGACTATGATCAAATCAAAGATGAAATTATTACCAATTTAGAAGAAATAATAACCGATGATAAACTTCAAGACTTAAAGAAAAATATTCAAAACTCTATTTCCTATGCATATGAATACCCTTTCAAAAAGAGATTGATTGATGTTGCTAATTCAATTGACGCTCCTATTTTTAATAGAGTTTTTAAAAACAAGAAAGATATGAAGGGGTTCATGAATAAAGTAAAAGAAACAAGAAACAAAATGACTCATCCTCAAACCGAAGATAGTAATATTTTCCGTAATTACAAATTATATCTAGCCAATATTAGATTAAGCGCCCTAATTCATGCTCTGATATTAATAGATTTAGGATTTGCATCTGATTATATTGAAAATAAGTTATTTTATCTCTACTACAATTTAGAAACTGCAAAAAAAGAATTAAATTAAATTTATACAATAAAAAACATGGAAGGTGATATTACCTTTCATGTTTTTTGCAGTTAACAAATTATTTTTTCTACTGTATTAAATCGACTTATTTTTAATGTTTCTTGTATCTTTTCACCCATAATCTTTAAAAATGAATTAGCTATAACCTAGAGTGTGTTAAATTCACCTGTACGCATTTAACTTATATGTATCAAGCCTTCATGTATTATTGCGGAAATGAATTTGACACGTTCAGTTTGTAGCTAATTCAAAAATTGATAAAAAAAGAAAGAAATTAGATTTTAAATTTCCTTTGATAATCATTTAATGCATCTTGTTCAATTCCGATGTATCTCAATGTTTCTTTTTGCTCTGTATGGTTTAGCATTTGCTGTAGAACCGCTACATCTCTAAACTGTTGATAATGGTGATATCCGTATGTTTTACGTAAAGAATGTGTCCCAATACGTTCTAACCCAAACTCTTGCGCTGCTTGATTCAATATCACATAAGCCATTGCCCTTGTAATTGGCTTATTTTTCCCGTTCCGACTTTTAATCAAATACTCGTTTTTCGGCTTTCCTTTTGTATAATCACGAATTGCCTTCTTTAATTCTGATGGCATTTTGATATCTTTTATTTTCCTTGTCTTCTTTTCACGTATAACAATATTCCATCCCTCTACATCACGAACACGCAAACGTAATATATCTGATATCCTAAATCCTGTATTAATACCAAGAAGAAACAGAATGTAGTTCCTCTCATTCTGCTTCTTATAGAACTCTTTTATTTCTTGGATGATTTCTTTATTTCGAATCGGTTGTACAATGTTCATACCATTTCTACCTCTTCACCTTGCGCCTTTTGTTTAAATACTTCTTTTCGCAAACTGAAAGCTAAACGTAATAAAGCTTTTCCTTTCACTTTATAATACGTTGTTCTACCTAACTTCACTTCATCCATTATGTCTGGATCATACCCCTTATCTTCTTCCATGTAATACATATATATAATTTGTCTTTCTCTTTTTGGTAGCCTGTTAACAGCCCTATGAATCCAATTCATAAATTTATCTCTAGCCATCTCATATTGTACTCTTTCAATAGCTACATTTTCAGTAGAACTGTTAAATTCATTCGTTACAGATGGAGGAACAATTGAATACGATGCGGTTAATTTTGGTAAAATGTCACTTGGCATTTGAGACAAATACATACGATATTCCTCAAATATTTTTTCTACTTCATTTTTTGTCTCTTCTTCATCTAAAACAGGCATTTTAAATGATAATTGTTTATTCATATTAAATTCCTCCATTGTTATTATTTTTGTCTTAATGCTCCACGTCTGCGTTCATAACGTGGTCCGCGAATTCCCATTAACTCTTCAATTTCATGAGTGCTTAATTTATCTTTTTGTTTTTTCTTGTTTTTCTTTTTCACTTGTTTTGATTGCCTATTCCATTCACGCAATTGATCCCTTAGCACCTTCATTTCCCCATCTCCCTTCTCAAAATAAAAAGGACACCATTTCTTAAAACAGCTTTATCGCTGCTCTAAAAATTGGTGTCCTCTAGTTTTCTAGCCGGACTGTATTTGGTTTTCATTTATTTGATAATACCTGCTTGTACAAAGAGATTTCTCCAAGCTTTATTAACTTCGTGTTTCTCAACGGCTTTCGCACGACGAGCAATAGCCTTTCTTACTTTCCTTTTCTTTAAATTAGCCATTCTCCTAACCTCTCTTTCTTCTAAAAGGATTATTTTGTTAAGTTTTCAAACAACCTTCATTTCAAAATTTTCAGATCCAGATGAACCTCTAGACGCATACACCATATACTAATTTAATTACTTCCTAGGAAAGCAGGTGAAACCTATGCCATCTGTTGTTGGAAATCTGGTTGTACAAAATAGTAACGGTTCTTTCAACTTAGGTGATTTTTATAACGTTTCTCCAAAGGAAAATACGAAGGCTTATAATGGTTCAGGATCATCCAATGTCGGTTTTGTTGTCAATGCCTTTAGCGGTGTTAGCGCAACAAACACATTCGATTCTGATGTTGCAGACCAAAACCAAATTGGAACAGTCTAGAATTGTTCATTTTCCTCTTCCTCCCCTGAATAAAACTCAATATTCCGGCAATACTGTAGATAGGCTGGTAAACAGCCGGAAATCTCTTATGTGTAACCGTACTAATCGAGATCTCCAATCCGCATTGAGCAGTTAGCTTTTGCTAGCTGCTCTTTTGTTTGAGATTAAAATAGCGTTTTTGTTCAAAATGATGCCTCATTCATTTGGACACATTTACCAGTATTTTCACCAAAAAATTCATGATATCGTTAATTAGTCGAGTACGTCATTACTTGACGATTACCCTTAGAAGCCCCGCAGACATTCGGGGTTTCTTTTATTAAAATAAAGATTTTGTTAAAAACTTACATGCATATGTTTTTCGTTATATAATTAGATTATCAATATATTAGGAGTGTTAAGTGTGTCAGAAACAATAATGATTTTGTTATACATCTGTTTCGGAATGAGTGCAGTTTTTAGCTTAATAAAGGAATTTCGAAAACCACAGAAAAACCAGTTCTTGATTTTATTTGATTCTCTAATTTTGATAGGAGCTATACTTTTAATAGCTAGTATCTTTATCTAAATTACATAACGATAACTCTCCAGGGAGTGAAGCAGCTAGCAAAAGCTAACTGCTTTTTTAATTAAAATAACTATTTTGTTTAGTTTTCTTTCTTTAGAATTCTTTCTGGATCAATCTCCCAGTCTTCACAAATCTCACATAGATCAAATGCAATACAATCACTTTTAAGATGCACTTCCATACCACCTTCATCAAAATGACTAGGACCTAATAACTCAGTAAACTCTTTTAATTGGTCAAAATGAAGCCATATAATAAGTTTGTCGTCACGCCAATCCATTTCTTTATCTTCACAAAAAATATATAAGTCTAATGCATCCATTTCCCATTCCCCTTTTCGTATAATCTTTTTTATATCGTACATACTACCTACAAGCCGACTTCCCACGGCTTCACTCTTTTCAAATCGGGGCTCTCTCCTCCGTATTGTTTTAGAACATGGCAGGTAACTTAATCAATTACCTGCCATTTTTACGTATAATCGTAAAAATCCTTGCCCATACTGTTTAGAGAAAACATCTTAAGCCATTTGATGCGAACTCCAGCACAGGTTATTTGTACGGCCGTTCCGATAAAAGGAGCGGTCTTATTTATCTCCGCATTACTTTTCAACAAAATAACGCTTTTATTCAATTTCAGCATTTAAACCATCACCATTTAGAAAGTCACATAATATTTCTAAATCACCACTTGCCACAACCATTTCCCATGCTTCACCTTCGTATCCATATTCTTGTTCTAAAGTTCGTACAGCACTTTCAAACCTAGTAAATTCATATTCTCCACAATTAACAACTAATGTTCCCATTTCTCATTCTCCTTTTTAATAAAATTCAAATTTGGTCTTACTTCACATCAACACGATATCTGTACATCCTCATGTAGGGAACTCTTCTGCTAATACCATTTGATTCAGCCTGCTTATATTCCTCATCAGTTAGCCAACGATTGAAAGCCATCATTTCCCCCTCCTAATCTAGTGCCAAAAATTCAGATCTGGTACGACCCGAACAACTTATCCTAATCTTCTGAATACCTTCCCCATGCTCTTCTATCGCTGCGTTCCAAGCTTCAATTTCAGTCTTAGCATCAAAGCAATCCATCTTTTGCCGTTCCTCTTTATCGTAGAAATGTACTTCATAGCTTGGATTCAAAAACTTTTCACTGGTACTTATCGCTTTATAGTTGAAACTACCTATAACATCATCAATTGTTAATTGCTTCATAATCGCATCCCCAGTTATTTTATTTTTTCCGTACTTGTAGTTGATACGCGATCAACTTTTCCACCTTGCCAAATAATCGTTTGCTCTCCGAATCCTGTTACTGGAGGGTTCAGCGGAGTAACCTCACCATTTTTGACCACATAAATTTTATTATCCGTAACTTCGATTTCAATTTTCGTAGGCTTCATACAACTGAAATCCCCCTTTTTCTTGTTAGCTAACTTTTTGTTGTTAATTACGTTGTAACTCTTGCTTCATTGACTCAAAATGTACTAGCCATGCTTCCCAACGTTTTTGATTTTCTTCTTGCTGTTGTTTTGCCACTTCACAATTGCAACTGTTCGTTTCAGTTACACTTGGATAAGTTTCTCTACGAATAATTCCTGTACCCTGACACAATGCACACATTGTTATTCCCTCTTTTTAAAATTGCGTAATCTATAATTATCGCCATGCATTTCTAACATTTCAGCATTTTCCATCATCCGACTAAAATCACGTTCTCCATACATCCCTGCTAATTCACCAATATTAAAGTTGGTAGTAAATAAAGTACTTTTACCTATACGACTATCAACGATTTCATTTGTTTTTGTTTGCTTCCATGTAACCCCTTCTTTATCTTTCTCCGTGAATTCCGCTCCGAAGTCATCGATAATCAAGACATCAACTTTTGCTAGAAGGGACATAAGCTTGTCCTCTGTCATATCGCTGTTTTTATTCCATGTAGATTTTATTTTAGTGAATAACTTATTCATTTGAATGAACATGGCACTATGACCCTTTTTCATAAGTTCTTTAGTGGCTGCTACACACAAATGACTTTTCCCTACGCCGTAATCACCCGTTATAATCAGACTCGTTGGTTCTTCCTTATTGAATGAAGCAACAAAGTTCATAATTATTTCTTTCGCATCAGCCAATTCCTTTTTAGGTGGTAAATAATTTTCAAATGTAGCTTTTTTGAGTTTGTCATTTATTAAACTGTTATCTGCAAATGAATCATATAAATGAATGATTTCATTTTTCTTTTTTATAGCTAGTGTCTCTATAGCTAATTTCTGATCTTCTTGTTCTACCGATCTACATTGAGGACAAAATTCCTCATTTGTTTCTATATCTATCAACATGCGTTTACTGCAAACATCTTTAAATTTTTCTTTCCCTACTAAAAAGACATTCGTGCATCTCTTAGGAGACAATACATATCTTTGACTAGCGTTTCTTGAAGTCGTATTTGTCGATGAAGCTACTATCTTTTTGATTGCTTGCATTGTTTTTCTCCCCTTTTTTACCTTTGTTTTTAAACTCTGTCTCTGATGCATGTACATCTGCTAATGTACGAATGTTTTTATTAACCCACTGTTTTAAAATTCCCTCAGCGTAGTTCCATTTTTTCTGTTGTTTCAATGCACGTTCCATGGATGCTTGTACAAGTTCTTCGCTTGTATCGTTTGCCCATTGGGTAATACTATCGGCTACGAATGGATTTAAAATCCCAAAATTATTTTCATAGAATGAGAAGATATTACTACTACTTACATTCTTTGTAGTATTCTCTGTAGTAATCTCTGTATTTGTCTTTACTTCTAAGTTGGGAGAGTCCTTACTTTTAAGTAAGGAGGGTGATGACTTTGGAGTAATAGGTCTATTTACTTCAAAGTATCCAGGGTCTTCTGTATTTTGATACATACTAGAGATCAGTTTGATTTCATTTGCTACCGGTTCTACAAACATCACATTATTTAAAACTTTCCCTTCAACATGGATAGTTCGAAATTCAACTTTAATAAGAGTCATTTCCGTTAACAAATCACATGCCCTTTTCACCTGTAATTTTGAAAACCCAAATGTTTCTGCTAATTGTTGATAACTCTTTTGCAATTTATCTGATTTAAATTTTTTCTTGTATGTTACTTTTCCGCTTTCTTCATCACGGATAACCGTAGGTCTGTACCAATAAACAATTTCACTTAAAACCATAATTGCTACAATATGAGGTTTACCGTTGTTAAAAGTGATGTAATTAAACCATTCATGATCTACCACATTACCTTTAAAAGTTAATCCGCCAATTTCAAATATAGTGTTTGTCATAAACTATTACCTCCTAATACAAATCGCCAGGTGTGCTTGTCCGCTTTTAATATTTTTTGAATTTCATACTGTGGATAACCAAAACTGAGATACTGTTCAACCATTCGTTTTAATTCTTCTTCGCTTTTTACTAACCCCCAGAACTTATTAGGTAATAGCACTTGATAAACAATTAAATCCATGTACTATTTCTCTACTTTCCGTGATACACTAATAACAACTTGTTTTTTGAAAAGGCCCCACTGCAATGGGTCTTTTTATTTTCTTTCACATCACTCCAAGCCCATTGTTTTATTGGTTCGTAAGTAATGTAAAACAACCATACACTACATGCGATTAACATTCCGAATATAGCTAACAATGTTGAATCTTCTACTAAATCACTCCCTTTCTATATAAATTCAGCATATTATTAATCATCAATTTCAACTGTTACATGGTGAATCTGTGTTTTTAGAGAAACCTGTTGTGTAAGTATGATAGTTGATGTTGGTTCACCATCTTCAATTAGCCTCTTAATCTTACGAGTTGCTTCTGCTTTTGATTCACACTCGTAAGCATTTAGTCCATATCCCCTGTTGTGAAGTACAAAATATTTAGTTTCCTTCATTTTCTTTTCCTCCTATTGAACTTCCGTCATATTTATTTGTGCATTTGTAGCTGTAATTTCTTCATCTAAAACCGTTGGAATTGAATATTCTTCATTAATGATTTGGATTGCTCTATCTAAATGATGACGTTTGATAGCTTTATAACTATTCACACCAAACTCTCTATGTAGTTGACTATAAATATCGCTATATAGTTTTCTTCTAAGGCTAATATCCTGGTATGCATTAGAATCCTTTCCACTCAGCAGAAGAACGCCTAACTTTCTTACAGCTTTTGATATTTCGTCACATTCAACAGCATATAAAGGGGCATTTTCACGTAAGTCCTTTACATCAGATTTAATCTCCTGGATTTCCTGAGTATGCCCTTCCAAAGCTTGAAACGTTAGTTTTAAAACACCCATTGGATCTGTTGGTATTTTTTGCTGATTTTGTATGCGTTGTTTCATTCGCTTGAACTCTTCAATAAACTTAATCTTCATTTGTACAGCTTCTTTTGTGTTGTAGCTCATTACAACTAATGTAAAGGCTTCTTCAGTCAGGTCGATTTTAGGATAACGGCGCCCTCTGTTTTCATAAGTTCGCTCCTTAAAATTTAGGAGCGAAAATTCTACTCCTGCATAATCCATTTGAGTTTTGATATCAGACATAACATTGTCATGACGTTTATTAAATACTTCTGCAATCATCAAACTATCTGTAACAACTTTCCCATTACTTTCAAACACTAGCTCACTATGTATTGGTGTTTCGTTAACTTCAGTTAATTGATTCATTTCAAATCCCTCCTATCTATAAACTTGGAATAACCTTAGTTTTATTCATATTACGATGTACCAAATGTAATTCATTACATACTTTTTTGAAAATTAACCAATTATCAGGATTAAGATTGTATGACTCAATATGAATCTTTTCCTTCTTGGTTGGCTTTTTACCATTCTTCAATTAACTCACCTCCCTTCGAGATGAAACTTTACGGCTCATTGCATACATTCTTTTCTTCGCTTCTAATTCGGTAACTATCAATAAAGCTGGGTTATTTCGCATCTCAGCACATTACTTACGTACTTCAGATGCTTTCATTAATTTACTCGCGGCTAACACTCCGTTCATGACCTTTCACCATCCTTAATTATTTTTTAAAAAGAGTATCAATCGTTGTTTTAAAATGTTTAGCAAGTATTTTTGCTTCAGTAAGGCTAAAATCTCGTTTGCCACATTCTTTTAAGTGATAGCTTTGTTTTGTTATACTTATCACTTTGGCTGCTGCTTCCTGTGTCATGCGTTGTTCTCTACGAGCAATAAAAAGATTTTGATACATGTTTCATATCACCTCGGTTCGAAAATTATTAATAAATAATACGTAATATCTTATTAATTACTAATTTACGACAGCATTTTTCGACATTTTTTTTAAAAAAGCGAGACTTCCCTTCCGAAATACTACCTTTAAACGGTAGTTCTATTTAAAAAAAATCATCATCAAAGTTACCATCGTTTATTATGGGTAATCTAATGTAATCAGAAGGAATTTTGTATACAATAGATGCTTTTTGCAAAATATGACCTGGAATAGCAGTTATACCTTGTTCATAATTACGTAGGGTTTTTCCTGTAATATCTAATATTCCAGCTGCTTCATCTTGTCTTAATCCTGCATTTACTCTAGCAGCTTTTAATGTTATCTGAAACATCAAGTTACCTCCTTTCGATAATTTCTAAACCCAATATACTACCTTTAAACGGTACGGTCAATACCAAACATTACATAAAATACTTTTAAACGGTATTTTATATCTTTACATAACTACCGAAAAACGGTAAAATACTATTATAAAGTGAGGTGAGAAAAAATGGATGCACAAAAAATGAAAGAAATTTTTGCAGCTAACTTAAAAAAATTTTTAGAACGTAATGGTATCACACAGACTTATCTAGCAAACGACATAAATATCCCTGAAACAACTGTTTCAAACTGGATTAAGGCTAATACTTATCCAAGACCAGATAAAATACAATTATTAGCTGATTATTTTAAGATTAATCGTTCTGACTTAACTGAAGATAAACCCTCTAATTTATATGATGCTAATGTTCATCCGGTAAAGGTGCCGAAATTAGGAAAAATTGCATGTGGTCTACCTATATGTGCTGAGGAAAACTTTGAAGGGTATCGTTATGAAACATCTGATATTTTACCACATGGAGAAATATATTATTTAGAAGCCAAAGGAAATTCAATGGAACCAACTATACCTAATGGGGCTTTTGTATTAATTAGAAAGCAAGATGATGTGGAAAACGGAGAAATTGCAGCAGTTCTTGTTAATGGAGATACTGAAGCTACTTTAAAAAGAGTAAAAAAGCAAGGCAATGTTGTAATTTTGATGCCAGATAACCCTTCATACGAACCAATAATTATCACTCCAAATGTACCGGCACGAATTATTGGGAAAGCAATACGCTTTACAAGAGATCTTTAAATTTCTAGCGCTAGCAATTTAACATCGAGAGAGTAGACGACGGTCTACTCTTTTACTACAAGAAGGGAGATTCCTATGACAATTTATAAAGATGAAAAAAGAGGAACTTATTACTTTATCGCGAGAATCCGACAGTTTGATGGCACTTTGAAACAAGTAAAACGACGTGGCTTTAAAACACAAGAAGAAGCACGAATTGCAGAAGCAAAAGCTCTCATTCAAACGGAATCTAATTCCAGCCTAACCTTTTCACAATTAGCCGAAGAATATTTTGAATGGTACTGCCAGAGGAGAAAACAGTCTTCTATAAACACTATTAAAAATATGATATATAATCACTTACTAAAAGAATTTGGAAAAATGAAGATAGATAAGATTACAGCAAAACATGTCATGAATTATCAAAATAAGATTATTCATGACTATTCAGCTGAAACTTTAAAAAAGATTCATAACGTACTTTCCGCTATATTTAATTTTGCAAGTAAGTTCCACGGCTTAAATCGTAATCCAGCACGAATTGCAGGGAATTTTGAAATTGAGTCTAATAAAAGAATGAACTTCTGGGAATTTGAAGAATTCAAAAGGTTTATCAGTGTTGTAGACGAATCGATATATATAGCCTTTTTTTCAACACTCTATTATAGTGGAGCTAGAAAAGGAGAACTTTTAGCTTTAACTTGGGAGGATGTTAATTTTGAAGAAAAAACAATTGATATCAATAAAACAAGCTATAATAAACATATTACTAAACCAAAAACGAAAGCATCCAACCGAATCATTATGTTACCTACTATTGTAATGGATCTACTAAAAGAAATAAAAAATAATGCTACATTAAAAGTTCCTTTGAAAAAGGATTATGTGGTGTTTGGTGAATTTTATGATAGTATAGCAACTACCACATTAGCTAGAAAATATAAAATCTTTTTAGCGGTATCAGGAGTGAAAAAGATTGTACTTCATGAATTCAGGCACTCTCATGCATCTTACCTCATTAATAAAGGTGTAAGTCCGCTTATTGTAGCCCAACGCCTAGGTCATTCAAATGTAGCAACAACTTTAAACACTTATAGCCACTTGTATCCATCCAAACAAGCAGAAGTAGTGGCATTAATGGAAAAAGATTTGTTATAATCGTTACCAAAGCGTTACCACAACCGTCTAAACGGTTGGTATTACTAGCTTGAGGTATATGTCGCTAGTAAAAACCAAAATAACTTAGGGCGCTTTTTCATAAAGTGAATTCCTTCGAACAATTGCTTCTTAAATGTTACTTTCCCTTTCACTTCTTTTTTCTTTACATACGGTATACATAAGAACAGGAAAAATGCTCCTGCAAAAGTTAACATATCCACTAACAAGATCCATTTCAAAGAAATAATCTCAATTAAAAAGCTAGCAGCTGCACCTGAAATAACTTGCGTTAATTGTCCTTGTATTTCCATTGTGCCACTTAAACTTTTATAATGCTCTGATTGAAATATTTCTTGGTTAAATGCAAATATTGTGGGATAGAATAATAGATAATAGAAAGAACCTGCTATATAAATAATAATGTAATGAATAGAATTGTATGATTGCCCAGCAAATCCCCAAATAGCCATCATTCCTATAATGGCTATCCCGATACCTTCGTTACATAACAATAAAGATTTTCTTGAAAAACGATCTATGCTTTGCCCAATGAATGGCGTTAGCAAAAACATGATGAGAGTTGCAACGATAGAAATATACCCAAACGTTGTCTCTCCCCCACTTTCCTTAATCAACAGCCACGGAATCGTTATCATAACAATCCCAGAGCCAATAGCAGATAAACTATTGGCTCCTAGAATGTAATATAAGCGAGAATCATGATAAAGAGAGGACATATCACTCAACTCCTAATTGTTTTTTCACCTCTTTATATACGCTCATATATGCTTTTAATTCTTTAACTAAATCATGAATTAATGGTTTTGCATCTTCTCCAAGTTCACCATCTTGCACATGTAATCCATCAAGTACTACTTGTTTTGGGATTGCATTTGCGTAAACGCCTCTAGCGACAGTGCGCATACTATTTAATGCGTTTATTCCCCCTTTACCTCCTCCAGCAACTGCTAACAATGCGACAGGTTTATGGATGAATTCACTGCTACTTAAGTAGTCTAATGAATTTTTCAGCGCTCCGCTCATCGCATTATGATATTCTGGTGTACATAGTACTACTCCATCCGCAGCTTTCACTAAAGCTTTTAATTTTTTTACTGCCTCTAATTCACGTTGTGATTCTTCTCCATTATATAAAGGCAATTCCGCTACTGCTAAATCGTATAACTCCCCTTCAAATTGCTCTGCAATATATTTTGCCACAACGCGAGTTCTACCGAATTTTCTTGGTGTACCGTTAATAACGACTAGTTTCATAATTATTTCTCCCCTTTGTTTTCAAGTTATATTTATATATTATCAGAAATTTCTATACAAAACACAGTAAAAAGAGGGAAAAACTTTCATTAAATAGTATGAGAAATAAAAAAACTCATACTTTCGTATGAGTTTCACAAAACTAATATTTCCTATTTTTTCACAACCTCATGTCCACCGAATTGATTACGAAGTGCAGAAACCACTTTTCCGTGGAATGTATCATCTTCTTGTGAACGGTAGCGCATAAATAATGACATAGCAATAACTGGTGCCGCTGCTTGTAATTCAAGCGCAGTTTCAACAGTCCATTTCCCTTCTCCTGAAGAGTTCATTACACCTTTAATGCCATCAAGTTTCGGATCATCTGCAAATGCTTTTTCAGTTAAATCCATTAACCAACCGCGGATAACTGATCCGTTCGTCCATACTTTTGCAACATCTTCATAATTGAAATCAAAGTCACTCTTATCTAGTACTTCAAACCATTCAGCGATTGCTTGCATCATTCCGTATTCAATACCGTTATGAACCATTTTTAAGAAATGCCCACTACCCTCGCGGCCCGCATATGAATAACCGTTTTCTACTGCTAAATCTTTAAATAACGGTTCTAATTGATCATAAATTTCTTTTTCTCCACCAACCATTAAACAAGCACCGTATCTAGCTCCTTCTACACCGCCTGATGTACCGATATCTACGTAATGTAAGCCAAAGCTTTTCGCTTCTTCAGCACGACGCAACGTATCTTTATAGAATGAATTTCCACCTTCAATATAGAAATAAATTTATAAGCACTCTTATATAACTCTAGTTCCTCTTCTTTCATCCATAATAATTTAGAAAGTGGTGACATTGGATGAATGGGTGTACCTGTTCGTCTATAAATTTCATGTCCATTCATATGTTCTAATAATTTTTCTGATTGTTTCGTACTCCGATTATCTGCCCAAATGATAGAGCTCGTTAACGGCGCACCGTTTTCATCTACAGCAATTAATGCGTGCATTGCTGTACTAATACCGATTGAAGAAATATCCTCTGGTAACACATTACTTTCTTCGATGGCAACGCTTACAGTTTTGAATACAGCGGCACATATTACATCGGGATCTTGCTCAGCCCATCCGACGTTTGGTTGAATAATTGGATAATCAATTGCATGTGACGCAACGACTTTCCCTTTTTCTGTGAACACAACCGTCTTCGCACTTGTGGTACCGATGTCAATCCCGATTACTCTCCCCCTTGTTTCCATGCGGATCTTTCCTTCATTTCTAGCAATATACGATTTAGTAAACCGTTTACATGAATTAGTATATAAATTTTTTCTTAAATAAAGTTTTATAAAGAAAATTTTTTTCATAACAAAAAAACAAACCCCTTCATTCCATTTCATTTACATACTAGAATTAGCTTTTCCGTGCGGTAAAGTTGCATTATATTCGTTTCGCAACACACTCTTTTCCTCTCATTAACAACACATACAGAGGGAAAACTATTGTTTTGACTAAACGAGGTTGGTTAGTAGTGAAAGCAAAAGGGGAAATACTAGCTGAGATAGAACAGCGCTTGAGTGAAAAGATAGGTGCTGAACGAATACAAATGATCAGAGAAGATTTAACAAAAATAGTTGATGAAGCAAGAGAAGATAAATTTATATCGGGAGTAAGACCAGTCTGGTAAATATAGAGTTTATAAAAGAGACTAGCCGTACATGGTGTACCATCTGTGGTTTTGAAAAAGTTTAACCGTTTATAAAAAAGATGCACCGGAATTTCCTATCTCTTTAAAAAAGGGATTTCGGTTTTTCTTGTGGATTAAAAATCTGTTAATTGATAATAAAGTTATTCCATTAAAGGGCCAGATTGTTGAGTAAAAGCCAAATGAAATTTAGCAGTTTAAATAATACGTTGATTAAAAACAGAAACACACTTTACCAAAATAAATTAAACACAAGGGGTAATTTTAATGAGTAGAATAATACTTTGGAATGTGATTGTAACACATAAGAAAAAGCCTTGCTGTATAAACAAGACCTTGTCACACAATGGTATATCTGGTATCCTCTGAAACACATAAATTTAATTTGTAAGTTCTTTTAGGATTTTCGGCATCCGTTCCTTTTTAAAGACAAACTTGAAAGATTGATTGTCTTTTAAAGTAACTTGAATTGCTCCATTAAGTACACTAGTTAGTTCTTTACATTCCGTTATATCGAAGCGATGAATTCCGATGGCGAGTTGAATGTCCAAATTTATTTGTTGTTTATATACAAGCAATCTTTGGTTTGTTATCACTAAAACTATTGGCATATTCTCTTTAGTGAGCCAAGAAATTTCAGGAAGAAGTTTCATCACCCAATTAGTAGGGGCAGTTCTTCCAGTAAAGACATCGATAATTTGTTCATTAGGTTCTAAATCATGTTTAACTTTTTCTTGATATTTAACAGAAATATTCATTTTTATTCCCCCTCTCATGTCAGAATTTTCAGTTTATTACATGAAGTCTGCCGAATTTAATTTTTTAATCTCTCCTATTAATTCTCTTAACTTCATTTCAAACCCTTCAGACAATCTTTAGGTGAACATCTCCCTTGTACGACGATGATTTATATATGATCGAACTTTTTTATAAAAACTGTATATGTATTCATATGAAAAGAATCCATTTTAATCAATCTTGATATGCTCCCCATTAGGTAGACAGATAAAAAATAAAAATCTGTTTATCTAAGGGGAGTATTTTTTATGG
>NZ_MACH01000088.1 GCF_001884065.1 Bacillus proteolyticus
CAAGATACTTCACATCAGACAATAAAACAGAAATTGAATTTGAATAAGCATTCCTGCGGGAGTGCTTATTCATTTTATTTGCAGGAAATTATCACCATTTGTCGAATTATATAAGCTGAAGGGTGATAAAAATGAGTCATAGAAATCTTTTTATGCTGGCAATGAATACGTAAAAACAAAAACATTCACTTATAGCGGTTAATAGGAGGAATTATCATGAAAAAATTAGCTACAATTGCGTTGACTGGTGCATTAGCTTTAGGCGGTTTAACGGTTATGAATTTAGATACACCAAAGGCACATGCTGATGAATTTAATGAGGGCTGTCATTATATTTGTGGTCCTAGCGAAACGGTGAACGGTGTTACAGTTCAAGTACATTCTACACAAGTTACTTTTGGCAACAGTACAATTGCAAGAATTACAAACAACCGAGCTGAAGATATTCATTACAATGTTAGCCTTGAGAAAAAATATGGAGATAGCTGGGGAGAATTTGAAACTAGTTTCCATTGGCAAAATCAATGGGTTCCAGCTGGCTCAAATGATGAAATTTCAACTTTCACAGGATATGGCGAAAACATTTACGACACTGGGACATACCGCTACAAAGTTGAAGTTGTAAGTGCTGATGGTTCTGTAGATACGATTTATACAGCAGGAATGACGGTAACAGGGCGATAACTCATGACTGAGCTTTATTATTTATGATTGTATTTTCGATAATATCATTGATAATTGCGTTGATATTATTATTAAAATAAGCTCTTCGGAGCTTATTTTTTTTATATAAAAATTGAATATTAATATTCT
>NZ_MACH01000089.1 GCF_001884065.1 Bacillus proteolyticus
AAAAAAATAAGACCATCACATATAGGATGGTCAAGGGAAGGGGACAATTTATGTCAATTTAATTAGGGATGGAAGTTGCTTCTAGACACTGGGGAATGTCTTATAAATTAGGGAGGAACAACTTCGATACATATACTATAAAAGGTGGATGTGACCTAGATGTGAACATGGAGTGAAAGAGAGAGGGAGTTTCAAATAAAAGATAGAGTAAACAAAAAAATAAGACCATCA
>NZ_MACH01000090.1 GCF_001884065.1 Bacillus proteolyticus
TTGGGACCTTGTCCCTGTGAGAGTAGGACGTCGCCAAGCAAAAACCTAAGTCGTTTCGACTTAGGTTTTTTTATGTTTATTTTTATTTACCAAATGTCATAATCCATACATTTAATAACGCTAAAGAAGAAAAGGGAATGAAATAGAGACTGTTTAAAAAAATGGATGATCAGGTGATAAAAAGGTTATAAAGTAATACGTTTAAATGTTAGTTAAAGGTAATAATTACCTTTTTATGTTAATTACGTTGTAGAATGACTAAAAATATTTTAGCTCTTATATGAAAAGGATTTTACATAAGAAAAACTCTATAATTAAGGTAGTTAATATATATTTTTTGATGGGTGTGGGGATTGTGAAGGAAATATGTATGTTATTAGTGGCTGTTATATTATGGGGGACGGCAATTGCGCCAACGAAATGGGCATTAGAATCTATTAACCCGTTTACTTTACTGTTTATTCGTCTTTTCTTTGCGGGTGGAATCTGTTTACTATTCTCATTTAAACAATTAAAAAGATCAGTTGTACATAAACAAGTCCCGTGGAAAAGAATGAGTTTGCTATCTTTTACTGGTGTAGCTGGGTACTTTATGTTCACATCCTACGGCATTTCTTTAACAAGTGGATTACATGTTAGTATCATAGATGCTGCGTTACCATTAGTTACAATTCTTTTTTCGGCGTTCTTTTTGAAAGAGAAAATTCAGCTGAATTATTGGATCGGTATTATATTAGGAGTTATAGGGGTACTTCTTATTACAATTCCATCTAATAATGTCGATCAAGAGGTGTCTTTAATAGGAGATATCCTTATTTTATTAAGCACTTTCTTATTTGCTTTCTATACAGTCTTGTTAAAACAGCCAAAACAGGAACAGTATCTATCAAACAAGGTTTTTACAACATTAACTTTAATTATTGGAACGTTTATTTTATTACCATTTGCAATGGTAGAAACTTTTTATTACGGTTTTCCAAAGATTGAAACGTGGAAGACTGGACTTAGTGTAATGTATCTTGTTATTGGAGCGACAATTCTAGCATATTGGTTTTGGAATAAAGCACTAGAGAGAGTTTCTGCATCAGTAAGTGGATTATATTTAAATGCATTACCGTTAATAAGTATTGTTGCTTCAATTGTTCTATTAAATGAATCTTTAACGTGGAGAATAGTAATAGGCGGTGGTTTAGTCTTATTTGGAGTGATATGGGCGGATAAACGTAAATTAATTGATTTATTTATGTCAGGAGATCGAAATATTAAAGAGAATGAAGAGTGTTAAAGTTTATAAGTGCATGTATATAATGTGTAATCAAAAGGACGTCTTGTATGTAATGGGCTGTCCTTTTTTATTATTTTCATTGAAATAGAGAAATAGGATAACTGAAATTAATATAGAAAATACCTTTGGGAATTATTTTTATTATTAATTGAATAAAAGGTGTTGACGATTATCCTATAGAGGTGTAATATAGAACAAGTCGCCGATAGCAATAACGCAGAAAGCGACAAACGAAATAAAAAATAAAATGAAAAACTTGGTTGACATTGAAACATGAAAATGTTAACATAAGGGAGTCGCAAATGAGCGACCAAGTAGTTCTTTGAAAACTGAACGAAACAAACAACGTGAACGTCAATTTTTATT
>NZ_MACH01000091.1 GCF_001884065.1 Bacillus proteolyticus
GCATCTTCATCGACAATTTTGTCCGCGACGGCTTTCATTTTGCCTGTGTCAGCAGAAGATACTCCTTTAAATGCTTCTAAAGTTGTTCCGGCTTTCTCTACTAAATTTTGAAAACCCGTCAACCGAGATAGATTATTCTTGGTAATTTTCGGTGAGGGAACTTTCTCTATCCGATTAACTGCGCTCTCTGCATTTGTGACTGCTCCGGTAAATTTCCC
>NZ_MACH01000092.1 GCF_001884065.1 Bacillus proteolyticus
TTGGAATACAGGGTTCAAGCCGCTTAAAGTATTTTTATTATTTCCACTGTCTACTTGACAGGGAGCTGTTCAAGATTGATAGAAACGGATTCCTACTTTGTAAAGCATTATATAATTTTTAAAAAATGTGCTAACATCTATACGAAATAGACATAAAACATCGCTGATGTGTAGCTTAATAAAACGATAATAATTAAGCACTTATAATGAATAATAGGTTATTAGAAAAGAAACCACAAAATGTAATGTTTTATATCATTATAAAAAGAGATTATTCTAATAGGTCGTTGTGTAACGGCTGCATAGGATAATCTCTTTTTATGTTTTGTAGAGAATGTACTGTTAACTTTAGTTGTTCAATAAATTCTCGGGTAGCAGCACACATGTATTTATCTTTTCTATAAATAAGTCCTATATCTATTGTTGGAGTGGGGTTTTCAATTTTAATAGATTGAATGTGCTCGCTTTGCAAAAAATCAATATAAGGTTTTGGTAATACTGTAATTCCCATATCTTTTGAGACCATTTGAATTAAAGATTCCATCGTACTAATTTCTAAAATTGGTTTTGGTGTAAAGTTGAATTTTTGACAATGAGATGTAATTAGTTCGGTTAAAAAGAAATTTTTAGGTAAAAGAATTAAAGGGTAGTTCTGTAATTCAGCAATAGATACATGATCACGTTCAGTTAATCGATGGCCGGTTGGCACGACTAATGTAAGTTCACTTTTATATAGAGGGATAGAAATAATCTCTTTATCTTGCGCCGGGAGAAAAGTAATGCCAATATCTAGTTCGTTTTGTAATAATTTTTCACGAATCTCACCTGTACGAAGTCCCAACACAGAAAGTTCGATATTTGGATATTGCTTATTGAAACCTAATATAGTTGGTGGTAGTAAATAATTTACTACGGTTAACAAAGATCCTATCGTTAAGGAGCCGTGCTGTAATCCATTTAAATCTTGAATGGCAGAACGAGCTTGTTCGACTTCATGAAAAATTGTTTTACCGTGTGATAATAAAATTCTTCCTGCCGTAGTTAAAGATATTTTTTTACCAATTCGATCAAAAAGCGGCATTCCCACTTCATGTTCTAATGCACGTATTTGTTGACTTAGTGAAGGTTGTGAAATGTTTAATTTCTCAGCCGCTTTTGTAAAATGTAACTCTTTCGAAACAGCTAAAAAATATTCTAGTTGTCGTAATTCGATTGGAATCACCTCAAATTTAATCATAGGATATACCTATCATTATTATATAAATAATTGAATTGAACAATAGTTTTATGAGATTTATAATCACTTTATCAGAAATGGATTGATTATAAAAATTAGATGAGGTGAAGCAGAATTGTTGAAATCGAACGTATTAACAGGGAATTATTCACAAGTACTTCAAAAAAAGGTATGAGGCGGTTTACCGACAGGAATATAGCATTTAACGTCTTTATATGTAAAATAAGCAAGAGGAGCGATAAGGATGAATAAAGAATATGAAATACTATCTCTAAACATAGGATTGCCAAAAGAGGTTATATATGGAGGGAAGCTAATTCAAACAGGCATAAATAAAGTTGAAACAAAGGAGCCTATATATTTATCGTTTGTAAAATTTAAAGGTGATGGCCAAGCGGATTTACTTCATCATGGTGGAGTGGATAAAGCAGTTTGTGTGTATTCGGGAAAACATTATGGATATTGGGAGAAAGAATTGAGTCAAGACCTTGTATATGGAGCCTTCGGAGAAAATATAACAGTTAGCGGTATTCGCGAAGAGGATGTTTGTATTGGTGATACGTTTCAACTTGGAGAAGCGATAGTACAAGTGACGCAGCCAAGACAGCCTTGTTTTAAACTAGCTAAGAAATACAATGTTCCAAAGTTACCATTGTATTTTCAAGAAACAGGATATACAGGGTTTTATTTTCGCGTATTAAAAGAAGGATGGGTATCACCAGTCGATACGTTAAAATTGCTGAAGTCTGATTCGAAAGGTATTACAGTAGCGTTTGCTAATTGTATCATGCATAAAGAAAAACAAAATATGGAAGGACTAAAAAGAATTTTAGAAGTACATGCGCTTTCTACTAGTTGGAGAAAGACATTTGAAAAACGAATAAGGGGAGAAGAAATTAATACGAAGGAGAGGATTGAAGGAACTAAAGATTAAATAAATATTTTTTATAAATGGTGCATTTCTATTAGTAAAAACTCATTAGAAAGCGCTATTTTTATATAATAAACTTATTAATATTCAAAAAAACTTAATATTGGTTTATTCGACTTATTTTTAAAGAGTCAAAACATAAAATTAATTAGATTCTTTTTTTATGTTTTATGATACTATATTGATTTGTAAGGCCTATTATTTTATGGGTAGGTCTTATAAGTTTATCTAATTTAATGGAATCGACATATGGAGGTACAACATGGGGAGTATTGAAAAAATTGCAAATCTTCTATTAGAAGAACCGAAAAGAGAGCAGTTATTTCCTTTATTTGAAGAAGTGTTTGGGATTACAAGTCAAACATTACATGATTTTTCAAAGAAAGGATATTGGGATTATACATATAAAGCTTTATCATTTATACAAGATGATAAAGTGATTGCAAATGTTGCGGCGTTTTCACTTCCGTTACTAATTAATGGTGAAAAAATAAATGCAGCGGGTATTCAATCAGTAATGACACATCCGGATTTTCGTAGACAAGGACTAATGACACAATTGCTTAATAAGATGATAGAAGAAATTGATAAGCAATGTGAATGTGCTTTCTTGTTTACAGAAACCCCTGAACTATATAAACCATTTGGATTTCAAATTGTGCAGGAATATCTGATGACTATACCACATGATAAAAAGAATAATAAAGATTCTATACTTAGAAAGTTAGATTTTTATAATGAAGAGGATAGAAATTTAATAAATGAAATAATTGAAAATGGTCAAAGGCTTTCTAATATGTTTTCGACAATAAATTATCGATCTTCGTTTTATTTGAAAATGTATGACTTAAAGTGGAATGAGAAATTGTATTATTCTAAGAAACTAGATGCGATGATCGTTTATGAAGTAGAAAATGAAAAGCTAAAGTTATATGGAGTATTTGCTCCAGTACTTCCGATTTTAGATGAATTATGTGAGGAAATCTCTGAATCATTTACAGAGGTTGAATTTTACTTTTGCCCAGATCAATTAGGGATTGATGAGGTACAATATACAGAATTACAGTCTAGTAAGTATTTAATGGTTCGGAGTAATAAAGAATTAGATTTAAAAGGGTATAGATTCCCAGTTTTAACGGATTTTTAAATGTTCATTTAGATGATTTTGATGAAGGATAAAGGTAATAATCGTATTAAAATAAGATTTTACATGTGGAATCCATCTGAAAATAATAGGTTTAAGATTGAGTTTTACAATTAAACAAATATAAATAAAGAACCGCATTCTTTTTCTTTAGAATGCGGTTTTTGTATTTACGTAAGATAAAGCACATTTATTGACCGGAAAGTCTTTAGTGCTTATCATTTAATAATGTTAAATATTAATTTGCATAATATAATAGAAGTAATGAAGAAATTCTAGACTATATCGTTTAGATAAGGAGGAATATGAATTATTCAATGGTAATTTCATAAAAAAGGAGATTATGTATGAAATCATTTCGCAAGTTGTTACAGTATTTAAAACCATACATGTTCTTCGCTATTATTGGACCGCTATTTATGGTACTTGAGGTTGCGATGGACTTAATTCAACCGACAATTATGCAACATATTATTGATGTTGGAATTGCAAATCGGGATTTGAATTATGTAATAAAAATGGGGCTTCTTATGATAGGAGCAGCAGCGATCGGTTTAGTTGGAGGACTTGGTTGTATGATGTATTCTACAAAAGCTGCTGTTAATTTCGCTACAGACATACGAAAAGATGTGTTTGCGAAAATAGAAACATTTTCTAGCAAAAATCGTGATTCATTTGGAACAGGAAAATTATTAACGATTGTTACAAATGATATTACATCCATTCAATCGGCGATGACGATGACGTTACGTGTGCTTGTCCGTGGACCGTTATTATTTATTGGAAGTATCATTATAGTCTTCGTAACAGCGAGAGACCTATTTCCTATTTTACTTGTTGTCGTACCCGTTTTATTAGTTGCAATTGTATTGATTGCAAGTCAAGCGAGCGGTTCATTTAGACGAGTACAAGAAGCATTAGATAAAGTAAACACAAAGCTACAAGAAAATTTATCCGGTGTACGTGTTATAAAAGCATATGTAAGACAAAAATATGAAATCTCACAGTTTGAGAAAGTAAATAAAAATTTAACTGGAATAAATATTCGTGCTATACAAATTATTTCATTGATGATGCCAATTATTATGCTAGTTGTAAATGGCGGGATTGTAGCAACTTTATGGATTGGTGGCGAGAAAGTTTTTAATGGTACACTCCAAGTAGGGGCCATTTTAGCTTTCATTAATTATTTAAATATCATTTTAATGTCACTTATGTCTATTAGTATGGTATTTATTCAAATTGCCCGTGCTTTTCCATCAGCGGATCGTGTACAACAAGTTTTACATACTGAAGTTGACATTACAACTGAAGGCGACGTATATGAACCAAAGCAAGTGGATGGTAATGTAGAGTTTAAAAATGTTAGTTATAGTTATACGAAAAATAATGAATATGTTTTAAAAGATATTTCATTTACTGTACGTAAAGGTGAAAAAATAGGGATTATTGGATCTACTGGAAGTGGTAAATCTACATTGGCGAAACTATTGCCGCGACTTTACGATGTTGATCAAGGTGAAATATGTATAGATGATGTCAATGTGAAAGCGTACGATTTGCAAAAACTTCGTGCTTCAATTGGCTTCGTTCCACAAAAGGCACTTCTCTTTTCAGGCAGTATAGAAGAGAATTTACGTTATGGAAAAGAAGATGCCACTTATGATGAATTGGAATTAGCGTCTTCATCTGCTTGTGCGACTGAGTTTATCAATAAGCTGGAAGACTCTTATCAATATAACTTAACACAAGGTGCAACCAATCTATCTGGCGGTCAAAAACAACGTATATCTATTGCAAGAGCCTTAGTGAGAAAACCATCTATTCTTGTATTAGACGATTCTACATCGGCAGTTGATGCGAAGTCAGAATCTGTAATACAAGAAGCATTAAGGTCGAGATATAGTGGCACAACGACATTTTTAATCGCATCAAAAATATCCTCTATTATAGATGCTGATAAAATTCTCGTTCTGGATAACGGTGAATTAGTTGGAAGTGGTACGCATGAGGCTTTATTGGCAACTTGTGAAGTGTATCAGGAAATTTATCTTTCCCAAGGTGGTAACCTGCAGCAAGAAGGAGGGGAAGAGCGTGCGTAATTTTCAAGGACAATTTGGAAATAAAGGTGGACGTAATAATCCGAAAAAGGGAAAAGCAAAGAATACTAAAGGAACTATAATGCGAGTATGGAACTATATGGGGTATCAAAAAGCATCACTTATGTTCGTTATTATTCTTGTATTCATCACGACATTACTCGGTTTACTTGGGCCATATTATATGGGGGTCATCATTGATGAATATATTGTACCGAAGGATTTAAGCGGGACAGCGAGAATGTGCATGCTACTCATTGCAATATATGGGATAACCGTATTGTTAACATGGTTACAAACATTTGTCATGATTAATGTTGCATTAAAAACAATACAAAAAATACGACAAGATATTTTTGAGAAAATCCAAACACTTTCTCTACGATTCTTTGATGTACGTTCTCAAGGTGATTTAATGAGCCGTGTGACAAATGATATTGATAACTTAAATCAAGCTTTGACACAAAGTGTTGTGCAAATCATTTCATCAGCGTTTACGTTTATAGGTGTAACAATTGCGATGTTTTCATTAGATTGGATTTTAGCAATTGTCACTTTAATTACGGTACCTATTATGTTTTTCGTTACAAAAAAACTTGTTGCTTATAGTGGGAAAAACTTTGCGAAGCGTCAAAGGGATTTAGGAGAATTAAATGGATTTATTGAGGAAGCTATTACAGGTGCAGACGTAACTACGTTATATGGAAAAGAAAAAGAAACCGTACATAACTTCAATGAAATTAACGAACAGCTAAGAATTTCAGCAACGAAGGCTGAAACCTTTTCAGCATTTATTTTTCCGAGTATGAACTTTATTAATAACTTAGGAATGGGGCTTGTAATTGGAGCTGGATCAGTTATGGTATTAAACGGAATGACAACAGTAGGTGTCATTGCTGCTTTTATTAACTATTCTCGTCAGTTCGCAAGACCGCTTAGTCAATTTGCAACGTTAATGAATACGATTCAAGCGGCAGTTGCTGGCGGAGAACGTGTCTTCGAAATTATGGATGAAGTACCAGAGATTCAAAATAAAAAAGACGCAGTACTTGTACAAAATTTACAAGGGCGCGTTACGCTTGAGAACGTTTCATTTGGATACGAACAGGACAACATGATTTTAAAAGATGTGAGTCTTGATGCGAATCCGGGGGAAACAATCGCTTTAGTCGGTCCAACTGGATCAGGAAAAACAACAATTATAAATTTGCTAACTCGCTTTTATGATATTTCAAAAGGACAAATTAGTATTGATGAAAAAGATATAAAGGATTATGATATTAATTCTTTACGGAGTAAAATAGGGGTTGTTTTACAGGATACGTATTTATTTGCTGGGACGATTATGGATAATATCCGTTATGGACGATTAGATGCAAGTGATGAAGAAGTAATTAATGCAGCTAAGGCAGCATCGGCGCATTCTTTTATTAAACATTTACCGGATCAATATGAAACAGAAATTGTTTCAGAAGGTTCAAATTTAAGTCAAGGGCAAAAACAACTTCTTGCGATTGCACGAGCAATTTTAGCAGATGCAGATATATTAATTCTCGATGAAGCGACATCTAATATTGATACGAGAACAGAATTACAAATTCAAGCAGGATTAAATAATTTAATGAGAGGGCGAACGAGCTTTGTAATCGCTCATCGACTGAAAACGATTGAAAAAGCAGATCAAATACTTGTAGTAAAAGATGGAAGTATTTTAGAGAGTGGAAATCATGAAACTCTCATGGAAGATAAAGGATTTTACTTTGAGCTGTATACGAGTCAGTTTAAAATATAATAAATGAGGTTTCTCTAGAAAAGAGAAACCTCATTTTTTTATATTTGCAAACATTGCCACCCGAAAAGTCTTTCACTAAATGTTTTAACAGCGTCCTTTTGCAGACTAGGTGAAAAGAGTTTGGCCTGATTATAAAGGCTGGTGTTATGAAGTTGTGTAAATTTGAAGCAAGATTGGTTCGGTGTTTGTTGCTTTGTTATTTTTGGGGAAAATCAGTTTGGTTTCAGCTTATATTTAGTGGGAAATGAACAAAAATCCGCTTTGATTAAAGCTATACGTTATTATTTTTTTTGCAGAAAACTCCCCCCTTAAGGAGTGAATAGAACAGAGTTCAATAAATAGGTGGGAGATTTGAGCTGACTAGGTAAAAACTTTAAGCATTTATGACATATCAGAATTGGTGCGTTTCGATATGTCATAAATGGTATATAGAGTATCACCCCATCCCATGAATGAATTAGAACTATGAAATATTACTATTAAAAACAATCTAAGTTTTAATAATATATAGAAAGATAGTTTATAAGTAACCAGAAGGAGTATAGAGCTAGTTTATAACGATTGATATAGCACTGAAAACCAATAAAACAGCCATAATGATGTTAAATAATTGAGTATGTTTTAATAATAGTTTTTGGAACATTGAACCAAACAGGCTCCAACTACATGTACTCATTAAACCGACTACACCTAGAAATAATGAAAAAAGTAGAAAACTGGAATATGAATTGTAGTAAGGGAGAATAAAAGTAGAAACTACAGTCAGTCCGAATAATATCCCTTTCGGGTTAACAAACTGAAGAAAAATCCCCACTGTAAATAAGTTTTTATTATCTTTTTCATCGGGATCTGTACTACCTTTACTAGTGAGTATTTTAAAAGCTAAATATAGCATGTATGCTACTCCTAAAATTTTTAAAGGTAATTCGATTTTGGGCAAAATATTAATTAGTACGATATTAAAGAAACTACATAAAGAAGTGAGGAGGAAAAAACCGAAAGCTACTCCAAAGCAAAATTGCATGCTCCTTTTCAAACCAAGTTGATTTGCGTATGTCATAGCTAAAAAATTGTTAGGGCCGGGTGTGAAGCTACTTATAAAAACAAATATTAAAAAAGAAAATATAGGCATTTCAAAACCCCCTAAGTATTTTTCGTGTGTTATAATGACCAAAAAGAACAATATAACGTGTGCTTTTTATTATACATAACGGTCGTTATATTGTATATAGTGTAGGAGTGTTTTTTTATGGAAGAAATTCAACTTATTTTGGCGAAAAATATAAAAGCAATACGTGAGAAAGAAAAATTAAGTTTAGAAAAGGTTTCCCAATTAACAGGTGTGAGTAAAACCATGATTGGACAAATTGAAAGAGGAGATTCAAGCCCGACACTAACAACAATATGGAAGATTGCGAATGGTTTAAAAGTGTCTTTTACCTCTTTAATCAATAATCCACAGGCTGATACGAAAGTAGTTTTACGAAATGATGTGCAAGTATTGTCTGAAGACAATGGGAGATATAAAGTGTATCCTTCTTTTCCTTTTCAAGATGAAAGAAACTTTGAAATCTATACGGTTGAAATTGAAACAGAAGGGAAATTAAGTTCGGAAGCGCATAAAGAAGGAGCGGAAGAATTTATAACGGTGTTTGAAGGAGAATTGACAATTGAAATAAATGATTGTCAATACAAATTAAATAGCGGAGATTCAATTCGCTTTAAGGCGGATAGACCTCACACTTATAAAAATTCAGGAAGAATAGTAACTCGGTTAAGTATGACCATTTATTATCCAGCTTCATAAACTTGCTATTTTATTTAGAATATAAAGAGATATGTTTTGATAAAACCGTCTAAAAGTGATGGTTTTACTTTTTACAATTTACAAAAAAAGACACTCATTTGAGTGTCAACACAGTATTGCCCTCGCGTATAGGATTGGAGAATATTTCTCAAATACGTATTGAGATGGTTCGTAAAGGAGAAATTGTCTTCTTATTTAATGTAACATCAGCATGGGTGCAGTGTAAATTGATAATATATATACGGAAAATTTAGTAAAGATAGTTACTACTATGAATATAGTGCGATGTGATTTTGTTTCTTAATCACTGTCGTGAAAGTTACTAGTTTAGTATCTAAAAATGTTTATTAAAAAAGAATGAATCATTTTTTAATCGATTCGTATACTTGTTAGAGAGGTACCTGTTGAACCACCTTCAACTAAATTAACGATGGATAATATGCCGAATAATTGAAGCGTGATGATAAATTATCAATAAATGAAGCTATGATAGAACCTGGAAATATTGGACCTACATTTCCATTTCTTCCCCCAATTTATATTCCAACGGGACCAACAGGTCTAACAGGATCGACCGGAGAATTTGAGGTTATTGGCCCCATAACAACAACCAATTAATCCCGCATTATCGGGCAGTAAGACCCCCACCTCAAAATTCAGCGAAAGCAAAGAAGTTAGGTGGGGGGCGGGCTGCCCGTAAAAGCCCGATTGGTGCGGGCTAATAATCAGTGGGGGATGAACAAAACCCCCACTGATTAAAGTTTCACTTTATTATATTATACTTTTGCAGATGGAGAGAAACTTATATTTACAGATACAGATGGGATAGCTCAATATGGTACAACTAACATATTATCTCCTAGTGAGGTTTCATATATTAATTTGTTGATTAATGGAATACTTCAACCGCAACCATTATATCAAGTTAGTACTGGTCAACTTACTATATTGGATAATCAACCACCATCGCAAGGTCATCAATAATATTACAATTTATTATTATTAATTAAAAAGACAGATTCTTAATGGAAAAAGGAATCTGTCTTTTTTTGTTCTAAATTACATTAGTTAAAATTAAGTGACGATAAATTCAATTGTTATTGGGATTCCATCGTCTAATGCATCTCCGCCAGGAATTGTAATAGCACCAGTAGGATCTGTGGTGATACTGGAGTTCACGCTAGGTTGAATTATGCCGTTTATATAGAGATTGTAATACGTAAAAGTCTGAAAGGCAGTTGCAGTAGTGCCGGCATCATTTAAGCAAGCTGTTGCAGCAATCGCAAAAGCTACACCTGTTCCAGCTCCTAGTGTAGATGTAAATCTCCTAGAAGCCATGAATGGTTGAATGATTGGCGATTAATTTTCACTCCTTTAATTATTTTTTTTAACGAAGTATAGAATAACTTGTCCACTATATTGTATGAAAGCTTTTTATAATAGAAACGGTTTCATGATTATAGAGGGAACACAAGATTAGTAAAGATATCATTGTTAATTATCTGAAAAAAAGATGTTGTTACTTGCGGAATATATGCTAATGATTTATTTGTGTTTTAATTTTTAAATGAAAATGTTCTTTTGGACCTAATAGATAAACGTGGAAAAATAAAATAAACTCTTAAGTTTAGGTGTTTAATCTAAGCAGTTAATTATTAAAAACATATAATTAATATGTGAGTCATGAACATAATTAAATAACATTTTAAAGTTTAATTATAATTCATGTTTCCTATATTAAGTGAATATATAACACAACTCTTTTTACAATTTTATGTTTCTTATAATAGGAAAATACTCAAATATAAGAAAAGTAAGGAGGAAATAAATGACACATAATAATTGTTTTGGTCATAATAACTGCAATCCGATAGTTTTTACACCAGATTGTTGTAATAATCCACAAACAGTCCCAATTAATAGCGAGCAATTAGGACGATTAATCACTTTACTAAATTCTTTAATTTCGGCTATTGCAGCGTTTTTTGCAAATCCAAGTGATGCAAACAGATTGGCTTTACTCAATTTGTTTACTCAACTATTGAATTTGCTAAATGAATTACCACCTTCTCCAGAAGGTAATTATTTAAAACAATTAATTCAAAGTATTATCAATGTACTACAATCACCTAATCCAGACTTAAGTAAATTACTTTCCCTATTACAACAATTCTACAGTGCTCTTGCACCATTCTTCTTCTCTTTAATTATTGATCCTGCGAGTTTACAACTTCTATTAAACTTATTAACACAACTAATTGGTGCTACTCCAGGAGGCGGAGCAACAGGTCCAACGGGTCCAACAGGAGCAACAGGAGCAGGAGCGACAGGAGCAACAGGAGAAACAGGAGAAACAGGAGAAACAGGAGCGACAGGAGCAACAGGGGCAACAGGAGCGACAGGAGCAACAGGAGAAACAGGAGCAACAGGTGGCGGAGCTATTATTCCATATGCTTCAGGTACAACACCAGCTGTGTTAGTTAACGTGTTAGCAGGAACTATTGGTACAGGAACTCTCCTTGGATTTGGTTTTAGTCAGCCTGGCGTATCTTTATTGGGTGGAGGCGATATCACATTAGCACTAGGTATAGGTGATTATGCATTTGTAGCACCACGCGCAGGGACTATTACGTCATTAGCAGGTTTCTTTAGTGTAACAGCGGGAGTTTCATTATTTGGACCTACTCAAGTTCAAATGCAAATATTAATTGCATCTGCAGCAAGTAATACGTTTTCACCAGTGGGAGCACCTCTTGTATTATTACCAACATTTGCCGGAATAGTGGTTGGTGCTACAGCATCAGGAATCGAACCTCTTAATATTCCAGTAGCCGCTGGGAATAAAATACTAGTATATGTTTCATTAACAGGAGCTAGTCCAATAGCTACACTTGAAGGATTTGTAAGTGCAGGTCTTAATATCGTTTAATTCGTTACAATGTTTAGTGGGAAATTAAACTGGTATTTGTATATAACCCTTCCTAATAATATTAGGGAGGGTTATATTTTTTATCCCGCATTAACGGGCAGTAAAACTTCTACCTCAAAATTCAGGTGGAACAAAGAAGTTAAGTGGGAGTCGGGCTGATAATCAGTGGGGGATGAACAAAACCCCCACTGATTAAAGTTTCATTTTATGGAAAATAAGTAATAAACCAATTGAAAATTTACTCTTTGTTAAGTTGGTATAAAAGAAAAATTTATGTTTTACACTTTATAGTTCATGGAATAAGTTATATTGTTTGAAAAATTCCCCATAAACAAAGAAGATGAATTCCATTTAAAACAGAATTCATCCATTAAATAAACTATATACTAGTGGGTTAAATTGTTAATCATGAGTGGTGAAATGTCATTGCTCAAATTAGTAATAAACTATTTATTTTTATTACAGTTACATCCTTTTTTCTTTACATAGCCTTGCTCGGCTAAATCTCTTTGTGATTGGGAATCGGAAGATTGAGAATTCGAAGACTGAGAGGATGCTGACGAGCTACTATTTTTATTATTAGAGTAGTTTTTTCGATAGTTATAATTACTCATAGTACTATCACCTCCAATTAATTATATAAATATTATATGTATGAACTCTATTAATTGTTACGATAAAAAATCTCCTTGGTATTTTCCAAGGAGATAAATGATGGTTCTATTAAAATGATACTAATTAATACCCCCAGTAAAGAGGGAAGTAATAAGAATCTTGGTAATATAGATTTTGTTGTTGAGTAGGGGGCTGAGTTGACTGATTTATCATGTCGCGGTTTTGATTACAGTTTGCGGGAGGACTAATTACAGTAGTGGATTGAATTGGGGATACTGCTTGTTTCCATTGTTGTTCATTGAGACAATAAGTATGAGCCATCATATTAGCCGGAGTTAATCTTAAAATATCAGAGCCGAAAATAACTTCTGGGGTAGGGGCATCGAAAATAGCTAATAAATGAGTATGATCTGCTGAAGCAATTTCATAATGCCACCACGCTTGTGGAATATTGGCAACTTGGCCTGGTTTTATTGGTAAGTTTAATATTTGATTCGTAAATGGATTAAGTAAAGAAACAACAGCAGATCCTGAAATACAGTAAACGAGTTCAGCTGCATTTTGATGAATATGTGGTTCTACAACGTTCCCTGTACTTAAATAAATATCTAATAAAGAAGTGCTTTCTAAAGTGTTTAATTGTTTCATGCCAAGTACATTTATATAATTTTGGGCATCTTTCTTAAAAAATTACTTTTACTTAAATCATGAGTAAAGTTGGTTGAAGGAGAGGTGTAGTCAATAGTAGAAGTCAATCGTATTACCTGCCTTTCTATAGGTAAGTATGGATACAACTTTAGGATATGTGCCTAGTGTTAGTTATGTGCATTTGTCTGTATCATAATAAATTCACTTGTTTTATAAAGAATATAGGTTGTGCTTCTTATTTCTCATAATGTTAATACGGATAAAAATTAGAGCGAACTAATGAAAGTCGGAATTATTGATGTTAGGTTAGGAGTAAAAATATTAAAATTTATTTCGTAGATTTTAATGGTTACGTTATATGAAAAGACCAATGCCTTATAGAAAGGAATTGGCCTTTTATTTAAGAGAGTTTTTGATGAATCATTAATTGTGCTTTAGCAGTATTGGCGTAATTTAGCCACTCTAATTCCAAGTTTTGTTTTAAATCGAAATTGATTTCGATGATGTCAAAATGAGATACCTTTGTTTTAAGTGGAACAGGCATCCCATTTACTTTTGCTTTTTTCATGTTATGTGCAATTTTTGGAAATGCAGAGAAAGAAAAATCAATAATTGTAGCACCATCTGGTAAATAAATAGGTTGTAAATCTGTAGTATAAGCCGTAATGGTATTTTCGAATAGTTCATACGATACTAAATTGTGGAAGACGACTGGATCTGTAGTTAATAAATTGTTATTCACAATGGTATCATTCATTATTTTATAAGATATTACTTGAACATCTACAGTTCTACTATTCAATAAATAAAAAATACCATTATCTTTTAATATTTTTGCTGATTGTGTTTGAATGATAATTGTTTGTTCAGTATCATTCATATTTATTTTAGTTTTTAAATTGTTATTAAAATGGCTATTTTCAAGAGCGATATTATCTTCGAAAGAGTTTATAGTTGGTTTGTATAATTGATGAATCATTCCAAGAATTTTATAGCAATCTAGCACACTTGTAGTGGTGATACATATTCGTGAAACACTTGATACGTTTTGAGATTCTTGTAGTTGTGAGTAAGCAGAGTAAATGGGGCTGAGTTCATAACTTATTTCAAATGAAAGGGTAGTATCATAAAAAGAAAGTATGCCTTTTCTTAAATTCGTTATATTGTTTTGAATGCGTGGTACATATTCCGTTAGAAGATTATGTATTTTATTATATCTTTCCTTATGTAGATATTGAAAAGAAAGGTTTTCTAATTCATTCTGGATTGAATATAAACCGAATCGCTCTGCAAGTGGTGCAAAGAGTGTTAGTGTTTCATTTGCATAAGCTACTTGTTTTGCAGGCTTTTTAACACTCAATGTTTTAATGTTATGAAGGCGGTCTATAACTTTTATAATGCCAACACGTATATCTGTTTGAGAGGCTAGTAATAACTTTTTAAAATTAATTGCTTCGTATAATGCTTTCTTTTGACCACATTGTTTTTTAACTTTTGTTAGCCCATCTACAATATATTGAACGGTCGCACCAAAATATAACTTAACTTCTTCTAGAGAATGCTCTGTATCTTCTACAACATCGTGTAATAACGCAGCAACTAATGTTGTGACGTCAGCTTTATAATTTAGTAATATTTCTGTAACCGCGAAAGGATGCATGATGTATGGTTCTCCAGTTTGACGGTATTGTCCATCGTGTGCTTGCTCTGCAAACTTTATAGCTTTTTTAAATAGTGTTAATTCCTCAGATTGAAGATAATTCGCCTTTCGTAATAATACCTTGAACATATATATCCATCCTTTAAAATTATTTTTAATAATAATTCTATATAATATGATAAAGACCTTTTGAAATTGTAATTATTGTTTAAAAAAATAAAGTATATTGAGATTAAACTATATTCGTATTCGCATTCGCATTCATACTTTGGATTGATGGAAAAAAGTAATGAACGTGTTAATTTAAAATTACATCAATCAATAATAAGGAGTGAATGTTCATGTCATTTAGTGAAATGATTAGAAATGAAGTGCTCAGCTGGGCGGGTGTTTCTGAAAAACCGCATCGATTTGGTGGTATTGAAATAAATTATGGTAAGAAAGAACTTGGTCATCTTCATGTTGAAAAGTTAGTTGATTTACCATTTCCGAAGGTAAAGCGAGATGAATTAGTGAACGAAGGGTTAGTGAAACCACATCACGTATTACCTGAATCAGGATGGATAAGTTATTATATAAAGAGTGAAGAGGATATTGCATTCGCAATTGAGTTATTTCGTATGCAATATGACCGAATACAAAAAAGAAATAAAGTAGATAAATAAAAATTTATTTTTATGTCACATCCCTCCTAAATCGTTCGTCTTGTATGTAGAACGATAAGGAGGGATTTTAATATGAATACATTTGACGTAGCAATTGTTGGCGGTGGGCTTGCGGGGTTAACAGCATCTATATATTTAGCGAAAGCTGGAAGGAAAGTTATTGTATTGGAAAAATCCAGTCGCTTCGGTGGTCGAGGGATGACTATAAATAAAAATGGCATTTGTTTGAATCTTGGTGCACATGCTTTATATAGAGGTGGGGCAGCGTTTATAACTTTTAATGAGCTTGGTTTGAATCTTCCAGGTGGAATGCCATCTACAAAAGCGCATGGAATATGGAAAGGGGATATATTCACCATCCCAACAGATTTTCGCTCAATTTTATCAACACCACTACTTTCTTGGTCTGCAAAAGTACAATTCTCACGTCTTATGATTCATTTAAGGAATGTAGATGTAGGAGAAGTCCCCAAAATGAGTCTAACTACATGGGCAGAAAATGAAATAAAAGATCCAATGGTGCGAAATATATTTTATGCACTATGCCGAACAACAACATACACGTATGCTCCTACAATACAATTAGCATCATCTGTACTAAAGCAAATACAGCTTTCTATGAAAGAAGGAGTATTTTACGTAGATGGTGGTTGGGAGACGATAATAACAAAATTAAGGGATTTAGCGAATGATGTTGGTGTGCAATTTCTAGCTAGTAAGCATGTTTTGGAAGTAGAACATTGTGAAGGTATACAAAAAATTCGTTGTTCGGATGATGAAGTATTTGAAGTTGATGCAGTTGTCGTGACTACTCCACCTAAAGAAGCTTGTAAAATAATAAAAGGTGCAGAAGGGACACGTCTGTATAGATGGAGTGAACAATCGGTACCGGTTACCGTTGCTGCATTAGATATTGGTTTGAGACGTTTAACCAATCCTATACATCATTTCGCATTGGGATTAGATCAACCTGTATTTTTCACGAATCAATCAAGAGCAGCCAAATTAAGTGAAGATGGAGCAATTGTAGTGAGTTTAATTAAGTACCATAATCCTATGCTAGAGATAAATCATTTTCATGAAGATAAAGAACAGTTGGAAAGTACGATGGAGTTGCTACATCCTAATTGGAAAAGAGAAGTTGTTGCAAAGCAATATTTACCGAAAATAACGGTAGTACATGATTTTCATCATATTGACCGTGTTGAAAAACCGGGCCCTAATATACCTGAAATGCCAGGTGTTTACGTTGCAGGAGATTGGGCTGGGCATGATGAAATATTAGCTGATGCTGCGGTAGCAAGCGGGAAACGTGTAGCGTTACACATTTTAAAGCAATTAGAAAGCGAGGCAGTTCATCATGGAAACGGAGCAATTATATGAAGCGTACCAACCATTATTATTTTCATTAGCATATAGAATCCTTGGGAGTGTTATGGACGCTGAAGATATCGTTCATGACGTATTTATCGCGCTAAATAATATAGAGGATGTTCAATCTATAGAAAATATGAAAGCATATTTGTGTAAAATGGCGACAAATCGTTCAATTGATAAATTACGTTCGGCAGCGCATAAACGTAATGTATATGTAGGAATGTGGTTACCAGAGCCATTTGTGGAAGAGTCTGATGAGCCAGCAGAGTCGTTTGTAATGAAAGAATCCATTTCTACGGCATATTTATTACTTTTACAACAACTGTCTGAGGTAGAAAGGGTTGTTTTCATATTAAGAGAGGTTTTCAGTTATGACTACGAGGAAATAGCTTCAATTGTTGATAAGAGTAGTGTGAATTGCCGGAAGATCTTTCAACGCGCACGAAAAAGTATTTTAGATAAGCCGAAGCAATCAACACTAAGTACGAAGAAAATGGCTACCTATGTGGAAAAGTTTGTATCATCATTACAGTGTGGGGATGCGCAAGGCATGTTAGAAGTATTAAAAACAGATGCGATATTTAAAGCAGATGGTGGTGGTAAAGTTACAACTGCTATTAATCCGATTTATTCTGCGGATAAAATTATACGTTTGTTCTTTGGAATTGCAAAACGATTGCCAGAAAAGTATAGTGTTGATTTCAAAATAGTAAATGGTGCACCAGGCGTTATAGTTACAATAAATAATAAAGTGACGTATGTAATTTCATTCGCATTTGAGGATGAGAAAATTTCAAACATTTATATGATGGTTAACCCTGAAAAACTTACGCATTTAAATGTAATAGTATAAAAAAGACGCATTTCTTTAGAAGTGCGTCTTTTTTTTATTTTTCTAACATTTCAAGAGGTACATCTTTTTCGCCGGCTACCTCAAATTTAATTTCCCCGTCTTCTTCATAAATACGTGAAATAATCGGTATAGTAATCATTAATTTTTTATGCTGTTTTCGCTTTCTAGCGGCATCTAAGCTAATCACGTTCATTGTAAGCATCCTTTCTTCTAGAAATATATAAACAAAAGAAAATGCGTCCGGAAAGGGCGCTTAATTGAATTTGAAATACCGATTCATTTAAATGGGGTTTATATTATTTAATAACTGCAATTTAATTAAAAATAGTATGAATGGAATAATTGCACGTAGAAATTAACTTTACCAAAAAACGAAACAATATGCTATAAAAAAATTTAAAACTTTGTCATATAACGAGAAAAAGGTTTTCGTTTCGCATATAATGAAAGTAGACGGGCAACAAGAGATTTTTCATCATATTGCTTTTTGAAAGGCGATGAAAAGGATGGATACTGTAGATTCATTATTATCTCAACTTGAACAATATGGAGAAGAGCATGATCGAAATAAAAAAACGCGGGAAGAGAAGTTACGGAATATTTCTCGTGAGATGGGGCAATTTTTATCAATTTTAGTAAAAGGGTGTAATGCAAAAAACATTTTAGAAATTGGAACTTCTAATGGTTATTCTACATTGTGGTTAGCTAATGCGGTAGAAGAAACAAATGGAAATGTAACAACTGTAGAGCTTTCTTCAGAACGGGTTGGAGAGGCAATTGTAAACTTTGAAAAGGCGAACCTTGTACAAAGAATTGATGTCCATAATCAAGAAGCAGGGGCGTTTTTAGATTCGCAATTAAATCATTCATTTGATTTTATTTTCCTAGATTCAGAACGTACACAATACATGTGGTGGTGGGAACATATAAAACGTATTTTAGAGCCAAAAGGTTTGCTTGTTATTGATAATGCAACTTCACATACAGAAGAATTAGCGGAGTTTATCAAGATGATTGAAGAAGATGATACGTATGAAACGGCGTTATTAGCTTTTCAAAAGGGAGCATTCGTTGCTCGAAAAAATAAGTAGAAGTGAGCATGACATAATTATCACATTGAAAGATAACAAATGTCAAAAGATTAAGTGCTGTATGATTTGAAGGAGATTGACCAATTGAATTTCAAATTAGAATGGAGAGGTAATAAATAATGGGATTCGTAAAGAATCCGCCTTCAGCATGTTCCTCTCTAGGTCTTAAGTCTGAGGAAAATAATGAAGAGAACAGGTATACTTATACTATGAAACAGGGAATGACTGCATAAGCAGGTATTTCTTGAAAAATCGATTTCAAGCAAGCAAAATGTGTATGAAATACGATATGTTAGATGAAATATAGTGCATATAAATTCGCACATATAAATAAAGGAGCGATTTTGTTGACTGAACTCGAGAAAAAAGAACCTGTATCGATTGTGAAAGATAATAATGTAGAAGTAGTAGTGGATACAGTAATAAAAGATGCAGAACTTGAAGAATTAAATAAAGAAGCTGATCTGTATGTACAAAAGTTAAATAGCGAGCAAAATACAGATTTATCAAAAGTATTGTCGCAGCTTGGAGACTTAGGAGATAAAGAGCAACAAGCGGCAGGACAAACGCTATCAGCTTTAAAACGTCCTGTGACAGCGATGATGAATGGAAAGAATGAAGAAATTCCAAATACATTGTTAGAATTACGCAAAGTGGTATCAGAGCTTGATCCGAATTCATTAAAAGCAAGTGGTATGAAGAAAATTATGTTTAAAGTATTCAAGAAAAATCCACTTGAAACATACGTGCATAAATATCAATCTATAGATAAGCAAATTGAGGAGATTATAAGATCCCTTCTCATTGGTCGTGACAACTTACAAGAAGATACAGTTGGTCTTGAAATGCTTAAAGAACAATCGCACGATAAAATTCACGCTCTTGATAAACAAGTATACTTAGGAAGAAAACTTGCAGGCATGCTTGAAGCCGAGAAACAAAACCCAGAACGTCAAAGGGATATCCCGTTAATAAATGATGCATTAGAAAAAATACTTGTACGTACACGTAATATGCAGCAAGCAAAAAGTGTATTATTACAATCTATCGCATCTGTAGACATCATTAAGAAAAATAATGAAAAGCTATCAGAGGCAATTCGTAATGCAATTACGATGACGCAAAACGTTGTAACAGTTTCAGCTGCTATCCAGCTAGCGTTAACGAATCAACGTAAAACAATTGATGCCGTAAATGCGACAAATGAAGCAATTGAATCAATGGTATTAAGTAACTCACAAGCATTAAAACAAAATACAGAAGAAACAACAAAACTTCTTGAAAATCCTGCAATTAGTATGGATAAATTACGTGAATCATTCCAAAATGTATTTGCCGCTATTGAAGCATCTGAGAAATCGTCAGAACGTATTATTGAGTCTAGTAAGAAATTTGTAATTGAACTAGATACATTTAATGATGAGATGAAGCAGAAACTCATTCAGCGTCCAAGGAAATAACAGACTTTTAGAGGAGGTGAAAAAATGAGTTTCATTCAAGGAGTATTATTACTATTAGGATCATTACTTTTAATCGCATTTACTGTCGTTGTTCTAGTTGTATACTTCGGACGTAAACTTTATTTTTCATGGACGAAACCATATAAGAGAGCACAAGATTCCATTGAGAAATTATCAAACAAATCAACACCGTTTTTACAAGAATTTACGCAGCATCCACTCTTTTATCGCTGGGTTCGTACAGAAGGGAAAAAAGAACAAAATACTTTAAACACTCTTTTCTGTACTTCAGGCCAACGTACGAGAGAGCAAGTTTTCTCAATGTTACCGAAAGAAAAGCAGAAAAAAGTGCATGTGATGGCAAAAACAACGAAAAAGCTTACGAATGAAGATATTGATACCGCAACAATGAAAGTGAAAGATTTCTTGAGACAAGAATCACAACAAACTGTAAAACCGACAGACTTATCGTTTTATAAATTGTATTTCTATGATCGATATCCAGATGCATTAAATACAATTCAAGCATATAAACGCTCGATTAATCCTTCACTACAAAGAACGGTTGATGAGATTACAATTTCAGTATTAAATGCACTTCCATATTATCAAGAACAACGTATGTTTGAACAACAACATAAACTTGAAACGTTCTTAATGAAAGATTTAACAGCGATGCTATCGTTGGTAGTACAATTACCACCTTCACAAAGACCAGAGAAGGAAGAAGAACTGAAAATCTACTTGCAAAATTTCCAAAAAGAAATGGAAGTAGTAGAGCGAGATATCCGCGACTCGATTGATCACGATTTAAATGTGAAGATGAGAGCAGCGACTGAGAAGTTTAAGAATAAATAATAAAAGCGCCTTAAAGCTATAGTTTTTAGCTTTTAAGGCGCTTTTTTATTAGCTGTTATTTTGCTTTAACGGTAGTATGACTAGAAGCAATACTTTCATTATGCAATCGATCAACTGCAGTTACTACATACGTATACGTTTCTCCAGAAATAGCTGTTTTATCTACATAAATTTCTCCAAGTTTTGTTTTTCTTACAGTAGTAAGTAAATTTTTTGGGTTTTGTATATCTACTTCATTTTTTCCATTTACACGGTAAATGGCGTAATAAGCAGAATCATTCTCTCTATCACCAATGATACCTACAGCAATACCTTCCTCTCTTGGAATAGCACCTTTTAAAGTCGGTTGTTTTGGTGGATCATGATCAATCCAAGGCATAGGCGGGATTAATGCAGGGTGTTTATATATGTCTTTTGAGAGTCTATCTTTCACTCCAAGTGGATTATTATTAATATCTTTTAAGCTAAAATGCATACTACCTTTTATTTGAGGATATAGCCGGTTTAATACAATTTGTCTTGGGTATTCTTCAGGATCAGACCAAGCGGGGGCAGAGTTATTATTAATTTTATAGGCAGCCTGACCGATGTATAGGTGAATCGGTTTATTATTTGTTTCTTTTACCCACCAGTCTACTAATATGTCATATGCTGCGGGTGTGAAACCAATATTCCAATATATTTGCGGTGTAATGTAGTCAATATAACCTTTTTGTATCCACTCACGTGTGTCAGCATAAAGATCATCATAGTTTCTTTGTCCGGCGGTTGTGTTAGAGCCAGTAGGATCGTCGGCTATATTTCGCCACACGCCGAATGGACTAATGCCAAATTTCACATATGACTTTTCTTGTTTAATAGCAGCATTTAAACCTTTGACAAGTTTATTTACATTGTCACGTCGCCAATCCTCTATATTTGTAAATCTACCGTTATTATACGTTTCGTACGTTTTTTGATCAGGGAATTCTTCACCAACTACTTTATATGGATAAAAATAATCATCCATATGAAGGGCATCAATGTCATAATTTTGCACGATTTCTAAAGCGCCTTCTGTTATGAATTTTTTTACTTCTGGAATACCGGGATTGTAATATAATTTCCCGCCGTAAGGTACAACCCAATCGGGATGTTGTCTTGCAGGGTGATTATTTGATAATCGATTTATATCAGTGTGATTCATCGTTATTCGGTATGGGTTAATCCATGCGTGAAATTCTATATTTCTTTTATGTGCTTCTTCAACCATAAATGCGAGTGGATCGTATCCAGGGTCTTTTCCTTGTGTGCCCGTAATGTATTCAGACCAAGGACCGTATTTGGAAGGATAAAAAGCATCAGCAGTGGGTTTAATTTGTACAACTACTGCATTCATGCCAGTGCTTTTTACATCGTCTAGCAATCTTATAAATTCTTGTTTCTGCTTTTCAATAGGTAAGCCAGTTTTTGAGGGCCAATCAATATTAAGAACTGATGCAATCCATACTGCACGTAATTCATGTTTTTTGTACGTAGTATTAACTTCAGCATAAGTAGAGTGAGGGGGAATGAAAGAGAAAGGAATAAAAAAGATGACGATACAACATATCATTAATAAACGTTTCAAGATCATTTATACGCCTCCTTATTATATGGTTAACTAAAATAATATCTGAGGTGAGGTTGTTCTTACAATTGAGAAAAATGAATATTGAAACATTAATTTAATAGGAAAAATATTTTTAGTGAAATTTACTTTCATCACAACTAAATTCTTTCACTACTTCATATGCTTGTTAGTAAAGTGAAACTTCCTTTCATTCGAAGGGGATAATTCATAAGTATAGGAGGATTAATAAATGAAGGTTTTATTTGTTTGTTCTGGAGGAATGTCCAGCGCAATTGTTGTAAACGCTTTAAAAAAAGAAGCGGAGAAAAATGGTATGAACATGGAAGTACATGCAATTGGAACAAGTGAGGTGGAGAAAGAAGTAAAGAATGGTTGGGATGTTGTAATGGTTGCACCTCAAATTAGACATCGATTTGATTCAGTAAAAAAACTTGCAGAAGAGGAATCTGTTCCTTGCGGTATCATTCCGCCGAAAGCATACACACCGCTTGGTGGACCAACATTATTGAAAACTGTAAATGAATTAATTAGTTAGGGGGAAGCGTTATGAATAAGTTTGTCACGTTTCTTGATAAAAACTTATCTGGACCGATGGCAAGGCTTTCTGAACAGAGGCATTTACAAGCAATCCGTGATGGAGTTATTTCGGCGTTACCATTTATTATCGTAGGAAGTTTCTTTTTAATCGTAGCATTTCCGCCATTACCGAAAGATAGTTTCATATCCGTTTGGGCATTAAAGAATCAAACAAGTATATTAATACCATATCGTTTAACAATGTTTATTATGTCTTTATATATAGCATTTGGAATAGGATATAATTTAGCCAAAAGTTATAAATTAGATGCTTTATCAGGGGCGCAGTTAGCAGTATGCTCACTACTTTTAACATTGACGCCTGAATTAATCGATAAAAAAGGATTTATGCTTCCGATGACAAATCTCGGGGGGCATGGATTATTCGTAACGATGATCGTATCTATTTTATCAGTAGAGATTTTAAGATTTTGTAAGACGAAAAATGTAATGATTAAAATGCCAGAACAAGTACCGCCGTCTGTTTCACGTTCGTTTGAAGCACTTATACCTGCTGCATTCGTTATTATTATAATGAGTCTAGTAACTGTCGTTTTTAGCATTGATTTACACCATGTTGTTGATAAATTAGCAGCACCATTAGTAAAAGCTGGGGATAGTTACTTCGGTGTAATCATTCCAGTGTTTTTAATTACGTTTTTTTGGTCATTCGGAATCCATGGTGTGTCGGTTGTTGGAACTGTTGCTCGGCCATTATGGGAAGTATACCTAGGGAAAAATGGCGAAGCAGTTGCTAGTGGAGCAGATCAGTTGCCATTCATTTCACCAGAGCCGTTATATCAATGGTTTATATGGATTGGCGGTTCTGGTGCGACGTTAGGACTTGTATTAGCTATGATTGTATTTGGTCGATCAAAATATTCGAAAGCATTATCAAGAACTTGTATTGTTCCGGGTATTTTTAATATTAATGAACCAGTCATATTCGGATTACCGATTGTACTAAATCCAATTTTAATTATCCCATTTATCATTACACCACTTGTAACAGCAACTGTTGCATATTCAGCAACTGCGATGGGATTTGTAACGCCAACACATATTATGCCACCGTGGACATTACCAGCTCCAATTGGTGCGTATTTAGCTACAGGCGGAGATTGGCGTGCAATTGTATTAGTTTTCATAAATATAGCAATATCATTCCTTATTTATCTACCATTCTTTAAAATGTACGACAAAAATATGCTTGAAATTGAAAAGAATGGAGACGGAGAATCTGTTAATCCGTGATTTTTATACTGTATTTATGAGTGATAGGTATTTTGCCTATCACTTCTTTCACATGAAGTCCAGAGAGGGTGAAATGGAATGAATATAAAATTTAGTTATAAAGGTGTATTTTTATTACTATTTGGAGTGATATGTGCGAATTTACTATTTGTACCTTTATTAAGAATGCTAAATCTATCACAAATGCATAGTATATGGCTCGTTACAAGCATTGCGGCAAGTATTTTGCTTACAGTAGTTGTTTCTTTCATTGATGGGTCGTTTACATCAAAAGTGCAGTTGTTTTTTAGATTTATAATATTTTCAATTGGCTGTACGTTTGTAACTTACATGATTGTTTTTTAGTAAATAGGAGGTTATGCATGTTATGTATATTGCAGGGGTAATGTCCGGTACTTCGTTAGACGGAATAGATGTAGCACTCGTTCATATAGAAGGAAGCGGTGTAGGTTCTAAAGTTGAACTCATCCATTTTACTACTGTGCCATTTTATAATGATATGAAAAATGAGATCCAGCAGGCATTATCAATAGAAAATTCAAATGTCCAACTCATATGCAGTTTAAATTTCAAACTCGGTTTATGCTTCGCCAACGCTGTAAAGGAAGTTTGTAAAGAGTCAAATATTTCATTGGAAAAATTAGATTTAATAGGTTCTCACGGACAAACGATTTATCATCAGCCAAAGCAAGATGGTAATATGATTCCCTCAACATTACAAATTGGAGAGCCAGCAGTTATAGCATATGAAACGAACACTACGGTTATCTCTAATTTTCGAACGATGGATATGGCAGCAGGGGGACAAGGTGCACCACTTGTGCCATATTCAGAGGTCATTTTGTATCGTCATCAAACTAAAAATAGACTACTACAAAATATTGGCGGGATCGGCAATGTTACAGTGATTCCAAGTAAACAAAGTAATGAGAGCGTTATTGCTTTTGATACTGGTCCAGGGAATATGGTAATGGATGATGTATGTCAAAGATTATTTCAGTTACCATATGATCAAAATGGTAGGATTGCAAAACAAGGAGTAGTTGTAGATGAAATTTTGACATATTGTATGAACCATCCATTTTTGAAAATGAATCCACCGAAATCAACTGGTAGAGAACAGTTTGGAGAAGAATTTGTAAGTGAATTATTGAAGCGGTTTGGAAAGCATGGTAAAGAAAATCTTTTGACGACTGTAACGATGTTTACAGCAAGTTCAATTGTTCAACATTATAAGAAGTTTATTCTTCCATATTATGAAATCGATGAGGTAATTCTAGGTGGTGGTGGAAGTTATAATGATACACTTGTTGAAATGATACGGAATGGATTGAAAGAAGAAAAATGTGCAATATTCATTCAAGAAGATATAGGCTATTCTTCAGAGGCGAAAGAAGCAATCGCATTTGCTATTTTAGCAAACGAAACGCATCATCGTAATCCGAGTAATGTACCGAGCGCAACAGGTGCAAAGAAATCTGTAGTTTTAGGGAATACAACATTCCCTCCAATAAGAAGATGAAAATGAGGTGAACATATGAAGTATATGATTGGAGTAGACGGCGGTGGATCTAAGACAGAAGCAATTGTATTTGATAAAGATGGAAACGAACTTGTAAGAGCTACAAGTGGATTTGGAAACATTTTAATAGATTTTAAAGAAGCACTTTTTCATATTATGGAAGCGATTGATCAATGCCAGAAAAGTGTAGTGAAAGAGAATTGCGTTTGTATTTGTTTAGGATTAGCGGGTATAAGTGGAGCAAATACAAATGAATTAACATTACGTCTAAAACAGAAGTATGGAACACAAATTGAAGTTTTTAATGACGCAATGATAGCGCATGCAGCTGCTTTAAAGGGGAAGGATGGAATTATAACGATTGGCGGTACAGGCGCGATTTGTCTTGGAAAGAAAGGAGAAGTGTACGAGTATAGCGGTGGATGGGGGCATATTTTAGGTGATGAAGGAAGCGGATATTGGATTGCGTTACAAGGTTTAAAGAGAATAGCAAATCAATTTGATCAAGGAGCTGCACTTTGCCCATTAAGCTTAAGTATTCAAGACGAGTTTCAACTTTTGACATCGTCTCATATAAAAAGACTAGTATATAGCTCTTCAAAAAATAAAGTTGCAGCAATTGCACCATTCATTATTGAGGAAGCGAGAAATGGGAATGATGACGCACGTGAAATAATTATACAAGCTGGAAAGGAATTAGCTAGGATTACAGTAAATGTTTATAACAAGCTGAAATTTAAGCACCCAACTCCAATTGCAGTAAGTGGCAGCATATTGCGTTTAGTTCCTGAAATATATGCATTATTCAAGAAGTGCTGTGAAGAAAGTATGGAAGAGATTACATTTGTATCACAAACAGAAATGGCAGTGAAAGGAACATATTATTTAATGAAGGATAGATACTTTTAAGAATAGTTGTATGAGAATTTTTGTATGAATTGTAAATATATGATGTTAAAATATATAAAGGGATGTGGATAAAAAAGTACAATATACATAGTTCTTGAATATTGTATATGTATTCCCATGTAGAAAGTGAATGATAACATGATTAATAGTATGCAATTTTTGTATTTGGTGGCTTCTTATTTATTTGGAAACATATTGACCGCTTATATAGTAACGAAATGGAGACATAACGTTGATATTCGAGATGAAGGAAGCGGTAATCCTGGCGCAAGAAATATGGGGCGCGTATATGGTAAAGGGTATTTCGTCGCTACATTTTTAGGTGATGCAATTAAAGGGGCAATCGTAGTTTCTATTGCAAAATACCTTTTTGAAAATTCTACATTTGTAATGTTAGCTTTACTAGCTGTTTTACTTGGACATATTTACCCAATTGTATTTAAAGGCAAGGGCGGAAAAGGCATTTCAACATTTATTGGAGGATTAATCGCATTTGATTATTTGATAGCGCTTACTCTTATTGCTGTTTTCATTATATTTTATTTAATCTTTAAAGGATTTACTAAGCCAGGCTTAATTACAATCGCTTGTTTACCGGTTTGCATGATTTTGTATTCTTACTCTATTGTTACGACTATTTTAAGTGCTCTTATCATTGTACTTATTTTATATGTAAATCGAGAATGAAATGAACTTGTAATAAGTGGAGTTAATCTCCACTTATAATTTTTATTAAATACATAAAGGAGATACAACATGGGGTTAATTTATAAAGTTGCTGATCAAGCTTGGGAATTTGAACGTATACATGAATTGAATTATAAAACATTTGTAGAAGAAATTCCGCAACATGAAGAAACGAAAGAGCGTGTTCGTATAGATCGTTTCCATGAAGAAAATACATATTTAATTTGTTTAGACGATAATAAAGTAGTAGGTATGGTTGCGTTGCGAGGAAAACGACCATTCTCGTTAGACTATAAAATTTCAAATCTAGATTTTTATTTGCAAGAACATGGAGAAAATGTATATGAAATTCGTTTGCTTTCAGTAGAACGTGCATATCGAAATGGAAGAGCATTGTTAGGTTTAATTCGCTTTTTACATCGTTATTTGCTTCTAAATGGATATGAATTGGCGCTCATTTCTGCTACAACTCGTGAACTACCTTTATATGAGCAAATGGGATTCAAATCTTTCCATACGTTAGTTGGAACAGAAGAAGCAGCCTTCCAGCCAATGTATGTTACCCCTGCTATGTTTGAAGCGTCGAATGTTGGGGGTATTATGACGAAGGAATATACGTTTTTACCTGGTCCAGTCGATATTGAAGAGAATGTTCGAAAGGCATTTTCTACTAAGCCTACTTCGCATCGTTCTAAGTCATTTCAAGTGACGATGGAAAATGTGAAAAAACGTTTACTGCAAATGACAAAAGCAAAACGTGTGCAAATCATGTTAGGAACAGGGACATTCGCGAATGATTCGATTGCTTTACAGTTACGTTCTATAAAAGGGAAGGGACTAGTATTAACAAATGGGGAATTTGGTAATAGATTAGTTGGACATGCAACACGCGCACAATTACATTTTGATACGTATAAAAAAGAATTGGGAGAACCGTTTATTTATACAGAATTAGAAAAAATAATGGAAACTGGCAATTATGAATGGCTTTGGTTTGTTCACCATGAAACGTCAACTGGAATGTTAAATGATTTAGACGGGCTAAATACTCTTTGTAACAAGCGTCAAATGAAATTATGTGTAGATTGTATCAGTTCGATTGGAGCAATACCGATAAATTTAAAGGATGTATATTTTGCAAGCGGCGTTAGCGGAAAGGCAATTAAATCGTTTACTGGATTATCTTTCGTTTTTTATAATCACAATGTGAAAGTAAATGAGACATTACCGGCCTATATGGACATTGGTATGTACGAAGAAAATGAAAGTATTCCATATTCTCATTCATGGAATTTAATGTATGCATTGCAAGAAGCATTAAAAAGATTCGAAGATGAAATGGCATTTGAAAAAATAAAAGAGACGTATGCATATATTGAACAAGCTATTACTACTATGAGTTTAAAACTTGTTTCACCTAAAGAACATGCTGCATCAATTATACTTACCATTCAATTAAATAAAGGTCTTTCTTCTAAAGCAGTAGGTGATGCGTTAGCATTACAAGGATATATTGTTCATTATGAGTCATCTTATTTACAAACAAATAATTGGATCCAAATTGCATGTTTAAATCATTATAAAGAACGTGATATGAAGAGGATGTTAAATTGTTTGCAAATGTGTGTATTACAGAATGGGGTACATATATAAAAACTTTTTCTTAACATAGATGGATTCGTATAAAGGAGCTACTGCATACGAAAACTTAGAATAGATCATTGGAAGAGGTGTTATTATGATAACTAAAAAACTACCATTACATATAGACGATATTAAAAAAGCTCAAAATATTCTAGATAGAAATGCTCGTAAAACCCCATTAGTAAAATCTTTTTATTTGACTAGTAAAACGGGCGGAGAAATTCACTTGAAATTAGAAAATATGCAATTAACAGGTTCTTTTAAATTCCGTGGCGCATTTAATAAAATGTCGCAGCTCACGGATCAAGAAAAAGAACGAGGCGTAATTGCATGTTCAGCAGGTAATCATGCGCAAGGAGTTGCATTATCTGCACATTTACTTGGTATTAAGAGTAAAATTGTTATGCCAATTTCTGCACCACAGGCGAAAGTTGAAGCAACTAAAGGATATGGATCTGAAGTGATTTTACATGGTGAAACTTTTGATGATGCAAAGGCAAAATGTGAGGAGATTACAAGGGAAACAGGTGAAACATACTTACATCCATATGATGATGTAGAGGTAATGGCTGGTCAAGGTACAATTGGATTAGACATTCTGGATGATATGTGGGATGTTGATACTGTTATTGTACCAATCGGCGGAGGCGGAATTATTTCTGGTATTGCTGTTGCATTAAAATCTTTTAATCCATCCATTAATATAATTGGTGTCCAAGCAGATAATGTTCATGGGATGAAGGCATCTTATGACAAAGGTACAATTGTAGAACATTATGAGGCACCTACTATAGCAGATGGTTGCGCGGTTAAAATACCAGGAAATTTAACTTTTGAAGTTGTAAAAGAATTAGTAGATGATATTGTAACAGTATCAGAAAAAGAGCTGGAAGTAGCGATGAAAGATTTATTACAACGTGGAAAGGCTGTTGTAGAAGGTGCGGGTGCATTAGCTACTGCTGCTCTACTGGCAGGGAAAGTTGATCAATATATTAAAGGGAAAAAAGTAGTAGCGGTAATATCTGGTGGGAACGTAGACTTACAGCGTATTTCGAGTGTTTGTGAGCAATTTTTTGTGGCGAATGAAGTGAAGTAGTATTTTAAAAAATTGTTTTATGAACAAGGAGCTAAGAGGAATGATCTTAGCTCTTTTTAATTATGCCTGTGCTGAAGAAAATAATGACTCCATTTTTACTTTGCTCTTCTCTCGAATTTCAGCATCTGCGTGTCTCATAACATATTTATGCGCTACAGCGATTGCTAAAACATCATCTAATAAGCCAATCCCAATAATAGCAGCAATATCTGGAATGAAATCAATAGTTAATACGTAATAGGATAAAGCGGCTAATATTATGAACTTCGCTTTAGTAGGTAACCCTTTTTTTCTCATTGTGTAGTATAAAATAATACTTTCATATACGCTTGATTTCCCAAGGTTTGCTGAGCTTTTTTTGAACTTTTTCCAAAGTGTCTGTTTCTCCATATAAACACTCCTTTTACAAAAACATCGATTTTTTAAAAGGATAGACAAAGAAGTAGGGAAATAATCAATTATATTGTTTTTCTTATTGTATATTCCATAAAAATAGGGAATTACCTGTTCAAAATAATAGAATGTTGGTTATGTAACGACTCACAGTGTTTTGTTACATAAGTATGTACAGTAAAATGTATGTGGATGATTTATTTATTATTAAAAATTGAATAAAGGGTATGGGGGAAGAAAAATGAAGATAATAGAACTACCAATTGAATTTGAATTTAATGAGGCAAAACAATGTATTTATCCGAGCTTACTTATAGTAAACAATGAATTAACTTTAGTAGATACAGGTTATATAAACTTTTTACCTTTAATTGAAGATGCAATTGTAAAACTTGGGTATGAGATGGAAAACTTAAAAAATATAATTATTACTCATTATGATGATGATCATATAGGATCTTTATATGATTTCAAAATGAAATATCCTCACATTAATATTATTGCTAGTGAAATTGAATCTAACTACATTAATGGTGAAATAAAATCGGAGAGACTAGTCCAAGCTGAAGAAATGTTAGAATGTATGCCAAATGGAGAAAAAGAATTTGGTAAATGCTTTATACAACAGCTAAAAAATATAAGACATATTTCCGTCGATGAAAAAGTAAATGATGGCCAAATGATTTTGAATAATGAATGTCAAATAGTAGCGACGCCAGGACATACTTCGGGGCATATTTCATTATATTTTCCGAATTTAAACTGTGTAATTACGGGAGATGCAGCGGTTCAAGAGAATCGTGAATTAGTTATAGCTAATCCGAATTTTTGTTTAGATTTAGAAAAAGCGGAAGAGTCTTTAAAGAGGATTAAAAACCTTAAAGCTGTAACTTATTATTGTTATCATGGAGGGAAACTTACTGTTTAAAATAATAAAAAAACGATCTTTCCTATATCGAAAAAATCGTTTTTTTAATTCATAGATTCTGCAATTTGGATTAAATCCTTTACGTTATATTTTCCTTGTATATAGCGTTTGTTACCAATTGCAATTGTATATTGAAAACCATTCTTCTGAAAGATAAGTTCATATGCTGAATCAAAATGAGGATTATATAATGCTTTTATATTATTTTTTAAGCTGTAGAACGTAGCTCCCCTATGTACATAGAAGCCTAATTTGTTTTGAACTGGTGAAACAGTGATTTTAAAAATCCCATTAATATCTTCATTGTAGTATTGGAGGTTTAAGTAATCGTTATAGATGTACCCTTGAAATTCGTGAATTTCGAACGGGAATTTTGTAGGAGTAAGTATATGTTCCTTATACTTCATTTCATATTCTTTTACGATAGTAGCTTCTTTCATAAGTGGATTGGTACCATCATAAATTTGATTCATTTGAGATATTTTATTATTTTTTGTTACTATTTCTAAAATGAAACCGATAGTAAATTCATCATTAGTGCCTTTGAAATAAGAAATAAGAATTGTAGTATCTTCTTTTGGAGATCGTACTATTTTAATTTCATGAATAGGTTTTTCCTTTTGGAAAGTAGGTAGTTCAACTCCTTCTGTTACATATGACTGCATTAATTTTTTATCATTTTTGAGTAAAGCATGTTTGAATTCACTGATTACATCTGTTTGAGATTTCGCCATTATAATTGTGGTGGATTGAAAATATAGTAAGAAAAATAAGCAAAAAATTTTTATGAATGTAGTAGTTAATTTTATTATCATATAACTATCTTTCCATAAATTTGAAATATATATGTATAGGAGGAGAGAAGATGAGTTTATTGCTTGATGTAATAATGGATATAATTTTATTTTACCCTCGAAATGACATGAAATTAAAACATCATATTGCCAAATTAAGTGAATTTGAGTGGTTTCGAAGGCTACACGAAGATACAAAGTATACGAGATTAATTTGGAGTAATAGAAAAATTAAAAAGTTCATTTTGTCTTCTACTAACATGGAAGCATTAATAAATTCGGAGGAAAAACAAAAAGAATTTATTCATCTAGTACACGAGGAATATAAAAAAAGAAGATAAGAATTTTTTTATTTTTCATATTTGGCGAAACAAATGGTACAATGAAAGCTAATGTGAAAAATAAGGAAAAGAAGTGGTCTATTTGAAAAACTTTTTAGAATTAGGAATTAGTGAAACTTTTAATCATACATTACGTGAAAATGGAATTACAGAAGCAACACCAATTCAAGAGAAAGCAATTCCGGTAATACTGTCTGGTAAAGATATAATTGGTCAAGCAAAAACTGGAACAGGTAAAACACTTGCATTCGTGTTACCGATTTTAGAAAAAATCGATCCAAAATCTAGTGATGTTCAGGCTTTAATTGTTGCGCCAACAAGGGAACTAGCACTGCAAATTACAACTGAAATTAAAAAAATGCTTGTTCAAAGAGAAGATATTAATGTACTAGCGATTTATGGCGGGCAAGATGTAGCGCAACAATTGAGAAAATTAAAAGGTAATACACATATTGTTGTAGCGACACCAGGACGACTATTAGATCATATACGACGTGAAACAATTGATTTAAGTAATCTTTCAACGATTGTACTAGATGAAGCTGATCAAATGCTTTATTTCGGTTTCTTATATGATATTGAAGATATTTTAGATGAGACACCTGATAGTAAACAAACGATGCTATTCTCAGCAACGATGCCAAAAGATATTAAAAAATTGGCGAAACGTTATATGGATGAGCCGCAAATGATTCAAGTACAAAGTGAAGAAGTAACGGTAGATACAATTGAACAGCGTGTCATTGAGACGACAGATCGTGCAAAGCCAGATGCACTTCGTTTTGTTATGGATCGTGATCAGCCATTTTTAGCTGTTATTTTCTGTCGTACAAAGGTTAGAGCAAGTAAGCTTTATGATAATTTAAAAGGACTAGGTTATAATTGTGCTGAACTTCATGGTGATATACCTCAAGCGAAACGTGAAAGAGTTATGAAGAGTTTCCGCGAAGCTAAAATTCAGTACTTAATTGCGACTGATGTAGCAGCTCGTGGACTTGATGTAGATGGTGTAACGCACGTATTTAACTTTGATATTCCAGAAGATGTAGAAAGCTATATTCACCGCATTGGCCGAACAGGACGTGCAGGTGGATCAGGTCTTGCAATTACATTCGTTGCAGCGAAAGATGAAAAACATTTAGAAGAAATTGAAAAAACGCTTGGTGCACCACTGAAAAGAGAAATAATTGAACAACCGAAGATAAAACGTGTTGATGAAAATGGAAAACCGTTACCAAAGCCGGCTCCAAAGAAATCAGGTCAATATCGTCAAAGAGATAGCCGTGAAGGTTCTAGAAGTGGTTCAAAAGGTGGTCCAAGAAACGATTCAAGAAATAGTTCGAGAAATGATAACAATCGATCATTTAATAAGCCAAGTAATAAGAAAAGTAGTACAAAACAAGGTCAGCAAAGACGTGGCCGTTAAATAGTTATTATTCTAAAAGAGTCGCAATGCGTTGCGGCTCTTTTTTGTTTTTATACAATGAAGTCGATATAAGTACAAGGGTGGTGCACAGAAGTAATTTTTAAAATTTCATTCACCGAATTGAAAAATTAAGAATTCATAAAGGAAATCAAAAGTAGGATGTTGTATATGTACAATAATTAGGAAACTTTTTATTAACTAAACATATAATTTAAATAGACCGACAGTCGGTCTGGTGGGAAGGGGAACTTGAATGCGAATTGTAAAGGAGTATGAGGAGCGCAGAAAGGAAATTTTAGAAACTGCTGAACGTTTATTTGTTACTAAAGGATATACGAAAACAACAGTAAATGACATTTTAAAAGAGATAGGGATAGCAAAGGGGACGTTTTATCATTATTTTAAGTCGAAAGAAGAAGTGATGGATGAAATCATTATGAGGATTATTAAAGCGGATGTTGCTAAAGCGAAAGTAATCATCTCTAATCCAAATATCCCAGTTTTAGAAAAGTTATTTCGAGTTTTAATGGAGCACTCGCCAAAATCAGGTGACATAAAAGATAAAATGATTGAACAATTTCATCAACCCAATAATGCAGAAATGCATCAAAAAAGTTTAGTACAATCCATTATACATTTATCTCCTGTTTTAGCGGAAATTTTAGAACAAGGAATCGATGAAGGCGTATTTTCTACACCATACCCACAAGAAACAATTGAATTATTACTCTCTTCAGCACAAGTCATATTTGATGAAGGTTTATTCCAGTGGAAGCCGGAAGAAATGATGAGAAGAGCGAAAGCTTATATTAAAATGATGGAAGTATCTGTTGGAGCGAAAGAAGGATCCTTTGATTATATGATCGAGGTTTTAATGAAACAGAAATAGCTTTTTTCTGTTTGGGTATTATAGACCGGCAGTCGGTCTAAATTTGAATGAAGGGTGTGATGAAGATGCCAGCAAGTATAAAATCTTCGATGAAAGATTTTCACTTAATGGTGAGTGGGCAAATTATTACTATTTTAGGATCAACACTTTTACGTTTTGCTCTGTCGTTATATGTGCTAGATATAACAGGGCGTGCTGATATATTCGCAGGATTATATGCTGTTACGAGTATTCCGTTTTTGTTAGCCCCTGTTGGCGGAGCGATAGCAGATCGTTTCAATCGCCGTAATGTAATGGTCATTTTTGATTTTATTAACGCTGCGATTGTATTAAGCTTTATAGTTTTATTATTTACTGGATCTGTATCTATTATATTGATTGGGACAATTATGTTTTTACTAGCAGTTATTAGTGCAATGTACTCACCGGTTGTAATGGCAAGTATTCCGCAATTAGTTCCTGAGAAAAAGTTAGAACAAGCGAACGGTATCGTAAATGGTGTGCAAGCACTATCTAATATAGTTGCGCCTGTATTAGGTGGAATATTGTACGGCATAATTGGTTTGAAAATGCTCGTAATAATAAGTTGCTTCGCTTTCTTTTTATCTGCGATTTTAGAATTGTTTATTACAATACCTTTTATAAAAAGAGCGCAAGAAAGCCATATCATACCGACAATTGTAAAGGATATGAAAGAAGGGTTTATATACGTTTTAAAACAACCATTTATTTTGAAATCTATGCTTTTAGCCGCATTACTAAATTTAATACTAACACCGCTATTTGTAGTTGGTGCTCCAATTATTATAAGAGTAACAATGGAAAGTAGCGATACTTGGTATGGAATTGGAATGGGGTTGATCGATTTTGCTACTATTTTAGGTGCATTATCAATAGGTTTTTTTGCGAAAAAACTACAGATGAAAACACTGTATTACTGGATGCTTTTAATAGCTTTATTAGTAATACCAATGACACTATCAGTTACGCCATTTATTCTTAATTTAGGATACTATCCATCATTTATCCTCTTTATACTTTCTTCTATTCTAATTGCAATGATCATGACAAGTGTATCCATCTATGTGATTACTGTAGTCCAAAAGAAAACACCAAATGAAAACCTAGGAAAAGTAATGGCAATTATAATAGCAGTATCTCAATTTATGGCGCCAATTGGGCAAGTCGTTTATGGTTTTATGTTTGAAGAATTCAGTATGAACATTTATTTACCTATATTAGCAATTAGTTTCATAATGATAATAATAGCGATAGTGACGAAGAAAAAATTATGGAATGAAGGGAACTAGCTTCATATGATTAAGAGAATGTTAAAACGAGATTTATCTCAAAATAAAATGATAATTACCATTTTATTTATGTTTATCATGTTATCAAGTCTTTTAATGGCTAGTGCTTCAAGTAACGTTATAAATCTATTGAATTCAATGGATCAATTGTTTAAAGTATCAAGCGCACCGCATTTCGTACAAATGCATGCTGGAGAAATAAATCAAAAGTCAATCGATTTATTTGTTAAAAGAACGCCTATTATAAAAAAACAGCAAACGGCTGAAATGGTTCAAATAAATGGAACCAACATTTTTATAAAGAAGAAAAATCAAGCGGAACATAATAGTGTAATGGACATTAGCTTCGTGAAACAAAATAGTAATTTTGACTTTTTATTAAATTTGAATAATGAAGTGGTCGATGTTAGGAAAGGGGAAATAGGTGTACCCATTTATTATATGCAAAAATATAATTTGCATATTGGAGATAAAATATGGGTTGTTAAAAATAATAATGAACTAGAATTTACTATTTCAGCATTTGTTCGTGATGTTCAAATGAACCCATCAATTGTTAGTTCAAAACGATTTGTAATAAGCAATGAAGATTTCGAAAGAATAAAGGGGGATTTTGGAGAAAGCGAATATCTTATTGAATTCCAGCTAACAGATGTAGATAAAATAAATGAATTTGAAAACCTATACCAGTCATCGAACTTACCTCAAAAAGGTCCCTCTATTACGTATTCACTCTTTAAAACACTCAATTCATTAACAGATGGAATAATAGCTGCAGTACTTATCATAATAAGTGCATTATTAATGATAATCGCAATTTTATGTATTAGATTTACGATTATTACTTCAATGGAAGAAGACTATCAGGAAATTGGTGTAATGAAAGCTATCGGCATTAAAAGTAAAGATATTCAAAAACTATATGTAACAAAATATGTTGTTATTTCTGCTAGCGGATGTATATGTGGATATATACTTTCATTATTTGTTTCAAAAATATTCACCTCTAATATCTCACTTTATATGGGGACAGCAAATACAAGTGTTTTACATTTTGTTGTACCATTAATAGTCACAGCTTTGTTATTTCTAGCCGTTATCCTTTTCTGTCGTCTCATTTTGCGGAATTTCAGGAGAATAACAGCAATAGATGCTTTACGATCAAAAGATAATCTAGGAAAGAGGAAGGTAAAAAGTTCTTTTTCTCTCTCTCAAACTAATATTACAAATGTAAATATATTTATTGGTATACAAGATGTAGTAAAACGATTTAAGTTATATCGCGTATTAAGTATCGTATTAATCATAGCCGTGTTCATGATTGTTGTACCTGTTAACTTTTTGTATACGATTCAGTCACCGAAGTTTGTAAATTATATGGGAACAGGAAAAAGTGATATTCGAATAGATTTACAGCAATCTGAAAATATAGAGAAACGATTTAAGGATGTAATTTCATATATACGAAATGATGAAGAAGTAGAAAAATATGCAGCATTTGTAACGAGTACATTTAAAATGGTGAACGCTGATGGTACACATGAAAACTTAAATATAGAAGTAGGAGACTTCACTCAATTTCCAGTAGACTATATTCAAGGTATGGCACCAAAAAATGAAAATGAAATTGCTCTTTCTTATATGAACGCAAATGAATTAAAAAAGAATGTAGGGGATCATATCGTTTTATTTGTGGATGGGAAAGAAGAAACACTAACGATTAGTGGTATGTATCAAGATGTAACGAATGGTGGGAAAACAGCTAAAGCTAGTTTTTCTAATAATAATGAAAATATATTATGGTATGTAGTAAATGTAGATACGAAGCCTACTGTGAATCTGCAAGAAAAAGTGAAGGAGTATAAACAAAATTTTAATTCTGCAAAAATAACAGATACGGATGATTATTTAACGCAAACTTTAGGAGAGACAATTAAACAATTAAGACTCGTGACTCAAGTGGCTATTTTGATTGCGATATTGATATCAGTTTTAATTACTGCGATGTTTTTTAAAATGTTATTAGCAAAAGACTCCTCCCAAATATTAATAATGAAAAGTATTGGTTTTTCTAGAAAAGATATTCGTATACAGTATATAACACGTTCTATCGTCATTGTATTATTAGGCATTGTGACAGGGACATGTATAGCTGCTACACTTAGTGAAATGTTAGTAAGTTGGTTAGGCTCATTTATGGGAGCAGCTCATATAAAGTTTGTCGTAAATCCCATCGTTTCTTATGTAATATGTCCAGCTATTTTATTTATATCTGTGACTGCAACAACAATTTTCAGTAGTTTTACTATGAAGCAAACAAACGATGTAAAGTCAAATGGGGAGTAGGGGTGTATCACTTGAAAAAAAATTTAGAAGTAAGGCAATTAAACAAAACATATTCAATAGATGGAAATGCAAATTATCACGTGCTAAAAAATATAGATTTAGAGGTTTATGAGGGAGAATTTGTATCGGTTATGGGGCCTTCTGGTTCTGGGAAATCGACGTTACTATATAATATTAGTGGAATGGATCAAATGTCATCAGGAAGTGTGAAAATTGGTAGTAAAGAAATATCTTGTATGAAAGAAGAAGCGTTAGCCAAATTGCGCCTTACTGAAATAGGATTTATTTTTCAGCAGAGCAACCTTCTTAGAAACTTGAATCTATTTGATAATATCATTTTGTCTGCATATTTAGCGAAATGTGAGAGTAAGAAAATAGTAAATCAACGTGCTCTGGAGCTAATGGGGAAAATGGGGATAAGTGATATAGCGTCTCATTATATAACCGAAGTATCTGGAGGGCAATTACAAAGGGTCTCTATATGTAGAGCGCTTATTAATAATCCAAATGTTATTTTTGCAGATGAGCCGACTGGTGCTCTAAATTTAAAATCAACAGAAGAAGTAATGCAAATATTATTAAATATTAACCGTGATGGAACGACTATTATGTTAGTAACTCATGATGTAAAGGTAGCAGCGAAAACAGAAAGAGTTCTTTTTATGGCAGACGGTGAAATTGTTAGTGAAATACAGTTAGGTAAGCTTAGGAACGATGATTTAAAAGCGCGAGAAGAGAAGTTGTTAAAATGGTTAGCTGTACTTGGATTTTAAAGACAAAAACTCCTATTGGGTATAGGAGTTTTTTCTTTGCTTGAAAGTTCAATAAGATTTATAATAATTTTCTGACTATTAAATTTAGGGGGATATAAATGAAAAGTGAAACTTTGCATACTCAAGAAGATATTACTAAAATGCTCGATTCATTATTAAGATCGGCAGAACCATTTTGGAATGAATTTTATGCGAATAGAGAAAAAGATGTTCCGTTTTTTGAAAATGTTCCGGATGAGAATCTGGTTTCATATATAGAAACAGGATGGGTTTCCAAAGGGAAAGTGCTGGAACTTGGATGTGGCCCAGGAAGAAATGCAATTTATTTAGTGACTGAAGGATTTGATGTAACAGCAGTGGATTTATCTATAGAAGGCATTAATTGGGCGAAAGAGAGGGCATTAGAAAAAGGAATAGGAATTCACTTTATTTGTGATTCAATTTTTAATTTAGAGGTTCAAAATGAATTTGATTTTGTATACGATTCGGGTTGTTTACATCATATTCCACCACATAGAAGGATACATTATGTGGATTTAATTAAAAACTCATTGAAATCGGGTGGTTATTTCGGATTAACATGTTTTGCAGCAGGTGATTTAGATGAGCGAAATGGATCAGAAATAACAGATTGGGACGTATATAGAGGTTGGAGTTTACAAGGTGGTCTTGCCTATTCGGATGAAAAATTAAGGGAGATATTTAAAGAGTTTGAAGTGATTGAAATTAGGAAGATGAAACAAATTGAACAACCAAATACTATGTTTGGAGAGTCATTTCTTTGGACAGCATTATTTAAGAAGAAATAAGGAAGTAGATAATTGACAAACTCATCGTTTTTATAGACAATACATTTACAAGAATATACGTTCGGTTTTTGTTAGCCGGTGTATGTTTTACATAAATACATAACAAGGGGCTGTCTCCATATGAGTAACACAAATCAAAAAATTACTACGTTTTTAATGTTTGAGGGCAAAGCTGAGGAAGCGATGAATTTTTATACGTCGCTATTTGATCAATCAGAAATTGTAAGTATTTCTCGCTACGATGAAAATGGACCTGGTAAAGAGGGAACCGTAATTCATGCAACTTTTACGCTAAATGGCCAAGAGTTTATGTGTATTGATAGCTATGTAAATCATAATTTTACATTCACTCCAGCTATGTCTCTTTATGTAACTTGTGGGACAGAAGAAGAGATTGAAACGGTCTTTCATAAACTAGCGCAGGATGGAGCAACTCTTATGCCTTTAGGTTCTTATCCGTTTAGTAAAAAGTTTGGCTGGTTAAATGATAAGTATGGTGTATCTTGGCAGTTAACTCTTGCTGAATAAAAAAGAAAAAGCGTAGCGTATTTGTTTAATGGATTTAGTTAAAATCTTGAAAAATTAAATAACATAAAAAAGCGTTCCAACTGTCAACAGGTTTGGAATGCTTTTTTTATGTGGAAGTGAGTTGTTTAAAACTTACCAATTCTACGATTATTTTAAATGAATGGAATGGATGTGTAATTTTGTGTCTTTTTAGAATTTTTAGTGATTATTAATATTTATCTGTTAATATAAATATAGACAACTATGTATTAACTATCAGGCGGGTTAATAGAAAAAGGAAAGCATAAATAGTTAATAAGCTTACACATAAAATGCAACTAGATTGTTAGGAGGACTAATCACAATGGATATTACACAACAAAACAGTAATGCATGGGATAAGAAGGTTGAAGAAGGTTCTAGATACACGCAGCCTGTAAGTAGCGAGGTTATTGAGAAAAGCAAATCAGGTGAATGGGAGATTACAGTGACTACGGAAAAATCAGTTCCTAGAGAGTGGTTTCCAAAGTCATTAGATGGATTAAAGATACTTTGCTTAGCATCAGGTGGCGGACAACAAGCACCAGTTCTAGCTGCTGCTGGAGCAGATGTAACAGTTACTGATATATCTAAGAAGCAATTGGAACAAGATGAAAAGGTAGCAAAACGGGATGGTTTGACTTTAAAAACAGTACAAGGAGATATGTCAGACCTTAGTGATTTTGAGAATGAATATTTTGATATTGTTGTAAATCCTGTTTCTAATTTGTTTGTAAAAGATATTCATCTTGTATGGAATGAAGTTTCTAGGGTTTTAAAGAATAAAGGTATTCTTATTTCTGGATTTACAAATCCGTTACTATGGATTTTTGATGATAACCAAGAACAAAAAGGTATTCTTGATGTTAAACATTCAATTCCTTCATCAACATTGGATTATTTACCAGAGGATGAAGTTCAAGATTACATCGATTCAAATCAAACAATAGAATATGCGCATACTCTAGAAGACCAAATCCAAGGCCAAGTTGAAGCTGGTTTTGTTATAACAGGTTTTTATGAGGATGATTTTGGTGGAACAAGGATATTAGATAAGCATATTAAAACCTTTATTGCGACAAAAGCTATAAAGGTAAAGATGGATTAAGAATTTTTGCTTGTCATACGGGGCGTTAGTCGAAGACGGCTCTTAAAATAGAAAAGGATGGTGCTTTCCATCCTTTTCCTTATGTATTTTGAGTGTCGAAACTATTCTCAAAACAAGTTTTACACTACCAATTGTATAATTAGGTTATGCTTTTATATTAAGAATTTTGCTGGCCGAATCTTTTTCCAAGTTTAGCTAACAATTCAGGCTGATCGGCTTGGCTCATTTCAACTTCAATAAAGATAAGTTGATTCTTATTTAAAGTTATATTCGTTAAGACTTCTGCTAACTCTATTTCATTTTCCACCTTACATGTTAGACTTTTTTTTCTAATCCGAATACGTTTGCGAGTTTTGTGTAATACCACATTTGTATGTCATTATACGATTCGTTTTGGCCGTAAATTGCACGTTCAACAGTGTATCCGTTGTTCTTGATTAAAAATATAATCGGTTTCAAATTTTGACGTAGTATAGTTGATAACTCTTGGGCAGTTACTTGGAAAGAACCATCACCAATACTAATAATACAATCAGATTCATCAATTCTCTTTCGCAAATACGGAGAACTTACATCACCAGTATAAACCCCTTTAAATTGAGGGGGTTTTTCTGGGAATATTCCTTTTCCCATACTTAACGTCGCGATAGGAAACCCAGTTTTTTCTACGAATTGATGTAAATTTTCTTTAGCGTGAAATCGATCTACTTCAAAATCAGCTAAAATTACAGGGTTTTGGCGTTATTTATTTTTGAAGTGGCATGTAGAAGCATTTTGTCCAATGCTTCTTTATTACTTAAAATCGGTTTATATAAAATTGGTTCTGTAGGTTTATTAATGGGTTTATTATACACATCAATCGGCAAATTAATATGAACAGGGCATTTTTTCATTCCAACATGCACGTAAAACACGGTCAATTTCCTCAGCAGCATGCTCAGGTGTTACATTTGTTTGTGTCACAGTGATTTCTCGATACATAATGGAAAAGTGATCGAACTTTCCATCGCCTAACGTATGATGGACGATTGCTCCATTTTCCATTACTTTTGTTGGTGGAGTACCCGTGATTTTTATAACTGGCACGTTTTCTGCATATGAGCCAGCAATACCGTTAATGGCGCTTAATTCTCCGACACCGAAAGTAGTAATAAGAGCAGCGATTCCTTTTATGCGAGCATATCCATCTGCAGCATATGCCGCATTTAATTCATTACAATTGCCAATCCACTTTAAATTTTCATGTGCTACTACATCATCTAAAAAGGCGAGATTATAATCACCAGGAACCCCAAATATATGTTCAATTCCTAATTCGTGTAGTCTATCCAATAAATATGTACTTACAGTATATTGTTTTTCCAAATGAATCATCCCCTAATTATGCAATGAATGTTTCAATAAACTAAATAAGTTCTAATGCGTTGATTAAAATATTCAATACTAGATTGTGGTATAATTTACATACAGGGGGAAAGTAGATGACACAGCATAAAGAAGAACAGATGAATGAGGCATTAGCATTATTTTACTTTGCATATAAAACATTTACTGAAAAGCCAGATGAAATTATAAAAGAGTACGGTATACAACGAGTACATCACCGAATTTTATTTTTTATTGCACGTTTTCCAGGGATAAGTGTAAATGAGTTATTATCACTGCTAGAAATAAGTAAACAAGCTCTACACGGACCATTACGACAACTTGTGGAAAAGAATTTAATTGAGAGTAATGAAGCTACACATGACCGCCGTGTGAAACAGTTATCTTTAACAGAAGAAGGTACAGATTTAGAGAAAAAACTGAGCGATGTTCAAAGGATGCAAATGGATGCTATTTTTTCAAAATTTGGTGAATCATGCGAAGAAAATTGGCATCAAGTTATGAATGAAATGGCAAATAGCCGATCAGGTTTTGATGCTTGGATATCGAAACGGGAAATACCAGTCGATCAAAAATAATGAGAAAATATATCTGTTTTTATAGTTTGAAAAAGAACAAATTTTATCCATGCATTTGGCAACTATGGATAAATCATAGAGTGAATGGATAAAAAGTTACATTACTAGATACTTTATACGTGTACGCGATGGAACAAAAAAATCCACATTTCCGAGAGGGGAATAATAATGATAAAACTTGTACTTATTCGTCACGGACAAAGTTTATGGAATCTTGAAAATCGCTTTACTGGATGGACTGATGTAGATTTATCAGAGAATGGATTAAGTGAAGCAAGAGAAGCAGGAGCAATATTAAAGGAAAATGGTTATACTTTCGATGTTGCTTACACATCTGTATTAAAACGAGCAATCCGAACTTTAAGGATTGTGCTGCATGAAATGGATCTTACCTGGGTGCCTGTACATAAATCGTGGAAACTAAATGAAAGACATTATGGCGCACTACAAGGATTGAATAAAGAAGAAACTGCAAAAAAATATGGAGAAGAACAAGTTCATATTTGGAGAAGAAGCATTGATGTAAGGCCACCTGCTCTTACTGAAGATGACCCTAGATATGAAGCGAACGATCCAAGATATAAAACACTTCAAAAAGATGAATTCCCATTAACTGAATGTTTGGAGGATACGGAGAAACGAGTGCTTAATTATTGGCATTCAGAAATTGCACCGTCATTAAGAAGTGGTGAGAAAGTAATTATTTCATCTCATGGTAATACAATTCGATCGCTAGTGAAATACTTAGACAACCTTTCAAATGATGGAGTGGTTTCATTAAATATTCCAACTAGCATTCCGCTTGTTTATGAATTAGACGAAAATTTACGTCCGATTCGTCATTATTACTTAAGTATTGATGGAGAAGTACCTGAAGGGGAAATTCCGAAACATATTTCTTTTTAACATGAAAATTTGTAACGCGTGCTTGTCTACATATACAATGTAGATTCATGATAAAAAGACGTGGTACCTTCTAATGTATATGCGATATTGCTAAATTTAGAAGCTTGTCCACGTCTTTTGTCATAAAGAGAGCTGCTTGTGCATGTAATGATATCGTGAGTAGTTTTTGAATGGAGGGTGATGTGATTGGTGATCTCTAACATTCGAATCGGCTTATTTATTTTAGCAATCGTTTTTCTAGTACTTGTTTTCTTTTACTGGAGAAACGAAGAGTTATACGAGGAGAAAAAGCAACGTATTAGAAAGACCTGGTATGGGTTGTTTATAATATCAGTCACCGTATATTTCATGATAAAAGGAATTGATTTAACCCTCTGGAAAAATCTTTTAATGTTCACTGCAATGGTTATTTTCGTTGATATCGCATTTATTTTAACACCTAATATTTCAGAAATATGGGGAGCGAAATTTAGTGATATCGGCAAGACTGTTCAATCGATAAAACGGTCATTAATTGCTTCTAAAGCAAGAGGAGAAATATACACGACAATTATTCAAAATGTTAATCCAGCAGTATTCGGTACGATGGAATGGCATACAGAAGAGGAATATACAAAAAGCTTAAATGCATTTTTAGATTCATATGGGGAAAAGGTTGGTGCGAAAATTGTTGTTTTTGAAGCCGCGAAGGAATTAAATACAAACTTTCGTGGTATTCGCTCGCAATTTAGTATTATTGTTCCCGTAGAACACGTTGAACAGTTGAATGAGCAAAAAGCTGTTCAAATAGAAAACGTTGGGATTATACCAGCAAAAATAGTAAGTGATGTTTTCATTGTTATTGATGGGAAGAAAAATAACCTGCAAGATCGAGATTTTGAAAATGTATATAATTTAACTATACATCATAGTTATTTTAGTAAGTAGGACAGAATTTTCTGTCCTACTCTTTTATACATAAATTCGGAATAAATCGGAAAAAGTTGAATAAAATCGGACAATCATTCCTACACTAGCACGTAGAGGTGATTGTAGTGATAAAAGATTATGACAATGATTTTTTTAAAGAAGACAATGAAGATACGACAGATTTCTCGTTAATAAAAGGAGATACATTACAGCAAGTAGAAGAATTAGAAGAAGAGTTAAAAAGAAAATCATGATTGTACACTTTGTCTGCATTTGCTATATAATATAAATAGAAGATTGTATCTTTTTAAAGAGGGGGAGAAGAGATGGCTGAATTAAATGTACAAAAGTCTTCATTTTTTAAAGAAAAAAAAGAAGAACTAAATACAGATTTCTCTCTTGTGAAAGGTGCATTAACGGAAAATGTAAATCGATTAGAAAAATTTGTAGAGGCAATTCCATATAAGTATATAAAAGAGAATGCGTAAAAACATTCTCTTTTAAATTACCTCTTTATGATTTGTTTATGCGTCATTTCTTTTTTTTGTTTAAAAATGATTTTATACATATAATACCCAAGGGATGCAAAAATGAATCCAATAGCAGCACCAACTATTTCTTTCATAAACAATAAGTATAACGAAGCAATAATTAGGGTAAATAAGATTAAAATTAATACATACTTTGAAATAAATTCTAACCCTTTGTACACTAGTAGAATGACACCTGAAAGAACAGTGATGATAGGTAATATCCTATTTTCGAAAAAGCCTTCTTTTTTTTTGCTAGAATGCTGTTGTTTATTCAATATAAATATACTCCCATCTGAAAGGATTAATCTTTTATTAGTTTTGCTATTTCATTTTCGAAAAGATTTTTGGTTAAATAGGTTATATCAAAGGAATCATTTATTATATTTCGAGTTAATAGCCATTGGGAAAAAGATTTATCTAATTTCCCTAATGATGCAGCAGTTTTTTCTAATGTTGAAAAGTCTTTTAAGGGAATTAATTTATTCCATATTTCTCCTGCCTTACCATTAACCCATTTACGAGTGACGATATCCACTAAATCATTTCTTTTTTTGTTAGGAAGAACATTTAATACACCTGCCATTATACCTAATTTAACGGTGGGAGATAATGAGGTCATCAATCCCTTTTTGAGAGATTCGAGCAAACTTCCCTCATTTGTAGATAACTCAGCTCCTGTTTCATTATCTACTTTTCTGAATTTTTCGGCCGCTCTTTTTAGTTGAATTTCAATCTGTTGAAGGCAGTGAATATATTTATTCATTACTTGGCTAGATTGTTGAAAATCATAATAAAATTTTTCTTTGGTAGAACCATACCAAATTGATTCAAGATATGAGATATCTTGTCGAAGGTTAGTAAATTGTACTTGTGCTTGCTCTTGAGCACTTTTAAACTTGTTAACGGAAGATTCTAATAATTCTGGAGTCACGATGATATTCAATATGGTTAATCTCCTTGTATGAAAAATTATTTTAACCAAAAATATATTAGATGAAAATTCCATTAAAATCTACTTTTATATAATATCAAATATTATTATTAAATAGTAGATTAATATTGGTAATTTTATGATAATTAACAAAAATAAAAAAGAGAGAATTCCAGGTAGGAGTTGAAGATATAACAGATTTCTCGTTAATAAAAGAAGATACATTACAGCAAGTAGAAGAATTAGAAGAAGAGCTAAAAAGAAAATCATGATTGTACACTTTGTCTGCATTTGCTATATAATATAAATAGAAGATTGTATCTTTTTAAAGAGGAGGGAGAAGAGATGGCTGAATTAAATGTACAAAAGTCTTCATTTTTTAAAGAAAAAAAAGAAGAACCAAATACAGATTTCTCTCTTGTGAAAGGTGCATTAACGGAAAATATTAATCGGTTAGAGAAACTGATGAATAATAGCAATTCAAAATATATACGAGTGAAAAAAACAAAAGAAAATGCATAGTGCATTTTCTTTTGTTTTTTTATTTAATGTTAAACTTTTCTTTTATTTTTTTAGGTAAATCTGCTTTCTGAATCTCTTCATAGGACTTTACTTCAATTGATGATATTTCATTTTTGTTATTATCATCTTGATCTACATAAAGGCGTAAAAACGCGTCTTCATTTAATTTATGGTCGTTTTCTTTTTTTGTACTTCTAAATGTAATTTGTTTTTTGACGCCATCTTCATCATATGCGGGCAGCGTATAGTTTCGTAAGTTTCTACCTTCTACTTTTTCGGTATTTCCTTCGCCTTTTATCTGCACGTAATATACATCTTTACCAATTCGATTTAGTGATGCTCTCTCACAGCCAATAGTAAAACTAGAAAATAATAAACATAGTGTAATAAATGCTGAAAACTGTTTCATTTTCTTTATCTCCTTCACTTTGTTTCTTTACACAGTATACGGCTATTATGAAATGAGAAAAATCGAAATAAATTACAACATCCTTACAATGTTGTAAGAGTGTTGCACATAAAATGAACAACATATTAAAAAGTTAAAAGAAAAGTAAAATAACGAATCATGGTATAATGATAAAAGACTTACATATTATTTTGTCATTTTGAGAGGAGCTTAAAAATGTATTCTACTTTAGAACAATTAACAAAGCACCCTGTATTTTATCATTTTGCGGAAATATCAAAGATTCCTAGAGGATCAGGTAATGAAAAGGAAATTAGTGATTATTTAGTGGGCTTTGCAAAAGAGCGTAAATTAGAAGTGATTCAAGATGAAGCATTAAATGTCATTATTAAAAAAGAAGCAGCTGCTGGCTATGAAAATGTACCAGCTATTATTATTCAAGGTCATATGGATATGGTTTGTGAAAAAAATCAAGCAACAGTACATGATTTTGAAAAAGATCCAATTGAATTACGAATCATTGGGGACATGTTATATGCTAATCAAACAACTTTAGGTGCTGATAATGGTATTGCAGTTGCGTATGCATTAGCTTTATTAGATTCAAAAGACATTCCGCATCCAGCACTTGAAGTCGTTATCACTACTGAAGAAGAAACAACGATGGGCGGGGCTTTTTCTGTTGATCCAAATCATTTTGAAGGAAAGGTATTTATAAATATTGATTCTGAAGAAGATCATAAATTACTTGTAAGTAGCGCAGGTGGTGCGAAAGCTGTTGAAACAATTCCCGTGATTTGGGATGAAACGCCAGCGAATATGGATGCATACCGTCTATATGTTGGCGGTCTAAAAGGCGGGCATTCTGGTATGGAAATTGATAAACAACGCGGTAATGCGAACAAAGTATTAGGACGAGTATTACGTGATTTATCAGTAAATACGGAGTTTAACATAAGTGAAGTTCACGGCGGATTAAAAACGAATGCAATTCCGCGTGAAAGTGTAGCTACAATTTTATTACGTCAAGAAGATGTAGAGAAGGTAGAAGAAAAGCTTGAGTCATGGACAAGAGTATTACAAGAAGAAATGCGTGCTGTTGATCCAGATATTCATGTTACACTTACAAAGTTGGATGAGAAAGTAGAAAAAGTATTTGCTAAAGAAACACAAAAGCAGCTTATTTCATCATTATTCTTAATTCCGAATGGTATTCAAAGTATGAGCATGGATATTAAAGGTCTAGTAGAAAGCTCAACAAATTTAGGTGTTATTGAAACATTGCAAGATGAAATTAAATTACGTAACGAAGTGCGAAGTTCTGTAAGTAGTTTAAAACAGCATGTTGCAGAAGAAATCAAATATATTGCTGAATTAGTTGGTGCTTCATTTGAAATAGAGTCAGAGTATCCAGAATGGCCATACAATCCAAACTCACAAATTCGTAATTTATTTGAAAAAGTACATCAAGAAAAATACAATAAAGAAATTGAAATCTTCGCTGTACATGCGGGGATTGAGTGTAGTGCATTCGTTCAAAAGATGCCTGAATTAGATGCAATTTCATTCGGACCAGACATTTTCAACGTCCACACTCCGGATGAACATATTAGTATTTCTTCTGTAGTGAATAACTGGGGATTCTTCATTGATGTAATGAAGGGTACGAAAGAATTAGCTAAGTAATAATGAAAGTAGCCTATATAATTCTATAGGCTACTTTTTTGCATTGAATTTTATCCCGCATTAACGGGCAGTAAGACCCCCACCTCAAAATTCGGCGAAAGCAAAGAAGTTAGGTTGGGGATCAACTGCCCATAAAAGCCCGATTGGTTCAACTAATAATCAGTGGGGAATGAACAAAACCCCCACTGATTTAAGTTCCACTTTATGAGAACTATGGATGTTAATTTTCATTATGAGTTTTTTAGTTGATAGTTTTGTTCTTATTTCTAGAAGAAATTGTACCAAAGATTGCTCCGGATATTGCTCCGATTAAAGTCATAAAAATTGCACTCCATGCTGCAAATGACATTATTACACCTCCAAATAATAAATTATTGTTTCTTAATCCCTTTAATAGAAATGATGATTGCAACAACTACTAAGAAAATAAGAGGAGACCAAGAATAGAAAGACATGTAGCATTCCCCCTTCAATATCCATTTAAGATATTTATATAAATTAATTATCACATGTTTTTAAATCGAACATATAGAATATGCAATATTGCATATTGAATTGTAGAACTTAAAGAGGTGGAAACAGTTGTTGAATAAAAATGATAATTTATATAGAAAGTAAGGATTTTTTAACCCTTAAAAAGGGCAAACAATGAAAAAACTCCTCTATCTTATATAAGGTAGAGAAGCTTTTAAAATAGTTTTTGTCTAATAACAATAGTATTCAATATATATTTACTGGTTAGATAAACGTAAATTATTTTGAGATTTTAAAGCTGCCCCCATAATAATAATTTTCTCCAAGTTTCATAACGGCTACATATGTTCCTGGATTATAAACCTTAGTAATAGGTGTTACAAATCTACCATAATTAGGTTTTAAACCTGAGTCATAAATGGTTTTATATCTATGCAAGTTTATTTCATCATTTTCATTTCCGCTTAATTTATATATTTTTACAATACCAGTATCTTTACCACCAGTATATATAGTAACATCGAATGTATCTCCATGTTTTAAGTCACCAACTGCCAACTCTTCTATAAAATCTGCATTATGGTGTAATAAAAAATAGCTTTGCCACCGCCAATTATCTAAAAATCGTGATTCTTTTTGTGTAAGTTGCGATTCAGCAGACACAGGTGGGAGCGTACCAATTGTATTCGAAAATAAAAATCCTCCAACAGTCAATGCACCAATAATTGTCGATTGCCTTAAAAGTTTCATGTTCTAAACCTCCTATTTACTTAAGGATTCAGAAATCGTTTTTGTGAAAAACTAGCTGTGAAATCTAATGGATGATAATATCTTCTATAATCATATTAACATTTATTGATTTATCAGACAAATCAATAAAAAATAAAACTATATCGAGGGAGTTAAGGCTAATATAAGAAAGAAGTTAGATGTATATCTAAGAAATCTGTATTATATGTAATTAGGATTTGTTATTTGAAAACTCGATTGTTTTAATGCTGAAATTTCAATTCATACTTTAAGTTTCAGTACATAATTTTACAATTTGACTTATGTAATTTATCACGTTATGATTTTTTTATTATAAAAGAAGGGCTTGAAGATAATGATTCGTCGTTTGAGAAAGCTAAAGAATGTAGCAGTCGTAGTAAGCTTCTAAGTAAATTGCAAAAATCTACACTACTTAGAAGCGAGGAATAAAGTTATGAAGCATCCATTATTTAATCATTGGTCAGAAACAAAGTATATAAAAGATATAGTAACAAATCCACTCATTGAGGTAGGAGAGTACTCCTATTATTCAGGCTATTATGGTCATCAAAATTTTGAAGATGGCTGTGTAAGGTATTTGTGGGGGGATGCTAAGTCCCGAGCGCTGTTCAATCCAATTGAACAGATGGGTTGGAAACTTGATAAACTCATTATTGGAAATTATGTTTGTATTGCAAGTGGAGTTGTCATTCTAATGGGTGGGAATCATAATCATCATCCTGAATGGATTACAGTATATCCATTCGCTGAGCAAATTGAACATTCATATGAACCGAAGGGTGATACAGTTATTAAAAGTGATGCTTGGATCGGAATGAATGCTATTATTATGCCTGGTGTTACAATCGGTGAAGGTGCAATCGTTGCAGCAGGATCTGTCGTAAGTAAAGATGTTCCGCCGTATACAATAGTTGGTGGAAATCCTGCTAAGGAAATAAAGAAACGGTTTACTGATACAGAAATAAATATGCTAATGGAAATGCGTTGGTTTGATTGGGATAGAGAATTAGTTGAGCAGGCAACTCCCCTTTTATCTAGTTCATCTATTGAATTATTATATGATTTTTATAATAAGGAAGTAAAAAATAGATAAGTCTGTTAGAAAAACTACACTCTATATAGGGTGTAGTTTTTTTACTATAAAAAAACTAATAGTTTAGACTAAGGAAAATTCATCTCTGGTATGAGCCTAGCAAGTAGCTGAATTGGATAATTAAAATCCTTGATAGCTAATAAAACCAGTGTGTCTCGATATTTAATCGGGACACACTGGTTTTATTTTTTGTAAATGTGGAACAAATGTATTATTTAGATTGTCTATTAATTGTAATCCTAAAAAATATGAAAGTACGGATCATTTTGAAAAATACAAGGGTATTAAAAACAGGGATATGTGTGGGAATACAAAGTATCAGTGCGCCTAAAGGTATGGGATGAGATGGTCTATATGAAAGCGATCCTAACGTCTTATATGTATATAGAATCTGAGAACACTGTCTATTTTTATAGGGATTATGCTAGAATATCGTTTTTTTTTGAGTACAAAGATATTGGAGGTAAGAGAATTGAAAGGTATGTTTTACAAAAAAATCATTGTAATAATAACAGTGCTTACACTATTTTGTAGCATAATTGTTACATCTGGAAGAGCGATAGCGGAAACAGTCCCTGTTTTAGATGTAGAAGCAGGATCAGCAATTTTAGTAGAAGCAAATTCCGGAAAAATTTTATATCAAAAAAATGCGGATGAATCACTAGCAATTGCTAGTATGACAAAAATGATGAGTGAATACTTAGTTCATGAAGCGGTGGATAAAGGAAAACTTAAATGGGATCAAAAAGTTAAAATCTCTGAATATGCATATAAGATTTCGCAAGATCGCTCATTATCAAATGTTCCATTAGAAAATGGTGGCTCTTATACAGTAAAAGAGTTATATGAGGCAATGGCAATTTACTCTGCAAATGGTGCAACAATTGCTTTAGTTGAAGAAATTGCTGGAAAAGAAGTTAATTTCGTAAAAATGATGAACGATAAGTCAAAAGAGTTTGGAATGAAAAATTATAAATTTGTAAACTCTACAGGTTTAACAAACCAAGATTTAAAAGGACATCACCCAGAAGGGACAACTCCTGACGAGAAAAATAAAATGTCTGCAAGAGATTGTGCAATTTTAGCACAACGCCTTATTCAAGATTTTCCAAAAATATTAGATACAGCAAAAATTCCTAAAAAAACATTCCAAGAGGGTGGCAAATATCCAATTGATATGGCGAACTTTAACTGGATGTTAAAAGGTTTAATTAAGCAATATGAAGGTGTAGATGGTTTGAAAACAGGAACTACTCCAGAAGCTGGAGACTGTTTCACTGGTACAGTAGAGAGAAACGGTATGCGTTTAATCTCTGTAGTGATAAAAGCAAACTCTCATACGGCACGTTTTGACGAAACAAAGAAATTATACGATTATGGATTTGCGAATTTTGAAGTGAAGAAGGTCTACGGAAAAGATTCAGTAGTAAAAGGGCATGAAACAGTGCGAGTAGCAAATGCAAAAGACAAAGATGTAGTAGTTCAAACGAAGCAAGCTGTTTCACTTCCAATGCCGAAGGGCAACAAAGACATTTATAAAAAAGAATTTAAAGTATCGAATACGGAACAAGAAGCGCCTATTAAAAAAGGTGTAACAATTAGTAAAATGATTATCTCGCCTAAAGATAATACAGATCCTGGGTTCTTATTAGGTAATTCATTACAAATAGACCTTGTAACAAAATCTGATGTAGAACAAGCAAATTGGTTTACATGTTTTATGCGTAAAATCGGATCTTTCTTTAATGGTATGTGGGATAGTGCGGTTGATATAGTAAAAAGGTAAGTTTATAGGATAAAATTAAATATTAATCTGAAACAAAGAGTTTCGAAATTTTATAGATTCTTATGTAGATAGCTTGGAATAGAAGATGGTATCAATTTTCAAGTTGGATTCTTCGGAACTTTTGTTATTGCAATCAAGTTAAGAAAAATTTGTATCTATAAATTCAAAAAACGCTATTCTTTTTGTAGAAATATACAGAAAGGATGGCGTTTATTATGAATTTTTTGATTTAAATCATTCTAGTACAAGGTTAGTTTAATAAAGTTACTTGAAGAAAAACAATCCATTATTTCATCAAATGACAATAAAAAATTAATATCCGGTACTTATTTCTGTAATTAGATTTTATGAAAATTTAATAAAATCTTTTCTTTGTATTAAATATTTTATTTTAAATTATTTATATAAGGAAATGGAGACCAGAAAACAGATGCATAGTTTGACTTTGAACTGCTTATATCAGGGATCTAAATAGATACTATGTACAATTCTCCCGCTACACTAGTATAGCGGCCTTTATGAACAACAAAATCTACAATTTACAAGGAGAACATTTTATGAGTAAGAGAATAAAAGAATTAGATTCCATACGAGGGTTAGCGGCACTTACTGTGGTATTTGGACATTTTTGTTTAATGCTACCATCGTTGCCTAATTCTATTAAATTTTCCCCGCTTAGGTTTTTATGGGCGGGTGGGGAAGCTGTTATCGTTTTCTATGTACTAAGTGGTTTTGTGTTATCTATGGCACTTTATCATTCAAAAACAAATTATTGGGGATATTTAATTAAGAGATTTGTAAGAATCTATATTCCTTATTATTTTTGGATAATCGTTACCTTTGTTTTATTTATTTTATTTTCGTCGTATGAAGTGGTAGGACTACGGGATTGGTTCTATGATAGGTGGCAAGGGTCTATAACAAAATTAGATATTCTAAACCACTTTGTGCTTCTTAATAACTTTTTTACGGAAAATTATAATCCAGTTATTTGGTCATTGGCTCAAGAAATGCGTATATCTATTGTGTTTCCTTTGTTATTCCTTCTTTTTTATAAACTGAATTGGAAGAAAACGATACTATTTGCTTTGAGCTTTTCTTTAATTAGTGTTTTTCTTAATATGTTGCATATTGGGAAAGCTGAAGGATTTTATAATGGTTATGCTGATACACTGCATTTTTCATCTATGTTTATGGTTGGAATGGTACTTTTTAAGTATCAGGAAAAACTTATCTGCTCATATAGGAATATGAAAAAAATTAAAAAAGGATTTCTTATTGCATTAGGGATTATTCTATATTTATATTCCATTTTAATTTATGGTTTTTCCCGTAATGATACTACTTTCTTATTAAAAGATTGGGGTGTCGTAATGGGGGTTAGTATATTTATTATAATGGCTATGAGTAACCTAAAAGTAAAAGCATTTTTAAATAAGAGTGTATTTGTATATTTAGGAGAAATTTCATACAGTATCTATTTGTGTCATTTTCCAATCATGATGGTACTATTTAAACTTTTGTATACAAAGATACCTATTTTTTTCCTTCTCACTTTGTGCATTACAATGACACTACTTTTTTCTATAGTTTCGTATCATTTAATCGAAAAGAAATGTATCAACTGGGCAAAACAAAGAACAATAAATTTTTTGAAAAAAGTATAATTCCTAGAGAGATTTTATTTCCTTAGTAAATATACGAATATGACCGATTCCTAAGTATACTTAAGAATCGGTCAATTTTGGATTCTACTTGTAAATATAGTAAAGTGGAATATAATTGAAATCGAAAACCACTTAGAAATAACAATTACGGTGTGAGCTATTGTATAGTATAGATATGGTTAATAATAAAGGGGGAATACATATGTGGAAGCGATTTGTAGCAATTGGTGATAGTTTTACAGAGGGGATAGGGGATGAAGTTGAGGGAATTGCATTAAAAAGCTGGGTAGATCATTTTGTTCAACTGTGTGAAAACGATATAGAATATGCCAATTTTGCAAAGCGTGGGTTAGTAACTAAAGAAATTCGCTCGCAGCAATTAGAAAAGGCATTAACTTTTAATCCAGATTTAGTTAGTCTAATTGCAGGTGCAAACGATGTATTAAAAGGACGTTGGAATCATCAAGCGTATAAGAACGATATGGAATTTATGATAGATACATTAAGTAAAACAAATGCTGATATTATTATAGCTAACCTTCCAGATTTTACAGTTCGGCTTCCTTTTTCTTCTGAAAAAAAACAAGTGTTAAAAGAACAATTATTAGAGGCAAACGAAGTTATACTTTCACTGAGCAGAGAGTATAAGCTTCATCATGTTGATTTTTGGAATCATCATTTAGTTAATGATAATACGCTTTGGTCTACGGATTTAATTCATCCAAATTCAAAAGGATATGTAAAAGTTGCTGAATTGATTTTTAGTAGTTTGCCTGTACGTGACTCTTCTAAATAAGCTTTAGAATGAACGAATCCCCTGTCGCATACAGCGCAGGGGTTTTGATGCGAAATAGAAGAATATACAGCGCCTATAAATTATTATTTAAGTAATTCTTTTTATTGTTTATACTTTGTTATTTTTTGTTGTAGGACCCTTAGTATAAGGGTCCTTTTTTGTATCAAATATCTACAAAAAAGATAAGAGCGGAGAACGCAAACTAAAAGGTATTTTAAATAAAATTGTTAAATAAATTCGGATGTTTTGTTTGTAACAACCTTAAAATCTTCCCCTTCGAATGAAGCTTAATCATAAATTAAATTTTTGGTAAATGTGGAACAATTTCATTACTGACACTGTCTATTAAGCGTTACAACATTTTTTATCCCGCTTTAACTGGCAGTAAGACCCCCACCTCAAATTCAGCGAAAGCAAAGAAGGTAGGTGGGGGATCAACTGCCTGTAAAAGTCCGATTGGTGAAGGCTAATAATCACTGGGGGATGAACAAAACCCCACTGATTAAAGTTTCACTTTATTTAATATATCAAGAAAGGAAAAAACATTTTTAACTAAGGGAGAAGATTGAATTGAAAAAATTATGGATGCTACTTTTCGTTTGTTTCGCAGTTATGTTGGTAGGATGTAATAAAAACGAACCGCCAAAACAAGCATTTGAAGAATATATCAATTTATGGAATGATAAAAAATTTGCAAATATGTATGATCATTTATCAGATCACGCCAAAAAATCGATTTCTAAAAAAGAATTAACAGAAAAATATGAAAAAATCTATGAGGGTATTGGAGTTAAGAATTTAAAAGTTAAAATGAAAGGAGAGAATACAAAAGATAAAGAGCGTTTTCTTTTTGAAGTTAAGATGGATACGGATGTAGGAACAGTTTCATTCATCCATGAAGCAAAACTTGTGAAAGATAAAGAATCTTGGAAAATAGATTGGACACCAGACTTCATCTTCCCAGGTATGAAAAAAGATTACAAGGTACGTATGCAAATAGAGCAAGGAACACGCGGAGAAATATATGATCGAAATGGAAAAGGTCTAGCAACGAATGGTAAAGCGACTGAGGTTGGAATTATTCCAGAGAAACTAGGCGAAACTGTAGCGCAAACGAAAGAAATAGTAGCACAATTACTTGATATGTCTACAGAAGAGGTCAATCAGAAGCTCGCAGCGAAATGGATAAAACCAGACTCCTTTGTACCAATTGGTATTTTAAAAGAGGGAACTAGACAGAATGATTATATTGAATTAGAAGGGGTTTCATCTCGCCCAGTAAATATTCGTACGTATCCATTAGGAGAAGCAGCCGCACACTTAACTGGATATATAGGAAAGGTGAATGCAGAGGAGTTAAAATCGCTTCAAAAAAAAGGTTATCAAGCAGATGATTTAGTAGGTAAGACGGGTTTAGAGAAAGTACTTGAGAATAAATTGCGTGGTGAAAAGGGTGGACGCGTATTTATAGAAGATGAGAATGGGAAAGAGATTAAAAACGTAGCAAAAAAAGAAGCAAAAGAAGGGGAAAATGTTACGTTAACAATTGATGCTGCAATTCAAGAAAAAATCTTTATTGAGATGAAAAATGAAGCAGGATCTAGTGCAGCGGTCAATCCTAAAACGGGTGAAACAATCGCACTTGTAAGTAGCCCTGCTTATAATCCAAATACAATAGTTAGAGGAGCATCGAAAGCCCAACGAGAAGCATGGAGTAACGACTCGAAACTACCAATGATGAATCGCTTCACACAAGCATTTGTACCAGGTTCCGTATTTAAAACGATTACAGGTGCAATTGGTTTGGAAACAAACACAATAAATCCGAAGGAAGAATTTAAAATTCAAGGATTGAAGTGGACAAAAGATTCATCTTGGGGAAATTACTATGTAACGCGTGTGAAGGATGCAAGTCCAATTGATTTTGATAAGGCAATGAAGTACTCTGATAATATTTATTTTGCTCAACAAGCTTTGAAAATGGGAAAAGATCAGTATGTAAATGAATTTAAAAAGTACGGATTTCATGAAAAATTACCAATCGAATACGAATTTCCTATTTCAATCATTGCAAGAGATGGGATAAAAAACGATATTCAATTAGCAGACACGGGATACGGACAAGGACAAGTATTAATGACACCACTTCATTTAGCATTAACATATGCACCGATTGTGAATGAAGGGAATATTCCGTCGCCACATCTTTTAAAAGAAGCAAAAGTAGCGGGGAATTGGAAAGAAAATGTGGTTTCTAAAAAGAATCAAGAGATATTAAAGAGCGCATTAATAAAAGTGATTAATGACCCTGATGGCGCGGGGAGAATTGCTAAGGTTGATGGTGTAACTCTTGCGGGTAAAACTGGTACAGCAGAGCTGAAAGAGTCAAAAGAAGCAGACGGAAAAGAACTGGGATGGTTCGCAGCTTTCGATGCAAATGCGCCAGACATGATTGTTACCATGATGATCGAAGATGTAAAAGGAAGAGGAGGAAGTAACGTTCCAGGTGAAAAAGTCAAACATGTATTTCAGAAATAACACTTAATTATAAGGTGAATTTTTTCACTAAATTTATCCCGCATTAACGGGCAGTAAGACCCCCATCTCAAAATTCAGCGAAAGCGAAGAAGTTAGGTGGCCCGTAAAAGCCCGATTGGTGAGGGCTGATTAAAGTTTACTTTATTATATGTTTGCTTAACTCAAAGGTATAAATTGGGGGAAATATAGAACAATTAAATTTCAAAAAAGCATTCTTTCTAATCGAGAATGCTTTTTTGCTGCGACTCTAGAAAATTGATACCTTATCTTTATTTTCATTTCTGAAAAGTTGGCATTGCTAATGATAAATAGAAGAGTATAGCAAATTGAAATGGACAAGTGGAGTGTTACGTTAAATTCAAAAAAACAGATTTTTATGAGTGGATTTTTATCATTGTATGCTTTACTTGTTTTTTAGTAGTATTATTCTGCCTGAAAAAAGATTAACAATGGAACAAATGAAACTTGTATCTTGTCTATATATTGAAACCATAATAAAAGTGAGGGCATTTTTATGTATAGTCAAATAAGTTTGAGGTGTGGAAATGGAACAGACGTTTATTGAAAAATGTAATCATGATGAGCTGGACTATGTTATAAAAGACTATTGGCAAGATGTATGGAATTATTCATTTATTATTACGAAAGATCCACACTTATCAGATGATATCACGCAAGATGTATTTATAAAGGTATATAAAAATTGGAATTCATTTCGAAAGGAGTCATCTATTAAAACGTGGATATTAAAAATTACAAGAAATACGGCAATAAACTATTTGAAATCCTCCTATTTTAAAAGGATATCTTTAATAGGATTTTTTAGTGACGATAAGCAATCCCTGTCGGCAGAACAAGAGTTTTTTAAGAAAGAAGAAATGAATGAAGTGTGGAAGGTTGTATTAAAATTACCTAAAAAGCACCGTGAAATAATAATATTGGACGCAAAATATGAATTATCTTATGAAGAAATGGCTGAAACACTAGGAGTATCCATTGGAACTGTAAAATCTAGATTAAGTAGAGCAAGAAGTAAGGTTTCAAAATTAATAGGGGAGGGTAGTAGTGATGAACAATAAACAAAATCCTGACTGGTATAGAAAATTAAAAAAAGGTCCAATGGAGAATCGTAAAGATGAAGAAGAATTTATTTTTAAAATAAAGCAGTCTATATACGAAAATAATGAAGGGGATTTTGTAAAACATAAAAGACCATTTCGTAAAAAAGCATTACCTATTGTAGTTGTTTTCGTTTGTACAATGTTATTTTTTATTGTTCAACAACCTTGGCTTGATGATAATAAATCACCGGTACAAAGTAGTACTCAAATTAAGCCTAAAACGAAAGATGAGTCTGCTCAAGATCCATCATTAAAACAATTTATGAATGAACTATATCGAAGTACAAACTCAAAAAATGAAAAAGATCTGTACAGAGCGTTAAATGATGAAGTTCTATTTAAAGGGAAGAGTTATAAGAAGGATGAACTGAAGTTTGATGAAGATATATTTCATGAGTTACAAGTCGCTCTTACAATGGGAGGAGAGTTTGTAAATGATACAAAGAAGGTATACAAGGTACCAAGTGGATTGACGGAAAGTAACCAACCGAAGCAAGCGCATTTTATATATGCAACTGTTACTGGAAATAAAACGAAAATTTTAGCTGAACCAAAACGAGAAGCACAAGTTTTATATGAAGTCTCTAATGAAATGGTAAAAGCTTGGATTCCAGAAAAAGTGCAGAATGATGGATATATAAAAATATCGACAATTAACGGTAATACTGGATATGTACAAAAAGAGTATATTTTAAGTGATATTAAGTATTCATTCATGTTCGAAAAGGATCGTGAAGGTATATGGAAAATAACGAATATAGATTCTATATGGTAAAAGAGGAAGGTTCATTTTAATGAACCTTCCTCTTTGTTTTTATTCTCTTTTTGAAGCGTATTCCAGGACTCTAAAATTTCTGATGTAACGAGAGCAGCAATGTTTTTTTCTGAATTACTACCAGGAATAACGACAGAAACGGCAATTTGTGGATCTTCGGTAGGAGCATATGCAATGAAAAGAGAGTGATTTATCATTCTTTCTTGCTCATTTGGAAAACCTGTAATACCTGTTTTACCTGCGACGTCAAAGGGCAACTTTTTAATTTCCTCTATATTTTGACTCATTCCACCTTGCACGACACTCCAAAAGCTCATCGGGTAACGATTTGAAATTTCTAAAATTGGTTTGAAATTTTTTGTTTCCTTACCATCTTGACCAATAATAGCACTTACGATTTGAGGTTTATATTTATCACCTTTACTTGCCAAAGTTGCTGCATATTGGGCGAGTTGAAGAGGAGTGTGCACTTCATTTCCTCCCCAAGAGGCATTTAATAAAGCTGAGATTCCATTTTCAAATTTATTAGATGGATGAAATTCGTATTGTCCGTCTTCTTCAGAGGGTAAATCAATCCCAGTTTTAGAACGAAGGCCGAATTGCATTAAATAATCGGTCCATATGGTTGCCACTTTTTCTATATTCCCGTTATTTTGATTGAATAAGGGTAGTGCTACTTTTGCCGTCATAAATGTATTAGATGAATTTATGATAGCCTGACTCGGTGTAATTTCACCTGTTGGCGTTCCAGGTGCATTAGTAATGTTATTTTGATTATCATACTGAAAACTACCCTTATCTAAATAAGTATCTTCAGGTTGAAAAAGCTTTTCATTTAATCCAATTAAAATAGTCAGTGGCTTTATAGTAGAGGCCATATTTATAAAAGATTCACCATACTTTAATTTTTGAATTGCTTTATTTTGCGAAAGTGATTTAATGTTTTCTTTATTAGGTGATACATGTTTATTTAATATATTTGGATCAAAAACTGCCGAATTGGCCATAGTTAAAATTGCGCCAGTTTTTACATCGCTCACTACAGCATAGCCAGCATTAGCATCAGGTAATTTCTTAATTTGAGATCGTAATGCTTCTTCTGTTTTTTGCTGTAATTTAGAGTCTAAAGCTAGCTTGACATCTTTTCCTTTCTGTACTTTTTGAATGTTCCATAAGAACTTTTTATTACCAATATTAAAAATCAGAGTTTTTCCTGGTTTTCCTTTTAAATCATTTTCATATTGAAGCTCAATCCCACTTTTACCAACAGGTACATTCTTAGAATTGAGGTCATTTTCTACATACCCAATTACTTGTGAAGCCATTTCATGTTTGGGATAATATCGAATCAATTCATCTTTGATTATTACATTATTGGGTTTGTTCTTATTTATGAATGTAAGTTCACTCTCATTTATGTCAGAGTATAACGGTATATCATTCATAGTCTGCTTTTTACAAGATTGTTGTAATTGAGATTTTATGTTTTTTGCAGAAATGTCATGTTGAAACTCGCTTGAAAATTGATTAAAAAAAGCTAATGTGTTTGATGTATCTTGTTTCGATAGCTCTTCATCATTAGAAGTGCAATATAGAGACTTAACTTTCTTATTTGTAGCTAGTATTACACCATTTTGATCGGAAATTTTTCCTCTTTCAGCTGAAGAAGTTGCGATAGTAATTGAAATGAAGTTGATTTTTAATAAAATTAGTAAAATCAAACCTACAATAGAAAGAACCGCAAAAAATCTCCATCTTTTTGTATGTAACATATAACCCTCCCTTATGTAACCTATTTCATCTTATAGTTAATTATTTTTTTTGTAAATGTGGAACAACTTTATTATTTAGGTTGTCTATTAAGTATTACAGCATGAAGAAAGGAATAATTAGTATGAAAAATTACTAGCAAGTCTATGTGTAAGTTTAACATGAGTCATTATACAGTTTAGCATTTCTAATGCAAGCGACAAAAAAATAGAGAGAAAACAGGAAGGGAGAGTTATTAATTACGTAGCTAAACGAAAAGGAATGGATGCTTACAAGGATTAAGCAAAAAATTGAGGCGATATTTATAACCGATTATCGGTATCTAATATATAAGGAATGCTTTTAGTATTTGTAGCAATCCCTGAAAGGATTAAATGGAGGATTTATGATAAAACAAAAAGGAAATAAGCAGAAAACATATATATCTATTCGATTAAATATAATGTTCCTTTGCATCTTTCTGCTATTCTCGGCTATTATTATGCAGCTAGGAAAGGTACAAATTGTTGAAGGAGAGGCTTATAAGAACCAAGTGGAAAACAGTCAAAATGAAACAACTAGTATTCCGGTTCCACGTGGACAAATTCTAGACCGAGAAGGAAAAATGGTTGTTAATAATCGATCTCTTCGTACGATTACGTATACAAGGGTGAAGGGGATAACGAGTGAAGACATTTTAAAAACAGCAAAAGACTTGGCGAAAGTACTTGAAATGCCCGAACAAGATATAAATAAATTAACAGATATCGATAAAAAAGATTTTTGGATGCAATTGAATACAAAACGTGCGGAATCAAAGATTACTAAAAAAGACATAGGAAAGTTTAAAGAAAAGGGAATAGAGGGAAAAGAGCTAGACAAAAAAATTGAAGATTTAAGACGAAGTCGTGTGACAGAAGTGGAATTGGCAGAATTAACAGCACAAGACTTAAAGGTGTTGGCTATTAAAAGTAAAATGAGTTCAGGTTATCAACTGACACCACAAATTATTAAAAAAGATGTAACAGATCAAGAGTATGCGCGCATAAGTGAAAACCTTGCGGAGTTTCCAGGAGTAGATGCAACAGTTGATTGGGAACGTAATTATGTAAATGGTAATTTATTTCGTTCCGTGTTAGGTAATATTACAAGTAGTGAAGAAGGATTACCGAAAGAAAACTTAGATTCTTATTTGGTACGTGGATATAACCGTAATGATCGTGTAGGAAAAAGTTATATTGAACAACGATATGAAGATGTATTACACGGCACAAAAGAAGAAGTGAAAAACATTACTGATAAATCAGGAAACATTGTTAGCGCAGAAATAATCTCTAAAGGAAAAAGTGGTAATAGTTTAACGTTAACGATTGATATGGAATTACAAAAGAAAGTGGAAGAAAGTATAGAGAAAAATTTGAGAGCTTTTAAGAATTCAGAGCCACTGTTGGACCGAGCTTTTGTCGTCATGACGAATCCAAATAATGGACAAATTTTATCTATGGCAGGCAAAAAGATTGTAGCAAAAGAAGGGAAAATAGAGGTTGAGGATTTGGCATTAGGTAACATGACAACTTCGTATGAGCTAGGATCAGCTGTAAAAGGTGCTACTTTATTAACTGGATATGAGACAGGGGCAATACAGCCAGGAGATCAATTTTATGATGCACCGATGAAATTTAAAGGTACACAAGCTAAGAAATCGTGGAATGTATCCGGATTTGGTAATATTAATGATTTACGAGCTTTACAAGTATCTTCGAATGTATACATGTTCCAGACAGCTTTAAAAATTGCGGGAGTTAATTACGTACCAAATGGTTCGTTGGATATTAAACAAGAAGCATTTGATACGATGCGCTATTATTTTAAACAATTTGGTTTAGGAGTCCCAACAGGTATTGATTTACCGAATGAAATAATTGGACAAACTAGAAAAGTAGATAGTCAACCTGGATTTTTACTAGATTTTTCTATCGGTCAGTATGATACTTATACGCCATTGCAATTAGCACAATATATTTCAACAATTGCAAATGGTGGATATCGTATGCAGCCCCAAATTGTACAAGAAATACGAGAACAATCAATAAAAGAAGAAGAGGTTGGCAAAGTTATACGCTCTATAGAGCCTGTCGTATTAAATCGAGTTGATATGAAGAAAGAACATATTGATCGGATAAAAGAAGGCTTTAGATGGGTATTCCAAGAAGGTGATGGAACTGGAGTGAAGTATTTCAAAAATGCTCCATATAAACCAGCAGGAAAGACAGGGACAGCTCAAACTGTATATGGTGGAGATGATCCTATTGGTAGAAATGCAAAAGGAGAACGTATGGAATGTTACAACTTAACATTAGTTGGATATGCTCCATATGATAATCCAGAAGTAGCATTTTCTGTAGTAGTCCCGTGGCTTCATAATGATAAAAATGGAATTAATTCTATAATTGGAAAGGAAGTTTTAGATGCATACTTTGATTTAAAACAGCAACGTATACATGGTGAAGCTGTTAGTACAGATAGTTCGAATCAAAATTAGAAAAATATGTGCACTTTTCTCAGGGGAAGAGCCCCTGTTTATATAAAAACCTTAATAAGTTAAATAAAAAGGAAGATTTAAAATAAGAGATAGCAGCTAACATAGTTGCTATCTCTTACTTTTGTTAATATCTTGGCTACTAGTTAAAAAGGTTTTAAATTTATGGAACAAACTTGTTTCCTAGTTGGTCTATTATGTGTACGTATAAAAACAGGTGTTCAAATTGGATACAGTGTATTGAATTTACCACTTGTTTTCAATATTGAAAATTTGAAAGGAATGATGATTTTGAAAAACAAGAGGATGCAAATAATAGGGATCTGTGCTGGCATATTAGGCTTAGGTCTTATAAGCTTAGGAACTTTTACAGGAGGGACATTGCAAGTTGAAGCGAAAGAAAAGACAGGACCAGTTAAACATAATAATCATGCGACGTATAAAGAATTTTCTCAACTTGAGAAAAAATTTGATGCTCGATTAGGTGTGTATGCTATTGATACTGGTACAAATCGAACAATTTCTTATCGACCTAACGAAAGATTTGCCTATGCATCAACCTATAAGGCCTTAGCGGCAGGGGTATTGCTACAGCAAAACTCAATTGATAAATTAAATGAAGTCATCAACTATACGAAAGATGATTTAGTTGAATATTCACCCGTTACAGAGAAACATGTAGATACCGGAATGACATTAGGAGAAATTGTTGAGGCCGCTGTTCGTTCCAGTGATAATACTGCAGGGAACATTTTATTAAATAAAATAGGCGGTCCTAAGGGATATGAAAAGGCGCTTAGACAGATGGGTGATCGGGTTACTATGGCTGATCGCTTTGAGACAGAGTTAAACGAAGCTATTCCAGGAGACATTCGTGACACTAGTACAGCAAAAGCAATTGCTACAACTCTCAAGGCTTTTACGGTCGGAAAAGCGCTTCCAGCTCATAAACGTAACATTCTTACAGAGTGGATGAAAGGCAATGCTACAGGAGACAAACTTATTCGTGCAGGCGTACCAACTGACTGGGTAGTTGGAGATAAATCAGGAGCTGGAAGTTATGGGACAAGAAATGATATTGCTATCGTTTGGCCGCCGAATAAAGCACCTATTATCATCGCAATTTTATCCAGTAAAGATGAAAAAGAGGACACCTATGATAACCAACTAATTGCAGAGGCAGCTAAAGTTGTAATCAATGCTCTTAGGTAATAAACTCTCAGTTTTCTCATTTCTTTACCTAATTTTATACAAAGTCTTATGCGGGGGAAAAGTGGGGAAGACTAGAGGGGAACAAATAGCATGAAATTATTTAAGAATAATAAATAATAAAACGGACAAATTCAAGAAAGTATGAATTCGTCCGTTTTATTTACTACTTATAATGAGGATTATCTAAACCAAATGTGAATATGGTATACAACTTAATTAAGGCATACGCAATTGGTAAATTTTATTTTAATTGTTTTTCGTTAGACTAGATAGTTCAACAGATTTTTGAGTACAACGCTTCATAGCTGAAATGATGGCTGTTCTTAAACCTTTTTCTTCTAATGTTGCTACAGCTTCTATAGTCGTTCCACCTGGAGAACAAACCATATCTTTCAATGCACCCGGATGTATTCCTGTCTCTAGTACCATTTTTGCAGAACCTAATACAGCCTGGGCTGCGAATTTATATGCTTGATCCCTTGGCATTCCTTCCAATACAGCAGCATCTGCCATGGCTTCTATAAACATATATACATAGGCTGGCGACGAACCACTTACAGAAGTTACAACATCCATTAATTTTTCATTTACTATCTCTGTTTGACCAAAACTATTAAAAATGTTTAATATATCTTCTAAATCTTTTTCTGTAACCAGTTCATTAGGGCATAATGCAGACATTCCTTCGCCAACAAGAGCTGGTGTATTAGGCATTACTCTTACAATCTTTAACTTTCTACCAAAAGCATCCTCAGTACTCATAATGCTTTTTCCAGCAGCGATAGTTACGATTATTACATCGCCATTTATTTGGTCTTTTATTTCGTTAATTACTGATAAGTATAAGTCTGGCTTAATTGACAAAATTAAAATATCAGCATTTTTAGCTACTGCATTGTTTTCAGAAGTTATAGTTACGCCATATTTTTCGCTAGCATTTTTTAAATTAGTAACGTTTACGTCTGAACAAATTATTTTTTCTGCAGACACTATATTTTCGTTTATCATCCCGCCAATCATAGCCATCCCCATATTTCCGCATCCGATGAATCCAATTTGTTTGTCCATAATAACTCGATCTTGCTCCTTTTATAATCAATTTTATCGGTTTTAAAATATTATTCTGAAAAAGTTAAATAATATCCCATACAATATAAAGAAATATTTTAAGAGAGTGTAGTCCTTTTTGCAATACTAAAAATAAATAAACTTTATTTGAGACTATATAAGTACATGCAGTAAAATGTAATATTTTGTATTGTCTACACTTGATAACATCAAAGATCGTGTTTGATAATAGCAAAACATTCTATTATTCGTATAAGGAATTAGGAGAAGTTGTAGGATTTGTAACATAACTAGCTCTATGTTGATTAATAATCGATAAGGTATAGTTAAATCCACATTTTTAAGAAATGGTGATGTTCATAATTTTATACTAGAAACTTGTCGCTCTAATAATTTTTCAAAATATCTCTTGACACAAAAACAAACAATATCGCATAATATAAAAAAATTAGATCGAAAATCGTTGAAGGGAATTAGTACATATGTCTTCTTACGAAAGAGAGTGGAATTCACCGGCTGAAAGATTCCTCGTATAGAATGTATCGAACCTATCCCTGAGTCTTAAATGAAAGTTTAGGCGTACGCCTGCGTTATAGGCGCCAAGTGGATATCTATGTATATCAATTAAGGTGGTACCGCGGAACAATGACCGTTTCGTCCTTTTTATTTTATTAAGGGCGAAGCGGTCATTTTTATTTTGCTCTTTAATAGGCTAGGTGCAGCATTGGTGAGAATAGAAATCGCTGCAAGCTGTATGAATAGAAGTGTAATTTATAAAAAACTTTGATTTTAGACTTGGGGGATACAAAAGTGAAAAAACAACGAATTGTTGTAAAGATTGGGAGTAGCTCTCTAGCAGATAGTCATGGAGGCATTTCTAAAGAACAACTTTCAGATCATGTTGCCGCATTGGCTCGATTGAAAGAGGAAGGGCATGAAGTTTTGTTAATTACATCTGGGGCCGTCGCTGCAGGTTTTTCTGCTCTAGGGTACCCTAACAGGCCAGTAACAATTAAAGGTAAACAGGCTGCTGCGGCTGTCGGGCAAAGTTTGTTAATGCAGGCATACACGGAGGAATTCCGTAAATATGATATCGTTACCGCGCAACTTTTACTAACAAGAAGTGATTTTTCAAGAAAAGAACAATACAGTAATGCTTATGCCACTTTAGGGGAGCTACTAAACCGTTCCGCTCTTCCCATAATTAATGAAAATGATTCTATTTCTTTAGAGGAGTTGACGTTTGGTGATAACGATATGCTGTCTGCTTTAGTAAGCGGACTTGTTTCGGCCGATATGCTCATGATTTTTACAGATGTGAACGGTTTATATGACCAGAATCCCCAGAATAATGCAGACGCGAAAAAATATTATTTCCTCCCTGAGGTTACGGAAGAAATCGCTTCTCTTGCTGGTGATGCTGGATCAAAACTGGGAACTGGCGGTATGAAATCGAAAATCGATGCTGCAAAAACAGCACTTTCTCTTGGTGTGAGTGTATTTATCGGATCAGGTCGTGGACATGAGAAGTTTTTAGATGTTTTGAAGGGGAAAGGTGATGGAACGTATATCGGTAATGCACCTCCAAAAGCGATTAAGATGAATAAGCAGTGGATTGCGTTACATTCACTTGTTAGCGGACAAATCGAAGTGGATGCTGGAGCAGCAGCTGCTATCATTCAGCATGGAAAGAGTCTTCTTCCTGCTGGTGTTACTAGTGTCTCCGGGTTCTTCCAAGCAGGAGAAGTTGTGGAGGTCGTAACGCAACAAGGGCGTGTAATAGGGAAAGGTCAATGCAGATATAGTGCAGAGGAAATAAAAGATCTAAAAGGTATGCAGAGCCAAGACATTCAAGTTCGAGCTGAAAGGCATAGCTATGAAGTCATCCATAGAGATAATTGGGTTTCATTTTAAGAATAGAGTAGACTCATCTGAATCTTAAAGAAGGAGGAAATGAAAATGAATGAAGTGTTGGCAAAGGGACAAATAGCGAAGAAGATTGCTAGAGAACTTGTACTAAAATCTACAGATCAAAAAAACGAAGCACTTATCGCGATTGCTGATCAATTGATATTAGAAACCGCATATATTTTAGAGGAGAACAAACGGGATATTGAGGAAGGTAAGGAAAAAGGATTGTCTGCTTCTCTCCTTGATCGCCTTATGCTGAATGAGCAACGTATTATTGATATGACAGAAGGTATTAAGCAACTGATTGATTTGCGTGATCCTGTTGGAGAATGTGTAAGTGCATGGGAATTGGAAAATGGTTTATCTATTCAGGAGATGCGCGTGCCACTAGGTGTTGTCGGGATGATTTACGAGGCGCGCCCAAACGTGACGGTGGATGCGGCCACGATTTGCTTAAAAACAGGAAATGCAGTGATCTTACGTGGTAGTTCTTCCGCTACGTATTCTAACAAAGCCATCGTGGCTGTTATTCACCGAGCACTTAAACAAACGAGCTTGCCTTCAGAATGCGTACAACTTATAGAAGATACGTCACGTGATAGTGCAAAGCAGCTGTTTACACTAAACGAGTACTTGGATGTTCTTATCCCAAGAGGTGGTAAACAGTTAATCGATACTGTAGTGAGAGAAGCATCTGTTCCGGTATTAGAAACTGGTGCAGGGAATTGTCACATTTTTATTGATGAAACTGCAGATAAACAAATGGCATTTGATATTATCATAAACGCCAAAACGCAGCGTCCATCTGTATGTAATGCAATTGAAACGATTATACTTCATGAAAATTGGGGGCATCGATTTGGTAACGAACTGTTTTCTTCGTTAAAGGAAAGAGGAGTAGAACTACGTGGAGATAATAAAGTATTAGCAATTGATGCTTCTATTGTACCCGCTATAGAAGAAGACTGGGGGACAGAATTTTTATCTCTCACGCTAGCAGTCAAAATAGTTTCCTCTGCTGAAGAAGCGATTAATCATATCAATACTTATGGATCCATGCATTCTGAAGCGATTATTACAGAGAGTGAAGAAAACGTTAGCAAGTTTTTCACATCCGTCGATGCTGCGGCACTCTACCATAATGCTTCGACACGCTTTACTGATGGTTTTGAATTCGGCTTCGGCGCAGAAATCGGCATCAGTACGCAAAAGCTACACGTAAGGGGACCAATGGGGCTTCCTGCATTGACTTCCACAAAATATATGATTCGTGGGAATGGACAGATTCGGAGATAATAAATATAAGGGAAGAGAAAAAAGCTAAATGCCTACTAAACTAACAAGACAGGTTGAGACTTTATCAAAATGCGTATGCTGAAGGTTTTTAAATTGATAACATTAAAATAGAAAGAGGACTGGAATACGGTCCTTTTTTGTTTTTTATCGAAGCGTCATGCTCGTGAAAATTTTTTAATAAAAGGGCATGTCTATAAGTTGAAATGGCCGATTCTTTTTCTATTAGGGTTACATTAGCGTTAATATTGAAAGTAAGTACAAATATATAACAGGAAGACATACGAAGCCATTCAAGGTTCCAATGTTATGGTGATCCGAACTCGATTTTTGTGTTATCGTTATGGAAAGCAGATTAATACAAGTTAAGGTAATAAAGTAGTAAGGAAATAGTTATGGATTTTGATGCTGAAAATAATTAGAGAAATAATTCTATATGTTAAATTAATGAAAACCTTTTAGGAGAAACTATGAAAAAAATATTTATAAAATCATATTGATTATTGGTACATTAGTGGGTATTAGTATATTTTTATATTTGCAGAACAATTTAATAAGTGTAAGTGAAATTAAAATAACATCTAGTAAAATCCCCTCCTCTTTTAAAGGCTTTAAAATCCTCCAGCTTTCAGACTTACATAATAAAATGTTTGGTGATAATCAAGACCTGTTCATTAAAAAAGTAAAAAGTATTCAACCGGACATTATTACTATAACGGGTGATTTAATAGATAGTAAATCATACGATGCAGAAGTTAGTTTGCAAGTAGTGCGAAAGCTTGTAAAGGAGTATCCGGTATATTTTGTTACAGGGAATCATGAAAAGTGGTCCGGGCAATATAACAGTTTAGAGAAAGAATTGAAGAAGCATCATGTCACTGTTTTAAGAAATGAACATATAAACATTCAAAAAGACGGACAGGAAATATATTTGTTAGGTATAGATGACCCTGAGTTTACTAGTGGAAATCATAATGAAGAATCTATAGTGAAAAATGAGATTGCTAAAGCGAAAAATGAAGTAAATCCAGATAGATATATGGTACTACTTTCTCATAGACCTGAATTTTTAAATGTGTATACTGAGGAAAAAATAGATTTAGTTTTATCTGGGCATGCCCATGGCGGACAAGTAAGACTACCATTTATAGGTGGGTTGGTTGCTCCTAATCAAGGTATATTACCTAAATATACAGCGGGTTTATATGAAAAACAAAATACATCAATGATAGTTAGTAGAGGATTAGGTAATAGTATCATTCCGCAAAGAATCTTTAATAGACCCGAGATTGTAGTCGTGCAGTTAAATTAATCTGTACGGCTTTTTTGTTCAGGGGAATAATTTAAAGCTAATTTTTCTTCAGTACAAGTTTCCATTACAATTTTGTTAAATTTTCTCCTCGCTACATAAAGTAACAAAATTTGACTCAATAAGTTTGTTATAGTTTAAATAATCAAAAAATTAAGAATGTCGAATTGAAATGGTCAATATTAGACGTAATTAAAATATAAAGGGGTGTACAAATGCATAAAGAATTTGAAATTGAGGAATATACGGCGATTGAGGAACAAATTCATTATTATTGTAAGTCTTTATTAGTAAGTCATCCTGAACAAATTGTAAAGTATTTAGAAAAAAGATTAGAAAAGTATGCAGAAACTTTACAGTATGCACATTTATATCCGGAAACAGTTATTTTGCCAATACAGCAAATAGTTATCGAATATTCATTAGATGTTGCTAGAATTAGAAAGTATTTAAATTTAAAAACATAAACAAAATCGAATGATTTACAATGAAACAGAGTCGACTTTCAGAAAAAGTATTCTAATGTCGACTCTGTTTCATTGTTTTAGTTATTAACAGAAAAAATATTTATTAGTAAAGTTTGACATATAATAACTCAAGAGTAAAATAAAAGTGAGTACTCACTCATTTTATAGAAAAGGGGGATTTAGAGTGCAACAATCTTCAATTATTTTACGAGATGTATCAAAAAGTTTTGGGAAAAAAGAAGTTTTGTATAACCTTTCATTGCAAGTAGAAAAGGCAGAAATTTTTGGATTGGTCGGACCTTCCGGATCAGGGAAAACAACACTCATTAAAATGATTGCAGGTATTAATGAATCAACTACAGGAGATGTAATTGTTTTTAATACAAACATGCCTAATTTAAATGGCATGAAAAGAATTGGTTATATGGCTCAGGCTGATGCATTATACGAAGAACTATCGGCATATGAAAATGCAGATTTTATTGCAACAATGTATGGATTAAAAGGTAAGCATAAGAAAGAGAGAATTGTAGAAGTTTTTGAACTTGTGCAATTATCCGAGCATATGAAAAAACCAGTACAGCAATTTTCAGGTGGAATGAAAAAACGTTTATCATTGGCGATAGCACTCCTTCATGAACCAGAAGTATTGATTTTAGATGAGCCAACAGTTGGGATAGATCCTCTTCTTCGAAAGTCGATTTGGGAGAAGTTTTATGATCTTAAAAAGAAAGGGACAACTATTATTGTAACAACGCACATTATGGATGAAGCAGAGTTTTGCGAACGTCTAGGGCTAATTAGAGAAGGGAAATTAGTTGCGATTGGTACACCTGAGGAATTAAAAAAACAAACATCATCTGGACGAATTGAAGATGTCTTTATGTTAGAAGGAGTGATTGAATCATGAGAGTTAATGGTGTAGTCATCCGAATCATCCGTCAATTTTTTCGAGATAAACGTTCTTTAGCAATGATGTTTGGGGCACCAATGTTATTACTTTGGTTATTGTCGCTAGTATTTACACAAAAAGACTATATACCGCATATCGCCGTAGTCGATGTACCTGCTCCTATAGTAAAAACGATGAAAAATCAAGAAGCCTCAATTTATGAATACGGCAAAGTGAAAGCAATTTCTGAGTTGGAAAAACAAAAGGTAGATGCAGTAATTTATTTAGAGGATGGGAAAATGAATCTTCTATTAGAAGGCAGTGATTCTGCAAAAAATCGTGCTGTACTCCAAGTGTTGCAAAAAAGTACAGAAAAGAATGATGTATCAGTTATGAAGCCTGAAGTGAATTACTTACATGGCTCTAAAGACATTACGATGTTTGATGGTCTTGGTCCCGTATTAATTGGTTTCTTTACATTTTTCTTTGTATTTATACTGTCGGGAGTTTCTTTTGTAAGAGAACGGTTAAGTGGTACATTAGAGAGATTATTGTCCACGCCGGTGAGAAGATGGGAAATAGTAGTAGGATATATTATTGGTTTTGGAATCTTTGCATTTATACAATCTATTATAATTGTAAGTTTTTCAGTTTATATTCTAGATTTATATGTAGCTGGCTCAATATGGCTAACGCTACTTATAACATGTATGCTTTCTTTAACTGCATTAACACTAGGCACATTTTTATCGGCATACGCAAATAATGAATTTCAAATGATTCAGTTTATACCGCTTGTAATTGTACCTCAAGTCTTCTTTTCTGGATTGTTTCCAATGGAATCCATGAATAAGTGGTTACAAATGTTAGGTAAATTATTTCCACTCACATATGGTGCTGACGCAATGAGGCAAGTAATGATTAGGAATCAAGGGTTTACAGAAATTGCTTTAGATCTTACTGTTTTACTTCTTTTTTCACTATTATTTGCAGTAGGAAATGTATTTGCTTTAAAGAAACATCGCAAAATATAATGAAGACAAAAAGGAGCATTATAAATGAAGAAGGATTGGCTGGAAGAATTAGTTGCCGCAACGAATACTGATAAACGTAATGAACGTCAAATGCGTATATTAGAGGCAGCTGTTGATATGTTTGGAGAAAAAGGATACGCCTCAACTTCAACGAGTGAAATTGCGAAGCGTGCGGGTGTAGCGGAAGGAACAATCTTCCGCTACTATAAAACGAAAAAAGATTTATTGTTTGCAGTTGTGATGCCGACCTTAACAAAGTTCGCTGCGCCATTTTTTATACAAGCTTTTGCCAAGGAAATATTTAAAACAAATTATGAATCGTATGAAGGTCTTTTAAGAGTAGTAATTCATAATAGGTTTGAATTTGCCAAAAAGCACTTTCCAATGATAAAAATACTAATTCAAGAAGTACCATTTCAGCCGGAACTAAAAAGTGAAATACAACAATTAGTAGAAACAGAACTGCTTTCACATTTTAAAAAGTTAATTGTAAAGTTTCAAGAAGAAGGGGAAATTATTGAAATGCCACCATCTTCCGTATTACGTCTTACTTTATCAGCTGTACTAGGATTTCTCTTAACGAGGTTTTTATTATTGCCTGAAGAGAAATGGGATGATGAAGTGGAAATCGAAAATACGATTCAATTTATATTATATGGACTAACGCCACGGAGGTAATGAAATAAATTATGTGAAATTCTCCGATTGCTTAAGTTGCATAAGGGAACGAATTGCTGTTGGGACCCGCTTATACACACCTACTGTTAATTTTTCTAGGAAATCCGAATTCAAACGCTGATATAACGATAACGGCTTTTTGGCCATCTGATCATGCTGGATTAGTGCTGAATCTATTTGTTTAATACAGACTTTCAATAAGAACTACAAAAGATACACGAAATTCAAAGCAATCGATATAAAATCGATTGCTTTTTTTCTATTTCAGAAGAGGAGCGTAACATAATATTGGCTAAGTTAAACGAGCTAAGACAAAGAAACATAACAATAGGTCACAGGATGAATTAACGTAAGAACTCGATGTGAATCGGACAACGCTTTGGAGTGACCTGAAAAGTAGAGGACTTTATGGCCTTCCAAAACGAGATCATTGATAGTTTTCTAGCAGAAAAGCAGGAGTAAATATACGCACAGTTTATGAATTTAATTGGATTGATTTTTAGATAATAGTCGAATTGATAAAGGTAATGTTACACGACATGAAATAAAAACGAAAAAAATTGATTAAATTAAACGTTAAAATTATGGGATTAAGAAAAGAGATTGTCGAATTATATTATTCGGGAACATTTCTTTAAAAGTCATTTAACAATCGCACATTTTAAAACGTTAGAAATTAATTGAAATATGAATGCCATTTAAATATATAACTTGATTACAGATCTTTATTTATGGCACATAACAAAGTGAAGGATAAAAAATTAGGATGTAATGTTACTAACGTTAAAGGTAGTATTTGAAAATCATGAGAAGATCTTTTATTAGTTATTAATGCATACGCCGCTCTATTTATCAAATTGAAATGTATGTGCGCATATTTTCAGGTATTATAAAACACGGTTTAAAAATGGCATGAGCATTGGCTGAGGTATTTCATCAATATGCAGGGAAGAGAAAAACACTTAGCGGTTTGATTACTATTTTAAAATTGTAGGCAATTCGATTTGATAAAAAGTATTATTAAAAAACATATTTCGAAACATCCTCAGAAACGATAGTGATAATTTCTGATTCGGAAAAAGATAGAGATTATAAAACAAAAAAATACATATTTCGACACAAAACACCCTGTGTTGTTGTAGAACAATGTAGGAATTTTTTTGTGCATTGGTACAGAATCTGTTTTAAAATTAAGTTATGACAGAATTGTAGCAATTGTCTAACTAATATTCGTGTCTTTTAAGAAGTAATGTTTGTAGTAGTAACTCGCACGCTGTCGAAACTCAATATTCGATAAGGGGTGTGTAGCGTAATGGAATTTACTCTAACTCGCGAAAAACAAATGATTAAAGAAATGGTACGTGACTTTGCTGAAAAGGAAATCGCACCGAAAGCTGTATATTATGACAAAACTGCGGAATTTCCATATGAAACATTTCAAAAAATGGGCGAACTAGGATTATTAGGCATCCCATTCCCAGAAGAGTATGGAGGTTCAGGTGGCGATACAGTATCGTACGCACTAGCAGTTGAAGAAATTGGTCGCGCTTGTGGTGGTACAGGCTTAAGCTACGCTGCAACAATTTCATTAGGTGCTTCTCCAATTTATTATTTCGGTACAGAAGAACAAAAACAAAAGTATTTAGTTCCAATGGCGTCAGGTAAAACATTAGGTGCTTTCGGATTAACAGAGCCGAACGCTGGATCTGATGCAGGGGGCACTCAAACGAAAGCTATTTTAGATGGCGATGAGTATGTAATTAGTGGTGAAAAGTGCTGGATTACAAACGCAGAGTATGCAAATACAATTATTGTAACCGCTATCAATGGTGTTGAAGACAATGGTAGAAAACGTATTTCTGCATTTATCGTACCGACTACAAGTGAAGGATTAACGATCTCAAGTCCTTACGATAAGATGGGTGTCCGCGCTTCTAATACTTGTGAAATCGTACTTGATGGTGTACGTGTACCGAAAGAAAATATTCTTGGTGATGTTAATAAAGGATTTAAACAATTCTTATATACACTTGATGGAGGACGTATTTCAATTGCGGCATTAGCAGTAGGTATTGCACAATCTGCATTTGAACGTGCTCTGCAATATGCGAAAGAACGTCAACAATTTGGAAAAACGATTTCTAATTTCCAAGCGATTCAATTTAAATTAGCTGATATGGCGACTGAAGTGGAATTAGCGCGTAATTTAGTACATAAAGCAGCTTGGTTAAAAGATAATGATAAACCTTTCGGTAAAGAAGCGGCTATGGCAAAACTATTTGCATCTGAAGCAGCAAGTCGTATAGCGAATCATGCAGTACAAATTCATGGCGGTTATGGCTATATGCGTGAATATGAAGTTGAACGACATATTCGTGATGCAAAACTGTTAGAAATTGGTGAAGGAACTTCTGAAATTCAACGTCTCGTAATTGCTAGACATTTAGGATGTAGATAAAAAGGAGGAATCACTATGTTTCAAAAAATATTAATTGCCAATCGCGGGGAAATCGCAGTTCGCATTATGAAAACTTGTCAAAAACTTGGAATTCGTACCGTTGCTATTTATTCTGAGGCTGATGAAAATGCCCTTCATGTAAAAATGGCAAATGAAGCTTATCTAGTAGGGGGGCCACGAGTCCAAGAAAGCTATTTAAACCTTGAAAAAATTATTGAAATAGCTAAAAAAACAAATGTTGAAGCAATCCATCCGGGATACGGATTATTATCAGAGAATCCATCTTTTCCGATTCGTTGTAAAGAAGAAGGAATCGTATTTATTGGTCCTTCAGAAGAAATCATTACGAAGATGGGAAGTAAAATTGAGTCACGTATAGCAATGCAAGCAGCAGATGTACCAGTAGTTCCAGGCATTACTACAAATATTGATACTGCTGAAGAGGCAATTGAAATTGCAAAACAAATTGGTTATCCATTAATGCTTAAGGCATCCGCGGGCGGCGGAGGCATTGGAATGCAGTTGATGGAAACTGAGCAAACGCTCACCAAAGCATTTGAAAGTAACAAAACAAGAGCACAAAATTTCTTCGGTAATGGAGAAATGTATTTAGAGCGTTATATTGCAGACGCACATCATATTGAAATTCAGCTTTTAGCAGATACACATGGTAACACAGTGTACTTATGGGAACGTGAATGTTCAGTACAGCGCCGAAATCAAAAAGTAATCGAAGAAGCACCTTCACCATTTTTAGATGAAGGTACACGAAAAGCAATGGGAGAAGTGGCTGTACAAGCTGCTAAAGCTCTCGGATATACAAATGCAGGTACAGTTGAGTTTCTTGTAGATGATCAGAAAAATTTCTATTTCTTAGAAATGAATACGAGATTACAAGTAGAGCATCCAGTTACGGAAGAAATTACGGGGTTAGATCTTGTAGAACAACAACTTCTTATCGCAAGTGGTGAGAAACTATCATTTACTCAGGATGATGTAAAACGTAGTGGTCATGCCATTGAAGCACGTATTTATGCAGAAGATCCGAAAACATTCTTCCCTTCACCTGGGAAAATAACAGATTTAACATTACCATCAAATGTACGTATTGATCACTTTTTAGAGAATCATGTAACAATTACACCGTTTTATGATCCAATGATTGCGAAAGTCATTGCTCATGGTGAAACTCGTGAAGAGGCAATTTCAAAATTAGAAAATGCTCTAGTAGAGTTAAAAATTGAAGGTATTAAAACAAATACACCGATGCTACTGCAAGTGCTCGGAGACGATGTGTTTAAAAGTGGTATTTATACAACGGGTTTCGTAACGAAACAACTTGTTAAAAAATAAGATTTATGAATATTAAGGGGGAAAAAATGATGACGAAAGTATATGCATCGATGGCAGGAAATGTTTGGAAGATAGTTGTAGGAGTAGGAGATACAGTAGAGGAAGAGCAGGATGTCGTCATTTTGGAATCTATGAAAATGGAAATTCCAATCATTTCAGAAGAAGCTGGCACAGTTATGAAAATTAATGTGCAAGAAGGCGATTTTGTAAATGAAGGAGATGTATTACTAGAAATTGAATAGGGAGATATAGGGGGAAGCGAATTGAAACTACCTAATTTTGCTGTCATTAAAGAAGTAGGGCCACGTGATGGCTTACAGAATGAAAAAAAGATTGTTGGCACAAAAGATAAAGTAAAATGGATTCAACTACTTACAGAAGCCGGATTGTCGTACGTTGAAGTTTCCTCATTCGTTCACCCAAAATGGGTTCCTGCTTTAGCGGATGCAAATGATGTATTTTCTGAGCTGAAAAGGGATCCAAATGTTACATATGCTGCGCTTGTTCCAAATCAAAATGGTTTGGAACGAGCTTTTTTGCAAAATGTAGATGAGGTGAATGTTTTTTTATCAGCGAGTGAATCTCATAATAAAAGTAATATTAATAAATCAATTAAAGAAGCATTAACTGTCATTGAAGATATAACAAAACAGACAACATTCGAAGGGAAAAAGGTTAGGGGTTATGTTTCTACTGTATTTGGATGTCCTTATGAAGGAGATATAAGTGTCACAGCAGTTGACGAAATATGTAATCAACTATTTTCATACGGCATTTATGAAGTTTCTCTCGGTGACACGATTGGTGTAGCGAATCCATTACAAGTAGAACAAGTATTAGAACATCTATTAAAGAAGTATGATGCTTCACAGTTTGCGATGCATTTTCATAATACGTATGGAATGGCACTGGCAAATGTAGTTAAGTCTTTAGAACATGGTATTACAACGTTTGATAGTTCTTGTGGTGGACTTGGGGGATGTCCTTATGCACCTGGAGCATCGGGTAATGTTGCTACTGATGACTTAGTACATATGCTCCATAAGCTCGGGGTCCAAACTAATATTGATGAAGAAAAGTTATTGAGGGCTAGTCAGTTTATTCAAAGTAAGTTAAATATCCAATTACCGAGTCATGTGTATAGAGCGCTTCAACATAAAACGATAAGTAGGTGAGAAGATGCTACAATTACAAAACATTTCAGTTGACTATGTAACACCGCATGTTGTAAAGATTTCGTTATATCGAGAAAGACAAGCAAATTCTTTATCTTTTGCGTTATTGGAAGAATTGCAAACAATATTAACGGAAATAAGTGAAGAGTCAAATACACGTGTAGTTATTTTAACAGGTGCTGGCGAAAAAGCGTTTTGTGCTGGTGCAGATTTAAAAGAGCGAGCTGGTATGAACGAAGAACAAGTTCGTCATGCTGTTGGTATGATTCGTTCTACTATGGAAATGGTTGAACAATTACCACAACCAGTTATTGCCGCTATAAATGGAATTGCACTTGGCGGTGGTACTGAATTAAGTTTAGCTTGTGATTTTAGAATTGCGGCTGAGTCTGCAAGTCTTGGTCTTACTGAAACTACACTTGCCATTATACCTGGAGCAGGTGGTACGCAGCGGTTACCGAGATTAATTGGCGTTGGTAGAGCGAAAGAATTAATTTATACAGGAAGACGTATTTCGGCGCAAGAAGCGAAAGAATATGGTTTAGTAGAATTCGTCGTACCAGCTGATTTACTAGAAGAGAAAGCAATTGAAATTGCAAATCAAATTGCTAGTAACGGTCCCATTGCTGTTCGATTAGCAAAAGAAGCAATTTCTAATGGTATTCAAGTAGATTTACATACCGGATTACAAATGGAAAAACAGGCGTACGAGGGTGTGATCCATACGGAAGATAGATTAGAAGGATTACAGGCATTTAAGGAAAAACGAAAACCGATGTATAAGGGGGAGTAAATATGTTAGATCAAAAACAACAATCTAATACTTTTGAAGAACGAGTTGAAACGATTAAACAAGGCGGAGCACCGAAATATCATGAACAAAACAAAGCAAAAGGAAAACTATTTGTTCGAGATCGTTTAGCTCTTCTATTTGATAATGGCGAATATGTAGAAGATGCATTATTTGCAAATTGTGAGCAAACAGGATTACCAGCTGATGGTGTTGTAACGGCAACGGGTAAAATACATGGGCGTACTGCGTGCGTAATGGCAAATGATTCAACTGTGAAAGCCGGATCATGGGGAGCTCGTACAGTTGAAAAGATTTTACGTATTCAAGAAACGGCTGAAAAATTACGTGTTCCGTTATTTTATTTAGTCGATTCTGCTGGAGCACGTATTACTGATCAAGTTGAAATGTTCCCAGGGCGCCGTGGTGCAGGAAGAATCTTCTATAATCAAGTGAAATTATCAGGTAAAGTTCCGCAAGTGTGCTTATTATTTGGACCTTCGGCAGCTGGAGGCGCATATATTCCAGCCTTTTGTGATGTTGTAATGATGGTGGAAGGTAACGCATCTATGTATTTAGGATCTCCTCGTATGGCTGAGATGGTTATCGGTGAGAAGGTAACGTTAGAAGAGATGGGCGGAGCTCGTATGCATTGCTCTGTATCAGGATGCGGAGATGTTTTATGTAAAACAGAAGAAGATGCGATTACACAAGCAAGACAATACATTTCATATTTTCCAAACAACTACTTAGAAAAGACTCCATTGGTTACACCTCAAGAACCGAAACAATTCGATAAAACGTTAGAACAAATCATTCCAGAAAATCAAAATGCTCCTTTCAATATGAAAGATCTTATTAATAGAATTATTGATGAAGGTTCTTTCTATGAAGTGAAAAAATTATTTGCTCAAGAACTAATTACAGGCTTAGCACGTATTGATGGTAAGCCAGTTGGTATTATTGCAAATCAACCGCGTATGAAAGGCGGCGTATTATTCCACGATTCAGCTGATAAAGCAGCGAAGTTTATTAATTTATGCGATGCATATCATATTCCATTATTATTCCTTGCAGATGTACCTGGATTTATGATTGGTACAAAAGTAGAGCGTGCTGGTATTATTCGCCACGGTGCAAAAATGATTTCTGCAATGAGTGAAGCAACTGTACCGAAAATTTCTATCATTGTTCGAAAAGCATATGGAGCTGGTTTATATGCAATGGCAGGTCCAGCATTTGAACCAGATTGCTGCTTAGCATTACCGACAGCTTCTATTGCAGTAATGGGTCCAGAAGCAGCGGTTAATGCTGTATATGCAAATAAGATTGCAGCTTTACCAGAAGAAGAGCGTGCAAGCTTCATTGCTGAAAAACGTGAAGAGTATAAGAAAGATATTGATATTTATCATTTAGCATCAGAGATGGTGATTGATGGTATTGTTCATCCAAACAATTTACGTGAAGAGTTAAAAGGACGTTTCGAAATGTATATGAGTAAATATCAAGTATTTACGGATCGTAAACATCCTGTATATCCAGTTTAAAAGCCCTATTAAGGGCTTTCTTGCTCAATAAGTCAAGGAGGGGAAAACATTGAAACAAGCAGTTTGGTTTCCAACAGAAGAATATAAAGAAAAAACGCGTTTATTTAGTTGGATGAAATCATTAGGATACGAAGATTACGAAGTTTTTTATAATAAATCAATTGAAGAAACAGCGTGGTTTTGGGGAGAGGCAGAAAAAGCAGTTGGCTATCAATGGATGAAACCTTATACAGAAGTGTTAGATTTAGAAAATGGTACACCGTTTGCACAGTGGTATAATGGCGGAACATGTAACGTTGTAGAATCAGCTTTATCCCGCTGGCTTGCGGATGAAGAGACAAGAATACAGCCAGCACTTCAGTACGAAGGGGAAAATGGAACTTCAAAATCATTTACATATGAAGAGCTTGACAACTGGGTAAGCCGTGTTGCTAATGGTTTGAAACACGCGGGTATTGAGAAAGGTGATCGTGTAACAATTTATATGCCGATGATTCCAGAAACAGTTGTTGCGATGCTAGCTGTAATGAAAATCGGAGCAATTATTTCACCAATATTCTCAGGCTTTGCGTCTGATGCAGTCATGACACGTGTGCAAGCGGCAGGTTCAAAAATGATTATTACCGCAGATGGATTTTCACGCCGCGGGAAAATTGTTTCTTTAAAAGATGAAGTAGATGAAGCTTGTGAACATTGTCCAACTGTTGAAAAGGTGGTAATTGTTCGGCATGCTGGAAATGATTTTACACCGCATAATTACGATTTTTCATGGAGTACGTTAGAAAAAGAAAAACCATTCATACATGCTGAAGAAATGCAAAGTGATGATCCATTAATGCTCATTTATACATCAGGAACGACTGGTAAGCCGAAAGGGACAGTACACACGCATGCTGGTTTCCCTTTAAAATCTGCATTTGATGCAGGGTTTGGAATGAATATAAAACAAGGCGACCGTGTATTATGGGTAACTGATATGGGCTGGATGATGGGGCCATTTTTATTATTCGGTTCACTCATAAACGGAGCAACGATGGTTATGTACGAAGGTGTCCCAGACTTCCCAGAAGCAGACCGCTTATGGGAGACAGTCGATAAATATGAAATTACTCATCTTGGTATTTCGCCAACGTTAATCCGTGCATTAATGGCAAAAGGTGATGCGTATGTGAATAAACATTCTTTAAAGAGTTTAGAAGTATTCGCATCTACAGGAGAGCCTTGGAATCCAGATCCATGGATGTGGCTGTTTGAAACGGTTGGAAAAGGGAATGTCCCAATTTGTAACTATTCAGGCGGAACTGAAATTTCTGGTGGGATTTTCGGTAATGTTCTAATTAAGCCAATCGCACCAATTAGTTTTAACGCATCATTACCTGGTATGGCAGCGGTTGTACTTGATGATCAAGGAAAACCAATTCGTGATGCAGTTGGAGAATTATGTTTAGAGAAACCTTGGGTTGGAATGACGAAAAGTTTCTGGGAAGACGATGAGCGTTATGTGAACACATATTGGTCACGATTTGAAAATAAATGGGTTCATGGTGACTGGGTTATTTATGATGGTGAACAATATATCATTACAGGACGTTCAGATGATACGTTAAATATTGCAGGTAAACGTATTGGACCTGCTGAATATGAGTCTATTCTTGTGAAACATATTAATGTAATAGAAGCAGCTGCAATTGGTGTACCTGATGATGTAAAAGGTGAGGTTTGTCATTGCTTTGTAGTATTACGAGACGGTGTAATATTTACAGCAGACTTAAAGAAAGAATTAATGAGTCTAGTAAATTCTCATATCGGAAAAGCATTATGTCCAAAGGATATCCACGTTGTAGAGGATTTACCAAAAACACGTAATTCTAAAGTAATGCGACGCGTCATTAAAGCGGCTTACTTAGGAAAAGAATTAGGAGATTTATCATCACTTGTAAATCCAGAAGTAGTTCCACATATTCAGGGGCTACAGTCTAGTAAATTATAAATTTAGGAATGAGCTCTATGTAAATAGAGCTCATTTTTAATGTTTATAAAAAGAGACGAGGGAAGAAGTAAATTTGAAGTAAAAAAATTCTACTAGTATTATTACGTATGTTTGTTTTATAGTTTTTATCAAAATAGGATTGTGGCATGTCTATTCATTGGAGTGATTGAATTTTGTTAAGGATGAAAACTTAGTGAAGAAAAAAGTAATGAATAAAAGGAGAAATCCCTGGGGGACAGGGATTCAATAAGGGAGATAATATTGTCGTTCAATGTCGAAATTTGGCGTATTCGACAAATTAATATTATCACGAATTTTCAGGAGATTGTGATAGTGGATGTGTCAAAAATGTGTACGTGCTGCATATAAAAGTGTTATTTAAATAGGAAAAGGGAAAAGGATTAAGTTCACTCGTTCTTAAGATTTTTCCCTTTTAAATTTACTGTTTGTTCGTTGTTCTATATACATCTGAAATTGGTAAATCTTCACCATGTAAAGCTTGAGGACTGTCCTTTTTGTTTGAATCATGTGCCTGCTGAGATGTTTCTTGCATTTGCTCTTGGGCTTTACTAGGAGTATTCAGCGCATCCGATGACACATGATCAAGTTGTTGACTTAATAAATCTTTTTTATCCATGTTATGTAGCTCCTTTTTGAACTTAGATATAAAAACGAAGTGTTTTTAAATAGTTACGTGGGTATTATGTATCTGTGAATGGAATTATATACACAAACCACATTGAGAAATTAACTAATTATAAAAATTACCTGTGATGACAAGCTTAAGAAATATAAAGATCATTAGTTCTTAATAAAAGCGTTATTTTAGTAGGGTGTTACGAAATTTCATTTGAAAGGAACATCCCAATGATAAGGTGAGCACTGTAAATCAGTGCTCATCTTATCAGAAATTTCTTAGTCCTTAAAAATAAAACCATTACGGACAATTTACAATGGTAATAGTGACGCTAGCCATTGTTCCAGGGGAATCAAGAAGTGAAGCAGTAACGGTTACTGTTCCAGGCCCATTAGCGGATAGAAATACAGCGGTAAAATTACCTGAGGCATTGGTAATGACAGCAAGAGGAACCATGAAAGCAAGAGAAGGATTACTAAATGAAAAACTGACTACTACTCCTGGAGTAGGACTACCGTTTACTAATACTTGACCCGAAAAAAATAAAGTATTATTTCCTTGAGTGGATACACATGCTGTGGTTGCGTTAGAAGTCAAGGTAATAGATGCAGGCCCAGCAGGAAGATTAAATCCAGTTGGTCCAGTTGGTCCGGTTGATCCAGTTGGTCCAGTTGATCCAGTTGGTCCAGTTGATCCGGTTGATCCAGTTGGTCCAGTTGGTCCGGTTGATCCAGTTGGTCCGGTTGATCCGGTTGATCCAGTTGAACCGGTGGAAGTGTAGGTCCAATAGAACCCGGATTAAGTGCAGCAAAAGATAAAAACTCGTCCATTATATATCACCTCTAAAAATCGTATTACTAATAGTAAATGTAATGATAGAGAAAAGTGAACTGGACAAGCGGTTGTATTTTAATAAATTGAACAAAATAGTTATATGATAGAAAGAGAGATTAGCATGATTACTTTAGAAATTAAATATAAAAAGGCGATTATTTTCATATCGCCTTTTGGATAATGCAGTGTAATTTTATTCAGTTATTTGAAATATAGTTTCATTCGGTTTGGAAAATCCATACAGTTTCCTTGCGAATTTTAAAATTTCTTCTTCACTACCTGTTAAAACTTTAACATCATTTTTAAGGGTATGACCATCCTTCTTTAAAGAAGATAATTTTTGTTGCTCCGTATTCAGCGTGATTTGTTTTTCTTTAATCATTTCTTGTTGGTTATTCAGAGAATATTGAAGGACAAAAATTATAGGTAATATAATAGCCAAAGTAGTTATAAAACGGCGTCTTGTTTTTTTTATATTACCTTGTTGGGTATTAGGGTTCACTTGCTGTGAGGGTATATTAGGATTTGATTGGTGTGATGATACTTTTGGGATGTTTCCCATTAAAATGCCTCCATTACTGATTGTAGAATTTAAACCGTTTAAAATTATTATAAATGTTTAATGGGAATTTTAGAAGATATTTTAATATAGTTGCATATCGCAAAGTTTAAACAAAATCCTTATTTACATAAAAGAAACACCGGTTGTCCGCGAGGCTCCTAAGGGTAATCATCAAGTAATGACGTACTCGATTAATTAACGATTTCATGAATTTTTGGTAAAATATTGGTAAATTCATCCAAATCAATAAGGGCATCATTTGAAACAAAAACGTTATTTTAATAGGGCGGGGAATAATGGTGGTTCCATGGAACAAGCGAGAATACATTGTATCAAGGTGATCCTTTTATAACAGAGGGGGCAATTTTAGAGGCTAGCGAAAAGGCGAATAAATCATTATATTGGCTTCGGTGCATGTTATCCAAGCTATGAAAAAGTGTGCGGTAATAGTACAAAGAGACTTCGGTTGATTCGGATAGATGATGACGAGGAATGATATAAAAATTTCATTTCGTAGAGAAGTGAAGTGATTAAGGATAGGTATTGAATATGCCATATTTGTATGAATAAAGAGCAGAATTTAGCCTATATATAGGTGTTGGAATTGTTCTAAAGGGGAGAATATCTGAAATATAAATAACTGAGGGGGTGAAATAAAAATGGAAACTAGCACTTTTTTAGGATTGTTTTGGGGATGGGTAACGGTTATCGTATCGGGAATACTTTTCGTACGTCCATCGGTACTACGTGAATTAAAAAAATTAGTGGTTGAAGACAGAGGTTTTGGTATTATGTACGGTTTTTTATCGATTTTCCTAGGGCTAGGCACTGTGATCCTACACAATGTATGGGTATTTAACTGGCAAGGGTTCATAACGGTTATTGCGTGGCTTGCATTATTAAAAGGGATCTACATAATTGCATATCCTGAACCCTCCAAGAAAACAAACTTTGAATTAAGAGTACTATCTACACGTATAGCGCTCGCTATCATTGGCGCCTTGGCTTTATGGATGCTTATAGTAATCTATATAAAATAATTTTTTTCTAATGAGAAATAAACTAAAATATGAGAAAAGGCTATAATAATACTAATTATAAATTTAGTCCTACTGGAAGAACCAGTGGACATCAAACTAAAAAGGGCGTTGTTATATTGCTCTGTAGTTTGGTGTCCGCTTTCTTATTTTTTATTAACAAAATAGATCAGGGGTGTTTGTATAAATGACGCAATTAACTTCTGACCTAAAATTGACCGAGAAGAAACGCATGTTCGTTCGGGAGGGATTTTAAAGAAATTATTACAAATGTGTAAGGTTAATGTAATATTAATCGATAGTAAATCAAGATACTTAAGTGTATTTTAAATAGTATTTAAAAGTACTGTTTATTTATAAAATATTGGGTTAAATAAAATTTAATTAGGAAGTGTAATAAAATGATTGAAATTAAATCAATTATTCATTCGTACAAACTAAAAAGAAGAATAGCTAAAGATTTATATGGCTGCAGAGATGAATTGACGATGTTATTAAATGAATTTAATAATATGAAAAGTAAAGTGAAATCTGAGAAAAAGAAAAATAATATGTTATCTCGTTTACAATTAATTTATCAAAATATGAAATTAGACAAGCAGTATTCGCTTCCGTTTGCTCTTAATAGTAGGTTATTGGAGAGATTAGAAGATGAATCTATTCAAACAACTGAAGAATGTGTATCATGTCTACACGTAATGTTAGAAATAAATTATGAGAAAATAAAACATTATGGATCTAATACAAGTAGGTCATTTGTGCCGTTATCGCAGTCTTCAATTTGTCTTGCTGATTTTGTTTGTTTGACAGGATTTGTTTTATTAGGCTTACTAGGAACAATTACATTTGGAGGGATAATGTAATCTTTTTATTCACTTGCATAAAAGAAAAATTGTTACTTGTAAAAAGACCACTCATTTAAGGTGTATTTTTTAGTTACATAGGAGAGCTCATGTGGTAGACAGAGAAGAATAACACGAATGCTAATTTATAGTTACTCATTGTTAATGCTTTATGTAACTATAAAGACGAAGTGTTATGATGCTAGTAGTACCAAGGGATTTAGCGTTTGGGCTAGCTACACAAAATATAAGATATGGATAACTCATAGTAAACGTGAAATGATAAACCCTATGTTGTCGCAGTGATGAAGTGAGTATGCTGAGGGTTTGTTATTGATGCAAAATTAAGTGTTACAGGAACACTGTAATACAAAGTGCTCATAGTAAAGGAAAAACTTACTATTGTAAATAAAGCTTATGTGTATGTGAAGGAATTAAAAAGTTGATTTATAAGAGTCAGCTTATTTTTCAATACTCAACTCAACTCAACTTGTAACTATAGATGCCAGTTTAGATCTCTACGTGTTAATATACAAAAAGCTGACTATATTTAGTCAGCTTTTTGTATATTACATTCTATTATTTATCGGTCACAAAAGACATATTTTTTCCTTTAAGTTGACATTGAAAATATTACCAATTTTTTCTTTTGCAATGACAACAAATAAAGAAACACTTACAACGACACTTATTTCGTTTAGAACTCCAATCATCATCACAATGATTCTTTTCTTTAGATTTCCACCAGTCATCACAACAATGCTTTTTCTTAGAACTCCAGCAATCATTTTTCCAGGACATTCTTTTATACCTCCCTTCAATAGGATTACTATTATTCTATGTTTTAGTAAAAGAATGGCTTGTTTATTAACCTATTATTTTACTTTTATATGATAGAGTGCTTTTAAATATAGAATTCATACAAACTATGCTAATTTTCAAGAAAGAGTTGAGAGAACTTCTGGTTATAATATTAATCAACAAACACTTGTTGAAGGAAACGTTATGATTTTAAATAATATCTTATTTTGGAGTACGCTTTTCTAATTGTATATTTCACAACAGCAAAAGAAAAACATACTATATTACTGCAAACAAAGCCTATGCATATGTGAAATAATAGGGAAAGCTGGTGACTCTTAAAGAAGCTGGCTTATTAAAAAAAGATTAATTTGATAAAGAGGTTGTCTAAACTTTGAATTCAGTAGAATTAAATCCAAGTCCACTCATTAAACAATCCTCTAATTGTTAGAGGATTGTTTTTATAAATTAATAAAGAAAAGAATGTTTAGTACAATTGTTTGTTTTTTCTTTCTATGTGTTTGCCTCGTACACTTTTAAGCTAGTGGACATACTTTACTAATAGAAAGGATTAGGGGGTGAGGTTTTGGGTTCTCGATTTAATAATTGTAAAAAGAAGTGTACATGTAAACAGGATGATTGTTGGGAGATATTCGAAGGGTGTAACAAAGAAAAGCATGAGAAATGTGATAATTCTTGTGTACAAGGAATTAGAGATGAGCTTAAGAAATTAATTAATCGAACAGTTCAAATTAATACAGAGGGACGTACTTATGTAGGTACTGTTTCGTCTGTCAGTTGTGATGTTGTTAAGCTTACAGCTATTCCTGGATCTGTTGGAGTAATTATCTCCATTTGTAAAATTGAAGCAATTTTCCCTCCTGTTACAACAGTTACCACTGAGTTTGATTTTAATGGTGTTGACGTAGCAAACAAAGCATAATTATGCTGTTTTTTTGTAAAGCCATTCTTATGAATGGCTTTATTTTAATTTCGTATAAAAGGAGAATATATTCTTTATATAGAAATAGGTTTGAGGCTATAAAGAGTGATGCACGAAAGGAGAATGAGAGTGATTAAATTAGTGCCCTTTAAAAGATCTGATTTCAAACAATTAATAAATTGGATTAATTCCGAAGAATTTTTAATACAATGGTCGGGAAATGCATTCACATACCCTTTAAATGAACAGCAATTAAAGAAATATACAGAAAGTACAAACACACTGGCATTCAAAATAATAGATGAAGAGACTAAAGCAGTTATTGGTCATATTTCTCTTGGACAAATAGATAATATAAATAAGTCTGCTAGAATTGGAAAAGTGCTAGTTGGTAATACGAAAATGAGAGGGCGTTCTATAGGAAAACATATGATGAAAGCCGTACTTCGTATTGCTTTTGAAGAATTAAAACTGCATAGAGTAACTCTGGGTGTTTATGACTTTAATAAGTCAGCTATTTCTTGTTACGAAAAAATAGGTTTTGTAAAAGAAGGTTTATTAAGAGAGTCAAAAAAAGTAGGAGAAACGTATTGGAATTTATGGGAAATGAGTATGTTAGAATATGAATGGAACAATAAATCATAGTAATTTATAATTATATTATGTTAACAAAAGGGGTTTGGTGGGAATCGTGAATAAAACAACAAAAATAATTTCAATTGCAGCTGTTTCAGGGGGCGGTAAAACTACCATTACAGAAAGTTTAGCTCATGAGTTGAAAAACTCAAAGGCTCTATATTTTGATAGTTATAAATTTGATAACTGTCCTGTTGATATTTGTAAATGGATTGATGATGGAGCTAATTACGATGAATGGGTACTTACACCGCTAATAAATGACATTCAGCGTTCTATACAAGATAGTAGTTTAGATTATATTATTGTAGATTATCCTTTTGCATACTTAAATAGAGAAGTGGGACAATTCATTGATGTAACTATATTTATCGATACACCTTTAGATATTGCGATGGCTAGAAGAATTTTGAGAGATTTTAAAGAAGATACAATGAGTGAAATACATAATAATTTGAAACATTACATGACACATGTGAGAAAAGCTTATTTAGAGGCGATTAATACGGTAAAGCCGAATTCAGATATCGTTTTGGATGGATCTTTATCTATAAATGAAATAGTTGTGCAAATAGTAGAGGAATTCAGTAGAAGAAATGTGATTTTGCAAAGTTAATTGAAAAATGAATCATATACGAATGGAACATGTCTGTCTATATAAAAAAGTGGGGTGCTTCAATTTGAAAACGCTATTTTATTACAATTGGCAAGTAAGAGATGATTGGTTTAAGTGGTGTGAACAGCTTACAGAGGAGGAATTGCTTCGCAAACGTGTTGGAGGTGTTGGGAGTATTTTAGAAACACTTTTCCATATTGTAGATGTTGAGTATAGCTGGATTAGTGCGCTTCAAGAAAAAGAGGATAACGAGCCACAGTTTAAAGATTATCAATCAATTAAAAAAGTGAAAGCATTATCTGATTTATATAGACGAGATTTAGATAACTTTTTGCAGTTATGGTCTGGCGACTTCGAATCAAAAATATTGAAAGCTTCATGGACAGATAAAACATATAAATACGGTGAAGTTTTAAGGCATGTAATTGCACATGAAATTCATCATATTGGTCAGATATCTATATGGGCAAGAGAATTAAATCTTCAGCCCGTTTCAGCGAATTTAATTGGAAGAGGATTATAGATATAGAAACCGACTTGCTAAATGCAAGTCGGTTTCTATATAAAAGAGAACGGTTAGTTAAAGTCCTCGGATTTTTTCTGACGTATATGTAAAAACATTAAGATCGTAATGATTAAAAAGATTATAACCGTTTGTATGATTAAATTTTTAAACTGAAGTAAAATGGTCCAAGATGTAATAGTGTCTTTGAAAGCTTGGAGTGCAGAATATGAGGTAGGTTCAAAACCGTATTGAAGTAACTTTTTTGTTTCAACAAAAGCCGTGTTTTCTTCATTGGCGTCTAATACTACAGAAATAAATCGTGTGTCTCCTTGTTTTGCTGTACTAACAAAACTGTAATTACCGTTAGTTGACAAACTAGATTGTAAGCCATCAACACCTTTTAATTTAATGTTTTTATTAAGAGAATAAATCATTTTATTTGTGTTGAAAACTTGAACATCTTTGAAGTTAAATTGGTAAGAGGTTTGTTTGGTAATATTTAATACATCTGGATAGTCTTTTATTAATTGTGCAGCTATTTCGGCTGCGTCTATTGCTGTTGTAATTGATTGTCTATTCTTTTCACTATTTATTCCGGTTGAATTTAAAAATGGAGATTGTTGTGATAACTTTAGTTGTTTTGCTTTTTCATTCATTAACGATGTAAAATTATCTTCATTTCCAGCAATGTGTTCTGCAAGTGCAAGCGCAGAACGATTATTTCCGGTTAGAAGCAAAGCATGAAGTAAGTCACGAACGGTAGTGTTATCCTTTGATGTTACTTGGATCGGAATTGTTTCTGTTTGAAAAACTTCGTTTCTAATTTTCACAGATTCATCTAATTGTATTTTGCCATCATGAAGTTGTTCCATCACAATATATTCTGTCATTAATTTAGATAAAGTGGCCGACTGAATAGGAGTACGTTCATTTTTTTTATAAACAATTTCACCAGAATTAGTATCTATTAAAATAGCTGATTTAGCTCGAATAGTTGGACCATTTACATAAAGATAAAAATATAAAACGATAAGTGCAGTAATAAGAAAAGATAATAATAAAATTGTTATTTTTTTAAAAAATTGCATACGCGATCCTCCTACAATTACATCAATAATATTATTGTAAGAAGTAATGCTAAATTAGTAAGAAAGAAAAGGTAAAGAATTTCTAAAGAATTTTAAGGAATTCTTTAATTTTGGATTTGGATGGAAAATTAAAGGTTCAATTTCTTATTAGATAAGAAATTGAACCTAAAAATATGCCTTATTAACATTTATATGGAAGTAATTTTACAGTGAAAGTTGTCTTTTCATCATCACTATATACTTCAATTGTTCCTTTATGCAGTTCGACAATACTTTTTGCAATTGCTAATCCGAGCCCAGATCCGCCGGTGTTTGTCGATCGTGATTTCTCTACGCGATAAAAACGTTCAAAAACATGAGGTAAATCAGTACTTGGGATAGCTTGTCCGTAATTTGTTATATCAATTGCGATCATATTATTGCTTTCGTAAGCTGTTATATCAATATGATTTCCATCATTTCCATAAGTAATAGCGTTTATGATTAGGTTTTCAAACACACGTACTAATTTATCCCCATCAGCGAGTACCATTAGCTTTTGAGAGGGGAAAGAAGGGCGACATTCAATATTAGCTTCTTGAAGCTGTATCCGAAATTGGACAGTTAATTGTCCAAGCAATTCTACAATATCAATAGGAACAGAATTTAAACTTAACTCTTTATTTTGAACACGTGTATATTCAAACAAATCATTCATTAATGCGTTGAGACGGGTTACTTTATCGTATATGACTTGTATATAATGACGCAATTCCACTTCATCTCTATAATTATCATGATGGATTAAATTTACATATCCAACTATAGATGTAAGAGGCGTTCGTAAGTCATGTGATACATTCGTAATTAGTTCGCTTTTTGCTTGTTCCGCCTGTCTTTCTTCATCAATTGATACTTTTAACTGTTCAACAATTTGATTAACGCCAGTTGCTAATTCTTCTAAATAATTATGCTGTACAATAGAAACTTTATGATTAAAGTTTCCACTCGCAATATATCGAATTTCTTCAATCATTTTTTTAATACAAGTTTCATAGTAAAGCTTTCTTTCATGACGATAAAAAATGTAAAGATAGGATGAGAAAATAGAAAATAAAAACAAATAAGAAACGATCATCATCCATAAAGATTCCTTTATCCCTCTATACTTTTCATAACCAAAAATTCGAATGAATTCTTTACCTAGTTCGCTTAGAGTAAGTGAACTCTCAATTACACTCGTTACGAGGCGAAATATAATTAATTCGGTAATAGGTGTAAGAGTGATAGCTAATAAAAGCCAAAAAATAAGCTTCCACTTTGGTATATCTTTTAATATATCAAATGCTTCATTTCTCAATTTTATATCCTACTCCCCAAACCGTATGAATTAGTTTTTCACCATTCATTACGGTTTCAAGTTTATCGCGTAAATTACTAATATGGACCATAACCGTTTTATTAGAACCATAACCGTCTTCATTCCAAACGCGTTCGAATATCTCTTCAGAGCTAAATACTCTTCCAGTATTACTCGCAAGTAAATATAAAATATCAAATTCGATAGAGGTGAGCTTAATATATTCACCATTTACTTTAACCGTATGATTATGTTTATGAATTTCAACTGTACGAATGCGAATAATACCATCTTCATTCTTTGGTGTGGCAGCGTTTTGGAAAGATGATCTACGTAACAATGCTTTCACTCTAGCAACTAATTCTAGTGGATTAAACGGTTTAATCATATAATCATCTGCACCGGTCATAAGTCCTAATATTTTATCCATATCTTCAGCTTTTGCACTAAGCATAAGGATAGGTACAGTATTATTTTCACGCACTTCTTGACAAACTTCTAATCCATTTCGTTTTGGCATCATAATATCCAAAATCATAAGGTCAACTTCATATGTAGATATCATTTGTAATGCTTCATCACCATCATAAGCTTTATAAATGTTATAACCTTCATTTCGCAAATAAACAGCGAGTAATTCTACAATATCTTTATCATCATCAATAATTAATATGTTTTTATTCATCATATAGTTCCTTTCCTTGCGAATCATCAACATTACTATAATATCAAACATTTATGTATTTTGTAGTAATGTTTCTGCAAAAAATTTCACGTAACGTATTAAAAAGGAATTAACACAATTGTAACGAATACAAAATAAGAAGGATATTTGAATTTCACGTTATATTGAAAGTTAGTTATAAGGAGGAGTTGCTATGTTATATAAAGATATATATTCATTTACTCCAACTGGAAAAATAGAAAATGACATTAAAGCTTTTCTATTAAAATACAATAAAGAGTTTACATATAAACATTCAATTCGTGTGGCAAATGAGGCAAGAAAAATTGCGGGAATATTTTATGAAGATGAAGAAAAAGCAGTGATTGCAGGATGTTTACATGATATTAGTGCAATCTTTCCGAACGAGAATTTCCAATGATTATCCATCAAAAATTATCGAGAGTAATTGCAAAAGAGATATTTAAAATAGAGGATGAAGAAGTTTTAAATGCTATCTGTGTTGCCACACTACTTTGCGTAAACATGCTACAAAGATGGATTTAGTACTATTTGTTGCTGATAAATTAGAATGGGATCAAATAGGGACACCTCCATATTTAATAAATGTAAAAAAAGCTTTAGGAAACTCTTTAGAACATGCTGCTTTTGTATATATTTCATATTTGTGGGAAAGAAAAGATACATTAAAAGTCATACACCCGTGGCTAGAAGAAGCATATTGGTATTTAAAAGAAATTGTAGAGTAGAAAGGGTATGAAAATGCAATTAAAAGAATATATGAATCAAACATTCCCAGGAGTTACATTAGTACCGTCCATATACTTTCAGTGGGAAAATCATCTTCATTTTGATTTTGGGAAAGATAAATATCAATTCAAAGAAGATAGTAACACGTATAATATGGAATATTTCATAAAACTATATAAGTATAATAAAAATCTATTTGAAGATATATTTTCAAAAGAAGATACCGTCTTTTTAGTCACAAATGTTTATCGATTTAAACAGGAAAATATAAAAAATTCGCAGAAAATAAATGTATACAATAGATTTATTAAAAAGAGGGATTTAAAGTTTCATATAAGACAAGAAACATTACCTTTTCTATTTGAAGATGAAGAAGCTGACTTATATTGTACATATCAATTTTCTTTACAATGTTTTGCGGAAGACATTAAATATGAACCGCCTATTGAAGCTGTTAATTATGAGGATTTCCCTGACCTACGTCCACGCCTAGGACGAAAAAAAGAAATTTCATATCCAGATGTATTTTTTATAAATGTAACAAAGGATATCATCATGTTTATTTATGATGATAGAGGATGTGAAATAATCGCGAAGAATAAAGAAATGATACGGGATTTATATGAGGCGTATAAAGAGTGGATACCAGATTATGAACGAGAAAGTATAGCTAGCTTATTTAAATGACAATAGGGGAAGTGAAGCGTGTAATGAAACGTGTAATGAAACGTATCGCCATCGTATCCGCATGGGAACCAGAACTTACGTATTTGCATCAACATTATCCAAGTGAGCGTGTAGAGAAGATAGCTGCTTGGGAATTTCATTTTCATTCTATTAATGAATTAGAAGTGATATCAGTTGTAACAGGTGTTGGTAAAGTAAGTTGTGCAAGTTGTGTGCAATTATTAATTAGTGAATTTCAGCCACACCAGTTATTTATGACAGGAATTTGCGGGAGTTTATCAGATAAAGTAAAAAATGGACACATCGTTGTAGCTCTTAATACTTTGCAGCATGATGTTACAGCGGCTGGTTCAGGAGAAGATAGTTTTAATCTATATGATGGTAGAACAGCACCTATTGAAACAACTAAATCACTCGTAAAACGAATGAAGAAATTACGTTCGTATGATCCGGTCCATTTTGGTACATTTTTATCTGGAGATCAACGTATTCGAAGTTCAGAAATGAGATATTTACTGCATACTGTTTACGGCGCTTTAGCCGTTGATCAAGAAGTGGCCGCATTTGCTTATGTATGTCATATAAATAAAAAACCATTTCTATGTTTAAAAGCTGCCTCAGATCAAGCGAATGACAAAACGAAAGAAGAACAAAAGGTTTTTAAAATGTTGGCATGTGAACGAGCATGTGAGCATTTAATTACTTTTTTACGTGTTTATGAGATTACTGTAGTTAACAATAGATAACAAGAGGGGAAATGGCCACTCATTTCAAATTAAGAGGTGAATTACAATTGCATACGTATTATGGAGAACTTTGTACAAAGATATATGAAAGTGATAAATCAATTGCGAGTGGAAAAGAATTGGATTTTTATCTTTCTTTTGCAAAAGACAAAAACATGAAAGTGTTAGAGCCAATGTGCGGAAATGGTAGAATGCTAATTCCTTTTATACAAAATGGTGTGAATATAGAATGATTCGACCTTTCAGAAGACATGCTTAAAGTGTGTAAAGAGAAAGCGGAAAAATTAAACTTAAAACCGGTTGTGTCACTAGGGAGAATAGAAGAATACCATAGTGATAAAAAATATGATCTTATTATGATTCCTATAGGTTCATTTTCACTGTTACCTGATAATTTAGTAGAAATTAGTCTTCAAAATATGAAAAAAACTTAAAGGAAAATGGAAAATTGCTTCTAACAATTGTACAAGGTGGAAGTGAGACAGAACAAATTCTAGATTGGATAGAGACAAATAGAAAAGAAATTAATAATGAATTAATTGTTGAGTATAGAAAAGTGTCATATGATAAGGCGCAAAAACTTTTGAATATTATACTGAAATATGAAGTCGTTCATGATGAGAAAATTGAAGAAACTGAGATTATGGATTTTCCTATAAGACTATATGATTTAAAAGAGTTTGAAAATATACTTATTGCTAATGGATTTAGTCAAATTGTTGTTCATGAAATAAAAGATGGATATGGTGTAGGGAATTCATTTCATGTATTTGAATGCAATTTATAACAAATCAAAGCGGAGGATTATACTTATATGATTCAATACAAAAGATGTAGTGAAGTAAGTATAGATTTAGTGTATAAAGCTTTTAAGGATGGATTTTCAGATTACATCATTAAAATGGAAGTTTCAAAAGAAGATTTTATAAAAAGATTTTTTGGGCCAGAAGGGAATTCGCTAGAACACTCCTTTCTTGCGTTAGACGGTGACAAATGTATTGGTGTAATACTTGGTGGTATTAAGGTATATGAAAGTATAAAAACAATGCGCTGCGGAACATTAGCGGTTCATCCAGAGTTTCGCGGCATTGGTGTAAGTCAAAAGTTATTTGAGTTACATAAAGAAGAAGCGACACAAAATAAATGTAAGCAACTTTTTCTTGAAGTTATTGTAGGAAACGATCGGGCGATTCATTTTTATAACAAATTAGGTTATGAAAAAGTATATGATCTTTCTTATTATAATTTAAATGATTTAACTGAAATAATGAATAAAGGTAATAAAAATATTGAAGTAAAACAATTAGAATTTCCAACATTTAAAGTTGAAATTCAGAAATGGTTAAACTTCCATATAAATTGGCAAAATGATATTGATTATATCGAAAAAACAAATCATACATTTTACGCTGCATATGTTGATAGTGATATAAAAGGTTCTGTGTGTGTAAATGAACAAGGAAAAATTAGTTTTATTTTTATAGACAAAGACTATAGAAATATTGGTGTTGGGACGAAATTATTACAGGTAGCAAGTGAAGAATTAAAGTTATCAAGTTTATCAATTGGGTTTCCAAACAACAATTTACTGGAAGGGTTTTTAAAGAAAACTGGATTTGAAAAGAATTCTTTAGCACAATATGAAATGTATTTATTGCTATAAAAAGCGGAAGGAATTATTCTTTTCGCTTTTTATTTTGTACTATAAACGTTTTTGCTGTATGTGGGAGGATAAGTAAAAACAACAGAAGTTTTGTTATCTATCTTATTGAGCTAACTGGCACTTTAGTTGAAGAAGGAAAGTATATAGTAAACATAGAATATATTAATACATTAAAAGATTTATGAGGTGAAAGTGATGGCAATTAAGCAAGGTGAAATTAAAGTAGTAGTCGGAGCTGGAGTATTTAATAATAATCCAGGCTGGGTTCAAACCCAAGAAAATGAACTTAACTTACTAGACAATACCACTTGGGAAGAAAGATTTGAATACAATTCCATTTCAGCTATTTTAGCTGAGCATGTATGGGAACATCTTACTTTTGAAGAAGGTGTAAAAGCAGCTGAAATTTGTTATAAATTTTTAAAGCCATCAGGTCATATTCGGTGCGGAGTCCCTGATGCATTTTTCCGAGATGAAACCTACCAAAATATAGTTCAAATAGGCGGACCTGGCCCGAAAGACCACCCAGCTGCAAGCCATAAAATCGTACATAATTATAAAACATTAACGAAAATGTTTGAAATTGCTGGATTTGAGGTAGTTTTACTTGAATATTGTGATGAAAATGGTCAATTTTATTACACAGAATGGGATGCGAATGACGGCGTTATTTTCCGTTCGAAAAGGTATGATTCTAGAAATAGAGGCGATAAACTTGGTTTTCCATCGCTAATTGTTGACGCGATTAAAAGGTAAGTCATTCACCTAAAATAGGTGTTAGTTCTATCAGTTCATGAGTCGCAAATGCGGCTTTTTTTATTTGTTTTGTAAACCTACGTTTTGCAAGGAATTAGACATACATAATAAGTGATTTTGAACGTTACATAACTTGATTTGAATACTATATTAGCTCTTATTAACACCATTTATCTTAAAGGAAATTGCTTTTAAATATTTAATGGAAATATCATATAAATTAAATAAATCAACGTTTTCTCATGTTGAATTTTTTTACGGAAATGTTGAGGTACGCCTATTGTAATAAACACATGGAGAGAATATATAATAAATCAATCAATGTTTAAGATACCATTCACACATTAAATTAATATTTCATTGCCATAGAGATTTCTTTTATACATAAATTCGTGTAAAATAAAACAAGAACATACATTCTACACAAGAGTAGGAGGCAATAAATATGTTAGCTCAAATAGAGAAACAAACTGATGGCTATATTATAAAATTTGAACGCCAATTTCCCAATACAATAGAGGAAGTTTGGTCTGTTTTAACTGAAAACAGCAAGCTTAAAAAATGGATGTCCAATTTACAAATTGAAAACCTTAAAACAGGTGGAATTATAAAGTTCGACATGATGGATGGTTCATTTTTAAATATTGATATTTTAGAGTGCAAACTAAATTCAGTACTTGAATTCACATGGGATAAAGATCGTGTCCGATTTGAAATACATAAAGAGGAAAATGGTTCGCTTTTACTTCTTAAAGAATACATTCATGAATTAACTGACCATACACCGAAAGATATAGCTGGTTGGCATATTTGTTTAGATCTTTTTTCTTCCGTTTTAGAAGGGAAAGAGAAAGAATTTTCCGAAAACGAATGGCGACAATGGTTCGGGAAATATAAGGATAAGATTCAAGGAGTGAGAGGATAATTGTATAATAGGTAATATTCATTATGTAATTATTATATTATAAAAATGATTTTGTGGAAAAATAAGAATAGAGGTTAATATGAAAGTAAATCAATTAATTGTTAATAACATAAATAAACTTGATACTGTTATTCCGTTTAATAAATCACTTGGCATTGCTGGTTTATCTGGGTCTGGAAAAACAACTCTTTGTCAAACAATTGGTGAAGAATCAAAGAAGCGTCTAGTTTCCTTATTGCCAAAGGCTGAATATCAATATTTATTTCCTAATATTATGGAAACTAATTTTAGTGCAATTAAAATGGAAGAAATGCCTTTAGTACTTTTTTTAGGGAAATCATCAATTTCTTCCAATCCGCGTTCGACGATTGGTACTCATACAGGTGTTTTTAAAGAGATTCGTGAAAAATTAGCGGAAGAATTTAATCTTTCTCCTGAAGTCTTTTCATTTAATAATCAATTAGGTTGGTGTGCTGGCTGTAAAGGGCGTGGTACTACTAAAAATATTGAGTGTAAAAAATGTAAGGGGAAACGTTATAGTGAAGAAGTTGAACAACGTACTATTGAGTTGTTTGCTAAATCACATACAATTTCAGATATTAACGATTTAAGTGTTGAATCTATTCTTTCATTAGCAGAAGAATTAACTATTAGCGAAGCAAAACAACATATATTGCAAAATATTATCAATATGAACATTGGTTATTTAACATTAAATCGAATTATGGGTACGTTGTCAGGTGGAGAATTAACACGACTTTACTTAGCTGAATTCATGGCAGTAAGTGAAAATGCTGTAATTATTATTGATGAGATTTCAGTTGGACTTGATCATGAAACATTATTACAAATATTAGAAGAGATCAAGCAATTAGGGTGTAAAAACCAAATTTGGCTCATTGATCATTCAGATACAGTACTGGATACAACAGATGAGCAATTGTTCTTCGGACCTGGTAGTGGAAAATATGGTGGGAAAATCGTAAAAGAATCACCAAGGCCAAAGCCAATACTATCGGAACGAAATTACGAAATGCCAACAAGATATTATACATTCCATGAATTATATTGCCGAAATATCCAAATGACTGAGTTTCAGATTCCTAAAAATAGACTTGTAACTGTTACGGGAGAGTCTGGATGCGGGAAATCTACACTTGTCAATGAGTGTTTAGCTAAAGATTTCTTGAAACGATATCCAAAAGATAAACTAGTTATGGTAGGGCAAGATCGAAACCAATCGATTACAAGTCGGTCAACTGTAGCAACTTTCCTAGATATTAAAAAGAAACTGACAAAGTATAGTGAAGAAATTGATGATATTTTTGAGCGCTCAATTGAGGATATTATTGATGAAATTCCAAACGAAGATATTGCGTATAAACGCTTGAGCCTACTAATCAAATTAGGACTGGGCTATTTAACATTAGAACGAAAAACACAAACATTATCAACGGGTGAGTTTCAATGTGTTCATTTAGTTTCTGAGTTATTTGCAAAAACAAGAAATCCACATACATTGTTTATTTTTGATGAGCCTTCAAAAGGTTTATCGCAAAATATTTTAAATCAATTTATAGATAGTGTTAGAGGGATATTACAAGATGAATCAGTCTCTATCATAATGATTGAGCATAACAGTTACATGCTAGAAAGTTCTGATTATATTGTCGATTTTGGAAAAAGACAGCTTGAATCTATAGAGCATCTTGATGTAGTAAGTCATGATGATTATTATCGTCAAAAGAGCAGTGTGAATGATGCTGAGCAAATACATATTTCTTCAACACTGAATCAACAAAATGGAATTAATTACTTAGAAGAAAATCATATTGATTATTTTAAAAATGCAGAAAACATCTATAAAGGTGGCATATTAAAAAGCTTATCATCAATGGCTCGTTTAATTTACGGTGAATATGAATCTGATACAATTGCACCTGTTGTTGCTATTGATCTTGAAAGACATTTATATAGTCAATATAGTTTCTTATATGAAATTGGTGGATTGATCAATCATATTGTAGCTACTCATCCGACTAATAAAGATACGAGGAGCTTCGATTTCTATTCTCAGGATAATCATTGCCCATCATGTTCGGGACGTCTTCAAATTGAAGTTTTTGATAAAGAAATTACAATTCAAGATAAAAATGTTCCATTTTGGGATGGTCTATTTGATCCGGAAATCATGAAAGTATTAAAATTTTATCAATATGAAAAAATTGAATTTCTATTTAAAGAAATTAAAAATGAGCTTGGTCATGATTTGTCAAAGAGCTATAATGATATGTCTGAGGAAGAAAAACATACATTTTGGTACGGCTATTTTGATAAGTCCTTCTATGATAAGAAAGGTAAGACACGTAGAACATGGGTAGGATTTAATACAATTATTGGCGGATATATTGTTATTTCAAAAGCAGCTATTAAAGAAGATATTAAGACTTCTAAAGAAATGATGACATGTCCAATTTGTGAGGGAACTGTGTTAAATCACCAAAAACCACTTAAATTTGGAGATACAGATATTCGTGAAATTATTAATCAGCCGCTTAATGAAATAATAAAAATTGTAGGAGATTTACCTGTACTCATCAAATTGAAAACTATCGTAGGTGACAATATGATTATGACAGAAGATGTCTCTTTACTGCCTAGGAAAACACAAGTCGCACTGAAAATGTTTGAATTAGAACAGGCAAGCTTTTCAAACCATGAAATGGTGTTACAAAATGTTTTACCATTCTGGGGCGAAATTAAAGGTAATATCGAATCAATCAGCAATAATAATAAGGTGACTATTTGTGATTTCCAAAATATCAATGAAACAAGAGAAACTATCATAGATAAGTATTTCACAAATGGAAAATATAAAAAATTAACATATGTGTATGAAGCATTTGGTTATAAAAAATTAGTTACCCAAATTAATAAAATAAAAAAAAGCAACCCATGTCCATTCTGTAACGGAAAAAAAGTTATAACCGAAGATAATCTACATGATGGTGTGTTTAAATTAACAATTCCATGTATAATTTGTAATGCAAGTGGTATTAATGATGAAGGGCTAAAAGAAATTGTTGAGGGCGTGGATGTACAAACATGGTTAACTGGAAAAGTTAGTGATGTAGTGGATGAGAGTTTATTAACAGAAACTGTTGTGCAAATACCAATTTTTAATCGCATTTGCGAATTGGATAAGCGAGATATGATGGCGGTTTATGAATGTTTGGAGATTAATAAGTAAAATTTTATTAGTTTATGTGTTATTAAAACCACTAACTCAATTAATATTAAGCGTGTATTCTTAATGGTGAATGTAATAGCACAGTATGATTATTATGAAATAATGAAAGAAGATCCAACTTCTTAATGTCAAAATTAAGAAGTTGGATTTTTTAGTGTTTTTATGTCTCACATACAATATTTCTCACTTTAGAAAGAAGTAAAAGAGTCAGGGGGATTGAAAACTAAAAGGGATAAACGATTGATATATTATGTAATTATTATATTATAAAAGTGACGATTAGAGATAAATAAAGGTAATGAATGCTAATTGGTGTTTATAATTTTTTTGTTTTATTGTCTGATTTTTTAAATTTAACAGAAATATATACTTGAATGAAGTATATATTTCTGTTAAATTTATCCTATGGACAAAACAAGTTTAATTAAAGGTCATTTAGAAATGTGTGTGTTATCTATTTTGTCGAAAAAGAAAAGCTATGGTTATGAAATTATGAAAGAACTTGAAGTACACAATTTAAAATTGAAAGGAGTAGGAAGTATTTACCCTATTTTAACTAAGTTAAAAAATCAAGAGTGGGTAAATACTTATCAAGAAGTAACAGACAGTGGTAAAGTTAGAATCTATTATGAAATTAATGAAAACGGGAAAATACGTCTTGAGAAAAAAATTAATGAGTGGTTAGAATTGCAATCTGATATTCAAACATTATTAAAAAGTGGTTTGAAAGGAGACCTTCTGAAATGAGGAATGAATTAAACGGTAAAGAAAAGCAATTTTTAACTGACGTACTTAAGGAATTAAAGCAATACGATATCAGCTTAGAAGAAAGGGAAAATATTAAGCAACAAATATTAGAGCATATTCAAGAATGTTGTGAAAATGGAGAGGATAGTATAAATGATCTAGGTACGCCTCAATTATTTGTTCAAGATTTTTTAGAAATAAGTGAAATTGACCTACAAGTTAAAATGAGACAACTTCAAAATGAAAAGAGAAATTCGAGCACATTTATCTTAGGTGGCATATTCATCGCAGTTATTACTTACCTCATCTCACAAACTACACTTTCACTATTTTTAACTGAATCATTTAACGGAACTAATAGAAAAAATACATTTAATTATAATCTTTTATATCGTATAGCAGAGAATCAATGGTGGAATTCTATATTAATAATGATTAGTTTTACGCTCTCTGCAGTAGTATTTATTAGCTTAGTAAGTTATAAAAAAAGAAAGTTATCTAAAGTATAATGAAGAAAACCATGTATAAAGTATTTCTAATTTGTATTCTTTGTAATGTATTAATGTTTTGTATCGTACATCCAAAAGTTTACGCTCAGCAAAATATTAAAGTTACATTAGATAAATATATTGAAAAATTTATAAAGGAACAGAACATTCCTGGAGCTTCCGTTGCAATTGTACATAATAAAGATGTATTCTTCACAAAAACATGGGGGATTACTGGGGAGTCTGAAAAAAAGGTAACTAGTAAAACCCCATTTGCGATTGGCTCAATAAGTAAATCTTTAACAGCTTTAGCTATAGTCAAGTTAATAGAAGATAAAAAAATAAAATTAGAGGATTCAGTTCAACAACATCTTCCTTCGTTTAAACTAAAAGATACACAATCAACTTCAAATATAACAATCCAACATCTACTAACTCATACAAGTGGAATAAACACATATGAAGGCTTAGCATTATCAGATAAACAATTAAAGAGTTCTAAAGCATTAAAGGAAAATGTAATGAAACTTTCAAAAGTAAAATCAAATGCTCCACCAGGGGAAAAGTATCAATATAGTAATGCAAATTATATGATACTTGGTGCCCTTATTGAGGCAGTCACAAATGAAACATATTCTTCATATATAGAAAAGCATGTTTTTCAGCCTTTAAAAATGAATGGCGCAGCGGCAAATAAAGAAAGTGCATATGAAAAAGGCTATTTAACAGGTTATCAATCTTGGTTTGGTATACCTAGAAAAAGTGTAGTGTCCTATGATAATGCTGGGGCACCGTATGGTTATATTACCGCGAATTTGGAAGATATGATTCAATTTATAATGTTTTTGAATCACCAAGACCACACTCAATTTTTAAAGAAAGAAAGCATGGATCTTTATCTATCACCGCTTTATAAAATAAATTCAGAAAAAAGTTATGGGTTTGGATTAAGAACAACAAATATAAATGAAAGCGAAACGATGGTTTGGCATTCAGGATCAACGCCTGATGCTCGTGCAGAAATGTTTACTTTAAATAAAAGTGGCTGGGCTGGCGTGATTTTAACGAATAAAAATCATGTATTAGAAGAAACAGCATTAACGGTATTGAAAAAGGGGATTATTAGTATTTTGAATGGGGAAAAACCTGGTGATATCCCTAAAAACATACCATTCACACAGATTGTTATGTCGATAGTCACACTCTCACTTATTTTTACATCAATTATGTTAGTGAAAAAGTATAAACGTAAGAAAACTTGTAAAAAACTAACTTGGCTGTTCGTTGGGAGTATATTTCTACTATTATCTATTATTTTAATCCAACTTCTTATTTATTGCACAAATTCACCGTGGCATACGATTAAATTGTTTGCAGCAGATGTAGCTTTACTCACTAGTATTACAGTAATTTTATTAGCTGTGAACGGACTAATATCAATATTTATAGCCTTGAGGAGAAAGAAAGTATAAGGATAAATAATTGAAGAAATATAATTTAAGTTGTTAAAAATAGGTGACTCTCACACAATGTCAATATTTAAGATAAAGTTGAGTTTCGAAGTAGATGTAAATCCCAAAATCTAAAAATTACATTCCTTTTAAGGGTTGCAACAGACCAGAAATTAAACTTAGTAGACATGCAAAACTAAATAGTGGTGTTTCATAATGTTTTAATGATTTGGAGGGGGAATTTTGATAGATATTAATAGAGACGTAAGAACATCTGGCGCGTATGTTCTTTATAATAATCTATTTATTTTTCAAGTTGGTCCAACAAGAAAAGGCGATAGATTAGGTGTAGTAAGGCTGGGAGGCCATAAAGAAAACAATGAGACAGCAGTAGAAACCGCTAAAAGAGAAGTGAAAGAAGAAGCTGCTATTGATATTACTATATTGAGTTCACCAAGTACATACTACAAAGAGAATTGGAATGCACAATCAAAGAAAATAAAAGTAGAAAATGAAGTCGCTCCAATATTAATTATTGATAGTCCATATGAAACTTTATCTATTATGTATATTGCACATTCAGAAAATGAGCCAAATCCATCTTCTGAAACAAATGGACTATTATTACTTTCAGTAAGTGATATTAGGCTAATTTGTAGAAAGGAAATAACACTAAACGATTATATTAAGCAAGGTGGAATGGCTATATTGAAAGAAAAAGTGGATAAAGAGTTAATCTTACAACCTTTTCCTCAACTTTTATTTTTAGCAGAACTTTCAAAAAAGGATCCTGTATTACTTCAGCAGTTTCTAAATTAGCAACAAAAGCCACCTTAATAAGGGGCTTTTGTTTTAAATAATTTAATGGTATGTGTATCCTCCATCAGGAAACAATACATTGCCTGTAGTAAAGCCATTTTGCATTAAATACAGGACAGTATGTGCAATTTCATCATTATGCCCAGGTCTCTGTACAATAGAAAGAGATTTATAAGCTTCATAAGCAGCTAGTCTATTTTCGTTTTGTTCATTTTCCCTTCGTATCGTTCCAGGAGAAACAACATTAACTCTAATTGGAGCTAATTCAACAGCTAAAGCTTTCCCTAAGCTTTCAATAGCGCCATTACAAGCTCCATAAGCAGGTGCACCTTTAAGTGGTCTTTGACTAAATGCACCGGACATTAACACAATAGATCCAGAATTAGAAAGAACAGGAATGGCATATTTTACGGCATAATATTGAGGCCAAAACTTTCCGATAAAGCTGCTTTCGGCGATATCATCCGTAGCAGTTATTGGTCCAAGTGTGTAAGAGGCTCCTGGTGTGAATAAATGATCAAAATTCCCAACTTTCTTGAAAAAATCTTGTAACTGGTTTTTATCTTGGTTATCCAATACATAAGTTTGAAGATGGTTGTTATTTATTACTTCTCGAGCAAGCATTAATTTTTCTTCCGAGCGTCCTGCAATAATAACATGTGCACCTTGTTCAATTGCTTGTTTTGCTGTTGCTAATCCAATACCAGAACTCCCGCCAATGATAACGATATGTTTATTTTTTAATACAGTAATAGACATGATTAAACATCTCCCTTAATATAAGATTTAAAATAAGTTGTGTTAATTTTATTATTCGTTAAAAAATTACTACTGAAAAGTACGCACTTTATATGTACTTAGTCGCGAATTTCGTACTAATCGCTTATTGTACGGATACATAATATAAAAAATTACTGGGGGGAGTGGTGAGGAAAATGAATTTAGAGGAACCGAAATTAAAAGGGGGAATAGCAACATTACAAATAATCGGGGGTAAATGGAAGCCACTCATTTTATTTATATTATTAACAGATGGAACGAAACGGTTTGGTGAATTAAAGCGATTAATACCAGACATTTCTCAAGGAACATTAGCGAAGCAGCTTCGTGAACTAGAGCACGATCAACTAATAAAACGCGAGATTTATCAAGAAATACCACCTAAAGTGGAATATAGCTTAACTGAACATGGAAAAACAGTCAGTATTGTTTTGGATAGTATGTGTGGTTGGGGAAGAGGACATTTAGAATATATCGATAAAAATAAAATATAATATTATTATGTAAACTTTATGTGGTATGTAGAAATAGTATTAATAATTTATATTTCATAATATATAATACTATTAAAGGCTATTATACATATAATCCTCCAACTGAGGTAGGAGGGATGAAATACCATACTGTTCGAAGTAACTAGTTGTTCGGGGCTGAAAAAATGCGTATCAGATATAAAAGGAGATTTACGAAAGTATTAACTTTGAGTCTATTTCAATGATCATCATAAACATTTAATACATTTTAGCAAAGGGGAAATAATAAAATGAATGAATTAGAGTACAAAAACTTTTATGATAAAGTGGGAAGTGAAAACGGCTGGGATTTTAGTAAGCTAAAATGTGAGACTGTAGGAGACACTTGGGACTTTTATAGTGAAGTGAAAGAAAAATGTAAACCATCACATATTCTACTTGATGTTGGCACAGGTGGAGGAGAAAATGTATTAAAAATAGCATCTTCAGCTGCATCACTGATTGGGATAGATAATTCTAATGGAATGATTAAAACAGCACATTCTAATTTGAATAAAGCAGGTGTACAAAACGTTGAATTTCTTCAAATGGATTCTGAAGCTTTAACGTTTCCGCATGCTTATTTTGATATTGCTTCAAGTTGTCATGCGCCGTTTGTAGCATCTGAATTGGCAAAAGTAATAAAAAAAGGTGCTTTTTTCTTAACACAACAAGTTAGTGAACATGATAAATTAAATTTAAAAGAAGCATTTGGAAGAGGGCAATGTTTAGGTGAAAGAGATGGTACTTTAAAAGAAAAATATGTGAGTGAACTGACTAATTCAGGATTTGAACTCGCCCAAGTACGTGAATATGATGTTACTGATTATTACAGTACGCCTGAAGATCTCATTTTCTTATTAAAACATACTCCTATTATTCCTAGATTCGGAGAAGTGGAGGAGGATTTTAATATTTTACAAAAGTTCATTGACACTAATAGTTCTAAAAAAGGTATTCGTACGAATTCGAAAAGGTTTATGATTATTGCTGTTAAATCATAAGGTATTTTAGTGTAAAAGCTGCTTTTCGTTTAAGGAAAGGCAGCTTTTTTGTAGGGAAAAAATGCAGGGAAAACTTGAAAATAATAGAAATAAATATAGTATAAATCTAAAAATCGAAATATTAAGGATGTTTGTTGTGAAACGGTACTATGGATATATATGAGGAGTTACCATCTAATATAATATTACTCCGTGCTACAGTACCAGAAATTTGGGATGAATATAGAAGGAAGGCAGCGAGTATTTTTAGTGAGAGAACAAGAGCGACAGTAAAACTAATCCCAAATTCGACCCATCTGTTATATTGGGATTATCCAAAAGTTATAGTAGAAGAAATAAGAAAACATTGGTAAAGTCAAATATAACTTAAAAAGGTTGATTCTTGTAATCTATAAGAATCAACCTTTTTGAAGCGTATGTAATAAAAAATAACGTATAGAGTAAGTAAGTTGTTTGTTTAGAGTGTTATTTTTTAGCCGGTGTATTTCCCATTGCGATAGAAATTCTATTCCAACTATTAATTTGATTAATAATCAAGACAAGGTCGATATATTGTTTTTCGTCATAATGTTCACATACTCGTTTATATAGGGAATCAGGAACTCTTTTAGTAGGAATAAGTGTAATATGCTCAGCTAGTTCAATAGCGACCTTTTCCTTTGCTGTATAAAAAGTACATTCATCCCAAGTACTTAAGCAATAAATTCTTTGTTCAGTCTCTCCCATTTTTCGCGCATCAGATGTATGTAAATCTATGCAGTAAGCACAGCCATTGATTTGAGAAACTCTAATTTTAATAAGCTCTCTAGTCGTTCGATTAATCGTTGATTGTTTTGTGTACTTTTCCATGTCCATCATAATTTTCATAGCATCAGGTGCAGCATCATAGTAAGAAATTCTTTGAGTCACAATACAACACTCCTTTTAGCTTTAGATATTATTCATTATATCTTGATGTGGTCGTTCATACCAATTATTTGTACTAAAACGCAAACTGCTTGAAGTTAAGATTTTATTGCATTAGCCGATAATGTTAACTTAACTGTTCTAATACAAAAGTAGTAGTTTGTTAATTAAAGTTTCAATCTCCAGATGGATTTTTCCTGTTAGTTTTTGAAATACAATACTAATAGAAATAATGAATTTGGAGGTTTATTATAATGATTACACACATTTCAGATATAAAACTACAAACTGTTTCTATAGAAGGAGTAAAACAAGTATACGGAGATATATTATCTTTTCCAATAAAAAAAGAAACAGCATCATTTATTCAATTTGAAGTAACGCCATACACAACAATTAGTTTTCAGGAAGTGTATGAACCAATTGCACCTGCGCATTTCGCTTTTGAGATTCCATATTCAAAATTTCATGAAACAGCAAGATGGCTTGAAGGATCTGGATTACTCATTGTGAAATGGAAAGATGGAAATACAATTGGTGAGGAGAACGGTCTATTCAATTTATACTTTAAAGACGGAGATGGGAATCTTCTCGAAATTATCGCACATAGTTATGTTAAAGAGGATGTATTAGTCCTCCATTCACCGTTAAACATTTTATACGTAAGGGAAATTGGTCTTCCGGTTAAAAGTGTACCTGTATTTACAGAATGGTTGAAATCAAATCTAGATATGAAAACGATGGAAGATGGGGATATTTTCAACTTTGTTATTGGTGGCACTGCATATATTGTTGCGACTTGGTGGCAGAGGCCCTGGATTCCAATTGCGATGAAAGCTTTACCACCGAAAGTACATGTTTCTTTCGGAACATCTGATCAAGCATTTTTAGAACGAATCCAAAATAAATTTAAGAAAAATAGTGTTCCATTTGAAAGTAAACATAATGAAGTATTATTTATACAACATGGGTATAAATTTTCAATCTTGCATACACCGGAGTTTCATTCAGATACTCCTAGAAAATTAAACTTACCACTTTCTATATAATTATAGGAGGTGGTAGGTTTTTTGCATTTCCATGAAGAAGGGTTTCAGCATAATTACACTGAATTTATAGAGGAGTATAAGGCGTTATCCTAATTTACTGTAAGGAGAGAAATGAATTGAATTTGGGAAATCCGATAGCAAAAGGAAATACTGCTGAAATTTACCTTTGTAATAATAAAGTTGTGAAATTATTTAAAGAATACCTTCCTAATACAGAATCTCTATATGAAGCACAAAAACAGAAGTATGCATATTCACGTGGTTTACACGTTCCTAAAGTGTTTGAAGTTACAGAGATACAAGGTAGACAAGCGATTATTATGGAATATGTAAAAGGGAAAAGTATTGGTGAGCTTCTGCTAAATAATTTAAGTGAAGCGGAGCATTACATAAGTATGTGTGTTAATGAACAACAAAAGATTCATGCTATTTCTGTAAGATCGGATGAAATAGAACAGATGGAAGAGAGACTTTATCGTCAAATTCAATCTGTTCAAAATCTAGATGAGAAACAAAAGAAGAATATATTGAGCAAAATGGATTCAATCGTGTTTGAACCAAGATTATGTCATGGTGATTTTCATCCGTTTAATTTAATTATGAGTAATGATTATGTGAAAGCTATAGATTGGGTTGATGCTAGTTTAGGTGATATTCGAGCAGATGTGTTTCGAACATACTTGTTGTACTCACAATCTTCTGGAGAATTAGCTGAAATGTATTTACATATATATTGCAGGAATACCCGAATATCAAGAAATGAGATTTTTCAATGGGCACCTATTATTATTGCGGCTAGAATATCTGAAAATGTATCTGCTACAAACATTGAATATTTGAATGATCTGGTAGCACAGTATTGTAATTAAAGAAAAACTTTCGCCATTTTAATTTTTAAATTAAATACGTTCTAGCAATACAAACCGATGAGTAAAGGTATTGAGATTTACAATCAGATATTAAATTTGCAAAGGAGGAATCCATTTTATGAAATCTTTTGAATCGATTTCAGGGGAACCTGAATGGGAGGAATCTGCTCCCGCGCTACAAATTTCGAAGCTGTATAAACAATTCGGCGAGTTTATTGCAGTCAATCATATTGATTTAACTGTTCCGAGGGGATCTTTTTATGGAGTTGTTGGCCCTAATGGGGCAGGAAAAACTACTTCGTTGTCGATGGCTGTTGGTTTATTACGACCAGATGGCGGGAACGCTAAAGTTTTGGGGTTGATGTTTGGGGAAATCCGACACAAGCAAAGACATTGATCGGGGTATTACCAGATGGATTGGCCTTGCCGGAAAGACTTACTGGTCGCGAATTATTAACATATATGGGCCTGTTAAGGGGAATGAGTGCCAAAGAAGTTAATCGACGAACAGAAGAATTACTTACAATACTAGAATTGAATAATGCTGAAGGAACGCTAGTTATCAATTATTCTACTGGCATGCGTAAAAAAATTGGTCTTGCACTTGCACTCCTCCATGCACCGAAATTACTCATTCTCGATGAACCATTTGAGGCGGTAGATCCTATTTCTGCAACTACAATTAAAAAGATTTTACAGAAATTTGTTAGTTCTGGTGGTTCAGTAGTATTTTCAAGTCACGTCATGGCGTTAGTTGAACAACTTTGTGATCACGTTGCAATTATTTCCAAAGGAAAAGTGGTTTCTTCAGGAACAATGGAAGATGTTTGCGGTGATGAAACGCTCGAAGACATTTTCGTTCAGCTAGTAGGCATTCCTGCTGTTAAAGGAGGAGAACTATCTTGGTTAGTGTTTTGATTCGAATGAAGTTATCAATCCTAAAAAATTCAATGAATAGTGGTAAAGCAGTTCTTTTAACTATTACAGGAATAGTTGGTTTATTGATTGCAATTGGAACCATTGTGCTCTTTTCTTTTTATCCTACAGAACATAACGTTTCAAAAAGTATCCTATATGTGGTATTCGCTCTGTGGACAGTAGGGTGGATTTTGGGCCCGCTTCTTTCTGGGGGAGATGGAATGTTACGTCCTGAATATTTCGCGCTGCTTCCACTCACTTCATTTAAACTTGCTAGGGCGTTACTCGTTGTAGCTTTTATAGGATTAGGACCACTTGTTAGTCTTATAGCCTACGTAGGATTATTAATTTACGCAGCTAGGGTTAGCTTATATGCAACTATAGTTGCAGTTCCAGCAATTATTTTACAGTTAATATTTGTGGTGCTGTTATCAAAAGTAGTAGCTAGTATTATTGGTGAGACGATGAAATCAAGAATAGGTATGGAATTGGGAGCAATGCTCTTTGGTTTCATCATTGCGTTTTTAAATGTAGGCTGGTATGCACTTCCTGCTATTAATGGGGAAACACTAAACGAGCCTACATTTCTTTACATGTTTCCGTCTAGTTGGGCGATACTTGCTGTAGAGTTTGCTATTCAATCCAATTGGTTATTAGCTTTTGTTTTTTTAATTGTTTTAACAATATTATGCGGACTGCTTTTATTTATATGGACGACATTACTGATGAAAAATACAGTGAAGGATACTAAGAAAATCCAAGTTACGATTACTACTAATAAACATAGAAAAGCTCTACGAATCTTTTCAGAAACGAAAATTGGAGCAATAATTACTAAAGAATTAAAAAGTTGGGCAAGAGATCCACAACGAGGCCGTTTCCTCCGGATGGGTATTTGGATAGGAGTGTTTTATGGTATTTTAGTTACAAGCGCTCATATATCGTATTTAATGCCTTGGGCAGGGGTAATTATGATTGTTTTCACAAGTATGTTTGCCTGCAATATATATGGGTTTGATGGGAGTGCATTATGGTTAACATTAACGACGCCTGGCGCAGAACGGATTGATGTGTGTGGTCGTCAATTTGCTTGGTTGATAGCTATTGGCCCGATTGCAATTTTAACAACAATTATTTTCACTATTTATAGCGGACTTACTTTCGTTTATCCTTGGGTATTTGCAATAATTCCGGCATTACTCGGTGGAGCTGCAGGTCTTATTATGATGTTTTCTGTATTTAACTTAATCCCAATAACTGATCCTCATCGTCGCGGAAAAGGAACCGTTATCTCAGGTGATGATATGAGTGCCAGTAAAATGTTTATAACAACATGGTTAATGATGGTGATGGTATTAGCAACAGCTATACCCGCTTTGTTAGTTGTATGGATTGGGACATTACTACATATAGAGCTCTTACAATGGCTAGGTGTACTGACTGGTATTTGTACAGGAGTGTTTTTAGCTTGGGGGCTTGGTCGAATTGCTTACTTAAAACTTGAAAAAAGTGGCCCTGAGTTGCTATTTGCAATGAAAAGTGGCATGAAAATATTGCGTGATGATAACAAAAAGAAAAATAACAGAATAGCGGCTGAATTACCTAAGAAAAAACTTGCTGTTGTTGTTCTGTTAGGATTTATGGGGATCTTTTTTTTGATTCATCAAAGTATAATACCGTTAATTTTTGAGATATTTAGTGTAGATGAAAAAGTTCGTCTTTTCTTTCTGCCTCGCTACCTGCCACATATTGTTCGTATTCCTATAATCATTATATTTGCTGTAGTAGGTATAGCATCTTTGTATAAAGCTATTTTAATTAAGAAAAGACATGGGAAGGAAAATCAATTTATAAAAGAGGAAATATAGAATTTTTCTAAAAAATTAGTAATTACAGAATTTACGCTGCTTTCATCCCACGCAGGACTTTAGTCCGTCTTTAGACGTGGGATGAAAGCAGCGTTTCTGCATAGCAAAACATGGTATACGTTATTTATAGTCATGCAAAAGACGTAAAAACATTTGAGAACCAACAATCTGTACGGTATGGTCACAGTACCGTAGCCCACGAACCTAAACGGTCTGTTGTGGGAGTGGTAATGGCACATTGCAACCTTGTACGTCAGCGATACCAGAAATGGACTTCGCCTTTGGCAGCAAGAATCCCACTGACATTAGTCAGCTGACCCCTTTAGGGGTGGGAGTGTCAAGTGATGTTAATGAAAGAATGATTATTTTCGATCTTCATTCTATAAAGATTCATTATCCGTACTTCTTCCTCAGTTAATTCTTCTTTATCCCAATACATATGCATTAAGTTATATTCGAATATCTCTTTTAATTTAGTAAACAATGGTATCTGGTCTAGCATCTCTTTAGGTAAATCATTTTCCTCTTTGTATCCTTCAACTATTGCTTTTGTAATAGAACTCTCATAGTCAACTATGTTACCATTCCCCACGAATGAATATTCTATCGCACTATAGATTGGAACCGCTAAATCGAATATATAAAAATGTTTCTCACAGTCTTGAAAATCAATCATTGTTAAATTTGAATTATTTTCGACTAATATGTTTTCTAACCATAAATCTCCGTGAATTAAGCCATAATTTGAAGGATTCTTTGGCAGTTCCTTTATAGAAGCTAAAACGTCAAATGCAATTTCTCTTATAGTAGTTTCTTCTTTAGGGATATAGTTAAGAAAATTATACTCTTCATTTTCATACCAGTCGTTTATATGATTTACCGGTTGAATTCTTTCAAAGTCTTTAGATATACGATGTAATTTTCCAATTTGTTGACCAAGCTTTTTAAATACATTAGAATTCCAGTCGTTTCTTGGTAAATGTATACCAGGAGCAGCTTTATATAATACAGCAAATACTTCTTTGTCTAATGTAATTTTCTCTACTAAATTCCCCCTTAAAGAAGGTATGATTGGAGGGACGCCTAAGCCTTTTTGATATAAAAAGTTCGTATATGTAACTTCTTCTAACTGCTCTTCATATGTTTTATAGTTTGTAATTCTAATGAAGTAGGTACCTTGTGCCGTGAGACATTGATACATTTCATTTGTTATTGGTGTCATTTCAATAAAATCCAATGGATATAGTTTATTAATTAGTTTAAGTATCTCTTTTTCTATATTATTCATTTTAACTTCCTTTCCAAACATAAATTTTTCACTCACAAAACTACTAGTTCCTTAACTTACAAATTTCGTGTTTTATTTGGTAGAATCCTTTAAAAAAGATTTATCCCATGAACGCCCGATTAGTATGGGATAATAATTAGTGGGGAGGAGCAAACCCCCACTGATTAAAGTTTCACTTTATTGGAAAGTTAAGTAAATGTATGGCAAAATGAGATAGCTGAAAAAATATGAAATGATTAGTTACATATGATAATTAAAGGTTCTAGAGGGTGGTTAATGTTATAAACCACAAGAAATATCAAAAGAAAGAATTGGATACTTCTTATAATTATTAGTGAGGAGGGAGATAAATGAATGAACATATACAGCTAATGATTGAATGGATTGAGGGCAATTTACAAAAGAAGTTTTCATTAGATAAATTATCTAATTATATGGGATATTCTCCTTACTTCTGTTCGTTTAAATTTCATCAAGTAACAGGGATAAGTATTAGACGATATATTCTTCTTAGAAGATTGTATTTATCAACGGAAGATTTGACGAATGATAGAAAGATAATTGATATCGCATTTGATTACGGTTACTCTTCGCGAGAGGCTTATAGTAGAGCATTTAAAACTGTTTTTGGTATAACCCCAGGAAAATTCCAACTTAACAAAATACCGGTTCAATCATTTATTAAACTCTCAATCAATGATGGCAAGGAGTGGGATAGAATGAATTTTTCTAGAAAAATTGAAGTTGATCAGTTACGAAATGTGAAGAGTGAGCTGTTTGATAAAGATATACTAAACATATTAAATGGTCAATTTATGTATGAAGAATTTAAAAGTGAAAAACTAATGGGGGAGTCTGATTACGCTCCATTTAATGAAGCTATGTGTGTAAATGCGACTACTGCACAGATTTTTGATGATGAGTTTATTAAAACAAGGGCAGAAGGGCACCAAGGTACTGTAGAAAATTATATGAAAAAGGTTATTCATCCTTTAGAGAATCTTTTTAAGAAAGAGTATAAATGTATTGTTTTATGGTTCGGTGAAGATATGTTTTGCCAAATGAATCTACTTACAGTACTTTCTTACCTTGAACAGTCTGGTTATAAGGGCAAAGTATATTTAAATAGCTTCAGAGAGGATGAATTTAAAGTTAGTCAAATTGAACTTGAATTAGGGAACTATTTTTCTGTTTACAATGAAGTTCTAGTAAATCATAAAAAGCCATCTCATGAGGTACTACCTGTAATGTATCAGGCGATAGATTTATATTTAGAAATGCTAAAAGAAAATAATGTAGTAGTAAAGTATATCTCCAAAAATAAAGGTTTACCAACACAAGAGTTATTAAAAAGGTTGTTTAATCTTTTTCCAACAATAGGATATGGGGACCTACAATATATAGAGCTTATTAATAAAACGAGATGAAAATTGAAACTAATTAGAAGAGAATACAGTAAAAAAGATGCACCTAAAAGTATAGGTGCATCTTTTTTACTTATATTTGTTCAAGTAAATTTAATTCTTCTTCTACAAATGCCATTAATTCTTTTATTGTCTCACTAGAAAAATCAAAACGAATTCCAGCTGCTTCATATACCTCTGGTAAGGATTCAGAGCTACCTAGAGATAATGCTTTTTTATAATTTTGTAGTGCTTGTTTAGTATTCTCTTTATATTGTTTATACATATGCAATGCACCAAGTTGCGCGATTGCATATTCGATATAATAGAATGGTATTTCGAATATGTGTAGTACGGGTAACCAGCCAGTTGCTATCCAGTCTTCATAACCTTCAATATTTACCACATTCGATTGGTAAGTGTTATGTAATTCTAAATATTTTTCATTTCTTTCTTTAGCAGTATGATTTGGATTTTCATACATCCAATGTTGGAATTGATCAACGATAATCATTTGTGGTAAATACTTAACAATATCTTTAAAGAAATCTAATTTTGCTTTTATAAATTCTTCTGTATTCTCATAAAATGTATCCCAATACTCCATCGAAAATAATTCCATTGTCATGCTGGCTAGCTCAGCTGATTCTGAAGGGATTTCTAAATATTTTTGTAGCTCTAGCTGCTTCATACATTCATTATGAATACTATGGCCCATTTCATGGAGGAAAGTAGTAACATCATAATGTGTATGATTGAGATTCATAAAAATAAAAGATAATTGAGAACCAGGTAAGTGTTCGCAAAATCCTCCAGGTGCTTTTCCTTTACGACTTTCTAAATCTAAGCAATCATTTTTATGCATACGGCTCAATAATGCAGAAAATTCTGGGTCTAGTTTTTGTAAAATATGAGAACTTTTTTCGATTAAATCACTTTCGTCTTCAATGGGTTTTAATACTTTTTGATTTGGTGCGGCTGCTTTTAGATCCCATGGACGAAGTGTATCTACTTGAAGTTCAGCTTTTTTCTCATTAAATATATTATCAATAAGTGGTACAACGTATTTACGAACAGATTCAGCAAGTTCATAGCAATCATCAGCCGTATAATCAGAGCGTTCATATTTTTTAAACATATAATCACGATAATTATCTAGTTGAATGTTTTTTGCTTTTTGATGACGTATTTCAATCAATTTATTTAAGATGTTTTGGAGATCTTTTTCAACAGACAAAAACTGTTCTGAGATAAGTCTTTTTGCTTTTTTACGTATATTTCGATTAGGATCTTGTAAATATGATTGTAATTCAGTTATCGTTTTTTCTTCGCCATCCCATATCGCAGTTAAACTCCCTGTGATTTCGAAGTATTCGGTTACTAATTTGTCTTCTTTCACTTCTAAATCAATGTTCTTTTCACAAAATAATGTTTGTGCATTTTTTATTTTTTTATCTAGTATGCTATAAGTTTTTGGATCAAGTAGCATTCGAAATGGTGATTCTAAATATTTATTATCAAATGAATTTTGATAACGTTTCAAAAGAGGCCTTACATATTGTTGATCAAATGCAAACCTATCTTTTATTTCTTTGTTATCGGTATTACATTGAAAAGCAATATAGTGTAATCTTAATTGTTCTTCGATTTTCCATATTAATTTCGACTGTATTTTCAACCAATTTTCTAAATCTTCTTCTGAAGAAATAGGTTTACTTAATAAAGTAGACAATTCGTTTTCTAGCTCATGTATATTACGGATATCGATCGTATTAGAGTTCTGCATTATTTACCCCTCACTTTTTATTTACTCAAGGAGGTATTCTTCTTTTTCGCTATAATTCCTTTTTTGCCTAGAAAATTTGTACCTATTACTCCAAGAACAATCATAAGTGTACCGACAATATGATAGTGGGCAATTTGCTCGTGTAAGAATACAACACCTGCGATAATGGTAATAAGTGTAGATAAGTTGCTAAAAACACTTATTTTTGCTGCTTCAATATAAGATAATGAATAGTTTAATAACAATGCTGTCAGTAAGGAAGATAGTAATCCTAAATATAAAATGGAGATAAGGAATGTTCCATTTGTAAATGGCTTAAAGTATACAGTTATTGTACCTTTGTTCATATGGTCAATGATCGCGATGACATTAAAACTAATAAAACCGATTGCTGTCATTGTGTATGTTAAATCCATTAGCTTGAATTTCTTTGTCATTTTTCGAGCTAATACATTGTAGCAAGCAGATGATAATGCCGATAATAAAATGAGAATAACGCCGATGAAGTTCGTTTCATGAGCTCCTATACCATTCATGATAAATATATATATGACACCGACGACAGAAATAAATACAGATGTTTTTTGCCATGTATTCGTATACTCTTTTAAAAAATAGGAAGCGAGTATCATTGTAAATATAGGAATAGCTGCTTGTATAATTCCAGCTTCAGAAGAACTTGTATATACTAATCCAAATGCTTGGAAAGCAAAGAATAGCGCTGGATAAAATATTGCGAGTGGTAAAAGTGCAAGTATGTTTTTGAATGAAATATTTAACTTTACAAAACCGAAAATAACCGGAATGGTTGCTGCCATGAAGGCAACTGTAAAACGGTGAGCCAGAGTATCAAGAGGACCCGTAATGGTTAGTGCTAGTTTCACAAACATAAATGAAAATCCAATAATAAATGAATAGAGTAATGCTGATATATATGCTTTTGTTGTATTTTTCATAATTTCACCTCATAGTAGTTAATTTCTTACTGGCCAGTATACGTACATAGTAATCCTTCTGATCTAGTGCTACAATGTGAACAAATACAAACTGTACCGGTACAAAAAATATAGGAGGTGTAATGATGTATAAGTATTTACATGTTTTGAACGATCTAGAAAGTATGATTCAAAATGGTGAGATAAAAGAAGGGAAGAAATTACCGTCTATACGTGCACTTGTTACGCAATACGAATGTAATAAGGCGACAATTATACGGGCGCTTCACGAATTAGAAAAACGCCATATTATTTATTCTGTACCTCAAAGTGGATACTACGTTGTTAAAAAATCTGGAAGTTACATAGAGAATAACGAGATAATTGATTTCGCTTCTTCAGCACCAGATCCCGATGTTTTTCCATACTTGGATTTTCAACATTGTATTAATAAAGCGATTGATACATATAAAAATGATTTGTTTATATACGGAACACCGAAAGGATTACCATCTTTAATTTCGGTTGTTCAAAAACAATTAGCAAACTATCAAGTTTTCACGAAGGAAGATAATATATTTATAACGTCAGGTGTGCAGCAAGCACTTGCTATATTAACTTCTATACCATTTCCGAATGAAAACGAAACGATACTAATTGAGCAGCCAAGTTATCATTTATATATTGAATATGTAGAAATAAATAAGATCCCTGTGATCGGAATAAAGCGTACACATGAAGGGATAGATTTAAATGAACTAGAGAAGATATTCCGAACAGAAAAAATTAAATTCTTTTATACAATACCAAGGTTCCACCATCCACTGGGAACGTCGTATTCTAAAAAAGAGAGAGAAAAGATTATTCAACTTGCGAGGAAATATAATGTATTTATAGTGGAAGATGATTATTTAGCAGATTTAGAGACTGATTCAAAAGCAGATCCTTTTTACAGTCAAGATAATTGTAACCATGTTATATATTTGAAAAGTTACTCAAAGATTATTTTTCCAGGTTTACGAGTTGGAGTTGCAGTCATTCCGCCATCCATCGCAAATGATTTCCATAAATATAAAAAGATATTAGATATTGATAGTCCGATGATTTCTCAAGCTGCTTTAGAAATTTATATAAAGAGCGGAATGTTTGAACGCCATAAAAGTAAAATTAAATATTCATACTACAATAGATCAATAAAACTAGCAGAAATATTAGAAAAAATGCAAAATGAAAACTCATCTTTGTTTACATATAATAAGCAAAATACATTGGGAATACACACTTGTTTAGAAATGCAAAAAAACATAGTGACGGAAATACTTATAAAAAAATTAAGTGAAAATCAAATAAGTATTGATTCTATTGATAGAAATTATTTAAATGATTTTCATAAAGAAAGGTTGTTGAAGTTAAACGTATCGAATGTAAAGGAAGATAAGATTGAAGAAGGTATTCGCAAAGTAATTGAGGAAGTAAAACAATTGGGACGTCTAGATTTTCAATTTAAAAAAGAATAATACGTATAAGGAGGTTTGTTATGAAACAAAAAATAATAGCCTTGTTTGTATGTATTACTATAGTTATTGGAGCACTTGTAATTATTATAAATAATAAAGAAAGTGACAAATGTATAGCAGTTGCTATGTATTCGAGAGGTGTTATAGTGGATCATAACAACGAACCTATATCTAATGTGAAAATTTATGAAGATTCCATTAAAAGTAAAGAGCGTGCTATTTCAAATCTACAAGGTGAATTTGAAATTATCAATGGCGTGTGTGGTAAAATTACGTTACAATTTGTTACTCCTGATGGAGAAATCTATACGAAAAAATATGATAGTGAGCATATACCAAAAATAATTAAACTTAGTGATAAAAATGAAGGAGAATCACATGAAACCATTACAAGGTAAAGTAGCAGTTGTGGCCGGAGCAACAAGAGGTGCTGGAAGAGGAATCGCGATGATGCTTGGTGAAGCGGGTGCAACTGTATATGTAACAGGAAGAAGTACTAAAGGGAATTTATCCTGTATGGGAAGAACTGAAACGATTGAAGAAACGGCAGAGCTTGTTACAAAGCATGGCGGAATCGGAATCGTAGTTCGTGTTGACCATACAATAGAAGAAGATATTAAAGCATTATTTACAAAGGTTCAAGAAGAACAAAATGGACAGCTTGATATTTTAGTAAATGATGTTTGGGGCGGCGATCCTTTAACGGAATGGGAGAAACCTTTCTGGGAACACAACTTACATAACGGACTACTCATGCAACAAAGAGCTGTTCATTCTCATATAATGACAAGTCATTACGGTGTACCCTTAATGGTAAATAATAAAAAGGGACTTGTAATTGAAATTACAGATGGTGTCGACTATCAATACAGAGGAAATTTATACTATAGTTTAGCAAAAATCTCAACAATTCATTTAGCAGAAGCAATGGCGAAAGATTTAGAACAACACAATATAACAGCAGTTGCAGTTAGTCCAGGATTCCTTCGTTCAGAAGCGATGTTAGATATATTTGGTGTAACAGAGGAGAATTGGCGAAACGGAGTAAAACAAGATCCTCATTTTATTGCATCAGAAACTCCTTTCTTTGTTGGAAGAGCAGTAGCAGTTTTAGCAAGCGATCCAAATGTTCATGAAAAAATGGGAAGAGCGCTAAGCTCATGGGAATTAGGAAGGGAGTATGGATTTACAGATATGGATGGAAGACGACCAGATTGGGGGAAATACTTCGAAGAGAATGTTTCAAATCAAGATTAATATTTTTTAAGAGCACTCATTTGTAGGAGTGCTCTTTTTTATTTAAGAATTATAGATTTTTATAAAAATGTTGGTAAATAATTCCTGTTAAATGGTATCCTTTAAGTATAGTTTATATATTTTATATGGGGGGAAGTGTATGGCAGTTCTTGTAGTAGAAAATTTATATCAAATGTCTTTATTACTAATGCTTTTATGCTCATTTTTCTTTTATAGATATTTAAAGAATATAAAACGTGAGAGAAAGCTGACTATTTTTGAATTTACGATGTATATTATTACTCTATTTACGATTTATACTTGGGCATTCACTTCTATTATTAAATTTTTGTCTAAATCATAATTCGTATAGAAACGCTCTATTATAAAGTAGTTTCTTTTACCTTCTAGGAATATAAATATAGTCTGTGTCTAAATCAATTACAATATCACTTAAAATATCTTTTAAATAAACTTTTGAAATGAGTTGATAGTTATTTCTAACGCAAAATAAGGCAACAATTTCGTTATAAGATAAATCATCGCGTTTTATATTTTTATACTTTTTCTTTAAATCAGCAATAGAACAGTTACTTCCAATAACATACTCATTAATTTCATATCCATCAAATTCAATTATCATGTGATCACTGTTGAGTGCTAGCTAACGTTATAGCTTTAATTTCAGATGAATCTATTATACATTGTTTGAAGTTTAGTGAGAATATATTTTTGTAAAGTGGGAGGGTAGTAATGGAACAATATAAGTTAGTTTTAGAAGGATCTAAACAATTAAATTGGCAAACTTGTGAAATTAAGTCTATACAGGATGATGAAATTATCGTTAAAACAATCGCAGGTGCAATTAGTATTGGAGCAGAGTTACCGCAGTATAAAGAATCGGACATTTCAGATGTTAATCCTTTATATCCGAGAGAAACCGGATATGAAAGTTATGGTGAAGTCATTCAAGTTGGAAATAAAGTAACACATTTAAAAGTAGGTGATAAAGTAGTTTCTTTTTATGGTCATCAAACGATAGGAATAGTTAAGGGACATAAAGTTATTCGAGTACCCAGTTATATAAAACCTAAAATTGCCTTATTATCCATTCTTTCATGTGATGCCGCTAAAGGAGTATTAAAACTAAATCCAAGTAATAATAAAAAAGTACTTATAACTGGATTGGGAGTTATGGGTTTACTCGCTTGTTATTTCTTAAAATACTATGCAGGTGTGGATCATGTGGATGTTGTTGAACCTAATAGAAATAGAAGAGACTTTGCAAAGAAATTTGGTGCAAAAAACATATATGATTCAGAAGAGAAAATAATAGAAACATATAGTTACGGTTTCGAATGTTCAGCTACAAATAGTGGATTTCGTACATTGCAAAAAGCTCTTAATAGTAATGGAGAAATATGTATACTTTCTGATGGTAATATTGAAGAACTAACATTAACCGCCGACTTTTATCGGAAAGAATTGCAAATCATTGGGTCAAGTGACGGATATGATTATCAAAAACATGCAGATTGGTTTTTTAGCAAAATAGAACAAACACCATGTATAGAAGAAGTTTTTCAACATGAAATACATTATACTGCACTCATACAATGTTTTGAGGAATTGGGGCAAGGGATAATTAATCCTTTAAAAGTATACGTTTCATATGAATAATGAAAAAACTAACCAAATATTTGTCACTTAGCTTACATATGTTTCGTCTTAATTATGATATTCAAAATGAGGAGGAACACATATGAAAATTTTTGTAGCAGGTGCAACGGGTGTAATAGGACGTACTTTATTGCCAATGTTAATAAAAGAGGGGCACCTAATCCTAAGATTCAAACGGGGAAGAATAGCTGGGAGAGGGGTGCTTCAAATAATAAAGTACGTATAGAGTATGGATGGATACCTTTACATCCTTCATGGTCTGAAGGGTTTAAAATATTATAAAAGTCCTTTAATGGGAATACTAGTAACATTCACAATTAAAGGATTGGATTGTAATGAATATACTTTTTGAAAGCATAATTTTAATCCTCACTGGAATTATTTTTTTAAAATTGACGGGGAGTAAATCTGTTAGCCAAATGACTCGTGCTGAAATTATTATTGTTGTTTCGATAGGTCGTATTATTGTAGAACCTGTATTAAGTAGGAAAGTAGTCCCATCTATTTTTGCTGCGTTTATTTTTGCGAGTGTTTTACTTATCATTCATTTTTTTGAATTGAAATCACGAAAAATAGAAAAGTTTCTAAATGGAACTAGCATTATTGTTGTAGAAAACGGAGAGATTTTAAAAAAGAATTTATTACGTGCAAAAATGTCAGAACAACAATTATTTATGCATCTGAGAGAAAAAGGTATACATGAAATCAAGAATTTACAACAAGCAACTGTAGAAACGAACGGACGTATTGGATACCAACTAACTACCACGGCCCAACCGATTACGTTGGAAATGTTAGAAAAGCTATTAGAGCAATACAATCTTAAAAAATAGTTGTAGACTGAAAAACGCTTTCTGTACATAAAGGTATTTTTCGCAAATATGTAAAAGTCCCTTCAGTAATTCTGAAGGGACTTTCGTGCTATCTACTGTATCTAGTAATTTAATTTGTGTCTATTAAGATTGGAAGGTATTATTTTTAACGGTCTCATCATATCATGGTCTTCATGCTCTAAACGATGACAATGCCATACATAATCTCCAGAATAGGGTTCAAACTTCATTATGATTCGAACGGTTTGTTCACCTGCTACTAGCACGGTATCTTTTAAACCAAAATCAGCTGGGAGAGGCTCTAACAAGTTTCCATTCAAATCATGACGATCAAGAACTCGAAAATTTACTAGATGTATATGAATAGGATGAATCCCAACGGTCAAATTTACTAACTCCCATATTTCAACAGAATTAAGTAAAGGTGTTTCTGTCACGGGATCGGCCCATTCTTTATTATCTAGTAAAAGCATGAGACGCCCAAATTCATCCTCTGAGTCATTTAATGTTAATCGTCTTACTTTTTTTACGTTTACTTTTTCTAATGGAATAAAGTCAATGTTACTTAATATGCACGGGATTTTACTTTTATCTGGGCAGGATAATGGTTTTGTTACTTGGAACTCCATTATCTCACCAGTTGGATTATCTAAATCAATTCCATTTTGTAAAACTACTTTTTTTCTTTCAAACCTTGAAAAATCAATAATAATGTCTATACGCTCTGCTGGTGAAACATCTAAACTTTGTACTTTAATCGGCCGTTTAAGAAGGCCTCCATCAGTTCCTATTAAAAAGAATGAGCTAAGGTCACTTAATTGGAACTTGTATGTGCGAGTATTAGAAGCGTTTAATAAACGAAATCTATATTTGCGGGGCTCTACTTTTAAAAATGGCCATACTTTCCCGTTGACTGCAATTGTATTTCCTAAAAATAGAGAAACAATAGAAGGGTATGGTAAACCTGGTGATGGATCTTCAGGTTGAGCAGGATAAAATAGGGAACCGTCCGGATTAAAAGATTTATCTTGAACGATAAGTGGTATCTCGTATTTCCCTTTCGGTAGGGGTAGTGATTTTTCTTCTTTATCACGAATCAAGTAAAGTCCTGCAAGACCCGCATATACATTTAAACGAGTAATCCCAAGTGCATGATCATGATACCAAAGGGCAGTTGCTCGTTCTCGATTCGTATAATGATAAATCTCTTTTACGAAACTAGGTCCTGTTTGTTGAAAGTTTTTCGTAAACCATGCTTCAGGATGACCATCGCTATCTGGTTCACTTGGGCTTCCATGTAAATGTACAACAGTTCGTACTTCTGGGTTATCATGCGCCCCGTGAACGGTTGTATCAACAGGTAAGAAGTGTTTTTTAGGTAAATCGTTTGACCATCTCACATATACAGGATGATCTTTTTTTACCTCAAACGTTGGACCAGGTACCATTCCATTATAACCCCATACTTTCGTCTTTGGTAAATCACTGTGAAACTTGTGTAGCGTTTCAATCATACGTACATCATAAAACGGCTTACCTTTATATGTTCCTATAGGTTTTATTGCAGAGGGAATCGGAAGGGGATCAATAAATTTTTTTAATTCCAAATATCGCTATCTCCTTTCGTTTAATATAATATATTCTATTACGTGAATGTTATATTGTTTGTATACTTGACCAAGAAAATCATTGATATATCCCTTATACATGTGAAACTAATAGGACTTAAAATAATATACAGAAAAAATTAGTGGTCTAACTGCTTTTTCAGGGGTTTTAGGCTGTGGGCCATCCGGATTTTCTTAAAATTTACAAAGGAAGATATTTTACTGGACATAACAGAAAATCTATTTGATTTAGTATGTGCTTGTATTTTACCAAGGGTGATAACGATCAATATTGCGATTAACATTAAAGTTTCAAAAAATAAACAGAATGAATAATTGACAAAAAATGAGAATAATAGTAACCTAACGTAAAACATACGCTACCGTATTTTATTGGAGAGATGATATGCAATTAACGAGGGAAGACTGGATAAAAGTAGGATTACAACAATTAGCTAATGAAGGAATACATAAAGTTCGCATTGAAGTACTTGCTCGATTATTAAAAATAAGCAAAGGAAGCTTCTATCATTATTTTCGTGACCATCAAGAGCTTTTAAATTCTATGCTTGACTTTTGGGAAGTACATGCAACAAAGCTGATTGTTCAAAGTATGGAGCAACAGGATGCCTCTTTAGAACAGCTATTACAGATTAGTTTTAATCGAGATAAAAAAATTGAGAATGGTATTTATGCTTGGGCTAAATATGATCCTGTTGTGGCAACACGTTTAGTAGATATAGAAGAACAAAGAATTTCTTGTGTTGCAAAATTGTATCAAAAAATGGGCATAGACGAAACTGAATCAATTGATCGAGCGAGACTTGCCTATTTAACGTATGTAGGATGGATGACAAGGTTTGAAGCAAATCCTAATTTTGATATTGATAAAATGGTTGAGCTTTTAACTTCTTTCAGCGGGTGTCCAAACATCGACTGAAAGAAGTAAAGCTTCCGGACGCAATTATGCTGAGGCATAATTGATTATTCGATAATAAATGTCCCTAATATGGTTATAAAACCTGAAGGGACAAAATTTTCACTGTAACATACGGTAGTGTATGTTATTTTTGAAGTTACGACATTGGGGGCGAATAAATGAAATTACTATTAACATTAGTAGCTGTAGTGCTTCTGTGTTTTATCAGTTTTTTGCATATTTATTGGGCTTTTGGAGGTCGATGGGGTTCTGCCGCTGTTATCCCAGTAAAAGAAGGAGAACATAAGCCCGCTTTTACTCCGAGAATATGGGGAACATTATTTATAGCCATTCTTATTCTACTAGCTAGTGTCATTATTGTTGTTCAAGTAGGTTATTTGCAAGGGTTCCAAGCAAATAGTTTATCTAAAATCGGAAGTATTGTCTGTGCTTTAGTTTTCATTATTAGGGCAATTGGTGATTTTAAATTTGTTGGATTTTTCAAAAAAATCAAACATTCTCAGTTTGCTAGATACGACACTTGGTTCTATAGTCCATTATGTTTATTCTTTGGCTTTGTCTATATCATGTTGTTGTTTTAATATGTATAATGAATTCCCTATAAAATAAATTTTATACAGGAAGAAAACACCTCTCATTGAACAAGTAGTAATAAAAAGAAGTTTGAGCATAGTAATAGAGAAATACGGGTTCTGTTGACAGCGAAGTCCGCTATGATTAGTCATTAGTGGTTAAAAAGAGGATAGATAGGGTGAATTTATTCAAGCTCTTCTATCCTTTTAATTTTTATACATATAATGTATGACATTAGATAAGAATGCACTATTAATAATGGGTTCAGCTTATATCTTGACTTTTAATAAAATTTTAAAGTGTTGGTTTTTTATTGTGTGAATAAGAGGTTAGTTGTTGTTTTGGAGTTTAAATCATTGATTTAAACTTGGCAATTGTATCATGTAATCTTTCTAATCCAATCAACATATCTTTTTCATTTAACATTGAATAACTAATTCGTAAATGATTATATTGAGTTTCATGGCTTAACAGACAAGCTGTGCCGGGTAAAAAAGAAACATCTACTTTATTCGCTTTTTGTAATAATGTAAAAGGATCGATTGATTGAGGGAGTGTAACCCATAAGTTAAATCCTCCATTAGGTATTTCAAATTCTAATTCTTTTAATAGAGATAATATATCAATTGTTAAATCGCGTCTAATTTGTAAAGCAGTACGTAATTTTTCTAAATGATTTTTCATTCGTTCCGCTCGTAAAAAAGGAAGTAGTGCTTTTTGTGTCAATAAGGGACTACCTATATCCATCGAAGCTTTCACGGCATATAACCATTCAAAAATAGGACCCTCAGCTGCAAGCGCCGCGATGCGAAGACCTGGTGCTAACGTTTTACTAAATCCTTTTAAATATATAACATGACCATTTGTATCAAAGCTTTTTATTGGAGGGGGAATTTTAAAATCCTCAAAATATATCTCTCCGAAAGAATCATCCTCTAAAATGAAAAATTGATAAAGCTCTGATAGTTCTACAAGTTCCATTCTTCTTTCTTTGCTCATTACTGTGCCGGTTGGATTCTGAAAAGTAGGATTCACATATAACAAAACAGGATTCTTTCTTTGACAAATATCATCGATTAAATCTGAGCGAATGCCGTGGTTATCAAGACTAACAGGGATGATTTGAACTCCTTTATTAACAAATACATCAAGCGCCGCTCCATAACACGGACTTTCTACTAACACTATGTCTCCCGGCTTTAATAATGTTTGGGCGATTAAATCGATTCCTTGCTGGGCACCACTTGTAATCAATAATTGAGATGGATCAGTAACTAATTGTTGGTATTCTTTTAAGTAGTTTGTTATTTCCACTCTAAGTTCTTTATCACCTTGAACAGGTCCGTAAGTTGCTAGTATCATTTGATCTTTATTAAGTAATTTATGCATTTCATCTGAAAGAAACGGATTTGGTAATAAACGTGGATAAAGGACCGCCTGTGAAAAATCGAAATATTTACGGTGTTGGTTCATTACATATTGAGAACGCATAACATTAATGGATTTCGTTTGTTGCCATTGATACGGAATTGGTTTGAAATCTTTATTCACACGTTTATGTATATAGGCACCTTTTCCTTGCTCAATGCGTATATATTCTTTCGTTTCTAACTGCTTATAAGCTTTACGAACAGTTAATAAACTAATTTGTAAATCATTAGCCATAGAACGTAAGGAAGGGAGGTAATCGCCATGTGAAAGCATCCCGCTTTGAATTCTCTCAACGATTTGCATATATATTTGTTGGTAATATGGTATGTTGGATTCTTTACGCAGTACTATCTTCATAGAATCACCTGTTTTTCTTTTTAAATTAATTAAAGCGAAAAATATTCTGGCAATCAACTATATTTTTATTCAACTGTTATATGCGTTGATACACTGTTATACACCATTTCCTCTATACTCGTTTCAAGAGTAAAAAGGAGGAAGCAAAATGGTCATTTTAAATTATATTTTAGTATGTATTATTTTTGGAACGACATTTTTAACGATAAAAATTGGAATAGAAGCGGGCGCACCACCATTATTTTCAGCTGGAATTCGTTTCTTTTTGGCAGGTCTTATTCTCATTATTATTTTTAAATTAAAGCGAAAGGATATTATGCCTTACTTAATATCGAAACGTATTATATATGCTGGTTTTTGTTTAACATTTATGACATTCGCGACCCTTTACTGGGCTGAACAATATATTTCTTCTGGATTAGCTGCAGTTCTATCTGCTACGGGTCCAATGATGATCTTGCTATTGCAATCAAAGAGAAATAAAACAAAATTGCAAAAAGAACAACTTGTCGCTTTAGTTATAGCACTTCTTGGTGTTTTTTGCATTTCTTTACCTGGAATGCATCAAGAACTTACATTAATATGGAGTATCGCTTGCCTTGTTATATTAGTAGGAGAGTTGTTTTATGGAATAGGTTCTATTCGTTCTAAAGAGATACTTTCAGATTTACCTAACGTATCTCCATTTCTCATTAACGGCATTCAAATGTTTTATGGAGGAGTTTTGTTGTTAATTGTATCTATCGTAATGGAACAGCCTAATCTAACGATCTTAACATCTTGGAATGTACAATGGCCAATTTTATACCTCATATTTGTAGGGTCTATCGGTGGACACGGTTTATATTACTGGCTTTTATCAAAAACAAATCCTGTATTTCCATCAACGTGGTTATATGTATCTCCGTTAATCGCTGTTATTGTAGGTTATTTTGTATTAGGAGAACCATTAAATCCTACAATGGGAATTGGTGCTTGTTTAATCTTGATTGGTGTATTTTTAGCAAATCGTACTACACTTGGAAATTATTTTAAGCAAGGGAAGTTATTGAAGAAAGAGATATAAATAAAAATTATCGGAGCATTTTAAAACAGAGAGCTAAATGAATAGCTCTCTGTTTTTTTATTCTGAAAGAAAAACATGATACGGAATCGTAGGCATTTTAAAATGTATAATAATTCAACGCGCAAGCCCTCTCTATAATGTTATCTAGCTTCTTATTCAATATAAAAAGTGATAAGTATCAATGTTTAATAGAATACTTAGAAGTGAAAATCTTTGGGATAAAAGATGGTAATAGAGTTGTTAGTCACAAATTAATTACATTAAAAGATTTTGTACCAGATTATCTAACTATTGATAAACTCATGATGAGATTCTTTATAACAGCTAAGAGATGTATTGAAGGTGAGAATAAGGAACTGCTTTTTAGTAGTAAAGATACAGATAGAATAAAAAAACACTAGATCTTTAAGATCTAGTGTTTTTTTATTAGTTCACTTTCTTTATAAAGCCTTTATAATGACGCTTCACAAGTTGACTTTCAAGCGTCTTCATTGTTTCTAATGCTACACCTACAATGATTAGTAAGCTTGTACCACCGATTTGAGCAGAAGGTGGTAATGTAGCGATTTTGGTGAATACGAGCGGTAATATTGAAATTGCGCCTAGGAAAATGGCACCGATAAATGTTAAGCGATATAAAATTTTTGTTACATATTGTTCAGTGGATTTACCTGGGCGAATACCAGGAACGTATCCGTTTTGCTTTTTTAAGTTATCAGCCATTTGTTCAGGATTTACTTGAACGAATGCATAGAAATATGTGAAAGCAACGATAAGACCAACATAAAGTGTCATTCCAAATGGATGTGCAAAATCAAGATTGGCAATTATCCATTTAGATACGCTTGAATCAGGGAAGAGCTGCGCAATTGTACGCGGTGTCATTAAGAAGGCAGAAGCAAAGATAACAGGAATTACACCTGCACTATTTACTTTAAGAGGTAAATGAGTATTTTTTGCTCCTTGATATTGATTGTTCCCTGAAACAGCTTTTGCATATTGAATCGGTATTTTTCGAACTGCTTGTTGGATGTAAATAACACCAACAACAATCGCTAAAATAACAAGTCCAATTAAGACCATTTTTATAATGTGCATAAATAACTGATCGCCTGCGTTTTGGAATTGTTGTAAATAAATTTGATTAGCGACATTTGGAATCGCCGCAACAAGTCCTGCGAAGATAATCATTGAGATTCCATTACCAACGCCGTTAGCAGTAATTTGTTCACCTAACCAAAGTAAAAATGCAGTACCAGCAGTTAATACTGTCGCAATAAATAAGTATGTAGTCCAGCTTGGATCCGTTATTAATTGTCCGCCTGCTATATTATTAAAGCCATAAGACATCCCAATAGCTTGTATGAATGCGAGAATGATTGTAAAGTATCGAGTAAATTGAGCTGATTTTTTGCGGCCCATTTCTCCTTGCTTTGCCCATTCTGTAAATTTAGGTACAACGTCCATTTGTAGTAATTGTACAATGATAGAAGCTGTAATATATGGTGTAATACCTACAGCAAAGATTGAGAAGTGTTGCAGTGCTCCTCCACCAAATACGTTCAGCATGCCTAAAACGTTGGCTTGATCTTGTACTTTTAATACCTCTGCGTTAGTATGAGGAACTGGAATAAACGTGCCAATTCGAAAAACAATTAACATCGCTAGTGTAAAAAGAATTTTATTTCTTATCTCAGCTACTCTCATGAAATTTGAAATCGTACGAAACATTATGTCGCCTCCTATATTTTTATCAGTTCAAAACTGATTATTATATCCCGATGAAGTAACCACAAACCTCCTTCCGCATTAAATTCATTTGACAAATGGAATTTTATACATTTTGTAGTTTTCACGGATATAAAAATATAAGGTGTTATACAAGCGATTTATTAACTTTTCGTAATCATTCAATACCCATAATATAACTAATAAATTAACAAATGTACATACATAAGCATTAAAAATGAATGATTAGGGTGATATTTTACATATATTTAATGTTGGATTGATAGAACACGTTCATAATTGTTATAATTTTCTTGACAAATAAAAGGAGGTGAATAGATCAGATGAAGTCTCTAAAAGAGAAACATGTGGAAATACATCTAGATCTTTCTCATGTAATTGATGGTGTATACATTAATAAGTAATAAGCAACATTATATACATCATACATAAAGTGCATTTCCACATTGTTTAAAAACGTGATGAGGTGGATTGTATGATGAAATTAAGTTCGATGTTAAAAGTGGTTGCAACTGTTGATGAAGAATGGCGTAGTTCTTTTGCCGAAAACATTTTAACAAACTGGGAACACGATGAAGGTACTCTTTATTACATGCGTGCTAGCTCAAATTTTGTATTTGTTTTCCAAAACAATGGTGAGCATTTTTTTCTTAGATTTATAGAAAAAGAAGAAAAAAGTAAAGAAGCTATTCAGGCTGAAATTCATATTTTGCAATATTTATCAAGTTGTGCATTAGAAGTAAATGTGCCAGTTTTATCGAAAAGTCAGCGTTATATTGAAGAAATTCATACAGAGTTAGGAATTTTTTATGCAGTTGTATTTAAAGCGTGTAGCGGAAAACATTATGAAGTAGCAGACTTAACAAAAGATCAATTTCACTTATGGGGTAAACAATTAGGACTTCTACATGCAGCTTTTAAAACTATGCCGAAAGAATTAGTGAAAAATAGAGTAACATGGCAGGAACATGTATCTTTTATGGAAAGTTCAATACCTCAAGACGAACTTGTTTTACAAAAAGAGTTTGAGAGAATTATAAACTGGATTCACACTTTATCGACTACAGAAGAGAATTTTGGAGTCATCCACTATGATTTTGAATTAGATAATTTGTGTATTGATAGGGATAACTTTGGAATTATTGATTTTGATGATTGCGCTCATTATTGGTATGTAGCCGATATTGCATATGCTTTACGGGATATTTGTAATAAAGAACTTGAACTAGATAGACCATGTTTTGAAGCGTTTTTGCAAGGGTATAAAGAAGAGACAACTATTGATAACACGATTTTAAAAGATATACAGTGGTTTCTACGAATGCATCGTCTAATGATGTTTGCCAGATTGACTCGGTCCGTTGATATTCCGGATTCAGAAGATTATCCATTATGGCTGAGGGATTTAAGAGGCAAGCTATTTTACTATAAAGAAGATATTAAGCAACAAGTTGTAAAACATTTCAATAGATAAAAACAGCCTACAAAATAATAATTAAATAACAAAAAAATGCAGCTCAATCGCTAGTTTGGTCTAACGCTTGAGTTGCACTTCATTATTATTTGAATTAAATATATATGTTATAAAAATTAATATAGACGATTATGATTTATAGCTAGTATTCACTTATTTAATTGTGTCAATACTAGCTTCTCCCAATCATTAAAGGATAATTTACTTGTTAAATGTTTTAATTCATCAGGCACAACGATATGACACATTAATTCTAAGCTATTACCATCAGGGTCATAAAAATAAACAGATGCATTACCTTGATGTGGACGAATAAATGGTTCAATAGATTCATTCATTGTAAACGGAATAGCTTGAATGTGAAGTGAATCTAACCATGTTAAGGATTCTTTTAAATCTTCATATGATACTCGAAATGCAATATGTCGTAAAGAAGGATGATACTTAGTTTCATATTCAGAGCCCGCCCATAACCCAAGCCAACTTTTCCCTTCCTCAATCCAAAAGAATGCGGTCGTTTCCTCACTCCATGCTAATTTCAGTCCTAATTTTCGATAAAAATCAATAGAATTTTGTAAATTACTAACTGGTAAGTGTGCTTCGCATAGTCCTTTAATCAATTAAAATCCTCCTTCATATTTGTGTATTCTTATTATTAATATAGCGATTTAAATAGAATATAAAATCAGATGAAAGTATGAAAGTATATACAACTTTAGTGGTAGTAGTAAACAATCATATTACAATTAAGATTTATAAAATTAGAGAATTTGTTTTATTTTTGAAGAAATATTTGTAAATGCAGGGTAAATAAATTGAGTGTAAATTTATAAAGGGGCTAATGTAAATGAAAGTTGTTATAAAAAATTTACCATCATTCGAAGTGGCATTTATTAGACGGATTGGAAGTTACTGAACTGGTCAAAAGAAAATAAACTTACTAAGCGATAATTAGGCTGTCTATCTTCAATAAGTTGCGAAAAATATATAAGGTTAAAAGTATATAAAAACAGAAAATTAATAATATATTGACCTCTTAATAGAAAGTGCTATAGAATGAAAGCGATAACAAACGATTGCTTTAAAATGATTTCCCTGATCTTTTAGTATTTACAAATATATGAAGGGAAAAACAAATCTATTTTTTTAAGGATTAATGCAAACGTTTTCGTATTAAAAGATCATTGAAATACATACGTGAAAATAGTCAATATGGGGGGGGAAGTAAACGAGGTTTCTACATTAATTTAAGCAGTGTAATTTAGACGAATAAATTGCTCGTACTATTTAAAGAAAGGGTGTATGTGGTGCAAATGACAAAAAAATTAATTAACAAATCAGTTTTATTACTTACTATAATCGTTATGTTATCATCTGTTTTCTCTTTTCAGAATGTGAAGGCAGTTTCAAATTCAAAAACAACTGAAATTATCATTCATTACAAAGAGCAGCCTGGAAATGCAAAAGACTGGAATCTTTGGATGTGGGGAGAAAATGCAAATGGTAAATCATATGAATTTACTGGTGAAGATGAATTTGGAAAGTACGCAAAGATTAAAATAGATGGTGACTATAATCGTGTAGGATTTATCATTCGTACGAATGAGTGGGAAAAAGATGGTAGCGATCGTTGGATTGAAAATATAAAGGACGGTCGTGCTGAAGTGTGGATACTTTCGGGTGATGAAAAAGTATATAACTCTAAGCCTTCATCGGATCTCTCAATTCAAAAAGCTACTATTGATAGTTTTAATGAAATCACTGTAACGACTAATGTTCCGTTTAATAGTAAGGAACAGAAAATTGAAATTGAGGGCATTAAAATTAAGGAAATTAATCCTTTTGATAAAAATGGTGGAGATATTACTAATAAGGTGAAAATAATTACGGAACAGAAAATTGATTTAAAACAGACATACAAAGTTAAAATAGAAAACTTAGCTGATACGAATACTGAAATCGGTAAAGTCATTCGTAGCGAAGAGTTTGATAAATTATTTTATTATAGTGGTAACGATTTAGGTAATATATATACCCCGCAACATACAAAATTCCGTGTATGGGCTCCTACTGCGAGTGAAGCGAAGTTAGTTACATATAAAAAATGGAACGATAAAATAGGTACTGAAATAAACATGCAACAAGGTGAAAAGGGGACTTGGAAAGCAGAACTTAAAGGGAACCAAAAAGGTCTCTTTTATACGTATAAGGTGAAAATTGGGGATAAGTGGACTGAAGCAGTTGATCCATATGTGCGTGCTGCTTCTATAAATGGAGATAAAGGTGTAGTCATTGATTTAAACGAAACAAATCCGAAAAAATGGAAAGTAAACAAAAAACCGGAATTTAAAAATCCGGAAGATGCTATTATTTATGAATTGCATGTACGCGATCTTTCCATCCAACCTGAAAGTGGCATTAAGCAGAAAGGGAAATATTTAGGAGTAACAGAAAAAGGAACAAAAGGGCCTGAAGGTGTGAAAACAGGACTTGATCATATAAAAGATCTTGGTGTTACACACGTTCAGCTTTTACCGATATTTGATTATGCTTCAGTAAATGAAGAGAATTTAAATGAACCACAGTATAACTGGGGATATGACCCGAAAAACTTCAACGTTCCAGAGGGATCCTATTCTACAAATCCATATGAGCCGACTGTTCGAATCACTGAATTAAAGCAAATGATTCAAACACTGCATGATAATAATCTTCGTGTTGTTATGGATGTAGTCTATAACCATATGTATAATGCTGCTGAATCTAATTTTCATAAGTTAGTTCCAGGTTATTATTATCGTTACAATGAAGACGGAACATTTGCAAATGGAACGGGAGTAGGAAATGATACCGCTTCAGAACGAAAAATGATGAGGAAGTTTATGGTTGATTCCGTCACATACTGGGCAAAAGAATATAATTTAGATGGATTCCGTTTTGATTTAATGGGCATTCATGATTATGAAACGATGAATGAAATACGTAAAGCTGTTAATCAAATTGACCCTTCTATTATTCTGCATGGGGAAGGTTGGGATTTAAATACACCTCTTGCAGCTGAGTTGAAAGCCAATCAAAAAAATGCAGAGAAAATGAAAGGGATTGCCCATTTTAACGATAATATACGTGATGGATTGAAAGGTAGTGTATTTGAGGAGAAAGAAAATGGGTTTGTAAATGGAAAGGAAAACATGGAAGAACGTATTAAAAAAGGTATTACGGCAGGCATTGACTACGATACAAATTCGTCTACTTATCAAGATCCGGAGCAGGTGCTAACTTATGTGGAAGCACATGATAATCATACATTATGGGATAAACTTGAGTTGACTAATCCAGGTGACAGTGAAGAAGTGCGAAAACAAATGCACAAATTGTCTTCTTCGATTTTATTAACATCACAAGGTATTCCATTCTTACATGCAGGACAAGAGTTTATGCGCACGAAATATGGTGATCATAACAGTTATAAATCTCCTGATTCAATTAACCAGATGGATTGGTTACGCCGTGCAGCATTTAATAATGAAGTAGAGTATATGAAGGGCTTAATAGAATTGCGCAAAAAGTACTCAGCTTTTCGAATGACATCTGCAGAGCAAATTAAAAAGTATGTAGCTTTTATCGATGTTCCAAAAAATGTTGTAGCTTATACAATAGATGGAAATGGAAGTGGGAATAAAAGCGAATACTTTATGGTGGCTCACAATGCAAATAGGGAAGCCGTTGACATAACACTTCCATCGAAAGGTCCATGGAAAGTGCTAGTAGATGGTAAGCAAGCCGGAAGTAAAACACTTTATGTTGTCCATGATAATAAAATTAAAGTTCCTGCATTAAGTTCATTTGTTTTAAAAACAGAGAAGCCGATTAAATAAATGCAAAAAGCGAAGTGACGATTGTTTTCACTTCGCATTAAAAGTTAACTTAGTATAATTTCACATACTGTAATTATATTACAATTTAATAAACAAAAAGAGAAGAACTCACCAAGGTTCTTCTCTTTTTGTTTATGTGTAATAAGAGTATCCATAGTTGCAAGTATGGGTAGTGTACATTTAACTTTTTAGCGGATAGGTGTCTACAAATAAATTATATCAATCAGGGGTACCGTCACATTGCCATCAAGCTAAAATTTTATAGTACCCCCAGAACGAAATTTTATGTTAACTTGTAATAAAAAGCTTATTTCTTTGTTTTGGGGTGGATCTGTTTTCTTAAGTTGATGGGTATGGGGTTCCGCCACATATCCATCAAGCTAATATTTTGATGTCCCCCAAAACAAAAATTTTATCTCTTCACAGTTAGTTGTCTATGAGAATTGAGTTCATTATTTTGTTTTTGGATATTTGCTTTTCTTAGCTTGATGGCAATGCGGTTCTACCCCTAATAAATGTTACAAAAATCTTTCAAATAGCTCTAACTTGCACAATGCTTCCCGTTAATATAATACGCTGATTCTGTGAAAACCGTAAATACAACCTCTACTTCTGGAAGTCCAAAATCCATTACATATGTAGTAATGGCCTTGGCAAATCGATCACGAATTTCCTGTCCACGCTCGAACCATTTCACTTCAATAAGAGGAAACGCTTCTATTTCTTCTCCATTGAATACAAACGTAGAACTTGGTAGTTCCAACGTAAAATTATCCGTACCACACTCACAAATTTCTGCGAGCTCTTCTACTAATGGCTTGCTTATGCGTTTTAATTGTTCAGTAGTAATTCCACGAAACACAACATGCGGCATGTGAATCCCTCCGTTAGATAGCTTTATATTTGCTCACATCATAACACAATTTATTTTGCTTCACTAACATCTATTGGTACATTTCAATGACATTTTTAAGAATAATCATATGTTATTGAAGCAATACATGTATTGTAACTATTTAAAACATTTGCGAGCTCGGTAATTGGGTAAATAAAAAAAGCCTTATCATTCTCCCTGTAAGGAGGCATGAGGGGAGGCCTCTATTAGGAAAGGGATGGTGCGCTTATATATTTTTTAAAAAAAAGACACCCTAAGGTGCCTTCCTCCGACTTGATAACCACTTTAATTTTAAAAACATTGGATTCCCATCCGAATACTATTTTACCACGTTAAGTAATGTTGGTCATTGAGAAAGTCAAATACGTAGCGTTCATATATAGTGACCCCTAGGAGCATGCAAGATTTAATACAGTTTTTTTGTTGATCCAACAATAAAAAAGAACCCTGAAACCGTGCCAGGATAGGAATGTATAAAAAAATGCATAGGTCGATAGAACAAAGAAAGGAGGTTCCCTTGTAAGGGGAAGATTCCTCCTTGTCCTTGCTACTGGTAATAGGACGTTATGTAAACTTGACATGTATAAAATATACAGGGTTCTTTATTCAACTGATGGAGCAAATTAGTTGAACACGACATTTCAAAAACAGTATGATTATGGAGGATGGAATATTAAGGGATTTGGAAAAAGTGGAAATTTAAAAATCAAATTTGTAAATAGAATGGATGATACTATGAATGAAAACAGAATAAAAATACTCGCTATTTCAGGAAGTCTACGGAAGAATTCCTCTAATACAAACGTTTTATATGCTATTTCTAATCTGAAATCGGAAAATTTTGATTTTCAATTTTATGAAGGATTGGAACATCTCCCATACTTTAGTCCTGAAGCAGATACAGATGATCCTCCTGCTTCAGTTAAGAACTTACGTGAACAACTTAAACTAGCTGATGGTGTAATAATTTGTACCCCTGAGTATGCGAGGGGAGTTCCAGGAGTTCTAAAAAATGCTCTTGATTGGGTTGTATCATCGGGAGAATTTATGAATAAACCAGTAGCTGTTATTAGTGCTTCTTCACGTATTACAGGTGGAGATAAAGCACACGAATCAATAATGCTCACATTACAAATGATTGAAGCAAATATCCCAAAAGAAAGCACTTTACAAATTGGTGTCGTAGGAACCAAGATTAATAGTAAAGCAGAAATCCTAGATCCTACAACGAGAGAACAATTAAAATCAGTGCTTAATTCCCTTATTTCATCTATCTAATGTTAAGCAAAACACATGTATTTACTTCCGATAACACTTGATTATGTGAACATAAGAGCCCTCCAGATCAATTAAACTGGAGGGCTTTTGATAGTCTCTAAAATACATTGACTCCCGATAATGAGACATTATGTTAACCGAGCATGTATAGGATATACATTTTCCTTTTATATCTTTAAATATGCTAGAATGGAATAAAAAGGATGGGAAAATATGACACAGTTATGGGGATCTTTTGGATATGCAGTTCCCCTGTTTTTAATTGCAATCGTTATTGTATGTACAATTGCAATTATAGTAGTAAAAAAGAAGGGGAATGAAACAGTTTTACATAAAAACACAATCATTATGAACATAATTTTTGCTCTCTCGATAATTGCTATTTTACTGATTACTGTTACACCAAAACATACAGGAATAGAACAAATAAGAATAGTAAACTTAATCCCTTTTATTGGTATGTATAAGTTAATGACCAATTATGTCGATATTATGGTTCCTATCAAAAATATACTGTTTAACATACTCCTATTTATGCCATTCGGCTTCACCTTGTTATGGAAAAGTCACACAAAACTTTCTATCTATCAAGTAATAATGATAGGCTTTTTATTTTCTCTGCTAATTGAATTTATCCAATATGCCTTTCCGTCAGGACGTTCATCAGATATAGAGTAATATTGAACACTGTTGGAACATTATTGGGATGTTTATTCTGGAACCTGATTAATATGTTATTTCCAAAGCTTTTAAAAACATCGAATGCGAATGCTAATATACAAAATAACTTCCAATAACGATAATTATGTAAATGAGCTGTCCATATGGGAAGCTCATTGTATTTTTTGCTTATTATTTATTCTCTAACATCTCATAAAGACGCTTGTACATATCTTTATATCCTTTAGAATGTCGATTTGTTAGATTGGTATCTACATAGTTTTCAACAAGCATATCAATGATGTTGTTAATTGATGTTTTATCCATACCTTCTTGTTCTTGTATAAATGGTTTAAGGGTATTTAGCTTTAGCAAAACAGCTGGTGAAATTTTAGCTGTTTTAGATGGAACTAAACGTTGATCTGGTTTTTCAGGAGCAGGTATTTTTCCTTTATTAATGATAGGAGTCATAACCTTTTTCTTAACAGGCTCATTATTACGGCCAAAATCGTTTGTTCCTTTTATCTCCACACCTTTGTCATTTAAATTGACCTTAGTAAGCATGACGGCATGACGTTAGAAAAGGCAGCGAAGATGATTGCACAGCAAATAGAAAAAGTTAATCCGAATCTGATTAAAGAAGAAACTGAGGAAATGAATTTAATACCATTCCACATTCAAGAACAGCTCCAGCAACAGTACAGCGTTATGGCACAAGAAATGAATCAAAGTATGTTAGCGATGGAGCAGAGGTTGAGTGAACAGGCAAAGCAACGAGGAAATTAAAGTGAGTATAGAGCAGCATAATGAACGAGTGGAAAAACGACTGGAAGCGTGGGATGAGACGTTGATGAAGACACTACGTGAGATGCAGGAATCTCGGGATGAAGTTGCTGCAGCGAAAGAGAAGAAGAAGCCGTGGTGGAGGTTCTGATGAAAGTAATGTAACTATCCATCGTTTAACTGATGATCAAACGCAAACACGTCTGAAAAATCAAGCAATACGTGAAAAGAAGAAAGGCATTGTCATGAAGGATAAAAGTAAACGTTTAATGGGCATGAATGTATATATCACGAATACGTCGCTAGAAGAAGTACCGACAAACTACGTGCATTCATTATATTCACTTCGTTGGCAGATTGAAATTTTGTTTAAAACGTGGAAGTCATTCTTTGAAATTGATGAATGCAAAAATATAAAAAGAGAACGCCTAGAGTGCCATTTATATGGACAACTCATCAGCATTCTCCTCTGTTCTTCTACGATGTTTCAAATGCGTCAGTTTCTGCTTGAAAAGAAAAAACAGGAACTGAGTGAATACAAAGCGATTTATATAATTAAAGATTACTTTCCGTTACTGTTTCAAGCGATAGCTTTTGGCACAGAAGAACTTTTGAAAATTCTGCATCGCCTTTATCAACTGCTCAAAAAGAACGGTCGTAAATGTCATAGGCATAAGAAGATGACCGTCTTTGATATTCTAGGGATTGTGTATAAAACGACATTGAAGCATAGACAAGCTGCCTAGCGAAAAAATCGCGTTTTAATAGGCTTCTTTAGCATGCCTACTTTTTTATCACTTGCTAGTTTTGAAACAAGGATCATTTCTTACCTAGTAAATTACTTGGTTGACTTGATGGGCATGGGGTACCGTCAGGAAAATGCGGATTTACAACGCTAATCCTATTTCCCTGACGATTCTCCCGTTTTTAACAACGTTAAGAAAGTTTCAGTGGTCTTAAAGAATCTAATGAGATCACTTTCTCCGAATTAAAATGGTATGCCCCTAGCAAATTAATATGTTCCCAGCCTAAAGGTGACATATGGTGCAATAAGTCTTCATTAAAACTACCTGTCGGCTTTTGAAACCGGGATACCGAAGAACGGCTAATTGAACGGCGAACCCTAAACGTTTTTTCTTCTCTACTTCGTTTATTTATAATTTCTAAATCTCGTTTGGAAAAAGTGTAGTAGGTTCCTAGCACCCACTCTTCTTCAGGAATTTGCATAAGAGCCTGCCGCTGTTTTGGTGTAAGCAAGTCTCTACTTCTAGCAATTTTCATACAGTATCATCTCATTTATGTGATCATTCAGTTAATTAGTTCGATTATATATCAATAGAGTGTAATCTATTGATACAAGTATAGGAGACTGATAAAATCATAGTTAAGAGCGTCTCATAAGACTTGTCTCAAAAATGAGGTGATATTTTGCGGAAAATCGGTTATATACGTGTCAGTTCAACTAGCCAGAATCCTTCAAGGCAATTTCAGCAACTGAACGAAATCGGAATGGATATTATTTTTGAAGAAAAAGTTTCCGGAGCAACAAAAGATCGTGAGCAACTTCAAAAAATGTTAGAGGATATACAAGAAGGTGACATCATTTATGTTACGGACTTAACTCGGATTACTCGTAGTACACAAGATTTATTTGAATTAATCGATAACATACGGAGTAAAAAGGCAAATTTAAAATCCTTAAAAGATACATGGCTAGATTTATCAGAAGATAATCCCTACAGCCAATTCTTAATTACAGTTATGGCGGGTGTAAACCAATTAGAACGTGATCTTATCCGTATGCGGCAGCGTGAAGGAATTGAACGCTAAGAAAGAAGGAAAGTTTAAAGGTCGGTTAAAGAAGTACCATAAAAATCATGCAGGAATGAATTATGCAGTAAAGCTTTATAAGGAAGGAGAAATGACTGTAAATCAAATTTGTGAAATTACAAATGTGTCTAGGGCCTCATTATATAGAAAGCTATCGGAAAGGAACAGTTGATGAGTTATACCAAAAACCGGAAATGTATAATAGAAAAAATTCATATAGAGGTGGAATTATATGCCTAAAATTGACAATATGTTAGCAATTCTATGGATGCTTCGTTCAGGTGAAAAAATTACTGCGAAACAAATTTCAGAAAAGTTAGAGATGAATATAAGGACTGTGTATCGTTATATTGATACAATTTCAACAAGTGGTGTACCTATAATTTCAGAACCAGGACATAACGGTGGATACACTTTATTGAACAATTTTATTGAGGCCCCTCTTTTTTTTGATTTTGAGGAGCAAACTTCACTATTTCACGCTGCTGTTTTTGCAGAAGAAGCCGGATATTATGGAGGTGAAGCACTAAATAGGGCCATTTCAAAACTAAGTAAATACTCAAATCAAGAACAGGAAATAAAAATAAACCAACATTTAACTAGTTTTGAAGTAATAAGTCGATTAAGTTCACTCTCTATGAAACCTTTTTTGAAGGAATTGGAGCAGGCCGTAGCTGACGGGTACTCAGTAAAAATTCTTTACCATAAAAGTGGCGAAAAGCAATTAAATTATAGATTGGTCGATCCGTACAGAATTATCTATTGGAATAATAAGTGGTATGTGATTGGATTTTGTCATCTTAGGAATGATATCCGTAGTTTTAGAGTAGATCGAATTGAAAGTCAAATGCTAACCGAAAAAAAGTTTAACCGGCCAGAAAATTTTTCAGCACGTGACTTTTTTATAAAAAGTCTGCTTCCAACTATAGAAGATAAGGAAGGAATTATTCACTTGGTAATTACTGGGGATAAAAGTGTATTGGCTGATATTTGCCAACATTGGTTTTTAGGACATTATTTACAAGAACGGACTTCAAATCAAGCAGTTTTTCTTCTTGAAAAAGATATGATACATACATATGTACCTTATTTACTTTTACCATACAATAAATCTATTAAAGTTATTGAGCCAATAAGTCTTAAGAAAAGACTTATTGTAGTTCTGTCGGAATTAATAAAATTTCATCAAGTATGATAACTTCCCTGACGTTAACTGTCAGGGAAGTTATATTATAATAGCTCTATCAATTGTGATTGGAGTGTTATTCGATGCAAACAAAAAAAGCTTTTCTATATGTATTTAATACAATGTCGGACTGGGAATATGGATATTTAATTGCTGAACTAAACTCAGGAAGATATTTCAAAAAAGATTTAGCACCTTTAAAAGTAATTACAGTAGGAGCTAATAAAGAAATGATTACTACTATGGGAGGACTGAGCATAAAACCAGATATTTCCCTTGATGAATGTATTCTTGAGAGTAAAGATCTATTAATTTTACCAGGAGGGACTACTTGGAGTGAAGAAATACATCAACCTATCTTGGAAAGAATTGGCCAAGCTTTAAAGTTTGGCACTATTGTTGCTGCAATTTGTGGTGCAACAGAGGCCCTCGCGAATATGGGATACTTAGATACTAGAAAGCATACAAGTAATAATTTAGAATACACTAAAATGGTATGTCCTAACTATAAAGGAGAAAAGTTCTATGAGTTGGGATCAGCGGTATCTGATGCAAATTTAGTTACTGCATCAGGAATAGCTCCTCTGGAATTTGCAATGGAGGTACTGAAAAAAATAGATGTATTTACACCAGATGCATTACATTCATGGTATAACTTAAATAAGACTCATAAACCTGAATACTTCTTCCAGTTAATGAATTCAATAAATAAATGAAGTAACTGAAAAGCTCAATTTCTCTATTTTGATTTGTAGAGAAGTTGGGCTTTTTAATTTGGAATTTCATTACGATGAATCCATTTACTAAATGACGAGAAAATGACAAAACTGTAAGAATGCACGAATGTTTGTAAGAAAGTTCGATGTTTTCCTTATTCTTTTTTTATTAAAGTGAAAAAGAAGAAAGCGATGTCATAAGAGGTTGATATTTTTAGATGAGTACAATAACCAAAACTATTCATGTAATGAAGGCATATGGCAATCAGTAATACAACTTACTAAAAAGGAGGGATTTGAAAATGTCTTTTTCACAATTCAATATTGATATTTTCCGAGCAATTAATGATTTAGGTAAACAATATTCATTCCTAAACTCAACCATGGTATTTTTGGCAGAATATATGGTATATATTTTTGCTTTAATCATTTTAGCTTATTGGTTTACTGGGTCCAGAAAAAGTAGGATGATGGTTATGCAAGCGATGGTTGCTTTTGTAATTGCTGAGGTGATTGGAAAAATAGCAGGGAAATTTCATCTGAATTATCAACCATTTGCAGTATTACCTGATGTTAATAAACTTGTCGACCATACTGTAGATAATTCATTTCCTAGTGACCATACGATTCTCTTTTTTTCGATTTGTTTTTCATTTTGGCTTGTTCGTAAAAAGACTGGATGGTTATGGCTTATACTTGCATTTTGTGTAGCGATTTCTCGTATTTGGGTAGGGGTCCATTATCCTTTTGATGTTGCAATAGGGGCTTTAATAGGATGTGTTGCAGCATTATTTTCGTATTGGTTAGTACCGAAATTTTCTTTTATCAAGCAATTGCTTACTCTATATGAAAGAGTAGAGAAACATGTTTTACCATCCAAAAACAAATCAAAGGGATTTTGAGTATAACCCTTTCTCATCCTCATTATTATTCTACACAAGTTGAATGGGTTGATACATTCAATGCACCTATTTACATCCACGAAAACGAAAAATAATGGGTAGTACGTCCAAGTAACAAAATAATTTTTGGGTCGGGCGAGTCTTTTGAATTAACAAATGGCATTACTTTAAATCGTATTGGAGGTCATTTTAAAGGAGGAACTGTTTTACACTGGAAAGGTGGAAATCATAATAAAGGTATTTTGCTAACAGGTGATATCATTCAAGTGATTGCCGACTGTCAGTGGGTTAGTTTCATATACAGTTATCCAAATCTGATTCTACTTCCTGCTAGTAAAGTAAGAGAGATGGCGGATTAAAGTAAAAGGGCTACCATTCAACCGTATTTATAATGCTTTTCATCGAGTCGTGTCAGAGCATGCGGACCTTGCTGTTCAGAAGTCAGCAGATCGATACACAAAAGCACTGCAGGGAACACTTTTTAATACATGAGATGTTTCAATATTACTTGTAGATATCTTTTGGAAATTAAAATAAATAGATAAGTTTAGAGCATGTTATTATCATTTTTTAAAACATGCTCTTTGTACTTAAAGTAACACCAGTATTACTGACACGTACAAGTTATCAACAATCTTTATGTTGAAAGAATCTTAGCGTACGAATGTTGGTACTACCCCCTACTTAGTAATCTCACAATTTAAGGCATGTCATTGGGTAAGTTTTGGGAGTCCAATCGATTCTGAATAAAATTGATAGTATCAGTTGCAATTTTTTTACGTTTAAGAACAATCCCAGCATGCCCACATGTATAAATATATCGAGTAGGTCTTTCCCAGGATTCCCACAAATAGTCTGTATCCTCAGAATGCACATATAGGTCGTGCTTGCCTGAAATTAATAAAATATTTTCTTTTTTTACTTTTGGTAATGCTTGACTCGGTTCAGTGATTTTCCAATAAGCTTTTAAATCATCATACGTAACACCATGATGTTCCAAGTCTTCTCTAATAAATTTACCTGGATTTGTCTTCCAAATTGAATAAGAGAGTCGATTCGCGTAGAAAATGGATGCTAACACATCAATTTCTGGTTCAACAAGAGATGTTAAGTTAGTAATGACTCCACCTAAACTGATTCCTATTAAAATCAAGGGACCGTTTTTATTTACTTTAATCCATTTGATTAAAGTTCGTAAATCAGCTACCGCTTGTCTAGTTGCTTCTACAGTTCGTTCAACATTGGCACTTACCATGTACTCTCCACTGTATAGGGATTGGTTCGGTTTTCTGTCAAAATGATATGGTAAAGTGAAATAATACATATTCCACTTCAAGTTGGTCATATGGTCGTGGAATATTTTTTTTACACGTTCGTTAGAATCCATCCTCCAACCGTGAACAAAGATGACATGAGGTGCATCTTCATTTTTATGTAAGAATAATTCCCCAGTGACAGAGTCGTTGCGTGAATCACCAGATTGAACCGAGCTTTTATATTTGAATTGTCCAACCATGTATTCCTTGTCTTGTTTTAAATGCTTAATGTTAAAATGAATATGAGATGGTTTTACTTTATAAAAAAAATCTATGTCCTTTATATATAGTGAGGTGTTAGAAAGAGAAGTATACTGAAACTCTACACTTCTTTTTTTGTGCAAATCATACAAGGCGTATCGATCAATGAGTTTTGAAAAAATCAAATTAACCTCCTCCAAAATATATATTGTCTAAAAGATGGATAAAATTTATGCTGTAAATTAATTATAAAATATTCTCTTTTCCTAATAGTAGATGCTTGAATTATAAAACAGGTGAGGAATTTGTATATTATATTATAAAGTTATCAATAAAATAAAACTATAAATAATTTTTACTAAAATCTAAAAAGAAAGTTAATATTCTTATTCATAAAAGAGAACATTAACTTTCTTATTTTCGTATCAAAAGGTACACCTTTTGAAGTGAAGTAATTTATATGAAAGACAATGTGTCAATTTGTATATCTAATACAGTGATAGTTACCATAATTTTGAATCCTATAGTTAATTAACCTTACAATATACGTTTTTTTGGTATATAAATAGCTATATTCATTAGAGAAAGAGTTTTAATCCTTCATGAGAATCTTTAAAACCTAATTTCTTATAAAATTGTAAAGCCTCTTGTCGTTCTTTATCTGTTGTTAACTGTACTAAATGACATCCCCGTAATTTAGCACGTTGAATAGCCCATTTAATAAGTTTACTTCCTATACCTTTACCACGTTTTGATGAGGCTGTCCGTACACCTTCAATTGTAGCTCTCCAACCCCCTTGACGTGCAATGTAAGGCGTAAATGTAATTTGTTGAATACCAACAATCTCCGTCCCATCACACGCTACAATCAACTCGTTATTTGGATCACAATCAATAGCATGAAATGCTCTTATATAACTATCAGGGAGTGGCGTTTCATAGCGCTCTCTTTTATTTCCTAAAACATCATCAGCAAGCATTTTTACAATTTCATCTAAATCATCGGCCGTTGCAATCCTAAATGTTATAGTTTCTGTCACTATTAAAAAACCTCCTTAATATATGCACTTGTTACTTTTATTTTACTTGTTTAAATACAATAGGTTAAATTATAAAATATTATGAGTCTCTATAACTTTTTCTTATAGATAGCATAAAAGCCTAACTTATAAAATTATAAGTTAGGCTTTTTAACACCATATTATTATTAGAAAATCCGACCAACTTCAATAAAACTCCATATTCTTTAATGAATTTTCATATTTAACAAGCACACATATAACTATCCAAATAGGGTGGTTTTTATTTGTTGTATAGAAATTACGTAATAAGCATTGATTTATATGCTCTCATTCAATGAATTTTAACCTAACTCTAAGGACTGCCTCTTTATCAATATTCAAAAACGATTACGTTTTTGGATTGGTGTTCCGGTTTTTCTTGACCAGGTCATTGAATAACTACACATAAACTCCTTATATCTCTAGATAAACTACCGATTAGCTCCATATAGACTCTAGATAACCTATATAGAATACAAGTTATCAAGGAGGTAAGAAAAAATGAACTTTATGAAACGAGCAATTCTCAGTATGAAAAAAAGAGTAGGAACATCATTAATTTTGATGGCAGTCTTCCTAATTGTTACAAATTTAGTGTTGGCAGGATTCACAATCCAAAATGCATCAAAAAAAGCTGCTGATGCAGCAAGAAAAAAACTCGGTGCAGATGTTACTTTAATTCTTGATTTTGACAAATTAGGTCAACAAGCTAGGGAAACTGGAGAGATGCCTAATCCACCGAAGCTTAATACAAAAGAAGCAGATCAATTAGCGAAGTCAAAGTATGTAAAAGACTATAATTACATAACTAACACTCTCGGAATTTCTGACGGACTTAAACTAATAGGAGCTTCAGAAGGAGAAGAAGAAGGAAAAGGAAAAGCGGGAATGGCGGCTGTACGAGGCGGTTCAGGCTCCGGTACAGAAATAGATATGAATTCTTCTTTTATGATTGAGGGAGTTCGCAAAACTGCATTACAAGAAAGCTTTAAGAATGGAAAAAGTAAAATCATTGATGGGAAACCAATTACAGAACAGATGAAAGATCAGAATGTAGCTTTAATGGAAAAACGATTAGCGGAATTAAACAACTTGAAAGTAGGAGACAAAGTTAAAGTACAATCAGGGGATAAGAAGGAATCCCTCGAGGTTGAAATTATCGGTATTTACGAAACGAATGAGCAAGCAATGGGTCAACAAGCTCCTCCTATAATGGATCCAGCTAATAAACTATATATGCCGCATTCAACTATGAAAAAATTAGAAATAGATCAAGGTATAAGTAGCATTCAAGTCGTGTATTTCTTGAAAGATCCACAAAACATTGAAGCATTTAAAGAAGAAGCAAAAAAATCTGATATTGATTTTAATTATTATAAATTAGATGCACATGATTCGTTGTACAAACAAATGATTGGGCCTATCGAAAATATCTCATCTACTTCTCAAATGATTATTTATATTGTATCAATTGCAGGTGCGATTATTTTAGGGTTAATCATTATGTTATCGATTAAAGCACGTCGTAAGGAAATGGGGATTCTATTGTCCATTGGAGAGAAAAAGTGGAAACTGATGGCGCAGTTCGTAGTAGAAGTAGTATGTATCGCTATTTTAGCATTTGGATTATCCATAACAACAGGAGCAAAAATTTCTCAATTTATAGGGGATAATTTACTTTCGAGTGAAATTGCTACAGCAGGAGAAGAAACAAACACCCCACAAAATGGAACTGTAATGGTAGCTGGACCTGGTGGAACTGTACAAAATCAAAAAGAGGATCCAATTGATAAAATTAATGTAAGTGTAACAGGAGAAGATGTAGGGAAAATGGGGGGGATTGGACTAGCTATTGCTATATTAGCAACGCTTCTTCCAGCATTATCTATTCTACGCCTGAATCCAAAACAAATTCTTTTAAAAGATGAATAAGGAGGCTCGATATGGAGACGATTTTACAATTTAAAAACTTAGATTATTATTATGAAAGTAACGGAAAAAAAGTAGCGATACTAGACAATGTTAACTTTTCTTTTCAAAAAGGACATTTCTACACAATTCTAGGACCATCCGGATCTGGTAAAACCACTACTCTTAGCTTAGGTTGCGGGCTAGATATACCTAAAAATGGTTATGTACTGTTTAATGGAAAGGATATTCGAAAAATTGGTTTGGATCGGTACCGTAATCAAAATGTATCGGTAATTTTCCAATCTTATAATTTGATTACCTATATGACTGCTCTTCAAAATGTCTTAACAGCAATGGAAATTACAGGTGTTAAAGTGCAAAATAAAACGGCAAGGGCGTTAGAATTATTAGAGAAAGTAGGACTTACAGAAGTAGAAGCGAAACGAAATGTTCTGCAACTAAGTGGCGGGCAACAGCAGCGTGTTGCAATCGCTCGAGCATTATCTTGTAATGTTGATTTACTGATTGCGGATGAGCCGACAGGAAACCTCGACGAAGAAACGGCAATGGATATAATAGAACTGTTTCAAGAACTTGCACACAAAGAAAATAAATGTATTATTGTTGTGACGCACTCACAGGAAGTTGCTAAAAAATCAGACCGTGCAGTCTATTTAAGTAAGAAGAAGTTGGTAGTAAACGAAATTTAATATCACCCTAGTTTTTTAATTCACATAATTTTCGAAATCAGTTTCTTCAAATATTTATATTTGATATACAATATAACCAAGCCATAATCAAAATGGTCTCCCTGTATTGAATATTAAGATAGTTTGTTATTCCCTTTTTAACAATTTTTGAAAAAGAACTTGTAGTATATTCTACAGGTTCTTTTTGTTATGATCGGTTTACTATATCATTGAAGAATTGCATATAAAAAACGGGGCAGTATTTAGATGTATGATCTAAATACTGTCCCGTTTAATTATTTATCTGTAAAAAGGAACTAGCTTACATCTCATGTGATAGATTTTATAAATAAGAGCGTTTAATTGTCCATGGCTCTAAGCACTAACCATTTGGAATAAAGATGCAATGTATCAGTTATACTATGTAATATTTATTCATTACAAAATATGGTGGTATGTATGACTAAGCAAACAATTACTTTATTTCAAGTTTCTATGATACTCATTGGTAGTATTGGGATAATTAATCATGTCATTATGATTCCTATGTTATTAGATACCTCAGGTAGAGATTCGTGGATCTCTATCATATTAGTAAGCGTTATATACTTGATTTGGATTTCATTAATATTCATCATATATAGAAACATAAAAAATGAACACTTGTTTTCGTGGTTAAAAAATAAATTTGGGAAACTCAGTGTATATCCAATCATATTCATAGTTGTGATTTATTTAATAACAATTGGTGTCGTTGCACTAAAAGAAACATTAACCTTTTTCTCTTTTTATTTACCAGAAACACCTCACTTTGTATTAGGAATACTTTTTTCAATGATTTGTCTCTATAATGCTACAAGAGGAATTCAATCTATTGCACTTACAACAGGTGTTTTGTTACCTATTGTATTTCTACTTGGTTTTTTTGTAATGTTTGCAAATGTTCCGCATAAAGATTATTCTTTACTTCAGCCAATGATGGAAAATGGAATGAAGCCAGTATTTAAGGGGATGGTTTATCCTGCAGCAGGATTTTTAGAGTTAATTTTTATTCTTTTCTTACAGCATCACATTTGTTCAAAAGTCAAATTATATCAACTGATTGCTTTGGGAATGGTTATTATTGGTATCACAATAGGCCCAGTTATGGCAGCTATTATAGAATTTGGACCTTTCGTAGCAGCAAACCAACGATATCCAGCATTTGAAGAATGGAGACTTGTGTCAATAGGAAGGTATATTGAAAATTTAGACTTTCTCTCCGTGTATCAGTGGCTTGTAGGGATATTTATTCGTCTATCACTTGTTGTTTTTCTTATACCAGATTTGTTTTCAATTACAAATCGGAAAACGAGAAATGGGATTATGTTTGCAATACTTTCATGTATTTTATTAATAAGTATACTACCCATCAGTGACTCTAGTTTCTATTGGTTTGTATCTCAAATTATTTTACCAGTTTCAGCTTTAGGGCTATTTTTGTTTTCTATCTTACTAATAGTGTTTGTATGGGTTGCTAAATTTAAGAAAAGCTCTTAAAAGAGTATGAAGATGTATTTTATATAAGGTTGCTGAGTTTGAAGGAGACAACGTAGATGAACAAACGAGTAGAATTAAACGAGAAGATAATTCTAGAATGGTTTGAAGGATGCAACGATGTAAAAATAATAAAGCGTGAATTGGATGAGAAAGAAAAAAAGAGATCAGTATTGTTTATGTATTGTCAAAACTTAATTGACAATACAAAATTAAAACAAGCCACATCATCCCATGTCTGCAAAGAGCTTTCAAGTAATTCGACAGAAGAGTTTAACCTCTCAACATTAATTCCCCAGTTATCAGTACAGAAATTAGATATGGTAAATTCGAATGAAACTATCTCTCAGATTATATTTGAAGGTAACCTCCTTATTATTTTTGAAGAATCTAAACATGGATATATAGTTGATATTGCTCAAATACCTACCAGATCGGTTGAACAAACAAATACAGAGATGACCATTCGTGGTGGACGTGATGGATTTGTTGAAGAGTTAAACACAAATATAGGATTAATTAGAAAAAGACTAAAAACGAGTTCTCTTAGTTATGAAGAATTTATTATTGGAGAAAGAACACAAACTAAAGTAGCACTCCTGTATTTAAAAGATGTCGCATCCCAAGATATCATTAATCAAGTTCGATTAAAATTAAGACAAATTAAAATGGACGGGGTTGTTTCAAGTGCACAAATTGAAGAGTTAATCACAAACAATCAATTTAGTGTATTTCCTTTAGTTGAATATACAGGGCGCCCTGATTATGCTGTGAATTGTTTGCTATATGGGCGTTTTATTTTACTAGTTGAAGGGTCACCAACAGCGACAATTGCACCAGTTACATTTCCTTTTTTTGTGAATACATCTGAAGATCAAGATCTTTTCTACATATTCGGTAGCTTTGTACGACTTGTAAGTCTTTTGGGGATAGCAATTTCTATATTTCTTCCAGGAATTTGGATAGCACTAATTACATATCATCCAGATCAGATTCCCTATACGTTGCTAGCTACATTAAGCTTATCAAGAGAAGGGATTCCTTTTCCAGCTCCTTTAGAAGGGCTAATTATGATGACCTTATTTGAAATTTTGAGACAAGCAGGATTGCGTGTTCCTGCCGTATTTGGTCAAACATTATCTGTTGTAGGGGGGTTAATTATTGGACAAGCTGCTATTAGTGCAGGAATTGTTTCAGCATCTATGGTCATTATAATAGCAATCTCGGTTGTTTCGACATTTGCTTTAACTAATCAGTCAGTAACAGGAATAATAAGTATATTGCGGTATGTAGTATTCTTAGTATCTTCTTTATTAGGCATAGTAGGATTTATCTTTTGTGTCCTTGTGATGGTGATACATGTAGTAAATTTACGCTCTTTTGGAGTTCCATTCTTTACACCATATTCACCCCCTGTGTTTAAAAGTATGCTAGCAGCCACATTTAGACTTCCTTTCACGTATATGAAAAAAAGACCTAAAGAATTGCATACGCAAGATAATACAAGGAAAAGAGAGAGTACCGATGAAGAAAAATAAAAGAATAGTTATATTTCTTTTTATAATGTGTACGTTTCTAACAGGGTGTTGGGATCAAAGAGAGTTGCATCACGTTTTGTATATAAATAGTCTAGGTATCGATTTTAAAGATAATAACTATATCATCCGTCCGCAATTTATTAATTTTTCTAACATAGCTAAACAAGAAGGGAGCACTACCCGTAATTATAGTCAGGCCTATATTGGTAAGGGAAAAGGCCCTATTTTAGATGATGCAGCATTTGATTTTTATAAGGGTGCTCAACAAGAAATCTCATGGGAGCATCTCAAAACAATTGTTGTAACAGAGAGATTTCTAAAACATGGTGACTTAAATCAATTTAATGATTTTTTTTCTCGTTTTTTTCAATTTCGAGATACTATGTGGATATTTGGAACTAAAGAACCTTTAGAAAATATATTAGCGAACAATAACATATTAAATATTTCTCAATTATATACAATCATTAATTTACCAAAAGAGATAACCAAGCAATATACAATAATAGATCCTTTACCTTTATATAAATTCCAAAGAAATTATTATGAACCTGGGATGACAACTCGCATTCCTTTCTTAGCTACGACTAAAACATATTGGAAAAAAGGGCATACATCATTTCCAATGTTAAAATTTAGTGGTTATGGTTTTATAAACGATAAATCCTATATAAATCATTTAAACAACCATGATATTGCTGGGGTTCGATGGACGGATGAAAATACTAAACGAGCTCCATTACTATTAAAATTTAACAAGAAAATCATTGGACATATAGTATTAAAAAATCCAGAGATAGATACAAAGCATTTTATTAAAAATGGAAAGTTACGCATGCTTATGAACATCCATTTTGATGCTGATATTTTTCAATTAATAAATTCTATGCCTGTAAATGATATTAAAAAAATTGCAGAGGCCCAAGTTGAAAAAGAAATTAAAAAAACGTACCGAAAAGGAATCGAAAGAGGGATTGACACGTATCAGTTATCACATTCCTTATATCGGCAGAATTCTAAATTGTGGAAACAATATAAAAAAGAGGGGGGAATATCCCTTCAAAATAAAGAATTAGATTTAAATGTCTCGATTAATATAGCTACAAATGGAAAATCTAAAAATATGCGTAATATGATTGAGCATTAGAATGGTTGAAGATGAAAGGAAACGTAAAATATTAACTCTAAATAGTAGATTCGAACGTGAAAGACCACTACGATGTGGTGGCGTCTTCTTTAGGAATGGGATGAGAGTTCGATTAGGAGCAGAAGGAGGCCTTTGCCTCCTTCGTTGCCTGAAAACACGCTTACATTTCTTGGCATTTAGATAAGTACAAGTCTAACTATATGTGCCGTAAAGCAGGAGTAGCTTAAATTCATTACTATGATTTATTCGTTACTTTTAAAGAATCTAACACTATTTTAGTTGCATTTGCAATAAGTTTATCATCGTATTTCGCATCTTCTTTCGCATGATTAGAAAGTATCGCAAGAATAATTGGCTTTTTATTTGGTGGCCAAATGATTGCAATATCATTCCTTGTTCCATAAGACCCAGAGCCAGTCTTATCGGCTACTTCCCATTCTCCTGGAACTCCAGCACGAATTAAGTTGTCCCCCGTAGTATTTCTTTTCATCAAATCTATTAAAAAGTTCCGTTTCTCAATGGAAAGTATATCCCCTAGCGCGTATGCTTGAAGACTAGTAGCTAATGCCTTTGGGGTACTAGTATCACGAGTGTCTCCTGGCTGCACTTCGTTTAATTCTGGTTCAAAACGTTCAGGATTTGTGACAGTATCTCCTATGTCTCTCAGTGATTTTTTGAATTCACTTGGCCCACCTAATTGTTTAAGAATAAGATTTTGTGCAGTATTATCACTATATCGAATGGAAGCATCCGCAAGCTCTTTCAGAGTCATACCTGTATCTACATATTTTTCAGTAATTGGATTGTAATTCACAAGATCTTTGCTAGTATACTTAATTATTTGATCTAAATTTTCTATTGATTTCTTCTGTAACAGTGCTCCCACAGCAAGGGCTTTGTGGGTAGATGCGTATGCAAACCGTTCATCTGAACGATAAGTAACGGTTTGATTCGTACCTGTGTCCAATGCATAAATACCAAGCTTAGCATCATAATCTTTTTCAAGCTTAACAAAAGATTGATTACTTATATGCTCTTGTTTGGTTTGTTTAGGGGATTCGGATTGAATATTACTATTGGAACAGCCTATAAGCGTTACACATGAAAGTAATACTACAGGGAGCATCTTTTTATAATGTGCAATGTGAAAAAACTTCTTTGAAACTATCATACATTTTCAACCTCTTTCAAGAATATATGGATTTTGTATAGGTATTTTACATACCTATACAATTAACAAATGCACAGGATAGCACTCTTCATGTGTTTCTTGCATTACAAAATGAGAGAACTACCAAAAGCACCTTTTTTATATGTAATAGACAATCTAAGTAACGCATTTGTTCCATTTATGATTAAAGTTTTTAGTATATCCATTAACTTTGTTTTTAAGCATCGCAAAATCCATTTTTGAACTTCACTTAATTTAATATGGATTTAGATTGAGTTTTCCTTGTAACGGGAATTTCAATTGGATAGCGCATATATAACAACCTCGTTTCGGATAGAATAAGTCATAACAACTACTGATTTCATTTTAAGTGAGGTGTTATACGATACATACGCCAAAGCAAAAAAGACTTGTGGTGCAAAGTATAACTACATTTAGTCTACTAATAACGACTATCTTTACACCCATGCTTATTTACATTGTTTATGGATTACAGATTTCGAAAGGCTTTGAGGGATACTGGCCATCAATCTTGTTTTATACAACTTATATGACGGGTGTGTTTATCTGGATACCTATTGTGAATAGGGCTGGGATTCACCGCTCCTTATATTGGACTGTTTCTATTCTGATAGTATCATTACTTAGTGTTACTTTCTTTGGATGGAGTTCAAGATGGCTAGAAATAAGTGCGTTAGTTTCTAGTTTTGCAGTTAGTACAATTTCTACCATGACGAGTACTTTATTGTTTCTACATGTGGAAGGCGGGGGAAAGATTTATAATAAAAATCAACAAGCGATTATTATTGGTATCGTTTTTCTTTTACTAATAATCGTATTGTTAGCGATTAGTTTTCTATCGCCACCGCTGATAACATGCATATATGGGATTTGTTTAATCAGTATCCTTTTTGCTATAAAAAAAATGCCGAAAATAGAGTTAGCCAAAGGGCTTTTACCTTTCTCTATCGTATCGGTAGTAGGAAAGTTTCTTTTTGTCTCAATGCTTATTCTTTTGATACGAACAAGTCGTAACATAAATAATGAACAATATATTTTCTATTTTTTTCTACTTTCTATAGCGCTTATTTGTTTCATGTTTTTGAGTTTGTTGAAAGGAAAGTTTTTTCATAAACTTTCATCTTCTTTACCAATTCGCTTAAAGGCAGAATCATTTTTACTTGGATTAGGAAATGGATATTTATTTTTGATAGGTATTTTTTATAGTTTTACTTTCTATAACATGTTAACCTGTATTTTCATTTTAGTTGGACCATACCTATTAGGGATTTTGATGTCCATATTTTTAGATATCAAAGCTGCTAAGAAAGTTAATCCAATCCATTTGTTTTTAGTAAGTACTTTAATCATGATATTCGGGTCTTATTCTCCAATATTTATAGTCCTTAGCGTTACATTTGGGAGCTATGCCATTAATAGTATGTCTTCTCAAAATAATTTGAAAGTATATATGGTGGATGCTACACATAGAGAGCTTTCTTTACTCATTTACACAACATGGAGAAATATGGGGAATATATTTTTACAATTTTTTATATTGATTGTGATTGTGGGAGTAGGGGTCTTTTACAATGTCGAATGGTCGCAACTTTTCCAAACCATTGTTGGGAAGAGTCAAATGCAGATTGAAAGGTTATCCGTACAACGATTGATGTTTATGCTAGCAATTTGCTGTTGGCTTGGCATGGTGGGCTTAGGTATGTGGATTGGTAAAAAGGCTAATCCCAATATTGCTTAAAAAGTAACTTGAAAAATAACAATACTAAAACTAGAAAAAACAAACAAACAAACTCGTCCTACTAAGAGGGGAGTTTGTTTGTTTTTTGTTTAGATAATGGAATGTTCATGCTAAATTGTACACTACGTTCCATATTCTTTATAGAATACTTTATATCTAGCGTTTCAAGAATTTGTTTAACAATATATAGCCCCAAACCACTTCCTCCAGTATTTCGATTCCTTGATTTTTCAATTCGATAAAATGGTTTGAAAATTTGTTGTATATCCTCTTCTTTAATATTGACACCTGTATTCATAATTTGCATTTTGATTTGACCTTGTTTAGAATCCTCACTTAACTTTATATAGACTTTTTCATTATGTGGTGAATACATAACCGCATTATGGATAATATTTTTACATGCTTTTTCAAAAAGAACACGATCTGTATAAACAGAAAGATCAGAATCAATTTCTTTTATTATTTGGATGCTTTTTTGAGAAGCAAAAAATTCGAGATCTTTTGTGATTGTATCTATTAACTTCGAAAGATTAACTTCTTCTACTTTTAGTTTAAAGGTGTGTTGTTCTAATTTCGACATGCTTAAAATTTCACGAACTAATTGTTCCATACTTTCAATAATTTGATGATTTTTCTTTAAATATTGATCACGATTTTGATAAGGGCCAATATTATATATCATCCCTTCTAAGTATCCTTTCATTACAGTAAGAGGGGTCTTTAATTCATGTGCTACAATCGCAAAAAACTCTCTGCGTTTTGTTTCTATTTCTCGTTCTTTTTCAATATCATTTTTTAATTGTTGATTTGCTTTTTTTAAATCAAACATAGCTTGTTGTAAGTTAATAGACATGTCATTCAAACTATTAGATAATTCTCCTAACTCATCTGTAGAGCGAACCTCAATTTTTTCGGAGAAATCTAAATTTGCCATCTTTTGTGCAGCCTCATTAATATAAATAAGTGGTTTTGTAATAAACCTGGAATAGAAATAAGCACTCCCTACACCAATTACGAGTACAATGATACTAATATAGGGGAGAAAGCGTACTAAAACCTGTGAAGCTTCATCAATTGGTTGAAATGTAGCAAAGACTATAAGCGTTAAACTACCATCTTGGAATTGAATTGGTTGCGTAACGTTATATGAATTGCTAAGGGTACCTGCATTATCGAACCGTGTCGCTCTAGTAACTACTGTTGTTTGCGAACCATTTTGAGTAAAAGAAAATGAAGGAGAGTATTTAATTATTCCCTCATTATTTTGAAGATAAAGCATCGCATTATTTTTTTTGGCATATTCATCAAAAAGTGGTATCGCATCTTGAAACGTAAGATCTTTAGACTTATCAATGATTTCTTTTATCCCTGTTTGAAGTTGATCTGTTTTGTATTGCTCATAAAACGTAGGGAGAAAGAAGTATAAAGTTAAATAAATCAATACTGCAAAGGATAACAAAATGAGAGAGGTAGTCATAAAGAGTTTATAAGTAATTTGCTTCATCTTCATGATTTTCACAATACTATTCATCAATTTTATAACCAATACCCTTTATTGTTTTAATATAAGGAATAGCTAACTTTTTACGTAGGTTTTTAATATGTGTATCAATTATTCGTGTTTCTCCAAAATAATCGTACCCCCAAACTTTTTCTACGATATTTTCTCTTGTGAGTACTTTTCTCTCATTTTGAAATAGTAGTTGTAGAATTTCGAACTCTTTTGTCGTTAATAAAATTTCAACATCATTTACATATACTCTATATGCATCAACATCAATGCGCACTTCTTTAAATACCAAATGATTATTTACATTTTTATCATAACTTCTTCTAAGTACAGCTTCGACTCGTCTAATCAAAACATGAAACGAAAAGGGTTTTGTTATATAATCATCGATTCCAAGATCGAACCCTTTCATTTGATCTTCCTCTTCTTCTAACGCAGTTAGCATAATAATTGGTATGTTTGACTGACTTCGAATCATTTTAGCAACTTCAAATCCATTAAGATTGGGCATCATTACATCTAGAAGAACTAAATCAAAGGATTGCTTATTAAATTGTGTCATACCCTCTAGTCCATCTGAAGTAACTACCACTGTATACTGTTGTGTCATTAAAAATTGTTTAATTAATTCCTGAATTTCTTGATCGTCCTCAACCACGAGGATATGATAGTTTTTCATAATATCACCTCTGGTAGTCATTATAGCCGTACTATCTGTAGTTTATGTGGAGATACAGTAGGAAACTTCATAGGACGTTTAACGTATTAACTCCATTTTCAAGATTGTGTATTCTCCGTAAAAAAGTATTATTACCCATATTCCTTTTTTATGGAGAAATATTTGTGTGCTTGAAAAAACTTATCATATAAAAAGCTGAACGATTAATATTTACGAAAAACTAATGTATAATAATGTAAAATGTGTGTAGTTTTTTAAACTGTTTGAAAATATACTTTCGATACTTTACTAGAAGGGAAAAGGGAGATGAATTTAAATATAAAAGAAGCCAGCGAAATTCTAGAGTGTACGCCACAAACTTTGGAGTTTTTTTGCTAATTTAGTAAAGGCCTAAGGTGCGAACTAGGGATTATTTAAATCATGTGAGAAAGGTTGTGAAATTATTTGATGAGTTATAAAGCGATGCTGTTTGATTTAGATGATACGTTACTTGATAGGGAAAAGGCAGTAGATGACTTGTTTTTATTAGTTTTAGAAAAGTGTTATGAGGATGTTAGTGATACAGTCAAAAACAATATGTTACAGAAATTCAAAGAATACGATAAAGGGGAATACGGCATAAGTAATAAAACGATAGTTTTGGAATCATTGTTTGATGAATTCCCGCCGAAGTATAGATTGCCACGCAATTACATTCAAGATTTTTGGAATAATAATTTCCCTAAATGTTTTTCTATAAACCAAAATACTATTAATTTCTTAAATAGTATCAAGATGCATATTAAGGTTGGTATTATTACAAATGGCTCAACTCAAAGGCAAACGGCTAAAATAATTAACACAAATTTAAACAATTACTTTGATACTATCATTATCTCTGAAGAAGTGGGATTTAGTAAACCTGATAAACGTATATTCGAACTAGCATTAAATAAGCTAAATATGCAACCAGAAGATGTATTATTTGTTGGAGATGACTTAGAAAAGGATATTGCTGGTTGTCAAAATGCAAATATAAAGGGCATATGGTTCAATCCTAATATGTTTAAGAATAATACCGACATAAAACCATATGCCGAGATTACTTCTTTTGATAATTTATTAAGTTATTGTGGGGAGATAAATTTTCAAAAATAGTAAAAAGATAGATTACCCTTAATTTCATTGACCGTATGAGAAGTTTTAAAACAATATTTATTTACGATGATATAGAGCCAGGGGCAAATCATTTATGTGTGTTAATGAAGATCTAGACAGCATGTTTAATATATACTTTATAAATTATAGAGGAGTGAGACTATGGAAATAAAGAAAGTCGTAATTGGCGGAATAAAGATTGCTCTTGTTAGAAATGATACAGTAGTAATATCTGATGTTCAAACTGCGTTGGATCTTTTGGCAACAGTTCAATATGAGGTAGATGCGAAACATATTATTATCCATAAATCTTTAATAAGTGAAGATTTCTTTGATCTAAAAACACGTCTTGCGGGCGATATCCTTCAAAAGTTTATAAACTACAAGGTAAAGATTGCTATCATTGGGGATTTTTCTATGTATACTAGTAAAAGCTTAAAGGATTTTATTTATGAATGTAATAAAGGTAAAGATATTTTTTACTTAGCAACTGAACAACAAGCAATTGAAAAACTAAGTACATTAAAGCAATAATAATACCCCAGTAAAATCTCCCTCTTTTTCACATTGCTTATTATTTACAGCATATAGGAACTGATGTTTGTGGTAAACTAAGAAATGAATAAAGGGGGAGTTTTCTTGAACAATTTTAATGATACGATCCGAAATTTAAACAATATAGTTTACAAACCTAACAATTTAATAATTACGAATCTAAAAGAAGAAAAGCAAAACGCAGAATATGCAGGATGTTTATTTCACTTAAATAACAAAACCATTCGTTTTAGAAAGTCAAAGATTACTCCTAATAAAATTGGTCAATTTGTTTCTTTTTGGGAGAAAGATGACAATATGCAAAATCAAACGTTTTCTTATGATGCTGCTCCTGACTTATTAGTTATTACTTGTATAGATGATAATAAACTAGGACAATTTATTTTCCCTAAAGAGATTCTTCTTAAGGAAAAAATTTTGAGAACACAAAATCAAAAAGGCAAGATGGCTATGAGGATTTATCCGATTTGGGATACCCCTGTTAGCAACCAAGCTAAAAAGAGCCAAATGTGGCAACTTCAGTATTTTGTTGATTTAAGCGATCATAATATACCCATAGACAAACTATTAAATTTGTATTCGTAGCTTCTCATCTTAAGTAATCTTGTTGGTTAGACTTTTTGTACCGGTACAGTTAAACGAAATGTACATTGTTTCAGTACCCCATCAAAATTACAATCAGCATATACTATTTTAACTTATACATTTTAAGGGGTGCTGACTATGACAAGTCTACAACATAAGCTTTTTACAAGATTGAATCTTGCAAACCTTACTGAAGTGAAGTTTGAAGAATTAGATACAATTCTCTTTGCATTTGCACACACTATACCATTTGAGAATTTAGATGTTATAGCACGTAATGCGAATACAATTACTATAGAAAATTTACAGGAGAAAATTTTAAGTAGATCCCGCGGCGGACTTTGTTATGAATTAAATACTCTTTTTTACTACTTTTTAAAAGATTGTGGTTTTGATGTACAACTTGCACTAGGTACCGTATATAAAAATGAAATAAACGCATGGGCACTTGAGGATGGGCATATAACGATTATTTTAAATTATGATAACGTACGATACTTAATTGATGTAGGTATTGCTTCATTAGTACCTCTAGTCCCTGTACCTTTTACTGACGAGTCTGTTACCTCTAAAAATGGAACGTATCGAGTGAGACGAAAAGATACGAGTAAAGGAAATTTCGTTTTAGAAAGAAAAGATACTAACGGAGAGTGGAAAGTTTGTCATGCTTTTTATAATCGTATCATTGATGAGATAGTAGTCAATGATGTTCAAAGTAGAGTAATAGAAGATGAGAAATCTATTTTCAATAAGGGACCAATTGTAGTGAAATTGACGGACTATGGCCATGTCTCTTTAACGAATACGAGTTTAACTGAAATGATTCATCGGGAAAAAACGAAACGTGAAATTACAGAAGATCAATATAGAGAGCTTTTATATACTGTATTTGCTATTGAGTTGTGAATATACAAATAGCCGGTTCTTATTCAGAATCGGCTATTTGTATAATTTTTGGTTTAAAAGGTTTTCTTCTAATGTGTTTTGGAAACTGTGGTATAGTTAATGTTTTTAATGTTTTTGCAGCCTCTTCATATGAATTAAAAACTGGTTCTTTTCCATCATCCCCCCTGTAAAACCAGTCCTTCATCTCGGATTACATACGGCATAAAACCATCCCTTCAAATAAAGATTTTTGTTCTTTTGAAACAGAATAACACTATTTAAAGTTTAATTTTCTTAATAGATATAATACACTAGAACAGTATAAAGAAGTATATAAAATGAATATTGGATGTAAAGGAAGATTATAATGTCAGTAATTGATAAATTGAAACTAAATAAGTATACAAATATGGTCGTAATTAACGAACCAAGTGATTATGACATTTTCACAGGTAAAGAAACTTCATTTTCAAAAGAACATGATGCTATTTTTATTTTTGTTGAAACACTTGATGAAATGGTGAAACAAACGAATTTTATTATTAGTAATGAAGAATTACTAATTGAAAAAGGCTACGTGTTTTTCGCATATCCGAAAAAAGGTAACGCTCGTTACAGTACGTTTATTCACCGTGATGAGATGTTTCCGGCATTAAACGTTGGAGATGATGGATATGTGGGGGAAAGCGAAATTAAATTTGCGCGAATGGTAAGTATGGATGATGTCTTTACAGTTGTAGGTTTAAAACGTGAAAAGAAAAAAGCGAAGAAAACACCTGCAGCGAGTCAATGTGTTGCCGATTATGCAGATCGTATTCAAGATGTTGAAGCATTACTGGCTAATCATCCAAATGAACTTAAGTTTTATCAAAGTTTAACTCCTGGATATCAGAAAGATTGGGCACGTAATTTATTTTCTGTGAAACAAGAAAAAACGCGTGAAAAACGTCTTGAGAAAATGATTGAAATCCTTTCACAAGGCTATAAAACAATTGAATTATTCCGTAAGAAGAAAAAATAACAATTAGGAAAGTCACAATGATGAAACAATTGATTGCGATGAGTACATTGAAAAAAGGATTCCTTCTATTATACTTAAGTATGTTCTTATATTTAAATAATCAGCAAAAGAGAAAAGGTGTTTGAAATGAAATCGTATATTGTAGTTGGAGCTGGAATTTTAGGAGCGTCTACTGCTTATCATCTTGCTAAGGCTGGTGCGAAGGTTACTATTGTAGATCGTCAAGATTTAGGTCAAGCAACTGACGCAGCAGCAGGTATTGTCTGTCCGTGGCTGTCGCAACGTCGTAATAAAGCATGGTATAAAATCGTTAAAGGCGGTGCACGTTACTATTCTTCGTTAATTCAGCAATTAGAAGAAGACGGTGAAACGGATACAGGTTACAACCGTGTAGGCGCAATTAGTTTACATACTGATGAGAAAAAACTAGATCAAATGGAAGAGCGAGCGTATAAACGCCGTGAAGATGCACCGGAGATTGGTGAAATCACTCGCTTATCAGCTGAAGAAACGAAAAAATTATTCCCTGCATTATCGGAAGAATATAGTTCTGTTCATATTAGTGGCGCTGCACGAGTAAATGGAAGATTATTACGCAACGCATTAATAAGCGCTGCGAAAAAGCATGGTGCAATTTTCATAAAAGGCGATGCAGTATTAGTCCGTGAAGGGAATCATATTACGGGAGTTAAAGTAAATGACGAAACAATTGTAGCGGAAAAGGTAATGGTAACTGCAGGCGCATGGGCAAACGAAATCTTGAACCCATTAGGAATTAATTTCTTAGTTACGTTCCAAAAAGGGCAAATTATTCATCTGCAAATGGAAAATACAGCAACAGAAAATATGCCAGTTGTTATGCCGCCAAACGATCAATATATTTTAACGTTTGACAATGGCCATGTCGTAATTGGTGCAACGCATGAGAATGATACTGGTTTCGATCACCGTGTAACTGCAGGTGGTTTACATGAAGTATTCCATAAAGCATTAACTGTAGCGCCTGGTTTAGAAGATGGTACAATGATTGAAACAAGAGTCGGCTTTAGACCGTTTACACCAGGGTTCTTACCTGTTATTGGGCCACTACCTAAGTTTGAAGGTATTCTCGTTGCAAACGGATTAGGTGCTTCGGGTTTAACTGCTGGGCCATACTTAGGATCTGAACTTGCTAAACTTGCATTGGGACAACCAATTGAATTAGATTTAAATGATTATGATGTTGCTGGTGCACTGGAATAGTAATAAACAAAAAAGATTAGGAGTGATTTCCTAATCTTTTTTGTTATGTTATTTGGGCGGTAGGTGTTCTTTTAAACAAAGGGGTACCACTACATCACTATTAAGCTAAGAAAATAGATAACCCACAAAACAGAAATTTTTTGTCTTTTTTAGCAACGAAGTACATTTTTATCGTTTGAGTCATTAGAGAAGAAAGGTTGATTCGTTCAATATAGAGGCGAATATCCTTTCTTTTTATACATATCAGAAATATAAACAATAGATTATGAAATTGGAGGGTATCCAATTTCATAATCTATTACAATAGGTAAGCTCTTTAAAGTCGGTCCCATCGCTGAATCCGTAAAATGATGAATAACATCAAAAACCTCAACTTGATGGATATTAGCGAACCGTTTCATAAATGAAATTAAAGTGATAGACGGGATCACAATTAAAGTTTTTTAAACCTAATTGGACTTACCATTAAGAGAGCAAGGATTAATGTAATCCATGCATTGCTATATGAAAATAATCCCATTCCAGCTAATGGTAATCCAGCAGCTGGAATAGGTAATCCCTTAAAATATCCAATGGTTGGTTTTACACTAAATTTAGCTAATCTTAAAGCGCCCATCGTTGGGAAAAGGATAAATGCCAAAGAAGTTAAAATAGATGGTGTTGCTATCGAATGAAATAAAAGTGCAGGAGCAACTCCGAAACTAACAATATCAGCTAAGGAATCCAATTGTACACCAAACTCACTGTTCACTTTTAATTTTCTCGCAATTCTTCCATCAAGGAGATCTAAAACAGCTGAAAAGAAAATAAAAATGGAAGCCACTTCCAAATAGTCACTCATATTCATGGTAATTGAAAAAACACCGCACAATAAATTTCCAATCGTAAATAAATTGGGTACAGCTTTTACTATTTGATTGAACAAGGTTGTCCCCCCTAAGTTGATTAAACTTCACGTTTATGTAGCATTTTCTATATATTCTTCCGTTATTCTTGAAAATATATGACCACTGTATGCTAAGTAAATTCCGACAAGAGAAAAGTCGATTTCCTGTACGTTATGTTGGTTTATAAACATGTTTGATCAAAGGTAAGACTACTACTGCTAATTTACCTAATATAAAAAAACGTTTTTGAAAAAAAGAGTAATCAAAACAGGCTCTAAACATATTTTATAGAATCACTTTTTATAAAATATGTTTGATTATTTTCGGTACGCGTTGTTGAATATTAGCACCCGATAGTTGAAGTGCCGAGCAGTCAAGCATTTTCCTTCGGTTGGTGGATAAGACCAACCACTCCGGTTTTAAATGTATTGTTTTTTATAAGCTTAAGATTGATTTTTTCCGTAATTTCTTTAAATAAAGGTAGTCCACTGCCTAAGACTACAGGAAACATATTAATCCGATATTCATCAATCAATTCAGGTAGTTTACAAAATTCTGGTTTTCCGCCAGAAAAGATTAGTTAGATATCTATTTTGGGATTTAAGTCCTATAAAACAACATCTACACCCTAAAAGTTGCATCATATCTTCATATAGTCATAAAATTAATCTGTAGTCGAAAATACGTAAAGAGCTGCTAGAATGAATTACTGAGAATACGAAGAATAAAGGAGAGAAGCGGAGTAAAAACTAAAAAAATTAGACAAAGAAAATGGAGAGATGAACTAAATGTTAAAGATCATCAAACATTTAAAACCATTTGTTGCTTCCATCATTGCAGTTGTATGTCTTTTAACTGTACAGGCAGTATGCGATCTATCACTGCCAGACTATATGTCTAACATTGTCAATGTAGGGATTCAACAAAAAGGTGTAGAAAATGCAGTACCTGAGGTTATTCGTAAAAGTGAAATGGATAAACTTACGCTCTTTATGAATGAAAATGAAAAGAAAAAAGTAGCTGACAACTATGCGCTTTTAGATAAGAACAACCTCTCTCAAAGTGAACTGAAAAATGATTTAAAAGATTATCCGCAGCTTGATAAAGAGCCACTTTATAAGCTACATACAGAAGATAAAAAAATAATTAACGAACTTAACGATATCTTTGGGAAACCAATGTTAATTACACAAGGAATTGAAAAAGGCGGCTCATCTGCTTTCCCTCCTGCTGCGACAGGCGACAACAAAACACCAGTGAAGCTTCCGCCAAATACTGATCCTTTTGCAATCATTGCGAAACTTCCTCAAGATCAAATCAATGCAATGAAAGACAAGGCAAATGAGAAGTTCAAGAATATGCCAGGTAGCATGGTAACACAGTCAGCTGTTCCATACATTGAGAATGAGTATAAGAAGATCGGTATCAATACTAATAAACTTCAATCTAATTATATTTTTACTTCCGGCGGGAAAATGCTGCTTTTATCCTTAGTAAGTATGGCAGCTACCGTTATCGTGAGTTTACTTGCTGCAAAAGTAGCTGCTGGACTGGGCAGAGACCTTAGAAAGAAAGTATTTCGGAAAGTTACAAACTTTTCGAATGCGGAGTTTGATAAGTTTTCCACTGCATCTCTAATCACAAGAAGTACAAATGATATCCAGCAAGTTCAAACACTTATGGTTATGATGCTTCGCATTGTATTCTATGCACCGATTTTAGGTATAGGCGGCATTATTAAAGTACTTACTACAGACGTTTCAATGGGATGGATTATCGGAGTTGCCGTAATCGCAATTTTAAGCTTAGTCATTGGTTTATTTAGCGTCGCGATTCCTAAGTTTAAGCGTATCCAAAAGTTAGTAGATAAAATTAACTTAATCACTCGTGAATCCTTAACAGGTATGCTCGTTATTCGTGCTTTTAATAATCAAAAACATGAAGAAAAGAAATTTGAAAAAGGAAATCAAGATTTAACAAAAACAAACTTATTTGTAAGCCGTTTAATGTCATTTATGATGCCAATGATGATGTTTATCATGAATGCCGTTACTGTACTTATTATTTGGGTTGGATCACACCAAGTGGATATGGGAAATATGCAAGTTGGTGATTTGATGGCATTTATGCAATATACAATGCAAATCATCATGGCATTCTTAATGATTTCAATGGTATCTATTATGGTTCCACGTGCTTCAGTTTCCGCACAACGTATCGCAGAAGTTTTAGATACTGACATTACCATTAGTGATGTAAAAGAGCCGAAAACATTTGATTCAGACAAGAAAGGTTACGTTGAATTTAAAAATGTTGGCTTTAGATACCCAGGTGCAGAAGAAGATGTGCTCTCCAATATCACCTTTACTGCAAAACCTGGTGAAACGACAGCTTTCATCGGAAGTACAGGTAGTGGTAAATCAACATTAATCAACTTAATTCCACGCTTTTACGATGTCACAAGCGGCCAAATATTAATAGATGGCACGGATATTAGAGAAGTATCTCAGAAGGAATTAAGAGAGAAAATTGGTTATGTACCGCAAAAAGGAGTTCTCTTCTCAGGTACAATCGAGAGTAATTTGAAATACGGTAAGAAAGAAGCAACTGAAGAAGAACTCGAAAAAGCGGCAGAAATCGCGCAGGCTATGGAGTTTATTAACGCGAAACCTGAAAACTTCCGTACAGAAATATCACAAGGTGGTACGAACGTTTCCGGTGGTCAAAAACAAAGACTTTCTATTGCGCGTGCTCTTACGAAAAAATCGGAAATCTTCATATTCGATGATAGTTTCTCAGCTCTTGACTTTAAGACAGACGCAGCATTGCGCAGAGCTTTAAACAATGAGATTACAGGAAGTACTATTTTACTTATTGCCCAAAGAATCAGTACAATCATGAATGCCGATAAGATTATTGTACTTGACGAAGGGAAAATAGTTGGAACTGGTACTCATGGAGAGCTTATGGAAAATTGTGAAGTTTATAAGCAAATTGCTTTATCACAACTTTCAAGAGAGGAGTTGTCATCATGAGTGATAGAAAAATAGAAAATAGAAAACAAGGCGGCCCTGGTCCTGGCGGTGGCGGTCATATGGGCGGCGGCATGAGAAAGATTGAGAAAGCAAAAAACTTCAAAGGAACGATGAATAAACTCCTTCAATACTTGAAGCCCTATAAATTATCAATCTTAGTCGTTATCCTTTTCGCAATCGGTAGTGCAGCCTTTACAATCGTTGGTCCAAAAATTTTAGGCAATGCGACAACAAAACTTTTCGAAGGACTCGTAAGCAAAGTATCAGGAGCACCCGGTGCGGCCATTGACTTTACTTATATCGGAAACATTGTCATTTTACTCCTTGGATTATATATACTGAGCACTGTGTTTGGTATTATCCAGGGATACATTATTTCTGGAGTAGCTCAAAAAGTATCTTATAACTTCAGAAAAGAAATCGATGAAAAAATTAACCGTATGCCGCTGAAATACTTTGATAAAACAACGCACGGCGAAGTATTATCGAGAATTACAAATGACGTAGATACGGTGAGCCAAACTTTAAACCAAAGTATGTCGCAAATCATCACATCCGTTATTACAATCATCGGTGTACTTATCATGATGTTATCAATCAGCTGGCAAATGACATTAGTAGCGATTTTAATATTGCCAGTATCGATGATTCTCATCATGGCAGTCGTAAAACGATCACAAAAATACTTCAAATCCCAGCAAGAATATTTAGGACACGTAAACGGTCAGGTCGAAGAAATTTATAGTGGTCACAATATCGTGAAAGCCTTTAACAAAGAAGAAGAAGAAGTTAAAAAATTCGAAGAGGTAAATGATACCCTTTACCACTCCGCATGGAAATCTCAATTTTTATCTGGAATGATGATGCCGATTATGACATTTATCGGTAATATCGGTTACGTCGCTGTATCTATTTTAGGCGGATGGCTTGCGGTAAAGAGAACCATCGCAGTTGGAGACATTTTAGCCTTTGTGCAATATGTTAGAAGCTTTACGCAACCAATCGCTCAAGTAGCGCAAATCGCGAACGTACTTCAATCCACTGCAGCTGCTGCAGAAAGAGTCTTCGAATTTTTAGAAGAAGAAGAGGAAGTGCCAGAAGCAGAAAATCCAGTGAAGTTGCAAAAAGTTCAAGGAGAAGTTACCTTCCAAGATGTTCAATTTGGATACAATCCAGATAAGATCATCATCAATAATTTCTCATCTAACATTAAACATGGACAAAAAGTAGCAATCGTCGGACCAACCGGAGCTGGTAAAACAACGATTGTAAAACTGTTAATGCGTTTCTATGATATAAACAGCGGTGCAATATGTATCGACGGTCACGATATAAAAGACTTCACGCGAGAAGACTTGCGCAACATGTTTGGTATGGTACTTCAAGACACTTGGCTATTTAACGGCTCCATCATGGAAAATATACGTTACGGTAGACTCGATGCTACAGACTCAGAAGTAATTGAAGCAGCGAAAGCAGCTCACGTTCACAACTTCGTAAAAACATTACCAAATAAATATCAAATGGAACTAAACGAAGAAGCAAGCAATGTATCCCAAGGACAAAAGCAACTACTCACAATTGCACGTGCCCTTATGGCGGATCCGAAAATATTAATACTCGATGAAGCAACAAGCTCCATTGACACTCGTACAGAAGTACTGATTCAAAAAGCGATGGAAAACCTTATGGAAGGTAGAACAAGTTTCATTATCGCCCATAGATTATCAACAATACGTGATGCAGATTTAATCCTTGTCATGAAAGACGGGGATATTGTAGAACAAGGTAATCATGAAGAGTTATTAAAAGCTGATGGTTTCTATGCTTCGCTTTATAATAGTCAGTTTGAAGGTGCGGATGCTTCTTGAGTTAGCTGAAAGTCCATTTAAATAACTAAACCCACGAAGAAAATGCATTTTCTTCGTGGGTTTTTATCATTTTTAAGGTTCTGTTACAAAGTTTTTAAAAGTAATCTAGACATTTGCAAAGCAGAGTGAGGAGCATGATAAATGGAATATTTTAAAGGGAAACCATGATCCTGACTGTGATCACGATAATCGTCGAGGATGGTAAATTCCTTTCAATGAGTGCGTTTCTTCACGGCACTCGTTTTTTTTTATTTATGGGTTTTCTGAACTCTTTATTGATAATATATAAAATACGAAGAATGTAGTTGTTATGGTTGTACAAAAATCTTCACCGTAGCCTCGTAAAGTTTTAGTGTTCTTCTCCTTCTCTTGTTTTATGACTTTCTCCAAAGATAAGGAGCATTTCTTCCCCATTAATTGTTGCTTAACGGATAGCCTGTTTAATTAAAGGGAATTATCAAAAAGGGTACTATAAAACAGAACAAGCCCAAGAAATAGATAAGGAGTGAGCTAGCGATGGACAACATGATTAATACGGGCAACTTTGGTTTACAAAGGGGACCTGCTCAAAAAACGGTTGGCCAGTATTTGTTCGATTGCCTGAAACTCGAGGGCATTACCGAAATTTTTGGTGTCGCAGGGGACTATAATTTTACACTTCTTGATACTTTGGAGTGTTATAACGGCATCCGTTTTATAGAAGGACGAAACGAACTAAACTCAGGTTACGCTGCAGATGGCTATGCAAGAATCAAAGGAATATCCGCTCTTATTACGACATTTGGGGTCGGGGAGCTCAGCGCCTGCAATGCAATAGCGGGAGCCAACAGCGAGCATGTACCAATAATACACATTGTGGGTGCGCCTCCTGAGAAGGATCAAAAAGAGCATCAACTGATGCATCACACCTTAATGGATGGAAATTTTGACGTTTTTCGCAAAGTGTATGAGCAGATTACGGCATATACCGCGGTGCTTACGCCGGAAAATGCCAAGATTGAAATTCAGACTGCGATTCGCATTGCTAAGGAAAAGAAAAAGCCGGTATACCTGGTTGTGGCTAATGATTTAGTGACCAAGCCGATTAAAATTTGGGCAGAGCCAATACCACCACGCCCAACATCCAACTCGAATACCCTCCAGGCTGCAGTGAATCATGTCCGTCCGCTTTTGGAACGTGCTCACCGACCGGTTATCTTGGTGGATGTGAAAACTATGCGTTTCGGCCTTCAGACAGCAACTCGGCAACTGGCCGATGCAATGAATGTGCCTGTTGTAACGATGCTGTACGGGAAGGGAGGATTCGATGAGACCCATCCAAATTATATCGGAATGTATCTAGGCTCTTTCGGGAGGGCTGAAGTCCAAAGTACGGTGGAGAATGCAGATTGTATCATTGCGATTGGCATGGTATGGGCGGACACAAACACCGCAAGTTTTACCGCGAAGCTGAACCCGCTGATAACTGTCAATATTCAACCAGATATAGTTAAAATCGCTGAGGCGGAATATCCGAATGTTCTTGCAGCCGACATGCTACTTGCCGTTCAGAAGGTAGGTTATACGGGCAAAGGTTTGACGAAAAAATTGTCACTCCCTTATGAGCAATTCACAACAACTGCCGACGGACCTCTAATGGAGGACGGCTATTATCCGCGTTTTCAGCGCATGCTGAAAAATGGGGATATTGTAATCGCCGAGACCGGAACGTTTTATTATGGAATGGGAGAGGTAAGACTGCCGGACAATGTAACATATATTGGACAAGGTGGATGGCAGTCCATCGGTTACGCAATCCCTTCGGCGTTTGGTGCTATTATGGCCGCGCCGGAACGCCGAGTATTGGTGTTTACAGGTGACGGTGCCCTGCAGCTAACAGTACAGGAAATCAGTTCTATGCTCTATTACGGCTGCAAGCCCATAATCTTTGTCTTAAACAACGGTGGTTATACGATCGAGAGATATTTAAATGTCAAAACAGAGGATCAAAAGTACAACCAAATCCCTCGATGGTCTTACACCAAGCTGGCCGAAGCTTTTGGAGGTAACGCGTTTACCGTTACGGTCCGGACCTATGGAGAGGTTGATCAGGCTATAATCCATGCTGAAAAGGAAAGCGCCAAAAGACTCTGTATAATTGAAATGATTGCAGGGAATCCAATGGACGCACCTGAATATATGCGACGGATGCGTAGTTATATGGAGAAGCAGGAAAAGCAGCGCAGTCAGAATTAGTATCCAAGTCCCTAGTCCTTAGTCCCTAATTGAATACTAATCGAACAGTTCTAATCATACTCTTTTAATAAAACGCAATTAAAGGGGTGTAAAGTAAGTTGACAAAAGTTAAGGTTAGTTTACGGCCCATCGTTCATAACATAAATTTACCAACTGTAATAAAAACAGCCATACTTCCAGGTGAATCGGCTGAAAGACTATTTATTGCAACCCAATTAGGAGAGATTTTTTATATAGGAGACGGTGTAATAAAAACATTTTTAAATATTCGTCCGCGAATTATCAAATTAGGCACGTTTGAAGAAGGTGTTTCTAGTAGCGGTTATGATGAACGCGGATTGCTAGGACTAGCGTTTCATCCGCAATTTAATCATAATGGCTTATTTTATCTTCATTATTCAATGGCTGGGACTCAAGGACCAGGTGCACTTGCAGAACAATTTAAACCGAACCCTTGTGACCCGAAAACTTTAAACTTAAAGTGGATAAATAGAGATACTCAATATGATCATATTGATACAATTGAAGAATGGATTTTACAATCAAACGGTCAACCTCAAAAACGAAGAACGTTACTTAATATAAAACGGCCATTTTTTAATCATAACGGTGTTAATAGTTTAAACTTTTCACCCGAGACTGGAAAACTTGTTTTTACAAATGGAGATGGTGGATCGGGTTATGATCCATTTAATCTAAGCCAGGATGACTTAGAAATAGCGGGTAAAATAATTGAAATCGATGTAAGTAAAAATACATTTATAAATAACCCTCCAGTAGTTACGCTCTTTAATGAGTTTCCTTTATCTATACAAGAAACACTTACGGTAATTGCGAAAGGGGTTCGTAATATAACAGGTATTTCATTCCAAAGGTTTTATAATCAATATATCAAATACATCGGAAATGTCGGGCAGGATATTACAGAGTCTATTTTTTCGTTTGTGTATTATAAACCCATACCGGTTACCGAACTTGGTCAAACGCATTTAATGAGATCCACACCCAATCAAGATGGATTTATTAATTTTGGTTGGCGAGGATGGGAAGGAGAATTACCTACTTCTTTTATAAGGCACTGTTCTGAGAATCCTACTTTGGATGAGAGAACAATGGCTTATTATAATGAAACAATTCAAACGTCAGTGAGGCGTATTCAGCCTCTAATTAGTTATTTTCATAAAGATTCCAGGGCCGATAAGTTTGGAGGAACTTCACTTACAGGAGTCCAGCCATATATGGGAACTGCAATTCAAAATTTAGCTAGTAGTGTCGTGTTTACGGATCTTGCTAAGAAAGAAGAATCTCAATCTCCAGTAAAGGGAGTGTTAGCTTTTACTAGAGCAGCTACAGATGGGAAACGTAATGATTTTCATGTTATTGAAACCAATTATGATTTTGGTGCTCAAGCAGCTTATTATATGAGTTTGGGAACAAACTTAGATCAAACTAGGTTATATTTAGGAGTTTATGGTTCAATGAAAGTAACGGATTTTAACAAAGGTACTATTTTTGAAATTGTTCCTTAATACGATATAAACTTTGAGTCTAAAAATATATGGAATTTATATTTTTTCAAACGCATGATTTAGCGCCTCTTAAAAACCTTCTATGGATAAACATCTATTGTATAGTGATTCCTAACAAGCAGAAACATAACCATTAAGTATATGAATAAAAATAGAAAGTGATGGATTAGGTCTCTTTAGGGGGAATCTGATGAATCGCTTTAGAAGATATTGGTATCGATTGATGATATCAAATGATGTGAACTTAGTTCATAAAAGAAGGATGAATCCTGCAAGTAGGTTAGTCGTTACAGCATTACTCGGGTCATTTGCTGCTATCTTTCAATCTGCAGGGAACTTAATTCCTGGTATAGGTCTATTTATTAGTCCATTCTCGACACTGCCGATATTTTTTGCTATTTGCTATTCTATTCGTGAGGGGATACTCTCTTATATTCTTACTATTTTCCTATTATTTATTATTGAGCCGAGTGAACTAATTGTCTTTCCCTTTACTACAGGATTATTAGGTATAGCGTTAGGAGTATCCTTTTTACAATTCAAGAGGAGGATTTTGATAGTTTCCTTTTCAGCGTTATGTCTACTTATAGGAATTATGATCGTTCTCGATATATTCCGCTTTCCAGTACTTGGTCCTACTGTTCATACAATTATGGATATAAAAGCTATTACATTAATATTTATACTGAGTTTTGTATACTGCTGGATCTATGCAGAGTTGTGTAGAATAATGATGAATAGAGTATATAAAGTATGGTCTTAACAATTGCATAAAATCTTTTTGAACAAATACACTTTCTCATATATTTTCAAAGATTGGAGATTTAAGTCATGTATAACATTGAAATTAGAAGGCCGAATTCGAATGATTTAGATGAACTACATTTGTTTTTTCGTCTTGTTATTACTAATACATTTAAAAACGAAGGGTTATCACATCTATTAGATGACATAGAAAATGAAATTAACTCGAAAAAGCAATATTTGAAAGATGATTTTGATAGTAATGGAGAAAATCGTTACTTTTTATTAGCAATAGATACAAATAACGATAAAATTATTGGAACAATTGAAGTCGGTCCAGCAAGTACATTGATTAATAGTTGTACAGACGGTGTACTTAAGGATTTGTATGAAATAGGAACTGTATTTATACTTCCGGAGTACCAAAGAAAAGGTATAGGGAGTTTACTTCTAAATACAATGTATCTTACATTACTTAGCAGAGGAATAACCGAATGCTGTTTAGATAGTGGATACAAAAAAGCACAAAGTATATGGACAAAAAAGTTTGGAAAACCTAGTTATGTGCTGAAGGATTATTGGGGCGAATCAAACGATCATATGATTTGGAAAAAAAGTTTACATGATATACCTATAATATTTGAATTATAAAATGAAATATCTCTCTTAACATAGCTTTTCTTACATACTTATGCTATTATTTATCTTTATAATAAAAGAGGACGTGAATGAACTTGATTAAAATTAATATTCCTGAAGCTGATGTTTCAATTACTGAACGTAAACAAGTTATTAAAGGAGACGAGCCATTAATTACTCCAATTAACGGTTTTATCGATTTCCACTTGTTCCCTAGAGATAAAGGCGGCATTTTTATGTTTTACAATATTAATGACGAACTTCTTTTCGTAGGTAAAGCTCGTAAAATTAGACAACGTATTAAAAAGCATTTTGAAGACAATGTTTCACCAATCAAAAATCATCGTGATGAAGTATATCGTATCGATGCATGTATCGTAGAAGATCCAACAGAAAGAGAAATTTACGAAACTTACATTATTAATGAATATAAAGCAAAATATAACGTTGATAAAGTGTTCTATAAATAAGTAACAAAAAACAATCCTAGCACATATACTGGGATTGTTTTTTTGTGTTTCATTCTTCATTTCTTTCTCCTTTTTTAAAATGATTAGCAGCAATTAAACAGAAAAGCCCTATAAATAAAATTATAATTCCAAGCGTTTTATGTTTTCCTTCAAAAAAAGGAATATCTGAAATAACATTTGTAATACATAACCCTATAAACACAAGGATAGGTCCTGCCCACAGTAATACATTGCCGAATTTCGTATGTTGCCACATAGTAACCCTCCTCACTATTTTTTACATATATATCCATAAAATAAAAGTAAATTCATAGAGAAAAATAGTTTTTTTCATATTGAAAATTGAACCTTCATATATTGGTACAAGCAAACGAGAAAGGGGACCATCATGAATTGGTTAGAAGCTTTTATATTAGGAATAATACAAGGTTTAACAGAGTTTTTGCCGATTAGTAGTACAGGACATCTTTATTTAGGAAGGCATTTGTTTCAATTAGATGACGCAGGTTTATTTTTAGATACGATGCTGCATATCGGAACTTTGCTTGCAGTGTTTATTTATTACAAAAAAGAATTTATATACTTAATTAAAAATCCATTTTCAAAACTAATGTTATTGCTTATTGTTGGGACGATACCTGCAGTTGTAATTGGATTGTTATTTAAAGACTTCTTTGAAGATATTTCAAAAACAGGTATTACGATTGGATGGGAGTTTTTAGTGACAGGTTTCTTTCTCTACATGGCCGATAAACAAAAAAATGGTCGTAAAAAAATGGATGACATTACATATAAAGATGCATTTATCATCGGTTCATTTCAAGCGGCTGCTATTTTTCCGGCAATTTCCCGTTCTGGTATGACAATCGTCGCTGCATTATGGAGAAAATTAGACCGTGAAACAGCTGCTTACTTTTCTTTTTTACTGTCGACACCAGCCATTGTTGGAGCTATCATTTTGCAATTTATAGATGTTTTTCAAGGGAAAGTAGAATCTATTTCTAGTACATCTTTAATTGTCGGAACGTTATCAGCAGCGTTTTTTGGTTACATAGCTGTTTCATGGATGATTCAATATTTAAAACGTCACTCCTTAAAAGTATTCGCGTATTACGTATGGGGATTAGGCATTTTAATTTTAACGTTGCAATTTACTCATGTGTTTTAATTTAGTAATTCTTCGTTTAGATCCTGTTTCATTCATACAAGGCAGGATCTCTTTTCATTAAGGGGGAAAATATGTTTAATAAGGCTATTGTTATTGGTGGAAGTATGGCGGGAAAGTTTGCAGCAAAAGCATTATCAACTTCTTTTAAAGAAGTAATCATTTTAGAAGTCGGTGAAAAATGGGATGGAAAAACTTCAAGAAAAAGAGTTCCACAAAGCAATCATCCTCACGTGTTATTAAAAGGTGGAGAAAAAGCAATTGAAGAATTGTTTCCTACTATTACGAATGAATTAATAGAAGCGGGCAGTATCATAAATAACTTTACGCGTGATTTGAAATGGCATCAATTTGGTCTATGGAAACAACCGTTCATAGGGGAAGTACATATGATTCAGCAAAGTCGCCCTTTGCTAGAATGGCATATTCAAAAACGAATTGATCAAATTTCAAATATTACTATTAAATATGAAACATTGGTTAAAGGGTTATTAGTAGATGGAAAGCTTAACAAAGTGTGTGGAGTAAAAGTTAAATATTTAGAGGCAGGCATGCAAGAAGAAGTTTATGCAGATATTGTAATTGATGCGAGTGGATTTGGGTCGAAAAGTATAGAGTGGCTACGAGAATACGAAATTGAAGTAAAAGAAGAGAAAGTTCGTATTGATTTATTTTACGCAACGAAAATGTTCAAACTTAAAGAAAATGAGGAGTTAGACTGTTGTAATATGTTAATGTCTCCAAGTTTCCCTGAAAACCCTTATGGCGTTCTTATTCAAACGATTGAAGATAATCGTTATTTTGTTACCTTCAGTGGATATGCAAATGAGAAAGCACCACAAACAGATGATGAGTTTTATGATTTTGCTGAAAATCTATCAATCCCTAATGTAACAAAGTTTCTAAACAAAGCTGAGGGGATTACTGATATAAAGACATACAAAATTCCTTATCAAGTACGTCGGCGATTTGATTTAGTTAGCAATGTACCAGAAGGGTTGTTAGTAGTTGGAGATGCGCAATGTCGTTTTGATCCCGTTTTCGGTCAAGGTGTTTCAGTTGCTGCTATGGAATCTCACCAGTTGCAATTACTTCTGCAAGGTAGAAAACAACTTGATAAAACATTTACACAACAATTTTATAAAAAGGCAGCTAATATAATAGAAACCCCTTGGGATATGACAACAACGGAAATATCACGTCACCCGCAACTAAAGAGAGAATTAACTACGAAACAAAAATTTCAGCTGTGGTATACGAAACAAATATATCGACTATCCGCAAGTGATTCCGATGTTTATATTCGGTTAGTACGAGTGATGAATTTAATTCGTAGTCCATTTCATCTTTTTCATCCGAAAGTGCTACTAGCTGTATTACTTAATCGAAAGAAATAGCAGGAATATAATTGATTAAAAAAGAATGTATAACAGTTAGTAAATCAAGAAGGAGAATACGGGATGGAAATATACATAGAGCAACTAAAGAAACAAGACGCTAAGGATTTATTTACGTTTGAACTTACGAATAAATCTTTTTTTGAAACAATGGTACCAAATCGTGGCTCGAAATATTTTGAATTTGAATATTTCCAAAAACTACTAGACGATTTATTAATAGAACAGGCGGATGGAGATTCTTATTTTTATTTAATTCGTAATGAAGAAAAAGAAATTGTAGGACGAATAAATTTAGTAGATATAGATACAGAAACTCGAATTAGTTCGCTAGGGTATCGGGTCGGAGAAAAATTTACTAAAAAAGGAGTTGCAACAGCAGCCGTAAAATTAATTTTAGACGTAGCGAAAAACAATGAAATTAATAGGGTTCATGCTAAAACAACGACTAATAATCTCGCATCACAAATTGTACTAGAAAAAAGCGGATTTTCTTCTTATCAAAACGAATCAGATACAACATCTGTAGAATTAAATGGAGAACATGTGAAGTTTGTACATTATATTTGGAGAAATACTTCGCGCTTATAATAAGGGGGACTTATTCATGAATGATTTACGTTATCCAATTGGCCAATTTACATACAAACGTCCTATAACTGAAGAAATGATTGATACATGGATTCAAGAAATTGAAGATTTACCTAATGAACTAACAAAGGCAATTAAAGATTTAGATCAGAAGCAGTTAGATACACCGTATCGCGTTGGAGGATGGACTGTCCGTCAAGTTGTTCATCACGTTGTTGATAGCCATATGAATAGCTACATACGCTTTAAATTAGCACTGACAGAAAAGAATCCAACTATTAAACCGTATAAAGAAGAAAAGTGGGCAGAATTGCCTGATTCGAAATTACCGGTAGATGTTTCACTAGTAATGCTAGATTCATTACATAAAAGATGGGTTAACCTTTTATATTCATTAGAACCTACTGATTTAGAAAAGACATTTAATCATCCTGAATCTGGTGAAACAAAACTGGCTGTTGCAATTGGACTATACGCCTGGCACGGTCGTCATCATACAGCTCATATTACTTCTTTAAGAAAGCGTCTAAATTGGTAATATGGAGATTATATTAGAGAAGGCGACAGAAGCTGATGCAGAAGTTATATTTCAAATGCAAATAGACTCATTTAGCCTTTTATTAAATACATATAAAGACTATGAAACAAATCCAGCAAATGAAACTATCGAAAAAACTATTTATAGAATAAATCATGTAGACAGTGGCTTCTATAAAATAATAGTGGCTATGAATCTTGTGGGAGCGATATGTATTTCACAAAAAGAAACACCCTCTAAATTTTGGATCAGTCCAATGTTTATTCACCCGAGTCATCAAGGAAAAGGAATTGCTCAAAAGGTACTTACATTAATTGAGGAAATGTTTCCTGAAGCAACGAGCTGGGAACTGGCTACTATTTTAGAAGAAGAGAAAAATTGTTTTTTGTATGAAAAGATGGGGTATAAAAGAACAGAAGTTATAAAGAAATTAAATGATAAAACTACACTTATTTATTACAAAAAAGAAAGGTAAAGCATATAAAATACGCTTTACCTTTTTATGATAATTCAGATTAAATATACAAAAATAATGTATATTCTTCCAAAATACTCGGGTTAGTAATTTTGAAATTGAATAAAAATACAAAAACTACTACTTTGTCGTAAATGTTACTAACGCTTTTTGAATGCTTAAAATACTATCGTCACCTTTAAATTCTTTCGTAATTGGATCCTCCATACTAGACACCCAAATTTTAAGTTCTGCATCCAAATCAAAATGTCCAGCCGTTTCGATGCTGTATTGTGTAATACTTTTATAAGGAATAGAATGGTATTCTGTTTTTTTGCCAGTTACTCCTTGTTTATCTACTAAAATAAGACGACGATTTGTAAATACGATTAGATCACGAATTAATTTATAAGCATGCTCTACTTTTTCATCGTCTAGCATAATCTTCTCTAAATCACGTTCTACACTTTCAGAACTCGTATTTGATGCATTTCCTAAAATACCGCTAAATAAACCCATATTAAATTCCTCCTTTAATATATGTGGAATGAATTACTTATATTGTAACATGTTACTCACAAAGATATTATGACATTACTTTAGTAGTTTTTGGTTATTGTTGTAATTAGTTTATATAACCTCATCTTAATATCTTGTGCTAATATGAAATTAAGAAAAAAGAAGCAGAGGGATATAGCATGAAGAATATCGGTTTAGTATTAGAAGGCGGCGGGATGAAAGGATTATATACTGCAGGAGTACTTGAGTATTTTATGGAAAGGGATTTATTCTTTCCGTATGTAGTCGGTGTATCCGCTGGAGCATGTATGGGAGCAACATATTTGTCACGTCAAAAAGGAAGAAATAAGAAAGTGAATACAGAGCTAGTAGCAGATCACAGGTATATATCTTATCGAAATTTAATTAGAAAACGTGAATTATTTGGAATGGATTTTTTATTCGATGAAGTACCAAACAAAATTGTACCGTTTGATTTTCAAACTTTCCTAAATTCAAATGAACAGTTTGTAATCGGAACGACTGATTGCGAATCAGGACAAGCAGTTTATTATAATAAAACAGAACACGGAAATGATATTTTAAAAATTATTCGTGCATCAAGCTCTGTTCCGTTTATAGCACCTGCTGTAGATTATGATAATCGAAAATTGTTAGATGGAGGGATTATAGATCCTATTCCAGTATTAAAAGCGCAAAATGATGGTTACCAAAAGAATGTTGTTATTATGACAAAGCCGGATGGATACGAGAAGCAGCGGAATAAATTTTCTGGATTGGCTAAAATTTTATATAGAAAATATCCGAAAATCGCAGAGACTTTAGTAGAACATTATCGCTTTTATAATGAAACGATATCTTATATGAGTCAAAAAGAACAAAAAGATAATTTTTATGTAATTCAACCAAGTGTACAACTTCCTATAAGCGGAATAGAAAGAGACAAGGAAAAACTCGTTAATTTATATAATCTAGGTTATAAAGATGCTCAATATCATTATGAAAACTTATTAAATTGGATAGAGAAATAAAGGGGTGGGTATTTGAAGTTAGGAAAACAAGTTATGTTTAATGAATTGCAGAAAATGCATAGTCCTCTATATAAACCATTTCCGAATTGTGATATTCGAAAAATACGGAAAGATCATAAAAATATGTTTACAGAAGATGATTGTATAAGTGCTGATTTAAATTATTATTGGATGCATACAGCAGGGACTTTAAGTTACGTACTTAATGAAAATGAAAAGGAGATTTCGTTTGAGCAAATAAAATGGCTACGAAAATCGTTTTTCGAATGGTTTCCACAATATCGTTTTCTAGAAACAGAAATTGTGAAGTATCCCATTTTGTATAGAGATTTCATGAATTATGAGAAGGTCCGGAAACTATTACTTTATTACCTTACTGAATAAAAGCGAAAGCGTACAGGTTACATTACTTGTACGTTTTTTGTTCATAAAATATACAATATTAACAACTTGTTTATATAGGAATTCTAATACGAAGAAAGAAGTACATATAGAATGATGTAAGGGAGGGAGAGATGTTTAGTGACCGTTTTCCATTAATTTATTGTCCAACTCGAATATATTTAGTTAATTATGTTAAAATATTTCGAGTGAAATCAAGTACTTATTTTATCAAACATTAAACAAAATAAGTGAGAAGGGACAACATTAACATGGAAAACGTATCAACTATAGATAAATTGGAATCAATAAAATCTTTACAGTCAACAATCCGTAAACTTGAAAATGCACTATCACAAATGACTCAAAAAGGTGCAAATACTACATTAGTGAAAAAACGACTTAAAGCTGTGTGCGTAGGGTTAGCAGTGCTAGAAAAAGTATGGAACCAAGAAAGTCACCTGTATAGCCATGAAGAGTTAGCAGAAGCTCGTAATATCCTTGCTGGTTTGCTTCCATCAATCGAGAGGGCCTATGATAAGTCTAAGGCTGGTAGTCCACAAAGAACGCTTTTAACAAGGAGGATCAAAGCGTTAGAACTTTCTATTCAGGCAATTGATAAACTTTCTAGTGAATGACTCATCTAAATACATAACATCCAAATTCTAATTTTATAAAAGCAATCTAGTGAAAAGAAAGAAATACAAAGGAGGAAGATGGGTGACTTCAATAACTAGTCCTAAGTTAGAGGAGCTTAATAATCAATTAAAGAATGGAAACGAAAAAGCTTTGTATACTTTTTTGCATGAAATAAAGTCGAATAATACGCCACTAATAGAACAATGTCCTGTAGATAGTCAGTATAGTCTTATAACGTATATGCTAATAGAGCGTCTGTGTTAAGCATAGGGATGAAAGTGCAGTATAGCAGTCGTTTCCCTTCAAATCATTATCCATCTGGAAAAATTGAAACACATTCTTTTCATAGTACGATTTTAAATAACACACGTAGAATTCATATTTATACGCCTCATGATTATTCTCACACTTCACATCTTCAAGAACTTCTCATTGTGTTTGATGGGAATTCATTCATTAATAACTTTTCAATCGAAAGAACACTCAATTATTTAATTCACGCAAAAAAAATCCCTTCTTGTATTGCTGTTGCTATAGAACCAGTTAATCGGCTAGAAGAACTAACTTATAACGATAAAATGAATGCGTTTTTAACGGAGGAATTACTTCCGTGGATCCAGGCGAAGTATCGAGTGCATCAAGAAGCCAAACATACAACAATTGCTGGTTTCAGTCTTGGTGGCTTAGCAGCTTTTTATGCAGCGCTTCAAAATCCACACATTTTCGGGAACGTGTTGTCAATGTCTGGATCCGTGCATTGGAAAAAGGATGCCTATGAAAATAAAATTCCTTGGATTGAAAATCAAATTTCATCTATAAATTCCAATACGAGTCAACCTCATTTTTACATAGCAGCAGGAGAACTCGAAAACAAACCTCTTTTAACGGCTAATAGGAGCCTGTACAAAGCTTTAAAAGAAAAAGAGTACCAAATTACTTATGAAGAGTTTCAAGGCGGATATGACAGTGTGTGGTGGCGAGAAAAGTTATTTGATGGATTGATAGCATTGAAACATACAAAAACAACGCTAAAAAATGAAAAGGGGAATGAATCCATGAATCAAGATGAACTAGATAAAAACCTTAAAAAACAAGAGATTTTAGTAAAAGATGAGAAAGTTTGGTCCTATACGTATGAGGATCATATTAGTTCTATCGTTAAAGAAGCAGAAAAGAAAGGGTCTTTTGATAATTTACCCGGTAAAGGGAAACCTCTTAATCTTGATAAAGACCTTTCGTACAATCCTGAAAAGCAATTGTATAGAACTTTGAAAAATAATCATGTTTTACCTAGGTGGATTGAAATTTCAAAGGAAATTGATGATTTAAAAGAAAGACTAAAAGAAAATACAAATACTACAGAAGCAGCGGATTTAATTCGAACTATTAATAAAAAGGTTTTAGAACATAATTTAATTTGTCCACCAAGTGCGCAAAAAACAAGGGTGAAAACGGATTTTTAACAATTTTTAATTAAGCTATCTCATGCTATATAATTAAGTAAGGCATTTTCAATTCATTATTAAAGGGAGGTAAATGTGATGAAGAATACGTATCAGCTTCAATTACCGAAAGAACTAGAACAGTATCGAACAAGTTTAGAAGAAAGTGTAAAACCGTATATTAAAGTGTCTGGAACGCTAGCAGAGACAACTCTTTTTGAAAGTAAGTTTGGCGGTTATCCGTATTTACCTATAAATCAAGAGCATCCTAAAGACTCAAACGGACAACCTATGATGTTACTTGCGCAGTTGAATTTTGAAGAAATGCCGCATATTGAATCCATGCCTCAAAACGGACTGTTACAATTTTTCGTAAGTGCTGATGATGAGCTTTTTGGAATAGATCTCGATCATCCAACAAGCCAAAACGACTTTCGAATTATTTATCATTCTACAATAACGGCAGATTTAACTAAGGTTATTACTGATTTTAATTATTTAAATACTTTAGCTTTAGAGCATTTTATCATACCTGAAGCAGCTAAACTAAAATTTGAATTGGATTACCAACCAGTAACATCAAGAGATTATCGATTTGAAAAGATTTTTAGTGATATCATTGATTGGGGAGAAATCGTTGATGAAGAAAATGAAACAGAATTAGGCGAACTATATGATGATTTATGTGAAAATTACGGGCATAAAATTGGTGGCTATCCGTTTTTCACACAGACAGATCCGAGGGAATGGGAAGAAAAATACCAACAACATGATATATTATTGTTGCAAATCGATACAGACAATTTATTAAATATTATGTGGGGAGATTCTGGTGTTGCTAATTTCTTTATACGCAAGGAAGATTTATTAAACTTAGATTTTTCTAACGTTATATACAATTGGGATTGTTACTAAAAGATATAAATAAAATAATAGCAAACTAAAAATCTTCCTGAAGGTGAGGAGGATTTTTTTATGTTAAAAATAAACATTATGTTAACTAGAGTGCGAAATGATATGTGCAATAAAAGTCAAGTGTAAATACAAAAAATAACAACAAGAAAATATAAAATTATAAAGTGTATGTAATTAGCAATAAATCGATACAGTAAAACATAAAATGAAATTTATAATCTAGATTTTGTATAGAAAAATTATTTCGCATAAAAATTTATTGCTGATCAAAAATATTTTTGAGTCGCTAAATGATACATCGATAATCGATTTAAATATGCTGTGATTCATTGATATAAAAATAGACGATAGAAACTGTAGAAATTCATTTAGATAAGACTTTGTGTAAATCTCATTAAAAATCTCCGTTTCGTCTCATTAAGTATAGTTTACTTGGTTTTTGATACCTGAGATTACTTTGTTTCATTAACTGCCTATAATATATATTATGTTAACTAATTAAAAATAATAAACTTATTATATGTTGGTTATTGTTATTGGGCTCCCCTTTTCTTGGGATTCATTCTGTGTGATGGATTGTGTGGTTATTTGTTTTTGTTTTATAAGTTGTTGATGATAATGTCTCCAGATATAAATGATATTTAAGACAATAAAAAATACAATTCGTTTAAAATGAACGCATTAAACGAATTGTATGGATATGATTTAATAACAAGTTTTTAAAATTAGTTTGCTACAGCAATTGCTTCGATTTCAATTAATAAGTTATCGTTAATTAACTTTCTAACTTCTACAGCTGAACTTGCTGGTGGATTGTTAGTATCAATGTATTGGTCTCGTATATCTCTAACGATGGCCATTTGAGAAATATCTGTTAAGAAAAATGTTAATTTTACTACATCATTAAATTTTAATTCCGAAGTTTCTAATGCACTTTTAATATTTTCGAATACTTGTCGCGTTTGTGTAGCTAAATCATCAATGCCAACTATTTGACCATCAGTATTGATCGCTACTTGTCCAGATATGTAAATTGTTCGTTTAGCGTTATTGACCTCGACTATATGAGAATATCCGAAAGTTGCTGGCATTGTTTCTGGATTGATAAATTTCTTTTGCATGGCTCTTCTCTCCTTTTAATGTCTTATTTTCTTTATATTAGGTTTTTATTTCGGATTATCCTCTATTTACTAATTATTGTCTATACATTCAGCTGCTACATACGCAAAAGTATATTAGTCACTTTAATTTAAAGTTTTTAATAGATTATGTACGTTTGATTTTTTTGAGCGCTTGTTATAATTACGCCTTTTGTATTAATTCTTCAGTTACTTTTGTATAGAAAAAAGTGATACCACCAAATAAAAAATTCTTCGTAAGTTATTTCTTTTGAGTATCTGCTGCTTGCAAAGTATTCTTTTAAAGGCTTCTTATTTTCTTTACATAATAAAATCAAATCTTCACTGATCGCGTTCGCGATTTCGTTAAGTATAGATAAGTCTGCGGCTGTAAACACTGGGATAACAGGTTGTGAATTTTTATATAAGCCTAATTCTTCGTATAATACATTTAAATTTAAGTCTACTTGTCTATCTGCTGCTACAATATTTTCACGATGCTATTTCGTATAATTAATATCGATAATAGTAGCGTGAAAATATTCTTCAAACGTTTCTTTATTCGCAGTTATTAAATTCAAGGTTGTATATCGAGTGTTTCCATAAAAACCAATTTGATTAGAATACTTTTCAATTATGTTAAGTGTAGGTTTAATTAGAGGCTCACATAGGTTATACAGCTTTTCTCCTTCATTAGCTGTTATAACCATACATGTTGGATAGTAACTCCCTTCTGTCTTTTTCAATAAACCTTCTAGTTCTAATGCGTGCATTTGTTTTTCGAATTCCTCGTTAGTCCAATTTGGCTTTGTTTTTATAGCATTTGATTTTATACCCAGATGGAGCATTACAAGTAAATATTGAAGGTTTGTTCCGCTTATTTTTAAAGCTGGATAATTGTCACTTTATGAAATCATTTTTGTCTCATAAGTTGTTTTAAGTATTTTTTCCGGAGTATAATTAGCAAGCATTTTAAAATCCCTCCTTTTTTAGTAATTTAATTGTAAAATCTATGTAGTTACATGGTTTGGCCATTCTGCTTCTCTTTTAAAAATAGAAGGTAAAAAACTGTTATTAGACCCTATGCTTGGAGATGCCTCTTCCCCGTTCCCTGTTTTTAATAGTAAACGTTATAGTGGTGCTTTTTCTTTAGAACGTGAAGATCTTCAGGAAATTGATGCGATTATCATTTCGCATAATCACTATGATCATTTAAATTACAAAAGTATTATGCAGTTAAAAGATCGTGCAAAGCATTTTTATGTTCCGACTGGAGTTGCACGCTATCTTATTAAATGGGGTGTTTCACCTAATAAAATTAGTGAGCATAATTGGTGGGATGAAATTACGTTTGATAATATTAAGTTAGTTTGTGCTCCTGCAAGGCATTTCTCCGGACGAAGTATGACTGATAAAGATCGTTCTTTATGGTGTTCATGGCTTATTCTTGGTCAAGAAACGAAGGTTTTCTTTAGTGGCGATAGTGGCTATGCTCCGCACTTTAAGGAGATTGGTAATAAATACGGTCCGTTTGATCTTACTTTAATGGAATGTGGACAATATGATGCGAGATGGTCTGCTATTCATATGTTGCCAGAAGAAACCGTACAAGCTCATATTGACGTTAAAGGAGAATTACTTCTTCCGATTCATTGGGGTGCTTTTACGTTAGCATTACATGAATGGAGTGATCCTATTGAACGTGTTACGAAAGAAGCAAATCGTTTAGGGGTTAATATTGCAACGCCACAAATCGGTGAAGCTATTACGTTAAAATCTAAAGGCTATCCTACGTCAACTTGGTGGAGAGAAGTATAATTATAATAAAAAGCGAACCGATTAAATATTGATGGTTCGCTTTTTATTCATTTATGACTCATCTATTAAAATTCTTTGTTTTATCTACTGGAATTGCATTTTTCATCTTTTCTGTTGTCCAATATCCTGTAGGGTCTTCTATATCGTTTGAATCTTGAATAGCAGATGGGATACCGGGGGCTTTTTTTAGTTGAGTAAGGGTATCTTTTTCGCTAGAGGCTACCAATGCTAAGTAAATAATTAAGGGTATTATAATGATACTAGTTATATATACCCAAAATAAGTGATTTCCTTTTTTCATGAGCTCCTCCTTCTATTACATACTAATCTCCCCTAATTACTACTTTACTATATTTGCCTTCCCGCTATCTAAAACTCTACTTGTCGGCACAGAGGTAATATCAATGGTTGTGTTCATGCTCTTATCAGTTAGTTCAATGAGTTCGTTTTCGTGATTAATTTTCTGTAAATCCCACACCATTCCATTGAATTCGTTATGCTGTCCACTTACCCTTAAAATGTTTTTTGTTTTACTTGACGGTTGTATTTGTAGATTTGTAAATTGATTCCCGCTAATCTCATTTGGTGTAGTTAAATTACTATCCATATAAATCATATTCACACAATCCTCTAGAGAGAAGTTCATAAAACGGTTGGCATTTATCCAGGCATGTCCAGATTTCGGTTTTTTCGCTATTAATTTTAACCCTGTTTCCATTCCTGCTACTTTAATGTTATCGAAGTTAATAAAGGAGATTTCATTTTCTTTTCCACCAGTGAATAAAGAAATTCCTGTTCCTTTATTTGTTTCGGACCAATTTATAATATTTATATCTTTTATTTGTGTTTTGTTCCAAGTGTTATAATACTTATTTTTACCATCTAAATATATAACTTCAGAATTAAATTTAGGATCATTGATAGCTATGTACGCTCCTTCAATCGAAGCATTTTTTTCTAGTTCCAATACCCTAAAGTTTCCCTCAACAACAAATTGTGTACCATAACCGAATAATAATTTAACACCTTGCTTAACGATGATTGGTGAAGTGACTTTATATTTTTTATCATCGAGCAAAACCGTTTTAATTTTACTTGATTCTGCTTTATTAATGGCTGCTTGAATTTTATATGAATCATTTTTACCTTTAAAGTCCTCAACGAACAATTTATCATTTTGAACTAAACTTTCTTTATTGTAATGAAAAAAAGCGAAAATAATTAGAACGATACCTAAGAGTAAAGCGATTATTTTCTTCATAATACTCACCCTCACGTTAAATTTTATCTTTAGTTTCACTTCGACTACATTAGCTAAATTCATTCCTTTGTTCTTAATAAGTTCTAACAGGTGATATTAAATATACTGCTGCAGATTGTTCACCTGATTCAATTAAAATAGGTCTCATAGAACCACCAAAACTTAAAGTTACTCTATCTTCTTTTATTGCTTTTAAAGTATCGACCATATATCGTCCATCAAAAGATATATTTAATTGCTTTTCACCGTGAATAGTATCTATTTGTTGTGTCTCGGATATTTTACCAATCTGAGAAGCGTTAGAAGAGATTTGTATTGTGAATTCGTCGATGATCTCTAAGTTAACGTTGTTGTTTGCCCATTCACTAGCTAATAAACTTGATCGATCTACACCTTGTAAAATCTGTTTTCTATCTATATTAATAACCGTTTGGGATTCATTTGGAATTAGGCCGAATATATTAGGATATTTTCCTTCAATAAGCCTTGAATACAACGTAATTGTACCGAATTTAAAAATAATATGACTCTCTGAAAGATATATGTATACTAAATTTGAATTACTGTTCATTAATTTTAGTAGTTCACTAATAGTGGAACTTGGTACAATACAATTTAATTCCGCATGTGAAGAAATGGGTATTTCACGTAAAGCCAGTCTATGAGAATCAGTAGCAGCACAAATTAATTTGTTATGATCAATAACGAAATGTACGCCAGTAAGAACGGGTCTAGATTCATTTTTAGCAGCTGCAAAGACAGTTTGTTTAAATACTTCAATCAACTGTTCCATTTCTACTTGTATTTCTGCATGATCGTCTATAAATGGTACATTCGGAAATTCGTTCGCTGAGAATCCATTTAAGTTTAAAGTAATTTCATCAGATTGGATTGTAATCAACTGCTCATTCATACTTTTTATTAAAATCTCACTTGGCATTTTCTTAATAATTTCAATGAAATACTTTGCTGGTACAACAATACTCCCTGCTTTTAAAATAGTTGCAATTTGTTCGTCTTCAATTGAAATAGGTATAAATTTTTCAATGAAAATATTCGAATTACTTGCGATTAAAGTAATTCCGGATGGATCTGCTGTTATTTTTATTCCGGATAATATAGGAATTAAATTTTTTGTTGAGATAGCTTTACTTACTTCTGAAAGAGCTTGTGTAAATTGTTTGTGATTAACGATAAACTCCATTTTTCCCCCGCCTTAAATGAAATACTATCTTTATGAAGATTGATGAATAATAGTTCCATTAAAAATATAAGGAACTGTTTCTTTCTTTTGTAAAAGGCTTTTTAAGTGTTCTGGTATACGTAAATAAGGTTCTGCTTTATGTAATTCCATCCAGATAATTCCTTCAATTTCTTTTGGTCTTGATATACAGATTTCCCCTCCGATTATTTCTCCTAAAAAATTAAAGAAGATTGCATGATGTCCCCTTTCCTCAAAAAACGCTTCACTAATGGAACAAACCCCTTTTACGGATATATCTAGTCCAGTTTCTTCTTTTACTTCACGAACTGTTGCCTCTTCTAACGTTTCACCTAATTTAACTGCTCCACCTGGTAAAGTGTAATAAGAGCCATTTTTCCCTTTGTTTTTAACCATTAAAAGCTTTTCGTGAGTTTCATTGTATAACAGCGCGTATGTAACATTCACCTTTTTCATATTTAATCCCCTTCAATGATACGAATTTTCTGTCTTTATTTCATTCTATCATTAAATGGTTTTTATTCACAAAAAAGAAAAAGAACATGTTTTGAAAAAGAATAATCAAAACACATCCACTAAATGTTAAAAAATCGATTCGGTTAAAAAATACCAAGCAATAGCAACTATAAATTTAATATGTTTTTTACAACCTTTTTTCTAAATAATAGTGATGATGTCCTTTAGGATGATCTTTACTGACTCCGATCACTTTGTATCCATGTTTTTTATAAAAGTTTGGAGCTTGGAAACTAAAAGTGTCTAAGTTTATAAGCCGACATTCTTTTTCGATTGCAAATTCTTCAATAAGTTTCATTAATTTGCTGCCATAGCCTTCGTGTCTATATTCTTCAGACACCCACAGAAAGTCAATATGCAAGTGATGCCAAAAAGTTATCGCTGTTACCCCTCCGATTATTTCTTCTTTTTCATTCCTTACTATAAAACTTACCTTTTCTGAAGGTGTTTTCTCTTCATTTGAAAGATGTTTTTGGTTATATTCAATTACTTTCTCACTTATGTAATCACTATCTTCTTGAATCCATTGTTTTTGAATTTTCATTTTCAGTATCACGCACCTTTTTATATTTACGTAATCTATTCAATTTAATAATTAAATTATCCTGTCTTTATTAATAGTAGGTTACGTAATAAGTAAAGGGTGAAATGCAGATATTTCGAGTGGAGACTCTAATTGTAATTAATAGTAATTATCCTTTTTACGTGGTTTTATTTTGATGTGGAGTACATTGTTTACACATTATCTTATAATGTAAAGATAACCTTTTAAAAAGAGCCCCTGCATAAGGACTCTTTCTTAGCATTAAGCTATTTTTCGATTTAACGATTGTATTTCCTTCTCCTTTTCTGCATTTGGAGGGCGGATTACTATAGAGATAACGAAAGATATTACACATAGAACACCTATTGTAATGAAGGTTGGTTGAAATCCGCCAAGTAGTGCTCCAATGAATGATCCTGCAAGTGCACCAAATCCGAAACCTTGGTAAACAATCCCGTAGTTTGTACTATGGTTTTTTAATCCGAAGAAGTCCCCGACAATGGCTGGGAATATAGTAATATTACCACCAAAGCAAAAGGCAACACTTGCTACACAAGCAAAATAAATCCCGTAATTTAGCGGAATAAAACTTAAAGTGAAGACGGACAATCCAATAATAATAAATGTAGCAGAGACGATTTTTAATCGGCCTATTTTATCTGATAACGTTCCAAGAATAATTCTACCTATTGTATTAAAGATTGCGATCATTGCGACGGCATTTGCGGCAGTCGCTGCACTAAGGCCGACGAGCTGCACCCCAATGTCTTTTACCATACCGATTAAATACAGTCCGCCCATACATGATGTAAATAGCATGAAAAATAAGAGATATACTTGTTTTGTTTTCATCATTTCACGCGGCGTATAATCATTGTGTAATGTTTCAGTTACAGTGTTACTTACAATTGCTTCACGTAAGAAGAATGATCCTGTCAACACTAAAAGTAAGACGATAATACCCCAATATAAAAATGCTTGTGATACTCCAAGACTGTTGATAAGATTTCCGTTTATATATCTAAAGATTAAGCTTCCCATTCCATATGCCGAAACAGATATACCAGAAATAAGCCCTTTACGGTTTGGAAACCATTTAATTAAATTAGATAGTGAGGTAATATACGCTGTTCCATCAGCATATCCAACGACAACACCAGCTAATAAATAAAGTAATGGTAATGAGGAAACTTGTGAACTAAGTATTAAACCGAGTCCTAAAACAATTCCTGCAGTAGCGATTAGTTTACGGAGTCCAAATTTTTGTTGTAGCTTTCCTGCAAATAGAGTTGAGAATGATAAAGAAAAACTCGTAATTGAGAAAGTAATTGCGACTGAATTGAGGTTCCATCCAAACTTACTTACAAGGGGTTGATTAAATAAACTCCATGTGTAAATTGTTCCTAGGCCAATTTGAACAATGATTGTACCTAGAACAATTAGCAACGGATTTATAGATGATTGTTTCATACTAACTGTCCCCTTCTTTTATCATGACATGAATTTTCACAATTAGTATATCCATGATAAATTGCACGATACCGTACGGAAAATGGAAATTAAGTTAGTTTACACAAAAAAGACACTTCATCAAGAAGTGCCTTTTTTTAGGTTATATACAGATGTATTTAAAGAAAGCTTTGTTAAGATAAGACATTTTCAAATGCTTATGTACATATGTTATCAAATAATTTGCGGAAAGTGATGAGACTTAAGACGTATTTTTCTTTCATAAATAAGTCGGAGAGAAAATTAATATTCAATTTCCTCGAAATCTTTCGGCTGCGGTACAGTTTGCATATTTGCTGCATCTTTCGGATCGCTATAAATCGCGTTTTGTTCTGTGTTTACATCCTTTATATTTTGCTTTTTATTTTTATTCACTTCATTTTTCATTAAAGTTCACTCCTTTTTATTATAGGAGTAGTTATGCCCTAACCGTATTATTTTTACTGCTACTAAATGTATCAGTGACTAAATTGCTAAATTCACGTAAATAATATAAATAATTATCCCCACCATAGTTGTATCTTTTATTGTACATTTTAGCAACGACGACATTATATTCTGGAATGACTAATATCGTGGGTCCTGTAATTCCTAATATTTGATAGGAACCTTTCGGAACTCGCTCACCAAGTTCGCTAAATAAAGCAGGTTCATTTTGAACGAACCAAAATAATCCGTTTTGAGGTAGTTCTTTATTTTTATACGCTGGACTTTGTAAGCTCGTAGCAAGTTCTATAACTTCTTTTGGCACAATTTGTTTACCATCTAAGAACCCGTTATTTAAATGCAGGTTCCCCCAGTATGCAAGTTCTCTCGCAGAGACAAACAAATTTTTCTCGGAGCCGTCATCTACTGCACCGACACTTTCTATAGCATCTTCATTTGGATTTACAATAACCTTAACTAAATTTTCATTATGTTCTATTCTCCATCCAGTTTCATTGAAGTTGGCAGGTAGGAATACACGCTCCTTTAATAATTCAGGAAAACTCTTATTATACAGCTGATAAATAAGCTGCGTTACCATTCTTACATTAATATCTCTGTACGCCCAAGCTTGTCCCGATTCAAATTCACGAAAAACTGTCCCCTCATCGTTTTCATTTAAACCGTGTGAATGAGTTACTAAGTGTCTTATCGTTGTCTTACCAAGTAATGAAGGATCATGTTTTTTAAAATAATTTACTGCCTCGTCATCAAGAGATTTTATTTTCCCCTCATAAACTGCATAAGCTACCATTAATCCTAAATAGCTTTTTCTTGCGGAAGCGACATTGAACTGTGAAGATATGTTTACTTTTTTACTAGTAGGAGTATTTGAATGCTTTCCACTATAGTGCTCTAGTACAATTTTATTATCTTTCATAATACAAAGTGCAGCCGCAGAACTTTGATTAGTTTCTTTAATATTTTCTACCCATGAAATTAATTTCTCATATTTGTACAAATAAGTTCCCCCTAAAATGAAAACGAAAAAATGATAGCATGAAAGAAAAGCGTTAACACAACATAAACTGGTATTTACACTTTTCTTTCATATGAAATATTATTCTGTACTTAAATAATCCACCAGCTCCAGCAATTAGAACAGCTGAAACAACCAACACAGCCAACACAACCTACACAACCACCGCAACGTCCGCCGCCACAACCACCACAGCGACCACCACAGCCACCACAACGTCCACCGCATCCGCCACAACGACGTGCATCGTCTTGGATGTAATAATATGGATATTGATTTTGTTGCTGATCCCAATACACAACATTACCAGGTTGATAATCATTAAGGTTTAATGCTTGTAGTTCTTGTTGAAACTCATTCATTATGAAACCCTCCATTTACAAATGTAAATTCCGTCCATACTTTTAACTTTATTTACTTTTAAAAATAAAGTAGAAATAAAGCTATAGACTAAATGCGTACATCAACAAAATATGACTTTACACTAGGTGATGTACCTTGTTTATGAGCCTATTTTCTTTATATTCTTTTAGTGGACGTAATTAATATAAATAGAGTCAATTAAAAGTTACTAATCCAGCAAGTTAATAGTTCATCACTTAATTTTCTTTCTAGTAATTCTTTTACTGAAGGTGCCGGCATTATTATATAAGAATTTATGTTTTCTTTATTAAAATCAATCCAGTGAAATGCTAAATGGGACTCTTTAGATATTGGAGTAAAATCAGATTTCAATTCATTAGAATCTATTTCAAAAATGTGGTTAATTTCATGGTGGAGAGTTTCTTTAGCTTGCCATTTATTTTCTATGACGCCTAAAAATTGTTTTATACTGCATGTTACTCCAAGTTCTTCGCGTAACTCTCTTATTAGTGCATTCTCTGCTGATTCCCCAATTTCAACATGGCCACCGGGTAAAAAATAGTGATGTCCTATATATTCAGCAACTAGTAATTTTTCATCTTTTATCATGATTGCTCGTACAATGTGATGGAATTTACTTTTCATTTCGTATTCCTCCTAATCATTCACTTTATACTTGCTCAAAAATTGTCATTTAAAAGCGGGATAATATAAATCATAGGTGTATCATATGGATGAACATTATGAATAACTGCAAGTGTGCATTTACATGTTCGCGTTTACAATTTAATTGAAACTAATAATCTTGATAAAGGATTCTAAAAAAGAGTATGTTTATGAAAATAAATCATCAAAACATACTCTTAATATTTTTAGTTGATTCATTTTTTTACAAAAAGGTTTGATTAGCCCCATTCTTCGCGGACTCAAAATCGAAACCGATAGCAAAAGAATGCAATCACTACTTTTCCCTAGGCAAATCTATTCTCTATTTCAAATTTACCTGCCTGTACAAATTTTAGACTCTTAGCGAACCACGAAAGCCTCTTGCCGCATAGTAAGATTCTGCCCCATTGTGATACACAAAGACGTGTCCAAAGCGATAATCGCAAAAAAGGGCACCGCCAAGTTCTCTAATATCAGAAGGTGTTTGCACCCAACTCGATGTCTTCAAATCGAAATCCCCAAGATTTTGCAACGCCCGATATTCTTCTTCCGTTAATAGTTCAATGCCCATAGCAGTTGCCATATCAATAGCGTTATTTTCTGGTTTATGTTTCTTCCTTGATTCTAGCGCTTCAAGGTCATAACAAACACTTCTACGACCTTTAGGACTTTCTGCTGAACAATCATAAAAAATGTATTCGCTTTTTTCTTTATCAAAATCAATAACATCAGGTTCTCCGCCAGTTCTTTCCATTTCATTGAGCGACCACAACTTTTCAGCATTAGCATCCAACTTCTCTTGAATATTAGCCCATTCTAACCCTCTATGACGGTTCATGTTATTCTCAAAACGATCTTTCAATGTTTGTAGTAATTCTTCACGTTGCTCTAGTGACAACTCTTTTTTATTGCTCTCTTTCATAATAGTTCCTCCATTGATGTTTTTATTAATGATAGTTTAAGTATATATAAATACTGTTTTATAATAAAATGTTTAAATAATTGCGTGAATTCACTTTGTAAATAATTTATATGGATTAGTAAAACCAATTCTCCTCAATTTGACCCTTTTCCGAAACAACTTATTGTTTCTAATCAGTTACTTAATCGATCTTTCAATTCTAGATATCCTTTGCCTTTTCACTATAAATACACGATATAACTTTATTGAAAATCGCACATCTTTAATTCAATAACAATAAGCGATATACTTCCTCACCGTCATATACATTTCCTAATGGTTTAAAACCATAACATTCATATAGTTTCTTTGCAGAAGTATTATCTTTATGGACAGTTAATCTAATTTCCTCACACTCTTTAAAGTTATTTTTTATTAATTTAATGATTTCCTGTAATGCTGCTTTTCCATATCCTTTTCCTTGCTCTTTTTTATCAACGATAAATCCGTTAATCCAATACATATCTGTTGACTCACGTACAAAAGCATGCATAATAAAACCGACTATAAGGTCACCATCATATATAGCGAATGGAATATATTCGACATTTTCACCATCTGGTTTTATGTATACTTTAGCAAGTGATACTGCCACTGCTGGAACAAATTGTATTTGATTTTCTTTAACTTGTAACTTTAATGCAGCTTCCCAATTTTCTCTCGTAACAATTTTTAATTGGACGTTCACTATTTTAAGCTCCTTTAAAAAGAGAATTTATCTTTTATATTCAACGGAGTGAAATGATTCCCTTTTTCGACATCAACCTATAACAGGATTTTCATAAAATCCTGTATAAATTTTTCCTCATCTAATTGTAACGCTATACGCGCTCCTTCAGATTTAGAGTGTGAGCGAAAATCAGCAAAAGTTTGTCCCTTCGTTTCACCGCATATATCCACAGTCACTTTTCGGGATGTATAATTTAAAAATGTAGGATTCACCAAATCGCTTATAGCAAGTACATCGTGTAATAATGGCCCTTCAATAGATGGATTGAGCTTTTGGTATGCTGATAAATAATAATCGTACATTGGTTTCATAATTGGCTTAAATGAATTTTTTGTATTAGCTAAAATATAAGTAAATACATTTGGGGTTAAAACTGTTTTATTTGTTACATTTAAAGGGAATAACGTTATATTTTTCGCTTGCTAAAATACAATTTGACTTGCTATAGGATCTCCGTACACGTTCGCCTCTGCTAATGGAGTAACATTCCCTGCTTCTAAAAAGACACCGCCCATAAAATAAATTCCTTTTACATTTAACATCAAGTCGTTCCATAAATTAAAAGCAATTGCTAACGAGGTAGATCTTCCTACATCGACAATTGTTAAATCTTCTCCATACTTTACAAGAATCGCAGCAATACTACCAAAATTGTATATCGGAATAGATAACACACTTTCCGGTACATGTATGGGTCCTAATCCTTCTGGTCCATGAATTTCAGGGTAATACGTTGTAATTTCATTTGTAAGTGGCTTTGTTGCCCCGCTAATTACAGGAATATCTTGTCTGTTTGCTAACTGTAAAATATAAGCTGCATTATGAGCGGCATGTATATGTTCAACATTTCCATATCCAGTTACGATACCAACAATTTCAATTTCAGGATGTAGTAATCCGTACATAATTGCAAATGAATCATCAATACCTGGGTCTCCGAAAAATAAAACTTTCTTCAAGAAACGTTCCCCTTTCATAGGTAAGATAATTATGTATATGTGGAAAAAATTAAAATCTATACAATTCTAAGCAAATATTAATGGTGGGTAGTGTGTCGATAAAAAGAACTAGTATTATACTAGTTCTTACTCTGATAATCATCTAACAGTATAATTAAATTCCGTACAAATGCTGGACTAGTGCATTTTAATATAGATATTTTCCATTATATCTATATTAAAAACCCCATATTAGTTCAATATTGTTACTTTCAAGTTGCAACTACTCGCAGAAGAGTTTTACCATACTTTTTCGCTCTCGATTTGCTTATAATTATCTTTTTTAAATGTTAAATGAGCAATCACAACTCCAAGTATAGTAATGATTCCTCCAGCTATCGAAACAACAGTGGGCACCTCTCCTAACCATATCCAAGCGATAAAACACGCAGTTACTGGTGTTAAATATAGAGAGCTAGTTGCCTCAGATGCACCAGCATGGGATGTAATGTATGCTAATGCAATGTACGGAAGTACTGTCGGAAACATACCTAAATATATAACGCTCAAAGTAATTTCTATAGGAGCTGCTACGATTTCTTCATAAATCCCAGGTAAAAAAATAAGCATACATACAGTACCAGACCAAATTGTATATATTGTAAATGGCAAGAAACCATACTTTTTTAAGTACGACTTTTGGAAAACGAAAAATATGCTTTCTGAAAATGCCGCTAATAATATAAGGAATACCCCACTATTCAATTGAATGGAATCTCCTTGACTGAATGATAAAAAAGCAATTCCTGCTAAACTAATTACACCACCGATCCAACCATTTAATTTCATTTTTTCATTCAAAAAAACAGAAGCAAGAATTGCCGTTAATATAGGTGTTACAGATACAATTAAACTAGCAGGTCCAGCATTCACACTCTTTTCACCGTAGTTCAGTGCAATATGATAAATAGTAAATCCTAGAGCGCCAAATATAAAAATTACTGGAATATCTTTTAAGTCGGGTAAACGTAATTTGTATATAAACGAAAACAGTAGAAGAATCAAAGAAGCGATTAATAATCGTAGCAATGTGAGGTGTTCAGGCGTGTAAGCTTCAAGCCCCATACGAATTCCTGGAAAAGCTGTCCCCCATATAAGAATCGTAAAAGCGTGAGCACATACAATACGAAAATCCCATTTTTTATTATGCATATTTTCTCTCCCTCTCCAATAAACCAGCCATTTTATAATTACCAATTATTTCTTTTCATCATATTTAATAGTTGATACAATGTCTTCAACCAGTTATTCCTCTAAAAAACCAACCACTTTGCATTATTAAAATGAATGAGGGAGTTTTTTAATATGTCTACCGATAAAAAATTACCAAAATACCGGCAAATAATAGACTATATGAAAGAGAAAATTAAAAACGGAGAATGGCCAATTGGTAGTAAGATTCCGAGCCAGCGGCAGTTAGCAAAATTATTTCAAGTAAATCGTAGTACTATAATAACTGCGCTAGAAGAACTTATGGCAGATGGTTTAATTCAAGGGAAAATTGGAGCGGGAACAATTGTAATGAATAATACATGGTCATTATTAGCGACTAATCCTCCGCCTGATTGGTGCGAATATGCGAAAGCTGGTATTCATAAACCAAGTAAATTAATGGTTCGAGAAATTAATGAAGCAGAAGCAAATAAAAAATTCATTCATCTGAGTAAAGGAGAACTTGCACCTAATCTTTTCCCGTTAGAAACTATGCAATTCATTATGCGTAACGTATGTGAGGAGCTAGATTATTTCGGATACGAGGAACAAAAAGGATATTTCCCTTTACGTGAAGCGATAAGTAAATATGTAAAATCATTTGGAATAAATACCTCTCCAAATTCTATATTAATAGTCTCCGGGGCATTGCAGGCATTACAATTAATATCAATCGGTCTCTTACATAGAGAATCAACAGTATTACTTGAACAACCTTCTTACTTATATTCTCTTCATGTATTTCAATCAGCAAATATAAATCTATCTGGTATATCAATGGATCATCACGGTATTTTACCTAATGACCTATTAAAACGAATTAAATATTGTCAAAAGAAAAATATTTTATATTCGATTCCTTGTTTTCAAAATCCAACGGGGATATTGATGTCCAAAGAGCGAAGAAAAGAAGTATTAAAAATATGTGAAAAAGAGCAATTACCTATCATCGAGGACGATATTTACCGTGAATTATGGATTGATGAACCGCCTCCAGCTCCTTTAAAGTCGATAGATAAACATGGACATGTATTATATATTGGTAGTCTCTCTAAAACACTTAGCCCAGGACTTAGAATTGGATGGATCATCGGACCAGAGCCTGTTATTGAGAGATTATCAGATATAAAAATGCAAACAGACTATGGATCAAGTTCTTTATCTCAAAGAGTTGCTGCAGAATGGTTAAGTAAAGGCTTTTATGAAGAACACGTTGCGAACGTAAGGATCCACCTGAAAGAACGAAGACGAATGATGGTACAAGCTTTAGAGAAGTATTGTGCAGATATTGCTACATGGGATATTCCAAGTGGTGGATTTTTTATATGGCTAACGGTTGTACCTAACGTACCAATGAAAAAATTGTTTTCAGAGGCACTATCAAAGGGAGTTCTTTTAAACCCAGGACGTATTTATGAAGAAGAATCGGATCAGTGCATACGCTTATCGTATGGATATGCTTCCCCTGAACAAATTACTCAAGGTATTTATATATTAAGTAATTTGATTCGTAAGTTAATGGCATAATAAAAATCCTCTTTTATATAAAGAGGATTTTTTTGTGTACCTAATTTACCACAATCTCATTTCCTGTCCTAGTAAAATAAGTTCTTCATAGGGATCTCCGTCAATTTTTAATACTTGTGCAAAAGCCGGTTCTGTTTTTATGCCTTGTTCTTTTAATTGGATGATTTTTTTTCTAATATGAGGATGCTGCATTAATAGCATGTGCTCCACTATCATATGTTTATATGCATTTTGGTTACGTACTGGCTGCGATTGAGCAAATAATTCAAATTCAAAACCTTCAAATTGAAAATTCACCTTTATTGTTAAGATATTTTTAATGTTTTTCTTTTTCATTTCAAATCCTTCGTACGAGCCATACAATGATCTAATTTCCTGTTCAAAAAAATCATAATTATGTACTTCCATTACAATGTCTAAGTCAGAATGAAGGGTATCAATTCTAATAGGGATTGTCCCGCAAAGTACAGGGCTATATAAGGCTAAATCCTCCATTATGTTTAGTTTATTAATAACTTCGTAAACTTTTTGTTGTTTATCGTTCCCAGATTGTAAGTATGTGATAGATGTAAACATAGAAGTCTCTCCTTCATTTAACGTAGTACTCGTCTCACTAAATTTGAGAAAAAATTTAATCATTCCATTTTGTTCTAGGAGTACCTATATTTCAATATTTTAAGCTGAACTAACAATATTTTTCAACTTTTCTCCTATACTGCAATACTATAAAAATAAAAAAGGAGGAATTTTAATGAGCATTTTTAACATGATTTTGACCATACACATTTTATTTGGAACAATATGCTTAATCACTGGTATCGTAGCGATGGTTGCTCAAAAAAAGAAAGGAAAGCATACAGAATGGGGCGAAATATATCACGCATCCTATGTTGTAATAACTCTTACTGCAATTATATTGTCCATTATAAACTGGGATGAAATCGCATATTTATTTTATGTAGCAATTATCTCCTATTCATTTGCGATTTACGGATATCTCGCAAGAAAACAGCGATGGAAAAATTGGCTAGGGCATCATATTAGAGGTATGCTAGGCTCCTACATTGGTGCAGTGACCGCACTTTTAGTGAACATTGGGATGTATATTCCTATTATAAATTTACTACCACCAATATGGTTTTGGTTCTTACCTACCCTAATTGGCATTCCTCTTGTAACTAGTGTATCAAAAAGGTATAAAAAACAAAGGTAAAATTAATTACAGTTTAATTACCTTCTAATTTATTTTTATAAAGATAACCAGAAAGTGAAAATAAAAAGAATCCAATAATACTTGGATTCTTTTTATTTATGATTTTTTTAAGGCGATATCGAATGCAAACGATCCGGATAATTAGTAAACATCCCGTCTACACCCCATTGTAGTAACTTTTCCATATTTTTTTCATTATCTACTGTAAATGGATGAACTTCTAAGCCATGTTTCTTTATTTTTTTCACATAGACTGCATCAATATATTTGTAGTTCATGCCTAGGCCAATGCAGTATGTTTTATAGTTTTTTATTTCTAAATCTGTTAATTGAACTGCTTTTTTATATGATAATAATTGTACTAACGGTATATTGGCATTTAAACTATGAATCTTTCGTAGACTTTCTTCACTAAATGATTGAATAATAACTTTATCACTTATTTGATAGAGATTTATAATTTCTAATAATTTTTCTTCCATTCCAGGATATTCATCTGGTGATTTTGTTTCGATATAATAATTAGCATTATGTCCAAACGTTTCAATAATTTCTTCTAGTGTTGGAACTTTAGCATTTTCAAATTCTTTCTTTGCTAACTTTGGATACTTTTTATTGAAAAAAGAACCTGCATTCAGTTGTTTTATTTCATCTAATGTATGATCTTTTACAAAACCAGTACCGTTTGTTGTGCGGTTTAATGTTTCATCATGCATAGCTACTAAATGTCCGTCTTTTGTCATTTGGAGATCTATTTCTATATAGTCACCTTTTAATTGCTGTCCTAATTGATATGCTTCTAATGTATGTTCCGGTGCATATGCAGAAGCCCCTCTATGCGCAATATTTTTAATATAATTTGATTGATTAATGGCTTTTGTATATTTTTGTTCATTTACTTGCTGAAAAACAAAAGTGCTAATTACAATAAAGAAACAGATGATTGTAATTATAGATATTTTCTTCATACCGGTATGTTTACTCCTATATTTAAAGCGATTTGATTTGGATGAATTATTCAATTAAATGTCGATTTTCAAAAACTGTAATTTGTCCTGCGGCTTGAAAGCCAGATTTTTTATAAATGTTTATTCCATCAGGTGAAGCTTGTAATACGCAATAATTATTTTTTAGTTGTTTTGCTTCTTGCAGCAGGAAATTAAACATAATAGAACCAAATCCTTTTCCTCTCATATCTTCTTTAGTCGCTATATCATAAATACCGACGCTATCTTCCGTACAAACTAGAGAGCCAACAGATACTACCTTCCCTTTATAAAGGCCTAAGTATAGTTTCATGGCATCACTATTCCATAAATCTAAAGAAGCAATTTGATTATAGTATGCTTGAACTTGAGTACCTTCTGTTGATGTATCGAATAAAGTTGCTAACGTTTCGCCAAATTGTTTTATTTGTTCTGGCGATGTTGCATTTTGTATTGTAAAACCTACTGGAATGTCTATTGTTGGATTAATTTTTCTTAAGTCTGCTACCATCGCGATATTCTGTTCTGCTTCTTTTAAACCAAGTTTGATTAATTCGCTTTTTATAGTCTGTTCTTGCTTATCATCCCAAAACCAAACACTCATTGGAAATTTTTTTTGATTATAGCATTCTACCTCCTTATATAATTTCTCGAACCCTTCCGTTACATTACTATTTAGTAGTGTAATAATATTAAATGTATCTGCGGGTAATCCGCAGTCGACAGTAATATAACCCTTCGTTTCTTTTACATCCATTCCATGTACCCGCCGCGCAATATATGAGGTTTTATATGTGAAATTATCTATTAGTAACTGTTTATAATTCATTAATTTTGCTCCTTTCATAAAAATTCGTATTCGAATCCTTCAGTATTAAATATAACATATAAGAAATGTACCTATTTCTATAAAAATATCTCTATAAATCACTCTTTGCGCCCTAAAAGAATTAAAAATGATATAACGTTGTCGGAATGAAAAAAGTGGTATATAATAAATATTAACATTACTAGTAATTATTTTAGGTATTCCTAGAATAAAGGAGCGATACATATGAAAATTACTATTTATTTCGGAAGTCATGAGGATCAAGATGTTCGTACTATGGACTGTCATTTAGATGTAGAAGATACAGAAGAGATTGTTTCTGTATCATAATATAAATAGTTGGGATGAACCCTCTTCCCTACAGCGTTTAAGGCACCTTTTACTGGTGTCTTTTTTGTTGTTTTTTCATCAAAAACCCTTTACTTTAGAGCGCTTTAATAGTAAAATATAAATATACGAACAAACGTTCTTTTTATTTTAATTGTACATGAAGGGATGATTTTAACAATGACTCAAGCAAAGCGCAGAGGAAGAAAAAAGCAAACACCTATTATTTCAAATACAGGCTTTATCGGCTCTGTCTTTATTGATACATTGGAGTTACAAAAGAAATCCTATTATTTCGCTCGTAAAAAACTTCAAATTGTGCATCACGTATTAGATGGTCTATCTGGAGCAACGAGTGCATTATTTAAAGAACATAATATCGCTACATACATGTCATGTGTGTATTTACATAAACAAAAGAAAATCGGATTCGTTCTTTCAACAAAACCTTTTGAACAAAGTGATGGTGTTTCTTATTTTATAAATTATTTGATTGAAAAGAATTTTTACGGTAACGAAGAAGTAGAATATCAAGAAGTATTTAATACAGGTTTTGTTGGCGTAGTGTTTGCGGATTTATCCAGTATAGATCGCTTTAATTTTGAATTTGAAATGGGTATGTTAACGAAGTTAATGAAAGATATGATCATTCCTGTTAAAGAGCTCTTTTTACGCCACAATGTACCAGCTTACATCTCCACTTCTCATTTAGAGGAGCAAAATAAATTAGGTTTCGTTCTTTCTGTAAAACCATACGATGAACGTGCAGAAGCAGATTTATACTTCGAAACATATTTAAAAGAACGTGGATTATTTATTGGTGATGAAGAGGATGATATCGATAAGATTGTTATTAGAAAAACAGCTGAATTACGATAGAAAAGCGCAGGATGGTGATCCTGCGCTTTTTATAATTTATGAAATTAATTTACCAAATAAACGGTATTAGTTTTTTTGTTTTCTGTTTATATACTGTAAATTGTTCTCCGTACTTATTCTGTAAGTAATCATCAGATTTTGGAATATAGTCAAAAACAAATACTATTAATAGGCCTAGAGGTATTAGCAAACTATAAATATTGTTAGAGATTAGCGCTAAGCCTAATACCCAAAGGCAATCCCCAAGATAATTAATATGAATTGCATATTTAAATAAACCGCCTGTATATAGCTTACCTTGATTTGCAGGATTGTCTTTAAAAGGTTTTCTAAGTAACTCTGAAACTGTGTTTAATATACTCCCTCCTAAAAACAATATCCACCCTATAACAAGCACTATTAAGTTTGAATCCTGTTTACCAGTAATCATTAAAATGGGGAAACCTAAATAATAAATCCCAAAAGCAATACTGTTCATAATTGCTTCTTGCCATGCAATACCTCTAGGTAACCAAATAAACATCATAGCTGTTAATCGTAAAGTTGTAATAATTAAAGCAATAAAAAGTCCTAGTGAAACGCCTGATTTGGCATGAGTAATGAAAAGTAAATAATACGCGATGATTAAATAGATAATCTCAGCAACTAAAATCAAGATTTTTTCTTTTATTGTTGGCCGGTTTATACCATACATTGTGATACGCCCCTTTATTTATTCATTTTATGGGAAAATATACTTCTATGATATTTTTCTCCTCCGGTGTGCTATAAGGATTCGTTTTATAAACTTCAAACGGAGCGCCATTCAGTTTATAGTTATTTTCTTCAATCCAAACATGTAGCTTTGTATGAATAGAAGGTAATTCTTCGTAAGGACCAATAAGCGTAGCCATTGCGCAAAGGCCGGGATTAAATACTTTTGTTTTATTTGAGGCCTCTGCAAGTGGAATCGCAATTTCTACATCATAGCTTTCAGGTACATATTCTGAACTATGGAAAATAGCAAGTGGTTTTGCAATAGGTAATAAATTTTCAAATGAAATTTTACTAAACAACTCATTAAAATGCGTTAAAAAATCAGCGGTATTCATTTGTTTTCGCTGAGATAATATATTATAGGTTAAGTGATTTACAAGATTAATCTCAATATGATTTAAGTAACCCATGATACTTTCCTCTTCATCTAATTGTTGAATATCAAGCGTTAACTTTTTTAATAAAGAAGAATAAAATGTTATTTGTTGTGTTAGATTTTCTTGTTTGACTTTCATTTTAGAGTTAAGAAACTCAGTATTCTCCCAATTTGTTAAAAGATCTTTAATCTCTTCCAGTGAAAATAAATAGGTTTTTAATCGTGTAATCAATAAAGCTGTTTCTAATTGAGAAATATTATAGTAGCGATAGCCATTATTAGCGTCTATGAAATCAGGCTTTAAAAGTCCAATTTCATCATAGTAGCGCAGCGTCTTCATTGTGAGATGTGATATTTTTGAAAACTCACCAATGGAAAGCATAACAATCACCTCCTGTTATTAGTTACTTTAAATATACTGGTTCCTGTAAGGGGAAGGTCAATCAATAAAGTTAAATTTTCTTATTATATTTAGAAATAGCATTCATACTCAGCAACCTACAATTTTGAAGTATCCCCAAAACTGAAATGTAATCTTTTCATAATTGTCCATAGGAATTTAGTTCATTTTTTCGTTTAGGGGTATTTGTTTTTTTAGCTAAGTGGTGATATGGCAGTATCCATTCTATAAATAAACTAAGAAACTACTAAGCGCTATAATCTTTCGAATGAAGTTCTAATGTTAAACGATTTGAAGAAACCTGATTCAATATTAAATATAAGATTCCTCCTACTATTGGAATAGTATAGGCTGGAATATAGTTTAATAATATACCTGATATTGCGAGTGCTATTGGCTGCATCATTTTCCCTAAACTTAATCCAATACTAAGCACTCTTCCCCTATATTTATCGGGAATCTCTTTTTGCATGAAATAAATTAAAGGAATATCAATTAGCGCTATAATAAGCCCTAAAAAGAACATAACAACACAATACGTAATAACGTATACAAAATCATTTACTTCAATATTTTTGAATAAAACTGGAATTCCTGAAATAATCATAAAAACTGCCAGCATAGAACTTAGCTTTTTCAAAAGATAAGAGTAAGAAAAACGATCAGTTATCTTTTTTACTAAAATTGCACCAATTATCATCCCTACTGGAAAAATTCCTTGAATGATACCAAATTGCTTAGAACTAAGATTGAGAACTGTGTTAATAATGTATGGTAATGGAACGGTTACAGCAAACCCTAAGAAGAAATTAAGTGAAATTAAAATTCGAAACGTATTCTTTAAGCTTTCCTTTTCAATTAAGTATGAAAACCCCTCTTTTATATCTTTAATAAAATTAATTCTCCGTTTTGAGCATTCCTCATTTATGTTGAACTCGAACAGTTTAAAATGAATAAATAATATGGATATACCCGAAAGAATATATGAAATACCGTTAATAATTATAAAAATTTTAATATCAAAGACTGCAAAAACGATGCCACCTAACATAGGACCGAGAATTAAAGATACAGAATCGATAATTTTACTTATAGAGTTAATACTCATTAGCCTCTCTTTAGAGACAATATTTGGTTTTGCGGCTTCTAACCCTATTCCAAAGAATGTTGTAAATACCGTCATAAGAAAGGTAGTAGTATAAATGATGAATAAGTTTAATCCATAATAGCTGCTTAATATATAAACCGTTATTAATAAGCATCCACTTAGTAAATCCATACAAACAACCAGTTTCTTTTTATCAACCTTATCAGCAACTACACCGGCAAATGGATTCATAACAATCATTGGAATCGTTCCTAAAATGAGCGTAATCGCAAAATTTAACGCAGATCCAGTTATTTGTAAAACATATAATCCTAATGCGAAACTATAAATAGAACTACCGGATATTGATACTGTTTTCGCAATTGAATAGAGACAAATATTTCTTAGTTCTTGGTTGCTTTTTTTATTTTCCGTATGTAATTGTAAACTTCCCATAACATTTCCCTCCCACTGAACTTTGTATTACGTACAGTGTAAGTTCTCGGGTCAACCCAATATCAATATGTTGTGTTTAAAAATTACTACAAAGAAATAAAAAAAGATGGGGTTAACTCCATCTTTTTCCGAAAAATGAATATGTATAAATTTCTTCTCCTTGAACAAAGAAATCCTCGTACTTTCCGCCTCGATCCAAATAATTTGAAGTTCTTTCATCAATGAATTGAAACTGTAGATTTTGGATTTCTTTCGTTACTTTTGAAAGTGTAAAATTTTCTCGAAACTTAGTTTCAATTTGGCTGTTTATGCTAAAATTTTTAAATAAAATAAATAAACTTAATAAATAACAATCAGCTTTTAAAAGAGAATTTAATTTGTGAAGTAAAAAATTCTCATGCTCAAAACTATAATTACTAGTACCAGACTGATCAATTACAATATCAACAGACTGATTCTGAATAGGTATACTTAAAAAATCAGCACAGATAAAGAGAATGTTTCTTTTCGGATTTCTTCTTTCTAATACATCTTTTAAAAATAGTAGTTTATTCAAATCTCGATCAACTGCAATAAATAAGCAATCCTCGGGTAGTTCTTCATAAATATTTCGCAAAAAGAACCCAAGACCCGATCCTATATCAAGTAGTATTTTGTTATTTAAATCTAATTGCATTAGTTTCTTTTTCGCCCATTCTCCTTCTCTATGCATATTTTCCAAATATGCATTATCAGTTTCATGAATATAATCTGAAATAGAACTTTCAAGTGAAGATCGCTCATATGCTTTAAATAAATTGCCGGCTGTTAGAATACCTGAAGTAATAATGTATTCTTCCCCACAGTTACAAATTAACTTTCCCTCTGTAATTTGATTGCAATTAATAATTCCATTTTGAAGAATTAAGTTTTTGCTGCACTTAGAACATGTAAGTAAATGAAGTACGCTTAAATCTATCCCAATAATAGAATTCGGAGTTTCATTTGTTAGCGATAAATCATTTAACACTTCTTTTAATTTATCCCTTCTCTCCTCTAAAACTTGTATTTCTTGTTCAAACATTTCATATTTTGATTTAAATAAAGATTGGTAAAGAGTATCTTGTTCGTAATTCATAGATTTCGCTAAATTTTGATAAAGAAAAAGTTTTTTAATTTCATTCAAACTAAAACCTAGCCATTTGTACTCTAATATAAGCTCTACATCTTTTTGACAATATTCATCAAAAAAATAGTGGCCACCCTTTTTTTCAGGAATAATTAGTCCGAGATCCATATAATGTCTAATTGTATCTATACTTATATTATTTATTTCTCCAAACTTTCCGATTTTCATAATATCACTACCATTATAATTTTTGTTTATACATACTTCTTTTTTAAAAGGAGAAAATCCTTTTATCTATACATTATTATTTATGATATGAGGTTGATGTAATTAAGATTTTATATAATAAAAAAAACCCGTGAATCATTCACGGGTTTTCCTTTTAATAACTAATTGCTATTGTACCTTCACCGGCATGAACAGCAAATGAAATTGGTAATGGATACAGTTTGAAATCCATTTCAGGAAATGCTTGTTTAATATCTGAAATCCATTCTTCAGCCCCATCTTTATCGTTAGCATAGAACATATGAAGTACTTTTGGTAATTCTTTTTCAAGCTCATTTTTAATGTATTCTCTACATTTTTGAATTTTACGCACTTTCTTTTCAAGTAAAAGTTCTCCGCCTTTTACTTCTAAGATTAAGTTGACACTTAATAAACTTCCAAGTAAGAATTGAACTCCCTTTACACGACCACTTGCATATAAACCTTTTAAGCTCTTTGGAAATACATAAAAAGGTCTTCTTTTTTCATCTACTAATGTTTTGTGTATATCTTGTAAAGTCATACCATCATTGTATAACGTTTTAGCTTTTCTCATAAGTTCATCCATTGGATAACTTGTCGTTTCACTATCTAATATAGTTAAAGGGAAACCTGCCATATCAGCAGCTAGCTTCATATTTTGATAGGTCCCACTTACTTTTCCGCTAATAGCAACTGCAAAGCCTTCTTCATATTCTTCTTTGCATTTCGTAAATAACTCTACCATTTCCCCTATGTTAGGTTGTGAAGTAGTAACCGTTCTTCCATCATTTAACGCTTCATAAAGACGTTCATGAATTCCTTCTTCACAATCTTTATACGACACTCCATCGATAATAACTTCAATTGGGATAACAAAGTTATCTCCTTCTGTTGTAAAACTCGCAGTTGTACTATCAGTAATCCAAGCAACACGCTTCATGTTGTTCCTCCCTTATTCAATTCCTCTTTTCTGACTTTTCTATATATTTATCTTATGAAAAGAGAATATCCCCTGTAATAGTAACAGGACTTTAATATTTTGGCTATAGTAGATATATGATAAATGTGAATATTGTTTGTCTAATTCACAAATAAAAAAAGAAAATCAGGATATTTCCCCGATTTCCCCCTAATAATACATTATTTAAAAGTTTGATTATCTAAAATTACAACATAATCATTCGTCAATCGGCCAGCTTCTTTCGTATAATTAACAAGCCTTTGTATGTTATCACAGCAAATTTTTGCTCCCCATACAAGTAACGGTACTCCGATAAAGTCAATGTGGAACCTTCTAGAAAACAGACCACCGAAAGTCATTGGTAAAGGCACTGTTGGTGATGTATTAGAAAAAATAATCTTTTCATGACTTTGATAATGTTTTTGCAGAATCTCTCCTAAATGTTTCATCGCAGGTACAACAACTTTTGATGCGCCGCATCCAATCGTATAAACAGGATTACCATTTTCGTCTATTCCATGAAAAATAATTTTCCCCATATCTTCTGTTTTTAATTTATTGAAGTAATCTACATTCAAAATTTCTTCTTTCGTTAACTTACGATCAGTTGGTAATTTATTCAAATGATACGCTGCAGCTAGTGATGTTGTATGTGTTCCGCCGAAATCTGTGTAAATAAATATCATATTATCATCCCTTGTTGTAAAAGTTCAATGTTATTTAGTATTGCCGTTCACAGTATTGATAAACAAGGGATGAATATTTTTATACTTTTTGTGTTAATTCATTATATTTTTTCCAAATATAATAACGTCTACTAATCACGGTACCTAATGTAATACATAAAAAAGCATTCGTTACAACCATTAATGTAGAATGCGTACTGCCAGAAAACATACTTTGCTTAATCACGATTTTTGCACCTAAAATAACAAGGAGAATAATAGTACTTAACCAATTTCCTTTTCGTAATACATGACCTGTTTCACTATCTAACCGAAATGTTAAAGTTTTCCCCCTAATAATCCCCAGGGCCAATCCAATTCCAAGCATTGCAACGAAGAGAAGTCCTTGCAATAAAGTTACTTGTTCCATGTGAACAATGGACTGAACTGTTACATAGCACAATAAAGCTGGAACGAGCCAAATACGATTAATTTTCACTTTACGTTCTTTACCTTGCATTAAAACGATAATAAGAATAACAACGATAATATCCAATTAAATTCCCCCTATTTACACGTTTCCCTTTAAAAATTATATTCTCCTTTCTTTATTCCATACTTGAAATGCAATAGCCACTTTTAATTGTAAAATATGGAATGTAATCTTCCATCAGTCTTAAGCATTATTTATAAAAATCAAAAGACGTACTTTTTACTCGTACGCCTTTTAATACCTTTATTCAAAACAAGTATATCCATGAACTCTTTTAAACTTTTAGTTATCAATAGATTCTACACCTTTAGAATTAGCCTTATCTAATACTTGAATGTTAAATTTAGCAGCTATTTTTAAAGCCATTTTATAAATAATAAATCCAAGAATAGAACCTAGAACATTACAGGTTACATCATCAATATCAGTAATGCGACCCCATCCACTAAATAACGACTCAATTAATTGTAATAATTCAATACAAACTGATATAACAAAACCTAATAAAATTATATTTTTGCTCTTTTTACATGTATCCCATATTATTGGTGCTAAAAATCCTAAAGGCATTAATAATAAAATATTCCCGCCTACATTTCTTACGATTAAACTAGTCATAAATAGGACATCACCATCATAAGCACTCCCTATTTGACCAATATCTTTAATAATTGATGCAAAGGGGATAATATTGACTGAACGACTAAGATTTTCAATACTAGAAGGAAAGCCAATTGGTAAAGGGAATAAAGTTACTGCAACAACCATACAAATGTATACTACAAATAGAAAACTAATTAATTCTTTCCACCAATTTACATGCTTTTTATTTTTCATCCCAATTAAAATACTTCGTACAATCAAATAACAGATAACTCCCAAAACAATAAACACACTACCGCTGATCATATGCAAACTGCTAACACATCCCTTCAGATCAATATCAAAACTATATATCATTATTTTTATATATAACCATACAAATTACAACTTAAATATTCAACTGAAAAATTTACGTGCGTTTAATTTGATTTTTATCTGTATAGAATTACAGCCCATTAAAGAAAACCTTCATTTTGTAAATTAAACGAAGGTTTTTAATTTATTGCTTATCACGCATTAACTAAAATATTTTTCAAAGCAGATACAATCATGAACCTGTTTAAACTTTTGCCTTATCTCTTCTTTATTTTCACCTGTGTAATGAGCAAATGTTTGAACCGGATATAACTGTTTTATATTACTATTTATTAAACCTTTTATTTCGTCTGTATGATCGGAATAAACATGTAAATATGAATCTACGTTTACAAATTCGTTCTTTTCATACCATCCATGTACCCATAGATCGTCCCTAGTCCATGCTTCCAGTCGATTTAGCTTAAGTTCTTTAGCTATCTTTTCTGCTTCATGTAATAGTTGATCACCAATTTTCATTCTACGGAAATCCGGATGAACTGCAATATGCCAAATCATACCGCCAAGACCAGTTCCTCTTGAACAAACAGTACGTTCTTCTAATTCGTATTCAATATCTATCAAACCCACTATTTGATTTTCGTGTACAGCTACTAATTCAATAGCAGGATTTTCATATTTTTCTTTCTCTCTAAATACGTTATCATAATATGCTGTAACTAAAAACGATAACGCACGGCAACGTACCCAACCTATTTCGTCTTCTTTTTTATATGCTCTAATTTTTATATTCATGTAATTAAAAAGCTCCTTCTATTTCTGTCATTAATTTTTCGGGTCCTACTCCTTTATTTGATGGAATAACTAATGTAATTCCTAAGTCTGGATATATGGCCGAGCGAAAACTAACGCCTGGATCATATCCCATTACATGATATTTAAAAATGGTATTCTGTTTTTTCTCAATCCATATTCCATAACCGTAAGACTGGCTATTATTCACTGAAATATGAGGAGTTAAAAGTAAATTTGTAAATTGGTGGCTTAATATTTCATTGTTAAATAGAGCCTTCCAAAATTTCAACATGTCTGGTGCGGTAACGTAGGCACCGCCATCAGCACCTCCCTTAATAGGTATAGAGTATGCATTTGTTCTCCATTTTTGATTATTCCCATCTTTTATATATCCAAGGGCTGTATCTTTAGGTAAATTATCTAAAGAAAAATAACCCGAATCATTCATGACAACTGGAACAAATATATTCTTTTCTATATATTCCGTAAATTCAAGTCCTGACTGTTGTTCTATAATTAATCCAAGTATGATAAAACCTGCATTGTTGTAGTGAAACTTACTTCCTGGGGCAAACATCATATTACTGTTTTGGAATAATGGTAAAAAGTCTCTTAAACCTTTTAATAGATACGTAGGCGTTTTTTCCCAAAGATCCTCGAAATTATCCATAACACTTTCATCAAAATAATCCGGAATACCAGAGCTATGCGTTAAAAGTTGATGTATTGTAATGTCTTTATCGAAGTTTGGAAATTCAATACTTAAACAATCTGTTAACTTTGTATGAAAAGAAAGTAAACCTTTCTCAACGAGTTGACATATGCCGATTGCAGTGAAGATTTTACATCCTGAAGCGATTCCGAATCTTGTTTGTAGTGTGTTGTGTATACCTTCACTTCGATTAGCATATCCAAACGAATTTTCGTAGATAATGTCATTTTCTCTTTTAATTAAAATTACCCCGGAAAACTCTAATTCTTGGTGTAATTCTTTTATAATTTTCGCAACCTCATTATTTGTATTGATCATGACAACCACCCTTATCATCCAATAATGTTCTTCCGCCTAATTATTTTTCAATATATAGATGAAAGAACCCTCTTTTTAACTGCTATTAATTGTAAAAAGGAAGGAAGATTATTTTGAATCTATGGATTCAGCTGTATATACTTTGATTCTTGAAGGTAATAAAGTAAATATACACAATATGATAGTTATTATTAGCATTACAAATGCACCTACAGTTACTACAAATTGAATGGACAGAAATTGAGTTGCTACTCCGAAGAATATCGTTACAAAAATTGTTATAATTGCAATGATAAGCCCGTAAATACTACCAATTCGTCCCATTAAATCAACAGGAACATTATTTTGATAAAATGTGTAATACCCCGTATTTGCAAACGCCATAGAGAAAGATAATATAAAGAATCCAATTGCAGCTATTAAAAATCCATTTGAAAAAGCATAGACTATATAACCAATCGCGATGAATAGTGATCCTACTCCAATAAGAAATGAAGTTGCTAATTTTTTTGACAAAATAGTGTTTATTATTGCCCCTAAAATAATACCTGCACCAGCAATACTAACTAGGAAACCGTATTCACTATCTGTTAGTATTAAAATTTCTTTCGCAAACGATAGTTCAAGGGCATCAATAGCTGTTGCTAATACCATTATTCCCTGGAATAAGAAGTATACACATACGATATAGGTAGATTTTTTACTAAAATTTAAAACTATGTTCCAATCTTTTTTTAATAAAGTAAGAGATAATTTGTTACTAGATGTATTACTATTGTCTTTCTTATCTAGATTAGGTAAAAGTAGTGTAATTAAACCAGATATAAGAAAGGCTATCGCATTTATATATATTGCAAACTCTGGTGTACTAGTTATTAATAATATCCCCGCAACTGCTGGGCCAATTAAAAAAGCGCCAGATCCTATTAAACTACGCAGTGAGTTGAAACGTTGCCTTTTGTCTACTGGAATTAGTTTTGTCATATATGTCATGGCAGTTGGCTCGTAAATTGCACTAGCCATGCTAATAAAGAATACCAAGAGATAGACACTCCAAAGAGATGGAAGTAAAGGTAAAATAGCGATAAGTATTACACGATATATATCTAGGTGGATCATTAACTTCCGTTTATTTAAACGGTCTATCAAACTTCCTGCCCAAGCATTTGTAAATAATGTCGCAAATGGCTTTATTACATATAAAGTAGCGACCGCTAAAGCCGATCCGCCCATATTGTATACAAGTATATTTAATGCAATTAAGTAAATCCATGCACCTAAATTTGCAATACCAACTCCTGACAGTAGTAATAAAGGATTTTTCCAGTCTTTAAGTAATTTTCTCACTTTAGGCCCCCGCTTTCAAAATTATTTTAAATCAATAAAAAAATCCCACCCCCAAGACTTAAAGTCTTAGGGACGAGATTTATCATCGCGGTGCCACCCTAGTTTGTTAATATGTCGCCATATTAACCTTATCAGGTACTACATTTTAAAAATGCCTATACCTTAGCTCTATAACGGGAGCTCCCGTCACTCCACCCCCTTATTAAAGGTTCCAGTGTGCTGCTCAGAGGCTTGGTTCAATAAAAGATTTTTGCTCCTTTTCAGCTAAATGGAGCTCTCTGTGAAAAATACATTTTATTTACTCTTCTCGTCACTGCATTTGATTTTTTCCATATTATCACATATTTATTTAACTGTAAATAAAGAATATTCAGATATTTACAGTCGTGCTATCGTTAATGGTCTTATTTATTATTTTTTCTGAAAATTACAGTGCGTGAAATTACTTAAAACTCTAAAAAAGCCTATTGTATATAGGCTCTTCAAAATGTCCGAATTAATTCGTATTTGCCTCTGCTAACGGTTGTAGTGGCGGTTCTAATTCTAATTCTAAAGTATCTCCTTCTTGTAAGTCTTGTCCTTTTTCAATACTTTGACTCGTTACATAGCCGGTACCGGTCGTTTTTAAATCTAATTTAAATAATTTTGATAAATACATAACATCACGCATTGACCAACCTTTTAAGTTTGGCATCTTCACGTTGTTTCCTAATAAAAATATACGATCTCCTTCACTCATTATTTCGCCAGACTGTGGATATTGTTTTACTATCTTTCCTTCTCCTAATAATACTGGCTGAAGTTTCTCTTTTTCTATAATATTCTTTATTGTATCTATCGATTGGTTCACATAATTTTGTATTTTTATTTCAGATTGTTTAGTTGCATCTGCCATTTGTTTTTCTGTATATGGTTTCACTTTTAAATATTCTAGACTATTTTTCATAATTGGTTTGAAAATTTCAGCAAGAGGCTGGGCACCGTACTCATCACCCTTTAATTTCGGTTGTTTAATAGCTAAATATACGACTAGCTGCGGATCATCAATTGGAGCCATTCCTAAGAAAGAAAAAATATAATTTTCTTTTCCTTCCATATATCGTCCATTTTCAGGATTGGGGATTTGCGCTGTTCCTGTTTTACCGCCAATTGAATAACCATCAATTTTATACATCGTTCCCGTTCCTTTTGATGAAGTTATTACTCGCTCCATTAAGCCTCTTACCTTTTCTGATGTTTCTTTTTTTATCGGATTCCCAATTTCTTTAGGTTGATTTTCCATAATAACTTGTTTATTTGTGGGATTTACAACCTTATCAACAATATAAGGCTGCATCATTTTCCCGTCATTTGCTATAGCTGTGGCTGCTTGTATTATTTGAATAGGAGTTACAGTAGATCCTTGGCCGAAAGAAGTAGTAACTTGTTGAATTTGAGTATTTAACAATAATGTATTTTTACTTTCTCCAGGCAAATCTATGCCTGTTTTTTGATTGAAACCAAATTTATTCATATATTGCTTAAATTTATTTGGTTTCAATAATTGATCTTCTAAAATAGAAAAGGCGACGTTTGATGACCTTTCAAACCCTTCATCAAATGTAATTGAGCCCCATCCATATCCGCCATTATGATCTTTGATTTCTGCTGAACCAACTGCGTATTTTCCTGATTGGAAATATTCTTTTCCATTATATACACCTTCATTTATTGCGGCAGCTAATGTAAATATTTTCATTGTAGACCCTGGTTCATATGCGTTCGCAATTGGATCATTTAAAAAATATTCAATGTCTCCTTTGTTAGGGTTATAACTAGGCTTACTAGACATTGCTAAAATTTGCCCGGTTTTTGGATCTGCTATAATACCTACTAACATAGAAGGTTCATAGTGTTGCTGCGCTTTATTCATCGCTTCTTCTAAAAAGCTATCAATTTGTTTATCTAATGTAAGGTATACGTTGTTCCCATTTTTAGCAGGTTCTACTTTTCCTATATCATTTGTAAGTGGGATTCCTTTTCGTGAACCTACATATGAAACATTACCATTTGTAGAGCGCAAATATTTATCCAAACTTTCTTCAAGCCCAAACTTCCCCACCGCATTACCTTTATCGTCTGGTCTTGCAAAACCAAGTATATACGAGGCGAAATCTTCATTTGGGTATACTCTGGCTTTTTCTGTTGTGAAAGATACACCTGGTATTTTCAAATTTTTAATTTCTTCCTTCACTTCTCTAGATAAGTTACGTCCAATTTTACCAATTTCAACTTGTGTACGTCCTTCATGAAAGTTTTTCATGATTTCCTCTTTATCAACTTCAAGCGCATCTGCTAAACGTTTTGCAGTATCTTCTTTATCTTTTAATTTATCTTTTCCTTTTAAGTTTACAACGATGCGATATGTCGTTGAGTCTTGGACTAATACTTTGCCGTTTTGATCATAAATTGTCCCGCGATTTGCCTCTAAAACTCCATTTTGGTTTTGTTGTTCCTTCGCAAGATCCTTTACATTAACATTATGCACGACTCCTACTGCTTGAATATAAAATATGCGTAAAAGCATAGTAAGAAACAAAACAATAAAAGCAATCATCATATATCGAGCGCCTTTATTCGTTTGAAGTTTATGCATATTTATCTCCTTTCTTTTCCAATGTATTAATGCAAAGATGTGTTACTAACTATGTTCTTTATTATATTAGATACTATATTTTTCGAAGTTTTTTCAGTAATTCCTCTATAACTATAAGAAAACTAGCTATGTTACTATTTGTTTTTTATTAATTTATATTTTTAAAATAAAAATACGGTAAGTGAAATTTAAGGATTTTCAAATAAAAAGAACCTACTTTTTGTAGGTTCTTACGATTAAGCTATATGGTTATATTTCGCTAAAAAAGGAACTCGTTTTGCTACTAGTGCATACATTTTGAAAATAAGTTTTGCTAATGGCTCAAATATACGTGTACTTTGCATTACTAAGCCGCTTGTAATAAATGTTAAGAACGCAGCACCAAGTATATCTAGAGGATAATGAACGCCTACGTACATGCGTGATACACCGACTAATATTGCCCATATTAACGCGATATATTTAAGTTTTTCTCCTCTAAGAATAAATACGAAAGCAATCGAAAATACAAGCACAGAATGATCACTTACAAATGATGAATCTGCTGCATGCGGTACTAATTGATTTACATGATGTGTTATAAAAGGACGCGGATGGTAATATACCGCATGTATAAGAACATTTACTAATAATGCAATACTAACTGAAAGTGTCGTATATAACACTGTATATTGTTTTCTAATTGCATTCTCTTTCTTTCCATTATTGAACCATAGGATAAGCATGAATAGAATAGTTACATATGGAACACTATTTGTAATAGCGATCATTAGCGTATCTAATAGCTTGGATGATCCAGCAAAGTTATTAATCCATTGAAATACTGTGTAATTCATATTACTCTCTCCTTATTATTTCTCATTGTACTTTAAATAAAGATACAAGTTCTTGATTTACACAGTATACAACATCAATATGAAAATGGGCTTAAACTTTTCTCATCTAATTCTCATGTTATTACTATTCATTTGACAATCGTGTAACTATTTACAAGAGCTAAGTATGTATAAAGGTTGTAAAACATTTTAAATAGTATGGTAAACACTTTATGCATGAATATAATATTTAACATGTTCATTTAAATATAATTTCTCTGAAATCATATTTTTATTCCATACGAAGGGCAATATTACCAAATTGTTCTCCTTGCTGCATTCGATTTAAAGCTTGAATTGCTTCTTCTAATGGATATACTTTATCAATGATTGGTTTAATATTATGTTCCTCTATAAAATGAATCATCTCATTAAATTCTTCACTGCTGCCCATTGATGTTCCCATTATATCGATTTGATTATAAAATAATGCTCGTAACGGCAATTCAATTTTATCTCCTGAACTTGCACCAAAATTAACGATTCTTCCATTAGGTTTTAATATATCAAAATATTTCAAGAAAGTCGCCGGACCTATACTATCTATAATTAAATCTATTTTTTCTCCATGTAAGCACTCTTCCCAATTACCAGAACTATTAAAAGAAAAGTCTGCTCCATATTTTTCTGCAGTCTTTCTTTTGCTCTCTATCCTTGAAGTAACACTCACCTTTGCTCCAATTGCTTTAGCAAATAACATAACAAAAGTTGCTACACCACCGCCGATTCCTGGAATTAGAACATGTTCTCCAGATTTCAATTTCCCTTTTGTAAAAAGTGCTCTATATGCAGTTAATGCCGATAAAGATAACACACCAGATTCTTCCCACGTAAGATATGATGGCTTTTTCACTACATTTTCAGCTGGCACAATAACATATTCGGCAAACGTTCCATCTGCTGGTCCACCTAACACTTCAGGTAACGCTGGTATTTCGTGAGTATTATTCCATCCAATACTAGGATTTATAATAACCTCTGTATATAGTGTGATATTTGAAACACCTTCTCCTAATTCCGTAACAATACCTGCACCATCTGATCCTAAAATTAAAGGTAATTCCATTTCTTTTCTATTATTCATAATAAATAAATCACGATGATTTAAACCTGCTGTTTTTAATTTCACTTTAACTTCCCCAACATTAGGTGTTATCTCAGCTGATAATTTATATTCTAAACCCTCTAATCCTGTTTTATGTTGATGTACAATAGCTTTCATTAATTATTCCCCCTTAATACTTTCAATGTACTAGAAATATCGAAATAAATAAATTTTTTTGATTTCTAAGCATCAAAAAAGGAGGAAATACAAATGTATTCCTCCTTTTAAAGAGTTTTTTCAAAAAGAATTTTATAAACTTTAGCTATTAATGAGTAGTATAAGGAAATGTAATCGTAACAATTGTTCCTTCATTTTCTTTACTCTCTAATTGAATAGTTCCGTTATATTTTTCTACAAGCCGTTTTGCAATTGATAATCCTAGTCCATTGCCGCCTTGTTTACGACTTCTCGCTTTATCAACTCGATAAAAGCGGTTAAGAACAAAAGGTAAATCTGCTTCAGGTATGCCCGCTCCGTGATCTATTATACTAATTTTAATTTTGCCCGATTGTATACTTGATTCGATGCAAATATACTTATTAGCTTCTTTCGTATACTTGACCGCATTATCCATTACAATAATAATAATTTGTTCTAAGTAAGATGATGGGATTGAAACATAAGCTTCATCTGTATCCAATTTCAGATCAAATTGAAAGTCAGTTTGCAGTACTGCAAAGTTTTGTGTAACTTGTTTCAATACGCTATTAACATGGACTCGTTCGGCTGCTACTGGATGCATCTGTTCTGATTCAGCCCTTGATAGCTCTAGCAGTTCTGAAACTAATTTATTTAATCGATCTACTTCTTTTAAACTGGATTGAAGGGATTTATCCAATACTGCTGGATCATTTTTCCCCCATCGATTTAGCATTGATAAGTGCCCTTGAATAATTGTTAATGGTGTTCTTAATTCATGTGATGCGTCTTCTACAAACTGTTTTTGCTGTGTAAATGAGGTTTCTACTTCATCCATCATTTCGTTAAAAAGAATCGATAATTTTGCGAGTTCATCATTATTTTCTCTTACTGGAACCCTTTCGTTCAGTCCGTTTTTCTTAATACGCTTCATCGTATCTGTTATATTTTGAACACTCGATAAAAGCTTTTTCGTTATAAGTATTCCACCTAAAAAACTAAACACTAATCCGCATATTCCCGCAACAACCATTACCACTAAAATTATTTTTAATAAATGATCAAATGTCTCTAAGTTTTTCGCAAGCTCAATAGTTCCAGTAAATTTCTTTGTTTGAATGGGTATACGCTCAACTAATATTCGATCCTCTATATGTCTTTTTATAAATGATTCATCTTGCGTAACCATTTTGGGCTCTATCCATGCTTCATTAAAGTCTCGTGAAACAGTAACAATAGGTTTTCCATCTCTTCCTATAATACGAATCATTTGATGCTTATCGATCATGTTGTTTAGAAATTCTTTACTATTTTCAAATGTTTTGCTCGAGAGCGTATCATTTTTATCTTGAAAATATGCCGCTATTTCTGTCACTTGTCTGTTTATTTGTTTCTGTTCATAATCTATAGTCCACTTATTAATTACAATGAATTGTAAAGCGCTATACAAAATAAACAAAATAAAAACTAGTGTAGTGGACCAAAGTGTTAATTTCCACTTTATAGGTAAATTTCTAATTCGGTACATAATGTTTTTTATCATTTCATTATATATCCAGCACCGCGGACTGTTTGGATATACTCCTCCTTATCTACACTATGTAACTTATTACGTAAATAACGAACATATACATCGACTATATTTGTCTCAACCATTGCATCGTATCCCCATACTTGATCAAGTAAAATATCACGGGTAAGAACTCGATTTATATTTTTCATAAACATAAGCAATAGCTCGAATTCTTTATTTGTAAGTTCAATTTCTTCGTTTCCTTTAGTTATAGTTCGAGATTCAATCTGAAGCTGTAAATCTTTAAACGTAAGAAAAGATGTGTTTTTATGTTCTTTATTTTCTTCTCTTCTAAATATAACTCTCATACGTGCTAAAAGTTCTTCAATCGCAAACGGTTTTGGAAGATAATCATCAGCTCCACTATCTAAGCCTGTCACACGGTCCATAATACTATCACGAGCAGTCAACATAATAATAGGTGTATTTTTAGTTGCCCTTAGTCGACGACATACTTCCAGTCCATTTAATCCTGGTAACATTAAATCAAGTAAAATGAGATCATAACTTTTTTCAAGTGCAGCTTCTAATCCCTTTCTTCCATCAAGTTGTATATCTACTTTATATCCTTCATACTTTAATTCTAGTTCTAAAAAATCTGCCAAGCTTTCCTCATCTTCAATAATTAATATATGTTGCAACGGTACTTCCTCCTATGCGATTAAATGAATAAGCAATCCTATTCCGAATATAATTGCGATGATTTGATGTACTTTTCGATACATCATCAATTTTGTTTTCTGATTAGATTTCTGTAAAGTAAAGCCTGCAACCCCTAATGCTATTAAGGCTAAAAGAGAAAATATACCACTATATATTAGTATTATATGACGACTTCCTTTTATTAAAAAGTAAATGCCGTGAGTAGTCGTAACAGCTATTACAGCGTATCCAATTAATACGTGAAACTGTTTTATGAAAAGGTATAGTTCTTTAATCATTTTAAATCCGTGCATATTTTTTTTCCTTAAAAATAACCATATTTGACGTAAGAACCATAATGATGCAGCTATAATTGCCCCGTATTCACCTAAAGAACCTAATTTCTTATTTAGCCATTGTACATTTAATACATTCCCATACAAAACATTAATAAATAGCAATTCAACACTGCAAATAATAATAGTAATGCCTATTATTTTAACATACATATGGAAATATTTATTTCTAAGTATTTTCTCCATTTTATATAATCCCCTTTTGACTCAAAAACTCTATAATCAGCAGTGTATCAAGTGAAAGAGAGAATAACATGAGAGAAAGATTAAAATAAAATGAGAATCTGCAAACTACTTATATTTTATTTATATCCTTTTTGGCCAATTCTAATATGTTGCAAATAAACGGTACTTTTGCATTTGTATATGAAACACGATCAAAAGGATATGTAGCAGCAAGTTTCTCTTTTAATTCTCTATATTCTTCACGTGCCCACTCATGATTTTTTAGAAAGTCTCGGAATAAAAGGTTGTTCTTCCATTCTTCACTATTATAAATATAAACATGTAAATGGTGGGTACCAGCTCTCCATTTACCTTTTCTAAAAAAACGCCAATTAGGTGTTTTTTTAGGAACATATTCATAGCCAATTTCTTCTAGGGCTTCCCTCCAATTTTCGGTGATTTGTAAATTAGTTACACCAATCATCATATCAATAAGAGGTTTAGCCCCTAATCCTTCAACGGCTGTACTTCCTATATGTTCAATAGCAATAATTTCTTCATGGAGTAACGGCACAATTTTATTTTTTTCATTTAAAAACTCTGTATGCCAATATTGTTGGTACGGTTTAATTATGATTTTTCCATCCATTTTCTTTCCTCCTTATAACTGTACATTATTATATTTATAAAATTTAAGTTTATTAACATAGGGATTTCACAAAATATGTCGAATACTGTAATAGTCAACTTAATTATATTAAATATGAGGTGAATAATGAAAGATATTCCAGTTAAAATTCAGTTAGATACTATAACATTCCAACTAAAAAAACATCATAATTTTGATTGGCTTACAAAACTAGGTACAGTATTTGCGGTTTTTGACCAACAAGATTCCGGTAATATAAGTTTTGGTGTTGAAAAGAATGGGAAAAAGAACTTTATTAAATATGCAGGGGCACAAACACTCGCATATAATGCTTCTACAAATGAAGCTATAAAAAGATTAAAAAGCTCAGTTACTATATACAATGAATTAAAACACGTTTCTCTTATAAGTTTAATTGATCACTACCCTGTACAACATGGATATGTTTTAATTTTTGATTGGTTTGATGGTGAATGTCTTCACCCGCACTGGAGTTTCCCACCTCCAGCGAAATATATTGATCCTAGCTCACCATTTTATAAATTTAAGCATTTATCTATTAAGGAACGCATCGTATCATTGAATTCTATTTTTTCTTTCCACACTTACGTAGAACACAAAAACTATGTAGCTATTGATTTTTATGACGGTAGTATTTTGTACAACTTTAAAACGAATGAAACAAAAATTTGTGATATTGATTTATACAGTAACAAACCGTATGTAAATAAGATGGGGCGAATGTGGGGATCATCTCGTTTTATGTCACCTGAAGAGTTTCAACTTAATGCTGTAATAGACGGGAAAACTAATGTATTTAATATGGGGGCTATGGCTTTCGCGCTATTAGGTGGCGGGCAAGATCGTTCCTTTATGAAATGGGAAGCTAGTGAAGGCCTATATGAAGTAGCATACCGTGCTGTAAATGAAAATCGTAGTGAGCGCTATGCGTCAATGGAAGAGTTTAATAATGTATGGTTAAAAGTCTATAACGCTGAAAAGTTTTAAAAACTACATACATTATAAAATGTGTATATAAAACTTGTACTTTTATAATGTATAATACATATGGGATTGAAATTCAGAATAACGAGGCATGTATTATGAACTTTGTTTACATTAATCAAAATGTTTTAAATAATCTTCTATATATTTTAAGTAGTATATTTGTTTTTTATTTTATTTATGATAGTGGATACTTTAGGAAGAAATATAAGAAATTGCTTATTATTCTTTGTACGAGCATCCCACTAATTTTATGTATGCGGTACCCCATCTATATGGATGAAAATTGTATTCACGATTTAAGACAAATCCCCTTTTTAATTGGTACACTTTATGGTGGATTTCCTGTCGGTATTGCATTACTCATGATTTTATTAATAACACGTTTTATGTTTTATGGTTTTAGCCTGTTAACAATCATTGTGTATGGAATGATGTTAATAATTACAGTATTCGCATCATCAAAATTTAATACATACAATAGAAAAATGAAAGTAGCTTCATCTATATTTTTAACTTTTTTCCTTGCATTGTTTACAACAGTAATTGTTTTAACTCTATCGGATTTTGAAGTGAATAATTTGTACATTATTTATTTCATTTTATTACCAACTATTTTAATATTATTTATGGTCTATTTTAATGAAGTTTTAAAAGATGCAATATGCATGCGATCAAAATTAATAAAAGTTGAAAAAATGGAGATTGTCAGTCAACTCGCTGCAAGTATTTCACATGAAGTACGGAACCCTTTGACGGTTGTAAAAGGATTTACACAACTTTTAAAAACACCCAATATAACTCAACAATCCAGAGATGAATATATTGAACATATACTTGAAGAATTAAATCGTGCACAGGCAATTATTGATGATTACTTAACTTTTGCCAAACCTGCTTCAGAAAAACTAGATCGTATTTCAGTTGAGCACGAGTTACATCGAGTTATTAAAATGATATTGCCTTTATGTAATATGAATAATATTAATATTACACAAGAGTTCTCTGAGGGAATAATTATTGGTAATACACAGCACTTCCATCAATGTTTTTTAAATTTAATAAAAAACAGTATAGAAGCAATGCCAAGTGGCGGTAATCTAATTATATCTACAACTGTTAATAATAATAAGATCATAATACGGATTCAAGATAGTGGAATCGGAATGTCGCAAGAGCAAATTAATCGATTTGGCGAACCATATTTTAGCACAAAAACGAAAGGTACTGGTTTAGGAACAATGGTTGCTGTAAAAATTATCGAAACGATGCGAGGCACATTGAAAATCCGAAGTGTTATAAATAAAGGAACTACTTTAACAATCACATTACCTAAATGCAGTAATGAGGAGATTTCGTATAATAAATGAAAAAGGAGCTATTAAGCTCCTTTTTCATTTATTACGATACAAAAAGTACCTACTATGTTTTTTAAGTTTACATTTTGTAGAGACTAATTAGAAATTAGTATCCTCAGCCCCAACAGCTGCATCCAACAATTATTAATAAAATAAATAACACAACTAATAAAGCGAAACCTCCACCAAAACCACAAGAACCACCGAAACTCATGTTTTTTCCTCCTTTTGGTTTGAAAACTAATAGGTAGTTGATTTTTTTAACTGGTTCGTATTATACAGTATGTGTATCTCCCATTTTTGAGCATGTCTTCATAAAAATTAGTAAAAGCACTCTATTGAGAGTGCTTTAAAATGGGTACCAGAAACTTTGGAATACATTCAGCTTTAAGTAAACTGCAATAACCAAAATGATAATACCAACAAAAAGTGTGATGTAATCCTCCTTTTGTGCGTCCTTTGCATAGTACCACGTTCGTTTATCCTTTTTTCCAAAACCTCTTAAATCCATTGCATTTGAAACAGTATCAATCCTTTCTAATGAATGAATAATAAGTGGCCAAAAAATTAAAACACGGTTTTTCATACGAATCCACAAGCTCGCTTCTCCTTTTTCAAAAGGTACGCCTCTTGCTTCCTGTGCGTGTCTAATGATTATATATTCAGATTGAATGCTTGGTATATAACGCAGTGCAATATTTATTGCATATGTAATTTTATAAGGAACAGCAAATTTATTTAAGCTGCTTACAAATTCACTTGGATGAGTTGTATAAATAAAGAGAAGTGTAAATGGTAATAACGTAAAATATTTCAATGAAAGTGTAGCTGCATAAAATAAAGTTTCATATGTAATTGTTGCATAACCTATATAAAAAAAAGAGGTATACGATCCCGTTAATTCCGATCCATGGGTGGGCGTAATAAAAAGAATCATAACGGAATTTAATAAACTAAATGTAAATATAACGCTGAAAATAACTATTATTTTACGCAATTGAATTTTTGCAATTAAGAGGCCGATACATCCAACAATAAATAAAATTAGCAATATACGAAAATCAAAAAATAAAAAAGTAAGTGTCATACAAAATATAAATATAGATAATTTAATTGCACCATCCATACGATAAAAATACGTATTATGCATATTCCTCCCTCCTATTAGCCTCAATATAGAGTTTCACAAATGTTTCTGGAGTTGGAATTCCGCTTAATTTAGCTAGTTTTATTAATGAAATCTCTCGTAGATTAGCTCTTTGTAACATTCCTTGATCCCCTAAAACAGCAGATACAGTATTGTCCGCAATAATTTTCCCTTCATGCAGAACTACCGCTCGATCTGCATATTCTAAAGCAAGATTCATATCGTGTGTGATAATAATAAAGGATATGCCCCTTCCAGCCAATTTTCTAATAAACGACATAAACTGTTTGTAATGGTAATAATCTTGTCCAGCTGTCGGCTCATCTAATACAATAATTTTTGGGTTTGTTATAAGTACAGATGCAATAGTAACCCTCTTTTTTTGTCCATAGCTTAATGCCTGAATTGGCCAGTTACGAAATGGATATAATCCACAAATTCTTAAAGCTTTTTCGACTCTTGTCTCAATCTCATCTTTAGAAACCTTTTTTAATTTTAATGAATATGAAACCTCTTCTAAAACAGTAGGCTGTGTAATCATTTGATTTGGATTTTGCATAACGTAAGAAATAACTTCCCCGCGTTTACGAATAGACCAAGAATTTATATTTTCTCCATCGAATGTTATTCTCCCATTCTTTGTTTTATTTATTCCTATAAGAGTATGAGCTAATGTCGATTTCCCTGCTCCATTATGACCCAATAACGCTACTATTTCTCCCTCTCCTATTGAAAGGTTGATATCTTCTAAGGCTGTATGTTTGTTATTGTACGTAAATGATAAATTTTCTATCTTGCATAAAGCTTTTTTAATATATTTGTTTTTTGATGAAACTTGCTTCTGCATCCAGTTCTTTAATAGGCTATGAACGCCTGCATTACGAAGATTTTCAATTGGAAATACCCTAACATTATTACTGTCAAAATTTAATTTCTTTAGCGCCTCTATATAAATAGGTTCTCTTAGTCCGATATTTGGTAATATATTAGAATTTAAAATACTATCCGGTGAACCAATGGCAATAACTTCCCCCTCGTCTATTAAAATAATTTTATCTAAATCAAGGTTTAAAATTTCTTCTATTCGATGTTCAATAATTACAATTGTTTTATTATATTTCTCATGTATATTTTTAATGAGTTCTATTGTATTCAAACTACATGCAGGATCCAAATTAGCTAACGGTTCATCAAATAATAATATATCTGCATTTGTCGTTAGCAGACCTGCAAGAGAGACTGTCTGTTTTTGACCTCCTGATAATTCATGTGGACTTTGTGTATGAAAGTCCTGCATGCTTACCTTGTTTAAAGAATCCGTAACAATCTTTCTCATTTCTATTTGATTTACACAATCGTTTTCTAATGCAAATGCTACATCCTCTTCGACAGTAAGACCTATAAATTGTGAATCTTGATCTTGTAATATTGTCCCTACGTGTTTACTCTGCTCAAAAACACTACCTTTTCTCGGGTCCTTTCCAGCTATTAAAATGTTACCGGTACTTATCCCTTCGTAAGAAAATGGGATTAGCCCATTTATACAATGCGCTAATGTTGACTTACCTGAACCACTTCGTCCAGCGATAAGTACCTTTTCCCCAGGATATATTTGAAATGTAATATTTTTTAAAGTAGGCTGCGTGGCATGCCTATATTGAAAGGTAAATTGTTCAAAAGAAATAATTGGTTGCATGTATTCATCCCTACTTTTCAATTTTTAAATGTGTATGTTTCTTATTTGATTTCGCTAAGCCGATCGTGATTGGTAAGCCAAGAACTAAAAATACGATAACGTCTGCAATTGTTGCGCCTAGTACTTGTATAACTATTTTGTCAAACGGTTCTCCCATCACAATAATATCGAATGCCCCAGCAAATATAATAGCAATGACAATACCAATTAACCCTGCAATTGCAAAATAAGAAATATCACGGTTATTATACGTTCCATGTTTTACACTAAAACCAACTCTTTTTTGTATGAGTCCCATTGCAAAACCAATAATACCTGAACTAATAACCCATCCCCACCAAATACCCCAACCAGCGATCGTATCTGTAACGGTATGACCGATGAGTCCTATTAAAAGTCCTGCTACCGGGCCAAATAACGCTCCAAAAACTGTTAAAATAGCCAATGCGGGTTTAATAAATGTATTCGGTGCGATAGAAAATCCCCAAAGCCCTAATACCCCGTATAAAGCTGCTCCAATTCCAATAGCTACTACTAGCTTTGTCGTTAATTTGTTCATTACAATTCCCCTCTCGTATTATTCAACTTTTAATACTCTATATTTCTTTTGAAAATAAATTATGCATCGACACTTCCTTTCTATACAACAAAAAATGACCTCTTAAATAAGAGGTCATTTTCTTTCACGTACAAGAATCCCCTTATCTTTCAAAAGACACATAATGTCCTCTGCGGAATTAGCACCTTCCTATGTAATTACATAGGGGTTGCTGAGGCTTCATAGGGCCGTTCCCTCTACCTCTCTGGATAAGTATTAATTTGTAATTCGTATTATGGCACTAAGAAAGATAAATTTCAACACTTTTCTAATTATTTTTATTTTTTATTAAATAGTGCATTTAAATCATTGTATTCTTATCGGAATTACGAAATAATATATTCAAAATTGTTACAGGGGGGAATGTATGATGAAAGTAATTGGTTTAATTGGTGGGTTAAGCTGGGAATCTACATCACTATACTATAAACATATTAATACTCTAACAATCTCTCAATACGATCAAAATGCGAAGCTAGTTTTATATAGTATGGATTTTGGAGAAGTAACTACTTTATTACAAAACCATCAATATGAAGAAGTGAAAAACGAATTAGTCACAGTTGCTAAAAAGGTTGAAAAGTCCGGGGCGGAATGTTTACTAATGTGTTCAAATACGGTCCATTTATTTGCTGAGGAAGTAGAACAAGCAATATCAATCCCACTTCTTCATATCGGTGATGTAAGTGCTAAAGAAATGGTAGAACAGAATATAAAACGTATCGGACTATTAGGAACAAAACAAACGATGGAACAAGATTTCTATACATCACGACTAGCAAAATATAACATTGAGACAATTATCCCAAATGACGAAGAAAGAACTTTTATCCATCACGTCATATTAAACGAATTAAGTAGAGGCATTATTTCAGAAACTTCAAGAGAGAAACTAATACAAATTACCAATTCATTAATTCAAAACGGTGCGGAAGGTATATTACTAGGCTGTACTGAAATACCATTGCTTATTTCCCAAAATGACCTTACTGTTCCTGTTTTTGATACTGCTTTTTTACATGCAAATACTGCTGTACAATTTGCTGGATAATAATATAAAAGCATAAAGGTGGATCCTCTATGCTTTTATATTGTCCGAACTATTTATTTAAAAGAGCATCAATAACTGCAATGGCTCTTTTGGAACCACCACACTCTAAAAAACTTTCATTCAGTTTTCGAATGCCATGTCTATACTTTTTATTTGAAAGAACGTCTGTTACCGCCTCTTTTAAAGTTTGCACATTAACATGCTCTTTCAATAATCTATGTGCTGCCTCAAGCTCAGTTAATCTTTGCGCTATCATAGGTTGATCTTTATCATGCGGTATTATCACAAATGGGACATTGTAATAAATTGCATCGTGCACACTATTCATTCCACCATGTGTAATAAAAACATCTGCTTCACTTAATATTTCTGATTGAGGTACGTAAGGTGCTATAATAAAGTTGTCTGGCGCTTGCTTAATTTTTGAAATATCATTTCTATCACCGATCGCCATTACTACAATCCCTTCGAAATTTGAAAAAGCATCAATACAAGTATTAAAAAATGGTTCGAGCCCTTCAAGAAGTGTTCCCATTGAAATATAAATAACTTTCTTTTTTGAAAGCAATTCAAGTGGAAACTTTGCATTTGTTTTGCGCTTTATAATACTCGGTCCAATAAAAACATTGTTTTCTCCGAACGAATCGCTATTAGGCTGAAAATAACGACTTGTATACACGAGACTAATATCTCCCTTATTATGCATAAATTGAAGATTATTTTTGGGCTTTACTCCAAATTCATGTTCCATTTGATACAGTAACTTTTCAGAGAGTTCATCGGGTTGGAATTGTATTTCTGCATTTGGATGAAAAGGCAAGGTTTCCAATAATTCTGGTGGAATTAAAAATATAGGAGAGGAAACTATGCCTGGAACTTGTAAATATTCCTTTACTAACTCTCCGGCACCAAATATATCATAAACTACGAAATCAAAATTTATGCTTTTACATAATTCTTTCGTAATTTCTAATATATATAAAGAAGTTTGAACATGTACATGAAAGAAAGATTTTAATCCATATGAAGTTTCATTATCAATAGAAATCTCCTTTAATAAATCCGGATGAGTATGTACAATAGCCCCCAAAACTTCAAGCCTTTCCTTAAAGTTTTCCGTTGTAATATAGTGTACGTTATCTCCTCTTTCAGTAAAGGCCTTTACTAAACTTAATGTAGGATTTACATGTCCCTCTGCAGGAAAATTAATTATTAAAATATTCAACACGTATTTCTCACTCCTTACAATTCAATGTTCTTATTAATCGTACTGTTATTATTACAAGCAATCTTCCTCTAATAGTCCCAATATGCTTACTACTTTAGGTTGATAAATAATTATCAGTCATCGGAAAAGGCATCTACATAAGTAGATGCCTAACTGTGATAAGGAGTGTTCTCTGAGGTTAGGATAAGCTTTTCTGCTTGTCCTATGCTATCAATATATGAATTATTTTATAAAACGTGAATAGTTAATAGAATTATTTTAACCATTTTATTTGATCAAATGGATAATATACCATTTTCACTTTACCTATTACATGTGACTCATCGATAAGTCCAAGTGTATTCCTACTATCTTTACTATGATTTCGATTATCACCTAATACAAATAATTTATGCGAGGGAACTTTCATTTCTCTAAAGTTTGAAAAATGATTTGATACTTGTGACATATCTAACTGTATATACAACTCATCTCGCTTTTTACCGTTAATATATACCACATCGTTTCTTAATTGTATGTTATCCCCTGGTAATCCAATAATTCGTTTCACGTAGTATGTAGGCTCGTCTTCTTTTTTTATTATTACAACATCACCATGATGAAAAGAAGAAAAATAAGCACTAGCCTTATTAACTAGTATGCGATTATTTTCATTCAAAGTAGGTTACATCGAAATTCCTTCTACCACACAAAATAAAAATGACTTATTAATAATAATAATTCCTATTATAATTAAAATATACCTACATATTTTTCTCCAATCTTTTAGAATCAATTGCTTCATATATACCTTATTTCTAATCTATTCGTATGTAAAAACGTCTCTAGTTCATATAAATGCCAGAGACGTTTCGTATATTTTAATTCTCCTTAGAGTCATCTATTTTTGGTACTTCGCCAGTTAATCGCTTATTTTTTAAATCAAAATAAGCATCTAAAACTTCTTTTCCAATATCAGAGTTAATACCAGACTTATCATTTATAACCCATGGTACTACAACGGAAAATGCTACTTCTGGATCATCATATGGCGCATATCCTGCTAATGTTAAATTATAGCATTCTCTACGATTGCCTTTCTCATTTCTCCCAATATCACTTTCTCCACCGTATACAGTCTGTGCAGTTCCTGTTTTTCCAGCTGGTTTATAGGGTGCTTTTTGGAACGCCCTTACTCCCGTTCCATCCCCTTCTTGGAATACTTTCCTAAAGCCTTCTTTTACTTGATTGATATATTCTTCTTTCATATCAATTCTATTTAAAACAACGGGTTCTATTGATTGTACTACTTTACCGACCTCATCTTTTTGAACGGTTTGTTCTCTAATTTCTTGAAGAATTTGTGGTTTCATACGATACCCGCCATTTGCAATAGTTGAAATATATTGTGCAAGCTGAAGTGGTGTATACGTATCATACTGACCAATAGAAAAGTCTAATAAGAAACCTGGCTGATTATCTTTTCTCCCAATTTGCCCCGCTGTTTCATTCGGTAAATCAATACCTGTTGGAACACCTAAACCAAATTGTCTGAAATAATATCTCATCTTATCAAAGTATTCTTGTTTAATATCTAGTGAACTGTTCTTTACATAATCCACACCAGCAATTTTTAATGCTGTGTTAAACATATAAACGTTAGAGGAAACTTGTAAAGCTCTTAGGTCATCTATATCTCCAAAATCTTTCCATGACTTTTTCTCCTTAGTTCCTTTAAACTTCATAGGTGCATCATAAAAATGTGTTCCCGGTGTTATAGCTTTTGTTTCAAATCCGGTTAATACTGTAGCACCTTTAACAGTTGATCCAAGCTCGTATGAACTTGTCAGCGTACCTAAAGCGTAATCTTCTACTTCCATTTTCCCATCTTTTTCTACAAGTCTTTTCCCAGCCATCGATAATACTTGGCCGTTTTTCGGATTCATCATTACAACGAAAGCACGGTCTAACATTGATTCTGAACCTTTATATGCCTTTAATATTTTTTCTATACTCTCTTCTACTTTTTTCTGTAATTCCATATCAATTGTTAACGTTAAATTCTTGCCGCTTTTCCCTTCAGAAACTGTCTCCGTTCTAATTGTATTACCTTGTTTATCAGCAATACTTCTTACTTTTTCTTTCGTGCCATGAAGTACATCTTCGTATTGCTGTTCGATGTAACTTTTCCCGACCCGGTCATTCCGGCTATACTCCCGCACTAAATAATAATCTAATCGTTCACGTGGTAATCCCTCATCAGCATTCGAAACATTTCCAAGGACTGAACGGAATAAGCCATCATTTACATAGAGCCGTTCCCAATCAACTGATGCGTCAACCCCAGGGAGATTTGCTAAATTTTCGCTAACCACAGCATATTCCTTTTCACTAACATCTTTTTTTATAATTTGAGGTACCATTTGATAACCTGAAGTCATTTTACTTTTAATAGCTAACACTTCTATGTCTTTTGCTGTTAATTCTTGAAGATTTTTTTCTGTAACTCGCTTTCTTTTTAACTCTTCTATTTTTTTGTCTAACTCTTTTCCGTTAATATCCTTTACTCTAAACTTATCTATTTCTTTTTTAGATACTAAATCTTGAGTAAGTTTTGGATTTAACTGCATCCAAAAATCTTTCTTATCCGTCTCGGTTAACTTATCTATATCTTCTTGCGGCATTTCAATTATTTCTGCAAGTTGTCTTGCAGTTTTTAGCATTTCTTCCGATTTTACACCTTTCACCTTTGTATATGTAATCGTACGTAAAGACTTATTGTCCACCACTGAATTCCCTTCACGGTCATAAATTTTGCCGCGTGGTACTGTAAGACTAACAGTTGCATTCTCTCTTTTTTCTACTTCATTCTTGTATGTTTCTCCATCGAAAATTTGTACTTTACCTAACTGGATTATAATTCCAGAAAATAATAAAAATACGCAAAAGAATAAAATATTTAACCGTATAGGTAGTGCTCTACCACTCTTTTTCTCTTTCTTTTTCACCCTGTCATAATCTCCTCCTTACAACATTTTTAATATTTTTTAGCTCTCTATATTAAAAGTAATGTACAATTTCCACACATTACTTTGTACGTATATTAATATAACGTTTAAAACTTAATAGAAATTAAAACAAATATAAAGAAAAAGTAAAGTTTACTAAATTAAATATAAAAATACCCAAGAACAAAAGCTTAGCTTTGTTCTTGGGTATTAAGTATTTTAGGAGTTAATATTAGAACGTATTGAAATACATCTATCATCACAATTTGATAGAGATTGTTTACTCTGAATTTTCGGCAAGTAAATAGTTACAGTTGTCCCGACGCCAACCTCACTCATTATACTTATTGTTCCTTGATGACTTTCAATAATTTTATAACTTAACATCAATCCAATACCGGTACCCTTTTCTTTCGTACTATAAAAAGGTTCACCTAATCTTTTAATTCTTTCTTCAGGTATTCCTATTCCTTCATCTATTACACTAATAATGACACCATTTTTATGTATTTCTTTTATATGGATTGAAATTTTCCCACCATCTAGCATTGCTTCAATTGAATTTTGCAAAATATTAATAAATACTTGTTTCAATTGATTTTCTGAGCATTCAATGATTATCTCTTTGGAATCTGTAAATAGTTCAACTTGAATATTTGTCATGATTGCTTTTGTATTAATTAGTGATACGACATTTTTAAAAATTTGATAAATATTTTTCTTTTCTGTATTTATTTCATCAGTTTTAGCAATCGACAAAAACTCTTGGAGGATTGCTTCTATTCTTTCTATTTCGGAAAGCATAAGGTCAAAATATTTTTCTTGATCTTCTTTATTAATTTGGAATAACTGTATAAATCCTTTAATTACAGTTAATGGGTTTCTCACTTCATGAGCTACACCGGCTGCTAATTGACCAATTGCCGCAAGTGTATCTGATTTATTTAGCAATTCTTCTGCCTTTTTCCGCTCTGTAATATCACGTACAATAATCATAATTTTATCTTGTAATAATGGTAAACATCTAGCTTCAAAGAAATCGATACTTCCATTAAGTGTTAGAGGATATTCTACAATTACATTCTTTCCTTCTTCTTTCAATTGGCGAATTGCTTCTTGAAATTGCTGCGCTACTGCAGATGGTAATATTTCGTAAAACTTCTTTCCCATAAAAGCTTCTGCGGGTACGTAAAATTTTGTAGGAGATCCTGCTTTATAATCTATAATTGTCCCATCATCTTCTGTTAAAAAACATAAATCTGGTAAAGCTTTAAAAATTAATTCTAACTCAGAAGTTTGTTGTATTAATTGCTCTTCTATCGCTTTTAAATGTGTAATATCTACACCAACAGCCCAGTAACTAAATCCTTTTACAGGAAACTGCTCTGATATATTGGACCACATTATCGTTTTGATTTCTCCATTTTTACATGTTAAACGCATTTCCCAATCTCTAAAATTTTTTCCGCAAGTCAAAAATTTATTTTGTATTTGATTGCGATAATTATGGTCAGGATACAGTAATCGAAGTGCGTCTGGATTCCCAATTATTTCTTCAGAAGTATAGCCTGTTACAATCTCACATTCTCGATTCCACAAAACAAAATCTCCATTGTAGTCAAGCGCATCAACCATAACGGGCATATTTTGTAAGATCGTATGTAATTCTTCCTCTTTTCGAGAAAGTAACGATGTATTTTGGGTTTGAAATACTTTTTTTCCCCCGTCTATAATGAGGTTAGAAAGCATTTCGAAATATTTTTTACAATGGAAGATTTCGCTTTTTTCGGACCATACAGCAAAAGACCCTAAATATTGATTGTATAAGAAAATGGGGATTTCAATTTTGGGAAGTTTACATACTTTCATTTCATTAATTCCAAATGAAAATATACATTCGTTTTCAGCATCAAGAAGTTGATGTGATATGTTGGTTAAATTATAAAATTGTTCTGCCATGGTTTCTATTGTACTCACATCAATAAGTTCCATTAGCCGCGCATTCATCCCTTTTTCACCTCTATATGTAAAATTTATACAAATTTAAAATTCATACTTCTCCATTATACGAAGAAAGTGTGCATAGGTATATAGCTGTAGAATAATTATTCAAACAAATTCTATTTTTCAATTAAAAACAGAAAATTATATACGTATGAAGTGAAACTTAAATCAATAAGTGTTATTTATCCCTCATACATTATTAGCCACACGAATCGTGATTATATAAACAGTGCGAATCTCACTTAACCTCCTTACGTCCACCAAGTTTTCATATGTGAGTCTTACGCGCCACTAGTAGCGGTATTAAAACACAATAAAAGTAAAGTTCATAAAATTTTCACAATTAATATGAAAATTATAAACATTTATTCCAATATATTCTATATAATGGAGTGTAATAAGGCTTCTATGAATATCATAGAATACCTTACCCCTAATAAAAAGAAAAAAAGAATCCTACTTGGATTCTTTTTTTCTTTTTATTACATTACAAATTTATATAAAGCATGTGCAACACCATGTTCTTCATTTGATAACGTCTCGTACTGACAAATTGCCTTTATTTCATCTACTGCGTTTCCCATCGCAATTGATACATTTGCTTTTTCCATCATTGAAACATCGTTAAGTCCATCACCTATTGCTACAGTATTTTCAACTGGAATATTAAGATGTTTTGCTAAAGTATATAATCCATTTCCTTTTTGAGCATCTCGATGATTAATCTCTAAATTATGCCAATATGAAGATGTAATTGCTAAATCGGTATTATGCAGAAACGTTTCTTTTAATTTTTTTAATTTCTCTATGTCATAAGAAAACGGTAAAAGTTTATGCACATGTATATCCATTTCTACAATTGGTTTACAACTTTTCGCACTATGAAACGCTGTATGCTCAAGGTATAAGGCTGCGATTGTTTCTAACTCTTTCAAGTCGAAATTTCCTTTTGAATTCTTCACATACTCAATTTCATTACGTACACTCTCTACTCCATAATCCGGTACATACACACCTTTATCAGTATAAAGTTGATAATACAAGCCATTCTCTTCAAGATATTCTACAATCTCAAGTGCTTGCATATTTTGAATCGGATATCTCTTCATCATTTTTTTATCTTTATATATAAGTGCACCATTTTCCGCAATAATCGGACACTCTAAATCAACTTCTAACAATAGTCGTTCAATATCCACCATAGAACGTCCTGTACAAATTGCTACAACATGGCCAGCTTCCTGACATTTTCGAATTGCTTCTGCATTTTCTTTACTAATCATTTTATTTCCCGAAAGAAGAGTTCCATCTAAATCAATTGCGATTAACCTCATTATTTCTTCACCACTTTCTATAAATACACGAGTTCTAATTAAATAAAAGGTATCGTTTTCATACGGTACTCGTGAGCTACTCCTTATTTATAATTTATGAAAAGCGTTTCAGGTCAAGAAATAATTATAAATAAAATCCAAAGCTTTGGATTTAAAAAAAGCTTTGGATTTTAAACTATGAATTATAACTAGTATATTTTGTCTCACACATGTACACATTTTTTTCTTCAGTTGGAGTATATACTTTAAATTTTTCTAAACACTTTCCGTAAATATGAATCGTGATAACGTTTTCATTTTCGCTAATTTCAAGAATATGACAATCAGCTGGTGGTATTACTTTATCCGTTTCTCCTTCTCCCAAATACAGATTTCCTGTATGTGTTAAATAAAACAATGAACTTCCAAGTTGCTTCGTTTGTATAAAATTCTGTACCATTATCCTTCCTGAATAAACACCTTCTACTCCCCATGTGCCATCATGATCATGTAAAGGTGTAGCCTGCCCATCTTTCCATACGAGAGCTAATACTTCAAAACGTTTGAACGGATCTTCATACAGTAAGTGACGTGCATATTGAGTCGAATTCGCATTCTGTTTATCTAACGGAAGCCATGTTTTCTTTTCTAAAAGTTCTTCTAGTAATTTTTCAATTTCACACACGATTTGTTCTTCCAATAAATCACCATCTATTAAATCAGTTACAGCTTTAATAAATGTTTGAAACGTTTTACTCCCATTGCACGTTAACATAAGCACCCTCCTCTACTCTTTTTCCACACACCTCCATACTATAAAACACATTAAAATTTTACAATTGAGAAATAAAAAACAAGGTACAATACAATGTACCTTGTTGAACGTTTTATTGAGTTTTTAAGTGAATAGGTAAGTGTTTTAAGGTTTGTTCATTTTCCAATATACATTTTTCTAAATTGAAAGATGGAGCTAACTCTATTTTTTCAAAAGTATTTATAAAGGTACTTAATGCAATCTCAGCTTCTAAACGTGCAAGTGGTGCCCCTAAACAAAAGTGAGGCCCTTTACCAAAAGTTAAATGCTTTTCATTTCCTATTCGGTGTAAATTAAACTTAGAAGCTTGTGAGAATTTTTTCTCATCTAAATTTGCTGCACTAACCCACGCAACAATCATCTGATCCTTTTTCATTAAAGGTCCAAATATATTTGTATCTTCTGTAATCCTCCGAGCTAATGTAACAGGAAAGCGATAGCGTAATACTTCCTCAATCGCTTTTGCAACTAATTTAGGTTCTTCTCTTAATTCTTGATAAATTCCAGGTGAATCCACTAAAAAGCAATAAAAACTATTAATAATTAAATTTGTAGTCGTTTCATTACCAGCTGCTAATAAACCTAATGAAAAAGTTACAATTTCTTCATCAGTTAACCTTTCCTCTTCATACTCCGCTCGTATTAAATCTGAAATAATGTCATCCGTTAAGTGATATCGTTTTTCTTGGACAATCGGAAGAAGGTATGCTTTAAATTCATTTAACGCAATTCCTTTTTCCACATCCAAATCGTTAAATTTATCTTTACTATACGGCATAAATAAAATATCAGACCATGCTTTAATTTTTTTACGATCAGTTGTTGGCACTCCTAATAAATCGGATATGACGGTAACAGGTAAAGGTGCAGCAAACTCTTCAACGATATTAACCTCACTATATTTTCCAATATGTTGTACAAGTTCATTTGCGATAGCCTGTATTCGGGGTTTCCATTGCTCTAAACTTCTTGGAGTAAATGCTTTAGAAACAATAGAACGTACATTGCGATGTTCTGGTGGATCAGTAGCGTTTATATTTATTCTAGTTTCTAAAGGAGGGATTGCGAATTGTCTTCGCTCCCTTCTACTTGAAAACAAGCGATAATCCGATAAAACTCGATTTACATCATCGTATAAAAAAACATTCCATACATCCTGCTCCTCATCATAATGAACCGGATGATTCTCCCTCATAAATTGATACCACTCATACGGATTCCACAATTCTTCTTTTGTTTTCAGCTTTGAAATTTCATGAACTAAAATCACATTTTCAGGCGAAGCCATAGTTCTTTCCTCCCTTTTCTTTTACAATAAAAGTGTTAGGTCGGTAGTTCAAAGTTGTATAATCTAACATATGTTATTTTAACATATGTTAAAGAAGATTTTTTATTGGAGAACTTGAGAAATATATAAGGGGGATTTTTATGTACGTTGATATTTTACTACTAGCTGAATTAACGACAGGACCAAAATACGGCTATGAAATAAAGAAAAATATTCAAAATCGGTTAGGTGAGAATTTCGAATTAAATCATAACACACTTTATCCCGCTCTTCGGCGCTTCGAAAATATGGGTGCTATAACGAAAAAAATACATAAACAAGTCGGAAAGCCAAACCGAAATATGTACGACATAACTGAAACAGGGGAAGAAATTTTTTATGAAATACTAAGAGAGTTTCCTGAAAAAATTGCGACAAACAATACTGAATTCCTTGTGCGTATCGCGCTCTTCGAAAAACTTGATTACGAGGCTAGAAAAGAAATTTTGACTACGCGCCAAAACGTGCTTCGAGAACAACTTACAGCCATCCAATCCCTTGACGTTGTCTCACCTTTTATTACAGAAGTTGTTGAATTTACTAAATCACGTATTGAACATGAATTACATTGGATTATATCTCTTATGAAGAAAATATAAAAAATAACAAGAAAAGTAAAAAATAATGAATGAAAATGAGATTTATTATCAATACTATAATTAATAAAAGGGCAACCTCGAGTTGGCTACCCTTCAAAAATTTATATTTCTGGATCGAAAGTTTTGCAATCTGTTTCTTCCGTTGTAGATGCGTGTTTACCTTTATGACTTACTACATAAATTGCATCTGCACTACATTTATTACCGTTAGCCCAAAATTTACAGTTGTTTACTTCACATAAAACGTCTTGTGCCATAGTATCACACCTCCTTGTTCTATTATCATTAACAAAATTCGGAGGTATGATACTCTTTGCCATGCATTTTTTATTACCTTTTTAGCTTCTTAATAATTCTATATCTCCTCGTACAATAGCATCGATATTTTCTGTTATCTTCTCAATGTCAAAATGCCACCATTGTATTTGCAATAATTTTTCTATTATTGCATTTGAAAATCTCTCTTTTATTTTATTTGCAGGGTTTCCGCCAACAATTGTATATGGTGCGACGTCTCTAGTCACAACAGATTTAGCTGCAATTATTGCACCATCCCCTATTTTTATTCCGGGCATAATAGTTGTATCCATGCCAATCCAAACGTCATTTCCTATAACTGTATCTCCTTTATACGGTAATTCAGACAAGTTCGGTGTGAATTTCTCCCAGCCATTCCCAAAAATATTAAAAGGATATGCCGAAAATCCATCCATTCGATGATTCGCTCCGTTCATAATAAAGGTAACTCCAGATGCAATACAACAAAACTTTCCAATAACGAGACGATCCCCGATGAATTCATAATGATATAACACTCGATCTTCTAATGTTTCCCCATGTTTTGCATCATAATAAGAATAGTCACCAACAAGTATATTAGATTTCGTTATTGTATTTTTTATAAAATGAACGCTTTGATTTCCTTCAATTGGGTATTTAACATTTGGATTAGGATTCATGTTGCACAGCACTTCCTTTACCATTCATTTCACTTTCTACTGCTATTACTGGCTTTAAATTGTATATAGGTAAGATAAATAATAATCCAATAACAAATAGTAGAGCCGTCCCCTCATACATCGTACCTAATGAGAACATCTCCTTTAATGAACCAGCTATACTCATCGTTACTACCATTGAACCGGTGAATAGTGGACTTAAAATGCCATTTACTCTACCAATAAAATCTGTATCACTATTTTGTATAATAAGTGTATTTATCCCTATTTGAATACACGGTAGGGCTAAACCACTAAAAAGTTGTGCTGTAAGTGTCACCCATAAATTTGTAGAGTAGCCTATAATACCAATTCCAATTGCCTGACCGAGCATACCTACAATTAACATTTTTTGCGGGGCAACGTTTTTCGCAAACATCATCGCTAAAGCTCCGCCAACAATCATTCCCGCACCATTGACTGTTAATAACCATTGTAAGCTTTCTTTTGATAAACCTAATTGCTCTGTCACAATAAATATGCCTAGTGGCTGAATTAAACCTATACCTAGTCCTGCTGCCATAAAACAAAACCCTAGCAAAGTTAATGCTTTTTTCTTTTTTACATATTTAATACCATCCAGCATTTCCTGCATTAGTGTGATTTCTTTCTTCTCATTTTCATTCTCGAGATCTTTCGGAAGAAATAACAAAACAACTGCCGCAAGTAAAAATGCGATACCTGTTATGACGATTGAAATATAAATTCCAAAACTATGAAAAATAAATGTTCCGAGAATTGGTCCTAATACCATAAATATTGCAAATATCGTTTGATATATAGACATTGCTAATTGAATTTGTTCCGTCGATAAATGTTGTTTAAACAACTTCATTCCAGATGGTTGAGAAAACTGCGAAAGGATTGCAGAGATTAGCGTCACAAAAAACACGATTTTCCACGTTCCAAACATAAGAGTAATTAATACAGCGAATACTGAAATCGCACTTAACGTTTCACACCATATCATTGTCCTCTTCGGCCTCCACCTATCAGCAAAAGTTCCACCAATGAATGAAAAAATAAAAATTGGGGCGAATTCAGCAACTGAAATCATTGATATAGCGAAAGCATCACCTTTCGTCATTTCCATAACATACAATAATACCGCAAAGTTTCGAACCCATATTCCTATTTGTAAAAATAATGCTGATGCAAGAATTCCCTGTACAAACCGATTTTTTAAAACTTGTGATACCCCATGATTTTGTTTCGGTTCTATAGTCGTCGACATAAAAAAGCCTCCTATTTCATGTTCTGAACAGGAGGCAGCACAAATCATATAAAAAGACTATATATTCGCAGAGCGAAATACATCCCTTTTCTATACATGTACAGACTAATCCTATTCAGAAGAATATTTCGTTTTTTAACGAAGATCTCTTAAAAATAGAATTAGTTGATCATTGGGATGTTTTCACCCTTCCGTTTCGAATTTAAATAACACATACATACTCTATGTAAAACATTTTCAATGTATGCATGTCTCAATTTAACTATTCTAGAAAGTCAAAGGCAATTCCTCTAAAGAACGCATTAAATAATTGCCTTGCCATTTAATGTCTTCACGATCGCCTTTTATTTGTAGTTCAGGCATCCGCTTTAACAAAGTAGTAATAGCAATCTTTGCTTCCAACCTAGCAAGTGGTGCACCTAGGCAGAAATGACTACCATGCCCAAAGGCAATATGACGGTTATTTTCTCGTGTAATATCAAATACTTCTGGGTTTTCAAATACTGTTTCATCACGGTTTGCTGAAGCTAATGCGATAATAACCATATCTCCTTTTTGGATTGTTTGTTCGTGAATTTGAAACGGCTCAGCCGCCCATCTTGCAGTCGTAATCTCTACTGGAGAATAATATCGTAATCCTTCCTCAATAGCTGAATCAATTAGTTTTGGATTTTCTTTTAATAACTGTAATTGTTCTGGATTTTCAAGAAGTGCTAATACTGTATTTGTAATTAAATTCACAGTTGTCTCGTGTCCAGCTACGATAAGTAACATAATCATTGAATATAGCTCCGGAGCACTAAGTTTATGCCCTTCGCTTTCTGCAAGTATTAAAGCACTGACCAAATCTTCTTTTGGATTTTGTCGTTTTACATCAACTAAATATTGAAGATATGTAATAAATTCAGATAGTTTCTTTTCAATATCTTTTATTTCTTCAGGTGTTTCTGGCGATGCAATGACAGCATGCGACCAAATTCTAAATTTCGCTTGATCCTCTTTTGGAATTCCTAGCATCTCGCTTATTACAATAATCGGTAATGGGAATGAATAATCATCCACAAGATTTAATGTACCTTTTCGCTCTATCTCACTTATTAAATTATCCGCTATTCTCTGAATTCTTCCGTCTAATTGTGTAATCATCTTCGGTGTAAAAGCTTTTTGAACTAAAGATCGTAAACGACTGTGGTTAGGTGGATCTGAATTTAACATGTGCGTAGTTAAATGATCACTATTGTCAACGGAAAGATACATGTTCTTTGTATCTTGAGGAAACACATTTGCTAGATCTTTTTTTAAGCGATTATCTTTTAAAAGTGGCAGAGCATCTTCATATCTTGTAATAAGCCACTCCGCACCTAATTCATTTTTATTTACAAATAGGACAGGTTGCACTTTTCTTGATTCTTTATAAATTTCATAAGCATCTTCTTTAAAATGAGCTGAAGCTAAATTAATACCATCTTCTATTCTTAGTCCAACTTTATTTTTCATTGACATTGTATTCCCTCACTCTCATTTTTTTTTGAAAACCAGCCAACATTTGCATTATACTCTAATAAAAACGTGAAAATTGTAAATTTTTAATCAAAATCTTACTTCGTATATTGAAAAATAAAAAAGTGAGAAAGTATAATCTTTCTACTCTCTCACTCTTCTTTATGCAAAGCACATAAAATTACTAATTTGTTGATATCGGTAACTTACTTTACGACGTCGGCCACCTTGCCAAGTGTATCCTGAGACTCCGTTTCTTCTAACTTCTGTCGGAAAGAACCATAAGTCTCTTCCGAAAGGCCCAGGACGATGTAAACGTAAATATCCCCATCTTCCTAAGCAATTACACATCCATGATTTCATATTGCCAGCTTGTGCAGGAGAAGCAAATGTTGACGGTAAAGATGGAGCTTGTGATGGTGGTGGTGACGTTGGAGCATCTTCCGCATCATCTGGTCTGTAATCTTCTTGTTCAATATCTCTCGCTTCATTTACAGATTCATATCCGTAGTTTTGCGGATTATAATACATTCCTTGATCATATGGATAATTTTGTTGGTTATACATATTAACATATCACCTTCTTTTCATTCATTTCCATTAACATACATATGTTGTAGGCCAACTGTAGGAAGCTTATGTATAGCCCAAATTCAACTAAAAAAATAAAGCTTGTAGTTTTAAAACTACAAGCTTTTTCATAAACGGAATGTATTTTTTATTTACTCAACTTCACACTATAAAAACGCATTTCTTCTAGTGAACCTTTAAATTCAAATAAATCTTGATTAATTAATGCTTTCAATCGGTATTCTAAAAAGGTATCCCCTACAAGTTGTTCGACATGACCAAGCACTTCCCCAATTACTCTCGGAGCTTTAAGGAAGTCTTTATCAGCACCTATTCTTTTTGCGCATTCAATAATAAAAGGATCAAAATAGTCTTCTTTCACCGAATGTACTTCATTGTCTTTCCAAATTCTTAATAACTCTGTACTATTCGATAAACTATCCCATTCATGTTCAAACTTTTCTCTAGTCTCTTTAGTTAAATATGATAACTCTACAGAATTCCTTATGAAAGTAGCTAAACTTTCGGGCGGCAATTCACCCGTTCCACGTATATCATACTCTTGTTTTAATATTTCTCTGCTCGCTTCAGATGTATTAATTATACGAATATTTTTCTTATCTTTTAATTGAGCCATTACAAAACAAAGGCCTACATGTTCATGTGCGTTATTCGCCTTCCAGATGGTAATTGGTGTTTCATTTGGAATAGAATGTAGTTCTTCTAAAGTTTCCATAAAATTCATTAGATATTCTTCTTCAAAATAACCATCATAAGTAGTTAGATTGTTTAATAACCATTGCTGTCTTACTAGTTGCCCTTTATTCGTATGTAATTGGTGTATCGGTCCAATTGAAAAGAATTCAGAGAATGAAACAACACTCTCCTCAAATAGTTCTTCTTGACTTAACATATGTTTTAAACAACCACCTGTTGATTCATCGAAAGTGATATGAATATGTGTACTTTCTTTTACATTTCTTTTATAGGATATATCATTCGTCAGCTGCTTAGGTATACTCATCAAGTGTTTAATCGTATCTTCACTATAGTTCTCTTCTAATAAATCTAATTGTATAAGGAGACTTTGCAGTAAATGTTTTGCTTCATCCTCATACATTTCATCGACAACATTTTTAATTTTATCTATCATGTAAATCCCTCTATTCATTACTAAAATAACGTAAGTTATAGTGTATCATATATTTTCACTTGATTATTACTAATAAAAACGTAAGAGATAAAAAAAGACAAAGAGGAATATATAAAATAGTATCCATTCTAGCAAAGTGCGTATCTTTTTTCGTTTAAAGATACCCAAATAATGAAACTCACCAATTACTCTAATGAAAAATACAATCATACAAATCCAGGAACCCGTTTGAACTATTATATGAGGAACTGCAAAATGAACAACATTTGCTTGATGTAATAAAATTATTGCTGCCATACTTAATAGTAACACAATGAATAATGTCATTCCTCCACGAGGCAAAAATGCTTTTTTTCCAGATTTAGTTGGAATAACACTACTTGTCCTCCACTTACCTCCGAAGTCCCAATAAACATGTAAAAAGCTAACTAAGAATAATATACAAGCAGATATATAATAACAAGTATTTTTTCTCCCATTATTTTATTGAAGTCCCTATCTTAAAAAAATGCTTTAAATCCCTCATTAGCAACCTATATATAATTACATAAAAAAACCCTTAATGATTAATCGATTTTAAGATAAATCATTAAGAGGTTACTAAATTTCATTATGCATTATACCTACTTCTGCGGCGTTCCATCCTTGTTTGCCCTTGAACAGTGCCTTCATTGTATTGATCTATTTGCTCTGTCATTTCATATTTCGCAACTGGTTCTTCGTAATTATGCTCATGGACTCTTTCTGGTGCTTTATGTTTAGATGCTTTTCCGCGAAACTTAAATAATTTCATTTTAAGTTTCGGTAATCTTGGAAGGCGAATATTAAATGATAGCCTTTTACGTTTCTTTTTTTGTTTAAATAAATTAGTATTTTCTTTATTAGTGTCTTTCTCTTTACGGTGTAATAACATCGCAAGTAATCCACCTAATATAAGTCCTCCAACTAAAAGAAGAATATATAAATAATGGCTTGTCATTAAATTCATCATACGCTCAAGTATGACTAACGACTGTACTTCTTTTATATCCCATAGTAAAGCAGCCCATAACGAGAATAAGCCCAAAGTAAGTCCATATGTACGAAAACGGAATAAACACGGAATTAACGCGACACAAGCGGCAATTTTTGCGTTCGTAATTATTGAACTTGTTGATATATCCTGGTTCCATATGACTAACAGTAATGTTATAAATGGTGCATACGCTATCCAGCTACATATACGTGAATATACTTTTTTCGCAAAATAACTACCGAAACTAGTAAAAAATAATAGTCCTCCAATATATAAAGATTGTTCTAGAGGGATTTGCTTTATAATTCCTGCAATTGGAAAGAGGCCGCTTAGTAACATTAATAGCACATCTAATTTCTTCACAATTCCCCATTCCTTTCAAATTTCTTTTCACTAAATAAAAATCACTTTTCCAAATGATGTAGATTTTGTATTTCTAAAAAACATCTTAATCCTGTATGTGAATAAAGTAAATACGTAAAAGAAAAGATACATGACAAAGGATAGCATTATTTACATAGAAAAATGACAAATCCTGATCGCTATAACGAGCAGGATTTGTTTACTTTATTTAAAGTAGAATCACTGAATCTTTCTTTTCCATTTTTATTATATCTACATCTAATTCATCTTCAAACTCTTTAAACTCTCTTGCATCTATATCTGTGATGTAACTTTTTATCACTTTAACCATATGCATGGAATACGTCATATGGAGATTTTTTTCCAAGAGCATACTGGAATTACAGCACATGTAATGTATCATTTTAACGATATAATCCCTTTCTACAGATTTTACACCTAATGGTAGAATTTCAAGGATATATCGCTGCAATATTTCACTACAATTTAATGTGTATTCACCAGTGCTGTAATACATACCTTTTTGATCTGCATATAAACCTGTGCCATCCGTAACATTATCATGTTCTATCACATCGTAGCTTGGCACATCAAAAGCTGAATTTATTCTTATGACATTTATATTTGGAATCTTTTGCATAGCCGGAACAATCTCAGGTAAAATATCTATATCAATTTTTTCATTTTGTAACTCTTTTATCCAATATTTTCTCAAATCCGCATCTACAATGAAATAAACTTGTTCAGTTCGCTCTTTCGCATGTTGTAAAATTCCCATTAATGTTTCGGAAACAAATTGTTTAAAAAGAGCCCCCATATCATTTCTTTTTGATGGTTGTGGCAAAAATGCATTATGTTCATTTATATTTAATAATACGCAGTCAATCGTTTGCCACTCTGTATTCCCATATAATTTATATGAAATTTCTCTACCTTGTATTTTCGAAAAAATAGGTAGGAAATCAAATTTCGAGATTCTTTCAATTGATAAATTAACATATGTACAAGGTAAATGTATCTTATTCCAACTACGCTTCAAAAATCCTTTTTGTTCTAGTAAGCTTAGAATACTATTCACAATTGTTTCACGAGATACACTTTGGCCTATAAATAAATTAATAAAGGCTGAAATACGTTTTGTTCGTGCAAATCCTTCTCGGACGATTTGTTTTGGGTCAATTTTCTCTCGCCCATCACAATTTTCCATTGCGATTAACGCTAACGTTGCATCATTTCGCTCACCTGCAGTGGCATATACAGCTTTCATTACATCATCTACAAGATTTGTTTTATATTTCTGGCAATATTGCATTTTATATGGATTTTGCAACACTTTTTCTATATTAAATCTCACTACCTTTAGCAATACTGGAGAATCTGCATTTAATACATAAGATGCCTCACCAATCTTAGCTAAAACAATTTCACTTTCAATTAATGCTTGTTCTATTTCCATTAATATATTGTCGGACCAAACTTCTAACGTTAAAGTCTCTAACCCTTTTGGTGCAATTAAAGGAAATAATTCATTTTCATTATTTGTTACTACCTTTATGCATTTTGGAAGTAATGTAAAATAAGAGAATTTCCGCTGAAATTCTTTAAATAAATACTCTCTATCCTTTACTTTTATACCAGATTTTATTTTAGTACCTTGAACTTTATATATTCTCTCATTATATGGAAGTAACACTGTTTTATTTGTCCCCATAATATAGTCTTTTGGATATTGAAGAATATGATCTAATTCAACTTCTCCACCTATATGAAAATCATCTTTTAAATTTCTAAATAACTTAATCCATTTTATACCGTTTGTCGCTTGCTGTACTTTTAGCTTTACAAACCGCAATTTTTTATTATTCAATGTAAACTCTGAGGTAGAAATTAATATCATGCCCCGTTTTCGTCTCAAAAGTAAAGGGATATCTGGATGGTTATATTCTTGATAGAACCTTCGAATTCCTACTGAAACATTTAATAATGGGATATTCCCTCCTGCGCGAGTTATGCATTCAAACCGATATACATAAGCGAAAAAATCTTGTGTTTTTTCATCTTTAATTGGTTCTGACATGGACTCACAAATATTTTGTGAACGTAGTGGGGAAAAATAGATTTCTTCTTCAATTTTATCGTTCATTTTTACAGGTTGTTCACAAAAAACATGCGAAATTAAAGCGGGGATCCACTTAGAATACGTTTCATTATCATGTAATACTGGCAAATTAGAAATTAATTCGTTATGCCATTCATATTTGGGTGGTTCTAGTAATTGATTTGGTTTCCAATCATGAATAACCTTATACCAACTTTGGAAAATATAATCAAGCTGTTCTTGCCTAATCGGTTCTTTTGATATAATCCATGGTGTATTTTCATTTAATACATACGGATTATGCTGAATAAACAATATATCAGAAAACATATCATACAATCTTTCATTCAAGCGTTTCAACTTACTTGTTAATAAAAACGTCTTATAATGTATCTCTACAATATCCAGCCATTCAATAGGAAAATATATGAATGATACACTTTCGTTTAAAAGGGGTTCCACTATATTTTCAAATGTTAATAACCGTAATTTTTCCATGAAATGAGTACTTCCTTTCTTCATTTATCTTGATCATCAAAAACTAGAAAAACAATTACTTAATCTAATCAATTTAAACAAATTCCTTAAATTACATTTATCAATTTGAATAATACAATTAAAATGAAACACTAATGAAAGTAATATTTACTTATTATCTGTATTTTATTAAACGTAGCACATACATCACACCTCTCACACCATTAATACGTTACATTCAAATTATAAAATATAAACCCATGTATTACAATTCCCCTTTTTAACATTACCTCTATTACATGCCTAGAAGGTTGATTCATACGGTACGGTTCCCCTCCGTTCGATCTGATTACTCTTTAGGACATTACTTCATTTCTTTTTGGCATTCTTTTAAATAATCGATAGCCTCTTGAACCTGTTCTTTTGTTGAAAGTAATTCCATCACATTACCTTCCGTGTTATATACACGAATTTTTCTTTCCTTGTACTCCATCCCTAACATTCCTTCATCAGCCAAAAGCTTTATGTTATCTTCCATCTTCACCCTCCTTTCTACTAAAATAGCGTTTTTATTTACTAGAGTGGATTTTATTGAATAGCCATTCTAGTGTTTACAGCGCTAAATTATCTGGAGGTTTAACTAACGCTATTATTGCTCAAGCAGTTCCAGTATCCCAAAATGAAACGTTCGAACTTTTTGTGTCCCTTACTAAAACCGGACCATTTCCTAGCCCTTTGATAGCTATCAATGTTCAATATTATAATGAAAATACTTTTTTGGAAGACGGCTGAGTTACTTTTATACTTTTCAATCGTATCCCCGATAACAACGAAAAAGATTGGTTAGAAGTTTATGAGACTGCTTCTCCAGTGCCGGCTACAGCTAATACAGCATCAATAGTTATCGCTAAGTTCCCCGAATTTGGAAGTTCAGATGTATTTATTGATGATATATCCCTTCTATCCGTCGGACCCACTGGGAACACCAGAATCACCCTCTTGTATCATTAACTCAAAATCATAGATCAATTTTTCCATTTAGTTCTCTTCCTTCTCAAATAAAGATTTTGTATTAAATCCACAAACCCCTAAGAAGCATACATACGATAACATGTGGTATTCTTTTTCAATATAAATTTTGGTCAGAGAACGCATTGGAAAGCGCTCTTTTATATTTAAATAAGGATTCTGTTCTATTTTTTTATTTACGCTGTTTTCGTAAGAATTGTTGCTATCTTGACCATACTGATAAAAGGTTGACTTTCAACTAGTAAATTGGATTTAAAGGAGGGTTAACATGAAAGATGAATTAAGTATAAATATCTATTTAGATGAAACTGATACTCCGTTTTCAAGATATTATAGCTCAGATGATGTTCACCTAAGCTCTGACCTTGAAGATTTTATTTTGTCAAAACTGCACAGTGGCAAAAGAAAAGAAGTAGAAATATTTTTTTTAAGTCAGAATGATTTTGACGAAAAGTCATTGAAGACTGCCACATTTAACACTTTTTCTAACCTCTTGAACGAAGAGGAATATACATATTCGAGAAATGTCAAAAAGGCTATTGTTTTGTTTGTGCTTGGTATTATTGTTGGGTTAATATTCTTGAAACTTTCAAGCACTCATGCCTATGTTGCAGGAGTATTAAGCATTGTGTGTTGGGTTTTTATTTGGGCAGGTACAGAGGTTTATTTTTTTGAAAATCAGCAAATCAAACGAAATATTAGAAAATGCAAGAATATTCTAAATGGTAATGTGCACAAAAAATAGAATTTTAGTAAATATTTATAAAGCTGATTTTCGGATTCTACCTTGTGCATTTATTTAGGTGATTGTTTGGACTTGGAAATCGTGTTGAAGATTAATATCGCCATACGAAGAAAGCTTTCATAAATACTTAAGACCTGGATTTAATCTAAGGTCTTATTTTCATCGCAAAAAAACAACAATCTATACGAAAAGGGCCTTTATTTAAAACATATAAATATGCGGGAAGTAATTATCTCGATCATTACGCACGCCCTATCATGTCACCTATACAAAGTGCTCTTTTTTTGTTTGTATAATTAATTAATGCTTGTTTAAACTATAAATAGTTAGTCCTTTCCAAACACCAGCTTGCTTCCATTGTTGTTTCATTTTCTCTACATAAGAGGGGCTACGATTATACATAATGCTAATATCTTTATCTGGGATGCCTTGTTAATTCAATTCGCGTACACGCTCCGGAGTAAGCCCAATGGGTATATCTTTTCGTTTTCCACCACGATTTCTCGGCTGCGTATCAAGGTATCTACCCAACTGGCGTAATTCTTCACCAGTCGGGCACTCCTTACATTCATTGATACTGAAACATTCGTTAGATGTACGGTTATAATAACAACGTCTACATTTCTGTTCGATAATATCGCCAATTTGGTATGTGAGCTCTTTGCGTTCTTCTTTTGTCAGTTTCATACCATCCACCTACAAGCCTGCCTTGAGCGCCATACCAAGCGCTTGTGTTGTATTTATGATTTACAAAAACCAAAAAAAAGTATTGTCCATACATACGTATTAGCAATACCTCTTTTCTTTATCTTATTACATCTTTTACATCTGTATCCACTGGCCACTTTTCTAAAGTATAAGCCATTTCCCAAAATGAATATTCATATTGACTACTAATAATGAAATGCTGTTTCATACGCTTGCGGTCAGACTCTGTCACTTGTTCAGCGATAGTATCTAACCGTGTAATTTGCTCTTCAACTAATGTACGGAACCAATCAGATCCATAAGCAGAAATCCATTCGTTATAAATTGGTTCTTCTGGCTGACACTCTTTTAAACGCTCACCAATTTCATAATATAACCAGTAGCAAGGTAAAATAGCTGCAATAATATCTCCTAAATGCCCTTCATAAGCTGCACGATACATATGAGATGTATATGCATATGCAGTTGGCGCAGGGATAAAATTATCTTTTTCTTCTTTTGTAATCCCTAATTTCTTAGCAAAATTCTCATGTAATGATAATTCTGCCTCGTATGTATTTTGAGCATGGTGTGCCATACGAGCTGTCGTTTCTAATTCCAGTGCCTTTGCCGCTCCTAAAGTTTGTACTCTAGCAAAATGACTTAAATAATATGAATCTTGAAGCACATAATAGCGAAAACTAGCTAAATCTAACGTTCCTTCGCCAAGTTTTTTTACAAAAGGATGATTAAAACTAGCTTCCCAAATTGAATCTACTTCTTTACGTAATGATTGTGAAAAAGTCATTTATATCCCTCCAATAATTTATAAACCATACGTGTTTACCCACAATTATTATAGCTGTAAAATAAAAAAACTTTCTTTACAGGCGTAAAGAAAGTGAAATAGACAATGTTTATTTATTCGTTAATTATGATTGTCTTCCCACTTCCCTACGCTGGTATTAACCAGATCAGGTACTAAGAGTCTCAAATCCCCATTTGATCTCAGCCTATAAAGGCCCCCCTAGTGGATAAATATTGGGTTGTCGTATTGCAATTATCATAGCATACTTCGTAGAACTATCAAAAGTTTTAATTGTACAAATATCTTAAAAACCTTCTTCTTTCCTTACTTTTAATGAAGTTTCAATTATCATATCTAATAGTTTACTATAATTAATTCCAGCCGCATCTGCACTTTTTGGTAGTAAACTTGATTGTGTCATCCCTGGTAATGTATTAACCTCCATTACATATGGAATTCCATCCTTCACCATCATATCAACCCTTGCATAAACACTACATTTTAATGCTTTATAACATGCCAATGACGCTTTATTTACACGTTCCTGTACTTCAGCTGGAAGTTCTATAACTTCTTCAATTGTACTAACATCATCGTATTTTGCATTGTAGTCAAAAAACTCAGCTGCATGTCGAATTGAAACGATAGGTAACTGTTTACCATCAAAAATTGAACATGTAATCTCGTCACCTTTTATATACTTCTCAATTACTACTTCAGAATCCCATTCGAATACAGTTTCCAGCATTGAGATTAATTCATTTTTATCATTGACGATCTTTACGCCAACACTCGAGCCGCCAGAGTTTGGTTTTACCACTAACGGAAATCCTAACTTATCTAAATCATCAAGCTTTAGGTCCTCCATTTTTGTAAGTTCAATCCAATCTGGTGTTTCTACTCCTTCATAACGCAAAATCTTTTTCGAAATATTTTTGTCCATACATATACCGCTAGATAACATATTGCTACCGCTATATGGAATACCTAAACTCTCAAGTGTTCCTTGAACTGTACCATCTTCTCCGTATTTTCCGTGTAATGCTAGCAATGCAAAATCAATGTCTTTCGCTTTTTCAATTAAATCCATTTTTTCATTTAACGTAATTGGAACGATTTCATACTTATTTTTATCTAAATGTGCAATCATTTCATTCCCAGTCATAATTGATACTTGTTTTTCAGAGGATACTCCTCCCATAATAACGCCAATTCTCATTTTCTCAACTCCAAGTTTCATTTTTTAAAGTTTCACCAATTATTTGAATCCCACTAACTATTTCTTTTTCCTTCAATCGTGAAAAGCCTAAGCGGAATGTGTTCTCTCCTCCTCCATCAGAGTAAAAAACATCTCCAGGAGAAAACGTAACTCCTTTCTCATAACACTTTTGTAAAAGTGCGCGGGCTTGAATTTTTTCTTCCAACTCTATAAATAAATGAAGTCCACCATCTCCAGTCATTCTTTTAAACGGAATGTACTGATTACACGCCCCAACAGTTAACTCATATTTTTTCTTATAAACAGATCTTGCTTTTTTTAAATATTTTTCAAAATATCCTTCATGTAAATATTGAAACAAAACAGCTTGATCTAACGTTGATGTGTGAATGGTTCGTGCTCTTTTTACACTTTCTAAATAATGAATGAGTTCTTTATCTGCGATGATCCAACCTACACGTAAACCAGGGAAAAGTACCTTTGAAAAGCTACTAATATAAATCACATTATTACCAGCCCCAGCAAAAGTTAATAATGGCGCTAAATGTGAACCTGAATAACGTAATTCCTCATTAAATCCATCCTCTATAATAGGAATCTTATATTTTGAAAATAATCTCATCAATTCCGTTCTTTTCTCCGAACTCGTAACAATACCAGTTGGATTATGATAAGAAGGGATTAAATACGCGAAATCAAAATCCTTTTCACGCAAACTTTTTTCTACTTCATTCGTATCAATACCATCATCATTCATATTAATCCCATGAACTTCAAGTCCATGTAAACGAAAAAGTTTCAATGCAGCATGGTGAGTTGGGTTTTCACAAATAACACGCCCTGATTTTTTCGATAAAGAAGATAATACAATATCTAATCCTTCTGTAAATCCATTTGTAATTAAAATATCTTTGTTCGAAATATCTACACCTTTCATTTCCATGTAATGGAGTAAATAATTCATTAACGGTCTATAACCTTTTGCATATCCGTAGTTCAGTACGATATCCCCTTCAATGGACATGCGAGTAAGAAAAGCTCTTTTGAAATTTTCAACATCAAATAGCTTTTCATCCGGTGCTATACTATTAAAAACAATCATTCCTTTTTCCCAGCGAACACCATGTTTCATTAAATCTAATTCATCCGCTAATGCGGTAACTGTATTGAGTTTATTTTTCCAATCTATTTCAACAGACGAAGTGTTAGAAATATCAACCTTCGCAACAAAATTTCCTTTTCCTTTAACTGCATAAATGAGTCCTTCTTGCTCTAAATCCGCATAAGCAGCGAGTACTGTATTTCTGCTCACAGATAGTAATTCACTCAGTTCCCTTGTTGATGGGATCTTTTGGTTCCCTAACAAATGTCCTTTCATAATCATCTTTTTTAAATAATCTTTCAGTTGAATATAAACAGGACGATCTTTCACAACTTTAAAATCTTTAAACAAATCCTTACCCCCTGCAATCATTTTTGCATATTTATTTCATTTTCAAAAGGTCCACTACATATGTATTTTTTATTAATAGCGGTACGGTCTAATAAAGTGAAACTTTAATCAGTGGGGATTTTGTTCATCCCCCACCGATTATTAGCCCGCATCAATCGGATATATATGGGCAATAAGGATCCCACCTAACTTTTTTGCTCCATTCGAATTTTGAAGGTATAAGTTTTACTGCTATAAATCTCTACGATATAAGTTAATTACATCTTTTAAAGCAGCTGCTGCGGCTCCGCGTGGATTAGAAGCTCCACCAATTGTAGTAACTTGTCCCATTGTATCTGTAAAGAATGTTATTCCTTTTTCAGTTCCATTTACTTTTGCTAGTGAATGGTCTTTTTCTATTTCAAGCGATTCTACATTAAGATTCACTTTACCATCCTTATCCTTATCCTTATATGCTGAAGCTATTAATTTAATATATTTGTTTTGCTCCTTAGCATTTCGAATTTGTTGTTTTGTAACACTTTCGATTCCTTTTATATGTATATCTGTAAGCGTATTCTAAACACCCATCAAGCTGTTTGCCAAAAGTAACAATTTACACGCACTATCTGAACCACTTACATCTAGTATTGGGTTCGTCTCAGCAATTCCTTTATTTTGCGCTTCTTTCAGTGCTTCTTCAAAAGTAACATCTTCTTCATACATTTTTGTAAGTATATAATTAGTTGTCCCGTTTAATATTCCTTCTATTTTTTCAATATTGCAGCCAGCTAAACTAAATTGTCCAATATCTAATGTCGGTAGTGCTGCGGCAGTTGCGCCACTATATCGAATTCGTACATTCGCTTCTTTTGCTGCTTCCTTCATTTCTCTCCAGTGAGTAACAAGTGCACCTTTCGAAATTGCTACAATATCCATATGTTTCTCCATCGCTTGTTTTATATATTGTTTTCCTGGATTTCCATCTTTAAGATTTGTAACAGTTGATTCTACCAATACAGTACCACTTATCCCACTTGTTGCACGTTCGCCTGGATGATGTTCTATATATTTTTCAATCGCAGCAGTACCGCCACCATACATTAGTAAATGATGAATAGACAAACCTTCCTCATTATGTATTGCAATATTTCTACCTAATACGCCACTTACAACTAAATGGATTCCATATGTTTCGTATATATATAAATATTTTTCGTTTACTAATTTTATAAACTCTCTTCCTACAGTCCCGTATCCTGATAAAACAACTTGTATTTTCATAATATCCCCCCATATTTTTCTTCCATATCCCTCTTTCAATATAATATAAAGCGCCCCCGAATTCCATCGAGAGCGCTTTATTATTAACTATTGCGGTAGCCGTGATAACTTTTCTGCAATTGTTCTATAAAACTCTTGAATATTAGAAAAACCTAACGTGTCTGAAACACTTAATCCTACCATATCGAGATGATCCCAATTTACTTTCGTTTCAATATGATTCCATTTTCCAGCCTGTAAAAACTCATTATTATATACAGCAATATTAGACGAAGGCGCAATCATAGAATTTGTATTTACTACACCGTCATTTTGCCACCAAGATGTATCAATTAATGGGCGATTTTCTTCAAATCTTGCATAGGAACCTAAGAAAACTGCATTCCCCATTAACACTTTGTTCATTGTAATATGAGGTAGTTGTAAACCCGTTATAGGTGCTGCTTGTGATGCATGTCCACTATACGATAAGTAATATACATCCGATTGTGTCTTTACCCAACTATTTAACTCCTTTGCTCCATCAGTACTTAAATCCCATTGACTAATATCTTTTGTATTTTTCCAAATTGCACTATTTAATATCCGATCAGTATATTGGAAGAAGGACTCTCCAGCATTTTTTTTCATACCCCATTGATCCAATTTAAAATCATATAACGATAAATTATTGTTTCCTCCTAAACTCGCAGCTGTAATGAGTAAATCTTTAACAAACGGAAGCAATAGACTACCATCCGCAAGTGTTGTCCCGTTGTGAGGAGTTGCTAAAGTTGTAACACTATGAACATACGATTTACCACCTTCAAATAGTGGTGATATCTTTGTGTTCGGATGATTTTTCACATAATTTTTTTCTTCATAACTTCCTTCTTTTAATAGCTGTACTAATGTTCTCGTCGTTTGTCCTCCCATACTATGCCCAACTAAATGAACTTTATTTGTTTCACTCCAATTCGTTGCAAAACCACTATATGTTCTACCAAAACGATTATGTCCATGTTTCTCAGCGTGTGCCGCACCATAATCTACTGTTCCACCGTTAATTTGCGCGTATAATTCACATGCACGGTCCCAATTACTAGAAACAGGGCCAACAGCAGCAGTATGTACTGTGTAACCATTTCTTTTTAAATCTTCCTGTATATCATGAACACCACCCCAATATTTTACCTCTAACATTTCTTCCCTACCCCATCCAGCAAATCCATTCACTAAAATGATAGGATAATTATTTTGTTGTCTCTCTTCAGCGTAAGTTGTTTTCGCTGCGAATGAACAAACAGTTACTAATGTGAAAAAACATACTTTTAAAAATAACTTCCCCATACTTTCTCCCCCTAATTAAACACTTTCATTTTTCTGTGAAAAAGATTGACACAATCAGTTTTTAACTTAAACATAATGTAAAGTATTTTATATACGTTGTATATATAGAAAACATATATAAATGTTGATAAATATTAATTCAAGTTAATATTTATTTTTTACAATATTAGCTATAGTTTCCTCATGTTCAACGGATTAAAAGATCATAAGAAAACTAATTTCGCTGCTTGAAAAGAAGGAAAAAGCATGCAAATCGGATCAAACATTCATACATTATCTCAACCTACTAAAATAACTCCATCTAATCTTGAGCATAATACTATCTCTTCTACTAAACTTGAAGGTAAGAAAGCGAATGATCCTATCAAGTTCGATATTTGTTCATCTGAAAAAGAAATGAAACAGCCTAAGCATAAATTTAACGAATTAGATTTATGGAAGATGTTGAAAGATAAAGGTGTTCCATTATGGATCATCCTTGAAATGCTACAAAAAGTCCGTAAAGAAAAAGAAGCTCAAAATAGTTCGGCTCAAAATCCAAATTCGATTGAAGAAACGAACGAGACTCGATTAAATGAAGTAATGTAGTTTATGTTCTCTAAATGATCTATACATAAAAAGAGTTCAAGATCGATAAAGTTTCTATCAACCTCGAACTCTTTTTTAAGATTTTTCTCCAATCGTTACAAACTGAAAAGATACTTCTCCTTCTAAACCTTTAATTAGCTTTCTTACTTTTACATTTTCATTAATCAATGTATTATCTGTCGACATTTTAGGTTTTTCGTCACCTAAAGATTTTTTCAGATGAAGAAGTTGCATTTTCGTTTCATTTGCTTTTATTTCTTTATATACACTATTTTTCGCTACAATCACATACCATTGAAACCCATAATTACGAGTGTTACCAATCCAAGCATTACTATCATATTTAACAGGAATCTCTCTTCCTTCTATTTCAATACTTTGTATAGTCTTTTCGTCTTCATGTGTAAATAATAATGAGCCTTCTTTTGGAAAATTCGGTAATGTGTCTATAGGCATAGAACTGGATACATTATCCCGTTTACAAAAAATCTTTTCTTTAATCATCGCTTGCGCAGTAGATTCATTTAATATTAGTACCTTCCCTTTTCCAAATTCACCTGTTTTCACTGAATAAACTTCATTTTCTTTCGTATTTTCCTTATAACGATTAATAATTGGTGAAGCATTATTCTCATCTCCAATTATTAGTACACCGTTAGCTGGGAATAAGTCTTCATTTTTAGAACATGCGCTTAAGCTTATTAAAATTATTATAGTTAACATGAAGATAGTTAGTGTTCTTTTCATCACGGTTCCTTTCATAATTCAATTTGTTTTTCACATGATTTCCTGTAATCTTAATAGTTGATATCCTCTATTGTTCCATAGTTTTATACAGCTTTTGTAGGTACCGCCAACGAGTTATAAAGAAATATAAAACTTGTATACATATAAATGAAATTAAAATAACGATAGAGCTATTTAAAATAGAAAAATCGACTAATTGTTGTAATGCCGTATAAGCGACTACAGTATGAATTACTGCAACGACAATCGGTAAGAAGAACATTAATAATAATTGTCTCGTTACAACTTTTTTTAACTCTCGTTTACTTAATCCCATTTTCGAAATCATTTTATATTGCTGTTGATCGCGATCCAAATCAGTATATAATCGAAAATAGATAAAACTAGCAGCGAATGTGAAGAAGACGATTCCGACTAAAACACTTGCCATAAGTAATAATCCATTCGTTTGCTTTGCACTTAACAAATCTAATGTTAAAGCTTGAAAGTAGAAATTATCTTTGCTAACATCTTTTTCAAATATACTATTTAATTGGTTTGAAATCTCTTTCGTTTTCATCCAATCATCTACAACAAATCCGTAAGTACGATTTTGATCACCTATATCATCTTGGTCAGGAGAAACAGGAATTCCATCATACACATGATCTTGAACAGCAATATAAATACTTCTAGTATCATGCGGTAAAACTAAATTTTCTACAGCTTTTTTCACACGAAATGTCTTTGTCCAATCTCCTTGAATGACTTCAATATTCTTTTTATAGTCACCATTTCTAAATTCTTGTTTTTGGGATACCATTCCAGGAATTAGTAAAATTTCATCTTCTTTTTCAATCGTTTCTTGTTGATACCCGAGTGCTCTCGCAAGTTCGTTATATTCACTTAACTTTATTACATATACGTTACTTTCTGTATATTTATTTGAAGACGAAGCCATTCGATAAGGAATATTAGCATCATCAAGATGTTTTTTTATAGTAGAGAGATTTTTATCTACCTCTTTGTCTGTTTCAAAACTTACATACAGAAATGTATACGGATTTGTCATTCTTACTAAATCCCTATTACCGAGAGCAGCTGTCGTACCAATTGCTGTAAATGCAACTGCTGAAATAATAGATACTATAAAAAACATGGTTGCATTATCTTTCATACGATAAATCAATTCTGAGAATGTTAATATATTCGTTCTCTTTAAAAAGAAAGATTCACTTCTTTTTGCCAGATACAATATATAAACGCTACATTGCGTATATAAAAAGTACGTTCCTATAATTACTAAAAGTACACCCGTTCCGAGCGTAATAAAACTATGATTTGAAATAAAATGAAATACTGATAAATACCCACATCCTATACTAATTAAAGAAAGTAGCGATAATAAAATTGAAGATTTCGGTTCAGGTTTTGGTTTTTCTTCTGCTTGAATGAGTTCTACAAGTTCTGTTACTTTTACCATTTTAAAAGTAACAAGCGAAACAATTAAAAATAAGAAAAGAAACGTGATGACTGTTAATAATACCGCCTGCACTGGTATATAAAAAGGTAGGCCATTGTTAATCATTAATACACTTGCGCTTATCAATAACACTAGCTTAGAGAATACGAGTCCAATGAGAATCCCTATACAAATTGAACCAAATCCAATTAACATATTTTCAATTAATAATAATTTCTTAAGCTGTCGCATTGACATACCTTGCATCATTAATATGCCAAATTCTTTCTTACGCGTTTTTAAAAATGAACTGACTGAATATAGAATGAAGAAAAATGAAAATACAAAAATTAATCCTTGCGAAACGGTAAATCCTAACGTACCAAATGCACTTATTGTTGCACTTGTCGATTTTAACTCCCCTTGTAAATCAGGATGAAATAATAATAGGGCATACGTAAAGAAAATCATAATAGAAAATGCACAACTTAAAAAATGGGCAGCGTATGTACGCTTATTACGAAAAATATTATTAAATGCGAACTGACAAAAAGTCATGCCTTTTTCCTCCTAACAAAGAAAGGACATCCATAATCTTTTGATAAAAGGCTTGCCTACTTTCACCACAATAAATTTCGTTATATAATTGACCATCTTTAATAAATATAACTCTGCTGCAAAAACTCGCTGCATAAGGATCATGTGTAACTAACATCATCGTGGCTTTTTCTTCTTTATTAAGAGTATCTAGCATCTCCATTACATCATTTGAAGATTTAGAGTCTAAATTCCCAGTTGGTTCATCGGCAAGTAATAATTGTGGTTTATGAACGATTGCACGAGCGATTGCAGTTCTTTGAGCTTGCCCCCCTGATATTTCAAACGTTCTTTTACTCAATATATCTGCAATATTTAATTTCTCTGCAATTTCTTCCACTCGTTTGTTCATTTCTTGTACAGATACACCATCTAATGTCATCGGCAATACGATATTTTCCTTTACTGTAAGTGTGCTAAGTAAATTAAATGATTGAAAAACAAATCCTAATTGTTTCCTACGAAATAAAGCTAAACTGTCTGATGATAACTGGAAAGGATTTGTACCATTTATTAACATTTCTCCTGATGATGGAGAATCGATAGTAGATACCATATTTAATAATGTTGTTTTCCCGCTACCTGATGGTCCCATAATTCCTACAAATTCACCTTCTTGAATTGATAAATCAATATCTACCAATGCTTTAAAAGGTATTTTCCCTTTATATACTTTACTAATACTTTTTGCATGTAAAATTTCCATTTATATTCTCCCTTCATTTCCACTGCTCACTATAAAGTGTAAATGAATTGTCTTATAGCACATATTGATTCATCTTTCATTTATCTTACACGCTTGTAAGATTTCTAAAAAAACTGATAACAAACTTATTTTCAATCTATAATCAGTGTATATCCATCTTATAATATTTGCATTGTGGTATGAAATACAATGCTATTTATTTCTAATTTTTATTAATATAAGAAAAAAGACCGATTGTTTTATCGGTCTTTTACTTTCAAGTATCATATTTTAACTAATGCTTTTAGTTAAAATATATTTGAGTAACCCTATTAATACTATTTCACTTGATAATAACCCCTGCAAAAAACTGAGTTTTTCGGTTTAATTGCAATAAAAAATGAATTGTAGATATCTGAGGCAGAGATAAATGTGTTTATCCAACATATAAATAACATGATTGATTTCATATTTCCTGATACATAAAACGACATAACAGCAGGAAATATTGATAATACAATAATAGGCAAGCTCATAAAGACCCAAAATCTCGCTTTGGATAGTATTACATTTGTATTTAACCAAAAAAATATTCCACTACACGTTAAGCTAATATCACCTTTTTTATTTATGACCAAAATGTGTAGACATTCGTGAATAATAAAGACAAAAATACCAATTATGATAAGATAAAATATATTAATATGAGTGAAACCTATTTCAAAGAAATAGGGTATTAGAAAAATGATTATCTGAAGTAGATATACAAACTTCATATAATGTTTTCGATACCAATTATTCTGTATAAAAGGAGTCCATTCTGAAAAATCCATACTTATTTGTGGCAAGTGACGAAACCAAATTATGATATGTGTTCCCCTCCCTTATTTAAACTATTTCATAACTTAAACATTTAATCCACTAGCACTCAACCGTAAGTTTTATATGTACCCCCTCACTAGACTTACCAACACTTTTTGTTGACTAAGACCAAACTCTTATCCCACTTTTCCCGTGCATTCTTCTACTTGAGCTTAAAGTAATTCATTTGTAGGGTGATTTGAGTAAGAAATTTGCGTTTTCATAGATACATGCATTCGATAAAATCTTCCAAATCCCTTTTCGTAAATGATTTTTTAAAATGGTTATCACATGTACAGCTTGATGCTCCTGCTTTGGTGAAAAGCAATTCCATCAAGAAGTCATCCGAATTGCACCTTTCATATGTTAACAGATATAAAGTGAATGTAAAAAAACTTAGAGTTTTAGCTCTAAGTTTTTTAATGATTTCGTGTTAATTCCTTTTACAGGGCAATATTTTTTATCCATTCGGATTTACTCAATTGATAATGATTATATAGTTGATTTTCTATCGTCTGTTGTCTCATATAAGTAAACCCGCATTTTTCAATTACTTTATTTGATGGTACGTTGTTAATTAATGCAATTGCGTTAAGGGCATCAACATTTGTATTTTCAAACAAATAGCCGATCAAGCCTTTTGTCGCTTGAGTTGCGTAACCTTTATGTTGATACTCACTTGAAATAGCATACATAATTTCTCTATTTGGTGAAGGGAGTTCTTCTTTAATACCCGTACAACACCAACCAATAAACTCATTTGTACTTGTAATAAATACCCCTAACTTTAAAGAATACTCTTCAACGTTTGATGTAAGTTTCACGGCATCAAAAAATGCTTTATTTTCTGGTACCTCATAATTTGTAACCCAATTAACTCGTTGTTCTTTTGTTGATTTCCAGTCTGGTAAAAACTTTTCTATTTCCGGTTGATTTGATATTTTATAAATGCTCTCCGCATCTTTCATAGTAAACTCTTGCAAGTATATATCTCCACAGTCTATTCTAAATAAATTAGTCGAACTATCTTCTCCCATGTTAATCCCCCTTAATTACATTAAAGCGCCTTAATCTGCTTCGTAAGTTCTATAAATCGTTCATCAAGTTCTTTATATTCTTTATCGTTAGAAGTTAAAAAGCTTAATTTACCTAATACTTCTTGTCTCTCTGTTTCTAACGTTAAACGTAGCTCTTCAATATCATCTCTTGTTTTAGTAGGTTCTTCTAGCTGCTTTTGTATCGTATTATTTGAAAACACAAGTTTCGTATTAGTTGTTTTCTCTATAAAATATCGATCGTGAGAAACGATAACTAGTGTTCCATTATACTCCGCTAATGTATTTTCCAGCTGTTCACGTGAAGGGAGGTCAAGGTGATTCGTCGGTTCATCTAGAATAAGTACATCTTTTTCATCTAAAATATAAGCCATTAACTTACATTTCACTCGTTCTCCCATGCTCATATGTTCAATCGGCTCTTTCCATTGAGAAGCTTGGAATCCTAAATGTTTCATTAAATTTTGGACTTTTCCTCTTTCTTCAAATGTCTCTTTAAAAAATAAATCTTCTGGTGTTTTATCCAGTGGTAAATCAAATACTTCTTGTGTTAAATAACCGATGTTTGCAGATGGTGAAATCCATACTTCTCCTTGTACAGTTTCCGTTCCCATAATCATCTTCAGTAATGTTGTTTTCCCGCTACCGTTTGGTCCAACAATTGCAACCTTCTCACCGTGCTGAATTGTAAAATTAACGTTTTCAAATAATATTTGTCTATTAAATTCTTTCCTCAATTGTTTCACTTCTAAGAAGCGTTTTCCTACTTTTTTATTCGCTTGAATAGAAAACTCGACTGAATACTCTTCTTTCACACGTTCTACTTTCGTTTTCTCCAGCTCTTTTTCGAGACGTTTTCGTTTTGACTTCACTTGCGCATCCATTCGCTTCGCTTTTACACGATAAAACTCTTTAACTCCTTCTTGTTTTGTAGACTGTGCGTGTGCCTTTTGTGACCATGAACTTAATTCTTTTATATGTGTTTCAACTTGTTCTATCTTTTTTTGCTGCTTTTCATATTCACGTTGCTGCGTCAATCTTCTTTGCTCACGCGCTTTCATATAACGCGTATAATTACCGCTATGCTCAATTAATTTTTTATCCTCAATTGACCATATTTTTGTTGCGACAACATCTAAAAAATATCGATCATGTGATACAACGATAACTGTACCTTTCATATTTTTTATTTGTTTAATGAGAAATTCCGTACTCATCTCATCTAAATGATTTGTCGGTTCGTCTAATATTAAGACATTAGGATTTCCCGCAAATCCTTTCGCTAACCGAACTTTCAGCTTTTCACCACCACTTAAAGTGTGAAAATCGTTCGTTGGCACGCCCCATTTTGCAAGAAGCTCTGCTTCTTTTGCAATCACATCATTACTAATAAAAGATTCTATTTCTTGTTCAACATATGCGGTTGTCATATTTATTTGCTGCCATTCAACAGTACCTTTTGATGGTTCAATCTTCCCATTTATTAATTGAAGCAACGTTGATTTACCAGCACCATTTTTACCAATTAATCCGATAACATCTCCTTGTTTTACTACTACATTCATTTTTTCTAACAAAGTATTTTCCTTTATTTCAACATACACATCATTTAATTTTAAAAGCTCTTTCATATTACCGATCCCTTTCATTAAGGGAGAACAAAAAAATCCTCCCAAAGTAATTTTGGCAGGATTAGTCATTACATTATTTATACCCAAATAAGCTATTACGCAAATCAAATAGCAATACCGTTGAATGGAATTGGGCAGACTAATCCTATTTTTTATAAATTGAAATTTATTGAATTTCAACGTTTAAAAATAAGATTAGTTAATCATCGTCCACCCATCATTCCTTTCCGTCGTTAGTAACCATATTGTACCATAGTGGTATTGTATGCGTAAATATCATTGTTTGTACGTAAAAAAGTTTATTTTCCCTCATTGCACTTCATATCAATAAAATACAAACTACATTTTCATGTTCTTCTTACTTTAGATTTCCCTATCTATAAACTTCTATATACTCCTCCTTATATAATTTTTATATAAATTTATGATCAATTATATATTATACATATTGAATTTCAGTTCTTATAATAAAGGTATCATTTTAAAGGGGGACACTATAATGGAATTTAGCAGACTAGGAAACAGTGGATTAACAGTTAGCAAGATTGCATATGGGAACTGGATAAACCATGGTGGAAAAGTAGATGAGGATACTGCAAATGATTGTGTGAAAGCAGCACTAGATGTCGGAATTACAACGTTCGATACTGCTGATGTTTATTCAGACACTATAGCCGAAGAAGTACTTGGCCGATCTTTGAACGGTATACGCCGAGAAAGTATAGAACTCTGTACAAAAGTTTGCCATCCGACTGGACCCGGAAAAAATGATCGAGGCTTATCACGAAAGCATATTTTAGAAAATTGTAATGCATCTTTACGTCGATTGCAGACAGACTACATCGATGTCTATTATGCACATAGATATGATACAACCACTCCCCTTGAGGAAACGATGTTAGCTTTTGCTGATCTTGTACGACAAGGTAAAGTCCTTTATTTAGGCGTAAGCGAGTGGACATCAGAACAAATCACCCGCGGTGCAGCACTCGCACGAGAATTGAACATTCCACTTATCGCTAACCAACCTCAATATTCGATGTTGTGGCGAGTTATTGAAACTGATGTAATACCAACATGTCAACGTGAGGGACTTGGTCAAATCGTATGGTCCCCCCTTGCACAAGGTATTCTCACAGGAAAATATCAACCTGGTAAACCATTGCCGAATCAATCACGTGCTAACTCTGATGCTGGTAAACCATTTTTCCAAAAACTCGTGCAACGTTGGATGAGTGATGATGTACTCACTGCAATTCAGAAACTTAATCCCATCGCGCAAGAAACTAATCTTACCTTATCTCAACTCGCAATTGCTTGGGTGCTACAAAATCCAGCTGTTTCCTCTGCAATTATTGGCGCATCAAATCCGGAGCAAATAAGAGAAAACGTAATTGCCTCTAGTGTTAAATTGCAACCTGAAATTATGGATCAAATTGATGGTGTACTAAAAGGTTTCATTGAGTACGATCCGAGCAAAACAGGTTAAAACATCAGTGAATTCTCCCTATAAAGAAGCTTTCCTTTCCAAATCCACACTGCCCATCCTATAAAGATGGGTTTTTATCTTTTACATTCACATTGTGAGATCGTATAAACCTCTCTAACAACTGTTAAAAAGTTCTCTAACACAACAGATTTTTCATCTAGTCTCCATCCAGCATATAAATTTATTTTCGGGGTATTTTCTTGAATTTCTTTATATATAACTCCCGGTTTTTTATAACTTTCCACTGATGATGGAACGACAGAAATCCCCATTCCTGCTGCAACTAAATTCACAATCGTTTGCATCTGAATTGCTTCTTGAACAATATTTAAACTTACTCCATGTTCCCAAAAGTAACTAATAATTAAATCATAAAAGTTTGTACCAAAATGACGTGGAAATAAAATAAATGGTTCATCTACTAATGATTTGATTGAAATGTTAGGTAACGAAACGAAAGGGTGCTCTTCATACAAAACTAATTTTAAACATTCTTCAGAACAAACTTCGGAAGCTAATATTTCATTATTCTGCTTGGAACGAATAAATCCAATATGAATTTGTTTTTCATATAGCGCTTTTATTTGCTGGTCTGTTGTCATCTCGCGTAATATAAGCTGTATTCTAGGAAAACGTTCTCGAAATTTTTTTAATATCTCTATTACAGTTTCTGTAGAATCGACAAAACCGATTATTAAATGGCCTATCTTCCCTTCATCCGCAAGCTGTGTTTCTTTAATGGTTCTATCTACTTGAAGTAATGTTTGCCGCGCACCTTCTAAAAATATTTTTCCAGCATCCGTAAGTTCAACCATTCTTTTTGTTCGATGAAAAAGTTGAACTCCTAACTCTTCTTCTAATTTACGAATTTCTTGACTTAAAGGAGGTTGTGCCATCATAAGACGCTCTGCTGCACGACTAAAGTTTAATTCTTCTGCCACTGTTATGAAATATCTCATTTTCCGAATATCCATTACAATCCCCCTACCATAAACGAATAATAAACAATTCGCTTTTACTTCTCTTAGGTAAATAATTCTTTATTCCCAAGTGGTACAAAACAAGGCTAAAAAACTTATCTTCAAAGTTCTTTAGCCTTTAGCCTTGATCACTTGTTACACATTAAAAAATATTATTCGTACAACGGTACCTTTACCAACCTCTGAATGGATCTCTACATTATGTCCCAATTGTTTCGTAATTTCATATACAAGATATAGACCCATTCCCGTTGATTCTTTAAAATCTCTACCATTTTCTCCGGTAAAGAAAGGTTTAAATACTCTTGGTAAATCTTGCTTCGGTATCCCTACGCCACTATCGATAATTTCAAGTACAACTGTATTACCTTCCTTATATGCTTTCACTTTAATCTTTTCTCTACTACCTGATGAATATTTAATCGCATTCGATATAACTTGTCCAATTAAAAATTGCAACCATTTCGCATCACTTTCTACCGTAATACCTTTATCAATTTCAAGCTCTGGATATACAAAATTTCGGATAAAGAAGCGTTTATGTTCATGTACAGAATCATTCACTATTTTATGTAGTTGTACTCTTTCTACATAAAAATCTTGTGTGAATGCTTCTAAACGTGCGACATATAATGCCATCTCTAATCCCTTTTTCAATCGATCTGTTTCCTCGTTAATACTTTCAAAACGCGAATCCACTTCATCCTGTGTAATTAATTCTATTACAGAAAGAGGTGTTTTCATTTGATGAATCCACTGATTCATAAAGGTTAAATGATCATTATTTTTTCTCTCTTGTAATTGCAGCTGATTTTGATAATGACGATATTGTGCATCAAGCAAATCTTGGAGAGCGGTAGATAAAACTGCAAAATCAGATTTTTGAACGGATTCATCCAAAGATTGCAATGGATTTGCTAAGCGCTCATAAAAAGAACGATGTGTAAAATAACGAAATACTAAGTAGCTTACCATAAAAAAAGCACCTAAAAACATTGCATATAATGCTGTAGTAATATGATTATGTCCATCAAACCAATAAACTAAGAATATGGCTAGTAGTTGGATCGCAGTAAAACAAATAAGTGGTATATGATCACGTATAAACAACCTTATCATTTTTCCATACCATTATCCCAAGTAATATGTAATCTATACCCAACACTACGAATTGTTTCAATTGCTCCTTCAATTTGTAACGTTTTTAACTTTTTACGCACACGTGTTGTATTTACACTTAATGTATTATCATCAACATAAGATTCACTATCCCATAATTTATTTAATAATACTTCCCTACTCACAACACGCGGATAGTTTTTCATTAACATTTCTAATAAAATGGCTTCATTTCTCGTTATATCAATCTCTTGGTTCCGCAACTTCAAAACAAGTCTTTCAGGATATAAACAAAGACCTTGTTGCTCAACCATTCGTTCTTCTATTTTCGGTGCATAGTCTCCATAAGCACGTCTTAAATGACTACGAATTTTCGCCATTACAACTTCATAATGAAAAGGCTTCGGAATAAAATCATCGCCACCATTTTCTAACGCCATAACTTGATCCATCGTACCTTCACGGGCCGAGATAAATAAAATTGGACATGTGGAAACTCCGCGAATTTGACGACACCAATAGTAGCCGTCAAAGCTTGGTAAATTAATATCTAATAAAACTAACTCTGGCTGTTCTTCTAAAAATATGTCTAACACATTTTGAAAATCCGATATAACTATTCCTTGGTAACCGTATTTCGCAACATAAGTTGATAATAGCTCCGCAATTTTCATATCATCTTCAACAATCATAATTTTGACCATTCTTAAACTCCTTTTAATTCACAATCTCAAATATACTTATACAAAATAAATACTACCTCTTTTTATTTAATCCGTAAATTATAAAAGGATACTAAAAAAAACAGCATCCTTCTTCTATTATTCTTATTTAATATTAAATTTACTCCAATTAAAACCCAGCTTCTCCACATATTCCATTCCTAGTTCCATCCGCGTCGTTTTTAGTGGATCCACAACTTGACAAATTTTCAAATTACCCGCTGCTGATAATAAAAGAGTTGCATCTGCTTTAGACATTTCTAATTCTTCATGTAAAAATGTCACCATATTACGTACAGCACGATTCGCTGCATCGTCTAACAATTTCTCTGAAGCAATCGTCATTATTTTTTCTTTTTGGATAGCCATTGGTAATGGCCATTTTTTTTCTTTTATAATTTGAACAGTTACAGTTACCTCTCCAGCAACTTCCACCCCACTAACACCAATTTCACCATCACCCATTGCAGCGTGTAAATCTCCTAATGCCAAAAGAGCGCCAGGAACATTTACAGGTAATAATAATGTAGTGCCTTCTTTTATCTCTTTACAATCCATATTTCCGCCGTGGTCATGCGGTGTTCCACAGGAAATACTCTCCTCTTTCGGGGCCGTACCAATTACACCAATCATGGGGTTAATTGCAATATGTATTTCATTGGAAAATATAACATGTTCATTATGTATTGGGACAATTTTCACTGTATTTTCATTTAGCTCATCCCCCATTACACCGAGGTTCGCACCTGTAGTTAAAACACCCTGCTCTGCAATTTTAATCTTTTCAATCGTTACGGCTAATATATCACCAGATTCTGCACCTTTAATATATACAGGTCCAGTCGCTGGATTAATTCGGTTCCAATCTAATTCTTGAAACACAACATCTTCAGAATCAATTTGATTTTCAAAGCAATCATATGTTTCAAATACAAGACGGCTCCCAATTTCCACTTCCATACAGGGCTTATTTTCTGGTGACATTGCGTAAATGATATGTTCTTTATGAATACGATGCATAGTACCTCTCCTTTTTCGTTTTTATCTTCTATATAATAATTAGCTTTTATCTGTATAAGCTCCTTTTTAAAATTAGTAGTTATTTTAAAGAAAAATGCACTTAGCTCATTTTGAAACATACACTTTTTACTATAACAGGTAAAGAAAGGTGGTATTACAATGCCCCTTATTCCATACAACGAAAGCGACGTTGATTTACTCGCTCGATTAATTCGTGCTGAAGCTGAGGGCGAAGGACGACAAGGTGAACAACTTGTTGGATGTGTTGTCGTAAATCGTGTGTTTTGTGATTGTTTAGATTTTAAAGAGCTTCGATCTGTGCGTGATGCAGTATATCAAAGCCCTGGCGGATTCGAAGCGGTTCAATACGGATACTTTTATCAACGTGCCCGTGAATCAGAAAAAGAAATCGCAAGAAAAGTTTTACAAGGTGAATGGCGCTGGCCAGCACGATGGGCTCTTTGGTATTTTCGTCCAGTTGGAGCTTGTCCATCCGAGTGGTATAATCAGCCGTTTGCAGGACAATTTAAAAGTCATTGCTTTTACGAACCAAGTGGTGATGAATGTCCAAAAATGTATTCAAGATAGTAAAAATTAAGCAACGCAAGTACTTATTCTATTGAGTACTTGCGTTGCTTTTAACTATCTTTTAGAAATCTAATAATGTGACGAATTTTCTGGCGCCTACTACATGTATTAATAACGGTATACGTGGACCACTTGATTGATTCATAATGAGCCTATATATAACGGTAAATAATTGTTTTTGATTTTCTTTCATTATTTTTTTATTTTCATGATGACAAATCGTATACAATTGCTCCATTAGTTTAGAATGATCGTTATTAGAACGAAGTATTTTACAAACTTCTACTAGCCATTTTTTCTGCCTTTCATCTAATGTGTTATAAAACTCCGTATTTTTCTCTTTATTTACCGCAATTATTTTTTTAGATTGAAAGTTTCTTATCCAATACTCTGCACGATTACTTATCGCTATCATTTCAGGTAATCCATAGCACCTATCTATTTTCTCTAATATATCTTGTAAAATAGACGAATCAAAATTTAATAACGGTAAAGTTCCTGCTACTTGATTAAACTTTGGATACTCTTTAAATCGGCTATCAAGTCTAGAAAGTTTAATTGCATCAAATAAATCTTCATTTTTGATTGTTTTATTTTCATAACTGTCCTTCAATCTCTCATACTCTGTATAATTGCGAATCACATCTTCATCAAGTCCAATATGAAAAGCTGCATCAGGCTTATATTTTGCAAACATAAACAGAATTACTTCTGGTACATACACTTTTAATAAGTCGCTAGGTGTAATTCTATTCCCTGAAGAACTGGACATTTTTTCATGATGCCCTTTAATTCCAATGAAATCATAAGCAACGTATTGAGGGGCTTCACAACTGAATATTTTCCTTGCAATTTCTTTTGATACATTATAACTACCTGTTTCCGATGAATGATCTCTCCCACCCGGTTCGAAAATTACATCCTCTATCATCCATCTCATCGGCCAATCGATTTTCCAATTCAGTTTCATTTGATTTGTATTTAATACGGATAATTTATTTTGATTTCCACATTCACAGTCATATCGAACTGTTTTTAGTACTTCATCAAAATGTGTAATAGTTGTTGCATCTTTCCCGCAGCTCTCACAATATAACGTAACGGGATAAAAGTTTTCTCTATCCTCTTCTCGGTGTATTCCTGTTTTAAAACCCATTAAAATATCATATATTTCTTTTCTTTTATACAAAGACTCTATTATGTTTTCGTTATACCTTCCGCTTCTATATTCAGCATGTTGATAAATAAATTCTACTTCAATTCCAAATGCTTGAAGCGATTCCTCAAACTCTTTTTCAAAATGCTCTGCGTACGAATTATGACACCCATACGGATCAGGAATATCACAGTATGGCATACCAATATATTTTGCAAAAGAAGGATCAATATTTTTGGGAACTTTTCTAAACCTGTCATAATCATCCCATGAAAATATAAAACGAGTCTTTTTCCCTAAATCTTGAAGCGACCTTACAACAAAATAAGTCGTTACTATTTCACGAAAGTTACCAATATGAACCGAACCAGATGGACTAATTCCAGATGCGCAAACAAAAGTTTCTTTGTTGGGATGTTTTCTAATTAATTTATGTGCCACTTCATACGCCCAATGCATATACTCACCTCAATTGTATTTTTGTTTTCACATTTTCAGTTTTATACAATAAAAAACTCCCACCCCCAAGATTATTAATCTTGAGGACGAGAGTTATTAGCTTCGCGGTACCACCTCAGTTTGTTAATACGTCACCATATTAACCTTTTCAGGTACGGCAAAATATGCTTATACCCTATCTCTATAACGGGAGAACCCGTCGCACCATCCCTAAACAAATTAGTTCCTTGCGCAGCTCCAAGTCTTTTTTCGTTAAGATGTTTAACCGCTCTTTCTCAGCTACCAGAGCTCTCTGTATGTATTCATTCTTAACTACTCTTCTCTTCAATGCCATTTTGAATATTAGTTTTTACATATGATAATTTATAACGAATACATTGTCAAATTTTTCTGAACGAAAACAAATAGCATATAACTATCTAAAAAAATGTTTTATCGCTTCCAGTTGAATTTTATGACTACATTCATTACAACAATATTTCCCCTCCGGATTTCTCTTGAATTCCCTATATTTTCCGCTTCCTTCGTATACGCGAAATACATTTTTACATGAAAAACAGACAATTTCATAAAACATCATATGCATTTCCCTCCCCATGGCTATACGCTATTTTCGAATTACGTGATAAGGCCCTCTTTTCTTACACTGGAAATCTTAATTTCATTTCAGTGAAAGGTTTACCTCTCGTCTTATCGAACTTTATATATAGCTTTAATGAATAGAGGTGAAACATATTGCTCAGAAATATAGAATTAGTCGTTGATGCTAAGGCGAATTTAGGGGAAGGTCCTTGCTGGGATGAGAAGAAACAATTATTATACTGGGTTGATATTATCGAGAAAAAATTATGTCTTTATAATCCTGTTAAAAAAACAAACCGAGCAATCACTCTCGACCAACAAATCGGTTGTGTTGTTCCATATACGAACGATGAAGTTTTAGTAGCAATGGAACAAGGCTTTTATTCTCTTAATCTTGACACAAAAATACTTACACATATTTATGACCCTGAACCAGATTTATTAGAAAATCGCTTTAACGATGGAAAATGCGATCCAGCTGGCCGCTTTTGGGCGGGCACTACAGACTTATACGGTATTAATGCTGCTGGTTCCTTGTATTGTTTAAACAATAATTTCAACGTAGATAAAAAAGTTGCACATGTAAATACGTCAAATGGTATAGCTTGGTCCCCTGATCATACATTTCTTTATTTCATTGATACACCTACAAAAAAAGTAGTCCGTTTTCATTATGATATACATACTGGTGTAATTAGCAATCCAACAGATGTTATCATCTTCCCTGAAAATGAAGGTATACCCGATGGCATGACAATTGATGTAGAAGGTTGTTTATGGATTGCACATTGGGGAGGCTCGAAGATTACTAGATGGAATCCCTTTACTGGAAAACAGATTTTAAGTATTCCGATTCCTGCTTTATATGTTACGTCGTGTACTTTTGGAGGACCTAATTTGACCGATTTATATATCACAACAGCCCGAACAAGAATGACGGATGCGGAATTAAAACAGTACCCACATGCTGGTGGTATATTTCGAATTCAAATGAATGTCAAAGGTTGTCCAACCTATTCATTTCGCCATGAAACTATTGGAGCTGAAACACTATGAACAGAATCGATTACATAAGACAAGAAGAGAAAAAATATCACGATCTTTGCTATGATCAATATAAATTATTCGAAGCTGGATCTTGGCTTTATAAACCCGTTAAAACAGTTTTGGACATGCTGAACTATTTTGAAGGACAGAAAGAGCTACAAATACTTGACCTTGGCTCTGGTGTCGGTAGAAACGGTATTCCGATTGCACAAAAAATCACGAATAGTGGCGGCACTGTTACTTGTGTTGATCTACTCGATTCGGCTTTAACGAAGTTACAAGTTTATAGCAAAGAATATGGTGTATTTGAATACATAAAAACGGAACAAGCAGCAATTGAAGACTACTATATTGCTCCTAATACTTATGACTACATCGTTGCAGTATCAAGTTTAGAACATGTCAGATCAATAGACGATTTTAAAAAAGTACTTCACTCTATGGAAAATGGGACAAAGAGTGGTGGTATCAATTGTTTAATAGTTAACTCTAACATTCAAGAAATTGACTTGGAAACGAATCAAGAATTAGATGCTTTAATTGAAATTGACCTTTCTACGGAAGAAATGATACGTACACTAAAATGCGTTTATACCGAATGGCAAAAAGTAAAAGTTGAAATAAAAAGTTTAGCGTATGATATTCTACGAAACGGTACACACATTCAATTAAATACGAATGCGATTACTTTTGTCATGCAAAAATTGTAGTTTATATGAGTGGTGACAATTTTCTTTTTAAGTCACCACTCGTATATTTATGTAAACATCATTCCATTGTAATTACAATTTTCCCTCTAGTATGCTGACTTTCACTCAAAATATGAGCTTCTCTAATTCCTTTTTCATTAAACGGAACAACCTTACTAATGATTGGTTTAATTTTTTCAGCTTGAATCAAACCTGATAATTCGTATAATTGCTTTCCGCTTGGTTTTAACCATAAAAATCCTGATTTTATTCCTTGTACTTCATGTACCGGTTCATGAACGATAGAAACTAGAACACCACTAGGCTTAATAATTTGAAAACTTTTCTCTTGTACTTCTCCGCCGATTGTATCTAACACAATATCATAATCCGATAGTAGCTCTTCAAATTTATCTTTTTTATAATCAATGATGAGGTCAGCACCTAAAGACTTTAAAAACTCTTCATTTTTACTACTTGCAGTTGTAGCGACAAAGGCCCCAAATGATTTCGCGATTTGAATTGCAAAACTACCTACTCCACCAGCTCCAGCATGAATTAATACTCGATCATTTTCTTTTATTAGTGCGTAATCAACAAGACTTTGCCAAGCTGTTAGTCCTGCAAGAGGTATAGACGCAGCTTCTTCAAAACTAATATTATTTGGCATGTAAGCTACTAAATCTGATTTTACTGTAATGTATTCAGCATAGGAGCCTTTCCCTATATTTTCTGGTTTCGTAAACACTTTATCTCCTATTTTGAAATGGTCCACATCTTCTCCAACTTCTTCAATTACTCCAGCAACATCTAAACCTAATATTATTGGAAATGAAAATAGCAGCTTCTCTTGTAATTCTCCCTTTCTTATTTTCCAATCAACAGGATTAACAGATGTTGCGTGTATGCGTATTAATACTTCATTACACTTAATAACCGGATTTGGAACTTGTCTTTCTTGTAATTTTTCAACACTACCATATTGATCAATAATAATTGCTTTCATTTCCTCTCCTCCTTTCTGTTAATTTTAATAACTAACAATTATTTTTCAAAATTTTTCGTCTCAAATGATAATAAATATGTTTGGAGGTGATATTTATCTCTACTAATTAAGTATTATGAGTGCAAAAAGCATGTACCTAACTTTAATACAATTTAGTTTCCGGATAAGAAACAACAAAAGTTATATTTTCTTTAATTTTTAATGAAACGGAGAGTGTACTATGAATGAACAAGTTTTCAAAGTAAACGGTATTGATTTATGTACAGAAAGCTTTGGCAACCCTAATAACCCAGCAATATTATTAATTATGGGAGCTACGTGTTCAATGGTTTATTGGGATGAAGAATTTTGTGAAAGGTTAGCTAGCACAGGGAGATTTGTCATTCGCTATGATAACCGTGATGTTGGGCGCTCTATTACATATGAGCCTGGGACTTCCAATTACACTGTAGCAGACATGGCTGAAGATGCAATCGGGGTGCTCGATGCGTATCATATTGACAAGGCACACCTTCTGGGCATGTCATTAGGAGGTATGATTGCTCAAATTGCTGCAATAAAACACCCAGGAAGAATATTAACCTTAACATTACTAGCAACAAGCGTTATTGGATCTGATAACAATACTCGTGATTTGCCTCCAATGGATGAAAGAATTTTGACACATCATGCTAATGGTGTGAATTTAGATTGGACAAATAAAGATGTTATAGCGAAATATTTAGTTACAGGATCACGTCTACTCTGTGGATCAAAGCGTATATTTAATGAAGCAAGAACTTTGAAACAAGTAAAACAAGAAATAGAACGTGCTAACAATCTATTAAGTATGTTTAATCACGCCCTCCTAACAGGTGATGATTCTTATGAGGGTATACTTAAATCAATTCTGGTACCAACTTTAGTAATTCATGGTACGGACGATAGAGCTCTTCCACTTGAACATGGACTCGCACTTATTGAAGAAATTCCGAACTCAAAGCTATTAACCCTTGAAGGTACAGGACATGAGAATCACCCCGATGACTGGGATAAAATTATTGAAGCAGTTTCAGAACATATATCCTATATAAGATAAGGATAACTTTTAGAAGGGGCACAAATTGTTTTGTCCCCTTCTATTTATCCCGCTATTTGTGGGCAGTAAAACTCCCACCTCAAAATTCGGCTGAAACAAAGAAGTTAGGTGGAAGCCCTGCTGCCCATAAACACCCAATTCGTGAGGGCTAATAATCAGTGGGGATGAACCCCCCCACTGATTATAGTTTCACTTTATAGATATTACGATACAATAACAAAAGCCCATCACTGCATTCCTATGTATAGTGATGGGCTCTACCTATTTTTTCTATGTTTAAAAAAATGGACAATCTAACTGATCAACAGATTCCCACGATTTTTTTTTTACATTTTCGGTGGATTTACTAGTTTCTAATGGTACGTTTTTAAATGGATTCATTTCAACTTTTAATAGAGATGAAGGTTCTACATATAAAGAAAAAACATGGCTACTTGGCAAGGTTTTTGATACATCAATATCTCCTACTTGTTTAAATAATTGCTGGGCTGCAAAGAAAAAGAAATTAGTTGGATTAGATTGTTTATTAAGCCAAGCAATCATTTCAGGCGATACTGATTTATTAATATTAATTTTCACTCGATCACCACGTTTATATCGCCTAGATCGCATACTTCCACCAACTAACTTATCGTTAAGTTTGTAAACCCTAACTCTTTTTGCTTATGCTCTCTGTATTTTGGCGAGCATGTGTATACTAATAACCCACGAGCATTTGTAAATAACGGGTTATCTACAAAAATCACATTTTTCAAGCGTCCTTTTTGTTTTAAAATCATTTTCAAGCTATTTTTAATAATAACTGCGCCCCCACCATAAATAAATACATATGGATCGTCTTTCATATCATCAATTTTGTTAATAATATCTGTTGCGACACGTGCAGCTAAACCTAAAAACGCTGGTTGCGATTCCTCAACTAACAATGCATTTCTCGGGTGTTTTTCATTTAAATAAATTTGGTTAAATTCTGTAATGCTATCAATTGTTTTCGTAGGATATTTCCGATTCCATCTTGTAATAATTTGTAGTAACGTTTCTTTTACACCGTACGATAACCCTTTACTTAATTGCGGACGGAAATTTACCCCTAACGAAACAACTTCTTCGGTTGTCCCTGCACCAATATCAAAAGATAATAATGTTTTATCAACAAAATCAATTTCTGAAACTTGATTTTGTTCACATTCTATTTTATGTTTCACAACATTTCCTTCTTCATCATATACAATGCCCCACGTCCCAGAAGCGCCTTCAGGTAGGCATTTACAAAACTCAATAGAAACATTAATCGTAACATCCCGTCCGTTCGGATAATGGAAAACAACCTTATGATTTCCCATATAACGTTTTGCATTTTCAGCAGCGATTTCCTGTGTAATAAGCTGCATAGGAAGAGCGACCGATAAATCATAACGAATATTAATATGACTTGAAGTTGGACTTTGACGCATAGCACTTATCGCTAAACCAGAAAGGATTGTAATAACCATTAATTCATCAGTAGACTTATTTGATTTCTTCTCCACCTCAGTACCTTTTAATTGATCTTGAATCACTTTTTCTCCAACGATGTATCGTACATTATTTAACATTAGCGATGGAGAACTAATGGTCACATCAATGTGATTCTCTAATTCTGATAATGATACATCTCCCTCATCTAACAGTCCTGTAGGCTCTCCTATATATAAAGAATAAATACTCGGGATAAAAATAGGGTCCTGCCCTTTCACCATTAACTTCAAACCATTATTTCCTGCATCTGCACCAGCTTTTAAAAGTATAGACATAACTACCCCCTAAATTAATCTGACATCCCTTCCAAATATATGCGAGCCTATTCTTTTACATTCAAATGTAATGTAATTTTTTATTTATCTTTAAAACAAAATACTATATACCTTCACCTTTTGTGTAAAAAGTATTGGACACGAAACCTTTCCAATTTTATACTATGGATGTAAAGAGTTTTTTACAAAAGTGGAGGTGCAATTATATATTGAATACTAAAAAAACTATTTTTGTAATCATAATTTTTTCTTTAATCGCTATACTTGTACATGGCACATACAAATACATAACTGAAGGTTCAATTTTGGGCGGGACGATTTTCACTGGTTCTTTAATACTTGGTAATTTAATTAATCATATTACATGGGGAGATCCAAACGGAGTATCGGAAGAAAGTCAAGATGAGATGGGACAACAAATTACATATAAAAGCTTTAAAATTTCTTATTTTGTACTTATGTGTATGATGTTTCTTATATTAATATTTTCAGAAGGATTTTCATCCCTATTACTCGATGAAATAAAGAACCTTCCTCTATTTATAGCACTTTGCTCTTCATTCTTTATTTATCCTATCGTTGAACTTATTGTCGCAAAACAATATAAATAAAAAAAGTGGTTTTCTGTAAATAGAAAACCACTTTTTTAATACATATCTTCCACTATTGCTTTTAACTTATTTACAGTCCGCCAATTCCTTACTGTAGCTGGTGTATGTAATTTTTGAAACTGGTTCATTAATTTAGAATTCCGGATACTTTTTTTGAAAAACAAATACACTACTTTTCCTTCAATATGGCAATCTTCTATTTCACTTTTAATCGTAAACAACTGATTACTGTCTTCTTCAGAAAGTACATTGGCTAAAAAGGCAACATGTATGCTTTCTCCTTCTAACAATAAACCGGCTTCATAAGGACACGTTTTTATAATATTTATAAATTCATCTTTTGTTCTTAACATGACTGGAACATCGAAATCAAAAACATTCTTAATTTCACATTCAATTCGTTCCTTTAAAAAACTCATCCCTTTTTCTGACTCAAACACTACATTTCCACTTTGAATATATGTTTTCACTTTTTTTAACCCTATTGATTCAAAGACTTTTCTCAAATCCGCCATTTTGACTACATTATGTCCACCTACATTAATTCCCCGTAGTAGTGCAATATAAATTGTCATAACAATACACCTCACATTTTAACAGTCCTAAAAATCAGATATATTTACATCTTCATATTCCTCAGATATTTGCATAGATTTTTCTAACAAATCATGTAATAAAAAAACTTACTACATGGTTTTCTTCAAGAGTAAGCTTTGTTATCTCATTATTTGGTTATAGGTAAATGTAATATGACTTGTTGTCCGATTGATCCCATTCTTCTAAACCCTTTATCTTGAAATCCAACTTTCTCATATAACTTTTGTGCCGGAATATTTTTTTCATTTACAGCAAGAATCACTTCATTTTTTATTGGGTAATAACATTTTACAAATTCTTGTAATAAAGCCAATGATTTTTTAGCATATCCCTTCCTTTGTTTATTGTGATTAATAGAAAAAGAAGTTAAAAGTATGGCATCTTTATTTTCTGTAAACTCCTGTACTCTGTCACCCGTTTGTAATGCAAAAACACCGACAGGTACTCCGCTAAAGTCCAAAATAACAACTACATTTTTAGTTCGATCATTTTTCGCTTTCTCCAGTAATTCACCTGGATTCGCTGTGAATCGCACTTGTTCACTTGGTAAACTAAATGATTCTATTCTCTCTTTATACTGCTCCTTATACGGAACTAATTGTATTTCCCCTGTATGTATGTTCATGCTTAACTCTCCCATTTTTAACTTATTAACTTAAACCTTGCTGCGCTTTAGACTGCACTTTTCCATCCAAAAATGTTATTTCAGCAAATGATTTTGGATTGCTTCCTTTCCAAGCAAAAATTTGTTTAATTTGTGTAGAATGTTCTACCCCTTCTTCTATGAGTAAATCCCCTTCAAAACCGATTAATTCTTTCACTTCTAAATAAGTCATTCCTTCATTAATATTTGAGAAATGATTTATATTAATGGACTCTTGCTTTTTATTTTCCGTTATTGTAGAAGACGTAGCCGTTTTCTTCTTCACTTCTTTCTTCTGATCACACGCTGTCATACTGAAACATATGCATAAACTACCTAATATGAGTGCGCTTTTTTTCATCATAACGGTTGTCCCTCCCCTCATTATTAAACCATATATTCCCTTAAAAATAAACTGAATATTTAATCTTACAGGAAAATCCCGTACAATTTAGTACGGGATTTTCACTATTTTTTCAAATGGTTATTTGACTGATCTTCTTGTTCTTTTCGTAGTTCTTGTTCTTCATCTTTTGGTAATTGTTTATCATTATCTTTAATTGGATTCGTTTCTCTATTTTCAATCATATCATTTGGAACTTGTGGCATTACTCGGCCAACAATTGCTGCTAATTCATCAAGTATACCTTCACCAGTTTTACCATTTTTAATTTGCTTTCCTATTTGTTTTAATCTTTCATACGTATCAACATCTGCTACAACGACTGCATTAGCACCATTGGGATCATTCTTCAAACTTTCTGCAACAGAATACTTAATTGACTCCACGCGAGTTCGATCAAGTTTCGCTTTTACATCAATACCTACAACAGCATATTTCCCAACTACTACTGCTGTCGCATCGTTTACACCAGGTATACTTGCAGCTAAAGATGCTAAATGATCAGCAGCTTTTTCGTTTGGCTTATTTGATTTATTCGTATACGTAACATTTTTCATCGAGACATTTTTTTGTTCTGGCTTTTCATTAGGATTGTCTTTTTTCCCAATACTACATCCAGTAATAACGAAACAAAGCATTAACATATATATAATGATTTTCATTATTTTCACCACTTTATCATTGATGTTTAATCATAAATTTTTTCAACAGCTTGCATCTTCTTCACTTTTTCTTCTGCTCCATTATTTGCGTTAATGAAAATTTGGTACGTATCTTTCCCTAAAGTACCAATAAATTCATAACAAAGTACTTCATTATGCAAGTCATTTACTACTACAGCTTTACGTTCTTCCATAACTTTTACATCGGGGTTAATTTTCTTTCTCGCCTCAGCAGCAGTTAGTTTCGCACTCGGAATTGTTCGTTTTTGATGCGATGCTAAATATTCCTTTGCGGAAAAACCAACAATCGATCCATCATCTAAAGCAATTTTCATTTGGATTGCTTCTGGATAAATACGCATTCCATTTTCATTTACAACGTACGTAAACACACCGATATTATCATATTGAGAGCTATCAAACAGCTCCATATTTGTAAACTTATGATCCTTTAAAAATGCCAATCCTTTACTTCCTGCATCATTTAAACTAATTTTTTGCTCTTTAATTTCTCGGTTATTCATTACCCAAATTGGATATCCACCTTTTCCGGTAATATCCATATAATACTCATTGTTCGTTGCTGGATCTTGAATTTTCACACTGTAGAATGATTCTTTCGCACCTTTTCCACTTTTCTCGACTTCTACTTTTTCATTCCCTTTTAAGTTTAAAAATGATTTCGCGATTTTTTCCGCTTCCTCTTTTGAAATAGCCTTTCCTTCTGCTTCAAATCCACCTTTTTTATTCTTTTGTGCACTTGTAAAAGTCGGTCCGAAGTTTGTAGAAGAGTATGACGTTACATTCTTCTCAACTGTTTTTAATCCATCAATAATTGTGTTATCTGCTGGATCTCGATTTGAAGCAAGTGCCATCTCTACGTCCATCCAGCGTAAATTGTTTTTCAACACCAGATGCTGCACTTTTCTCAGTTCATCTTGTATATTTCCTGCATTTGAATATAAACCTTGTAACGTTTTATATTCTTGATCATTTAACGGTTCTTTTTCTAAATCACGAACCGCTGCACGATAACTAAAATCACCGATATTCGCTAAAAATTCTTCCGTTTTATTAAACGGCATTAATGTTAATGGTAGTTGCCCTACATCTGAACGGGCTTCGGATGTTAAACGCCAAACATCTGCTAATGCTGGTGATAAAGATGAACGTGAATTCATCGCAAGCGTTGTTCCGATTTTATCGTGTAATAGGTCAACCTCATACGCTAAATCATGAAACGCGCGCTGATAACTATTTTCCGCTCTAATTAATACCGCATTCTTCTCTTGATGCTCTTTATAGCCCCAATATCCTGTTCCAACTACACCTACTGTTAATAGTACAATGATAATACCTCGTAACATGTTTCCACCTCCGCTCTATTTACAGAAAATATGTTTACCGATTTTTTTAATTTGTGGACGACTCCAAATCCATTTACTTGTCGCAGTATCTGGATTGAAATAATAAAGTGCATTCCCTGTTGGATCCCATCCATTAATCGCATCTAATACAGCCTTTTTCGCTGTTTCATTTGGCGTTAAATAGATTTGTCCATCCGCTACTGCTGTAAAGGCTCTCGGTTCAAAGATTACACCTGAAACAGTATTTGGAAACGATGCGCTTGTAACACGATTTAAAATAACCGCAGCCACTGCTACTTGTCCTAAATATGGCTCACCACGTGACTCTCCGTAAACAGCGTTTGCCATTAGCTGAATATCATTTTGAGAATAACCGTTTGGAACATTTGTCCCTTTACTTTGTGGTGGTTTATTTTCTTGTGCAGTACCGCCGCTATTCCCTTTATTCGTTGTAGTACCTTTATTAGCAGTCGACTTATCATACTTCGTTGCCTTAACAAGTTTCTGCTTCGTTGTAGCACCCGCTAAACCATCAACAGGTAGTCCAAATTTCTCCTGAAAATTCCGAAGTGCCCAGTATGTACCCCATCCGAAAACACCATCTACTTTTCCCGTATAAAATCCGTTATATTTCAAACGAGATTGCAGTTCAATAACATCTTCACCAGATGCTCCTCTTTGAATAACTTGATTCGAAAAGGCTTCTACATTTTTCATTTGTATACTACTTACCATTAAAGATAGCCCGATAAAGACGAGTAAAATCGCTATCTTAAAGACAGTCTTTTGATGCATGTATTTCCCTCCTTAATTACGGAAATGATTTCATGGTTATGTTTTGTAAAACCTTCGCTTTTATGTAAAGAAGTCAAAAAAATCCAAACTTATATGCTTAAAGAAATATGTAAACAATATACGAAAAGAATAAAAGGAGCTCATTATGAAGCAATTCATTACACGTACAGCATTTATAATTTTTTTAATAACAACATGTTCAAATATATATACGGGGCCATCTATAGTTCACGCACAGCCACCCTATGCAAAATGGGGTAAACTGGCCGTTGAAAAAACGAAAGAACAATATCCGAAAGCAGAGATTATTGATTACCTTCATATAGGTAGAAAACCAAAAACTGTTCAAATAACAGTTGAAAAATTTAAATTGTGGCTTCGTGAGGATGGAAAAGAATATGGTGTTTTTGTTGATGTAGAATTTGATACGAAAACAGAGAAGTTTTTAAAGATGTCATTCCAGAAAACAAGTCGATAGAACAAATAAACCCCTCTGTTTTAAGTAAAACAGAGGGGTTTATTCATACACATTTAATAATGAAAGTTATTGTTTTAAACTTAAAGATCGATTCCCTAGCATTTTCACCAATCCACAAATAACTCCAATTACAACCGCTATTCCGATACTATATAAAAGTACTTTCCCATATCCACCTATTCTCGGATCGAGAAACGGATATGGGTACCAATTAACGTATGGACCACGTATTAAGCTATAAATAACATATAAAATCGGGAAAATCAGCCAACTAGTTGCTTGTTTCCACGTGATTGTCTTCATAGGTGGATTTATAACCCAATCTAAAATCATTGCTAATGGCATGATGTAATGGAGCACAGTATTTACCCACGGTATCGGCGTTTGAAGTGACTCTTCTAATCCCCTTAATAACAAAAAATAAATAAGTCCCGTTGTCAGTATGTATACTGTAGCTGCGCCGCGAAGAACTCCAAACTGCTCGGAACGTCCAAATAGGGCTGTCCCCAAACTACTTAATAGAAGAATTACCGCCACTAAAATGTTGCTTTCAATTGTGAAGTAACTAAAAAAATTAACTGGATTGAACGGTTTCACTTGTGCCCTTGTAACAAATTGTGTAATAAGTGCACTAAACGCTAGAAGACTTAAAAATAGTCTATAAATTGCTATCATTTTTGCACTTCTCATAACACACCTCCTCCCTCTTCTTATTTATGATTGGCATTATCTTTTATATGCTCTATAAATAACTTTAATGGTACGAGGCCACGTTTAGGCATGTGACTACTAATTACAGCTACGAGCTCTAACTGCGGAATGATAATAATGTATTGCCCTCCGTATCCCATAGCAAAATACATACAATACGGTATGTGAAATCTTTCGTTATTTAATACCCACCAGTGATATCCATATGCCCCGACATGTTCATACGTTTCAAATAGAGCTGTACTTGATTGCTCTAACCATTTCGATGATATAATTTCATTTCCCTTCCAATATCCATTCTGCAAACATAATTTTCCTAGCTTTAATAAATCTATAGATTTCATTTTCATACCGAATCCGCCGACATATACACCTTGCGGATCTTGTTGCCATTCATATTCCTTAATGTTTAATGGATCAAATAAATACTTTTTCGCGAACTGCTCCGTCGACATTCCAGTTGCTTCTTGAATGACGTAACTAAGTAAGTGGGAAGAACCTGAGTTATAATTCATTTTCATACCCATTTCTTCAATGAACGGCTTTTCAAAAATGAATTGTGCCCAATTGTCTGATTCCACAAAGTCATTTGGGAAAACAACCCCATTGCCGAATTCTTGCCAATCTTCTCCTGTTGTCATCGTTAATAAATGATACAGCGTTAATTCCCTTTTTTTCTCCGGTACATTGGGAATCCATGTTGTGATTGGTGTATGTATATCATTTATACATCCTTTATCAATTGCGATGCCGATTAATATGGATACGATACTTTTTGTAATCGAATTAATTTTATATAAGTCATTTTTACAGTCACTCGTTTTAAAATATTCAGTCGTTAATTCTCCCTTTTGGTAAACAAGAAATGTATTAACTTTTTTCTTTTCAAATTTATTTTGTAATTGCTCGAAATTCAAGAAATTTTCCTCCATCTAAATGATTATGTAATATTTGTTGTTCATCTCGTTCTCTCTATTAAATCATATTTGTTTTTAAAACAAAAAAATAAACTTGCCAGCCTTTATTAGCTGACAAGTTTATTCTTATAATTTCGTTCGAACATTCCAAAGCTCTGGGAAAAAGCGTTGATCAAGTACTCGTTTTAAATACGATACACCAGAAGAGCCACCTGTTCCCATTTTATGACCGATAATTCGTTCTACTGTTTTCATATGACGGAAACGCCATTGTTGTAGCCAGTCTTCAATATCGATTAATTTCTCTGCAAGCTGATATAAATCCCAATATTTTTGCACGTCCGCATATACTTCTATCCAAGCCGCTTCTACAGTTGCATCCTCTTCGTAAGGCTGCGTAACATCACGATTTAGCACATCTTTATGAATTGGGAATCCTTCTTTAACAAGGGCTTGTATCGCCACATCATACAAACTTGGTGCATGAAGTGCTTTATGAAGACGAGCATGTAATTCTGGGTCCTTTTCATAAATCTTTAATGCATGTGGTGTTTTATAACCAAGTGCATACTCAATCATTCTATATTGATACGATTGGAAGCCTGAAGCTTGACCAAGTGAATCACGAAACTCAATATATTCTGATGGCGTTAATGTCGCAAGAATATCCCAAGATTGAATGATTTGTGACTGAATTTTTGATACGCGTGCTAACATTTTAAAAGCTGGTGGTAATTTATCTTGTTTAATAGATTCAATTGCCGCATTCAGTTCATGTAAAATTAATTTCATCCAAAGCTCACTCGCTTGATGGATGACGATAAATAACATTTCATCATGATGGTCTGATAATCTTTGTTGACTAGATAATAAGCTATCTAGCTGTAAATACTCTCCGTACGTCATATTCTCCTTAAAATCTGTATGAATCCCTTTTTCCATAATTACCTTTTCATTTTCTTTCATATTAGTCAAACGCCCCTTTTATATATTTCTACTTATATTGGCCTAATAACAGCGCGAACTGGACTCCCATCTGCATCTGTTAATGCAAGTGGTAAGGCAATAAGTTCGTAATCGCCGTCTGCTACGTGATCGAGTACGACATTTTCTAAAATGTGAATTCCGTGTTTAAATAATTGATGATGTGCTGCTAGTTCTTTATCATCTAACGGATCAACAGAAGGTACATCTACTCCAATTAAACGAATACCCTTACTTGAAAGAAATGGTGCAATATCAGCACGTAAATACGGGATTTCTTCTGGAAACTCTTGCGCTTTTCCATGTGAAGATGTACGTAACAATAGTCGCTCTACACCTTCTAAGTTAAAACTTTCTAATTCTCTTTTACCGATACTCTCCAGCCCTGAAACATCGATAACTCGTGCTGTACCTATAAATACATCTATATCTAAATCTAATACCTTCTTACCGTCATTATCAAAATGAAAAGGTGCATCAATATGAGTACCTGTATGAATGCTCATCGTTAACTTTCCGACATTTACTGAACCACTGTTTTCTTTTGACCATGAAACTTCATATGAAAAAGGTGTATCCCCTGGCCACGTCGCGATATCATTATTTAACGGTTGCGAAATATCAATCCACTGCGATGTTTTCATGCTTACGCCACAACCTCTCGCTTATTTTCAAACTTTTTATATTCTTCGTCTTTCATAATGTTCTTTAAAATTTGTACAGAGTTCCATACTTCCTCATACGTATTGTATAAAGCAACAGGCGCAAGTCTAACTCCATTTGGAGCTCTAAAGTCCGGAATAACCCCATTTGCTTTTAACGCTTTACAAATACGTGCCGCCTCAACATGTTCTAAATAAATATGCCCGCCTCGTTTTTCATCCTCTAATGGATTTCCAATTGTAAATTCAAAGCCTTTTAATTCATGTTCAATTAAATCAAGCATATATCTCGTAATATGTAATGATTTTTCACGTAACTTTTCAATGCCAGCTTCTTTAAAAATTTCAAGAGAACCGATTAATGGTGCAGTACTTAATACGTGAGGTGTCCCTATTTGATAAGCTCCAGCATGGTCAGCCGCAGTTAATGAATGCTCCATATCAAATTGCTTATCTTTTCTAGAACTAAACCAACCAGATAATCCTGGGAGTCTATTAAAGTGTTTATTATTTACATAAAGGCCTGCAACACCACCAGGACCTGCATTTAAATATTTATAATTACACCATACAGCGAAATCTACATCCCACTCTTTAAAATGATGCGGAATGGAGCCGATTGAATGACATAAGTCAAAACCGATATGAATACCACGTTTATGAGCTTCAGCTGTTAATCGCTTCATATCAAGAATTTGTCCACTCCTATATAGTACAGAAGGCAATAATATTAAAGCGATATCATCGTTCATCGCATGAATAATATCATCTTCAGAAAGTGTTCTTCCATCTCGGCTTTTCACTCGTACTAAATGTTCATCTGGATCTAAGCCTTTTAAACGAATTTGACTCTGAAGTGCATAAATATCTGACGGAAAAGTTAATTCATCCGCAAGAATTTTTGTTCGTATTCCTTTTGGCTCATAAAACGTCGCAATAACTTGATGTATATTCGCAGTCGTGGAGCCGGTTACAATTGTTTCTTCCGGTAAAGATCCAATAAGAGGTGCTGTCAATTCACCCAATTTCTCCGAAAGGAAAAACCACGGATGCTCACCTTCAGTCCATCCATCAATTCCAAACTCTTTCCATGAATCTAGCAAGGTAAGTAACGATTTTTCTGCTCTTTTTGAAAGTAACCCTAATGAGTTACCATCTAAATATATTGTTCCTTCTTTTTTATAAAATTCAGATTGAAAATCTTTCAGTTCATCATGTTTATCACATTCAAGCGCATACTCATAAGTTGGTTGAAATGGTTCTTTATACATGGTGTCACCTTCTTTTAATTTTCTTTTTATTCTAACTAATTGAAATATATCACTTAAATTGATATAACGTCAATGATATTATGTCAGTTGACTTTATATACGAACTTCTTTTACAATACAATTATATTTTCAGATATTTCAGTATAAAGAGGTGATTCCTTGAAAAATTCTACTCTTTCAGCAAGAAAACACCGCTCCTTAGAAACAAAAAGGAAACTATTACATTCCGGTTATACTATTTTTATAAGAAACGGATTTCAGAAAACTACAATCACGCAAATTATTAAACATGCAGAAACTGGTTATGGAACAGCATATGTATATTTTAAAAACAAAGATGCTCTCCTCGTCGTTTTGATGGAAGATGTTATGAATCGCTTTTATAATATTGCTGATCGCTCTTTTTCACCTCAAACAAAGTTAGACGCATGTGATATGATCCAAAGTCAAGTTAGAGCCTTTTTGCAATTAGCGGAAGAAGAACGAGATATTTTGCAAGTTGTCGAAGAAGCAATAGGATTATCAAGAGAGATAAGTCAAAAATGGGATGAGATTCGTGAACGCTTTATAAAAAGTATTATGCAGGATATTACTTACTCTCAAGAAAGTGGATTGGCGCAGCCTGAATTAAATAAAGAGATTGTAGCACGTGGTTGGTTCGCGATGAATGAAATGTTTCTTTGGGAAATTGTGCAAAATGATAAAAAGCTAGATTTAGAAGAAGTTGTACATACATTGACAGTGATGTATACGGCAGGTCTATATAAATAGCACACCCTTTATTCATAAGGTGTGCTATTTTTCATCTATAAAAATATTTTATCGGGATACGGTAATGCTAAAGGTGGCTTTTCAGATAAAGGGAAATATTTTAGTTTTACAGATTCTCCATCAACTGCTTTTAACCCGCCTCCGATAATTCCACACTCAAATACAACAACAATATACTCTACTTGATCTCCATTCGAATATGTATGACGAAATTCTTTCCCTCCAAATACCCCTTTTTCTTTTTTCACTTTTATTTTTAATCCTGTTTCTTCCCACACTTCTCTAACAACCGCTTCTTCTGGTGTTTCTCCTGGTTCGATTGCCCCTGCTGGCAAACTCCAGTGTTCTCCTCCAGGATATTGAAATAAGATTTCCCCCTGCTCGTTTTTAATAACAGCAGCTATACTCGGCATAAAAATAAGTTCAGATCCTAATTTTTCACGAAGTCTTTTATAATATAATGACATCGGCATTTGATTTTCTCCCTCCACAATAAATAACTGTATTTTCTAACAATTATTATATAATATTATTAATATCAGCTTCTATATTATTATATAATATTATTAATATCAGCTTCTATAAAGAAAGGAAGATCAAATGTCACAAGAAAAACTAACAAATCAGTTTCTATCGTTTTTATCCGTTACAAAAAAGCCTGTAAGTTTAAATTTTTTAAATGAACTTGTTAAAGCTCATCAAGAGAAAGTAAAGTGGGAAACTCTTACTAAAATAATTGACTGGGAAAAAGGTAATGAAACAAGTAATTATTTTCCTTCCATTGAGACATACATAAACCGTATTACAACAAAAGGTCTGGGGGGTACTTGTTGGACGTGCTCGATTGGATTCCATTGGTTATTATCAAACCTTGGTTTTGACGTTCATTATTTGTATATGAATCCCGGACATTTATGCTTACGTGTTAATTTAGAGCAACCGTATTATGTTGATGTTGGTTACTGTGCACCTTTATTTCAAGCATATCCACTATATGAATCATTTCAAGTAAGTAATGTACGAGAGACTTTTACTTATGAAGTTTCAAATAATAGGATTGAAATTACTAGAGATCCAGGTCCAGCAAAAATCTTAAATACAGAGCCAATACATTTAACAAGTATGAAAGAACTCATTAAAAAGTCTAATGACTGGCATTCTTCTGTATTAAAGAAAATTCAGATTTTCGGTTATATCGATGGCATTCCAACTTCTATTAATGATAATGTTTTAAAACGATATTTCCAAGGTAAGAAAAGAGAACATAGCCTTACCTCTTCTGAACTTGCTTATTGGATAACAGAAAGATTTTGTATTGATAAAGAAATGTACCAAGCGGCAACTAATATTTTTAATGAGAAAACTTCAAAAAAATAAACTGTTACTCAACATGTTAAGTGACAGTTCATTTTAAATATTTTATTAACGATACAATGATACAAAATAGCGATGTAAGTAAAAACAACAACCCCATATTCTTATTCTCTTTTTCCTCTTTCTTAACGTTTTGTATCCCCATACCAGCAAGCATAAATCCTAACAATAATTGCAAAATAAGCATACTTTGCTTCGAGTCATCATTCCAACTGTAAATAGAATAGCCCATTACAATAATAGCGAGTATGAATGTGGTAATTCTAATCATAAAAACACCCCCTATTTGATTCTATTGTTTTAACCTACTCACCATTCCAACAATAAACTTATACTCAGCTCTACTTTTTCTTACTTTCTTAAAGCCCTCTTTCGTATCAAAAATAAAACACGTTTTCCGAAACCAAATGCGTACGTATAAAGACTCAAAATAAATTGGTTTTATAATTCCTCGTTCCTCAAATTCAGTTCCATCTTTATTTTCAGTTTCTGTTCGAACGAACCACCTATTTCCGATGCCAATTTCAATATACTTCACACGCTAACCCCCTTCAGGAAATCTTCTTTCTAATAATTCTATTATTTCCCTGGCAAGCGCATATTCCGACAGAACGTGAGCCCACAAAGAAAAAAGTAGATTACAAAAATCTACTTTTATAGCCTAAATTTTTGCATACGTTTATAAAATGTACTGCGTGGCACATCTAATAGTTTTGCAGCTAACGAAACATTTCCGTTCATATTTTCTAGCGCTTCAATCATGCTATTTTACTGTGTTTTTTCAAAGAAATTTAATGTATGTTCCATACTATTTTCAGCTTGTAATTCAAGTTGCTGTTGATTTCCCATCATTATTTGTAATCATAATGATATTTGTTTTTCACATATTTCCCGTCCTTGCGACAAAATGTAAATATGCTGCTCTAGTACTTTTAATAACTCTCTTATATTTCCTGATCATTTATTCTGTGAAAAATTGGTTTCGATGTATTTAAATACTACATTTACGTTCAATCGTATGGACAATTGAAGTTAACATACCAAGCATATATGGATGTGAAGGCTGAATCGAACAGGAGAAATAGTGTTTTCAACATAATTAGAAAACGATACAAATATGTTGAAAATTTGAATGCCTTAATGCGCTTCTTTATTCGTTTTTAGTAGTACTATATTTTGTATAATGGATCCAAAGAAAATACATAACCAAAACCACTTTTGCGGATTGTTATTTACAAAGAAAACTACCATCGCTATTGCGAATAAAATAGTGGCTGCTAAACTAGTATATAATTTCGTTCTAATCCCCATTATGCTTTACTCCCTATCATTTTACAGTATATAGTAACTCTTCATTTTTCATCTCTATTATGTACTCTCGTAAAACATATTTTTTCCCGCCATGTTTTTCATACCAATCATGTATTCTTTTAACATGCATCTTATCACTTCTAATTTTCATTTCAATTTCTTCATAATCTTCATAACTATCATATTCCCATATTGCAAATACTTCAGTTGTACCATCATTATTATCTTTCATCCAGCGTCCTATTAGCCTAGAGCCATGCTTTAACTGATTAGGTAAATTAGTATTATTAAAATGAGCATTAAATACTTCAATAAATTCATTTTTTACTATATAGTACTTTCTTCTGTAAAACATTCCACTACACCTCTTTTATGAAATGTATTAATAAACCTTCCCATTACTACCGTATTATAATACTTCCCATCCGATAGCCTTTTATCATTTTTTAGTATACCTTCTACTTCAAAACCTAATTTTTTATAAAGATGAATGGCTTTTTCGTTTGTCTCTAACACTTGTAATGATATCTTTTTCACTTCATTTTCATCAGCCCAATGAATAGATTGTTGCAATAGAATCTTACCCAGCCCATATCCCCAAAACTCTCTTAAAATACAAACACCAAACTCTACTTTATGAGATAATCTCTTCAGATTTGATCCTTCACATCTTGAAAATCCAACGATTCGATTGTGCACTTCTACAACTAAAAAGAGATTCTTAATCTCTTCACTATCTGTTTTTATTATTTTTTGAAACCCTATCTTATCTATAAGTCCCTCTCCAGCTTCTCTATCCATATTTTCAGTTTCTCCATCGATCTGAATTCTAATTTTTGATAACTGCTCAGCGTCTGTTTCAGCCGCAGATCGAATTGTATAAGTTAATCCATTTATATGAAACTCTTGTCCTTTTATAATCATTTCAAACTCCTTTTAAATGCAGTCTATTGGCGCTATTACAATTACTTTACCTTGTTTCTCAAATTCTTGAATTGCCTCTTTACTAGCCTCTTCATCTGTTATTATAAGGGCAATTTCTTTCAGTGACTCTCCTTTTATAAAGCAGTCTATTCCGAGTTTATTATGAGGAGCTAAACAAATATTCCTTCTAGCGATTTTACTTACTGTTTTTCCAAAATAAGCAACTTCCGGTGTTGCAGTACTTATACCATGTAATGAAATGCCTCCACCTGTAGAGAAATAAAGATCAATAGATAATCTACTTATCAATTCAGAGGCAAGTGTATCTGTCATATTTCCTGAAGGTTTTACCTTACCACCAATTAAATACACTTCTATGTTCTTATATTCTCGTAACGAACTAGCTATCTCTATAGAATTCGTTATAACTGTAAATGATGTTTCGGGTAAAAATTTTAACATAGCACAATGAATTGAAGCCCCACCAATAAAAACGGAATCTCCTTCTTGTATATAAGATACAGCAACTTTAGCGATTGCTTCTTCGTATATTGAACTATCACTAAAACGTTTAAATGGTTCAGCAGCTAAGTTTCTCACTCGCGTAAGTTCAATTGCACCTCCGTGAGTTCTTTTTAATAAACCATCCTTCTCCATAATAGACAAATCTCTTCTTATAGAATCGATAGACATGTCGAAGCTTTCCGCAAGATCCTTTGCGATTACTCTTCCATCTTTCTTAAGCAATTTTAAAATGTTCTCTCGACGCTCTTCAGTAAACATATTCTCACCGCCGTTATTGAAAATTCAGAAATTAAATATTTATGTTAATTATATGCATGTCCCTTCCGTTTTACAATATTTTCAATTATTATTTTTTCAGCTTTATGCAGTTTTTCTCTCTCTTTCTATTTCATTAACTTTAATATCGAATAAATGTACATTTTCATATTCTACTAAAATACTTCTATTTACCTTCCTATTGATGTAAAATTATTCCTATGTTTTACTTTTTAATACAGAAAGGAATTACTATGAAATCTATAATTAAAGTAACTTGTACAGCAATATTATTTACAGGACTAATGGCAGGATGTAATGGTAGTACTACACCAAAACAAGAAAAGAGCGCTCTCGAAAAAGATGCAATGCACTATGGGGAAATATTTAAAAACGAATACTATAGAGCAACTGTTGAAAATGCAAAGTTCGAAAAAATAGACAAAGAGTGGCGCCTTACAACTCGTGTTACAATTAATAACGCTCGTGCTGACGGACAAACGATAGATCTTTCAGAAATAAAATATTTCATAAAAGATGAAAAAACTGGTGAAAAATACGAAGGTGAATTTATACAAAATGAGAACGCTAAAAAGGTTCCATCTGAGTTTTCTTTAACTACCGACATTGAATTTAATATGAAAACTTCACCAAAAGATTTAGGTAATATGTATTTATACATAGATAGCAAAGCTGCGCCGTTAACAGATACATATTGGAAACTTGATAATTTAGTATCTAAATAAAAAACAGTCATTTAAGACTGTTTTTTTTGTTATTAAACTAATAAAGTTTACTAGTTACATTTCTCAAGCAATACATCTTTTGCACAAATTATTACTTCTTCAAATGGGCAATCAAATAACACACCCAATTCAAATCCATCTTCAGTAAGTTCTATTTCATGACACATCCAACAAGCACCTTCAAGTTTTTTCGGTATAGAACATCCCGTAACTCCTATAAAAGTAAGTCGAAGCTTTTCAAAATCACTAAAACTACCACTGCAATCTAAAGTTATAATTAGCGTATCTTTTGATCTTCTCTCTACTGATTTGACTACACTATCATGTAGTGAGTATTCATGCAGTTGAACGACATTCTGTGGGAGTTTTTCTTTTATAGAATTAAAACTTTCTAAATAAGCTTGTTCTAAATCATTCATTCTTTTCTCATAGTCCTCTGTCCACTCAAGCATAAGTTTCTTTAATTTTTCCGATGGATATTCTGAATTAATTGTGTTGTCATGAATATACGGATGTAGTGACTTCGGAAGAAACTTTAATAAATCTTCTTTCTTTTCTTCCACATCTTCTTTCAAACTTTGCTTATAATCCATTCCCGCCTTTTCGCTCTCTCGCAAAATCTCTCCCCATTCATCTAATGTTTCTGAGAAAATTAAAAATCCAGACACTTGCATTTCTTTATACCAATCTTTTGTGAAATATTTCAATGACATTTCTCCTAAAATATTTTAACATCCAATAAAAGCAATATATCCACTTATTATATCATTCCAATAACCGTTTTTTCTAAAGAATAAATGTAAAACTGTAAATATTCCGCCTATTATTTCTAAAATTTCAGAATATTTACAATAACACAGAGTTGGAATACATTTTATATGTACAAGTTTTACCTGTACAAAAATCTAAACAAAAAGGGATGGTTATATGTTGAAGAAATTAGTAGCAGGGACATTAGTAGCAGGTTTTGCATTAACTGGAGGATTAGAAGTAGTAAGTGCTGCAGAAAAAGATTATACAATTAAAACATTTGATTATTTAAAAGTTGATGAAAAGAATGTTAGTTCATTTGCAAAATTAAGCGATCAATCAAAAAAAGACATCCAAATTACTATGGTACTACCTAAACAAAATGAAAATGGAGATTGGTTAGCCTACGGATTTACTAACAGAGAAGCATTGAATGCTTTTATTGAAAAAGATAAAAAGGCACTTAAAAATCAAATTAACCCTTTAGGTAGTGGTGCTGGTAGTACTGATTTTTATGAACATAAAGATAAAGGTGGCCAATATATTTACTGGAGCAGCGGTTTTAAAAACTTACCATCTAGCTGGAACGACAGAATTTCTTCTGTAAGTACAGCATCACCTTCTGCAAGCTATTCAACGACACTATGGGAACATACTTCAACACAAGGATATGGAAAAGGTGTCTCCTTTAGACACTCTGATTGGTATGGTAAAACTGCTAATTTAGCTGCGGATTGGAACGATATTACTTCAGCGATTGAAATCAAATAGTAACAGATCTTTTCAATTGAATAGGTGGCACTAAAGTTTTATACAGTTTTAATTGTTACTTAAATATTAATAGAAAGTAGAAAGACCAGCCATTTTAGACTGGTCTTTCTACTTTCAAGCATGCAATAATGCTTCATGGATTGCTCTAGATAAATTAGAGAATTATTACACTATTCACTATCAAAACTCTTCTGTAATTTTCGAATATAAATAATTTGACCAATATGATACGCATTATGAGTCGTTACATTAGCTAATACTTCCCACCACTTCGCAGATACAGGAAATCCTATTACATCACTTTCAACCTTGTCTTCATTTATGAGACTTTGCCATTGTAACAGTTTCTCTAATAGTTTTTCTCTTAACTCTTCAAATGTTTGATTATCAGATAGCATAAAACTTTTGTTATTATCACCAATAGCGGGCACGGCATTAACATTTGATTCTTTATACCTAGTTTGCCATGTCGAGTTCCAATACAGTAAATGTTGTACAATTTCAGCTATACTATTACTCTCCTCATTCGGTTTCCAGAAAGCTTCTCTTTCAGATAAATCCTTAACTGCATCTGAAAATGGAATATACCAACTAGGATCATTCGCATTTGCTAATAACTGATCTGCTAAAACGTCTTTAACATGGAACACTTTGCTTCCCCCCATTTTAAAAACTTAATTTCATCATCATGAATGCAACACTCACTTCTCTATATACGCTGAGTCTGTACGATTCCCTCTTTTTAGCCACACTTATGCGCTAAAAGAAACTTAAAGCACATAATCCATAAGCCGCCTCCTAAAATACAGAAATACTACTAATTGATATTACTTGTATAAAAACAATATGTAAGATTAATAGATTTTCTCCTTATTACTCGTTATGATGAAAGAAAAAGAAAGCGAGCGACAAATGAATAAAAAAATCGCGGTTATTACAGGGGCATCAAGTGGATTCGGACTATTAACCACACTTGAACTTGCAAAGAAAGGTTATTTAGTTATCGCTACAATGAGAAACCTTGAAAAGCAAGTAAACTTACTATCTCAAGCTGCTAAACTCAACTTACAACAAAATATAAAAGTTCAACAATTAGATGTAACAGACCCAAGTTCTATACATAGCTTCCAATTATTTTTAAAAGAAATAAATAGAGTAGACCTTCTCATTAATAATGCAGGATATGCAAATGGAGGCTTTGTAGAAGAAATTCCAGTAGAGGAATACCGTAAACAATTTGAAACGAACCTTTTTGGAGCTATATCAATCACTCAGCTTGTATTACCACATATGAGAGAACAGAAAAACGGAAAAATCATTAATATAAGCAGTATTAGCGGCCAAGTCGGATTCCCGGGTTTATCCCCTTATGTATCTTCAAAATATGCATTAGAAGGCTGGAGTGAATCGCTTCGCTTAGAAGTAAAACCTTTCGGAATAGATGTTGCTTTAATCGAACCAGGTTCTTATAACACGAACATATGGGAAGTTGGTAAACAACTAGCTGAAAACCAATCTGATACGACCTCTCCTTATAAGGAATATATGGATAAAATACAAAAACATATTAATAGTGGCAGCGATACATTTGGTAATCCGATAGATGTTGCCCAAAAAATAGTTAAAATTGCAGAATCCAAGCGTACTAATCTACGATATCCAATTGGAAAAGGTGTAAAGTTTATGATTTTTGCGAAGAAGATTCTTCCGTGGAAATTGTGGGAATTTCTTGTTTTGAGGAGTTTTAAGAAGATGTAAATAAAAAGAGTAGCTATCAAGATAAGTAATGGTAGCTACTCTTTTTTGAATTTTTATCATTGTATTTTCCAATATCATTATGTCGATATAGGATCAAAATAAAACAAAATCGAAACCATAAAAATAAATATGAAAAATCCAATAATAGAGAGAATATATTCTTTTGTCTCTCTATTATATTTCCACTCCATCCATATGCGTAATAGGCATGTTGTTCCAAAATAAGTAAGCATAGCAATTCCTATATTAGCATTTTCTGCTTTGAACAGATAAATAAAACTTACTATAAGATATACGATAAAAAGACCTATTTCCAATTTTACATGTAGACTATTCACATGCTTATATCCCAAAAAACCACTCTTTGACATATTCAACTTTTTTCTTAAAAATTTTTCTATAAAGTATCCAGCAATAATTAGTCCGATAGCTATAATCCAAATAGTAGAGTTACCCATTACTTTCCCTCCTATTACTTTATTTATTTTTAGAAATAAAGTGGATTATATTACGGTTATTCCCTTCTAAATAACTTACGATTCCTTCAGGATATGTTGGTCTCGTCCTTAATTCCTCTATACTTTTCCATATTAATATAATATCCTTATGTTCTTTATGTCTTATTCCATTTCTAACTTTCTCTCGAGCAGTTCCCCAATGCATCAATGTACAGTGATGTCCTTTTTCTTTATTCCACTCAAAAATATGTTCATTTACAACAGCTAATTCTTGAACAAAAACTTCTAAATTATATTCTTCCAATAACTCTCGCATTATTGCTTCTTTTGCTGTTTCACCAAATTCAATAGATCCTCCTGGAAAACGATAAAATGATTCGTTCTCATCACATTGTACAATTACTTTAGAATGATCTTCATTTAAAATCATTGCTTCTGCACGTAATCGAGGGCTTTTCATTTCTTCTCTCCCCTTAATTGCTCATTATATGACATTGCTATAGGGCTGTAATTAATACGTATTAAATAAGAAAATATAGAATCATCCCTGTTATCATTAACGATACAGCCCCGCCTAAGGACATCAAAAACTCCCTCGATTCTCTATCATATTTCCGTTCCATATATGATTCGAAACTATATAACGAAATTAAAAACAGAAAAGGTAGAAAGCCCATGTATAGGGGATTTGAAAGAGAAGAACATATAATCATAACCACTATATAAGAAAAAATAATAATTCTGTTTCCCCATTTATGCAGCTTATTTACATATTTATTATTCCATCCTTTTTGTTTCGGTATATTTAGCCATTTTCTCACTATATTTTCTAAGACAAATAAGAATATGATCCATAAAACTAATACAATTACTTTCACATGCAATAGAGAGATCGTCTCCTTTACCTTATCGTCTGGATTTTCTCCGGCTGATCACTCGGATACGTAGCATTCCTTTTATTTTCAACATCCCAACTAATAATTGTTGCACTATCTCGTCCAAATTGATGATGAACGTGTTCTAAAACATTGTGAATATTTTCTTTAAGTGTTTTATTATTTCTATTCATATCACTATACAGATTTCTATGAGTTTCATATCGTCTTTCCCCACACTCTAATACCCCATCTGTGACCATTACAATTCGATTCTTTCCAGTACGTAATTCACGAATTCCTGATGAATAGCATGGAATAGGTAAATCAAATGTATTTACATTACCAATCCACTCGTAAAAATGGCGTTGATTCAATGTATATTGACCTAATTTATGTAATTCTTCATGGAATACATAAATTAAACAATCTCCTATGGAAAGCCACCATATATAGTTTTCTTTTCTTACACAGATTAAACAAGCTGTCTCACCTTTAATTTTTTCACATTCTTCTTTAAATGACTGTGATTGAAAAGTTGTAAGTATATGATTTTCAACAGATCGAAATACTGTATCAATTGATTCATTCATCATTACTTTTATATTTTCATATTCTTTTTCGATTGTATGTACTACTAAATCAACACTTTCTGCGCTATTGTGTCCGTCTAATATAACAGCGAATTCCCAGTCACCATTTGACCAAACTAACGCACCATCTTCATTCTTTTTCGCTCCAGCACTTACATTCCCGCCGTATTTACCAAGTACAATTTCACCGTATTGCTGTACTGAAAATTCCTCTAAACACATTTCCCTACTTCCAACCCATGAATATTTTGTATTATTTGTTGTATGCATACTCATTTACCATATACTTTCGTATTCTTTCACATAGTTTTTGTATTTGCTCCGAACCTCCATGCGGTGCACCTGTCCATCCCGCTACTTCAGTTGGTGACCAAAACTCTTTTGGTGTATTTGGATAACGCGGGATAATGTGCATATGCATATGAGGTACACCATTTCCTGAAATGAAGGTATAAATATGTTCTGCACCTTCACTTTCTTTTAACGCTTTACTTACTCTACTAGTTATAAGTCCGAATGCTTTCGCTTCGTCCTCTGTTAATTCAGCAAGGCCAGGTACATGTCTCTTTATATCGATCATTACATAACCAAGATATGTTTCCTCTCTATCCCAATGGACATGTCCAACGTATATGAGAGCGTCTTCATAAATAGCACCGCCTGGAACTATAATGTTTCCTTTATGTTTTTCGCAAATGAAGCAGTTTTTTTCTACTTGATTGTTTATTGACATATCCATCACCATCCTTTTCATATATAATATCATAAAAAAAGGGAAAACAGATTTTATATTCCGAAAATTCAATCCCTTAAACTAGGAATTATCACATCAAATTTCATTTTAATAATTTGCAACTCATTATTTTCTCAAAACTGCTATTCCCGCTCCAACTGCAATTCCAATGACAATTCCGATTACTAAATTATCAGTAAATAAACTAGGTACTACACCGATTACAATACCTATAGCGATACCGATTGTCATTGCTTCATTTCTTTTTTTATTATTGGCCATAACAGCATCTCCTCTCATAATTTTTCCCCATATAATATCCAATTATATGAACGTTGCTATTTCCTAATATATTTGCTTTCCCCCTTGAAAATTCCCAAAATATGTACTTTATCACTTTTCCATTCCCCCTATATATTCCTCTTCATTTGAAAAGATTTTCAAGTCACCATTACATATACATAGGCATTTACTATAAGAAAGATCCGTAATTTATTGAAGGAGGAACGATTGGAATGCATCCTCATTGGAATCCAAATATAAATCAACAATATGCTTATTCCCCCCATCCAGTAAGAAATACACTGCATTATGATTCTCAATATATGATGCAGCGCATCGCTAGCCTTGAAAGCCAATTAGCGAAATTAATCTCATTAATCGAAGAAAATAATCAATTAATAAAATCAATGGAGCAACAACAAAATCAAGTTTGCGCACCAGCTGGCGGTTCTGTTATTGTTCGTATGTAATCTTTTCGAACAAAAAAACACACTTTGTATACTAAAGTGTGTTTTCTTTTTATCTTCTTTTTTGATGAAATCCTTGTGTAATGCGGTCTAATATAATCGCGATAACAACAATAGCTAGTCCAGCTTCAAATCCCATTCCGATATTTACTTGTGTAACAGAACGGTACACATCTACTCCAAGTCCTGGTGCTCCTACAAGTGATGCTGTAACGACCATTGATAATGAGAGCATAATACTTTGATTTACACCTGCCATAATTGTTCCAGTTGCAAGTGGTAATTGTACTTTAAATAGCTTTTGTGAAGCTGTTGAACCAAATGCATTCGCTGCTTCAATTAAATCTTCTGGAACTTGTCTAATTCCTAGATCAGTAAAACGAATTGTCGGCGGCATTGCAAAAATAACTGAAGCAATAATACCAGGAACAACACCTACTCCGAAAAATGTAATCGCAGGAATAAGATATACGAATGCGGGCATTGTTTGCATAAAGTCTAATGTCGGTTTTAGAAATTTTGAGAAACGTTCATTTTGCGATGCTAATATCCCAATTGGAATTCCGACAATGATTGAAATAATAACAGATGTAAGTACGAGTGCTAATGTTTGCATCGTTTGTGCCCAGTAGTTAATATTTAAAATAAATAATAATCCGATGAGTGTAAAAATGACTAAAGATGCTTTTCTCGTTGCGTACCAAATGAGGAAACATAAGATAATAATCATCAATATAGCTGGTATTATTGTTAAAAAATTAGTGAGTAAATCAACGAATCCGCCGATAATATAGGAGAATCCTCGGAATAACCCTTCAAAGTTCTCATATAAACTTGCAACAAATGAATCGACCCATTCTCCTAATGGAATACGCGGTATACTATTCATCGTCTTTCACCTCTTCCTCAATGTTACCTGCAAGAGCTTGAATGACACTTTCACGTTTAATAATTCCTCGTAGCCTTTTCTTCTCATCAATTACTGGTAACGGATATTTCATCTCCGCCATTTTTGCATACGTTTCTTCCAGTAAAGTATCTACATACACATGCGGAATATCGTTAAGTAATAAATCAGCAATCGGCCACTGTTTTTGCATCGCTTTACTCGCATCATCCGCAGTTAATATACCTAAAAACTCATACTTTTTGTTTACAACATATACGGTAGAAACACCTGCATTCCTCATAATTTGAAGTGCTACACGCGGTCCACGATCAATTAATAAAGTCTCCGGTCGTTTTAATATAGACTCCGCCGTAATTACTTTTCCTAAATTCACGTCTGCAACGAATTTCTCTACAAACTCATTTGCAGGGCTCATCATAATTTCTTCCGGCGTTCCAATTTGGACAACCTCTCCATCTTTCATTAACGCGATTCGATCACCAATTCGAAGAGCTTCATCTAAATCATGTGTAATAAAAATGATTGTTTTCTCCATTTTATCTTGAAGTTCTAATAACTCATCTTGCATTTCTTTTCGAATAAGTGGATCTAATGCACTAAATGACTCATCCATCAATAAAACATCTGGGTCATTTGTTAACGCCCTTGCGATTCCAACACGTTGCTGCATACCACCACTAAGTTGACTTGGATAATTATCTTTATGATGGTCAAGTCCGACTAATTTCAAAGATTCTAACGCTTTTTTCTCTCGCTCTTCTACCGGAACTCCTTGTATTTCCAATCCATATGCAACGTTTTGTAAAACAGTACGATGCGGGAATAGAGCAAACTTCTGAAATACCATGCTCATTTTCGTTCTTCTTACTCTTCTTAATTCTTCTTTCCCCATCGTTGCGATGTCTTCACCATCTATATATATATGCCCCGCTGTCGGTTTGATTAATTGATTTAGCATTCGAACTAGCGTTGATTTCCCGCTACCGGATAAACCCATAATAACGAAAATTTCTCCGGTGTATACTTCAAACGTTGCCTTTTTCACACCAACGTTCATTCCTGTCTCTTTTAAAATTTCGGATTTGCTTTTTCCTTCTTTTAATAAGGTAAGCGCTTTTTGCGGATGTTTCCCAAATACTTTTGTTACATTTTCAACACGTACCTTTGTATTATCCATGTCACTACTCCTTTTCTACCCATCTATTTACATAGTGTTGCGATTTTACAAAGAAATATTACATAAAAATGACATTCATAAGCTTTCTTTAAAATTCTCGTTTCCGTTCATAATAAGAATGCTTACATATACATTTATTTAAAAAGGCAAACGTGTCTTAGGAGGGTTTCGATGAAAAAGAAAATATGGCTTATATGCCTTGCATTATTTATTACTATGATTTTCACTTCATGTAATGCAACAAATGCAAATTCGAAAGGAAAAATTAAACTTGGTGTAACAAGTTGGAAAGAAAATATTGCAACTGCAAACATGTGGAAAGTTTTATTAGAAGAAAAAGGCTATAAAGTTGAGCTCATGTATTTAGAAAAAGCTGCGATTTGGACTGGTGTTGCTCGTGGTGATGTCGATGCAAATTTAGAAGTATGGCTGCCTGTTACGGATAAACCGCTAAATGCTCGTTATAAAGATGATATTGTCTTAAAATCAAAATGGTATGAAGGCACTGGACTAGGTTTAGTCGTCCCTTCTTATATGAAAAATATAAACAGCATAGAAGATTTAAACGCACATAAAGATGAGCTAGATAATAAAATTGTTGGGATTGAACCAGGTAGTAGCCTTATGAATTTAACGGATAAAGCAATGAAGGCATATGATATCAAATTAAAACTTGTCCAATCTTCAGAAGCTGCGATGATGAGCGAACTAAAGAAGGCATATACGAAAAAGAAACCAATCGCTGTTACGCTTTGGAATCCTCATTGGGGCTTTTCAGAATTTGACTTGAAATATTTAAAAGACCCTAAGAAAGTATATGGTGAAAAAGATGACATTTATTACTCAGTTCGTAAAGGTTTCGAAAAAGATCATCCGGATATTGTGAAATACTTTGATCAATGGAAAATGAACGATGAACAACTAGGTACTTTAATGGTCATGCTAAATAAAACGAAAGATCCGGAAGAAGCCGCGCGAAAATGGATTAAAAAAAATCAAGCTTTAGTTGATGAATGGGTAAAAGAGTGACAAAAACAGGCTAGGGAATTTATCATATTCTCTAGCCCGTTTCATGTTATTTTTTCTCAATAACTGCATCAACAATTCCATATTCCTTCGCTTCTACTGCCGTCATAAAATAATCTCTTTCTGTATCATGAGCTACTTTTTCTACTGGCTGCCCTGTTCGATCAGATATGATTTTGTTAATATCATGTTTTAACTTTAATATTCTTTTTGCTGTAATTTCAATCTCCGTCGCTTGCCCTTTTACACCGCCAAGTGGCTGATGAATCATAATTTCACTGTTAGGGAGCGCAAATCTTTTTCCCTTTGCGCCAGCTAATAGTAAAAGCGCACCAAATGATGCCGCAAATCCCATACAAAGTGTTTGCACATCTGGTTTAATAAGGTTCATCGTATCTAATATTGCAAAACCTGCTGTCGTTGAACCGCCCGGACTATTAATATAAAGGAATATGTCTTTCTCTGCATCTTCCGCTTCTAAAAATAATAATTGAGCTACGACACTACTTGCTACTTGATCGTTAATTTCTGAACCAATCATAATAATTCGGTCTTTTAATAATCTTGAATATATATCATAGGAGCGTTCTCCTAATTTCGTTTGTTCTACAACGTATGGAATTGTATTCATTTTTTATCCCTCCAATAATTGTTATGCTACGCAAAGCATACAACTGTAGGAAGAAGGGTTTTTCGCACTAAATAATAAGACTGGCTGTTTAGATGGTAACTTAGTAAAATCTATTGTTGGAAGAAGCTTTGTTAATAATTCCGGCCTTTCTTCACGAATAGACGATACAACAATTTCAATATCATCTGTGAATTCGACTATCTCAAACCCTTCTTCGCTTACAGTTTTCAGCCTATTTCTACTCCGAAATAAAGAAGCTTTCACTGCACCTTCCGATACAGAACATACTTTAGCAATATCAGCGATACTATATTGAAACACATCTTTTAATAATAAAATTGCAGATTGCTGTACATTTAATGAAGATAGTACTTTCATTACCATTTCATGCAAATCAGCAATTTTCTCATGTGGTTCTTCAACAATAATTTGTTCCTTTATTTTTTCATGAACTGATTTCGACTTCATCTGGTCTAACCAACGATTTCTAGCTATTTTATATAGCAGCGTCATACAAATATCTTTATTACCGTATTTATGAAGAACTTTACAAACTGTTTCTTGGGCGAGATCTTCACCGTCCCATTTGTTTTTCGTTAAAAAGGTACAATTCCTTTTTAACTCTGCATAGTTCTCAGTTAAAAAATTTATATTTGAATGATTCATATCGATATGATTCTTTAAAATCTGAGTTACTTTTGTGCACAAAATAACCACTCCTTTTCAGCGCTTACTTAATAAACGATCGATTAAACGAAAAAGTTACGGGGCTTATAAAAAAATAATGTTTATGTTCAATAATTCGCGGTCATAAATATGTTATGTACAATTTTACGTGAGGAGGAATAAATTTGCCAAAATTAACAATTGAAGGTGCGGGAACGTTTGCTGTAAAAGAAGGTACAAAGTTAGTATTAGCAATTGAAGATAACGGTGTACACATACTCCATCGTTGTGGTGGAAAAGCACGTTGCACAACTTGTAGAGTAGAAATTATAGCAGGTGATTTTTGTGAAGCAAACACTAATGAAAAAAATGCGATGACTGAAAAAGGAATTGAAGATCATTTACGCTTATCGTGTCAAATGCGCGTACATAAAGATATAGTCGTTCGTCCGGTACTTACAGTCGAAAATTCAGGTCTTGATGCTGGACCACGTCCAGCGGAGTAAAGCGATGAATTTAAAACAGCTCGCAGGCGAATACGCCGCTGACTTTGTAAAAAATGGAATGAAAGTTGGGCTTGGTACAGGCTCAACTGTATATTGGACGATACAAAAATTAGGAAAACGTGTACAAGAAGGTTTATCCATTCAAGCTGTACCTACATCAAAAGAAACTGAAGTATTAGCAAAACAACTAGCTATTCCTTTAATCTCTTTAAATGAAACCGACATACTCGATCTTACAATCGATGGTGCAGATGAAATCAATAATGATTTACAATTAATTAAAGGTGGCGGTGGTGCATTACTTCGTGAAAAAATTGTCGCTACCTCCTCTGAAAAGCTTATAATTATTGCAGATGAATCCAAAATCGTTTCACATTTAGGCACTTTTCCACTTCCTATTGAAATCATCCCCTTCTCTTGGAAACAAACTGAAAAGAAAGTTCAATCTATAGGATGCGAAACACGTTTACGTATGAAAGATGGTGGACCATTTATAACCGATAACGGTAATTTCATTATTGATTGTATTTTTACAAACAAAATATTGAATCCAAATGATACAAATAAAGAGTTAAAGATGATTACCGGTGTAGTTGAAACAGGATTATTTATCAATATGACGAGCACAGCGATCATCGGAACAGAAAACGGTATAAAAGAATATTAATCATTTTAAAGGCTGACTTTTTCAAGTCAGTTTTTTCTTTTATAGCATTACAGTATGATATACTATGAAAACACATTCATATCACACTAGAAAGGGCTGAACAATTTGCAATCCAAACTCATAACAGAACTTACAGATTTAGAAACTGCCTTTCACATTCGAAAAGAAGTTTTTGTAAAAGACAAGGTGTCCCACTTGAAGATGAATTCGATAAATTTGATGAAATCGGTGAGAAATGTAAACATATTTTAGTTTATTATAACGAGCTTCCTGTAGGAACTGGTCGTATACGATTCGTTGACGGAATGGGTAAACTAGAACGAATTTGTATTTTAAAAGACTTCCGCAAATACGGATTAGGCAAAGTAATAATCAAAGCACTAGAAGAGATTGCGCGTAATAAAGAAGCAAACAAAGTTAAACTACACGGTCAAACACAAGCTGAAGGGTTTTATGAAAAATTAGGCTATCATACCTCTTCAGATATATTTATGGAAGATGGCATTCCGCATATACTTATGATTAAAGAATTGTCGTAATAAAAAGGGTATTATATGAATCTGCATTATGGATTCATATAATACCCTTCTGTAGCCTATTCTAATTCTTCTATTTCATAAAACTTATCATATTCTTCTCTGTATTGAAATTTTAATTTTTTTATTAAACTTGTATCTACTGAAATAATATCAATTACATCTGAATTTATATATAACAAATAAGTACCATTATAAAAACAAATATATGCCTGCTGGCCACCATTTACTATATACTTGCAATACTTATATACTTCATCTTTATGTAAACCTTTTATCGTAGTAAAAATTACTGTACTTTCAAGACCATCTTCTGTTATTTTTGTTTCTTCCCAATTTTTAATTTCAACAAACTTCCCTATTCTTGTTTTTTCATAAGTTCTCTTACTTTTATCGTACGCTATATAACCTGAAATAAATGAAACATCGATTCTATCATTTTCTATAAATATTCCACTCAATATTTCTCGTAATAGTTTCAGATTATTTTCAATCAATTCTGTACCAAACCTAATTCTGTAATTTGTTTGTACTTGGAAAAATGGTGTTTCTCTCATATCCTCAAAATTCACTTTTAGTGCCTTCATTCTTTCCACATAATTACCTCAATTCATATAACAGAAAAACCCCTATATTAGGCAATATAGACACTGTTCTCAAATATAACTTTAAGTTTAATATTCCATTTCATGCCGACCTGTAAATTTTAAAATTTCATCAACTGCTTGCTTATAACCACCTGTTTTCCGGAAAGATTCCTTCATATTCAACGCAGCTTCTTTAAATGATGATTTTCTTAATACAAGATCCACACTTTCACGTAGTTGACTCTCAGTTAACCCTTGCATTTGCAATGTAACTCCCGCTCCGAGATCCTCAACTTGCTTTGCAATTACTGGCTGATCCGCACTTTGCGGAATGACAATTAATGGAACATCGTAATAGAGGCCTTCATGGGTACTATTCATACCGCCGTGTGTGATAAATAATTTTGTGTATTTAAGTACTTCCGTTTGTGGAACGTAATTTTTCACAATAAAGTTTTTCGGAATATCTACTAAATCACTTATTTGCGTTTTACTACCAATAGACATAACAATAGTATGATCAGTGTTCTCAAATGCTTTAAAACAAAGCTTATAGAAAGTAATGGCCTCGTTAAAAACAGTACCTAGTGAAATATAAATTGGGCTCTTTCCTTCGATTGCAGTAAAATCGAAGTTTTCTTTTATTAATTGTGTAGAGATAGATGGTCCTACAAATTTATACGTTTCATCAAAAGTTTCTCCAAAAGGTTGGAACTCCCTAGTTGTATAAACAATTGTAAGTGGTGCAGGATTACAGAAAATTTCATAAGGTGATTTAATTTCAACACCATATTTTTCTTTAATTCCTATTGTTAAGTTTTGATAATCATTTTTTATTTTTTCAATAGATTCCTCTGGGATATTTTCCGAAAGATGTTCTAACATTCTTATAAACGATTTTTCATCCTGTGCAAAAGATGTACATGAATTAATTGCTGGGAGCTTAAGAATTTGAGCAATTAAATGGCCCGAGCCAAACATAGAATCGTGAATGATGTAATCAAAATGTTCTCCTTCAATTTGTTCAAGAACACTCGGTATAATAACATTTGCTGTATGTAAAAGACCATTTATTCTTTCTGGTAAATAATTTCGGCCACCGGAAAGAAAAGCTTTTATAAACTTTTGGTCGTCAATTGTTCGTACAATCGCACCTGCTTTTTCAATACGCTCCCTGAAAGCTTCTATTGAAAAATAAACTACCTCTTCCCCGCGTGAAATAAGTTCTTCTACAACTTTAATTGTTGGATTAATATGACCTTCTGATCCAGCATTAATGAATAAAATACGTGCCACTTTAAACACTCCTTAAATTAAATGATTTCCATGTAGTCATTAGGAGTACGGGCACTTCCTATACTCCTATCTCTTATTCTCCTTCTAAATGGACCTAGCGAGCCTAAACCCAAGATCATCTATACGAAATGTAGGATGGCTACGGCGGCGACAAGTAGCACCGCACCCTCTCGCTTCCTCAGCCCAGCTACCGCCTCGGAAAATTCGGTACGATCCATACACCTTTTCATCATACAAATCATAACACCACTCCCAAACGTTCCCTAACATATCATATAATCCCCATGCATTCGGTTCTTTTTTACCGACCTCATGAATATGTTCATCTGAGTTTTCACTATACCAAGCAATCTCTTTAAGCTCTCCATATATGTATCCAGTAGTTCCTGCCTTACACGCATATTGCCACTCTGCTTCAGAAGGTAATCGGTAGCCGTTTGAATCTAAATTACAACTAACCGTTTGACCGCCATCACTAATAGAATAATACTCTTTTAATCCCGCTTTTTTTGAAAGTAAATTACAAAACGCAATCGCAGCATTCCAAGAAATATTAACAACGGGTTTATGATTATCTTTATAATCATTTGCTGTACTATTCGCAATAGCATAATATGTTTCCATCGTTACAGCATACTTTGCAAGAAGAAATGGTTTCATTTGAACTTGCCATTCTTTTTTTATTCGATCATCTCTTAATACTATCTCTCCTGCCGGGATTTTTACCATATAAGAATCAATCGAGCGAATGATTTCATTCAATATTATCCCTCCAATTCAAAATAGAATATAATTTAATTCTTTTAATGCACTAATTTATACTTACTGCACTTCCTTTAAGAATCGTTGAACCTCATTTGGGGTTTTTAAAATAATAACTCTTTTATCCTTTTTTAATTGATCTAGTCTTGTTATAATTGCAGGTCTTTTCGACTTAGGATATTCCCATATCCATTTAAAAAATTGCAAGTCAAACCTCTCTTCACATCCAGCGCCCATATCTGGCCTTGCTTTATTCCGATATTGCACAATTCTTTTAAAAGCACGATAAACACATATCGTCCTATGAATATCCAGAAAAACGATTGTATCCGCTGCATTAATTCTTATATCCATCGTCCCCCCATAATTCCCATCAATAATCCACTTTTCTTCTTTAATTAAGTTATTTTGAACTGTTCTTTGTTCTTCCCTCGGAACACCTACCCAATTCGGTTTCCAAAACAATGCATCAAGATGATGCACCTTTATACTTAGTTTATTTCCTAACTGCTTTGCTAATGTAGATTTTCCTGAACCACCAGAACCAATTAATATGATTTTTTTCATATGAGTACGATTCTTTCTATAGATTCCTCAATATCTTCCTTATTAGCAAAAATCCATAAAAACATCTCTTCATTTAACTTTAGTAAATCTTTTAACTGAACAAAATAAGTAATAAATATAACTTGAATTGAAAGCATTACATACCAAATTGATTGTAGCTCTTCTCTCGTTAAAATGTTTTGCTTATAATATCCTTTAAAAATTTCACTTACAATTTGTAACCATTTCCCTCTTAATGTTTCATCACTAAATATCTCACTTAAAATACTTGTACAGCAATAGCATAAATCGAATACTCTAACGTTTTCTTCTAGAAGCTCAAAGTCGATAAACCCTTGAAAATCACTTTCTTTAAAGATTACATTTGATAAGTGCATATCGCGATGAATAATTTGTTTCGGTAATGAGTGAACCGTTTCCTTGAAAGCTGTATGTATTTGACCCATTTTTTGAATTACATTCCGATGAATATGCTTATTCTTTACTAAATTCGGTAAAGCCCATTCGTATACCACTTTATATAACTCTCTTTTTATTAACTCGTTAGCACTATTCACTGAATTTAGTTCGTGATGTAAATTAGCTATTTCCTCTCCAATTTTGCTTCCTAGCACTTTTAGCTTTTCTGTATCTTTTATTTCTAGTACACTTCCGGTAACATATTCGTACAAACAATAATTCTTCTCTTTATAAAATACGTACCTTTCATCATTTCTCGTTTTTACTAATTTTTGTACTTTAACTCCTTTTTCATGAAGCTGTTCTAATACATTTAGTTCAACTAAAAACTGTTTTATCGATCCCTTTTCCTTTAAAATATACGCTTTTTTATTACAATGAATCTTCGTTACGTTAGGTTGAATTTCAGTAGCTGTGACATCTTTATCTTGAAACCAAAACTTTGCAATTTCCAGTGCATGCTCCATATACAAATCACCCTTTTTTAAATCTCTTATTTTTTCCGTAACATAAACTCGCAAAGCACTCCTACTCCTACACCAATTGTATAAGCAACTAAATCACTCCACAAAAATCCGTATCCCAATACGAGTCCACCTAAAGTCGTTGCACGAATATTATCAATCCAAGGTACATGGTACAGTTGGCTAATTTCAATCCCGTAGCAAAATATCAAACTAATAAAAGCTAATTTCTTCGTTGCTATTTTAGGAAACAAAAATCCGAATCCAGCGAAAATCATTAATGCCCATAATGCATCACCTAAGTAATCATTTAATAGATCAGGTAATGCAAAAGCAAACTTTCTTGAACTAAGACCTAAAATAATAACAATGATAGTAAACACCGCATATAGCAATCTATGTCGTTTCGTATTCATTTCAAAATCTCCTAATATATAATGTAAAACTATAAATAGCTAGTAAAATATAATCATTTTACTAGCTATTTATGTCCGACTTCACTTTGTATTTAATCCAATAACTCTTGCTGCTTTTTCTTTGAAAATGATTGTAGTACCAAATCATACGACCAATCGATCATTTTATTAATTTGCTCCTGTTCTACTCCCTTATGTATATACACTGTATTCCAATGTTTTTTATTCATATGATACCCTGGAATTATTGTGTCTGGATAATCTTCTCTTATTCGTAAAGCGAGCTCTGGATCACATTTTAATGTAATCGTAGATTTTTCACCTTCTTCATGGTTTACAATTGCAAATATTTTATTATTAAGTCTCATACATGTTGCACTCCAGCCATCCGGAGAATCCTCTGTCGCTTTTCTTTTTGATAAACAATATGCTCTCGTTGCATTCATTCTAAATGGCACCTCTTATTCTTTCACTATTTGATCACGATGCATCACAATTTGCTTCGTCGCTTTAAATTGCTGTTCACCATAAAACTTTATGAGTTTCTCTCCGCAAAATAGACTAACAATATCAATATGAGATATCTCTTCCAGTAACATTGTAAGCATATTCTCTCCAATACCTTTATTTCTTACACTTTCATGTACGACAACATCTTCTATGTACGCTCGAAAAACACCGTCTGAAACGACTCTAGCAAATCCAATTAATTCATTTTCTTCCCATACTCCAATTGCTATGCTATTCTTTAACATTTTTTCAATATCGATTTCTTTTCTTTCTGGCCACCAATCGACAGAATCGTAAAGCTTCTTTATTTTCTCTGCACAGATTGGTCGTTCATGTTGTAATTTATACGTGTACATATTCTTTCCCCCACTATCTAGTATACATAATGTTATTATAATCTCTTTTCTAAAAAGTGTTGACTATGCCCTTTCGGGTGATCTTCAACGACACCATATTCTCGGTAGCCGTGCTTTTTATAAAATTCCGGTGCTTGGAAACTAAATGAATCTAGTAATATGAGTCTACATCCTTTTTCCTTCGCAATATCTTCGATTTTATGTATCAGTTGACTTCCATAACCATCATGACGAACGGATTCATCAACCCATAAAAAATCGATATGAAGATGATAAAAATACATCGTTCCTGTTACACCGCCAAAGATTTTCCCTTCCTCATCTTTCACTACAAGGCTTACTTGTTCCATCGGCTGTTTTACTTCATCTGTTAAGATGGACATATTATATTGAATGACTTTATTTTTAATGTATTCTCCTTCGTTACGAGTACCATTCTCTATGTGTTTCATATATATTTCTTCCTTTCAACTTAGTAAATTGCATCTAATTTTTATTTCGTCTTTTTAAAATACTAATGAATACAAATCCACCATATGTAACAAAACACGAAAAACCAATTATCCCAGGAACAGAAACATAGCCTGTTCGTACATAACTTATAACTGCAAAACTAGTAATTAACATTAAAATAGATGGCCAAAATATAAGAGACGTTTTTCTTCGTCTCTGTTTCGATGTACGTTCTTTCTCTTCAGAAACACGTGTACCAAAAAGCAATACAACACAAATAAGAATCGCTGCAAAGTAAATAGTATCTAATGACAATGTACGATCATATAACGCGATGCCAACTTCCAAAGCTATAATTGTTACAATTAAAATGATAATCGTTGAAGTCTTTAAGTTTCGTTTCAATCGCTCACTCCTAGCATGCTTTCACTATATGCTTTGTATATGTATTTCAAAGCTGTTGTAACGGTTTCATCAACCTCTTTATTATGAAATCGATTAGGTAAATCTTTACCTCCAATTACATAAAGAAACGGAAATTCATGAAACATTCCTATTATACCAATATTTATTGTAGCCGTGGGTAATCCACCGGTCATATGTGCTAGATGATAATAAGGTATACCTTCATACTCTCCTTGTTGTCTTACCATTCCACTTATAATTGGTTCCCATAATTCGGGTGCGGATTTATATCCTTGGAAAATATGTAATAAAAGCGAAAGAACTTGTTTTAATTCTCCAATATTTTTCTCATCTTTAGGGTTTTCCTGTATATGAATCTTGGAAAATTTCGTTGAAACATATTCTCTGATAGTATCCCATCCTCCGCAGTGCATAACAATTGACTGAGCGATATAGCTGTCGTGACAAGCTATCATCACTTCTACTGCTTTACTAAGTGTTAAAGTACTTCTTCCTTGTAGATGCGGATATAACTGTGCACTATCTTCATGTGGATGAAATTTAATATGATGAAGTATATCATTCCAATTACGTTTATTTCCCTTCACCATTTGTGCTGCTACAAATCCAATTACTACTTTTGCTGCCGATGCTAAAGGAATATATATTTCACTATTATATGAAGCAACTATACGTTCGTTTTTTGTAGAATAAATAGTTACTCCTACATGACCCGCTTGTATCTCTTTCATTTTTTGAATGACAGTTTCCATTTCCATTCCTCTTTTCACATCGTTATATCACCTTCTAATAATTCAATATGGAATATAAAAAACCTTTTTTGACAAGTTATATTTGTTATGACAATTAGAAAAAGGTAGCAAGAATTACTCTACGCTACCTAAAACCATATATTTTCCCCGAAAAACTTCTATTCTTCTATAGGATTTTCAGGACCATCAAACTCCAATTGATAAAAGGCTAAGTCTAGCCATTTATTAAATTTGTAACCAGCTTTTTTTATTGTCCCTGCATGAACAAATCCATAGTCTTCATGTAAGGCAATACTCTTTTCATTTTCTGCGTCAATTCCAGCGATTAAGGTCATATATTCTCTTTCTTTAGCAATTGCGATTAATGCTTTCATTAAAGAAGTCCCAATCCCATTTTTTCTATAATCTTTATGAACATACACAGAATGTTCAACTGAATATTTATAAGCAGGCCACGCCCTAAATGGACCGAATGTCGCAAATCCTACTACTTTATTATCTAGTTCGTATACGAAAATTGGATAGCCATCAGCCTTTTTTTGTTCATACCAATCCATTCTATTTTCAAGGGTTACAGGTTTATACGCATATACAGCTGTTGTATAAAGTATTGCATCATTATAAATTTCTAAAATAAATGTTACATCTTTTTTCATTGCTTCCCTTATCATTGTTTTCTTCCTTTCATAGTGATTATCTTCTTTAACTATCCTTTTATCACTTTTATCTTACAGAAATTTCAGACTCATTTCCATATACGAATTCTAGCTTTTCGGAAACCATCAAATATATTTATTACAGCAGACAGTATATAAATGAAAATTCCACCGCCGATTAACCATGTTTTAAATTCCTCTGGAGAAATAGTAAATGCATTTGCCACATACGTAATGAATCCTTCGTTAAATAAATGCGGATTTACTACAATTACAATGAATATGATTGTTCCGACTACTTGAAGAATCGCATTCCCAATTGCCAATCTTTGCGTCCATTGTCCTTGGACTAACTTATAAAGAGATATACCGATTTCGAAAACGATCATTATTACAACGATCGGCCAGTACTGAAGTAAAACATCTTGATTAAAAGTTGGCGCGACAAACTTCAGTCCATTTGCCGTACCATTATATACACCTACAAGATGATTCGCATAAAAGTAAAGTGTAGCCCATATTGCCGTCCACATTAAACCTCCAAAAACTTCAAACTTTGAGATCGCCTTTTTCTTCGGGATATACGAAATCTTTTTCAAATCATCTGGCGTCCATTTTTTTAAACTTGTTGTTAATGGGTGTGGATCCTTTTCTTTATCAGTTCTTTCTATAACAGCAAATACAAGTGTCAACCAGAAAAATACATGGAGGCCTACTTCGACAATTTCCCCAATACCTTTACCTATCAATTGTAAAATAACATTTAATACCGCTTGATCACCACTATAGCCTATAAAATTTTCTGCAACCATCGAAATGAGTGCAATAACAGCTGCAATTGGTATAATCATTTTTAATAACGTCGTATATACATCAAAATAACGTGGTCCAATTAAATGCATCGGTCTATCCAAATACCCATTAGCCAAAGAAACTGGACTTCCCAACTTTTCGAGTGCGCTCTTTACATCTTCCTCATTATAATCGTCAGGTAACATATCCTCTATCGTTGACCGTAGTTCAAGTGTAATATCTTCACGATTTTTTTCAGGTAATCTCTTCGCAACTTCATGGACGTACATATCAATCAAACTCATTCTCGTCCTCCTCCTTCAATAGGTTATAAAGTTCTTTCGAATCCTTTATCCATTCCTTTTTCAACTGCAGAAATATCTCTAATCCATATTCACTTAAAACATAATACTTTCGAGGTCTACTCTCCGTTTTATCCCAACTACTCGTCACTAGTTCTTGCTTTTCTAATCGGCGAAGTAGTGGATATAAAGTACTTTGATCAATTATAATCCCCGATTTCTCCAATAATTGGACCAGTGAATATCCATACTGCGGCGTTCTTAATTGGCTTAAAACCGCTAATGTTAATGTCCCTCTTCTTAGCTCAGTAATTAACGAATTTAATAAAGCATCCATTTATTCACCTCATTTCTATTACTATATGTCATACAGTATATGTTTTATACTATGTATCGTACAGTATTAGTGTGACAAAAACAATGATTATTTACTAAAAAAATACATAATTAAAAGCACAAACTATATTATTTGTGCTTTTCTAGCCAACTTAAATAACTATAACACGCTTAACTTTGTATCTCTGGTAATATAAACTCTCCTTTTTCTTTAGAAAATGGGACAACCTCTACAATCGCCTCAACATTGATTACTCCATATACATGCGGGTATTCTTTACCGTTTGAAGCAAGTTCATATTTTATTTCTGCTTTTACAAGAGATGGATCTATTGTAAGTAATAAAACATCTTTTTCATGATTGAAATGTTTTTGAGCAACCTTTAAAGCTTGTTCAAATAATGAACAATGAATAAATCCCTCTTCTATAAGTGATTCTTCATTAATTTCTCCAGTTGTTTTTGCGATTTCCCAATTTCTTTTTGTTATTACTTTTGTAATCATTATCATTTCTCCTATATATTTTTATAAAAAAATAAAAGGGCTTTTCTATTCATTACTAGAAAAGCCTCTTGAATTTTTATCTCTTAATTAACGGAGATACTTCCCCGCTATGGAAAATCCATAAATCATGAAGCGATCTCGTACATCCGACATACAATAATTTCGCATCATGTTTTGTATTTTTGTAATGTTCCTCATCAACGTCGATTAGAAGTACTGCATCAAATTCTAAGCCTTTTGCTAAATATACAGGTACTACCGAAATACCACCTTCGTATTTACTTTGATCTGCTTCAATCACGTTAACAGTTAGTCCTGCATTTGTTAACTTCTCATATATAACACGGCATTCATCGTCTGTTCTTCCAATTACCGCGATTGTTTTCACATCTTCATTTTGCAAGTGCTGTAAAGTCTTCATAATGTCAGTGAATTGATCTTCTGTATGGATTACCTTAACATCTTCACCGCTACGAAAAACGGGTGTTGCCAGTCCCACTGGAATCTCTGCATTTTTAATTATTTCATTCGCGAATTCAATAATTTCTTTTGTAGAACGATAACTTCTCGTCAGTTCATAATAACCTGTTTCTTGGAATACTTCCTTAAAAGCACCCCAGTCTTCAATTCCTTGATAATCATAAATCGCTTGAGATAAATCACCTAATATAGTGAAAGAATTACCTAGTGTAATTTCTTTTAATACATAAACTTGGAAAGGAGAAAAATCTTGCGCTTCATCAATAACGACGTGATGAAACTTCTGTCCGATTTCAATTCCTGTTATACGATGATGTATGTAAATTAAAGCTGGTAAGTCTTCTACATACACTTCTTTTTTACGAGAATTCTTTTCTGTTTCTTGAACAAGCTCTTCAGGTAATACTTCGAGTATTTCTTTACTCTTCAACATTGAACTATACAGTGAAAGTGGGCTCATTTTCGGCCAAAAATTCATATATGTGTTCAATCTCTTTGTCGCTTCTTTTTTTAGTAACTTTTTCTCGTTTGTTTCTCCAAACTTTTTAAGTTCAATTTCAATCCAGCGCTTCATACGGCCGACTAAACGTTCTCTTCTTTTCTTTAATGGATAATGTTTATATTCAACTTGCATCCATTTTTTAACGTCTTCCACTGGAATAACTGCTTTATCCCACGCCTCAAAATCTTTTGTCGGTAATAAATCTTTTTCAAATTGAACCATTCTCTCTTCAATAAACGACTTAAATTCCAGTGTGCCTTTCAATTTACCGAGCATAACCTTTTTTTCATCACGATTAATTGAAAAAGCTTCTTTCAATTTTTCTTCTGTCTGCTTTAGTTTCACCGAACCATCTAACGTACGTAATGCCCAATCTGGAAACGTTGTTTGACTAATATTGCCTACACCTAATTCAGGAAGTACACTCGAAATATAGTCTAAAAACAAACTGTTTGGAGCGAATACAATCATTCTCTCCGCCTCTAGTTGTTCACGGTATTCATAAATTAAAAAAGCAAGACGATGTAAAGCAATCGTTGTTTTTCCGCTTCCCGCAACCCCCTGAATTAATAATGGTAAGTTTCTTTCCGCACGAATAATATCATTTTGCTCCGATTGTATAGTCGAAACGATATCTTTCAATTTATTATCTTTATTCTCACCTAATCGATATAGAAGAAAATCATCAGCATGCGATACATCTTCATTTCCTTTCACATATGTATCGACAACACGTTCAAGCTCTCTTTTTCGAATGGAAATATTTCTTTTTAAATAAACATCGCCTTCTACTAACCCGTCTGGTGAATGATAAAACGCTAATTCTTCTCCACCGGTAAATGAATAAAACATACTTGCGACAGGTGCTCGCCAATCAATAACCATCGGTTTCATCGTATCTTTATCTGAAACACCTACTTTACCGATGTAAATCGGCATAACATCTTCTTTGCCATCCTCCTGGAAGTCTAATCTTCCAAAATACGGCTCTTGCACACCAATACGTAAGTTTTGTCTATTAGACTCCCTCATACTTTCAAGAATTTGCTCTTTAAAATCTTCTCCATAATAAACCGGGATTTTTTCAAGCTGCTCTAATTGCTCATCCATCGTACATAAAATATCTTTCATTTTCTGTAATTCTTCTTCAAATATGTTACTCATTTGATGATTCCCTCCTGTCCGTTCCAATTTTTTCAGTCGAGATATAATTCTATAAAAAACACAATCATAAAGTCAATAGTTTAAGTGAGAATTTTCCGAAATAAAGAAAGGCATAAAAAACCCTGCCCATTTCTCTAAGATTTTGAAGTATCCTCAAAGGAAATTTTTTCTCTATATTTATTTATGAGAATTACATTCATTTTTTTGTTTTGGGGAACAATCAATTTTTCACTTACATGCAGGAATTACATACTTACCAAATAAATCTAAAGATGAAAGTACTTTATGATGTTCTAATCCACCAAAATTCATTACTGCCATAAAATTCGTAACACCTATTTCACTGTAGGACTGAATTTGTTTAATAACTTCATCAGGACTTCCTATTACTGGGTTGAATTTACATTTAAGGTCTTCATATGAAATATTCGTCCCACGCGGAGTATTCATAAATAATTGATAAGGACCTTTTGCATTGGATTCAGCCTCTGCATATGCTTCACCGACATGGACATGAAATGCAACAGGAATTTCCAGCTCTTCTGGATTACCGTGTCCTGACTTTAGATACGTATTCTTGTAAGTATCAATCAGCTTTGCTAATTCATCTCGTGATTTACTAAACCCAAGCCCCATGAAATTGTTTCCCATACTAGCAACATGACTAACACCTGTTTCACTAGAGGTTGCAATCCAATGAGGCGGAAACGGAGCTTGTATGGGCTGAACATTAAGTTTAAGGTCTTTGTATTGATAAAAGTTCCCTTGATGAGAAAAAATTTTGCCTGACCATACCTTACGTAGCACTTCTAGAGACTCGTTAAAACGCTCGGTTTTGTCCCCCAATGAAATATTATAGCCATCAAATTCCTTCTGTGCATATCCACTACCTAGCCCTAAATCTAATCTTCCGTTTGATAAAAGATCAACCATCGCATAATCTTCAGCAACTCGTATAGGGTTGTGTAATGGTAGTACTGAAACACCCACACCGAGGCGAATTCTATTCGTTCTTTGAGATACCGCAGCGAGCAGAACTGCTGGCGAAGGATTAATACCAAAATCTGAGAAGTGATGTTCTGCAAACCATACCCCATCAAAATTCACTTCTTCAGCCCGAACGGCTTGCTCTAATACCTCATTATAGAATTGTCTAGGTGTTCGGGATAATCGATTGGGGTAATTATCAAATATAGTTAATGTACTAAATTTCATTTAATATCGCTCCTGATACTTTATATTCATTTCTATATTTCATAGATCTTTTACATATAATCTAAATGGTATTATTAATATTCTAGTTATCCGAATCATTCCACTGACGGCTTATTTCTAGCCCATAATCCATATCGTAAACTTCTTTTATAGCTTTAACTTTTTCAAGACTTTCATCGCTAAACACAGGTTTATTTTCAAAAGAATGTAGAACGATTCTTTCAAGAAGAACGCCTAGTGAAATATCATGATACTCTGCCATCGCTTTCAGAACCTTCACCATTCTTTTTTCCATTCTAATTCCAGTTTGTACACGTTCAACTTTAATTTTTTGATTCTTTCCATTTACTTGTTCATTATTTTGTTTCATAATTCCACATCCTTACCGTGAAAAAACAATATTTTGTTACCTTGATAACAATGTATCATTATAACACCGATGTATATTTTGTCAATTGTGTCATTTTATTATTGGTTAAACATAATAGGTTCTCGCCCTATTACTATTATCAAGATAATGTAAATTTGTATCCATATAACGAAAAAACGCTATTCTTTTTATAGGAATATATAAAAAGAATAGCGTTTTTAATATGAATTTATCGATTTCTGATGAACTAAAATTAGTTTCTAAAGAATCGCGATGATATATATCACCTAATACTTTGGAATGATTTGATTCATTTAACAATCAAGTGAATAAGGTACACAAGAACTAGTAGCCCTATGTGTTTGATTACGCAAACACATAGCACATACTTCATTAACTCAACCTTGTAGTCGATTAGAAGCAAACACTGATACTTCTATGAATCCAGACGCACTCAACCAACGATGTATACCAACTATTTTCGTTGCATTTACTTATTAGATTCTACAAATTTGAAATTCCCCTCACATAAACTTAGCTTGATGTGTATGAGGGATAATCCCCACCTTTTCTTTATTTCTTTATTTCTTTTTTACTTTTATACGATAAGATAAGCACTCATGTAGTGAAGCTTGCTCTTTATATCGCAATTTTTCAAAATCAAATGCTCCGCCTGGGAAGAATCCTACAATACTTAAACCTGCTTTAGCACATAAATCACTAATCTCTTTTACTGTATAACAACGTAAAGACTGTGTCACAATCTCATTAGGTTGATTAGGATTCCACCAATGATCTAACATTCTTTCATTTATACTATCATATTCATATTTTCGCATAGCCGAACTTAATGACATTTCGTGTCCACTAACCTTTTTCCAATACAAAGGTTGATAAATATCAATAAGTGCACATCCATCATCCTTCATCCAATCTTTAATCCGTTTTAGTAGAAACAATTGCTCATTATTTGTTCCTACACCAAATCCATCTAAATAACTAACCACCTCAAATTTTTCCTCAAAGTTAATTTGATAAAAATCTCCACAATGAATGGCAATATCACTACTAGAATGTTCTTTTGCAAAGGAAACCAGCTCTGATACAAGTTCAACAGTTGTCATTCTCACATGTAACTTAGACATTGCTCGTGCAAATCCACCATTCCCTGCACCAAGTTCCAACATCGTTTGAAACGGATATCCAACTTGTTCTTGCACCTCTTTAGCAACCTGTTCTATCCAGCTTTCTGTATTTACATCATAATTCGACAGTTCAAATTGTTTTTTGTAAAATTCCTTCACATTTAATTCGTTCATTATTATTCTCCTCCTGTAATAGTTTTTTCTACTACAGGTTAGAAGCTAAATTTCTGATACCCATTAAAAATCCCCCTTATTTATCACCTACATTTCTATATTATCGAATTAAACAGAATATTCAAATGCACTTTATTCTTTATTGGTTTGAGAATTTCAACTGAAAACAAAATAAAAAGCAGATAATGAATTATTCCATTATCTGCTTACCAATTTATCCTTAGCTGCTTTTATTATATTTTTTGATACACGATCCAATCCCCAGAATCAATGATTTTCTTTAATATCTCTTTATCCTGAGCAACATACACATATGCATGTATTTCTTTATCAGCAAAATATACCGTTTGTGTAATTCGATCATATAAATCAGTCTCTGCATTACCTGTATATTCTTCAAGTTCATCTAATTTTTGTAGAACATCACTATTTACTTCATAAACTTCCCCATATACTTTTTCCTCGTTTGAACAAACCATTGCAGGATACCCTTCGTTTGTATCAAATAATTTGCCATACGTCCATGCTCCGTCTGCGATGCATGTTGCACCTCGCATATAATGAGCATTCATTTGCTCTTTTCTTAACGTGCCATACACGAAAACATGATACATATATCCCTATCCCCTTTATATGTCTCTACTTTCTTATTTGTAAATATGCACGAATCATAAAGTAACTCACTTCATTTGGAAGCTGTTCTTTAATAGATTTCAAACCACCTTCTGCATTTTGTACGGCAGTTTCAATAAGAGCTTCATACTCTGTTGGAACAAAGCTTTGCCACTCTACTTCCATACCATCTTCATGGCAACGGATTAAGTGGTTTTCAATCGTTTGTCTTGATAGACCTCTATCTTTCGCAATCTCATTTAGATCAATGCCTTGTTTATACATTTCATACGTTTCTATATGAGAATTCGCTGAAGCTTTTCCTGATTTTTTACGCTCTAAAACATCTTCTGTCTTAATTGTTTCAGCATAGTTTGGATTATCCTCAATGAAGTGCTGAACTGCTTGTAAGAAGTGAGACCCGTACTTCACAAGTTTGTGTTCTCCGATTCCTTTTACAGTTAGGAGTTCGGAGTCACTTTGTGGCATTTTTGCACACATATCTTTTAACGTTTGGTCAGAGAAAATAACAAACGGTGGTACACCTTCTCCTTGCGCAATTTCTTTACGCACTTCACGAAGCACTTCAAATAAAGGATGGTCTTGAACAATTTGTCTCGTTTCTACTCGTTCTTTGCGTAAAACATTCACTTTACCAAGTAGTGCTTCTTTCCCTTTTTCCGTTACTTTTAATGTCGGATATGTACCATGTTCAACTGCAATCAACTCGTCTGAAATTAAAAACTCAATAAACTCACTGACTTCTTTTACACTACGGTTTGATAAAAGACCATACGTTGGCAAAGTATGAAAATTAAATTCAATGACTTTCTTATTTTTCGATCCAGTTAATACTTGTGCAATCATTTGTTTTCCGAATCGTTGGTTCGTCCTGATCATACAAGATAGAACCATTTGTGATTCTCTCGTTACATCAATACTTTCACGGTCGTCCGTACAATTACCACAACGACCGCAATCTTCCTTCGGTTCTTCTCCAAAGTATTGCAAAATAAATGATTGTAAACATTGTTCTGTATGACAGTAATCGGTCATATTTTGCAATTTTTCTAGTTCATTTGAAAAACGTGATTCTCCAGTCGATTGATCAATTAAAAAGCGTTGCACTTGTACATCTTGAGAAGAATATAACAAAATACATTCACTATCTAACCCGTCACGACCAGCACGTCCCGCCTCTTGATAGTAACTTTCCATATTTTTCGGAAGTTGATAATGAATAACGTAACGAATATTCGATTTATCAATCCCCATCCCGAACGCAGATGTCGCTACCATCACACTGATTTCATCTCGTAAAAAGAGTTCTTGTTGTTCATTTCGATCGTGATCGCTCATACCTGCATGATATTTCGATACCGAAACTCCTGCTTTCCCTAGATCTTCATATAACTGATCGACTACTTTTCTTGTAGCTGCATATATAATCCCAGATTCCTTCTGATTTTGACGAATATAATCTGCTAAATACGCATTACGATCCTGTCCTTTAATTACTGAAAATGATAAGTTCTCGCGCTCGAACGTTGTCATAATTGTATTTTCTTGATTAATTTCAAGCGTGCTACATATATCATCACGTACTTGTGGTGTTGCCGTTGCCGTTAAAGCTAAAACGAGCGGTTTTTCTGGAAGATAATCTAATATGCGATGTATATGTAAATAACTTGGACGGAAATCATGACCCCACTGGGAAATACAGTGCGCCTCATCAATCGCAATCATTGGAATTTTCATATCGATAAGTTGGTCAACAAACTCCATAGAATCAAGACGCTCAGGCGCCACGTAAAGCAATTTGTAATGTCCTTGTTTCGCCAATTGAATTCGTTGATTCGCTTCTGTAATAGAAATAGAACTATTAATATATGTAGCGGAAATACCGTTTTGAATTAATGTATCTACTTGATCTTTCATAAGTGAAATCAAAGGTGATATAACTAATGTCGTTCCTTCGAATACTAGTGCGGGAATTTGATAACAAATTGACTTACCACCGCCCGTAGGCATAATACAAACCGTATCCTTCCCATCTAATACATTTTTAATTGTTTCATCTTGTCCTCTTCGGAATGACGAATAACCGAAATAAGACGCTAAAAGTTCTTGAGCTTTTGTAAACAAAAAAGAGTCACCTGCTTTTCTTTATCTTTCATCTATTCCCATTATATCATCAAACTGATTCTCGCCACTTTGAATTTTATAAGTATTTGAGTTCTATTTGCTTCCTAGGTTTTCCAACATAAAAAAAACAAATCTAGTACACAAGAAGAAAGAATTTCAAAATAAATATTCATTTAATTTACCTTCCTAGAATACTACTAATCGTATACATATGAATTTGAGGAGGTTAAATTATGAAGAGTCGTTACAATAATTCCAACAAACCTAAAGCGTCAAATAAACAACTCCAATTCTCTAATAATGATGCGTGGAAATATGAATCATTTTATAAGTATCAGCCTTTATTTTCTTATAAAAAACTATTTAATTTCCTTTCTCAACTTTTTATGCGTTAATACATGTGCCAAATATATATCATTCAAACAAATTTTCTCAACATTAAACTTATAGACTTACTACAATACAATTGTTACCATATATAATAATCTGTTAGATAAACCCCTTATGTTGACCTGCTTAAATTAGCAGGTCTTTTTATACTTACATATCGCGATATATCGTAGCCTGGTTGAAAAGTCTTTTCTCCATTTTAGAACCCTATTCCATTCTCCACAAATGATTATAATTCCCAAAAGCAAAATATAAATCCTTTACATTCATACAAGTAATTCATTTTTTTCTCAATACACAAAGTGAATTTCATTTGTTACTATGAAAATACTCCAGATGAGTTTTTGCTCATCAACATTATCTAGTTAAAGGGATCTGCCGCGGGAAGCAGATCCCTTTAACTTTATTAAAAAGTACCCTTCTCATTTGGACGCATTTACCAGGTTATTTTAAAAGAATTTTATGTTAATATTACGTAGTCGAGTCCGACATCTCGGCAATACCCTTTTGAGGCTCTGCAACTTCCCTTGCAGAGCCTCTTTTACTTTATATTCAATTTATTCATATATACCACAACATTATTCATTGAATTTCTCCATTTCAAATTCCCTGAAAATAATCTAGGACACGTAACTAAAAATAAATCTTTATCATACTTTGAGTTATACATGTTCAAAGGAGTGTTACTATTTATGTATTCTTATTGGCAATCGTATTACTCCCCCTATCATAACCCTTATGTAAACTATGATTCATCCGTACGTAACTACCGAATTAGTAAAAACGAGAATTTTTTAAAAGGGTATATGCGTTCTTTATGGGAACAACACGTCGCTTGGACGAGATTAGCTATTATAAGTATTGTATTTAATTTACCAGATGTTAATGTTACTGTTGGACGGCTTTTACAAAACGCAACACATATGGGACTATCACTTGAGCCCTTCTATGGCGAGAATGCAGTAAAGAAATATAGTGCATTAATTAAAGATCATTTAGTAATTGCAGCCGATCTTGTGAAAGCAGCAAAAGCTGGTGATCCAAACGCAGCAGCCGCTATAGAGAAGAAATGGTACGCTAATGGTGATGAAATTACTGAATTTCTTAACAGTATCAACCCATATATAGATAAAGAAGAATTCAGAAAAATGTTTTATGAACATTTAGCACTAACGAAAGCGGAAGCACTTGCCTTCCTAAATAAAGATTATGAAGCAGGAGTAAAACTTTACGATAAAATTGAAAAAGAAGCATTAGAAATGGCCGACATGATAACAAACGCAATCGTAAAACAATTTCCGCAAGTATTTCAATAAAAATAAGCCGATTTGAAAAAACAAATCGGCTTATTTAGTTTTCTATCAATGATATTTCACCACTCCTCTTTACATTTAACGTATATCGATATATTTTATTAATATCCGTTTTTTATAGGAGGAAATAGTTTGATTAACGCAATTGGTCTCGTATTTATTCTCACAAATAAGCACGAGAAAAAGAAAAAAGTTTATCTGAATGAAAAATTCGCATTAATAGACATTATTGATTCTAAAGAAGTATTTGATGATGAAGGAAACTCATTAGTAGAACTAACATGTAAATACAGTATATATTTAGACGAAAAATACTACTGTAAATCTCTCGATGATTATACTGGACAAGTATTCCCCTTCTTAAACGCTAAAATAGGAAAAGGACTTCTCAGAAACTTAAATTATTACTTTTCTTATGTTGATGCCTATGATAAAAAACCATCTGTTAAAGAAATAAGACCTCTTATGAAACAAGTAACTAACAGATAGCGGACAGTATTCAAAAAGAAAGCACCTAACTTCAGATGCTTTCTTTTTTTGAATCAGTAACTCTCTAACTTTCATCTCCTTCTAAATATATATACCCAAGCATACTTTAAAATAAAAACATTGGAGGATTAGGCTGAATGAAATATTCAGAATCAATCGTAAGTAAACGGCTCCGAAAACTTAAAACAACTGGTATGTTTTTTATACTATTTTTAATCGCATGGCTTGGATATACAAAATTCCTTTATGGAAATGGTTTTCTTTTCGAAAAGAAAACTTCAGTTGAAGTAATGAATACTAGCGTTACTGGAGAAATAGAAAAGAATTTCCATGTAAACTTACAAGGCTTTCGCAAAACGAACCTTGATACACTTATAGATGCTAGTAAAACCGATCCTAGCGAACTATCCTTAATTGAACTTATCAACACATCTTGTTCTAAAGATTGCACAGGTGAACCTTCAACTTACGTTAAGTCCAACCACGGGTATATCTTTTATACAAAATCTAATGGTACGAATGTAGCTCTAAAAATTAAAAAGCAAGATTCATGGGAAATTGAAAAGAAATCTGTTCAAAATGGAATTTAAAAGGTTCATACAAAAAAAGAGTACTTTACTTCAAAGTACTCTTTCAAAGAAAATTACCACTTACGGCATTTATCATCATCATCGTCACGTTTACGATTGCAACGGCAATCATCACAATCACAATGACGTTTACGATTGCAACGACAATCATCACATTCTCTGCGTCTACATCTTCCAAACATTAAATCATCCCAAAATCTATTACAATCTCTGCGTCTACACCGACAATTATTACACATGAATATGATTCCCCCTAATATAAAATAGAATTCATCATATTCTATGTTTAAAAGGGTAAAAAGGCTTGTTTAATAGTCTATTTAAAGTGTATAAATGTGATGTAATTTGAATCAAGTACTAATATGACTATATTTCCTGCTGCCCTTCCACAGCACCCTTCAACCTCTGCAACATATACCCAATCCCTCTACATCCTTCTAACGGATATGTAATGATTTCTTCTGGATATAGCTTCGTCACAACTTTTTTATGCTTCTTCCCTGCAAGTAATACTATTTCATCAAACTGAAGTAAGCCTTTATCAATCATCTGTTGTTTTAATTGTTCTATGTTAATAATCTCATTACTCTTTGAGTCAAATGCAAGATCATAGTTTTCCTTTACAATATCATTTGGTCTTAAAAAACCATGCTTTGCAGATAATATAACCCAATTCTCGAAAAACTCAGTTGCATACGCCTGACATGCTTTTCCGAATGGACTAATATATACGTCTTTTGCCTCTGCCTCTCTGTGATCTGGGTACTTATCCCAAATTTTCTTCTTTCCACATGGAATTATGCATAACCTTTTCATCGTTATTTCTTACCTCGCTTCTAACTTTCTTATGAAATATAAAATTTTTCAGTACATTTTTTTAAAGAATACTATATAATAATCTCGAAAGATAAAATTACATTATTTCCTATATTTGGTTGAGTTTACTTTAGAGCAGTTGATTAAGCATTTATATTATTACATAAAAACACCGTACTAAAGTTACTTTCATGAAGCATGCATACACCCCATCCTTTAGTGTGTTTGTGAAGATTTCGTAAAATTAAGTACAATAAATCTTCTAACCACTATTCAATAGTACAATATATAAATATAGTATAACAAGGAGGTGAATACGTATGAAAAATATACTCCCAGCATTATTAGCTTATATTATCGTTTGTATCATCGCGATTATCCTTCCAGCATCTGACGGCTATAATACTATAGGTTGGAAATTCTTTGTTGGGCAAGCGTACGCAATACCTATTTTCATTATTACTGCTATTATTACATTTTATATAAACAAGAAAAAGTCTTAAGAATAAACGGTTATAAGGATAGCTAAACGCTATCCTTATTTTAATTCATTAATCAGTTCCAAAATAGCCCTGGCAGTACTTTCTATCCTTTCTTCCGAAAAGTCAAACGTAACACCTGTATTTTCATATATTACTTGTATAGGTAAATTCCAATCTGAACTAGCTCCCTCTTTAAAGAAAGCAATCGCTTTTTCTGGATCTTCCCGGTAAATTTGAAACAATTGCATTGCTCCTATTTGCGAAATTGCATATTCAATTTTATAAAAAGGAAACTGGACAAAGTGAAATGACTCTAACCAGATTGCACCGATTTCATTCTCTAATCCTGCAATATTAACTGATGAGTGTTGATACCTTTTACATAGTTCAACATATTTCTTATCACGTTCTTCTGGTGTATGGTTTGGATTTGCATAGATCCAGTGCTGGAATACATCTCCTGCAATTGATGACATTAATAAAGACAAAGCACGATACAATTGTACGCGCTGCACTTCTTTATATTCATCCTCTTGCTTATAAAAAACAGTAAGCTTATCCATTACTAGCAACTCAAGACTGATGGAATAAAGCTCAGCTACCTCTTCACGAAGATATCTTTCCTGCATGCTACTATCATTGTTAAATTGTTTATAAAAATGAAATGCATGCCCCATTTCATGTACTAGTGCATTAATTGCATAAAATGAAGGACTAAAGTTAGAATACACAAAAACCTCTTTACTATGAGGTAAGGTAAAACAAGCAGCTCCTTGTGCTTTATTTTCACGTTCTTCTACGTCAATGAATCCTGCTTTCCTTATATGGCTAAATTCCTCATAAAAATATAAGTCTGTCTTCTGAAACATTTCTTCCACCCCATCCAATAAATCAATGGGATTTTCAAATGGCGTTTTTTGTAAATTACAAACAGCAAGATCCCAAGGGCGATACGTTTTTACACCGAGATTACTTTTAGAAAGATTCCCTAACTGTTTCCAAATTGGTACAACATACTTCTCTATAGATTCATGAAGCTTATAACACTCTTCAATTCTATAATCTCTGTTTTTTTGTTTGAAAGCATATTCACTATAATTATTAAATCCTGCATTTAAAGCTATCTCATTCCGCAATTGTACGAGATTATTCATAATACAATCTATTTCTATTTTCACTACACTTCTTGCTTCACATAAAGCATACCAAGCTTTTTTTGCGAATAGCTCTATTTCTGTTATCTAGCTTTGCTTTTATGTATGCATACGTCTTTTGCTCGCCTTCCCAATTAATAAATATGTTAGACATTATTTCTCTATATTTCGTAATAAGCTCTTGCTCTTTAATGGAAAGAGAAATGTTCTTTTCATTAAACATTTTACTCTTCACCAATCGTGCTTTTTTCATAAATCCGTATTTCTGCTCCTCTAATAAGTCGGAAAACGGGCACTCTCTAAATTTCTGGTCAAATTTTGCAGTGTAGCTTTTTAAAAGTGGTTGAATTGTATTTTGATTATACATATGTAAATTACGTTTATCTCTGTCATTTGTATCTCTATACGTGGCGATTAAACTACTTGTTATCTCCTCTTCTACTTCAGCGTTTACACGTAGTTCCTCTAAAAGCCAACGCTCTAATTCTGAAACAGAAGTAATTTTCCGCTCTAAAAGTGACTGTAATTTATTTTCCAAATCATTAAACATACACAATCCTACCGTTTTTAATTTTCTGTTTTTTAAAGATAAAAAGGACAAGTAGCCAATCTGACTACTTGTCCTTTTTTTGTTAAACCATACACAATTATATTAAGCTTGGAATGCTTCTGTTAATATTGGTACGATTTGTTTTTTACGAGATACAACACCTTTTAATGTAGCAGTGTTGTTTTCTAGAGATACGTTGTATGCTTTCTCAACAACGTTTGCTGCTTTACCGATCGCAAGACCGACAGAATCGTTAGTTAAGATATCAGTTACAACAAATAAGAATAAGTCTAAACCTTTTTCTTCTACTACTGTAGAGATAACTTTTTCAAGTTCAGCTTGGTGTACAAGAACATCGTTTGTATCAACAGCGTTTACTTGTGCGATTTCAACTTTCGCGTTACCCATTTGGAATTCTTTAGCGTCAAGGGAGATTAATTGCTCCATTGTTTTTCCGCTTAAGTCAGCACCAGCTTTTAACATTTCTAAGCCGTAGTTATCTGCATCTACATCAGCGATTTCTGCTAATTCGCGAGCTGCTGCTACGTCTTGTTCTGTGCAAGTTGGAGATTTGAATAGTAAAGAATCTGAAATGATTGCAGATAACATTAAACCTGCAACTTCTTTACGAATTGCAACACCATTTTCTTTGTACATTTTGTTTAAGATTGTAGCTGTACAACCAACTGGCTCACAACGGTAGTATATAGGATCGCTTGTTTCAAAGTTAGCAATACGGTGATGGTCAATAACTTCTAACACACGAACAGATTCGATATCGTTAGCACTTTGTTGACGCTCGTTATGGTCAACTAAAATAACATTGTCCACTTCGCTTGCAACTGTCTCAACAAAACGCGGTCCTTCTACTTTAAAATAGTCTAACGCAAATTGAGTTTCACCGCTGATTTCGCCTAAACGTACAGGCTCAGCATTCATTCCTAATTCTTTTTTCAATTCTGCATAAGCAATCGCAGAACAAATTGCATCTGTATCTGGGTTTTTATGCCCGAAAACTAGTACTTTTTCCATGTTTTCCACCTCTTCATGAAAAGGATATCTTAAAGAAGCAAATATGACAATATTTTAGACACATTTTTTTATAAATAATTGCAGTTTCTTCTATATTTTTCATCGTTTTCACAAAAAAAGACCCTCTAAAATAATTTAGATGGCCAAAAGTTATCTTTTCGTTAAAATAAAGGTGGTACTTGCACTAAGTTATTAAATGTGAAATTGGCAAAGGCAGTCTAATTATCGAATAGCCCTCTTCCTCTCAGATTTGCGGAAACAGGCTCCTTTCCTATTTCACGTGCCCATATAGATAACTGGCCGATATGGTGAATTTCATGGACAATGACATGACGTATTATCTCTCCGTGTGTACATTCAATGACCCGGCGCCTGATTGGGGCGTCTCTAGAGCTAATCGGTACTTCATTGAAATCAGTTTCTGAAAGTTTCCGAGAATCCATTTCATTTGTCCAAGATGTCACAAATGGCTTCACTTTCTCGTGGTATTGATCCGAAAGATTTTTCACTTTTTGCAAGCTAGTATAATCTTCAAACAATGGCTCCTCAGGCACTGGTTCACCTCGCAAACCTAAGATCCACATATATTCCACATCTACAATGTGAAATAGGGTATGTAGGATGCTACCAAATCCACCAACCCTTTTCTTTAATAGTTCTTCAGCCGACATATCTTCGCACAATGTAAACCAATCATCACGAACTTGCCAGTTATATTGAAACAGTTTCAACATCACAACAACCTCCATTTTTTAGATTAACATTTTAATATTCACCAAATGACTTCAAAATCAAAATCTAAAAAAACTGTCAAAGCTCTCTACAGACTGGTCCTTTAAATTAAACATTCCAGATGAAGATAAAGGGTCAAAAGAAAAACACTATTATACAGGGGTGTATCAAACATTATTTGAAATTATCCCTCTTTTCAAATAAAAAAACTAAAGCATTTTATAATAAATTACCGTTGCATCCAGCTCACCATTTGGAGAAATTGCATATTCCGGTATTTTTCCAACTTCTTGATAGTCTAATGATTTGTATAATCTATTCGATGGATCCCCTTCTCTAGTATCTAACACTAAAAGAGACCTATTTTCTTGCTTTGCTCGTTCCTCTGCTTTTTTCAATAATGAACGTCCGATGCCATTCCGTCTAAAGTTTGGGTGAGTCATTAACTTACAAATTTCGGCCCTATGGATCCCATTAGGCTTTGTAACAAGATGTAATTGTACACTTCCTGCCACTTCATTATTTATTTTAGCAACATATAATATCACTTCTGGTGCTAATACGGTTTGCCAATAATTTATGGCTTCTTGTTGTTCCAGTGGAGGTAAAAAACCAATTGACGCCTCATCATCTACTACTGTTTTCAAAAGTTTAGAAAGCTCTTCCATATCATTTTCTAATTGCTTAATTTCTTCAATTACTAAATTTTGCATTACTAATCCCCCTTTTGTTTCATTGTAACAACTTTTAAAGAAGGAATAATGAAATTCTAAGATGAAATTATTAAATATATGATTTTTTAGAGAAAGGATACCTATATGAAATATATATTAGATAGGACATATGCAAGAGAATTACTCCAGTGGGCATATGAACAAAACCCAGGTCCGTGGTTCGAACATTCATGTAATGTTGCCCTTGCGACTGAAAAGATAGTTGTTGAACTTATTAATAATGAGTACGACCTAGATGCTGATATAGCATACAATGCTGCCTTCCTGCATGATATAGGAAGATATAAAGGTTTTACTAAATCATTCATTCCTATGATGGTTACATGTATATGAATGATTTAGGGTATACAGGAAACGCCGTTATATGTGTGACGCATTCATTTCCTTGCAAAAATGAGCAGTTAGATATCGCGGCAGAGTGGAGCCTTGTTCCCGATTATATTGAAAGCCGGTTGGTTGACATACTTAATGAACATAGTGACTACGACTTATACAATAAAGTAATTACCCTTTGCGACGCTCTCGCTGATGCGGAAGGCTTTACTACTCTTGAAAAAAGATTGATTTCAGTTGGTTTGCGACACGGAACAACCTCTCATACCTCCTTTCATTGGAAAGGATTCTACACAATTAAGAATGAATTAGAATCTTTAATCGGTAAGAGTATATACACACTTCTCCCTGATGTAGAGAAATCGATTTACGGAAATATAGAATATTAAAAACAAAATAATTTGACTGTATGATTCTACAAAACTTTTTCAAAAGTGGAGGGATTTATTATTAGTAAAATAGGATTTGACTTAATAAATCATGAAGGTAACTTCGATTTTGGATATGAAGATATAACGAATATATCCAAGAAATGCAAATTCTCTAACTGTTCGCATACTAATGAACCACACTGTGCAGTTCAAGATGCTGTATCTAACGGTATTCTTTCTGAAGAAATATTTAATAATTATTATAGAGATATAAACGAGGCACAATATGTTTCTGCACAAAGAAATAAAACGAAAGCTATTGATTATATGAAACAATTGAAACTCTTTCAAAAAAATTAGGCTAAAATAAAAAGCTCTCCTTACAAGCATAATTTAAGGAGAGCTTTTTCACTTTTAATAACTTTGATTTTTCAATTCCACCATACACTCGGCATTAAAATCAGCGCTCAACACATTTTAGTTCACCAGTAATTACAACTGAGACACATTAAACTTCTAATACCCCTTTACTAAGATCGATACATTCTTTTATTTAAGGTTAAAAAAAGACCATATATAACCTAGATAAAAAGATTGAATTTTCAGTTTTTTAATATTGGAAGTTTACATATTTAAAATTTAACACTATCATCCGCCGATACTTTTTCTTTAGAACTTTTTCTTTCAATCTCTTTACCCCGCTCTTCCCAAATCGTTAAACCTTCAATCCCTACTTTTTTAGGATCAAATACTGGATCTTTCCCTTCTTTTTTCTGCGTTTCATAATCTTTTAACACTTTTAATGCCGTTTTACTTAATAATAGGATTGCTATAAGGTTTAACCATGCCATACTACCAATTCCTAAATCTCCGAGATTCCATAAAAACGAAGCTGATTCTACACTACCGATGTATACCATAATTAAAAATCCAATTTTTAATACTGGTTTTAACCAGCTATATTTGAGGTCACGATCTAAATAAGTAAGCGTCGTTTCAGCGATATAGTAGTACGCGAGTAAAGTTGTAAATGCGAAGAAGAATATTGCGATTGAAATAAATATTGGACCAAATCCTGTCATAACAGTTTCAACTGCTTGTTGTGTATAAATTGGACCTGCTTCCACATTTCCTATATTCTGTACAATAGCGCTTTTCCCTTCAGGTATAACATTGTACATACCTGTTATTAAAATCATAAGCGCTGTCGCAGTACATACTACAATTGTATCGATATATACAGAAAACGCTTGAACTAACCCTTGTTTTGCAGGGTGCGATACTTCAGCAGCAGCTGAGCTATACGTCGCTTCCCCAACACCAGCAACGTTTGAAAATACAGCACGCTTTACTCCCCATGCAATAGCTGCGCCGACGATGCCGCCAAACATTTCATTTACACCAAAAGCACTTGAGAAAATTAAAGCAAACATACTTGGAATTTCCGTTATATTCGCAATTAAAATGATACATGTAACAATTACATAACCAATTGCCATAAAAGGAACAAGCATTTGTGAAACGCCCGCAATTCTCTTTACGCCACCAAAAATGATAGCTGCTAATAATACGACTAATAATATACCAGTTATATATTTGCTAATACCATTAGAATTTTCAAACCCAACTGCGATACTACTAGATTGAATACCTGGTAATAAAACGCCATATGAAAGTGTTACAACGACCGCTACAATAACTGCAAACCATTTCATTTTTAAACCTTTTTCAATAAAATATGGTGTACCGCCGCGATATTCATTCCCTACTTTACTCTTATACACTTGAGATAATGTTGATTCAACGAACGCACTAGCTGCCCCTAACAAAGCCATTACCCACATCCAAAATACAGCTCCAGGCCCGCCAAAAGCGATAGCTGTCGCTACCCCTGCGATATTACCTATTCCAACCCTACCTGATAAGGCTAAACAAAACGCTTGGAAGGATGATATTCCCGTCTCCGAGCTCTTCCCTTCAAATAATAGTTTAATCATCTCTTTAAAATAACGAATTTGTAAAAAACGAGTGGCAATTGTAAAATACACTCCTGCTCCTAATGCGAAAACAACTAAACCAATACTCCATACTTGCCCTACTAACCATTCTACTAACTGCTCCATCCAAATCCCCCTTATAATTCTTTTGAAAAAGCAATTTTATATATAAGAAAACGGACAACCTTTTTCATGCCTTCCAGTTGTCCGCATCTCTTACTATATTTCATCATTTTATTATCCCGCTATTTGCGAGCAGTAAAGCTACTCACTGAATAGAGTTTCACTTTATATTTACCCAAACACTTTTCACTTCTGTATAATTATCAAGTGCATATGAACCTAACTCACGTCCAATACCTGATTGTTTATATCCACCAAATGGTGCAGCTGCATTTTCTAAGTTATAATCATTAATCCACACTGTTCCTGCCTTTAATCTATTAGCAACTTGATGTCCAGTTTTAATATTTTGTGTCCATACCCCAGCAGCAAGCCCATATGAAGAGCGATTTGCTCTTTCAATTACTTCTTCTGTCGAATCAAATGGAAGTACAACGACAACTGGTCCAAAGATTTCTTCCTTAACAATTGTCATATCATCAGTAACATTTGTGAATACTGTCGGCTGAACAAAATAACCTTTTTCAAATGCACGTTCACCACCAGCTGCAACAGTAGCACCTTCAGCTCTTCCTTGTGCAATGTAATTTAGCACACGCTCTTGTTGTTTTTTAGATACGAGTGGACCCATTTCTGTATCTGTTTCCATCCCGCCTCCAAGTTTAATATTATTTGCCCTTTTTACAAGCTCTTCTACTACAGTTTCATAATGCTTCCGATGAACAAATACACGGGATCCTGCACTACAATTTTGACCATGATTATACATAATGCCCTGGAATGCACCGTTAATCGCTTCTTCTAAATCAGCATCTTCTAAAATGATATTTGGTGACTTACCACCAAGTTCTAAAGTTACATGTTTAATTGTTTCTGCAGATTGACGCATAATATATTTCCCTGTAACTGTGGAACCTGTGAAAGCTACTTTATCAATATCATGATGGTTTACAATTGCAGCTCCTGCTCCTTGGCCAAAACCTGGTACAAAGTTTACGACACCACTTGGAAAACCAGCTTCTTTAAATAGCTTCGCTGTATATAATAAAGATAAAGGCGTTTGCTCTGCAGGTTTTAGTACAATGGTACAACCTGTCGCAAGAGCGGCACCCATTTTCCAAGAAGACATAACGAGCGGAAAATTCCACGGAATAATTTGACCAACAACACCAACTGGTTCATGGCGTGTGTAATTTAAATAATCTTTTGAAATTGGAATGGTTTGCCCGATAATTTTTGTAGCCCATCCCGCGTAATAACGATAATTTTCTACAGTCGCTGAAATATCATCATCAAGTGCTACTTGATATGGCTTCCCATTATCTAAAGCCTCAAGCTGTGCTAATTCTTCTCTATGTTCTTCAATTAAGTCTGCTAATTTATAAATAAGATGCGCTCTTTCAGCAGTAGTCATTTCCGCCCAAGGGCCTGATTCAAAAGCAAATCTTGCCGCTTTTACTGCAATATCAACATCTTCTTCTTGTGCTTCACATACGACCGCTAGAACGTCTTCTGTCGCTGGATTGTATGTTTCAAATGTCTTCCCACTAATAGAAGGAACAAATTCGCCATTAATAAACATTTTAATTTCTTCATTTAAAAACACTTTCACTTTTGGTTTCAGCTCAATGTTTGTCGTTAACATATATACACGCCTCCCTATTTAAACAGCTGCATGAGCTGCGATTTCGGATAATATCGTTTGAAGCTTTTGATCTTCTTCTTCAGTTAATCTTAATCTCGGATAACGAGAAGGTCCTCCGACTTGCCCGTGTAATTCCATTGATCGTTTAACGATTTGTACATATTTCCCAGACCCTTCAAGAAACTCACAAAGAGGTAAAATAGCATCGTTTATTTCCCATGCTTTTTCTAGTTCACCATTTTGAAAATGCTCATACATTTTCGTAACGAGACCTGGAACGATATTTCCAGCCACTGAAACCCATCCCGTTGCACCAACTAAATAAGATTCCATAACTAAATCTTCAGACCCACAGAAAACTTGAAAAGCACCTTCGCCTTGTCTTACTAAATCTCTCGCTTTTCGAATATCTCCGCTAGATTCTTTAATATGTGTAACATTTTCACACTCTTTTCCAATACGGAGCATTAGCTCTGTACTCATATCAACACCAGAAGTAAATGGGTTATTGTATAACATTATTGGTATATTTACAGCGTTTGAGATTTCTTTAAAATGAAAATAGATTTCCTCTTCCTTCGGTTTACAATAGTAAGAGTTTATAATTAATGCACAATCCGCTCCGTGCGCTTCTGCATGTTTCGTATATTCAATCGTTTCTTTCGTCGTCTCCGCAGCAGTTCCAACAATGACTGGAATACGGCCATCAACTTCTTTTAATACTGTTTCTACCATGTTAAATCGTTCTTCTTTTGATAAACTAACAAATTCTCCCGTACTTCCATTAATAATAATTCCAGCTACTTTTTTCTCAATAAAGTAGTTTACGTTTTGCTTTACACCTTTCCAATCAATCTCTTGAAACTCATCCATTGGTGTTATTAATACTGGAAATGCCCCTTTAATATTTTGCATCTTTATCTCTCCCTTTAACATTTTATTTTAATAGAAATCCTGTTGGAAACGGATCTGTAGGATCTAATAGAAACGTCTGCATGCCTGTAATAAACCCTCTACTTTCAAAACGGAAAATGTATCCTAGCTCTTCTTTCTTCACTTGTTCCACTGTTATAAAGCTATTAAAAATACTTTCATTTTTAAAAGCTTTATCCGCTATATATTCATTTTTAAATAAAGCATGAACATAAGACACAATAGTAGAAACAAAACCTGGTGAACGCACTATAAAGTTATCTTCATGAAATGTAATCGACTTTATATGGTTCTTTTCTTTTTGCATAGAATCTACTAAAATAAGTCTTTTTATTAATGACTGTTTTTGTATAGCTTGAAGTGTAGCTTCACCCCATTTTTTTAATTTAGAGATGTTTTCAATACTGATTTTTGGCGAATACGTATCCTTTTCTACAACTGCATATACTTTATCTGCCTGTACGAGAGAGTAACTTATATTACCAACCTTTAAATTTTTCTCAATCATATAACATAGTTTACTTTCAAACGACACCGAAATAACTTCATCATTCTCTACATAGGCATGGACTGAAAATATTCCAGATAGTGTTTCAATTTTGTATTGATTAGACTCTCTCTTTTTTAAATATCCACTTTCTAGTAACATCGTTATTACCGCAACAATACCTCCATAATGAAGAGGAATAGATCCTTCATGATTAAAAAATAATACAGCTGCATCAACTTCCTTATGAATAGAAGGAACGACAATACATCCATTTAACCCAATAAAACCACGTGGTTCATTTAATAAAAGCTGCATTTCTTCTGCTAATTCGCCTGAAAATTGTTCATTTAAATGTTCTAAACTGTAGTAGTATTTGCATGGTACGTCCTTTATTACACGAAATGCTTCGCCAGCTACGTGCACATCTACTGCTGTATACATTTTTTGAATGTTCATTTTACATCCTCCGTTTCATGCTCCATCGGCGGAATTAGCAAAAAGCCTTCTTTAAGCGGATCCTTTTCATTGTAAAAAAATCTATGCATTCCCATAAGCCAAGCTGATCCCGTAATTTTCGTTACTACAGCTTCAATGTTTTCTACATATGTCGTATTCATAACACACCCTTTAAATAGTGAACCTACAATACTCTCATGAACGAATTCTTCATCGATGTCGATTTTTTTATGAGCGTATAATACAGCTAACTTCGCTGATGTTCCTGTACCACATGGAGATCGATCTATTCCTCCCGGCGGAACAACAACTGTATTTTTCACATGTGCACTTTCATGAGTTGGGTCTGTATAAAATTCAATATGTGTTAATCCTCTTATAAACGAATACTCTGGATGAATGATTTCAAACTTCTCATTAATTGTGTTTCGAATATGAATCGCCTTATCAATGATTGTAGATGCGTTTTCTGGTACTAACTCTAGTCCTACTGACTTCGCATCGATAATGGCATAAAAATTTCCTCCATACGCAATTTCAGCCTCTACAGTTCCAATTCCATCGACGTGTACAGAAATATTTTTCAGTAAAAAAGCAGGTATGTTACAGAAGGAGACTTCTTTCGCCTTACCATTTTGAACAGTAATATCTACTTCAACTAAGCCAGCTGGCGTATCTAGCTTTAAAGAAGTAACCGGTTCAACTACTGAAATTAAACCTGATTCAACTAAAGCTGTACATACACCGATTGTATCGTGGCCACACATCGGTAAATATCCACCTGTCTCTATGTATATAACACCTATATCAGCTTCAGGATGACACGGATCTGTTAATAGTGCTCCTGACATTACATCATGACCACGTGGCTCATTCATTAACAATTTGCGAATCCAGTCATACTCCTTTTTCATATGTAACATCTTCTCTGCCATCGTCTCTCCAATTAACTTAGGAAGTCCGCTAATTAATGTCCTCGTTGGATTTCCGCCCGTATGTGTATCAATCGTCGTAAAGACTTTCTGTGACCTCATCCGTTTAACACCCTTTCTGTAAAACGACTCAAACGAAGTGGTTCAATAGGAATGATTGTTTCTTTTTCATTTAATAACTCCTCAATCACTTTCCCAGTAACTGCCGCAAGACTAATTCCATCGCCTTCATGTCCTGCTGCTATAAAGTAGTTCGGAATATGTTCCACTCCTGAAATGATTGGCAAATGATCTTCTGTCCACGGGCGTAATCCAGCATATGAACGAATCACCATCATATCTGCCATTTTCGGATAAAAACGAATTGCTCTATTTGCAATACATTTAATAACCTCGTTATTTATCCTCGTATGAAACCCTACAAATTCTCTACTACTACCAATTAAAAAATTTTGACTTTCTGTTGGCTCAAACACAAGAGCTACCCCATATTTTTCAGTTAAAGCATCCACTTTTCGTTTTCCACCAAATTTAGAAATCAAATAACCAAATTCCATTACTTTACGGCAACCTACGTGCTGTTGCCTTGAGGCTACAATAATATGCCCTTTTCTCGGTTCGATTGGGATGTTTACATCTAACATCTGCCCGATTTTAGGAGCCCACACACCGGCTGCGTTCACAACTTGCTTCGCAGTAAACGTCCCATTTGTCGTTTCTACAATAAAGGAGCCGTCTATATCTCTTTTCATTTCTTTTACTTCTGTATGATTAAAAGCTTTCGCACCCAATTTTTTCGACTCTGCTAGAAGTGAAAATGCAAGGAGATATGGATTTACAGTAGAATCAGTTGCGCATTCTAAACCACCCAATAAATCATCCGCAAAAAATGGTGATTCCTCTCTTATATCTTGCCGATCAAGCATTCGAAACGGTAACCCAGCATCTTTTTGACGATTCACCCATTGCTGCGCTGCCTCCATCTCTTCGTCTGATTCACAAACGAGAATACTTCCTGGCGCCCTATATTCAAATGAGTGCTCCAATTCTTCACTTAATTCAGTTACTAATCTTTGACTTACTAACGACATTTGACTATCAAACCCTGGGTCTTTATCGATAGCCAAAATGTTCCCATCACACCGTGAAGACGTCCCACTGACAAATTCTCCTTTTTCAATGATTGTTACGTCTCTTCCGTATTTTGATGTGTAATACGCGATAGAACAGCCTATAATACCACCGCCTATTATTAAAACGTCACAGTGTCTCACATAGCACCCCCCTTTCTCCTAAATCTCTCACTTTCTATTTATGCAATTGGTGTGCCAACTCTACAGGCAGAACTATTTATATGAAATAATTTTTATTTGTAAAAATATTTTAAATTTATCGTAAATAGGTGTATTATTTTTTTATCACTGTCTAAATTTTTATACATAATAGGAGGACATTATGACATTTTCATTTCCAACAATAAAAGAGTTTATAAAAATTTTATCAATCGATCGTACAAGTATGTTTAAGTACATGAAACAGGTAGGTGACAAATTTTATTACATCCATTCATCTACTGAAAAATGGAGTTGTGCAGTTATATATGAAAATGACTCTTTCAATGCTTTAATCGAAGCCTTTTCTAGCTATTCAGCGGTCGTTATTATAAGCGAAACTCAAGAACCTATATGCTGTATAACTGCTCAGCAAACGATTCCTTTTCTTTATAAGTATTACAATGAACTACAAGCTTTTTATAATACTGTTATTCAAACAACTGATTCTTCTGTTACAGTCATCGATGATAAAGAATACGTCCGTACTTGGACGGATGGCGCCGAAAAGATTTTTTCAGTCAACCATAATGAAATTATCGGACAAGCAATCACTCGTTTTTTTGATTATAAAGATTTAGAAATTTTACAATCATTACATGACGGAAAAAGTATAATCGCTCAATTCCATCAGCCTCGTCCTGATTTGTTCGTATTAATAAATTCAAACCCAGTTTACTGTAACGATGAAATTATAGGAGCAGTCGTTTCAGAAACAGATGTTACAAATCAAGTTGTATTGAATGAAAAACTATTTAATATGTCACATGAAATGCACCGGTTAGAGCAAGAAGTAGCAAAATATAAAGATACATCGGATCCTTTCCTTGCGATGAATGGAAAAAGCCCTGTTATACAAAGGACTATTCAATTAGCTAGAAAGGTCTGTTCAGTGAAATCAACCGTTTTAATACTCGGCGAAAGCGGTGTCGGAAAAGAAGTATTTGCGAAAGCAATACATGAAGCAAGTGAGGCAGCAAAGGCGCCTTTCATTTCAATTAACTGCGGCGCAATTCCAGAAGCGTTATTTGAAAGTGAATTATTCGGATACGAACGTGGGGCGTTTTCTGGAGCGAATAGTAAAGGAAAAAAAGGTAAAATAGAGCTCGCTCAAGGTGGTACTTTGTTCCTTGATGAAATAGGTGAAATGCCTCTCGATATGCAAGTGAAACTTTTACGTGTATTGCAAGAAAGAAAGTATTACCGAGTCGGTGGAGAGAAAGAAATAAATATTGATTTCCGTATTATCGCTGCTACAAATCGTGATTTACAAGAAGAAATGAGAAAAGGAACTTTCCGAGAAGATTTATATTATCGCTTAAATGTAGTTAGCTTGCATATTCCACCACTACGTGAAAGACGCGAGGACATTATTGAATTAACATACTCATTCTTAAATGATTTTTCAATAAACTATAACAGACCAATTCGAGACTTACCTTCAAATATTATGCATGAACTACTTCATTACAATTGGCCTGGTAATATTCGCGAGCTCCGAAACGTAGTTGAAAGACTCGTCGTATTTGCGACAGACGGCATTATTAAACAAGAATATTTACCATTTCATACAAATGAAACTTTAGACAATCATACAGCTCAATCCCTATTACTCAGCAACAATAATACGATTCTTTCTTTACAAGAAGAAATGGATGAGCACGAGAAGAAGGTAATTGAAAGAGCTTTACGCATTTTGGATGGTAATAAATTAGAATGTGCGAAACAACTTGGCGTAACGAGGGCCACTTTATATAACCGTTTAAAAAGGCTGGGGTTACAATAAAGTGAAACTTTAATCAGTGGGGGTTTTATCCCCACTTGATTATCAGCCCTCACCAATCGGGCTTTTACGGGCAGCCCGACCCCCACCTAACTTCTTTGCTTTCACTGAATTTTGAGGTGGAGTCTTACTGCCCGGCAAATAGCGAGATACCCCCCTCCCCCTCTATATTGGCATAGTTTTTGCATAATAATTTATGTAAACCGAACTAGAGGAGGAGTACATATGACGAATAAAGAGAACTTAATTGTTTGTCGTTGTGAAGAAGTTACATACGGACAACTTCAATCGACAATTGCTGAATATAAATGCTCGGCAAGAGAATTAAAACTAAGAACACGTGCTGGCATGGGATTTTGCGGTGGCCGCACATGTAGAATGATGATAGATCGAATGATTGAAAATGCAAACCCTGACATAACTCCTAATGAAATACCTTTAAAATATCAACCACCCGTGCGCGCGGTTACTTTTGGAGCGGTAGGTGAAAGTAAATGAGTAGAATTACAGATCACCCTATTTTAGGTAGTTTAAATAATAGTGAACGCATCACATTTCAATTTAACGGTCAACAATACGAAGCTTATGAACACGAAAGTATAGCTGCTGCCCTGTTAGCAAACGGAATACGAACTTTAAGGGTCCATGAAGATAGCGGGACACCACGAGGTATTTATTGTAATATCGGACATTGTTCAGAATGCCGCGTGACAGTAAATAATCAAACGAACGTAAGAGCGTGCTTAACTGTTGTAGAAGACAATATGGTTGTTGAAAGCGGAAAACAGCATCCAAATATCGTGAGAGAGATGGTGAAAAAGCAATGATAGATGTAATTATTATTGGCGCAGGACCAGCAGGATTATCAGCGTCTATCTCTTGTGCCCATTTTGGACTTAACGTACTTGTTATTGATGAATTTATGAAGCCTGGCGGAAGATTGTTAGGACAATTGCATCAAGAGCCTACTGGAGAATGGTGGAACGGCATAGAAGAATCCAAACGCCTTCACGAAGAAGCAAAATCACTTTTAGTCGATATTCGGTGCGGTGTTTCTGTCTTTAATTTAGAAAAAGATGAGAACTCTTGGCTCATACATACAAATATCGGTACATTAGAAGCACCGTTCGTACTCATTGCTACTGGGGCTGCTGAGTATTCTATTCCCCTTCCTGGCTGGACACTTCCAGGGGTTATGTCAATTGGAGCAGCTCAAGTTATGACAAATGTTCATCGCGTGCAAGTTGGAAAAAAAGGAATCATTATTGGCGCTAACATTTTGTCATTCGCTATTTTAAATGAACTACAGTTAGCTGGAATTAATGTGGATCATATTGTACTTCCTGAAAAAAGTGAGTTAAGCCAAAAAGCTGGTGAACCGGAAGAAGTTTTAAACTCTCTTTTAAATGCGGCACACCTCGCTCCTTCTGCTTTTTTGCGTATAGGTAGCCGTTTTATGAAATATGATTGGATTCGAAAAGCTGGATTAACCTTCTATCCAAATAACGGAATGAAAATAAACGGGACACCACTTCATCTCCGGAAAGCTGCACTTGAAATTATCGGTACAGATCAAGTTGAAGGTGTGCGTGTAGCTAATATTGATTCTAACGGAAATGTTATTAATGGCTCAGAAAAGATATATGAGGCTGACTTCGTTTGTATTGCCGGAGGTTTGTATCCTCTTGCTGAGCTTGCCGCTGTAGCGGGATGCCCTTTCCATTACATTCCAGAATTAGGCGGACATGTTCCACTTCATTCAGAAGAAATGGAAACCCCTCTTCCTGGTTTATTTGTAGCTGGCAATATTACTGGAATTGAAAGTGGTAAAATCGCAATGGCGCAAGGAAAGGTTGCAGGTCTATCTATTGCTAAACATGCAAGTGAGAAACGTGACGTAATCGAGCAACAATTACACCAAGCAATGCAAAACGTTCACTCTGTTCGTCAAAAAGCAGCAATTCAATTTAATCCCATGATTGATGTTGGCAGACGGAAGATGAATGAAATTTGGCGTGATTATTCTTCTGTATATGCACATACTAAAAAGAGCTGCTGAGATTACTCTCAACAGCTCTTTTCACTACTCTTCTGAGTTATTAAATTTCGCTAATGCGTAAATGCCTTCTTCATCATCTAATTCAAGTTGCAATCTTGCAGCAAATGAATTGACGTTGTATTCTCGATCAAGTAGTAAGCGTAGCGCTTCGATTAAGTTTGCTTGAATTAAAATTTGCTGGCGACCATTTACCTCTACTTCTGCAGAGAAACCGTAGTCATCATCATACATTAGTTCAACTGCAACTTCTTCTGGACCAACTTGTCTTTTTTCAGCGATATATACACAAAGTGCATTTATAAGCTCTTGTTCAGAAATTTTTATTGTTTCCATGCTACTTCATCTGCCTTCTTCTTACGTTGATCTTTGAAGTATTTAAATGCACGAACTGCTAACATTACGATACCAGCCATTACTAACATATTTACCATAAACGCTAATACAGAACCAAGAGCTCCCATATTTGCAAATAAGCTACCCATTAGTAAACCACCAAGACCACCTAGTAATAAGCCTTTCATAAAGCCACCTTTATTACTTTTTGGTGCTGTGTTTGTTGCTTTTGTTTTTGAATCTGTTGTCGTTTTTTGTGAATTTACATTAGAATCTTTTTTGTTTAAATCAACTTTTGAATTTTGACCAGAACTTGGTGTATATGATTTCTTACCAGATTTGTAACTTTTCGCTTCCGCGTGATTTACGAACATAAAGCTACTAGCTCCAAAGATAACCATGAATGCTGTCATTACTGCTACAAATTTTTTCAACATATTATATCCATTCTCCTTTTATATAGATATATGTGAAATCTACCTTTCTTTTAAAATAAGAATGATAGATTTATTTTAAAACCTTTTTAAAGGTTCTTATGAACTTATTATATGAACTTTTGTCGAAATATGCAAGTATTATTTACTTACGACAAATTTATGACATAGGAAAAATTAAGCAAAACAGAATTGACTTTAAATGAAACAAAACATATTATAAGTTCATAAGAACTTTTTATAATTTTGGAGGTGAAAAGATGGAAACATTTCATCTCACACGAAACGAAATGGCAACGCTCCTTCTATCACTTAGAGGATGGAATCCGAAAAAGCCTCTTAGCATTTTACAAGAAGCTTGGGCAAAGTCACATAAAAAAGATATTGAAAGCGGACAAAGCGTTACAGCTTTTATTACAACCGCACTTTCACCTATTTTTGAAAAATTAATTAAAATCGATGATACAGATGTTGGTTTTTCTTTAAATGAAATAGTTGCGCTTGGTAATCAGATTGAAAACACGAGTTTCTCTGTAACTGCTATGCAAAACTGGGTGAAACGAGATATAAAAGAAATGATTGGCTCCCCTCAAAAAGGGAAGAAATACTCAATCGAACAAGCAGCCTTACTATTTATTGTTGAAGATTTAAAAACGGCACTTGATTTTGAATCTATTCGTAAACTATTACGACTCATCGTAAACGACCCGGCCGATCGTAGTGACGATTTAATTAATCCTGTTCATTTATATGGTGCTTACTCCTCTTTATTTGAAGAACTAAATCAAGGGAATTGCATACAACTAAATGCTACAGATACAATTCATACGATTGAAAATATTGTAAAAGAAAAAGCGGATAAAATCGCAAGCAAGTTCGATCAAATAAATAACGAACAACGCGAAGCAATTCGTAACGCTATTATTATCGCTACACTATCTGTACATACCGCATATGTACAAATGTTAGCGAAACGATATGTGACAGCAACGTTATTTTTACAAAATTTAGATGTGAAGCCGTAAAAAGAGGAGCCATAGATTATGGCCCCTCTTTTTGTCATTATAAAAGATACGATTATATCGATGTTTCTATGTAGATAATAGGTTTATTTAATTTAGGAATGCCAATAGTTTCACATAGCCTCCTTTTTCAATTGTTTATTTTATCCAATGCAGATTTAACAAAGCCTGTTTTATCATCAGCATATTTATGTTTATTATTGGGGGTAACCTGTGACAATTTCATCTTTAACTGCTCATACTCAATCCGAGCAGTTTTATTATTTATTAAGTAGTTTCTAAAACACAATTGCTCAATTAAATATTTATTCCCCTTTTCATACATATGAATTTGATGTGTTCTCGGCTCTCCTTTATTAAAATAATATCTTTCAGGTAATACATCTTTTCTATACCTATATTTTAAATGTTCTAACCTAGCAATACATTTCACACCATTCTCAAAATTTTTCAATTCAATTGCAATATCAATAATAGGTTTTGCACTCAAGTATGGACTAGAAGTACTTCCAATATGGTGTGTTGCCAAAATATATTCTCCAATTTGGTCTTCAATTAATTGTTTCTCTTTTAAAAATGCAACTTCCCATTCCTCAGTCCATGGAACTAAAAAAACTTCACCACGGGGTAATCCTAACATTCATTTAACTCCTCCTGCATATAGCCCTTTTTATAGATATAAATTCCAAATATTCCACCTTTATTGTATAACATACAAATAAAAATCCCCCTATTTTTACTACATATAAAATGAGAATTTTTTAATATTCCTTTCATTCTCTCTTCATGAAAACTCAACTTATATCATTTACTATAATACTTATGAGAGACATAAAAGAATTGAAATGGCAATCCCCTATATAAATAAGGTATAATCTACATATAGTGAACCTTTTATGTTGTTAAATAAAGGGGCTTATATTCAAAATTCATAAATTAGAAGGTGCAACAATGTTAAGTAGTTTTATTCACTCAGTATTAACATTTTTTGAAGGATTAGGTTATTGGGGCATTATGCTCGGACTTATGATTGAAATTATTCCAAGTGAGATTGTCCTTGCTTATGCGGGATACTTAGTATTCAATGGTAGTATCTCATTTGTAGGCGCAGTTATATTCGGTACAATTGGTGGTGTTATTGCCCAAATTTTTGTTTATTGGATTGGTCGATATGGTGGTCGCCCTGTATTAGAACGTTACGGTAAGTATATTTTCATACATAAAAAACAAATGGATGCTGCTGAAGATTGGTTTAATCGTTACGGAACTGGCGTAATTTTCACAGCGCGCTTCATTCCGGTAGTGCGTCATGCGATTTCAATTCCTGCTGGTATTACAAAAATGCCATTACTACGTTTCACTACTTTAACAGCACTTGCGATAATCCCTTGGTCTATCATTTTCATTTATCTAGGTGAAAAACTAGGTGAAAACTGGGAGAATATTAATGAAATTGCTGGACCGTATGTGAAATCTTTCGCTATTGGCGGGGTTGTTCTTATTATTTTATATTTCGTAATAAAAAAGTGGACAAAAAAACGTAAAAATCTTGCTTAAGATTATAATAATAACCGCTATAAATTCATTTAGAATTATAGCGGTTTTTATTATTGGCTTCGCTAAGTTTTAGGAATTGTATAATTTCTTCTTTATGTTTTAAATCATGTTGAATGAGTGATGAAAAATAATTGTTTAATCTCACTCTTTTCGTGCCGAATTGGAAATCATCTTTAAAATTCCGGGCAGAAATTTGATTAATTTGATCAACTAACTGTTTACGAGTAAAGCTGAATTGATCTAATAGTTCTTCTTTTGAAATACCGGATCTCGCATATTTCATTGCACCCTCATTCATTTCCTCAACACCTGTTGGAACATGGGGTACAGATTGTCCACTTATAAAGTATGGAATTCTAAAATTCATTAAAAACTCATCCCAAATGATTAAATGTGAAATCACATCCGCAATTCCCCATGAACCTTTTCTAAAAGGTTCAAACCATACATCATTAGTTACACACTTCAATGTTTGGCACCATTCTATTAGTCTTAACTTTTCTTCTAGAATACTTTCTTTCTCCATAATTCATTCCTCTTTCACACTAATAATCGATTCATATATAACTTCTAGACATTACATAAAAACCCCTCCAGTTTAAGATTTACGTGGATAAGCAACCATTCAGTCATATAATTCGTATAGTAACTCAAAAGGAGTGATTTCCCCTATGCATTGGCAGCAAAAAGTACCATACTTAATCGGACGCCCTGTTGGTGTTTCCCTCATTAATGGGCAAGGGACATCCGGCGTTTTATGCGGCGTACAAAATAATCAATTATTTGTTTATGAATACCTTTACCAAGCTCAATTTGCAATGAAACATTATGATTTTAGACAAATTCAAGATATACACGCCTTTCCAAATTGCCCACACCAAAATCCTTTATATTAAAAAACAGGAACGGCTTAATTGCCATTCCTGTTTCTAAGTTGTTATTTCTCAGAGTAAAACTTATGCACTGCTTCATCGAAATAAATCCAGCCTTTCCAACCTAAATGAATCGTATCTTTTAAGAAATACTTATCATATTCATGGCTAGAAAAATCGACTACTGGGTATCCCGCTTTCTCGACTTGCTCGCGAACCTTATTATAATACACATCACGACGTTCTTTCGGGAAACCAGCGTAATCATACCACGGTCCGTTTACAGGCACAGAAATAAAGAGTGGTTTTATATTTTTTTCTTTGAAAAGATCTAAAACAATTTGTAAGTCATCATATTCTGGTGAATCATCATAAGATTCATTTGCTCTAAAGTTTTTTAAACCTTTTAATTTTTTCTTTAAATTATGTTTATAGTAATATGGATTTTCAATTCCGAATGTATTTGTTGTGGATCCCACTTTACCTTCTTGCTCCGCATGTTTACGTGCATCTTCCCAAGAAAGCGAACGTAATCCCATATTCGTTTTCTCTTTCATCGGTTCAATCTTAAATAGAGAGTTAAATAAATCTCGATGATCTAAAATGTTCCGATACATATACGCTAGCGGCTTAGCTAATCCAGCTTTTATGTTATGTTTTGTATCGTTATATATAATACTTTCTAGAGAACTACTTAAGATCGCGTCTTTACGAACAACTTTGTAATCTAATAAACGCTTCGCGATTTTTTTCTTCATTTCAGGATTTATTTCATCATTAAAAATAAAGTGATAGGCTTGTTGTTTGGAGAAATTATTTGTAAAATCCCCTTGTGACACACCGGTTTTTGTAAACCATTGTGGTGAAAGAACAAAGACTACCTTTTTACCTTCTAATCCATCCATTGTAGACGTCATATTTAAAATATGAGCCAAGCTTTGCGTACCACCAGTCCCTATTAAAAATGGAGTAAAGCCTGCCGGATTTACTTTAAAATAATTAGACGGATGATATGCATCCATTCGTAAAAATTCTGATGAACCATACATCGGTAAATACTGCGAATTCTCTAACATTTTTTGCTGTAAGAAAACACTTTGCAATTTTTCTTTTTGCAAGGAAGTTGCTGCATCTTCTACCTTTTTATCGCTTATTAGTGATACTAAACTCTTAGAGGGAATAAGCAATACAATGAAAAAAAGTACGCAAGCTAAAATAATTGGTCCGAAAACATGCTTCATCTTCATCTGCTATTCCTCTTTCTAGTACTATTAAATTGTAACCCTTGTTTTTGACACGTCATCATTTCTCTCCTTTTTCTCTATACATGTTCCATTCTATTTATCTATTATACATGTATGTATTTCCTTCCTTGTTCTATTAAGTCCTATACAAATAGCACAAGAAAATGTTTCCAAAGAAACACGTTAATTATACAAGATTCCACATAAATTTCACACTGGAATTTATGTAATAATTTTATTTTTAAACGGCGAGAAAACATTTGAAATGTCTATAACTCATTTGAAGCTATAAGAAAAAACAGACTATCACATACGTGAAGTCTGTTTCTCCATCACTTTACTTTTGTACATCTGCCCATTTTAAGCTTGTAGCTGGACCAAATTGATGTACATATAAGTCTTTCACATATGGCTTTTGTAAATACGATAATCCTCGCTGGAATACTGGTGCAATTACTGCATCATCCAGAAGCATTTTTTCAGCATCTTGCAGTGCTTTCCAACGAGCTTTTTCATCATTACCTAATTCAGTTTTAATCTTCTTAATTAACGCGTCATACTCTGGATTTGCATATCCTGTATTATTTACGGTACTTCCCGAAAGGAAAACTTCTAAGTATGTCATTGGATCTGGATAATCAGGTAACCAACGTGATAACGACATTTCATATTCTTTTTTCTTCTCGAGCGCTAGTTTTTGTGTATGTGGTTGTAATTTCACATTTACCTTTAAGCCTGGTAAATTTTTCTCAAGCTGTTCTTTAATATACTCGCCTACTTTTTTAAAGTTTTCTAAGTCATAGTTTAATAACTCCAGCGTTACTTCATTTGTTCCCGTTTCTTGCTTCGCCTTTTCCCAATATTCTTTCGCTTGTTTTACATCAGTCTTATTAAACTCACCTGCCGTACTTCTAAAATCTTTCTTATCTGGACCTTTTAAAAATCCTTTTGGTACGTAGTAGTTCGCAGCGACAGAACCATCATTTAAAAATGAAGTTGCGAGCCCCTTCTTATCAAACACAGTACTTAGTGCAAGACGGGCATTTTTATTTTTAAGAATTGGTACATTTTCATTGAAACGGAAGAAGTACATAACCGGATCTGTATATTGTTTTAGCTCTTTATTATTTTTATATTTATCTACGAATTCTGTGGAAATGACAGCCCTATCTACTTTATCTGTTTCATATAAATTTACCGCAGTTGAAATTTCTTTAACAATTTGATAGTTTACTTCATCTAACTTCACTTCTTTTTTATCCCAATATTTATCGTTTTTCTTCATTGTAAAACTTGCTTCATGCTTCCACTCTGATAATGTAAATGGCCCATTATATATCGCTTTATTTGCTTCTAACCCGTATTTATCGCCTTGCTCTTTCGCAAACTTTTCATTAATTGGATAGAAAGACGGTAAAATAAGTAGTTTCGTAAAATACGGTACTGGATGTTCTAACTCAACAACGAACGTTTTATCATCTTTTGCTTTCACACCTAATTCTTCTAAGCCTAATTGTTTCTTATTTATCTTCTCCGCATTTTTCACATCGTACGCGATATATGCATATTGAGAGACTGTATCTGGATTAATAAGTTGCTTCCAAGCATATACGTAATCATGAGCTGTTACTGGATCACCGTTAGACCATTTCGCATCACGCAAGTGGAATGTATAAGTCTTTCCGTCTTTACTCACTTCATATTTCTGTGCCCCAGCCTCAATCACTTCATCATTTTTCGATAAACGGAATAACCCTTCCATTACGTTATTTAACACGTTAAACGATACCGCATCAGTTACTTTTCCTGAATTTAATGACGGAATTTCACCCGTTTCTAGTAGCTGTAATACTTTCTTCTCATCTCTCGGCTTTGTCGTTGTTTTTTCTTTTGCGCAGCCCACTAAAAATGAAGAAACTAATAGAGTACTAACTAATGAGTAACGAACAACTTTTTTCATTTGAAAACCCCCTCTATTTTTTAAGGTAAGTAACGACGAGCACCCGCGTATTCTTCTATATATCCTGGTGTATTTAACGGAATAATTTCAACTGATCTTTCAGCTCTTGGTGAGTGAATCATATTTCCGTCACCAATATACATTCCAACGTGATGAACACTACCTTTTCCTTGGTTATGTGCAAAGAATATTAAATCGCCCTTTTGTAGGTTTTCTTTATCAACCGCAATTCCTGCTTTTGATTGTGGCCCAGAATCCCTCGGTATTGTAATACCATGTGATTTATAAATCGTATGTGTAAATCCAGAGCAATCAAATCCGAATCCACTTGTACCAGCCCATATATACGGTAATCCTAAAAACATTTTTCCCGTGTTTATTAAATCATCAGCTGTCGGCTTTGGAATATCATTTTGAGAACGGTAAACAGTTCCATCATTTTTTCGTAGCCATGCCTTCTGACCATTTGGTAACAATACACGGTATGAAATCGGATCTTCACTTAATAGCGGCAGTCGCGTATTATAACTGACTTCAAGTGATTTATGTTTTTCAGAAGGATTTATATACAAAATGGCTGTCGGTTTCGTTACTAATACGAAAGGTTCATTTGTTTTATCTGCAAATTCTTGATTATATGTTAATTGTTTTTCAGGCATCCAACCTGGATAGCCTTCTTCGTTTCGTGGAGTTGGCTGTCCGTGCACTAGTACTTTTACCCAATCACCTTTTTTATCAATTACTGTTACTTCTTGACCGAGTAGCGCTTGCGTTTCTAATTTATTTGCACTCGTTAACCAAAGCTTCTCATCAAGCGTCATTGATTTCGTCCACTTCCACAAATCAACTGGATTTGTTGCGCTCGGTGCATCAATTGGTCGTAATGAGTCAGGCGCAGTCCATAACGTTGCAGCAGATACATCTATAAATGCTTTATTATCCTTCTTCTCTTCAGCATTTGCCGAAGTAAACGATGAAAATATAAATAAAGTTGTTAAAAATGCAGTTCCTACTTTTTTCATATATATCCCCCTTAAAAGATAGTTTACTAGGTACTACTCCTAAGATTGTATATTCACTACAGAATGCAGGTTTACCTTTGGACCAGTGTAAGTCATTCCTTCTGGCTCTTCTACTAACCATAACGGTGCATCAAGATCAAAGTAATGAATGTTCGGATGTGCCGCAGCTAAATGGGCAACAGCACTAACTGAAAGTGAAGATTCCATCATACTTCCAACCATACATTTCACACCTGCTGCTTCCGCGATATCCGCAATTTTCCAGGCTTCTCGAATACCACCGCATTTCATTAATTTAATATTAATCAGGTCTGCATATCCTCCTTGGACAATTTTTAATGCGTCACCCGCTGAAAACATACTTTCATCTGCCATAATAGGCGTTTGTACATTGTCCTTTACGTACTTTAATCCTTCCCAATCTTTCGCATGAACTGGTTGTTCTACAAATTCTATATTTAAATTTCTATTCTCCATTTCTCTAATAATAGAAATCGCTTCTTTCGGTTTCCATCCTTGATTTGCATCTAAACGTAACGTTGTACTCTTTGGAACCACATTTCGAATTGCCTCTATGCGTTCCAAATCTAAATGCGCCTCTTTACCCACCTTAATTTTTAATGTTTGGAATCCCTTTTCGATATGCTTTTTCGTTTCTTTTGCCATTAATAAAGGTTCATCCACACTTACAGTAATATCAGTATAAATCTCTTTCTTTCCACCTAGTAATGCGTATAATGGTATGTTGTGAAATTGACAATATACATCGTATAAAGCCATATCTACCGCCGCTTTCGCACTTGTATTTCCTATACAGCTCATTTGAATGTGTAACAATAACGTTTGAAACTGCAGTACATCTTTATCAACTAATACAGAGCGAATTGGCCCTAATATTGCTTCCTCAATCCCGTTGGCAAAATCACCTGTAATAACCGGCGTTGCAGTAGCAGCTCCTTTCCCAACAATCCCTTCATCTGTATGAATAACCACATCTATACTTTCGATTTCCGTTACAGTACGGAGCGCTGTTTTAAACGGTGTATGAAGTTTTACGTGTCGACGTTTTACCTTCACATCAGTAATTTTCATTTTGTTCATCCTTTCGTTGTCTTTAGAGTGTAACTTTAATCCACGGGAGGCTTTTATTCTGCCTATTAATACGAAATAAAAAAATCCAGCCATAAGAAAATTCTTACGGCTGGATTTTGTCTATGAATGGGTAGACAAAGCAGCAATCTGATTATATTTTTTCTGTGCATCCTTTAGCGCTACAAGTAGCGCCTTTTGAGACGAACCGAAGTATCGATTTTTTATTTCTGTTACTAATGCTGGGTCATTAATATTTTTATGTAGAAACAAATATTTAACAAATTGAGATGTTAATGCAATTGTTGCTGAGCAATCTGCATCTACAATTTCCCCTGTATCCTTCTCAAGTACAAATGCTACAAAATAACTTTTGAACTTTTCGGTAATAGGATTATTTTGAGGTGCTTTCGCATCCCCTACGACGTAAATTGTATTTGAAGCGTACACAGCTATCTTCCTTTCTTATACGAGGATAATGGTTTTCTTAACAGACGTATGAGCTGTTAACTCAACGTTGATTAAAAAATGTATCCGCTTACCTTGTATTATATACAATTGACAGAATTTTAACAATATTTATTTTGACGTATATTCCATAATTATGAAAATCTATTTCAACAATTAAAAATGGCTCAAACTTCTCATTTTTACAATATGTCATTGCTCCTTGTACCATGACATTCATACTACAAACACCTTTTCCCTCATACATCAAAAAACAGTTAGCTATCGCTAACTGTTCCACCACTTCACTTTGGCAATACGAATATTGTTTCGTTGGACTTAGAAAATTGATACTCTTTTCTCGCAAACTTTAAAATTTCTTCTTCATTATCCGTTAAATTCTCGATGTTAGTCTTTAAAGAACCTTGATCTTTCTTTAATGAAACTAATTGTTTCTTTTGATTCGTTATTGTATCTTTTTTTTCACTTATTATTTCTTGTTGTTTCGTCAATATATATTGAACGTACAAAGTAGTTGCAGCGACAAAAATAAACATGAATATAAATCGCCTTAATTTCTTTTTATTTATTGCTCGATTGTCATTAGACTGTGATAGTTGCTCTGGTATATTAGGAACATTTACTCTTTTGAGTTTCCTCATTTTCAAATCCCCCTAACCCATATTTTTCACTACCATCGGCACGATCCTCTTACTAACTTAAATTCTATTCTTATAAAATAAGCTCCTTCACAAAAAAATCTCACAAATTAACCAATTAGAGATAGCGTTCGACGACATTTCCGTATTTGATATGAAAATTTTTATTTATGCTGCTATAAAATAGTAGTTTATGTTATTCTTTTTCCCCAATTGTAGAAAACATTTTTACACACATAAATTCCAGTTTTGCATACCGATGTTATAACATGCTTACAAGGAGGAAAAGCGATGCACTACCGTACATTAGGTAAAACTGGAATTATTGTTTCTGAAATTGGCTTTGGAGCGTGGGCGATTGGCGGCGATGAATGGGGTCCTGTTAACGACAAACAATCTATAACCGCTATGAAGAAAGCAATTGAATGCGGCGTAAACTTTATTGATACTGCTGATGTATACGGTTTAGGACATAGTGAAAGGTTAGTAACTCAAGCAATAAGAGAGCACCGTAATAATATCGTTTTATCAACGAAAGGCGGTTTAATTGGGCATCACTATGATCCAAGTGGAGAGCCTGTTTATAATACTGCCGAAAAAGTAATCGCAGTATTTGAAACTAGCTTACTGCGCTTAGAAACAGATTATATTGATGTTTATTTCTGTCACATTTGGTGGGATAAACAAGAAGAAACAGAAGCATTTTTACGCGCATTTGAAATATTAAAACGGGACGGAAAAGTAAGAGCTGTTGGTGTTTCAACTCACGACCTACAATATATAAAACATTTCAATAAAAACAATGAAATTGATGTTGTGCAACTTGATTACAACATATTAAACCGAAAACCAGAAATCGACATACTGCCCTACCTACAAGAGAACAATTTAGGAGCTGTTATACGCGGACCTTTAAAAATGGGGATATTAACTGGAAAGTTTACAAATAAAACAACTTTTCCTGACGGAGATTTACGCAAAGAATGGCCAAAAGAAAAGTGGTTTCAAGAAGATTTACAAAAAGTAGAAAAATTAAGGTTACTCTCAAATAAAAATCAGACATTAGGACAACTTGCACTTCGCTACGTCCTCTCCCATCCAGCAGTATCGGTCGCAATTCCTGGCGCAAAAACAGAAACACAAGCGAAAGAAAATGCAGATGCAACTACCCGTCCGATCCTTACAAATGAGGAATTAGCGTATATTCAGTCAATATAAAACAAGACCAGCATTTGGATTTTTCCAACTGCTGGTCTTGTTTTACTTTTAATATTGTAAATCAATATCATATTCCATTATCTTCGCTGTTTCTTCAGCAACCCGAACACCTAACAAATTTTTTACAATATGAAATGACATATTAATTCCGGCTGAAATTCCACCAGACGTAATAATATGCCCCTCATCTACAAACTTTACATTTTCTAATACTTCAACATTCGGAAAATTATTTCTAAAGTTTTCAATACTAGCCCAATGTGTTGTCGCTTGTTTTTCCTCAAGTAAACCTGCTTTAGCTAACAAAAGCGCTCCAGTACAAACAGAGGCCATTAGCTTCACTTCTTTCATCTGCTTGCGAATTCAATTTATTACAATTTTATTTTCTACTTCGTTTTCTCTAACACCTAATCCACCAGGAATAATTAAAATATCAACTGGAGGTAAGTTTTCAATGCTATAATCCGGTTGTACCTTTAATCCGTTCCGCGCCATAATCATTTCCCCATCTTGGCTAACGGTATGTACAGTAAATGGTCGTTCGCCATTCGTTGTAGCAACGGAAAAAACTTCAAACGGCCCCGCGAAATCTAACACTTCCACTTCATTAAATAGAAAAATCCCTACATTCCAGCGATTAATCATAAACTTACTTCCCCCTGCAAATAATGTAAAAGATGCTCATGCCCTTTCTCTAATGCAATATCGTATGCTGTTTTCCCATCATTTTTCTTAATCGTTTTATTAGCCCGATTTTCAAGTAATAATATAATTATTTCTTCATTTCCTAATAAAGCAGCTTCATGAAGACCTGTCCAACCACCACTTTGAACTGCATTCACATCTGATCCCTTTTCAATTAAGAAAGCTACAAGCTCGCTTTGTTTGTTCGCAATTGCCGCTTGAAGTGGTGTATTCTCATTTTCATTCTTTGCTCTAACATGTATATCTGCACCATTTTTTAAAAGAAAACTTGCTAATTCTATTTGTCCAAAATAAGCTGCTAAATGAAGTGGTGTCCAGCCATCTTCACTAAATTCGTTAACAACACTTGGATCAATCTTTATTAATTCTTCTACCTTTTCCTTGTCGCCGCTTATGACTGCTTGTGATATTGATTGTAAATGTTTCATAATAATCCCCCCGTTTTCAAATTATTTGAATATCCCTTTCTATATGTTCTATTCATTATTATATTTTCCTTTTCAAATTAATAATTTACATAATAATGTTATTTTATTGTTTTTTTGATAATAGTGATTAAACTTAATTATTCGTTTTAAATATTTAAATTTTCTGTTAAAGTGATCGTATTATGCTTAATAAAGGAGAGAGACTATGTTACAAGTAATGCCTTTAAACACTGAAGACTATGATTTAATTAGAGCTGCTGAAAAAGTAATCGAAAAAAACTATAAATATGGTCGTCATCATATCGGTTCAGCTGTACGAACCAACACGGGTAATGTGTATGCAGCAGTACATGTTGAAGCAAATGTTGGAAGAATAACAGTATGCGGTGAAGCTATGGCAATCGGAAAATCTATTTCAGAAGGTGATCATGAATTTGATACCATTGTAGCAGTTGCTCACCCACATCCTCATGAAGATATAGAAAAATGTTGGGTTGTCGCTCCATGTGGTATGTGTCGAGAATTAATAAGTGATTACGGAAAAAATACGAATGTTATACTTTCTTATAATGGTGAACTTGTAAAATGTAGCGTTATGGAATTATTACCTGAAAAATATACATGTGAAGTAGAATAATCATTCATGCTTTCAATTTATCAAATAATATTATTCCAATAAAAAACAATCCATTTTAAAAACGGATTGTTTTTTATATTTCATTTTTATACAGTTTATTTTTCTTGTTTCTATCATTAAAAAATACAATAAAAAAATGAAATTTAAATATATATGTACCCTCTACACTAACTTTTTCATTCGAAAATAAAAAACGAATTTTACCTTACATTTGAAAAAATCACATATAAAATATCTATAATTACTAATCTTATCATACTAATCTATAACAATTCTGCCTTCTTCCCTTACCTGTATCCTTTAAAACATAAGACTTTAAAACGAGTGCTGTTAGTGAATCTGTTAATGTTTTATATGATAAATTTGAAAGAGCTAATAGATCGTTCGTATATAACATTCTATGCTTCTCTAATAATAATAGTACTAATCTTTCTGACGGTTTTAATGTTTCATCACTTTCTAGTATAAAATCTATATTTTTCATATTCCTACTACTTACTCCTTATATAAAAAAATGATATTAGTAGTTATTTAATATAAAAATACTACATAACAAATTTGAAGATATAGTAAAATAACATACCATTCAAACACTATTATACTATAACATATAAAAGGCATTTCCCCAAATTGGAAATGCCTTTTATACTTCTTCCTCTTACTTATATAATTGGTATGATTGTTCTAGCCCTATACTATATTTTGTATTATTGTCCGTCCATTCTCCCCCTAAGTTTCCTGGCCATCCTGATGTATTGGCAACATATTTAAGTAACTCCCAATCAACCAATCCTTTTTTCACACCGCGTTCATACGATTTAACCATATTAGAAATCGCTATTGTTGCATTTATTTGTGAATCTATTAAGCTCTCTTCCGATAATTGTGCTGGTGCTAAACCATCACGATGTAATTGAAACAGACCGAAAGATGTCCCTTTATCCCCTATTGCTTTTCGATCAAATTTTGTTTCATGATCAGCAATAGATAATGGTATCCACTCTGGAATACCATACCTCTTTGCAACTTCACTAATTACTTGTTTATTATTTTTAATCTCTTTCTGCTTTTCGTAGTTAGTATAAATTACATAACTTAAAGTAAATAGCGTAAGTAATATGAATATATACTGTAGCGCTTTTTTCATCATTTCATCTCCTGCTTTATGTATGTTTCACCTTCTATATACACTATAAGACTTTTATGTGACATTCATTTGACGAAATAATTTTAATCATACATAAGCAGTTACATTTTTAACTATTACCTAAAAACTACAATTCTTATAAAAAAATCTTTCAACACATACAACCAATCAGCCTTTCATGTATAGTACATGAAAGGCTGATTGATTTTCACTACACTTTTTTATGTATACAGTATATCCCCGCTATAATAAAACAAATTGAAATTATCGATAAAATTGTACCATGAATTTCATAAAATGCAGTAAAGAATTTCCCGCTTGGTCTATCCCAAATTTCTAATGAACCCGCGTAAATTGCGGAAGTTATATATGTAAGCCCGAATAGGAGAACTCCCGAAAGAACATAGATTACTCCAATATTTTTCATTATTAGCTCACCTCCATTAATTTTATTTGTGAATAAACAAAAAAGACCTTTATACGTTAAAGATCTTTTTCATCTTATTTTTATTACTAAAAACGCCAGAATCTAAAACAAAAACTCACTTTAGGATACGTATCTCCATATGCAAATTAAAGACTATACGGTTGTCAGCGTCTTCTCGATTACCATTTTTTACATTAAATATTTCTTGCAATATGTGGTTTGCTGTAGTGACTCGTTCCACCGCCACCCACTATTACTTTACCGCCTTTTTTGAAGATTAATAATTTACTTGAACCATCTGAAAGTAGTACTATTACTTCAGCATGATCACTCGTCGCTACATAGATTACATAACCACTTTTTGAAATACAAGTTTCCCAATGCTTATCAAATTCTGATCTTACAACCCGATTAGAATACACTTGATTTTCAATTCTTCCTTGTTCTTCGTTTTCCAAATTTAATCTCCCTACTTCCCTAAAGTATCATTTATATTAAAAAAACAGCCCCAATAAGAATAGTGACCACCTTGAATATAAATAGTATATGTGGTTTTCAAGAGAATGCTTGGACAATGAAAACTAACAGAAACATTTTTAATAAAACTCTAGCAAACAAATCCACTCAATATAAAAGAGCTTACCTTAGTAAGCTCTTTTATCTCATTCCCCTCATGTACCTTTATTTCACAATCGGCAATGTCACTTCACTCAATTTCACCGTAAGCTTTGTTCCTGCTTTCGGTCTAATTGTATAATCATAATCACTTGCGATTAATACGACTCCAATTTGATGTCCTGCTTTAAATACGTAATCATCTGGCTGCATGTCCCATGTAAATGTATAATTCTTACCAGGTTGAAGTGCCGTTGAATTTTCTATACTATTTAAGTTTTGCGGATCCATCCAACCTCTCGTTACAATTTCAGGCTTCGCTCCGCCGTAATCAACGAGTAAAGCGGTTAAATTTGAAACAGACCGATCAATATTACCTGTTATTGAAATTTTCGGCGTCCCACTTATTCGCATATCTTTTTGCAGTACAGGCATTGTATATACTAATCGGTTCGCTATTTCCAGCTCTGGGTTTTCTACTAATTGATTCGATTTTATTTTTGCATCATCTATTAATGAAAAAACCGTGTTTACTGATCCCATACTTAATGGTAGATTGACTGCTTTATTACTTAAATACATACGGACTTTTGATGGTACAGCCGCTGGATCTGGCCAATTTTTTATTTTTTGCCACGATTTATTTTCACGTTGTACATCTACCATCGGTTCAGCCATAATTCCATTTTCAATTCCATATAACCAATAATCGAACCATTTATTTTGCGTTTGTTGCCAGTTATTACTTGATGTTCCGCCGTGTCCACCTTGATGTAACCACATTTTACGAGGAACATTGTTTTCGCCAAGAGCTTCCCACCACTGTGAAAACTGCTTCGTTTTTACATTCCAATCATTTAGCCCATGAACTACAAATACACTTGCTTTCACATTTTTTACATCTTTTACATAGTTACGTTTATCCCAAAAGTCGTTATAATCGCCTGTTTTACGATCTTGTCCAGCTGTTAGTTCTTTAATAACCTGCCCGCAAACTTCAGGATTCTTTCTTGTTAGTACTGCTTCAGCCATATTATCTGTATCTTCTCCTTGATATCCACCTGGCGCAATTACTGCTCCATTTGCACGATAATAATCATACCAACTACTAATTGCTGCGATTGGAATAATTGTTTTTAACCCTTCAACTCCAGTCGTTGCGACAGCATTCGGTAATGTACCATTATAAGAAACTCCTGTCATTCCTACATTTCCCGAAGACCAACTTGCATTTACTTCCTTACCATCCTCTGTATATGCTTTCGCACGACCATTTACCCAATCAATGACAGACTTAGTCCCTAGTATTTCTTGCTCATCTCCAGTTGTCGCACATCCATCTGATTTTCCAGTTCCAATACTTTCGCCTAAAATGACTGCATATCCTCTCGGAACATAATAATTACCATACGATCCAAGATTAACTGCCCCATACGGTTTTCCTTCATACGCATACAATTCTTCATCAACATTATAAACAGGAACATCTTTTAAACCAGATCGATATGGACTCATTTCATAAATAACAGGAACTTTCACATCTGGATTCGTCTTTGGACGCATAACCTTTACTGATACACGATCTTTTTTACCATCTCGATCACTATCAACTTCTGTCTCTACAAATAGATTTTCTACAATGGCTTCATCAAGTGAATAAATTGGTTTCGTCATCCCATTTTCTAATTCAATTTTCGTGTTTGACATTAAAGCTTCTGAAACTTGACCATTTAACTTAACATTATTCTCCTTTGCGGAGATCCCTTCTTTATTTTCTGCATGAGCAGTCATACTAGAAACTCCTGAAGTAATTGTTAAAGATAATATAGTCGATAGTGTAATTGCTATTTTCTTTTTTTTCATGCCCTTCCCTCCCTATATATTCCTTCTTTTACTATACATCAAAAATACAGAAAATTCAGTTTATATTTTATGTAAAAAGTTGAGAAATTTGTAGAACTATCAAATCTTTTCATATAAAGAAAAGGAACTAATAACAATTAGTTCCTATCTATATACATATAAAATTGTATTTCCCCATCTACTACCGAAACCCCGTATTCAAATCCATGTCTTTCTAAAATACTTTTTACTATCGCTAGTCCTAATCCAGTACCTGATTTTTCTTTACTACGAGAAGATTCTAATACATAAAAAGGTTCCCAAATTTTATCTATCTCTTTAATGCCCTCAGCAGCAATTCCATTTTGAATTCGAAAATACACAATGTCATTTTTCTCTTCTACTGTGATTTTTATATTTTGATTCGTTGTATATTTTATCGCATTAGAGATTAAATTTTGAAAGACCATTCTCATTTTATTTAAATCAGCATAAACAATCGCGTCACCAGCATTATAGTTCACTTGCAAATTGATTTCTTTCGACTCCAGTTCAATTTTATGCTTATCTATTATACTTTGGACTAGTGGTTCAATAGGGAATTCTTCTTTATGTAAAATATCTCTTTCTAATTTAGAAAATCGTAATAACTCTTCAATTAAATTTGAGATTTGATCTGTTTGTTTAATGATTGTATCAACATATGTACCATCATCTAAACCGTCTTTTATTCCAATAGAATATGCTTTTACTAATGCGATTGGTGTTTTTAATTCATGAGTTACATCGCCCATAAATCGTTTTAAGTGGTCATTTCGATCTGTTAAATCTTGATGTGCTTCATGTAATTTATCACTCATAATGTTGATACTATTTGCTAAATCACCTATTTCATCATTCGTTTTAACTTTCGTCCGTTTAAATTTCAGACGTGAAATATCTTCTGCGACATCACTCAATTCATTCAATGGTGTAGTGATTGTTTTTGAAAAAATCCAGACGAGCACGATAATAAGGAATAGTGAAAATCCCAAAATATATAAATAAAATGAGTTAAGAGTTTTAATTACTTCATTAGAATGTGCGATAGAAACTCCTACTAAAATCAACATATCATCTTTCGCAATGTATTTCGCAAAAAAACTAGATTTTATCTTTTCTTGATCATATATTTTATTCGATTGTCCGAGGTTCTTCACTTTCGTAATTTCTTCTTTTGTAATCCAAAGTTTATTCAATGCAACTCTCTTTTTTGTAAGTTGCATGCGTAATTCTTCATTAATAGCATCTTCTGAACTATTTATTGATGTATAAGCAATCGTAACATTACCTTCATTTTCAATACGATTTATGGCATCATCCAGTTCTTTACGCGGTATTGACTGTATTTGCGCTGTAATACCTTCCAAGCTTTCGCGTGTTTTGTGCACATTATATTTTGGTAAAAAATAGTTAATTAATAATAAAGAGACCGTATAAATAAGGATGACTGTTAAAGAGATGCTGAAAAATAACTTTTTACCGAGTTTATTCACACTCTTCCTCCAAACTGTATCCTAAACCACGATGTGTCTTTATAATATTTTCTCCTATTTTTTTACGTAACCTTCTTACATGCGTATCAACCGTTCGCTCTTCCCCAAAATAATCAAATCCCCAAACGATATCTAACAACTTTTTCCTCGTTAAAATCGTGCCTTTATGATTTAAAAAGCACTTTATTAATTGTAATTCTGTCTTTGTAATGTCTAATTCTTTCTCATTTTTATATACTTTATTTTTGGTGAAATCTATTTTTAAATCTTGAACTTGGATAACATCTTCATGCTGTACAAGCTTTTTCGCTCGAGTAATTAGCACTCCCGGGTGAAATGGTTTTTTCACGAACTCATCTGCCCCGCTTTGAAGAGCTGCTAATTCATCTTCACTTTCACTTTTCGCAGTAAGCATTAATACTTTCACACTTGAATTCTTTTTTATTTCCTGACAGACAGTAATACCACTACTTTTCGGCATCATCCAGTCTAAAATAGCTAAGTCAATTTTCTCATCATAAAATATTTGAAGTGCTTCCTCTCCATCTTTTGCTAATAAAACTTCGAAGCCTTCTTTTTCAAAATACGCTTTTAAAATTTTCAGCATATCTTGTTCATCATCCGCGATTAATACTTTCATTATATTTCCTCCATTACTTATAAACAAATACCAATTTTATCATACAACTTCTTTGTTACATCAATGTGACATAAAAATATTTACAACGTTTGAGGGTATAGTAAGTGTGAGGTGTTGTTTCATGTTCAAAAAAATAGGAGTCATTACTCTTCTCTTCTTTTTATTATCAACAAATGCGTTCGCAAATACAAATAAACAAATTGAAGTATTTGATTGCAAAAAAGAAATGGTAGTCCAAAAACAATCTTTAGATTCAGCCATTCAAAAAGAAGCAGTTCAATACGCAAAATCAATTACCGGTCCATTCAAAAACTTAAATGTCGTTCCGAAAGATGGACATATGATAAAAATCCCTTTATTTAGGCCTGTTTCTATTACAAATCAATGGTTACATACAACAATCGATGAAGTACTCATCCTGCTCCCACTTAATGAAAAACCTTACATTATGCTTTACGATGATGAGAATAATCCACATTTTTATTATGTAAAAGGTGATCCGAAAACTTTATTAAAACAAATGAATGTTAAATTATAATTAATTAAAGAAAGATCCCGCAAGTATCATTCGCGGGATCTTTCTTTATCAGTTAACAACTTGATTTTCATTTAAAAAATTAATAATCTGCCTTTTGTGATGGTTATCGTGATCTACGAATTCTTTAATAATATATATTAGAGAGTACGGTATTCCAGTATGAGGACAATATGATACTCCATTGGCAGTCAAATGTTCCTTTAGCTTTCCAATAGACAGTCGGTTAAGCTCTTGAACAAGTAAATCTCTTTTAGCTTGTGCTTCTTCAAGAAGTTTTATCTTAGATATACCTGATTTTGCATAATTAGAGGCTATTTTATTATATGTATCAAAGTCAGGGAACTCCATTCCCAGTCCATCTCTCACTGATGATAATGTCTCACGTAAAAGATAGTCATCCCAATTCATAATATGAGATATGATTTCACCAACAGTCCATTTCCCCTCTGATATTGGTGCCACCCACAATTCCTCTTTCATACCTTTCAATGTATTTATCCAAATTGAATATTCATTGAAATCATTAATAATTTTATTTTCTCCCACCATCTAACTCCCCATTCCAATAATATATTTAAATAAATCATATCATAAACCTACACAGAACAGAACAAACGTTCCGAAGAAGAGCAAATAATAATTCACTACATCCTTTTATCTAAGTTTAGATAATGGCTCGCTCCTACATATTTTGTCCCTTTCACAAATCCACTCGAAGTATAAAATTTGTCACCCTGTTCTGTATCTGTATTTAAGACAACAATAGTAAAATATTTTTTCGCATCGCTTAAAATTCTCACTAACAGTAACCTCCCTAATCCTTTCCTTCGGTATTCTTTTGCAATATAAAATCTCCTTAACCTACCAATCTTATTGTCTTCTGTATACAGATTTTCATTTATACCTCCAATCCCAATTAGCCTTCCCCCTTGAAAAATGCCATATAAACATTCACCAGTTTTATTAAATGTGTTTATTTTATTTTCATATTCACTTATTAGTTTTATTAGGAAATTAAATCCTTCGTCTTTGCTTTCTTGAACAAGATAATCGTGTTCGTATATCATTAAATCTTCAATTTGTTGAATATGTATATCTTTCAAGTAAATTCCTCCTTAATATGAAAATACATAAAAATGCTCAAGAATCATTTATTCTGAGCATTTTTATGATTGTTACTTTATTCAATTCGTATATGCGTATTCTTCACTTCAGATATAAATCGATAATATAATTGTTTAATTTCTATACATTTAAAGGTATTTGTACTCAAAAATCATTAATAAAGTTGTTTAATTCTTATTGAACTAAAGCACTTGTTTGTTTAAGTGAATACATTCACATTTATAATGTCTCTCAAGTATAATATCAGTTTATATATTCACTATTCTTCTCTAACAGGTTCAAGATAAATTATAATTTGTTAATCGATATGTTTGTGTAACCACTGTTCAAATATCTTTAACTGTTCTTCAGTATGAAAGTAATGTTCGCCTGTCTCCATGACTTCTAATTCACAACGATGTTTTTTTGTAAAATAGTTAATAGTTTCAAATTCGCACAGTTCATCCTTGGCTCCGTACATAATATACGTATCTGTATTCCATATATTAATAGGATGTTCTTTTACATAGCATAAATAATCCCAATATAACTTTTGACCAATAGGTGTCTCTATAGTCATTTCTTTTTGCAAAAGCTCTGGTGTTACATTAAACCCTTTCATCATATTTTCGATAATTCGTTCCATATTAACTACTGGTGATAAAAACAATGCCTTTTCTATCACATCATTTTGATAGGCTAAAAGGCTAAAATAAGCCCCCATACTACATGCAAACACGTTTACTTCTTTCCAATGTTGTTTTGCGTAATTCATAATTATAGATAATTCACTAACACAAAACTGTACTTTACAAGGAGTATTATCATTTTTTCTTTCTCCATGCTCAGGTAAATCAAAGCTTAATACTTGATAATCTTTTTGATTGGCTTCTTCAGCTAATATTTGAATAACTGTATCTTCCTTATTTGACATATTTCCATGTACTGCAATAAAAATTTTTTCACTCTTATTTCCCCATAAAACCGTGGGAATATTACTAATTTTAAAATTATCTTTAAGCATATTTCCTCCGTGGAATAAGACATATAGGAATTGGCAAAAAACTGCACACACTTTATAATCCTCTACTCAGCTTTAAAACAAATCAAACTATTACTAATTCATCACAAATGAATTATAATCTCTCTACCCCTATATAACAGAGGCTATTTTGAATTTAAAATCTTTCTTTTTTTCCATTTCTTCAGAAGCTACAAGTTCTTATTTTGATTCCTTATTGAGCTAATCTACTCCGTTAGTAGAAGAAGGATTTTTAAACAATTATATTATTTTTTAAATGACTTTATTATAAATTAAACACCTTTATTATCTCTGCACAGCAGGAAATATTCCCTTTAACTCCATTAAATCATCTATTACTATATCTGCATGAGCAAGTTCACCTTCTTGTGCAAAATCAAAATTGCATCCAATCGCAATCAAGCCATTATCTTTAGCTGCATTTATATCAGATAAACGGTCCCCTACTACTGCTGCTTCTTTTATATCATACTTGTTCAAAATACTTTTAACTAAGTCGCTTTTATTAAGTGAGTTTATTTGTTCAATACTAAACGTTTCAGTAACCCATTGGTCTAAAGCATAATAAGATACGATCGCTCGTAAATATTCAGTTAAACCATTACTAGCAATATAAATTGAACAATTATTTTCTTTTATATATGTAAAAATTTCTTTTACGTTCGGGTATAAAGCACCTTTTCCGCTCTTAATGTTTTCAATTAGTCTTTCTAAAAAATATGCATCAGTTTGTTCTCTTACTTCTATAGAATGATTCGGTAATAAAGCTTCCCAAACTTTTGGTAAAGGCACACCCATGATTTCACGGTATTTATCAATAGGTGTTATCGTATCCCATAATTGTAGTGAACGTAAATGATCAAATGTAGCATCTAGTGATAATTCTAAAATTTTGTCTGTTTGAAATAAAGTTCCATCCATATCGAAAATTAGTGCTTGTAACATGACATTCTCTCCCATTCTTTACTTATTAACTACAATACAGTTTTACTCGAAATATTTTTAAACATCTCAACAATAATTTCTGAACAATAATTCGCTGCGGTTTTCGCAAAATCATCATATGAAACTTGCGCTGAATCATCTGCACTGTCAGAAATGCATCTCAAAACAAGAAACGGTATATCATTTATGTAAGCAACATGTCCAATTGCTGCCCCTTCCATTTCTGTACAATGAGGTGCATATTCAGTGACTAATTGCGCCTTTAATTTTGAATCCTCGACGAAGCATTCTCCGCTGACGATTCTTCCTTCATGAACAGTAATATTTAAACTACTACTATTAACAGCTTTTTGGGCTAAATCTCTTAATTCCTCGCTTGCTTGAAACGCTTCTTGAAACGGAAATAGATTCTTCATTTGATTTTTATTAACATCATGATGCGTAACATTTGTAGAAATAACTAGATCGCCAACTTTCACATCCGGATGTAATCCACCCGCAACACCTGTATTAATGATAGAGTCTACCTCAAACTTACTAATTAATATTTGTGTACATGCAGCTGCATTTACCTTCCCTACACCACATCGCGTAATAACAACTTCTGTATCCATAAAGTTTCCTCTATAAAAAGATATTCCCGCAATAGTATGTTCCTCTTTAATAAGTAGTGTTTCTAATAGTAAGTCTATTTCTATTTGCATTGCTCCGATAATACCGATTCTGTTCATGTATGTAGTCCCCTTTATCTATTTGCGCTCCCCCTGCATAAGCTGCAAATATTCATCAATATCTTTATTTATTTGTATAAAAGCTTTATTCCAAAACTCATAATTTGTTAAATCAATTTCAAAATGTATTTTCATAAGTTCTTCAACTGGAGCTTTTCCCGTTTCTCGCAAAAATTCTTTATACCTCAAATAAAATTCCCTATTATTTTCTTTCGCTAATTCTAGTAAACTAAAACTTACTAAATAACCAAATGTGTATGGATAATTATAAAAAGGAACATCTGCTATATAAAACTGAACGTATTTCATCCAAACAAACGGCTGATATTCTGTTAGTGCATTTCCATATACCTTTTCTTGCGCGGCTATAGATAATTTCTCAATTTCATCAGCACTTATAGGACCTTCTTTACTTTTTTCATAAAAACTCTTTTCGAACTGAAACGATGCACGAATTGCCATAACATAATTAAAGCTATTTCTAATTTTCCAACTGAGCAATGACTTTTTCATTTCTGTACATTCTGCTGTTTTTATTAAGTGATCTACAAGTACCATTTCAAAGAAAATAGACGCTGATTCAGCTGTACTCATTGGCAGATAATCATCTAAAAATGAAGTAGATTGTTCAAAACTCATAACATAAAAATGCCAAGCATGTCCTAGTTCATGAGCTAGTATTCTTACACTATCAATTGTTCCATCATAACGCATTGAAATACGGGATTCTTTTTCACCGAAAAAAGGAGCACAAAATCCTCCAGGTGGTTTACTATCTCTTGGTTCCGCATCTACCCATCCATTCGCTATTGCATTCCGCGCGAACTTTGTCAACTCTTCATCTATATTTTCAAATGCATCATATATGTTTTGTACTCCTACTGAAAAAGGAATAACGGTCTTATTACTTTCTTTTAATGTCATAAGTTCATGCCATGTAATCGAATTCTTTTCCTTTTTAAATACGTTTAAAGCACTTACTAGCTTATCAAGTTGTGTTTCTGTTACATCCCACATTTGTGATAATACAGTTTCAGAAATACCATTCATTTGAAGGGATTGAGTTAAAACTTCTCTCCTTTCTAATTCATTACTCCGCGTATTACGTAATCTTCCAATTTGATTCAATACAGTAGCAAAGATATCTTTTTCCTTATTCAAAGCATTTGTAAGAGAATCAAATACTATTAATCTTTCATTATGATCATCACTATTCATCGCAACGTAATTTGCTTGTCCAAATGATAAAGTCTCTTTATCGTGTATTACTTCTATCTTATTTCTTAATTGTGTATACATATCTTCCCAAGCTTTTAATTCATTTTCTATAAGTCTAATACTTGAATGATTTGCATTAACACTTTGTCCCTTACTAGATTCTATTAATAGTTGAACTTCTTTCTTTAATTGATTTACTTTTACACTTAGTAAAGTATCTTCAGAATGCTTCTCATCTTCAGCAGCACGGCAATATAAGTAATACTCTGCTTTTTCGATAGCCTGTATAAGTTGTGAAAGGATTACTGAGTCTTTTGTTGCTTTATATTCTACTTTTAGCTGTTCTATAGAAATCATAGGGTCCTGTTCATTGGAATATAGCCTGCATAAATCCCAGTTAGTTGGAGCATATATAAGCTTATTCATTTTTAATAGCCTCCTATTTTTACAAATAGTTACAATAATTTAATCCCTCCATAATTATATATGAATCTTCAATTTTTAGATATCTCTAAAAATTAAAACTTAAACGAATGCATTTTAACATTCCTTATTCTGCTCCCTCCCATTTACAAGTCTATCTTTTATGAAATGTAGATAGCATAAAGACGCTAGAGCTACAAGTATTGGAATAAGTATGACTCCTCCAATAAAGGGATAAACCGCTACACAACATGTAAAAGCTATTATAGAAAAAATTTTACCTAACCTATTATTTATTAACTTAACTCCGGCCGCAGTGCCGACTATATATGTAACAATCCCTAACGAATTCGGTATTAATACGATTCTATCTATACTAATATGAAAAACGAAACTTATTAACAAACCTATTATCGCAATAAAACCTACAACTTTTACTGCATTTGTTGGCGCTGCTCTTTTTTCATTAATACATGCTAAATAACGAGGTGCAACTTCTTCCTTTCCTAGTGAATAGCCTAAACGGCCCATGCTTGCGATAAATGCATTTGTCGTCCCTAAGCAAATAATAAAAGCTAAAAATCCAATTAACCATGCAAATTGATTACCTAATGTTTGTTTTATTACCAGCACTAGAGCTGTAGTATTATCAGCATTAATATGATATGATTTTGTTCCAATTACTGATAATGCAATCCCCATATATAAAACTCCAATAATAATAATCGCAAATCCTGTAGACAAAATAATATTTCTTTTTCTAGGTGCTTTAAATTCTGGAGCTAAACTCGCAATTGCTTCCCAACCGAAAAACGACCAAAAAATTAAAAATGACGCATCTAAAATCGGGTTTACTTCTTTCATAGAAATATGTACATTTATATTTTTCATTTCAATATAAGGTAGTGAGCTTATAATTGTTACGATTAAAATAAAAAAAGTTAATACACCGATACATACTTGAAATGAACCGCTCATTTTTAATCCAAATAAATTGAAACCGATAGAAATACTTACTATGATTAACCCGATAATATAAGAAAAATACGATGGTAAAGAAAAGACTTTTACTATATACATTCCACCTGTCAGTGATACAATGATTTGTCCAACACTACCTGCGATAAAAAAACACCACCCTATAATCGCACCTACTTTTTTACCAAAAGCCTTCTCAGAAAAAGTTGCAATTCCCCCTGCACTTGGATGCTCAATAGATAAAAAAGCGAATGTTAATGCAAGTGGGATACTAAGTAAAATCATAATAAGCCAAGAAATAATCGCATTTCCTTCCGCTATACTCGCAGTCATACCAGGTAAAATAAGAATTCCTGATCCTAAAACTGCTCCTACGTATAAAGCTGTTCCCTTTTTAATAGAAATTGTTACGTTGAAATGATTAGACATTACATGCACCTCCATTTATATTTTAATTATAGAAAGTTATCAGTCTATTCAACATTCAATTGTGTATGTAATTTAGCATTAGATTTTATATTATGCATGTATTTCAGAAGTTTACTTTCAACTTTGCAAAGGAGCATGAGTAATGGATGAGATCGATAAGAAAATAATCCTATTATTACAAGAAGATGCCAGGATGACAATTACAGAAATGACTGAGCATCTACACCTTAGCCGCCCTAGCGTTACAGAAAGACTAAAGAGGTTACAAGATACTGGAATAATTGAGAAATATACCGCACGGATATCATTAGATGAAGTTGGAAAATCAATTCAAGCATTTTTAAGAATCGAAAATTTAAAGATTCCATGCAAAAAATTTGAGGAAAAAATATACGAAGAATATAGAATACTCGAATGTCATCGAGTAACCGGTGAAAGTAGCTATTATTTAAAAGTAGCAGTTCACTCTATGAAAGAATTAGAGGAATTAATTGATATCGTTATTCCGTTTGGTACAGTGAAAACCTCGATGATTTTATCTTCACCAATACCATATCGACCGGTAGTTGTAGAATAAAAATAAAAAAGGATATTCTTAAGAGCATAAAATAACATACTCTTTTGAATATCCTTTTTAAGCTTATGATTTCCTGAAGTATCCAACTACCCCCCTTTTTAATCCATTTTATTTTCAGCTGATAGTTTAAAATACTTAGCAGATAATTTATATGAGCGATTCTCATAATAATAATCCCCCAATTTATAAGCTAATGCGGCAACTAAGCTATATTGCTGTTTTTCTATACCCATCTCAATTGCTGTTTTCATATTCTTCTCATATCCATTATAATCTGCCCATATTCTAGATTTTTCCGCTTTAAATCCATATAGTTGAACATGGGCATACGGTACATCACAAATCGATAAAATTTCAAATGCCTCATCTATAAGTTTAGTTACTGTTTGCCAATCTTTTAATTCTATATAAATTTCTATTAAATTCCGAATTGTATATACCTTACCTTCTTTGTTTGGTAAATACTCACAAAGGATCAAGTTTTCCTCGTAACACTTTATTGCATTTTTATAATCTTTTAATGCTTGATAAATTTTCCCGTAATTATATTTCAAAAAACATAAATTTAATGGCTCATTTTCCACCTTTGATTCATTTTCTACTTGTTTTAAAGTTTCATATGCTTGTTCATACTGTTTATCTTTGTTATATTGCATCGCAAGAAGTATTAACGTATAAATTTTATATTGTTCTATATTAAACTTTTTATACAATTTATATGCTTTTTTTGCATATATGCGACTAATACTTTGATCTTTATTAAGATTCTGACTTACTATACTTAGATTGTAATACGTATCTGCGTGCAACTCGGTCTCTTCTGGTTCCAGCATATTTTCTATCTTTTTGTAAACTTCATATGCTGTAAAATACTCCCCTTTATTAGAAAAATAAAGACCTCGAGCTCTTAAATAATATATATAATCTTCAGTATTTTGCATTTTCACTTGACTTGGAATCATTTGCGAAGCTTGATCTACAAATAACTTCACATATAATAAGTTTTTATTTCGGACATGATAGTATATGATGACGCCATACGTCTTTAATAATAAAGGAATTGCGTCCACTTCACGAACGTATAATTCTAACAAAGATAATTCAGCTTCAGTTATACTTTTATCTTTTTTATATTTATCACATATTTCAAGAATAGTAAGCTTTATCTCCTCGTAATTGCCATCTATGAGAAAATCGCAATCAACACCCAGCTTCTTAGAAACTTGTTTTAAAAAAGAAGATGATGGTTTGATTTTCCCACTCTCAATTCTACTTAAATAGGTTACTGAGCATATTTCTGATACGAGCTCCCCCTGTGTCAATCCTTTATGCATACGAACTTGCCGAATACGTTCCCCAATTTCCATCTTTTTCTCTCCCTAATTAACCATTTCATGCTTTTCACTAAATAAGTCATTATGTATTTCTTAATCTTTCATACTATATAAAATATACAATTTCACAAATGTAAAAAAATGTATCATTCATTTTAATATTACATTCATATTATGATTATTTCTAGATAGCTTGTTAAATTTAATGGTTTAAATTTAAGGTTTTTGCCCACTTTTTTCATACAATTTTACTTCTTGTTATTAACAAAGACGGCGCCATATACTTGAATTACGATAAACTTAATGAAAAGGATTTAACTACATGTAAACTATCATTCTTAAAATAGATCGAATGGTTAATTACATTTACCTAGTACATGGAAGACATCTATTGTAAATGAAAATAAATTAAATGAGCTCAATAGATGAATTATCAATATCACATCCTAGAAATTAGTTTGTCGAATTATTTAGTAAATATGAAAGGATGACAAATATGATTGTAAAAACAAAAAAAGATTCAACACGAAAAATAGCAAGATATGTTGGAGGCGCTGCTATTCTTTTATTGCTAGCATCCTTCCTTTATCAGTGGAACAATGGTTTAGTAGTTGATGATACTGAAACATTTGGTTTCATGCTAGCCTTCACCGGTTTCCTATCTACCTTCTTACCTACTAAAAAGAAAGCTACTAACTAATAAATAATTACATATTTTTTATTAACATAAAACAATTATATTAGAATAAAAAAGGATTGATCAAAAGATCAATCCTTTACTCTACCTCATTTAAGAAGAACAATGTTAACGCACCTGGTCCTGTATGCGCTCCGATTGCTGCACCAATTGTATTTACGATAAATACTTCACAGCCAAATCTTTCAGTAATTAATGCTTTTAATGCTTCGGCAGTTTCTAAATCATCACCGTGAGTCATACCGATTGTTTGATCTTTAAGGTCTTTTCCGCGCTCTTCCATAATATCAACAATACGACTTAATACTTTCTTTTTCCCTCGTACCTTTTCAAGTGGTACAAGTTTTCCTTCATCCACATTTAAGATCGGCTTAATGTTTAATAAACCGCCGATAAAACCTGCTACTTTACTTAAACGTCCACCTCTAACAAGGTACTGCAAGTCAGCTACAGTGAAGATATGTTCCATATGGTTCATTAGAAAAGCGACACGGTTTAAAATCTCTTCTTTCGATGCGCCATCTTTCGCCATTTTAGCAGCTTCTAATACGACAAGCCCTTGGCCAAGCGAAGCACATTTTGTATCGATAATTTCTAAATCTAAATCAGTGTATGTTTCTTTCACTTCTTCTTTAATGAGAACTGACGATTGATATGTACCAGACAATTCAGATGAAAAGGCTAAATATATACAAGGGTTACCTTCTTTCGCATAGGAAACAAATTTTTCTTGGAATGTTTCAAGTGAAGGCAGTGACGTTTTATACACTGCACCTTCTCTCATTTTTTGCAGTAATGTAACCGATTTTAATGTAACCCCATCTAAATACTCTGTTTCTGCTTCATCATATACACGGAGTGGAATTAAATCAATATCATATGCTTGCAGCAATTCTACCGGTAAATCCGCCGCACTATCCGTAATGATTTTAACACCCATTTTTAAACCTCTATTCTGTTATAAATATAAAAAATATAAAATAAAAATAGTACTTTTAAATTATATACGTAAAACTTAAATGAAGAAAGGAAAAGACTTTATATTGTATGCACTATTCTTCAAAAGTTGAACTATAAAGTAAAATGATTTCAATTTATCCTCTTTTCACCAGTTATTGAGCTATATATAATTAGAATATTAATACTCTTCCAAAGGAGGTTACTCATGAGTATACAACTAGCTACTTCTAAAGATTTAGAATGGATTAATAAGCAATACGAATCAATAGGATTTTTACCAAGTGATTTAAAGCGGGATAAAGTTGCAATCATTACATATAACAATGAGTATGCAGGTGTAGGTCGTTTAGTCCAAATCGATGGAGAGACTATGGAAATGGGTGGTATTTTCATAGCACCTAAATTTCGAGGGTTACAATTAGCAGGAGAACTCGTTTCATTTTTAGTGCAAACAGCAAAGGAATCACATATGCAATATGTATTCTGTCTCCCTTTCGAAGAATTAAAAAGCTTTTATAAAAAATACGGTTTTACTGAAGTCGATACTACGCAAGAGGTTGTCCATCCAATTATTCTAAAAAAATATAATTGGTGTTTAAAAAATTATGATAAACATGTATTACTATTTAAGTTGTGAGTTTTCTATAATAGGAGTGGATACACTTTGTATTACACCACATGTTTTAATAAAGATTTATGCCTTTCATCAATTTAAGTACCTAGTTTTTTAAATCGCTCCATCAGTTGTATTTCACATCTTTCCCAAACGCTTATTAGCTAGCTCGTTTACAAACTTGCTAGCACTATTTTTAAGTTTCCCTATTACATATTCCTGAGGAAATTTTTAACTAATTAATGGAGATGATCATTTATTTAATCCGTACCCACACTTCCTGTTCTTGTAATAATTCCACAGTTAATTCCAATACAATATTTTGCATTAATTGATACGCGTTATTATGTGGTGTACTTCGTTCCGATATAAATTCAATACATTGAGAAATATAACCTTCTACAAGTAAGCTCCCTTTTTCAATTATAGATGGATTATTTCCTTTCTTTATTATTTTTGGCAATAAGAATTCTTTTTTTGTTAAAATAATTTCCTGTGACACCTCTTTTATTTCTATAACTTTTTCTTTAAATACCACTTTTTCTCGTAAATTAATTTCACCTTTATACTTCCCTATTTCTATTGGTAATTTCGCAGGTATATAATTATTTACTCCTCCTTCATCTTCCTTCTCTAAAATTATACCGTGTATAGGGATCCACGAAGATGTTCCTATCCAATTCTCTTCAGTATTACCTTTGATTTTTTGATTAGGAAATTCTAAAAGCACTCTCTTTTCATGAAGGTTTGAAGAAACTAAATTACAATAAACTTCTTCATGATAATGTTGTTCTGTAGTTAATAGCTTAGTATCCAGCTCCCGTCCTCTTGCATCTTTTTCATTACGAAAGACAAATGTTTCTTGGTTCCTCACATTCATATTAGGGAATTTTATAAAACTAGTCACATCCGAAATAATATAAAATGGAGTTTTCACTACTATTGAACGCACAGAGGTCTCTATTTTTGATCCTGAATCTATACTTACTTTCTTTGATTCATTTTTTGCTGATTTAATTTCCACCTCTTCTTCCTCTAATCCATTCACTTTGTCTTCTTTTGCTGATCTAGTTTCTTCACTTTCTTTCTCTAATTCAATTGCTATACCTTCTTTCTCTGATTCAGTTTCTATACTTTCCTTTTTTTCTCTTATCTCGCGCGAATCATCTTGAACATTCAGCATTTTCCATTTGTATACTTTGTTCCATATTTCCTTATCAACCCATGGCTTGTTCATCACCATCCCCCTATCTGATGAAATCCATATAAATCTGGTATTTGTACGCGACCATTTCATCATTATATATGTTTTATAATAATAAAAAAGACATTGTCTTTTTAATAAAGACAATGCTTTTTTAGTTTTATACTTGTACTTGTTGTACTTGTAAAACTTTTAAAGTAAGATCTAATACAATTTTTTCACGAAGAGTTTCAAATGGCTCATTTAATTCTGTTGGACAAGGGGAAAAGTCTAATTCGAAAAATTGAGCGCTGACTAATTCGCAATACGGTTGTTCATTGTAAAAAACTGTATTTTCGAAGAAGTATTTGTCTAAACGTGGTAGATCACCATTTTTAGGATTAATAAAGTGAGAAGTAGTATCTGAGGAAGCAGCTACTATAGCTTGTGATAGAAAATCACCAGCTGTTAAATCAGCAAAACCAGAAAATGGAACATTAGCAATGCGGTCATATAGAACTCCATTACACTCATAATTTGTACCTGGTACTGGAGTAAATGCTACAGGAACTAACTTACATTGTGTTAAAAATGCATTTTTTAAGATACGTTTAATTTCAACTGCTGGAGGATCTAATGAAATATCAGATTCTACAACAATTTGAATTGTTCTTTCTGCTAACACAACTGGTATTTTTACAATCGGTGCTCCTGGAGTAAGAATTGGTGTTGCAGCTGCATCACTTAATGGTGTTTGAGTTTGTCCATCTACCTGACATGGTACATTAATTGGGCATTGTTCGCTCATATTTTATAATCTCCTTTATACAATATTTTGGAGTTTTTTAACTCTCTATACTGTATATGTATCTATTCTATTAATGCGTGGGTTCCTGTAATAGTTACTTTCATCATTTACAAAAAAATAGCAATTTTTTGATAGTTAAAACACACAAAACTAAATATATTGAGCCTTTATGATTATCTACCTATACAAAAAGAGAATTTCTGAACCCTCATAGTGGAAGTAGGAACTGATGTGTTAATTATATTCAAAAGTAATGGAATAGGATTTTTTTCATTTAATACTATCTATACAACAAAAAATCAATATTGGCGGTACTCTATTAGTAAAAAATAAAAACCGACTTAAAAAATTCGGTTTTTATTCCCAAATTTTGCGAACTCCCTCAATCTTACCATTGATATTGTTTCTTTTTTTCAAATTTATCAATTCTTCTAATAGAACCAATCCGATTGTCATTCTTTCCCTTAACTTCATTAATTAACATCTGTTTCAATGCCTTTAACTTTGGTAAAATCACCTTCGGATAGTTTATATTTGCGATTATAGAAAATAAGTCTAATAAACATTAATTTAATAAGATTGGCTAGCTTTATTACGTTGTATAATTTGTACACACACCATTCATTTACCTATTATTCACAAAATAAGTATCATACGCCTTATCAAAAACATACCCTAACTTTTCTGCTAGTTTGGCAGAAGTACTATTCGCTGCGTCCCAGTTTGGATACCTCCCCTTTTCTAAACAATCCAATATTAAGGCTGCACTAACTACAGTTGCCAGTCCCTTTCTTCTATGATTTGGGTCAGTAGCAACTTCGATTTCAATACCATCATCATAAATACTATATGATGACGCACCGCATACGACTTCTCCCTTATACAGAATGCTATAACCTATACCTCGATTTACATAATCATCTATTGAACGGAATTGGCTTATAAAATCTTCAGAAACCTTGTGTAATGATGGGTTATTCGCGATATGCTCATCTACCTTTCTTAATTCATATCCTTTTGGAAGTGCCGATATAACAGATTGTAATTTTGTATGATTAAACACTTCTGGATTTCTTTTAAATTTATATCGTAAAAACTTATCTATTTTTCTTTCATGGAATATTTCTAAACGCTTTTTCCATTGATCACTATTTACGATTACTAAAATTCTTTCAGGGATGTTACATAATAACTCTTCTGTCTCTTTTGCATTTGGATCCCCAGCGTAAAATGTAAAAATCCCTACCGTAATTTGCGCTACTGTCGGATTTTCAAGATCGTTCACCCAAGCGGTGCCCATATGTCCTTGTAAATAAGAAAGTAGAACAACATTATTAAAATCCTCGAACATAGAAACTAATTTTTTTCTTGTATGTATTTTTGCCTCATATATCATTTACATTCCCGCTTTCTTTAAAATCAACTAGATTCAACATTTTCATGAGTTAACTTTTATTAGTATTCTTATACACACTTATTTATTCTCTAAGCAAATGTCTATGAAACTCAAATATCAAATAATTATAAATTATACGTAAATGCAAATTTATTATAACATCTAATTACATTGAAATGATTTTCCAATCAAGAATTGCTATTTTCAGATTCATTTTAGTCCTCATATCTCATTTCCTATTTACAGGTAAAAACATTACTATTCACAAATAATAGATAGCATTAGGACCTTACCACATAGCTATCCACTCAATTAATACATTGTTCCCCAAAACGAAAAATTTATAATTCCTCAATATAAAAATACATACATCCCAATATTTTAATAAATTCTATTTGTTGATAAATTTTTGCATGCATACCAAATCAAGATAAATAACTGTAAGATTAATTTATAAATAAGCTTTTTAAGGGGGATTATAAAATGTCTGATTTCTATTCTCGTCTTTCAAAAAGTGATGCCGCTGTTCTTCTAGTAGATCATCAAACTGGTCTGATTTCTAGCCTAGTGCGTGACTATGGTGTTGATGAGTTCAAGAATAATGTTTTAGCTCTTGCTAATACCGCTAAGTTTTTTGATTTACCGGTTATTTTAACAACTAGCTTCGAAGATGGCCCTAATGGCCCACTCATGCAAGAATTAATTGAACTTTTTCCAAATGCGCCTAAAATAGCGCGTCCAGGACAAATTAACGCATGGGACAATGATGAGTTTGTAAAAGCTATTGAAGCAACAGGTAAAAAACAGCTAATTATCGCCGGCGTAGTTACTGATGTTTGTGTTGCATTCCCAGCTCTATCAGCTGTAAATGCAGGGTATGAGGTATTTGTTGTAACGGATGCATCTGGAACTTTTAATAAACAAGTTGCTGATGCCGCTCTTATGCGTATGGCTCATGGGGGAGTCCAATTAATGAACTGGTTTAGCGTTGCAGCTGAATTACAGCGCGACTGGCGAAATGATATTGAGGGCTTTGGAGCTTTACTTGCTAAGCATCTTCCAAGTTATCAAAATATCATCGGAAGTTATAGGGCCGCTCAAAAAGAATTTAGTAAATAAATTACTCAATTTTAAATAACTATTTAAACTCAATAATGACTACCACTAGCAATTCTCATAATTAAGAAAAGGGCTACTTCAATGGCCCTTTTCTTAATTACTTTACAAAAATTGTATGAGCTCTTTCATTACATTTAGTAATACTTAAATAATGTTTCTTAGTTTAACTGTTATGGATACCTTCATAATTTGTTGTAAAAGAACGTATCATGATAGGAATTTACACATAGCAATTAATCGTACAACTAACCGCTCTATATACTTCTAACATTCATATTAACTATGTGATTTTTGCGTTATTTCAATCCACCTAGTATATGTAAAAACCCTCATTATATTGTAGGAGGGTTAATCAATATAAATCCTTTATATTTCCTTCTTAGAAATAAAGGATTCTGTAGCACCATTTTTATATATTTTAGTCAATTTAATAATTGACTTGTACGTCTTATTGTCATTCGTTACCATCTTTTTCATCTCTTCTATTTCGGCATTACCAGTTCCACTCTCGATTTTCAAACAGTTCGAAATGTTAAGGTAGCCACTCGAAGCGAAAAGAATAATAAACGTAAGATCAGGGAAATTAATGAACAGTATTCCAAACTTTAAAGGATTCGCAGCCGTATCTGATAAAACTAACCGAAAATTTAATAGTTCAGGCAGTCGAACAAAATCTTTAGAAACAATCGCTTCACCTACTATAGTAATTTGCTTTACGACATTCCCAAGTTCATCTGTAAACTCCATACAACTAGGCGCATCAATTGTTTTTGCTTGTAGTGATAAATCCAATTCTGGATTGTGAAAGTCAAAAAAGAGTGTACTTCCTTCCGTTAAACATTGCGGGCAAACATTTCCAAGTAGACTAAAATCCTCTTCAATAAATTTAACTTTCGTTTTACAACTACAAATTTTCCCTATTCGGATTGCATCAATTCTCGAGCAATCTACAAAGATAACCTCATCGTCCTCTTGTACGAATGATACAATCCCCTTCATCTCATTAAATGAAAGGAAATAGGATACAACAATTTCGTTTCCAGCTATTACTATACTCTCCACTTTAGTAAACGGTTCTAGACTTTGTAAAAATTCACATATGCTTTTTTGATCACATTGACAATTTCGTCTCGACCCACAACCCACTTTCACTCCATCCCTTCCCTATATGTTTTTATCTAATACATATAATATGAGCGAAATGTGAGAAAAGCTTGGACAATATAACTTTAACGTAGGAATATAGTTGCCTACTCATAACATTCATTATGAAATTACGTCAATAATGAGTAATAACACATAAATTCCCCTATAAATACATATAACAATTTCATCTTTCAATGAAAAAGCGTTATAATGAGGTGTAGCCTCTACGATTACGTTATAAAGGAGATTAAAACAATGGCTAAAATTAAAGTGTACCAAGCAAAAGAAGAAAATATGGAAGCAGTAAAAAACATCATTGATGTTGAGGAACAAAACCCAACTGCTGAAAACTTACAAAATCTATACGCATGTGTATTAGAAACTGAAGATATGGCATTGCCTGAATCATACATTGAAGAAGATATCTTAATTGATTCTATGGAAGTTATGGTTAACGCTTCTCAAAGCAAACTAAGAGACTTAGGTACATATGATGTAATCGAAGTTCAAAACAAAGGTAAGAAAACGCAAATTTTATTATTAGCAGACGAAGAATACGAAATTATCGAAGGCTAATCTGAATCCGTACATACGAAAAAGCTCCTTTCAATTTGAAAGGAGCTTTTTCATTACGCTTTTGATACTTCACTCTTTTTATTCTTTTGTTTTTTCTGTAATACCATACGCTCATTTCCCATAAAGAAAATGAATATGAATGCTAAACCTGCTGGTACTAACGCCCACATAAATGTTTGAACGATTGAACTAGAAAGAGCGTCAATAATTTTATCTAATATTTGCGGCGGAATTTGAGATCTCGCCGCTTCTGATAAAATAGCTCTTGAATCTCCTAAAGCGTTTGTATTCATTCCTCCGCTCATCCCTTTAAACGCTTCTTCTAATTGATCTTGGAAACCTGTTCTTTGGATCATTCCGAAGATTGTAATACCAAGCGTCATTCCTAATGAACGAATGAAATTACTCGTTGAAGTCGCAGATCCGCGCTGTTCCATACCGAAGTTGTGAATAGCTGCCATACTTAGTACAGAGAATGAGAAACCGACTCCAAATCCGATAATAATCATATAAATCGTTAATAATACACGACTTGTTTCTGGTGTTAACGTGCTTAATAAGAATAATCCAAGTAGCATAATAACCGCAGAAATAATCATAATGTTTCGATAGCTAAGTTTTGTCGTTAAAAATCCGCCTAATTGCGCTGTTACGACTGACCCTAACATCATTGGTAAAAGTAATAATCCCGAGTTTGTTGCAGTGCCACCGTATACACCTTGAATGAATAACGGAATATATACAGTTGCTGACATAAATGCAGCCCCGTAACATAACGCAATAATGGTACTCATTCCGAATAGACGTTGTTTAAACATCTCAAATGAAATGATTGGTTCTTCTACTTTTCGTTCAATAACAATAAAAGCAATTACTAAAATAGCGAACCCAGCAAATAAACTTAAAATAAAGCTAGAATCCCAATCGTATTTTTGTCCGCCTAGTTCTAGGGCAAACATTAAACAAACTACTGCACCAACTAAAGTAATGGCGCCAAACCAATCAATCTTTTGCTTTCTATGAACTCGTGACTCTTTATAAAAGAATGTAATAAAAATAAGTGCTAAAATTCCAAGTGGTAAGTTAATATAAAACACCCAGTGCCAGCTAATATAATCCGTAATATATGCGCCAAGTAATGGCCCGAAAATACTTGATAAACCAAATACTGCTCCGAATAATCCACCCATTTTCCCGCGTTTTTCTGGAGGGAAGATATCAAAAACGATAGTAAATGCGATCGGCACTAGTGCCCCGCCGCCAATACCTTGAATAGCACGATAAATACCTAACTGTGTAATATTTTCAGCAGTTCCACAAAGTGCCGAACCAATCATAAAGACGATTAAACCGAAAATAAAGAATCTCTTTCTACCATACATATCTGATAGTTTACCGAAAATCGGCATGCCTGCCATTTCTGCGACCATATAGGCAGAAACGACCCATACAAAGTTTTCAAGGCCTCCTAAGTCACCAACGATTGTTCCCATCGCTGTTACGACAATGGTATTATCCATTGATGCCATTAAAATACCTAGCAATAAGCCCGCCACAACAAAGCCGAGCTTATTATTTTTCTCAACCATAACTTTACTCTCCCTCATACTACTTATATTTGTTTATGTTCTTTTACGACTGTATTACCTTTCTGATTAAAACTAGTATGATATTCTACTACACTAATTTCACAGCCAGGGCCAATTATAACATGATTTCCTCTTACTACGTCTGCTATTGTATGTTCTAAATAAATATCATCACCCTCAATAATTGATGTTTGAAGACTTCCTGCATGACTTGTAAAAGGAATAAATCTCGATTTTTTACGCACTGTAATCTTTTTCCCACCGATTTCTCTCACTTTACTTCCTTCATAACGAATTGAGATTTCAATATTTTCAGCATTAAGTAATCCATCACTTTCAAGACCACCAGTTAGTGATAATTCTTCTACTTCAATATCTCCCTTCACATTTAAAGCACCTTTCACATCTACGAAATCACCTGAAAACCTTCCTTTTACTTCAATCATACCTCTTACTTTTGTTTTTTCAATATGAGCATCACCATGCATTTGTGTATTGCCATATACTTTTATACATTCCGCATCTACGTTTCCTTGTACTTCACTGTCCCCATACACGACATAGTTTTTAACTTTCATATTACCGCGTACATCACTCGTGCCGTACGTTTTAAATTCATTACAACTCATATCATTAGAAATTGTTCCTTCGCCGCGTATCTTTACTTTGTTATAATCTCCGCCTGCTGAACTACCAGAACCATTTACAGTAAGGCTATGTTGATGTCCCATACTCATTTCTCCCTTCCTTTAAACCTGCTTAATTTCTTTTACATTTGCACTTTTATCAACAGTAAGAACACCAGTATATTCAATAAGTTCAATCTCACAGTTCGGTCCTACTACAACATTGTTTCCCCTTACCGTTTTTATGTGAGCATAATCAATATCGATATTGTCACCTTCTAACAATTCAGCCTCTAACTGCAAGCCAAATACTGTTTTAAAAAGTTTACTAAAAGTACTCAATCTATGTCCTACTTTAATCGTTTGTCCGCCAATTTCTTTCGCTCTACATGTACCGTGAATATTAATATTAATTTCATCTGCGCTTAATAAACCACCTACCGTGAACTGTCCCTCTGAAGAAAAAACATCAACCTCGCAATTACCATCAATCGTCGCTTGCCCATTGATTTTAAATTCTTCACCGGTGACATTTCCACCTATCGTACCTTTTCCTGCAATTTTTAAACTGTTCGCCTTTACATCTTGTGTAATTGTCGCTTTCCCATCGATTCGCATCATTTCTGCGCTAACTGTACCATCAACTTTGCCTGATCCGCTAATTCTCGCATTGCCACTTTTCAAATCACCAGTAACAGTTCCGTAACCATTACATTCAAATTGGTCGCATTCAACGTTTCCGTTAACAGTTCCTTTTCCATTTAGTTGCACTTTATGAAACTCTCCACCGTTTGATGAACCATATCCGTTTATAATTAAATTTTCTGTACGCATTATTTCTCCTCCACTACAACAGTTTACTTTTTAATGCTTCGGTATATTTCATAATTGCTACACGTAAAACAATCTTTGTTCCCTTTTCAAAAATTAAATCCTCAACGCCTGATACTAAGAAGCATGTAGAAATCCCTAACTTCCGAATAATAACTAAGTCACAATTCTTATGTTTAATCGCTTCGTAATTTTCACGTAATACTTGTAAGACCATTTTCCCCTCTTCTAAACTAACGTCTCCTGATTGAAGTAGTTCTTCTAACATATACACATAAAGAATATCTACAAATTGAAATTCTGTTGTTTTATTCGTTTGTTCTATGAAGAATTGTAAAACTGGCTCTGATGCAATACCCTTACGTAACAAATCATCTTTTGTTAAATGAATTTCTGTCACGCTCGGTGAAAACATATTTGCTAATTCATCTAGTGATAAATCCTCTTTCATCGTTTGAATTTTATCAATACGTTCTAATATCTTTTCTTTCGGAAAAAATGTTTCCTGACCTGTGAACGTTGACTTTCGTACAAACCAATCTTCCGGTATTAAACTTTTTCTCTTCCACCTATATAACTGTCCGTATGAAATACCAGTTAGTTCTAATAAATCTTTTTTTGAAATTAAATCTGTACTCAACTGTATAACACTCCTTCCTGATAACAATGTAACATAACACTGTTACGTTGTAAACGAACTTCTATCACAAGTGGCATAACAATGTGTGAAACAAACCTGTCTTACCTACAAAAAAGGTTCTCACACATCTCTTTAAAATGCGTGAGAACCTATATTTTTCAAGCTTTAAACCATATATCGTAATAATCAATCCAGCCTTGTGAATTAATCATTACATTTTGTATTTTTTCGTGTGAACTTACTCGCTGTTTATTACGATATAAAGGAATGATATGTATTTCACGTAACAGTGTGCCCTCAATATCGCGTAACAGTGTCACCCGTTTCTCTAATTGATTTTCTGTAAAATATGGCCGCAATACTTTGTTAAAGCTTATATTACTATGCTGATTTATAAAACTGTTTTTGGTAAGAAACATATATAGTAAACTATCTTCAATGCGCTCGCTAATTGTCGCACTATCATGCATTATATCGGCCTTTTGTATCGTACTCATTTGCAATAATTCTTCTTGTTCAAGAAACTCAATATCAATTTTAATTCCGTATTTTGCACATTCTTTTTGTATCCAATGTGCATCTTCAACGTGATCTTTCCCTGTAAATGTATATAATCGCAGTGTTTCATTACGGTAAGAGCTGCATTTAATAAGTGTATGTATATCCCTGTTAATTTGAATTGTACCGTTCTTTATGAGTACTAATTCATCCGCTACTTCCCCACGCTCTCCCTGTAATTCTTCAACAATTTTATTACCATGAATAATTTTATATAAAGCTCTCCGAAACATCGCATTTTGCATAGGTCCTTCTTTTACTGTATTTAACGTAATGTAAGTTACATTCGACTCAAGTCTAGATAGTTCTTTATGACGCTTTACTATATTTTTAAAACGTGCTTTCGCTAATATATCGTACGTATTAACTTTGTGCTCTACATTCCATAATTCAATTCGATCCAGAAATGGTCGCTCGCGAAAATATAAATCATTTCCTTCTAATATGAATACATCCTCATTCTTTTCACATAACAGAAACGGTCCAGTACCAATTAACTTCCCGTCTCCATCTTCATTTACAATAGAACACTGTTCTGTACTTAAAGAATGTAAAAACACCTTATTATCTGTAGATAAACGAATCTGTACAATATAGTCATCAAGAATATGTAAACTTTCAACGTGTTGTAACATCCAAGCATGCGGATTATTTTTCACTTTCATAAATCGTTTAAATGTCTGTTCAACATCATAAGCGGTTAGTTCTTTTCTATTATGAAATTTAACACCTTTTCGTAAGTAGAAGGTCCATATATATTTCTGGTCATCATATTCCCAATAAAACGCAAGTCTTGGCTCTACACTGTTTGTATTTCCGTCTACATACACTAATGTGTCGTATATATGTTTTACCATATGACATTCCGAACGCATCGTTGCGTATACAGGGTCTAATGCAATATCTAGGTTCATTTGGACTTGCAAACGCAGCACATCTCTTCTCCCTTTAGATGTCCTTTCGACTTGATAACCGAATATCGAATCAATCCACGTTTGAAATTGCGTTTGAAGTAATGGAAAATACGAGATATATCTCTCAATAAATGCACTTCCGCTTTTTACGTCCCCTTGCCTCGTTATTTCTTTTCCTCTTTCTAAAATTAAAGAAAGTGGATGTTTTTGAAATAACAACTTTGAGCGATTCCCTCTCCCTCTGCCTGGAAACCACATAATCCAATTTAATTCTTCTAATTTTTTGATGATGAGTTTACTATTTCGCTCTGTACAAAATAATGTTTCAGATATATTTTGTATTGTTATTTCAAATTTTTCTCCCTCTGCTCTCCCTTTTCCATACTGGAGCCAAAGGTGCATATATTGCTCCAAAACAGTCATAAAACGCCCCCTAAAAGATGAAAAATCTTCCTCTTTCATTCTACCCTTTTTCATTTCTAGCTTCCATCTTATCATTTCAATATAGAAAGGAGGAAATAAAAATGAAGTATCTTTTAAAACGTTATAATAAGCCTATTCTCATTCGATTGTTCGGTGAATTGTTAGTCCGAACGACTGAAGCAATGTTAGCTATCATCTTTATTGTTCATGTTAATAAGGCTTTAAATGGTAATGTCATAGTTACAATGCTTCTTTTCGGATTACAGCCTCTCGCTGATATTGTGTTTACATTAATCGCTGGGGGTGTAACAGATAAATACGGCCGAAAGAAAATAATGTTACTCGGATTACTTTTACAAGCTTTTGCCGTAAGCGGATTTGTTTTTGCTGAATCGGTCGCCTTTTTCGCCTTATTGTATGTAGTTAATGGTATTGGTCGTTCTTTATATATTCCGGCACAGCGCGCACAAATCGCTGACTTAACGAAGGAAGAACAACAGGCAGAAATATTTGCTGTTCTGCATACTACTGGAGCGATTGGCTCTGTAATCGGACCATTAATTGGTGCCTTTTTCTATACTAGTCACCCTGAATATTTATTTATTTTGCAAGGTGTAGCTCTAACGTTTTATGCTGTTCTCGTTTGGACGCAGCTTCCTGAAACGGTTCCACTCATGAAAAACGTTAATAAAACTAAAGAAGTATATTCGCCAAAACAATTTATTTCGAAACATTATGCTGTGTTTGGACTTATGGTTTCTACGCTACCGATTAGTTTTTTCTACGCTCAAACCGAATCGAATTATCGTATATTCGCCGAAAGTGTATTTCCAAATTTTCTATTTGTACTCGTGTTTATCTCAACTTGTAAAGCAGTCATGGAAGTTATGCTCCAAATTTTCCTTGTGAAATGGTCAGAACGATTTTCTATGCCTAAAATCATTATTATTTCCTATACTTGCTATACGTTAGCTGCGATTGGCTACGGTTATTCCACAACAATATGGTCATTATTCTTCACATTGCTCTTTTTAGTGATTGGGCAAAGTATAGCTTTGAATCACTTACTACGATTCGTTTCACAAATCGCTCCAAGTCATAAACGCGGATTATATTTTTCTATATACGGTATACATTGGGATATTTCAAGAACTTGCGGGCCTTTTGTAGGTGCATTGCTATTAAGTAAATTAAGCGGTAGTACTCTATTTTATATTTGTGCTTTCTTATTAATAATTGGCGGTATCATTCAAACAGCTTTCGTTCAGTCATTAGAGAGAACAAAAGCAAAAGAGCTGTCCCTATAGGAACAGCTCTTCATTTAACCTGCCATATTATTTATGCTATCCTCCGGTGAGAACACAGAAATATGATGCACTTTACCAGTCGATTTCGGAATTATAAATTTCAATTCAAATTGGTCATTTACTTTATAAACGTATATTTTGTCATTACCATTTACTTTAACAGACGCTGGTTTTCCTAAAGCCTTTTCGATTTCTTGTAACGTAATCGATTTGAGTTCTGAATGATACGATCGAACGTCAAATACTTGTGATCCTTTGTTAAAGCCAAATGCCACATTTTTACTTGTAAAAGTTGCATACATCCCGTTCCCCGCTTGATCAGTCTTATCAGCTTTCCCCCACGCCTGCTCTATTTCTTCTATATCACCTGTATGCGCCGCGTACGGAACATTAGGTACTTTACCTACTTTCGCTTGCTCAAATAAATCTTTTACATGGTTAATTGATTTTTGATTAAGCACTGTATTTTTCGTATTAGACTCCGTTGAAGGTTTTACCGAATCTTCACCTTTTGGTTTTTGCACAGACTCTTTCTCTTTTTTTTGAGCGGTGTCCTCATTCTTTTTATCCGTTTCTGACGTATCTCTCTTTTTTTCCGTACTATTTTCTGATGTTGAATTAGTTTGTTTCTTTTCCTCAGCGGTATTACACGCGGTTAAAGCCGCTACACACGTTAAAGTTAGGAATAATATAAGCACTTTCATATATACTTTCATCATTTTCAGCCTCCCTCTTCAACATATTCACTTTTGCAACCATTCCATAACACTGCTCTTTAAATTATTTTTGCTCCAAAAAGTAAGTGTATCGGTTTCTCCGAAAGTATGGACTATATACTCTATATATGATGTTCCTAAAAAATAACCGAGTCGGTTGTATCCGAAATAGTTCCCCCCTGATAAACGGAACCATTCTTTCTCTTTTTCATCTGTCCATCCTTTAACATAATCTTGTAAAAAATGTTTCTTAATTTGACCTTTATGTTTTTCATAGCAAAACAACCAATCGTCTCCATCATTATCATATGAATAATAGACTGATTTACTTAATCCTTTAGCTATTCTTTGCGATAAATATGTCGCGACTCCCTCACGATATAAACTAACCGCTGCATCAGTCCATTGTGCTTTAGTCCAATCCATTCCACTCTCTAGCAATACAAAATTGTGATATATATGTCCGATTTCATGGGCAACGATAACACGAAGATGCTCCCTTTCAGGAGATAATTTTTCTGCCGCAAAAAATATATCCCCAATAATATCTCTTTCTACAAATGCATTGGAACCAAATCCACCTACAAATAGATGAAAAGTTAAATCTATATTAAAACCAAATTGAATGCGATACTCCTCACTCATTTCTTGAATAATAGATGGTAAAGTTTCCGAAATAATACGAATGTCTTCTAGTTTTTCAGGATATTTTTTAATCGCACTAGAAAGACGTTCTTCTGTCTTAGGACAGTGATAATTAAAATATTCTTCGAATGCTTCTGGATACATATCATAATATTTGTTCAAATCATGAAATCCTATATCATCGCTTTCCAAAAGCTTCAAAAAGCTTGGAATTGTATTATTAATCATCTTATTCATCTCCTTGTATACACCTTCTTTCCATACTCTTTATATCCTTCATTAATAACTTAAATTAAACTGTCACAAAAACTCCTTTAAATGCAAAAAACCAGCAGTGAATACTCATTCCCTGCTGGTTCAATATTTTGGAGTTCTGAAGTTTAATCAAACCATTTATCGCCGTCAGAAATCCATCTGTTGTTATGTAAATCAAAACATTCATCATAATCATGAAAACTAAAGTAGGACGGTAATTTAACACTCGTACCACCTGCTTTGTTCCAGCACATAGCAAACCATTCCACTATAGCTTTCTTTTCAATTTCTGATAACTCCCCATCATTTTCTTCATAAAATTCCCAAAATCCGTCTGATTCGTCGTCATGGAATTTATAATATTCCACATCATCTATCAAATCGTGACTACCAGAAAAGACACCGCTATCCATTCCTTCATAAAAAACTTCATTTGCTCCTCTATCCATCGAAAACATGACAATTGACATTTCAAATGACTGAACAAAAGCTGTGAAATCTATTATATCTATCCCTTCATAATAATTAAACCGAAGTGTCTCTTTAATATTTCGAATCAAATCAATCGATTTTTCTTCAAGCCCTTTTTTTAAAGAATTTGTATAATTTTCTATTGTAAACAAATTATCTCCCCTAAATATTGCGTCTATTTAAATTACAAAAATTACATTAAAAGGTTAATCTTAACTTCTTTACATGTGTAGTGAAAATACTTTTTACAGTTTCGAAATTGTGAGCGAATGTATTGTCTCCACTTAATGACGTGATAACAGTTAATCCTGCTGCTTTAATAAAATGTTTTACATCTACGGGCATAATAATAGCCTCCATTAATTTAGTTACGCTAATTATAACAGAAGTTTTACCACTGAAACACGGAAGAAATAAAACAGTTCTCCAAAATGAATCTCTATTCTCAACCTATATCGGCCACAGTTCCTGAAAGGCACGACATATAAATAAAAAAGCTGTCCTAATCAAGGACAGCTTCAAAATATGTATCTTTACACTTCAATTGATTTACCGTCTTCAACGATATGGTAAAGTAAGTGAGCTAAATGATGAATTGGACCATACTCTTCCTCTTCTTCATTTGTTTCACCTTGGAATTCAAGATCATTTAAGTATAATGCTAAAAATTGATAGTATAGTTTTAAATCAAATCCGTAGCAAGCACTTGGTTCTTCATGATCTCCTTCATATTGTAACATTAAGTATTGATCATTTCCTTCTGCATCTTCTGCATCAAAGAATACGAAGAAGCCAACGTTTGTATCTAAATCAAATAGATGACGGGTACCTTTTTCTGTTGCTTTATTGAAGTCCTCTTCACTTAATTTATGTACTGTTGTCGCTTTTGCATTATCTTCTTGATGAAAATTTACTGTAAATGATTTCAATGCTGACACCTCCTGATTGTATAATAGTAGCATAACATATAAAATGGACTGCTTACAAATGTAAACAGTCCAACTAAATTCATTTCCGTATTGCTCGCAACAGAAAACTCACGATGAAGATTAAAATAATCGCACCGATTAAAGCTGGAATAATCGCAAAGCCACCAATAACAGGACCGAATTTTCCAAGTAATAACGAACCAAGCCAAGAACCGATAATACCAGCAATAATATTACCAATTACACCGCCCGGTACATCCTTTCCAGTGATTAAACTTGCAAACCATCCTAATATACCACCGACGATTAAATACCAAATCAAATCATAACCTCCTATATATTTAACCTATAAAAATATAATCTGAAACAATTGCTTACCATTAGTTATGTTTCATTTTTCGTAAGTTATTCGTCTTATGAAAATCATTCTAATCTGCTCAACCTATTAAGGACAATCTGGCTTCAATATTGTTCTCATAAATTCGTCTTTAAACGCTTGATAATTAAATCCAACGGCAATTCTTTGTATAGGACGATTATCAAACGTCGTTGGCTCAGCTATTTTTCTAAAATCTGCAACACTTTGACCTCTCGTTACATCGTTCGTCGTACTAATCCAAACTGATGATTTTTTATATTCAAAAATATCATCATTTATAAAAGAAATGAACGGAAGTAAATCGTGAATCGGACCCCCAGCAATACCTGGATATTCTTTTTTATAAAAATTTTCAAAATAAAAATCAATCATTGGTTTAATAAGTTTCGCCTGTCCTGTCCCTTCTTTATCAATAATATCGACCATTTCAGGAGTAATAAGTGCTGCTTGCGTTACATTTAACGGATATATAGTAGCATTCTTCGCATATTTCATTACGATATTTGCCGCAATTGGATCACCGTAAAAATTAGCTTCAGATACTGGTGTAACATTACCTGGAAATAGAAAAGCACCGCCCATTATATAATAGGAACATACTCGATTCATTAAATTTGGATACAATAAAAATAATGTTGCAAGTGTCGTTAATCGTCCCGTCGCCACAATAATAATATTTTCAGGACAAGGCTCAATTAATTTAATCAATTCGCAAAAATTTTCGCTGTTACAAATTCTCATTTTCGGTGGAATAATTGGACCTAAACCGTGATCTCCATGAATTTCAGGGAAAAATAAAGGTTCTTCAGCTGTCATCGGTCTACTGGCACCTTCAATAATCTTCACTTCTGTAGCATAGTATTTTTCTAAAAAATACACATTTTCCGTTACAATTTCTCTTGATACATTTCCATACTCTGCAACAATACCTATAATATCTAATTTGCATGTTTTATTCGCATAAATTAACGTTACTGCATCATCAATTCCAAAATCTCCGAAAAAGATTATTTTTTTATTAACTTTCCTCACCCCTCTCCAGCATAATCTACTATCATTATTATGCGAAAAAGACAAGGCGGTGAAAAAGAGATAATTAAAAAAGCCGCCTATTTATTATTTATTGGCGACTTCAATCTTTTTATAAGATAAATATGCTAGTACACTTTTGCTTGAATCATATTTCGGATTATTCCCTTTTCTCGGTTCTCTCATATGTGTTTTTTCAAACCCAGGAATATCAGGCATTCTTTGCAAAAATTCAAGCATTTCTTCCTCAGTTCCTTCAATACGTACACGAATCATTATTGCTATTCCTCAATTCTCATTTTCTCTGTACTAAGTATATCGTACTTCAGAAAGTCTGCAAGAAATTTATCTTTTTAATGTTGAACTTTTTTTACAGACGAACAGTGCCATTTCAGTATAGAACGACTCTACTTTATTATTATCAAAGTGAATGTTGAAGAATTCCTGCATTTCGTTTGATGTTTTCATCATACATTCTGTTAACTTTAGACGCTTTTGCACAGGCACATCCATCATATTGCACCACCAGTCAAAATCAAACTTTTTGTCAAAAGTAAGACATGACTGCATTTGTAAACCATGTTTTTCTAATAAAGTAATCCATTCTGTTTTTTTCAAAGCTCGTTCATGGCTTGGATCACGTTTCTTTTCGATAAAGTTATAAAATGTATCAAACTCATTATTTTCTGGTGAAACATTATCAATTAATATAAATAATCCTTCATCCTCTAACGTTCGATGTACTTCAAAAATAAATTGCGAAGGGTCAACAAAATGATGTGCTGCAATTCGGCATGTAATTGTATCAAAAGATTCTTCAGCAAATGGTAACCTTTCTGCATGTCCTGCTACAAAAGATACGTTTTCATGTCCGTTCCCTATTATAAAACCTTTTGCCTTTTCTAACATTTTTTCTGTTAAATCAAGAGCGACTACCTCTTTAAACATTGGGGCTAACAAATTAGCAACATGTCCACCACCAGTAGCAATATCAAGAAGACGAGTATTATGACGAGCTTCAACTTGCTTAACTACATATTGTAAATCCGGTCCATTTGCATGTATTTTACTTTTCACATACTTTTCTGCATTACTACCAAATTGTTGTTTCACAAGCTCTTCTTTACTCATTTTTATCAACTTCTTTCTATAAGTATTCATATAATTAATAAGTTCTCTTTATATAATTTCAAATCCTCTTTTAGGCTCCATTCCTTGTATAAGAATACTAGTAACCCCAAAACATAACTCTTATGTTTTTAATTACAAAACAAAAAAGGTTACGAGAACTTATCCCGTAACCTTGAAAAACATCTCTTACATTAGAGTGCATACATTTATGTCTAAAAAATTTATATCCTCCTTTAACTTCATAAGAACTTCCACTTCCTTATAAGTAGCCTCTCTCGCATACAATCCAAATTGATCCATACCAACCCCTATCCATCCTGGAGTATCATAAAGTATATCTATGTTGAAATGATGCAACTTAGTAAGTTCTGATCTAATAAACCTGTCCCTACTAGCGATTTGCTTATCTATTAAACCATATTCTTTCCCATTGTCAGAAAGCGCTATAACCTTTCCTATTAGTGGATGTTCACGAACAATAAAGTGATATTCCTTTTCATCTATATTCGCCACAATCGTACGAGAATCGGATACATCAAATCCAGAATTCAGTACATTCATATCGATCAGCTCCTTTATTGTTTTCATTAACATCATAACAAATGAATATTTAAATAACATTAATATAATGTAAAAAATATAAAGGCTGACTTCCCTTTAGAAATCAGCCTTTACACGTTATTCGTCTTTAAATTCTTTACAAAATTTCATAATACTTCTTTCTCTTCATCATTTCCGGAAACTAAATTCCCTAAAACATCCGCAGTAACTTCGACTACAAATTCACAAATCCCTGCTACAACTTCTCCAATTACTTCCTCCATCTTTCCACCCCCTTGTTTTATGGAACTTATTTGTAGTATAGGAGATATTGGTTAATTTTAACTATCGGAAAAAGTGACAAAAACATTACAGATTTGTAAGCTATTTCAATGTTTTTTGAATTTATACTTCTCCTCTTTGAAACTTTAAGTATTATTAACAACCAGATAGGTCATCATAATATAAAGTATTTAAGAATCCTAATTTAAAGGAGGCGTGTAAAATATACTACGTAAAACTAATTAAAGGTCAATCTTTCTATGCTTTTGATCATCGTTTCTTAATATCTCAAGAAGAAGCGGTTTCGGAAAAGATTTTTAATCACTTACGCCGTAATGAATTCTTTGAAGTGCGTAAAGAAGAATATTCTGCCTAAAGTATGAAAGGCATCAAAAAATGACTCTCATAATTGGGATTTTTTCTTGATGCTTTTATATTATCTCCCTCTATTCAACATTACTCCTTAATTTTCTTAAAATCTTATAGTATATGTCCAAGCTAATTCATCCTTACCTTCATATTTTAGTATATGAGGAGGTGACGAATATGACTCATATCATTGATTACCAAGCTACTCAACCTTTAAATAAAACCGGTGAAACAACTTTTGTAATTCCCCATTCCCCAGAAAAAGCAATTCTAGCAAATATTAAATTAAAAATTTCAAGAAGAGATGCACGTAATAATCGAGTTGAATTAATTGCTACAGTTGGAGTTGAAGGTATAACTGAGATTTCACAAGTTTTATTCCGAATTTTCCGTGACAATACAGAAATCTTCAACGCTCAAGTAGGGATTGAATCTACAGATTCTGAGCAATTTTACGCGCAAACATTTCAAGCTATAGATCAAAATGTTAGCTGCGGGACTCACGAATATTCATTAACTGTAGAAAACCTTACTAGTGGTGCAAGTGCAAATGTTGTTGGTCCACTATCTTTTAGCGGTTTAGCTATTGGACAAGATCATAAGTGTTGCTAAGTAAATTTGTTGTTTAATTTTGTATTTCAAAAAAGCGAGACGTAGTATATACGTTCTCGCTTTTTTATTTTCTCTATATTTATTCTTACGTTCAATTAGTATTTAATCATAATTTTTCACATTTCGATTTACTTATTCCTTCAATTAAAAAATCAAATTTTTAACAAATCAAAAATATTGAAATCCATTTATGAAACACGTAATATAGACTCTGACTCTAAAAAAGTTCGTACAAAACACTATATAAATAAGGAGGTTTTATATACGAGTTTTTCATTTTAAAAGACAGAGAGGTTTTATATTATGTGGCGTAACAAAAACGTTTGGATTGTTCTAATTGGGGAGTTTATTGCTGGTCTAGGATTATGGCTTGGTATACTTGGTAACCTGGAATTTATGCAAAAATATGTCCCTTCTGATTTCATGAAATCAGTTATATTATTTATCGGACTATTAGCAGGAGTTCTAGTCGGTCCTATGGCTGGCCGTGTCATCGATCAGTATGAAAAGAAAAAAGTTCTTCTATATGCTGGCTTCGGTCGGGTTTTAAGTGTTATTTTTATGTTTTTCGCTATTCAATATGAAAGTATCGCCTTTATGATTGCATTTATGATTGCACTTCAAATTTCAGCTGCATTTTATTTCCCTGCATTACAATCTGTAATTCCTCTAATCGTTCGTGAGCATGAGTTATTACAGATGAACGGTGTACATATGAATGTTGGTACAATCGCTCGTATTGCGGGTACTTCACTAGGTGGAATTCTTTTAGTTGTAATGAGTTTACAGTATATGTATGCCTTCTCAATGGCAGCATACGCTTTATTATTCCTCTCAACTTTCTTCCTACAATTTGAAGATAAAAAGTCAACTACATCAAGTAAACAATCAGCTAAAGATAATAGCTTTATGGAAGTATTTCGTATTTTAAAAGGAATTCCTATTGCTTTTACAGCACTTATATTAAGTATTATCCCTCTATTATTTATAGCTGGATTCAATTTAATGGTTATTAACATTAGCGAAATGCAACACGATCCAACGATTAAAGGATTCATATATACAATTGAAGGTGTAGCATTTATGTTAGGTGCCTTCGTTATTAAACGTTTATCTGATCATTTCAAACCTGAAAAGTTACTATATTTCTTCGCAATTTGTACCGCTTTTGCACACCTTTCATTGTTCTTTAGCGATATAAAATGGATGGCTCTTACATCGTTTGGTTTGTTTGGCTTTAGTGTCGGCTGTTTCTTCCCTATTATGTCGACAATTTTCCAAACGAAAGTAGAAAAAAGCTATCACGGCCGCCTCTTCTCATTCCGTAATATGTTTGAGAGAGTTATGTTCCAAATTGTCTTACTTGGAACTGGCTTCTTCTTAGATACGATCGGGTTACAATATATGGTTCTCATTTTCGGAGTCATTTCATTGTTAATTATTTTCATTTCCCTATCTAAACAGAAACAATATGAAAAACAACCTTCGCAATCTGCGAATTTATAAAACTAATACTTCTTAAGAATGGATCCAGTATTTTAATATGGCTCCATTCTTTTTCAATTTCTAGGATTGAAATTTATATGCTTTGTATAGTTCCAATTTTTAAAGGAGTATCCCCTACTACTTTCGAATACAATAAATTATAGATTCTTCAAAAAGGAGCTGTGGAAATGTCTGCTGGTATCCAATTATTAATTACCCTTCTGTTTTCATTCGTTATGTTTGGCGCCCTTAATTTTTTAGCCATTTCCTTATCTCAAAATAACTTTAAAAGAAGGATTGTGGCGGGTTTCGTATTTTTACTGCTGACTCCCGTTGTTTTTTTGACAACTTTAACCTTTGCTTCTATTTTCGACAAAAGTGTGTTTGGATCTGCTACTTTAGCATTTATCATGGCTACTATATATATTTTAAATGGGCTAATCGTCCTTATTTCCTCTACTTTTATCCCCCAAAAAGCATAATAAAATATATCCTGCTAGGCATGAATACTAGTATTACGCTAGATTCATGCCTTTTATTTTTTACTATGCTTTTCCAAATTTTTATGCGAAATTAAGTATTTCTTTAAAAAAATTTTAACTTTATTTATTACAATATCCCTATCGTATTCGCACGTTTATTAACAATAGTATGAAAGGAGCACAAAATGAAAAAGTTTCTACTTACAATAGCTATACTAGTCGTCCTACTTAGCGGATGCAGCAATAACGATATATACGGTTCTTGGGAAGTTGTTGACAACAAAAACGGTCAATGTCCTGTATTATATAAATTTGAAACAATTGTAAAAGAAGAAAAGAAAGAAAAGGTTGTTCAAAATTTAGTAGAAATGCAAACAACAAAGAAAAAAGAAGATTTATATAAAGGTTCGTTTGTGAAAAATTCTAATGTATATCACATTGATTATGGTAACTCTTTTACATCGGATCAAACTTTGAAAGTTGTCGATAATAAATTAAATGTATACTTTATAAACGTAGAAAAGATGTGTACTTATAAAAAAACAAGTGATTAACTATATGTATTTTACAAAACCGCAAAATATATTTTTGCGGTTTTCCACTATAGATGTTTTCTTATAAAAATATGTACCCTTTTAAATCCTTTAATTATAATATAAAATTGATTAACAATTTTTTTATTGTGAGGTGCTTTTTGAAAAGCTTAAGTTTTTTAATTATATCAACAGTTTGTTCCGTAATCCTTATTTTATGGAATGCTATTTCATTCTATGAAAAATATACTACTGCGAATTCATACTATTGGATTAGCGGCATACTTGGTATAGTTTTCGTATTCTTTTTAATACAAAACATCCGAGATATTATAAACAAAGATTATAAAACATCATAACTGTTATAGAAAAATATATAATGGTGTAATCCTCCCTCTAAAATTGTCAATCGTTTTAATTTTCATAAAAAAATGATAAAATGTAAACATGTGTTTTCAGAATAATTAAAAACGCAGAAAGAAAACACTGTTTTTAGGAGGGGTTTTGATGACTTACACGTTAGCAACTAGAATGAAAGCATTCCAATCTTCTATATTTAGTGAATTAGGGGCCTATAAAAAAGAGAAAATTGCAGCAGGTCATAAAATGATCGATTTAAGTATCGGGAATCCTGATATGCCTCCTGCTGATTTCGTAAGAGAAGCAATGGTACATACGGCGAGTGAAAAAGAAAGCTATGGATACACATTAACAGGCATACAAGAATTTCACGAAGCTGTAACTGAATATTACAACAACACTCATAACGTTATATTAAATGCTGAAAAAGAAGTTTTATTATTAATGGGTTCACAAGACGGACTCGTTCATTTACCGATGGTTTTTGCAAATCCGGGAGATATTATATTAGTTCCTGATCCAGGATATACGGCTTATGAAACAGGAATTCAAATGGCCGGCGCAACATCTTACTACATGCCATTAAAGAAAGAAAATGATTTCTTACCTAGCTTAGAAGTTATCCCTGAAGAAATTGCCAATAAAGCTAAGATGATGATTTTGAACTTCCCAGGGAATCCAGTTCCAGCAATGGCTCATGAAGATTTCTTTAAAGAAGTAATCGCATTCGCGAAAAAACATAATATTATCGTTGTCCATGATTTTGCTTATGCTGAATTTTATTTTGATGGCCAAAAGCCAATTAGCTTCTTATCTGTACCTGGCGCAAAAGAAGTTGGCGTTGAAATTAATTCTTTATCTAAAAGTTATAGTTTAGCTGGTAGCCGTATTGGTTATATGATTGGTAACGAAGAAATCGTCGGTGCGCTTACGCAATTTAAGTCTAATACAGATTACGGCGTGTTTTTACCAATTCAAAAAGCTGCATCCGCTGCATTACGACACGGCGCTTCTTTTTGTGAGAAAAACCGTGGAATTTACCAAGAACGTAGAGATACTTTAGTAGATGGATTCCGCCAATTTGGCTGGAATGTCGATAAACCCGCTGGGAGTATGTTCGTTTGGGCTGAAATTCCGAAAGGATGGACCTCTCTAAAGTTCGCTTATGCACTTATGGATCGTGCGAATGTCGTTGTCACACCAGGTCATGCTTTCGGTCCTCACGGCGAAGGCTTTGTACGTATTGCACTAGTTCAAGATAAAGTAGTATTGCAAGAAGCAGTTGAAAACATTAAAAATAGCGGTATTTTCTCTATTGAAAAAATAGAAGAATTAGTTAAAAATTAATAGTAACTCCCCTGCTTAACTTTAGCAGGGGTATTATTATTCCTGGAGGTACGGTATGAATATTAAAGATACTCTTCCCCATCGCTATCCATTTTTAATGGTTGATAAAATTACAAACGTTAAAGAATCACAATCAGCTACAGGATACAAACTAATTACAAATAACGAATGGTTTATTAATGAAAGTCAAAACTACATGCCTCATATGTTAATTGTAGAAGCACTTGCCCAACTTAGTGCTTTTGTAAGTACAGGTGAATCTGAAGGACTTGGTTTCCTCTCCTCTTTAGATGGGGTGGAATTTCATGCAAATGCGTATCCTGGTGATAAACTTGACTTACATTATGAATTAACACGTAACAGACGAGGTTTTATTCTTGGAAAAGGAATTGCCTCTGTAAACGGTCAATCAATCGTTACCATTGAAAAGCTATTAATATATCAAGCTGATTAAACATATTACATAGTAAGGAGTAGGAAAATGCGGAATGTTGTTGGTATTGATGCTGGGGGAACATTAACAAAAATTGCTTACTTTAACGAAATGAACAAATTAGTTTTTGAAAAATTTTATTCATATGAACAAGAAAGAATTAAAGAATGGCTTCATAATAATAATTCAATTACACAATTATGCATTACAGGTGGTAAAGCTAAACAGTTAGAACAACTACTTTCAGGTTCATATGAAATAGTAGAGTTAAACGAGTTTGAAGCTACTTTAGCAGGAGTACGATACATACTAAAAGAAGAAAAACGTGCTATTAACAACTTTGTATTAACAAATATCGGTACAGGTACTTCCATTCACTACGTTCACGACAAGCAATACGTTCGCGCTGGGGGAACTGGAGTTGGCGGTGGTACTATTATGGGTCTTTCAAAACTATTAACAAATATAGATCATTTTGAAGATGTGATTCCGCTTACGAAAATTGGTTCAAGAAAAAGTCTAGATATTACAGTTGGAGATATTTATGGCGGGATTCTCTCCCCTATTGATAATAACTTAACTGCTAGCAATTTCGGAAAAGCGACCATTACAGACTCAAATTATAGTAGTTCAGATATACTCGCTACCGTTCAAGGACTTGTCGGTGAAGTCGTCACAGCATTAAGCCTTCAATTCGCCGAAGCGAAAAATATTGACCATATCATTTACATCGGTTCTACTCTATGTAATAACGTACATCTTCAAAATATTATTAGTAGCTATACAGAATATCAAAACAAAATACCAGTCTTTTTACGAGACGGCGGTTATAGTGGTGCGATTGGTGCTTTACTTCATGGTATGAAATAAAAAAGCTGACTTTTGTCAGCTTTTTTGCAATGGTACTTCAAATTCAATAATTGATTCTCCGTTCTTACCAATTCGTTCCACACTAATTCTATTTATTACACACTTCAACTTCTCATGAAAACTAGGAATCTCCTTCGCTATTTCAGTTGCTAACTCAGGGCTACTTTCTCTTCCGACTGTTACATGCGGTATGTACGGAATGTCTCTTTTTAAAAATCGTAATAAGGGGCCTGTATACAATTTATCATGTAGTTTTTCTATTTGTTCTTTCCCCTTTTCAACTCCTAAAAACAAATAGTCTCTCACACTTGTTATACGACTTGCAAACTCAATTTCAATTTCTCCTATCCCTTTTGCCAAATTCAAAATATGTGATTTCAGCTCATCATTCGAAATGGAACTTTCAAATGGAAATACAATTGTTATATGCGGTCGAATTAATCCGAATAAAGGATCATGCTTTTCTCTCATACTCTCTATTTCATCAATGGGCATGTTATGTAAAAACAGTAGAATTGTACGCATCTCTTTCTCCTCCACTTAGTATACTTCTTTTATTTCTGTTTTTTTTAATCATAAAACAAGAACATCGCCTCTTCAATAACAACAGGTGAAAGTTACCAAAATCTATTTCATGAAATTCATTAAAACGACTGCGTATGTTTGTTATATTGAACGTCGGACTAAATCCCATTATTTTTAAGAGGACCATAATTGAGTAAAAAAGAAAAAAAACCTAGTTAGCAAAACAAGCTATAGCTAAACTATATACTTCCTCCCCCATTATCGTAACTAGTAAAGAGGGTTATGCAGCTATTGATAAAGAGCATATTCAACTGTTCAAATTCATATCAAAAACGAAAGAAATCTCAAGTATAGCAATATACGACTTGAAAGAATTCGATACACTTTCAATTGACCAATACTTAATTAAAGCTGTTATGATGTTTAAAAGCATACATAAAACATTCGAGTTTATTCCAACCGAACAAACGAAAGATATCGAAAAACTTCTACAAACAAATACTTCTATTCAAATAGAAAAAATCAAACGTAAATGGTTTAATAAAATACTCGGATACCGTAGTCAAACAAAATGGAAAATGATTTTTGCTAGCGCAATATATTTGTTTTTTCTATTTACTGCATTTAGTGGTTTTACAGAAGAAAAGACAAAAGAAACTGCTAATGTAAAACAATCAAAAACTACATCAACAGCCTCAGAACAAAAAAAGACGATGACTAGTACAGAGCAACCAAAAGAAAATGTATTAAAAATGGCTGACGGCAAAAATGTGAATATGCTTATTTATGAACAATATGGCGTAAAATATCAATCTCATGAACCTACTGATATAGAATTTTCAAAAGATAAAACTGTTCTCGAACACTTTGAAAAAATGGCTCAAAAACATAACATGTCAGTCCCTGAATACATCGAAAAAGAGGATGAAATTGTAGCGGCTAATATTCAAAGAGAGAAAGAAGAACTTGCTAATAAACAAACTAAAGCGGACGTTACTAACTATAGCACTACCGATTCTTCTCAATCTAAAAAAATATACAAAATGTACTTAATCAATTAAATAATGACATTAATACGTGGAAATCAATGAGTGGTGATAATTTAACTCAAGCAGATGTAACAGTTATTAACAATGATTTAAAACTTGTACTTGAACATGTTCAAGATTTAGAAGATGAAGTAGGATCGACTCCACAAACAGAGCAATTTAAACGTGCAGTAAATGCTCATATGAGAGCATTTGAAATTGGTTCAGCTAAAGATGTTTCGAAACTTGTATTACAAGCAAATAGTCTATAAAAATAAAAACTTCTCAAATGAGAAGTTTTTATTTTTATATCGCATGATTACTATTCTCGCGCCAAACTTTCCTAAACTTTATATAACACGCAATTCTCCACGGAATAATATAAGATACTGCAACTACGTAAAATAATAAACCTATCGTTTGATGATCTAAATCTACAATAAATTGTCTTGAACCATATCTTAAAACGACAAGTGCAATAAAAGTAATTAAAAAGGCAGCACTTTTTTTCGTATAAATATTCCCATCATCTCTCCGCTCATAATTTGTTAAAACTATAAGTGGCACAGCGAAAATTACACCAATGAATACCGCTATAATTACTTGTAATATAGCTGGATGTACGGGACCTAAAAACCATACAATACCTGGTGTTAAAAATAGTAATGGCCATAAAATACGTTTTCCCGATCCCTTTATTGGCTTGTGCATGGAGCGATAACGACGCCAAAAAATCAGCAATGCTATGCATAAAAAGACGGTTATTAATGAAGAAGTATCTCTCATTTACTCTTCCTTCTCTCTTGAAATAATTGAATTTATATCGTATCTTCAAACGAAACCTTACGAATAAATAGAGCGCTAATTACAATATATATGAAAATAAGAACAATCGAAACTGATATGAAATTAGGTATTTCTAGCAACATTTTACTATTAATAAATACCAATTCTTTTATTCCTATTCCTGCATACATTGTACTCGCCAATCCAAATAAAAATATAATACTAAAAGCTAATCCAAACCAATTAAATCTCTTCTGAAAAATTGTTGTTGATTGAAATAAACAAGCTAATGTACTATAAAATATGAACTGCACAAAGAATTGTTCAATTGCATATGATCCGAAATTTATCTGTTCTGTTTTATAAAATGTACCTTGTAAAAATAAAACTTGAAGACCTGAAAACAATGCGGATTGCAATAAAATAAAACATATTGAACCAATCAAGAATTGCAATCTAGTGACACCAAACGAGACGACTGTAGGAAAAATATCAAGTTGAATAAGAAACACACTTATCACAATAAACATTACGATTGCAATTGATGAATTATTAAAGATATCGTGTAAAAATGCTACCTTTATTCCCTTTAAATCAGTTGCCGTCATTGTCCCTTTTATAAGTAATGCTACAGTCCAAAAGATAAGAATGGCTTTATAATGATATTTTATATGTAACTTCAACTGCTTCATTAACATCGTCATTTCACTTCACCACCCGTTATGTGAATAAATAGTTTTTGTAATGTAATTCTATCAATTACTAACCCTTCTTTTTCAAGAGAGTAATAATCTTCATTAGAAAGCTCTTCCCATATAACAGCAATCCCCTTATTTCCATAAACTTCTCGATTTATTACTTTTTTATTGATTGCAAACTCGTCCACTTTATCTTTTTTCCCTGAAATAATATGACCTTGTTGTAATAAATCTTCCACTGATGATTGAACAACCAGCTTTCCTTCTTTTATGATGATTACATCTTCGATAATATTAGTTACTTCTTCTACTAAATGTGTTGATAATATAATGGTTCGTGGATACTCACCGTAATCTTCTAATAGTAAACTATAAAACAACTCACGATGTGCTGCGTCTAAACCTGTAGTTGGTTCATCAAAAATAGTAATTGGTGCTCTACTTGCTAATCCTTGAATAATTCCTACAACAGTTTGCATTCCGTGCGATAATTTATGGTATTTTTCTTTCAAATTAAGTTGAAATTTCCTAGCAAGTTCTTCAGCAAACTCTTGATCCCAGTTTTTATAAAACATATTACATAAATTAAAAATCTCTTTAACCTTATTATTTAGGTATGCAGCTTCTTTCACTTTAACAAAACAAATATTTTGCATCGCTTTACTATTTTCAAAAACATTTTCGCCAAATATAGATACACTTCCATTACTTGAAATAATTTGTCCTGCAAGTAAATTTAATAGTGTCGTTTTTCCTGCTCCGTTTCTACCGAGCAAACCATATATTTTATGCTCTTCCAATGAAATCGTTACTTCATTTACTGCTACTTTCTTTTTATATTTTTTCGTTAAATCTTTCGTTTCAAGTGCAATCATCCCTCTTTCCCCTCCTTCGTAATTTTGTGTATCATGTCCATCAATTCGTCTTTTGATATTTCTAGTACTTTTGCTTCTTCCCACACTTTAGGTAAATACTCGGTCATAAAAGTATTTTGTCTTTTTTTTAGTACGACTTCTTTTGCTCCCTTTGCAACAAACATTCCGATCCCTCTCTTTTTATATAAAATCCCTTCATCCACTAATACATTTACCCCTTTAGCTGCAGTAGCTGGATTAATTTGTAGCATTTTCGCAAATTGATTTGTTGATGGAACTTGTTCTTCTTCAAGCAATATGTCTTTTAAAATATCAGATTCAATCGTTTCTGCAATTTGTAAGTATATTAATTTATTTTGTTCTAGAGTAGGTTTCACAATTTCACCACCTTAGGTTCTTAGGTTCATTACTTATGTAATTAACCATATCACAACGTTATATTTTTTTCCATAATTTTCATCAAAAAAAGAATCATTCGATACTGAATGACTCCCTTTAAAGAATGTCCGTATTTTCAATCGTTAAATAACCATCGCTTCCTCCATATCACTTAGATTCCCGCACAGGATGTTCATCAAAAAATTGCTTTCGAAAATCTTTATTATTAACTAACTTTTCTATTTTTTCTTGATTACCGTAAAAGAAGTTCATTACGATTCCCTTATTCCATATAAGATCATCCTTTGGCAAATCATTAAATTCTTTATACAGTATGGGTAAAAGTTCTTCTCTTTCCAATGCAAAACTTTGATTTTCAATCTGAAACTCATACCCTTTCGCATTCGGTACTAAAACTGCAAGATAAATAGCATTAAAGAGAAAATTCTTCTTCATCGTATCCTTCCCATCAAACCAATACGTCTCAATCATTTCTTCTGTAAGATTTCCATTCTCTTTTGCACCATATTCCACTTTAATATTTTCATTTTCTAAATTTAAACTTTGAACTGTTTCACCACCAGGTAAGTTTGTAACAATCGCAATAACGTCGGAATTATTTCCAACGTATGTCCCCGTATATTTTTTAAAAGCCCCAAGTTCAATACGTGATATTTCTTTTATTTGTTCCCCATTAGAACAAGCGGTAACAACTAATAAAATTGTTAGCATAACACCTGCTATTCTATTCATATAGTTCATTAGACACCCCCAAGTTCTATTTATTATCCAATCTATACAATGTATCCCTTAAAAACCCTTTAAAATATACGCATTTTAATCAAAATTAAAAATTTTCAATTTTTATGTTTACAATTATCCATTAATTGTATATACTTACTAACGTAAGAAAAATATTCTAAAAGGAGGTCGAAGGAAATGATGAAATTACAATTACATGCTTTAACTTTAGCGTTAACTGCACCTATGTTTTCTGGACAATTAAATATGAATTCGACCACCCTAATGGAGAATTGAAAATCGTACTTTATTTCTATTAATTCATAAATTCGCCACAGGAGGTCGTATACTTTCCTGTGGCTTTTTCACGCCCAGCCATAGGAGAACGATATCTTCCTGTGGCTTTTTTGTGCGATTTTTTAGTCTCATACATTATTTTTTAAAGAAAGGAGCAACATTCGATGACTATTAGCGTATTGTTTTTAAGTATTACGATTCAAAGAAATACACTTTCCAAAGTTGAAATTCTTCATAATGAGCAAATTGCAAAAGCTATGAATGATGTTAAGGAGCGCCAAGTGCTTTATTGTGATCACCTGTAATTCCTTTTCGAAAGGAGGAATTCGTCTATGACTTTTCATATTTTCTTTTTTACGACAGCACTTCAGAAAAAAACGTTATCTGAAGCTGAAATCTTACGTAAACAACAATTAAAACAAACTATGGATAAAATAACGGACATTAAAAGTTCGTATTATACACAAATGTATTAAAATTTTTTTAAAAGGAGCAATATCCTAATGAAATTTAAGGCTTTCTTTTTAACGATTACCATTCAAAAACGTAAACCTTCAAAAGCTGAAATCTTACGTGAACAACAAATTAAAAATATTATGGATGATGTGAAAGAGCTCCAGTCCTCTTATTACAATCGTCTTTACTAAATAAATTATAAAGGGGCAATATCTTAATGAAATTTAAGGCTTTCTTTTTAACGATTACCATTCAAAAACGTAAACCTTCAAAAGCTGAAATCTTAC
>NZ_MACH01000093.1 GCF_001884065.1 Bacillus proteolyticus
CTAATGAAATTTAAGGCTTTCTTTTTAACGATTACCATTCAAAAACGTAAACCTTCAAAAGCTGAAATCTTACGTGAACAACAAATTAAAAATATTATGGATGATGTGAAAGAGCTCCAGTCCTCTTATTACAATCGTCTTTACTAAATAAATTATAAAGGGGCAATATCTTAATGAAATTTAAAGCATTTTTTTTAACTATCACCATTCAAAAACGAAAATTTACTAAAGCTGGAATCTTACGTGAACAACATATCAAAAACATTATGGACGAAGTGAAAGAGCGCCAGTCCTCTTATTACAATCGTCTTTACTAAATAAATTATAAAGGGGTAAAATCCAATGAAATTCAAAGTATTCTTTTTAACGATTACCATTCAAAAAAACAAACTATCTGAGTCTGATACGCTTCATGACCGACAAATTGAACAGGCTATGGACAACGTCAAAGAACGACAAAGTCATTATTGTAGTCACCTGTAATTCCGATTTGAAAGGAGGAATTCATGTATGAAGTTTCACCTTTTCTTTTTAACCATTACGATTCAAAAAGAAACTATATCTGCAGATGAAGTAAAACAAGAGAAACAGTATAAAAAGATTATAGATGAAATTCGTGATCGTAGAAGCAAGTACTACACTCACCTATAATTATTTGAAATTATATTAGAAACGAAAGGAGTCGATTATGATGTTAAAAACGCGGTGTAAAGAAATGATTTGGATAGTTCAGAGGGATTCCACGTAGTTTAACAGGAATACTTTATACATGCATTGCAGTTAATTTGATGTGTAAAAAATATATAATAATACGCATTTCATACACTCTAAAAATTTGAAAAGATACACCACTTTTTCAGCGGTGTATCTTCCCTAATTTTTTCTATTTCCGATTACTTCGTTTCGTTTTAAACAATCTCACTAAGTTCGAAACAACTGTTTTCGTTACTGCATAAACAGGCACCGCTAAAATCATTCCGATAATTCCAGCAAAGTTCCCTACCCCTAAAATAAGGATAATAATCGTTAACGGATGAATGTTTAATTTCGAGCTCATAATACGTGGAGATATGATGTTACTTTCAAACTGCTGTACAATTGTTACAATAATAATTACGTACAGAGCTTGCATCGGAGATACGAATAGACCTACAATAACAGCTGGTGCTGCTCCGATAAAAGGACCTAAGTTCGGAATTATATTTGTAAGTGCTGCGATAATCCCTAAAACAAAAGCATACGGTAAACCGATGATTAAATAACCAGTAAATGTAAAGGCACCAATAAACATACAAACGAGCGCTTGACCTTGAATATATGCAGATAATGTTTCGTTCGTTTCCTTTATGATACGAAGTCCTTCTTCACGGTAAGACTCTGGTAATACACTAACGGCTTTTCCTGGAAATGCATGTCCATCTTTAAACATATAAAATAAAATGAACGGTACTGTAAAAATAACTAATGCCACGTTCGTGATAATACCAAATAAAGCCGTTGCACTCGACGTAATTGTGTTTGGTATTTCTTTTAAGTATTCAATTGCATTTTTCTCAATTGTTTCAATGGAAACGTAGTTTTGTGTAGATAGCCATTCAAATAATTTATGATGGGATAGATCTTGTATGTATACTTTTCCCTCTTTTATATAAGTCGGCATGTTTTTCACTAAATCCATTAGCTGCTGTGAGATCGTTGGAACGACTACTCCAATAGCAACTCCAGTTAATGTGATGATAAAAAGATACAATAGTAAAATCGCTAAACCTCTCGGTACTTTTTTATTCTCCAAAAAGACTAACAATGGATTAAAAATGAAGTATAAAAATAACGCGATTAAAATTGGGAAAAATAATGTTGATATGAAGATACCAATCGGTTGAAATAGAAACGATATTTTTGTGCAAATAAATATAATTCCTACAACCATCAGCACTTCTAATGTCCAAAAGTGCACTTTCGATTTCAAAAAAACATCCTCCTTTAAACTAGCACTTCTTTTCATTGTACCAAAATAAACATGAATTTCACATAATATTTTCCTTTACAATATTCCAAAATACCATTAAATACACTACAATGAGATTACATACAAATTTGTGGGTAAAGGTGATAAATATGACACAATGCATCATTTGCAGAAAAGATACGAAAGAACTTAGCGAACAATATGTCATACCAGAGATATTATGTGGATATTATTTCACAAACTCCATTTGTGATTCCTGTCATGAACATATGACAACAAATGTTGACCGTCCTTTAATTAGGCATAAGCTAAGTCAATATAAGATTGAGCAAATGAAAAAACAAATCGACTCCCCTCTCTATACGAATGAACACGGTGAAGAGCTGGCAGCCGCTGAAACGGATGTTGTAGAAGTAAGTGATGAAATACTTTATTCCAATGCATTAATTATGAAACTATGTAAAAAGCACGATATTTCACTACACAATGAAATTTGGAAAGAAGAGCGTGTAACAAAAGTAGCTAGTTCTATTCAACGTGAATTACTTTTAGATAACCGTAAATATAAAATGAGTGTATTAAAAATGGCCTATACTTTTGCTGTACAAACAATTGATGGCTACTTTGACGATCCAGATGCGATTGATATTTCTAACATTCTATTAAATGCCGATTTCATGGAATTAAAGGAAAAGAGTATCGTCCGTGACTTAAGCAAAAGTTCTTTATGGAATACATTAAATACAACGAGTGAAAACCATTACTTTATTTTACTTAGTGATAAAGACGGGCTGTTCTGCTTCATTCGCCTATTTGATATTTTTGATGTTGTTGTTCATTTATCAGAAAAAAGGTACGATCTTCCATCACCAATTGTCGGCGTAAATAATGTAGACAAAAAAGGATTTTTTGTAGAAAGCTTAAAACAATATATGGACGGGCTATTTAAAGAAACTAAACCTTCTATTTAATTGACACCAGAACATACGGTCTCCTTTCTTCATGAAAAGACACTGTGTTATAATGAGTATGAATAGAACAATACAATCACATAAAACAATTAAAAACTGTATATAAATAAAAAAGACTAGTGTGCGGCTACACACTAGTCCACGTAACTTAGCAGATTGGATTGTTCATTTATCCTATTTGTTTCGTACAAACACAACAACCCACTTTCTATAGGCATAGGTGGGTTGTTATTTTTTGAGCTTGTCAATTAAGACGACAATAAACGTTAACAATGCAACGAGAAACAGTCCACCTTGCAGCAGCAACGCAATTTCACTCACGAATTATCACCCCCCTCCTACCTGGAGAAGTGATAATTGAACAACCAACCGTACCATAAGTTACCTCTTAATTTTACCATATTTATTAATTGTTTACGATGAAAACCCGCAAGCTTAAAAAATTGCGAGTTTTTTATTTCTCACTATTTTATTAAAGCATATGCATCAGCTATCATTTCACCAACGATTTTATTTTCTTGTTGCTTCTCGTCTTTTAATAAAAGGAATAACAGTTCTGCCACTTCTTCCCCCTCCTTGAACTGATTCATATAAATGAATAAATTCGTTTTTTATATAAAAAAAACCAAAGGTATTTTCGATAAGTTAACTGGGTTTTATTAAAGGACACATATGATTTGCTTGAACATCGTTACTGTTTGTTTGAAATACAGTTCGATTTATATTCATAAAAATAGTATATTTCTTTATTTGAAAGGTATTTTTCATGGTCCTTAATCCGCTGTAACCAATAAGAAAACTCACATGCTAAATGCATTTGATGTGAGTTAATAAGGCTATTAGGACAAAGTGCTGGGAACTCAACAACTAGACGTACTTCTAACCCAGTATAAGTATCTTTAAATTGATGTCGAACTCCACCAATAATAGTACCATCTTTCATACGTGCAACACCTGTTGATTGGTATTGATAAGACTTATCTCTAGGTGTTTTTAATCCCGTTTCGTCACCAAAAACAATGAAAAATTGAACCGGGAACGGAGAATTACCTGTAGTTTCGATAACCTCTAATTCATTTTCCCCAAAGGGTCTTAGTACATAGTGATCAGGACAAGCTGATAAATTCACTTGATTATTTTCACGTGATTGTTCAAGCATAAAACTATCAATTCCATTTATAGCTTCTTCTGCTTTAATCCCGTCTAAATAGATACTTGTTTTTGAAAATTTTCGTCTATCGCCAGATAAAACAGAACAAATACGCATACCTATTCCACTTAATCTAAGTTTGGATTTCAACTTATCATACATCTCATTATATGAATATCCCATCTTTACTTCCGTTAGCTTTTTTATCATGGCGTCTGTATCATTTATTTCAGGCTCTTTATATCCTAATGTATTTAAAACTTTTTTAATACGTTCTCTTTTCCATTTTGTAAGTTTCTCTTGCGAAATATTGTTTCCATCGATAATAATCTTCATTTATATTCACCTTCTTTTTGATCGTATCGTAGTGTAGTTAATACTAAATTAACCATTTCTTGCTTCGTATCTAGACTCAACTTTACTTCTGAATGGGCAATACTGCTAAGACCGTATAAAATAAATCCAGAAGCTAATAATGAGTTGTCAGTATAAAAAATCCCCGTTTTCACTCCTTCTTCAATTACTTGTCGAATTAACGGTTGCATTCGTGTGAATAATTTCTGTTCCAGTTGAAAATGTTGTTCCGTCTGAAACGAACTCATATTTTTATAGGGTGCTAATTTTTCAATAAATGTCCAAAATATATCTAGAGAATCTTTCATCTTCTGCATTACAGACCGTTCATTTGAAATAAGTATTTCTTCGATTAACTCCATATTTTTCACAATGAAGCTATTTAAAGTCTCATCAACAAAATCTTCTTTAGATTTAAAGTAATAGTAAAAAAGCCCTGTTGCTACACCCGCACGATTCACAACATCTTTAATGCTAAATCCTCCCATACCATTTTTCATATATAGTTCAAAACCAATATCCATTAACTCTTGGCGTCTTATATCTGGTTCTTTTGATATTCTTTTCATACGTCATCTCCTACTATGTTTTTTGCCACGACTGAATCTGATTCAATCATAAATGACTGAACTTGATTCAGTCAATCTTATTTGATAAATTTAAAAATCAATTTAGAAACTAAGCAACAAAATTCCTACAAAAAAAGAGTAATCCCAAGAAATATGCTTCTAACCTTAGATTTATCCAAAAAGTTAGATCATATAACTTGAGACTACTCATTCTCATTAAACACGTATTTTCTTTTCAAATCGATTAAACTTTATTTTAGCTGCACCATTTCTGTCTCTACAATCATTTGAGGAAGCGACTTTTGAATTATTTCCTTTAATACATAAAGAGCTTCATTCACATAACCACCCTCAAAACCCTCTAAAGGCTCAGGTAATTCATCTTCATCTAAAATAAAACATTCTCCGCTTGGAAGTACCAAAATATCAATAATTAAGTCTTCAAATGACACTAGTTCGTCTGTTATGTGCGTATTTTTTACAATATTAAAATAAGCGCCTAAATACATTCCGTTCTTATCTCTCCATATGTATAAATTGTACGGACGATTTTCCCAGTAGTATGCAATGGTGTAACTTCCTTTTGGGATTGTTAAACTCGAATCATTTGTATTCATCGTAAATGAATACTGAACCTCATGAAATAACATGATACTTTGAGATTTCTTTTCAAGTATTAAGCAATTGTGATCTATTATTGTTGAGTCATACCGATTTTTTCTTTCTATAATTTCACTTTTAGGCGTTCGTAATTTATTCATTTTTTGTTTCCCCTTATGCTATTTCTAGTCTTAATTATATCCGTTTATATAGCGATAAAGAAGTGTACGGTCTACAATTACACAATAAAACTCCTTCTTATTTAGAAGGAGTTTTTCACTATCCACCATTCATATGTTTTAACCTTTCAGTAACCGCATCATAAAATTTTCTTTCCTCATCCACATTTAAATGCACACGATTTACTGTTTTAGAAAATCCATATAACAACTGCGCTTTAATTGGCTCTTTTAACGTTATTTCAAAAGTTGGAGGTTCCTTTATAAATTCCATAACAGTTGCGTCAAGAACCTCTTTCTTTAAAAGTTCGCCTTTATAAAACGCAATGTTATCAATTTGTGTAAATGGTATAACGATTTTTTTTCCTAATCCAATTTGAATAATTACTTTTTCTTCCGCAACGATAATTGGATTTTTACGTATCGCTTGTATTTCAGCTAAAAAATAAAACATTGCATATATGTTTAAGATAAGTAAAATCCAAGCTATTACTGGATTCCATTGATGAAGTAAATAATGAAAACCGATACTTTCAATTAAAGTTGCATGAATAATCATGATATAAACACCTATTGCACCGGTCTTTTTATGATATGAGTATGTGAATTCACTTTCTGATACTTTTACACGCCACGATAAAAAAGCATAATAGAATAATTTACACTCAGTAAGAATGATATTTACTGACTTACTTCTTTTCATAGTATCATCAAATGCTTGATCAATCGCATAAGAAAATGAAGAATACTCACTTCTATATTCTTTATATCGTTTTATTATTTTAGGTAGAACTCTAATAATTTTATATATCAGAAACACTTCAAAACATACGAACAAAATTTCTCCAGCAACTATTACATACGAAACAAATGAAAAAGCTTGTAAATAATCACTAGGAATTATAAATCTTGCGAACACGTATCCTGCTATAACTACAGGAAACATATATGTTAACGAATACCTTTTCCGTATAATAAAGAAATATGTGATAACTGGAATTACAAACATAAAATCTAATAACGAACCAAGCACGACTTCTTTCGGAGCAGCTGGTACAATTGGAAGAGCATACAATAAATAGTTTGACAACATAATTAATGATACGATTCCAAACCAAGCACCCGTTCTCCTCCGCGATATAGTGACATTCATGCTTTCACTCCTCTATTCAAAAACCTCATTTAAATGGTCTTTATAAAATAAAATGGCACGTTCAAATTCTTTTACTTCCTCTACTTTTACGACCGTTTCAAGCAATAATTTCATCGCGGATTCATGATCGTTTACGTTATATTTCACTAGTGATAAAAACACTTTCATCACGTCATTTTCCGGGAACTGCTTTATCCCTGCTTCTAATACAGTAATCGCTTTATCATACTCCCCTATACAACGATACGTACTGCCAAGACCGATATACGCACCGCAAAGGGATTCACCATCAAGTCCGTTCGCAATCGCCTGTTCATAATACGGAACCGCTTCCTTTTCAAGACCCATTACATCATGTATCCAGGCACATTGATATAGTACTTCTGCATCCCTCGTAAAATTTGTTAATCCTATAAGTATCTCCCTAGACTGTGCATATTTCTTTTCATTTCTAAGTTTAATAGCTTGCTTCAATAAATGTTCCATAAAATCCACTCCTCACAAAATGTTCATTATGCATATAACATGTATTACACATTTACGAGCAGCTAATGGTCTATTCCATTAATTCGATTTAATAATCAGTGAGGGATAAGTTCCCTCACTGATTTAATATTAACTCCATTACATACTATGCGACTGCATCTCTTTCTAAAAGCTTAAATTTACATAGAAGTGATAGGATTACATAAGTGCCTTAACATAATGACAATTTCTTTTGCTGTTTCATCTTTCCCATTACATAACTTCACATTACCGTCTTGTCCAATAACATGGTGCACAGCGCCGCGAGAATATAATGAATGTGGTGAATTTGCTACCATTACACTCACTTTCGCATCTTCCATCCTTTTACTCGCTCTTTCAATAAGTTCTGTTTCATTTACGTCACTTTCCAGTTTAAAGCCAACGAGTATCGTTTCTGGATCCCAACTCTTTATTTGTTTTAATACTTTTGGTGCTTTTTGAAAATGAATAATTGGAGCGATGTCACTGGAAATCTTTCCGTTCATATTAAGAATATTTCCATCTTGATCACAAATCTTTTCGACAACCCAATCTGATCCAGCAGCAGCCATAATAACCGCATCAATTTTTTCATGTGTAATAATACTCTTCATCTTATCTTGTAAGTCAATAATCCCCTCAAATGGATGCAATTCTAATTGGTTATTTACATCCATTGGCTTCTCGGCGAAATAGCCATGCAAATATATTACATTTGCTCCTTTTGTCATTAGCTCTTCTGCAATAATTCTTCCAATCGTACCTTTTGCCAAATTTGTATGTCCGCGTACTTGATCCCATTTTTCTAGGCAACCGCCGCTCGTAATTAATACTTTTTTCCCTTTCATCATAACCATCCCTTACTGATTTTTCGCACGAAACCACTCTGTTCCAAAGTCAACTGCATCACGTTGCCTCATAAAACGGCAAGTCGCATTCCCTATCTTCCCACGCGTAACTGTTCCTTTCCGTTCGTATTCAACTCCCATTTCTACAAACGTGTCAGAATCGTAATCCATTTCAACGAACTCTTTCCATACTCTTACACCTTCTTCTATAATAGGCGCTCCTACCTTTATTAACTCGCGTGAACCTGTACGTACCTCAGATAAATGTACGGATGTATTGGAGTCATATCCGACACCAAGTAATAATATGTATCCATCTAAATCATATATTTTTCGTAAGGGCGATTCTTCCCCAAAACTTATGGAAAGTGAATGATTCGCTATAATTTCCTCTGCATGTTTTCCCCATGCTGCAAAACTACTGAGCGGATGATTACTGCGCAATACATTCGGATATGTACGAAAACATTCAACTACTTTTCCCATTGCCCTTGTTGGTGTTATACGTGGTTCAAATGCAGGAACATTATCCCGGATAATTTGCCACCAGTCTTCTGGTACAGGTGGTCTTGACCAATGTTTTGGATCGGATAAATCTGAAGATTGGGTTGACATAATTATCGTTCCTTCTTCTGTAACAACTTTCATTAACGCTTCTACTACGGCAACTGCCCCACCAGATATCCAACCGATTGAACTTAATGATGAATGAACAATAACTGTCATTCCTTTTTCTATCCCTAAGGTTTTTAAATCGTTTGTAATTGTTTCGATTGTATGTGGAAGTTTTGTACTCGCCACTATTTCATTCATTTTCACGATTGTTCCCCCATTTTGCTTTAAACTAATACATACATATATTATCATATTTTTCTTAATTTTTAACCTAATCATTCCGATTACTATACGTCTATCGTTTTTATCATATTGGAAACAGTTAAATTATGGTATATTAATTTGAAATAAATATAAAAAAGTGAACGCAATGAAAAACTTTCAATCTAACAATCTTAATTTATACTAATATGAAATAGCCCATCACAAATGATGAGCTATGTATTTTATTCATTCTCTAAATAACAATAAAACCTCTCTACTCCCAGGTATTTCTCTCCTAAGCTTTCAATCTTAAAGTTACATTTCTTGTAAAATCCGACTGCCTCTGTATCTGTCTCAGCCTCAATATATGTTAACTCATATTCCCTAATTATTTCTTTAATCATTTGAAGTGCAATTCCTTGATTACGATATTTTTCATCAACAGCTATGTGACACATTCTCGCTCTATTTGTATGAATTAACGCTATACCTATGCAACCCTTATTCCCATATTTATATAGCACTGCCTGATCATTTTTATACATTGAAACTGCTTTAATTAAGCTTTCTTCACTCGGACCGGTCGCATGCTTTAATACTTTTTTTATAGGATCTATTTCTATATGCTCAACACGTTGTAACACTCTATCTCCATCCTTTCTCATGAAAAAAGATTAGCTCTTTATTGAAAAAGAGCTAATCTTTTTACGCCGTTATTTTTTCTTCTTTTTTCACAACTACAGCTACATAACTATGAAGTATCATTCCGACAATTACAAGACTCATTCCAACCCACGATAAAGAAGACGGAATTGGAGCCGATAACCAGATCAGCTCTCCTACTAAAGCAAATAAAACTTCACCAGACTGTGTCGCCTCGACTGTTGCTAATTTTTGCGGATCATCTTTTACAAGATCTGTCGCAAAGAAGAATAATACTGTAGCAATTAAACCTGAACTAATCGCTACAATAAAACATTGAAAAACTTGACTACTTGACGGTAAACCGCTTGTAGATACTTCATAACCAGAAAGTAAAAACCAAAATGGTAAACTTGCTAATGTCATACCGAGAACTCGTTGGAAGACATCTAATTCACCCTTACATACTTGCATCATTTTTCTATTTCCAAGTGGATATGCAAACGCAGCAATGAGTACAGGAACTACACATAAAATTGTTTCACGAATCCCTAAAGAAGAAGCATGTTCTACTTGCATAAGAACAACACCGAATAAAATAATGCCTGACATTACTAATTCCTTCATTGGAAGTTTTTTATGTAATGGGTCTACCGCAAAAAATGGTGTTAACAAAATCCCTGCAACTATTGTAATTTGCCAAGTCGAAGCGACAAGCCACCCCGGTCCAAACGCACCCGCGAAACTAAGCGGTGCATAAAAGAGACCAAATCCAACAATACTCCATAACAACCATTCTTTCGGATTGTTTTTCATATATTGAAAGAGTTGTTTTAAGTTCCCTCTATACATGACAATAAGTAGTAGCATTGGAACCATAAAGTAATACCGTAGTGATGCACTCCAAATCCAACTCCCACCTTCTAAGTCCATCGACCGGTTTAACACAAAGGTAAAGGCAAAGAAAAACGATGCCAATATCCCTACTGCAATAGCTTTCATTATAAAACCCCTTATAATAGTTTTTTTATTAAATAACTTTCAATCTATTCGAATGCAAAATTTTTCAACAGAATATTAACTTATAAAAATAATAATGTTTTTATTTATTATACAATATATTAAAATAACATTAAGAGGAATCGCTACAGCATTCGTTTCGTGAATTACGCTAATCGAAATGTGTATGTATTTTATATCCGCTGTATGCATAATGATCGGTGCATATCGTACAGATGAAGAGTTTTAACTTAAGGAATAAATTAGTTATTTGGATGTGATCATATTGAAAACATATAAAATTTCCATGGTATTCACCTTAATGATGTTAGCTGCAGGACTTTCTTTTCTTTTCATTTGTATTTTAGCTTTAATAGATGAGTTTTTCTTCCTTGGTATTCTAATCTTAATCATCCCAGGCCTTTTTTTATACTATGGTTTTTATCTTTTGAAAAAAAGAAGAGAGAACACCGTTTTTTATTGGGATGATGAAGGTATAATTATTGATTTAGATGGGAATAAAGTTTATTGGTATGAGATAGAAGATATTGTATACAGCGGTTTCCCAGAAACAAAAGCGACTGTAATTTCCACTCACTATACTCATCACGAAAATATAAGAATACGCCATAAAAAATGGCAGCCAACAATTGCGCATAGAATTTACTGGTATTTAATTGAGCAACCAAAAGAATACCATAAAAATTTGATGTTAACTTGGGAAGAAAAGAAACAAAAGCCAATTTAAAATGAACTCCCCTAATCTATTAATTAAGGGGAGTTTTTCACACTTACATTTAGATTATATGTAAGTGATGTTCTTTGTATAATTTTCTCAATCGATTTATATGTGCTTGATGGTACCGATTATGATCAGCTATATGCCATATTCCCCATCTTATAGTCGCACTTTCTCCCTTTTCATAGGACACTTCCCGGGTTAAATCATTTTCTGTTAGTTTCATACATTCCTCATAAAACATATGTTGCACTGCTTCATAATCTTGCATTAATTCTTGCAATGTATCTTTTCTTAAACTTGGCAATTCTCCTATTTCATTCAACATAGGCCCATATTTATTTTTAAGCCCCTGTGGAACTTCTTCTCCTCTTAAACGATATACCCAGTGTAAATCGACAACTGCTAAATGCTGAAGTAGCTGCCCTATACTATTTTCATTATTTTCAGACCCTTTAAAGGATAGTTCGTCCTCTTCTGTACCTTCTACTAAATTTTGCAATCGTTTAAATGTATCAAGAACTGTTGCATATAAAATGGCTACTTGCGGGTTCATATCTTTTTCTAAATAGAGATCTTTCATAATAACCCCCTTCTTTTAAAGAAACAACACCATATATTCGTCATCACTATATACACCATTCATCTTTAAAGCTCTCTTTTCAATTCCGTAGGTTTTAAAACCCATTGATCCATATAATCTTTTTGCTGGTTCGTTTGTGGATACAACACCTAAGTTTAATTGCTCAAGTTTTATTTCTCTCGCTCTTTGAATTGCATTTGCAATTAATTCACGTGCTAGTCCGTTACGTCTATTTTGTGCATCTACATACATCGCAACGATATGACCTTTATGCTTATAGGCATCTTTCTCTTCCCTTAATAAAGTGACAACTCCGATTAATTGATTTTCTTCATTAAATGCACCGAATGTACAACTAGTAGTAGATGTCAAATTACCTTCAACTCGCTCAATAGGATTTTCCTGACGAATTGCCTCTTCATAAGTTGTTACAAATGCCTCTGGATTTACTTGTAATGCTTGTAAACGTAAATCCCAATATTTTTCCGCATCTTCTTTAGTAAGTAATCGAATCATTTCCCTATCCCCTTTAGTTAACATAATATTTTTATAGACTATTAAATAAAGATTGATATTCTTCTTTTAACATACTATAACGATAGCGATGAATGAATTCACCATGACGTAATCTATCATTTCTCATTATTCCTTCACAAACAAATCCAGCTTTTTCATAGCTCTTTCTAGCTTGTAAATTATCTTCGTCTACTCGTAGCCATATTTTTTCTAATTCGAATGCAGAAAAGCCAATTTGTAACATACTGTATAGCGCTGCCATTCCATATCCTTTACCCCAATATTCTTTATTTCCAATTGCAATTCCTAATTCAGCATTTTTATTTGTTTGATCAAAGTTTTTTAGGTCTACCCATCCAATGTGTACACCTTCCTTTGTAACGATAGCTCGTTGTTCATAGCCATTCTCTCGACTTATGCATGCTTCAATCCACTTTCTCGTATCTTCACGAGTGAACGGTGGATATTGATCTGGTACGACTAAATGTTTTGTTACTTTTATATCTAATGACCATTGATATCGATCTTCTACATCATCTAGTGTCAGTTCTCTTAATTGAACGAATGGTACATTCATTTTGCTATCCCCTTTTCATTTTCCGATAGAAAACCCTTCGAACACTCTTCCTCCATACTGATCTAGAGTTCTTTCTATAAAACTAATTAATTCATTTTTATCTCCTGTTTTATAAAAATGATCAAAAGCTGCTACAAATTGGTCTGCATATTGTTCGTCATATCTTTTTAACACTCTAATAAACCATTTTGAATTTCCAAGCCATTGTCCATTTACCCTCAAAACATATTCATGTACTAAATCAGCTAATAAGTTTGCGATAAACAACTCTTCTTCTCTCTTTGTTGCACCAATAAAGTCATCCAAAGCATCCGTAATAAAATATCGCTTCTGCTTCATCGTTTCTTCGGTCCATTTTGCTGGTCCTTTATTTAGTAAATCATTCGCCTCTCTTTTTAATTTCTCAACAATTTCATTCTCCCCTTTTAATGCAATCCCTTCTGAAACTAATTGTGGTAACGAAGGTCTCCCGCGGTCACAATCCATTTTAAAAAAGGTTTTATACGTTTCAAAATTATGTACGAACACTTCAACAGGCCAACCATTACTATAGAAAGATTCTCTATAACAAGATGACAAACTTTGGTCAAATATTACAATATCAAGGTCAGATGTTTTCGTAGCCTCTCCTCTAGCAGCACTTCCCCCTAGTAAAGCAACATCACAATTCGAAAATTGTGATGCAATTATGCTTCGTGCCGCTTCAATTGGTCCCATAGCCTTTCCCCTTCTCTTATTTTACTTTCTTTTTTTCAGTTCTTTCTCGTGTCTTCTTGATATAAGCTTCTGCATCTGGCGTTTTGCATGACGTTGCACCATGATCAACTTCTACTTTTCCAATTTCGCGTGCAAATTCAATTGCTTGTTGCTCTAAAGCTTCATTTCGAATCCCTATCGCAATTAAAGCACTATTCATCGCTTCTTTTTTTCTATTTTTTTCATTATGTATATGAACCTTGATCTCTTCTAAATACGGTACGAAGAAGTCATCGTCTAACGTTTTATTTTTTATTGCGATATTCGCTAATAATGACCAACCAGCTCTTCCAATCCATTCATCATCAGACTTTGTCCATTCTTCCATTCTTTCTATCGCGATTGGCGACGTACATATAGCTGTCATAAGAACGTCCATTAAACAATAATAATCAACATCTTGAACCCATCTATTTAGCTGTTCTGATGTTAGTTTCTTCGGATCTAAAATCATCGTTGCTAAAGTCCTTGCGTCCATATTTTTCGTTTCCCATAATGAAATTGCTAAATCATGATCCTTTTTTATTTTCTTTTTTAACAATTTTAAATTCGCAAAACTAACTCCAAATAACGGCTCTTTCGCCCCATGGTTTTTATATGTCTTACGAGTTTGTTCTGTCCCATACTCTTCCAGTTGCTGCATTACTTCTTCAAGTAACATATGCCCACCTCTTTTATGTTTTATGTTGACTTCATATATGTATGTACGATATATTCTACATTATTTTTTGGTTTTCCTATATTTATTTTTTAAATACGGTATGTGAAATTTTTATTGATATTCTTTAAAACAAAAAACATCCTTTTCTTTATTTTTCACACGGTTGTTCATTCACACTCTGTATACAATACTCCACTAGCGCATTCAACGGATTTATTATGTTCCTCCCTATTATATTTTCTACCCTTGTAGCAGCGTCTACCATTGATAATTGTGCAACTGAAAACATTTCGTTTCTATCTTTCATAATTTCATATAAATACTGTTCTAATTTAGCATCATGCTCTTCTTTGTGACCTTGCATAATTAACTCAAATATCCCCTCTATCACTTCTACTTTTACTTGTATGGATTTATTATTCTGATGAGCGTATATTCTTAAACGTTGCATCGTTCCTGAAACAGTACGGGTATTTGTAAATAGTATTGTCTGTGGCTCTTCAACCTGACAAATCATTTCAAAGAATGGCTCATCAATTTTCAATATAGGTATGTCTATTTTGAAATCCTCATCTAATAACGTGATATAATCTGTACAAGTTATTAAAAGTGTATCTACATCACTTTCAGCTATATACTTTATAATATCTTTTAAATCATTTCGTGCTTGTTCTCGTTCTATTTTTAGTCTGTGTGATAAGATTGGATCTACAAAATGGAGTATTTCTATTTCAAAAGATTGCAACACTCGGTCAATGTATTCAATATTTGAATGATGAGCATGTAAACAAGCTAATTTTTTCATACTTATCCTCCCTTTCTAAAACAAAAAACATGAATGAACCATTTTACATACAGTTCCATTCATTTAATTCTTGTTTCATTTTTTCAAACCTGCAAAACCGTGAAATCTTGCATACTTTTTAACAAACTTTTTTGCGTTTGTAAAAAAGTTTTTTTGCATTTCCCCCTCTAAAATTGCTAATATAGTAGAGTAGAACTTTTATAGAGAGTAGGAAAATTATGCACAATGGAATTCGGATGACAACTTTAGTGAAAAGGGCTCTGTTGATTTGCGCTGGGGTATTATTTACATACGAAGCTGCTTATGGATCAACACATATCGCTCTAGCAAGTACAGAGGATGAAGCGAAATCTGTTCAACTTGTAAGTGAAATTCAAACGTCCCTTACTCCGAAAGAAGCTCCAAAGCACTATAACGGGCAAGTTAGAAAAGTCGCTTACTTAACATTTGACGATGGTCCTGGAAAATACACAGCTGAGCTTTTAGATATGTTAAAGAGTGAAAATGCAAAAGCAACATTCTTCCTAATTGGTTCAAACGTGAAAGCTTTCCCTGATCTTGTAAAACGTGAAAATGCTGAAGGCCACTATGTTGGGATGCACAGTATGACTCATAACTACAAGAAGCTTTACACAGAAGGTCATTACGTTGATGAAATGAAAGAAGACCAAGGCTTAATCTCTGGTGTTCTAGGAAAATCACCAGTATTAACACGTCCTGCTTACGGCTCAATGCCAGGATTAAATGAAGCCCTTCGCAACAAAGTTGTCGAAAATGGTTTAAAAGTTTGGGACTGGACAATTGATTCATTAGACTGGAGATACAACAAAATGCCAGTAGACGCTGCATCTGCTAAAATCGTAGAAAACGTTCTACATGGTGCTACAAATCCAACAGAAGTTATCCTTATGCACGATATTCATCCACAATCAGTAAAAGCAATACCTGGTATAATTAAAGGATTGAAAGAAAAAGGATATGAATTAGAAGCCTATAATGAGAACGAACACTTCCCATTAAACTTCTGGCATGATAATCGTATGTAATAAAAAGACTTGATTCCCTCTTGTAGGTTATCAAGTCTTTTTTTATCGTTTTGGGAATTTCCTTTGTTGCTCTTCAATAGAACGAATAATATTCTCTCTATCATCTTGAGTTATACCGATAGAAAATTCGTACTCTTCTTCCTTACACCATGCGGGGTTAAGTTCCAGCGATAAGTGAATAACAATGTTAAACTCCCCTGATTTTTCCCCCATAAATTCAAACGCTAAATTTGGTTCTATGAAATCTAGTTCGTTATATGTAGGATTTGGTAAAGATTCAAACCATTTTTTCATGTACTGTAAGTCGTATGTTTGTAAAAAAGGATCCATCGTTTCAAAAACTTTATTTTCTTCTGATAGTTTTGCCTTTACTCTTAACCAATTTCTATCACACTCGTCTTTTGCATCATTAAATTGGTAATTTACAACCTCTAAGCGTAATGCTACTTTTTCATTTTTAAAATTCATGACTATCCCTTTCTTTCTCGGAACTTTTTGTTTTATAAAGTTCTATTAATTCCGATCCTTAAAATCATTATTTATACATGAAATAAATTTGATTTGCGATATAATCTGAACTAAAGTGAAGTCCATTCCTTATCCACCACATGATGATACCTACCAAAGAGGCTGTTTTAATATCAACCGCAACATAGTCATCTGGCAAATCCTTTTTCGTATTCTCTCTTCTCGTTTCTATTAATTGCTTTAAAAATAAAAATAGTTGTTCCTCAAATTGATTCATTTTAAATAATATAAATAAATAATTTCGATGGATATATAAATAATCAAGTAATTGTGTTAGCTTTTGTTTTTCTGATAAATCTTTTGCATGTATTAAATCAACAATTTTATTAGAAAGCTCGTTTAAAATCTCATTTGTGATTTGGTCTAGTAAATCTTGAATATCTTGATAATGTAAGTAAAATGTTGTCCGATTTAATCCTGCTTTTGTTGCGACTTTCTGAACCGTTAAACTTGAAGTACTAAGATTCTCACATAGGAGAGAAAAAACAGCATTTTTAAACATTTCCCTTGAACGAACTGTACGAGGATCTTCTTTTTTAGGTGTAGACATTTTGAAACTCCTTTATAGATTTTCTCTTTACTTACTCGACAGTGCATACCTTATATGTCGAGTAGTGAACATTTTCAACAAAACTGTTCATGGTCAAAGAAAATTTATTTTGTTACCATTAATTTTATCGACACATTGTCGATAAATCAAGAAAACAATGAAGGAGTTTGCCAATGCAAAAGGAAATATCAGAAAGAAATAAAAAAATTATATTAGTTGTGCTCATTGCCGGCTGTTTTTTATCAACATTGAATCAGACGCTATTAAATGTGGCGATGAGTAATTTAATGGAAGTATTTGGTGTTACGGCTGCAACAGTGCAATGGCTATCAACAGGCTTTATGCTCATAAATGGTGTTCTCGTGCCAATTACTGCGTTTTTAATGAAACGATTTACAACACGGCAGCTATTTATTAGCTCGATGCTCTCTTTGTTTATTGGGACGGTTCTCTGTGCATGTGCCGTGAATTTTGGCATTCTGTTAACAGGAAGAATGATTCAAGCAGTTGGAGCAGGAATTATTATGCCGCTAATGATGACTGTTATTTTATATTTATACCCTAGTGAAAAGCGTGGGAGTATTATGGGGACCATCGGATTTGCCATCATTTTTGCGCCAGCCATCGCTCCAACATTATCTGGATTTATCATTGAATATGTTTCATGGAGATGGTTATTTATTGGATTAGCTCCATTTGTATTAATCGTTATTATTCTTGCTCTAAAATATTTAATGAATGTTGCTGAAACAACAAAAGCAAAATTAGATATCGTAAGTGTCATTTTATCAACGATTGGCTTTGGTTGTATTATCTTTGGATTTAGTAGTGCAGGAAGCAAAGGATGGGATCATCCAGTTGTTATTACTACAATTATCATCGGAATAATCGTTACAACTCTATTCTGTTTACGTCAAATAAAGTCTAGCGATCCACTACTAAACTTATCCGTATTTAAATATAAAATTTTCACTCTTACTTCAATCATTAATATACTAATTACGATGATTATGTATGCGGATTTAATTCTATTACCGATTTACTTACAAAATGGACGAGGTTTTACTGCATTCGAATCCGGTCTACTTCTATTACCCGGAGCTGTCATTAATGCCTTCTTATCACCTATCACCGGGAAAATGTTTGATAAATACGGTGCAAAACCACTCTTTATTATAGGTTTAACATGTATCATTATTTCGATGTGGGGTGTAATTGATTTGACCGAATCCACAACTTATATGTATTTAATGGTTCGTACCATTATTCTACGAATTGGGTTAAGCTTCATTTCTATGCCTTTAAATACAGCAGGTTTAAACGCTTTACCAAGAGAACTGGGTTCACATGGTTCCGCAGTAAATAATACGATTCGCCAATTAGCAGGTGCTATTGGAACAGCAGTTATCATCACAGTGTATACGATTCAGTCAACTTCACATACTTTACAGTTATCTAGTAATAACGGGAACATATCAGCTATGCAAGTAACAAAATTATCTTCTATCTTCAGCTCAAGTGATGCCTACGTATTTATGTTAGTCTTATCTTTTGTAGCTTTGATTATTGCATGTTTTATGCCTAAAAAAGTAGCACTCCAAAAATCCGAAAGTAACTCTTAAAACAAAAAATCCTACCCGTATGGAATACGAGTAGGATTTTTTATTATTTATTTCGTTTCCCCGTCTTCAGTCGTCTTCACCTTCGTTTTATTTTTATCATGATGGTTATAGTTGTACTTAGAACGATCTACTGGAGTAAAGCCTTCTGGTGTGTAGAATCGTAATAAGTCACCGTTAACAACTTGGTCGGAGTATTTTAGTGATTTTTGAACCATTTGTTCATTTTGTTTTATTTCATCTGTTATTTCTACAGGTTTTCCAGTAGCCGTATCATAGTATTTGCCGTTAAGTGCAGTAACTGTTGGACTTACGTAGTTACCGTTACGGAACGGAACGACTTGTTTATGCTCTGGTGATAATAAATCTGATCCGAATTGGACATAATTTTTTGTATCTGTACCTAGTAAGTGTAATAACGTTGGTAGAACGTCAATTTCTCCACCGTATTGATGTTGTACGCCGCCTTCCATTCCTGGTACGCGAATGATTAAAGGTACACGTTGTAATTGAGCATTTTCAAATGAGTTCATTTCTTTACCCATTATTTGAGACATTGCTGCGCTATGATTATCTGAAATACCGTAATGGTCACCGTACATAACGATAATTGAGTTATCGTATAAACCAGATTGTTTCAAGTAATCCATGAATCCTTTCACAGACTCATCTAAATAGCGTGCTGTTTGGAAGTACGTATCTACTGATGAATCACCTGTTTTAGCTGGTTCAATCGTTGCTTCCGCTTTATCAATCGGATAAGGGAAATGGTTCGATAACGTAATGAACTTCGTATAGAACGGTTGTTTCAACGTTTGTAATAACGGAATTGATTCGTTAAAGAATGGTTTATCTTTTAAGCCATAGTTTACTACATCTTTTTCGTTCATATCATAGTATGACGCATCAAAGAAATTATTAAAACCAAATGATTTATAAATTTCATCACGGTTCCAGAACGTTTTGTAGTTACCATGGAACACTGCTGATGTGTATCCTTGCTGACCTAAAATAGCTGGTGCTGATTGATATGTGTTATGAGCTTTATTTGTAAAAACAGATCCTTGCGGTAATCCAAACATTGAGTTCTCTAACATGAACTCCGCATCAGACGTTTTACCTTGTCCTGTTTGATGGAAGAAGTTATCAAAGTATAACGTATTCGCATCTTTTGTAAATGAATTTAAGAATGGTGTAACCTCTTGGCCATTTAGCTTATAGTTTAGTAAAAAGTTTTGGAATGACTCTAAATGAATATAAATTACGTTCATTCCTTTTCCTTTACCAAAATACTCAGGATTTGGACTTGCATACGTTGATGAAAGATAGTTTCTAACTTCTGTCATATTATCCCCATCAGCTAATGCTCGTTCTGTTGATGCTTTCGCACTTTGAATACCATCATAAATCGTAAAGTTGTACGCGCCTAAATATTTCACAATATAATTACGATCGAAGGTTCTAGTTAATAATTCAGGACGATCAGATTCTGCAAGACCTAAGTTAACGCTAAAGAATAAAATACCCGCTACAAATACTAGCGATAATTTATGCTTCGCAACACGGATTGGTTTAGGATTTACAAATTTCGTTGCGACTAAAACAATTAGAATGATCGTATCTAAGAAATATAGTGGATCATATACGTGTAGCAATGCAAAAATACTACCACCTAAATCTCCAAAGTTATTCGATTGTGTTAATGTCGGGAACGTAATAAAGTCGCTGAAAAAGCGATAATATACTACGTTTGCGTATAAAAGTATAGACATTAACAAATTAATAACAATTAACCAAATGTAAGCTCGTTTCCCTTTTGCAAATAATGCTAGACCTAAAAATAGAACTGCTGAGCTTAACGGGTTGAAAAACAGTAAGAATTTTTGGATTGTGTTCGATATCCCCAAATTAAATTCTGTCACATATGCTGCATATGTTTTTAACCAAAGTAAAATAACGGCAAATACGAAAAATCCAAAATGATTACTTAATACTCGTTTACTCTTTAATAAAAATTGTTGCATCTCTCCACCTCTTTTGATCATCCAAGGCTTATTTTGTATAAGTCTGTCTCTCTATTCAATTTTTCTTCTTCAAATAGATTTTATTTGTTTAACTATATGAAGAATATTAGTAATTATAATTTGTAACTTTTATTTATTCAACTATTTCTTTTTAAACATTTTGACCTTGGTTTCTATTTAACATAATAAATTTGTAACATTTCCTTTTTTCTTCCAGGGGCTCATCTACTAATTCTGACTCCACAAACTATAATCCTTTATTTCCTCATTTGCAAACTAATCTATCTCCAATTTTGGTACATATTTCACATAAAAAAAAGTGTAGTTTGAAATATTTGCTCAAACTACACTTTTTCTACAAACTTATCCTTTATAACTAATTTCTCCAGTTTCAACTAATTCCTTTAGCCCCATAAACATTAAATTCCACCCATGCTCAGAACCATCATGATAGTCTTTAAGTGCTTTTTCAACATCGGATTTTGCCCAATTCTCCTCATGCGGAACGATAATATTTTGTGAAAATGTCATTTCAGATCCTTGTTGTTTCTCCATTATTTCAACTACAATTGTATCTTCTAATTCACTAAACTGTGGCATTTTAAATGTAAATGCTAATTTTTCAGGACATTCATTTCAAAATATTCCCCAATTGCTCGATAGTCTTTTCCATTACGATGGTCGACAATTTCCCAGCTTCCGCCTACCCCGGGAGTATTTCTTGTTATTTTATTCGTCCCTTCCAACGTAAAAAACCATTTCTTGATCATATCAGGGTTTATCCATACTTCAAAAACTTCTTCTGGTGCAACATCAAAATCCCTTACCATCGTAAATGTTATTTTTGAATAATTATTCATTTTAGCCCGCTTTATTTAAATGCGAAGATTGTATTTCTTTTCAACAAAACCCCCGCTCTCATAAAGAAAGCGAGGGTTTTAACTATTTATTATTGACCTTTATACATTGCATCTACTTGTTTTTGAAGTTCTTCATTTTCTAAGTACTCATCGTAAGTAGCCTCTTTATCGATTACACCGTTTGGTGTTACTTCGATAATGCGGTTTGCAATTGTTTGTACGAACTGATGGTCATGAGATGTGAATAACATTGTACCTTTGAATGCAATTAAACCGTTGTTTAATGCAGTGATAGACTCAAGGTCTAAATGGTTCGTTGGATCGTCAAGTGTGATTACGTTCGCACCACTTAACATCATTTTAGATAGCATACAACGAACTTTTTCGCCTCCAGATAATACAGAAACGTTCTTCTTAACTTCTTCACCTGAGAATAACATACGGCCTAAGAAACCACGTAAGAAGCTTTCTGACTCATCTTGTGGAGAGAATTGGCGTAACCAATCAACTAAGTTGAAGTCACTGTTCTCAAAGTATTTAGAGTTATCTCTTGGGAAGTACGATTGAGATGTTGTAACGCCCCATTTGAATGAACCGCTATCTGGCTCCATTTCACCCATAAGGATTTTAAATAATGTTGTCATCGCAATATCGTTACGACCAATAAATGCAACTTTATCACCTTTATTTAAAGTGAAGTACACATTATCTAACACTTTTTCGCCATCAATTGTTTTAGAAAGACCTTCAACAGTTAATAAGTCATTTCCTATTTCACGCTCAGGTGTGAAGCCAACGAATGGATAACGACGTGATGATGGTCTAATATCATCTAATGTAATTTTATCTAATAATTTTTTACGAGAAGTTGCTTGTTTCGCTTTAGATGCGTTTGAGCTAAAGCGTGCAATGAAGTTTTGTAACTCTTTTACTTTCTCTTCTTTTTTCTTATTAGCATCTTGTGTTAATTTTAAAGCTAATTGGCTTGACTCATACCAGAAGTCATAGTTACCAACATAAAGTTGAATTTTACCGAAATCAAGATCAGCCATGTGCGTACAAACTTTATTTAAGAAGTGACGGTCATGGGATACAACTATTACTGTATTTTCAAAGTTCATTAAGAAATTTTCTAACCATTGAATCGCTTTTAAGTCCAAGTGGTTGGTAGGCTCATCTAGTAATAGAATGTCAGGTTTACCGAATAAAGCTTGAGCAAGTAATACTTTTACTTTCTCTGCCCCAGTTAATTCTGACAGTTTCTTATCATGAAGATCTTCACCAATACCAAGTCCTTTTAGTAAAATTGCAGCTTCTGACTCAGCTTCCCAACCGTTAAGCTCAGCGAACTCACCTTCAAGTTCAGCAGCACGCATACCATCTTCATCACTAAAGTCTTCTTTCATGTAAATGGCATTTTTCTCTTGCATTACTTTGTAAAGTTGCGTGTGACCCATAATTACTGTTTCTAATACTGGGAACTCTTCATATTCGAAGTGATTCTGTTTTAATACTGCTAGACGCTCACCTGGCGTAATATGTATGTCACCTGTTGATTGTTCGATTTCTCCAGATAAAATCTTTAGAAATGTTGATTTACCAGCACCGTTCGCTCCAATTAAACCGTAGCAATTACCTGGCGTGAATTTTATGTTAACATCTTCAAATAATTTGCGATCCGCAAAACGCAAACTAACGTTACTTACTGTAATCATTTGTGTCCTCCTACTAATACCGCTTATTTCAGCGTTTTCTCACCGATTGTCTTAAAAACCGCAAATTACGATTCACTTATTGTAGACTATAGCTATTATATAGTAGAAGATGGATGAATAGCAACGGTTGATTGCTATTCATCTCCTTTCATCCATGAATAAAATCCTTATTTTTTAACGAAACAAGATTGTACAGAAATAAAATAAACTTTAAGGAGGATTTTTTGAAGAAAACATTAATAATTGGTGCGTTATGTATATCTTTAGCTTCTTTAACTGCTTGCGATGGTAATAACAATGCAAAAAACACCTACTGAATCAAAATAAGAAAAAAAGAAACGAAAGTAACAGTAGGTTCAATTATCTCTGAATTTAAAAGTGCTGGTCTACAAGCAGAAAATCCAACTGGACTTTCAGAAAAAGAATTTGGTAATCTTCGAAAAGAAGGAAAACGTATTATCGTACCTGCGCTCGGTGAAAATGAAGGCAGTAGATTATTCGAAATTACAAAGAAAGACGACTAAGAGAAAGTTAAGAAATATTACGATGAATTTGGAAACTCATCTCCTATGTTATTCTCTCATACATACACAAAAGGTAACTTCCTTTTACAGATGAATGGCAATATAAAAGACGAATAATTTGCAAAATATAAAGATGTGATGGACAAGTTTATTAAATAAAGAATCCCCCTTTAAAGGGGGGATTCTTTATTTTCTATTACTTAATTTCTTTGTGTAATTCTTCATTTTACTCGTTAACCCTATTAAAGCAGGTAACAATATTGGCATCACGATTAAAGCTAATAGTAAAAGTGCAATACCAACAACTGATGCTACTTGTATAAGTGTCAATACTCCTGAAGGGATTAATGCTGCAAATGTTCCGCCTAAAATAAGTGCCGCTGATAATACGACTCCTCCTATGTGACGAGATGCATTTACGATTTTCGTTACTGAATCCCCTTCTAGCTCATTGTATCGCATCATTACAAAAATACTATAATCCACTCCTAAAGCGACAATCATAATAAAGCTAAAGAATGGAACATTCCAGCTTAATGACCCTACGTTTAATAAGTGTGCACTAATTTGTTCACTAATACCAAGTGATGCAAAGTACGCTAATATTAATGATCCAATAATAAAGATTGAATTTAAGAATGAACGAGTAATAACGATTAATACAATCGCAATTCCAATTAACATTATTGTAGCAGTACGTAAGAAATCCTGCCCGGTTACTTCTTTTAAATCAACGTTTCTAGCTGTTGTCCCACCGATCGCTTTTTTTGCTGATTTTAATTCTGTACCATTTAACGTACCGTCTATCGTTTTATTAATTTCTTGAATGATTGGCATCGCTTCTTTTGAATACGGATTTACATCTAAAATGATGGTCATTTTAGCAATCTTTCTATCCTGTGACATGTACGTGTTCAATGCTTTTTGGAAATCTTCTCCCCCTAGCACTTCTTTTGGGATATAAAATTTCTCAGAGCTTTTTGATTCATTAAGTTCGCCTAAATATTTCTGAGCATCCCCTAGGCCGTTACTTACTTTTCCAAGCCCTTCTGTACTTTTAGATAAGCCTGATTGTAATTGCCCCATCTGTTCTTGCAGGTCTTTCAGTCCAGTTAATAACTGTCCTTGCCCATCATTTATTTTCGTTAATCCGGATTGTAACTCAGCTGATTTGTTCGCAATTTGTTTTGAACCTGTAGCCCCTTCGTTTAATCCGTTTTTCAGTCCAGTAGTTCCTTTTTGTAACTCGTTAACACCATTATTCATTTCTTTTAAACCATTATCGACTTTCAATAACGATTGATTCGCTTCTTTAAATGAATCCATTGCCACCTTATGCTGCGTTGCTAATTGATTTAATTCTTTTGAAAGTATATTTAATTGTTTTTGAGCCTCCTTAGCAATTCCTAACGTTTGCTGTATGTTCGGATCATTTGCTAATTCTGGTTTCGTTTGAATGAAATTGGTCATTAACATTTCAATTTGTTCATAACCTTTTTTCGCGCCATCAATCGCTTGAGAAATACTTCCGAAATATTGATCGTAAGAACTTAAACCTTTTTCTAACTGTGCATAACCAGCATGAAGCTGTGAAGTTGCATTTGATAATACACTTATATTTTCGTTTACTGAAGCTAAACCACTCTCGATTTGCTGCGCTCCTTTGGCACCGTCGTTTATGCCATTCGATAATTGATTTAAAGCAGTCCCTAATGCTGATACACCGTTTTTCGCCTCGTTCGTTCCATCAATTAACTTTTGAACATTTGCGAGACTATTTGAATCATTACTACTCATTTTATCTTTCGCATCCGTTAATCCATCATTGATTTCTTTTATGCCACCATTGGCATCTCCTAATCCTGTATTCAGTTCTCCGGCTTGTTTATTTATATATAATTCTTTTATCTTATCACCGGTTGGACGCGTCGGTGAATATACCTCTGAAACTCCTTTAACTTTCGAAATTTTATCAGTTAGTTCATCTAAAGTTTGTAGGGAGGTCGCCTCATCTAACTTGTTATTCGATTGAATGACTAACGTACTTGGTGAAGAAAAACCAGGAGGAAAATGATCTTCTATGACGTTAATCCCCATCTTTGATTCATACTTATTATCTACTTCAAATAAATCATTGTAATTAAGTATGTTAGAGTATTTTAATACGAAAGGAATCGATATCACGAATACGATGATTAAAGCAACAAATGGTCTTGCTACTGAGTTTTTCGCAAAGAATCCCCATAAGCGACTATCCTCATGACCTTTAAATGTTTTAACTGGATAAAACATTCCTTTTCCTAAAAGCACCATAAAAAATGGATTTAAAGTCGTTAATACGAGTAGTAATACTAAAACACCAATTGCTACCGCTGAAGTAGATTGATATAATTTAAAACTCGCTAACGCAAGTGATGCAAAACCAATTAGTACCGCTATACCGCTATATAATACGGTTTTACCTGCCGATTTAAATGTTTCTTTCGTGGCCAAAAATGCATTTTCTTGTTTACTTAATTCTTCTTTAAATCTCGTAAATAATAAAATGTTATAATCTGTTCCTACTCCAAACAGGACGACGACTACAAACACTTGCGTAAAGTTTGAAAATGGGAAATTAAATTGATCTACAAGATGAGCAATAATCCCCATTGAAACTAAATACGACACACCGACTGTAAGAAGAGAAACAATCGGAACAACTGGTGAACGGAATACGAGGATTAATACTACAAGAATGAAAATGATTGAAATAACTTCAGTCTTTTTCACTCCCTCTTGAGAAGATTTAAGAAAATCACCCGCTATTAAGTCACTTCCTGTTAAGTACGTTTTTACCCCTTTCGTTTGTACTTTTTTATGAAGATTATTTGCAACTTTTGATATTTCACCATGCTTTTTATCTATTGATATTTGCGTTAAAATAGTCGTATTATCTTTAGAAACTAATTGTTTCTCCAAGTCTTTATTATCTAAATGTGAAACAACTTCCTTTATTCCTAATTGCTCTTTTTCATTTTGCAGGGCGTTGATTGTTTTTGTTATTTCCTCTTTTTGCTCAGTAGTTAAAGCAGCTTTATTTCCACTATTAAAAACGGCTATAATTTCGTATTTTTCAGTCCCGTCTTTATCCATTTCTTTTATCATTTTGTCAGCAATACTACTTTGTTCTGTTTTAGGAATCGTAATGTGCCCTTTTTCTTTCACTAATTTATCCATATTAGGCATCGTTACGATCATTGTAATAGTAATAACTATCCATAATAGAAAAGATAAACTTCTCCAACTTTTTAGCTTGCTCATTTGAATCATCTCCCGTTTTTAGCGTTTCACGTTAAGTACGGAATGAATATTCATTCCCACTCTTTTAAAACTATCATTTCGGAATGAACGTTCATTCCTATTATCCTATTAATTTTTTTCAATTCTATTAAACCACTACCTAAGGAATGAATATTCATTCCTTTAACCGTACAGATATATCATCTCCTGTAATCGTTTTTTATATTTGTTTAGGAATGAATGTTCATTCCTGTCCATATAGAGCTATAGAATCAAATGATTCTAATAGCATTCCAAGAGCTCTCTTCCAATTCTTTTACTAATTCTTTTGAGTATTCTAATTGCCCTGTTGCCATTACTTTAGTTAATTTTTCTAACGGTTGATATACAATAATAATTAAAGCAACTGGAGGCAATGGACGAAGAAAACCTTTTGCGATTCCATCTTCTATAATATTCATAAAGAAGCCTATAAAATCGTCAAATATTTTGTTACTCTGTTCATCAAGAAAATAACTATCACAGTGAGAATTTGTAAAAAGAAAAGCATCCACATTGTTTCTCGCAAATTCAAATAAACGGTTATAAATATGACTAAACTGTTCACGAATATTTGCTTCAACAGGAAAATCAGTTTTTAGTATTTCAGATAATTGCAACATGCTTTTTGAAAATAATGAGTTAACGAGTGCCTCTTTATTTTCAAAATAGCGATAAATAGTACCAGCGCCGACTTTTGCTTTTTCAGCGATCATCGGAATTGTCGTACCATCGTAACCACGCTCTGCGAAAAGTTGTATCGCAGCATCAAAAATATCCTCTTGTTTGTTTTTAGCCACTTTTCCCACCTCAATTTTCAGGAATGAAAATTCATTCCGTTTTTAATTATAAATTACATGGATTAAAAGTCAAGTGTGCTACACAGTTACGTTTTTTAATCCCATATCTGTGAGTGAAATTATATCGGCGATTTTCAAGATATATCAGCGCAACTCGAATTTTATCGGCGATTTTCAGAATATATCAGCGCAACTCAAATTTTATCAGCGATTTTCAAGATATATCGACTTAACGACAAAAAACAACAAAATAAGAGTGAACTGTACCAAAACTTTATTTGGTACAGTTCACTTTCAAATATACAATTAAAAGAAATCATAAATAAACGCTTCACGCACCGGGACTACATTCTCAAATGTTCGTATCTCCTCTTCGCTTCCACTAATTAATTCAAGCTTACTTAGCTCTAACGGACGTTTATAGCCAAACATTATTGTAGATAGCGCATTAATGTCCAGCTTAATTCCTTTATCTATTGTTTCTTCTTTCATAATTGTTATTTCCTGATTTGCAAGTCTCACCGTTACGTTATTCCACGGAGCAAATGAATCTGTAACGTGTAAAATCAATTCTTGCTGCGCATCGTTCCAGTTCAACTCATATTGTTTTAAGAACTGCTCCACATCTACAATTCTTCCCATAAAATATGGTTTTATTTCTGCCTTCACGCGTGGCTCTTGCAATGTATATAACAACGGTTCTTTCTCACTTAATATCATTTCAACTTCTTTAATCATAGAATCATGCTGGCAAATAAAGTTCCATAGGCCATTTCTCGCTTCATTATGCAGTGGAACAAATTCTTCTACTGTCATTTTATAATTTTCTATTTTATATAACACGTAACCAGCTGCCGTTTTATTTTCATCATAGTAAATCGCTAATGTTAAATCATGATAGACCGCTTGTAACCACCATTTTTCACTGCGAACTAGCATACCTGAAAAGCGTTCTGCAAATGTTTCATAAATTTTCTCTACTTCTTCTGGATGGTTTTCTTTATTAAAACGTTTCACAATACCATTTACTTGTTTTTTCATAATCAAATCGCTCTTCTCCATATGACATACAAGGCGATTTGCACAAAGCTCCCAGCCGTATTTGCGGTAAAATGAAACAGCAAATGGATGTAACATCGATACTGTATAACCAGCTTTTTTCATCGTTTGCAGTGAATGCTGAAGTAACTCTTTTACATACCCACTTCTTCTATATTCCGGATACGTCGCTACCCCTGCAACGCCTCCCATTTTAAATTTTTCTGTGCCTATGTAAATATGAAACGGAATAAGATGCAATTTTGCTGCTAAGTCTTCCCCTTCCATAATGCCGTATATTTCATGACTTTCTTTCATTCGAGTCATTTGTTGCTGCACTCGTTCCTCATCTGCTTTATATTGAAAAGCGTATTCTGATAAACATAATGCTTCTCTGAATTTATCTTCTTTTAATTGTATGACGTTCATCTTTTTCTCCCCCATTCCCTATATGTATTGTACTATCATTTTGAATGTTTCGGGTTGATGATTAGAAATATATCAACGTTTTGAATCCCAGATAAGATTGGTAGGAAAATACGGATTTACAACGTCAAGTAAATCCCATAATAAAAAAGCTTAATTTCTCGGTATAGTAAGGGAGAAATTAAGCTTTAGTTAGTTAATATGACTTACAAAGGCACATTTACCACTTTAAATAATATTAGGGTGATTTTTCTCGTTGTAAAGTTATAGAAAATTAATCCCCCGCATTATCGTTCTATTTACAGATTCTTAATCATTGTGCGATGAGGAATACCCGCATCTATAAATTCTTCAGAAATACTTTCATACCCTAAGTTTTCATAGAAACCAATTGCATGTTTTTGGGCATTCAATTTCACTTTAGAAATGCCCTGATTTTGTGCAAACTTCTCAATTTCATTCATAATTAATTTTCCAGAACCTGCTTTGCGATCAGTTGCCACTACACAAATTCGTTCAATTTTACCAACGCCATCTACAATACGAAAACGTCCAGCTCCAATTGGCTTGCTATTATCGTATAACACAAAATGAGTAGCGGTTTTGTCATGTTCATCGATTTCTTCTTCTACATCGACTTGTTGTTCTTCTATAAAAACCTTTTGTCGAATAGCGTAAGCATCTTCTAATTGTTGTTGATTATTTACGATTTCTACTATCATAAATATTTTTTCCTTTCTAAGTTGAAATGTTTTATCAATTGTCCAGTTTATTAATTAAATGAAAACGATTAAAATCAATAGGTACCGCTCTTCTTGTTCGGCTTCTTTTCAACGTTAAGGGAAAAACCTTGTCTCAAAAGTACTATTGTTGTTAAATAGTTCATTTTTAACATTATAAGTAGCTTGCTTATAATGTCCTTACGAGCTTAATGTATATTTATACTGTATATCTGCTTTTCATCCTATTATTTCGCTAACTTTTGAAGTTCTTCGAAGAATGTAGGGTATGATACTCCAACTGCTTCTGCATCTTCAATTGTTGTTTCTCCTTCAGCAATGCAGCCGGCAATCGCAAGCATCATTCCAATGCGGTGATCACCATAACTATTTACTGTATTGCCTTTTAGAGCTGATTTTCCGTATATAATCATGCCGTCATCAGTTGCTTCTATGCGAGCTCCTAGTTTCGTTAACTCCGCAACGACTGTATCAATACGGTTTGTTTCTTTTACTTTTAACTCGTGTGCATCTTTAATAACTGTAATACCTTCTGCTTGTGTTGCCGCTAAAGCGATAACAGGAATTTCATCGATTAATCTTGGGATAATATCTCCACCAATTTCAATCCCTTTTAATGAAGATGTTTCAATTGTAATGTTTGCAGCTGGTTCTGATGCACCTTCATGAATTGGCTCTACAGTGAACGTAGCACCCATTTTCTCTAAAACATCTATAATACCTGTACGAGTTGGATTCATTCCTACATTTTGTAATACTAGTTTACTATTTGGGATGATTGCACCTGCTACTAAGAAAAATGCTGCTGATGATACGTCACCTGGCACTTGAATGTCTGTTGCTGTTAATTTTTGTCCACCTGACAGCTTCACTGTTTTCCCTTCGCGAGTTACGTTAACACCAAATGCTTCAAGCATTCTTTCCGTATGGTCGCGTGAAATATGTGGTTCTGTAACAGCTGTTACACCTTCTGCACGAAGACCTGCAAGTAAAATAGCTGACTTTACTTGTGCACTTGCAACAGGAGAAATATATTCAATTGCTTTTAAATCTCCGCCACGTATTGTGAGCGGTGTAAATGTTCCTTCTTCTCGACCATCAATGTTTGCGCCCATTTGTTTTAACGGGTTTGTGACACGCTTCATCGGTCTTTTTGCGATAGACGCATCACCTTGTACGCAAGAGAAAAATGGTGTGTTTGCTAATATACCTGACATTAATCGAATTGTTGTACCAGAATTACCAACATCTAATACAGTTTTCGGCTCTTGTAAACCTTCTAATCCTTTCCCAACTACAGTGACTTCATCACCATTTTGCGTAATGTCTACTCCCATTTCTTTAAAACAAGAAATTGTACTTAAACAATCTGCACCAGGTAGGAACCCTTTAATTGTTGTTTTTCCTTCTGCAATCGCACCGAACATGACAGCACGGTGCGAAATGGATTTATCACCAGGTATTGTAATTGCTCCATTCAATCCGTTAGTTACTGTTTGTATTGTAGTTTCTTTCACGTTATCACCCTCTTTTTAAATTGTTTCATACGTTTGGTATTCTTCTTTTCCTAGCGCCAGCTTTGCCTTCATACGATCTTCTTCTCTTTGGAAGCTAATTCTAAGTACCCCGAGCAATCCTTCGCGTGCTTCTAAAATTTGCAAGTTTGTAATGCTAATTTCCTCTTCTGCTAAAATACTCGTAATATGAGCTAAGGCCCCTACTTTATCTAAAACATCGACGTATAAGTCATAATAGGCAGGAATTGCACCTCTTTTTCGCACTGGTAAAGAATCACGGTATTCTTTTGCGTCAGCGAAATAGTTTTGTATTTCACCTGCATCTCCTTTAGAAACAGTCTTATATAACTCTTCCATTTCTGAGATCCATTCTTCTAATAGTTCCAATAAATGCCCGCGATTTTGCTTTACAATATCACTCCACATTTTCGGGCTACTAGATGCAATGCGTGTAATGTCTTTAAATCCGCCAGCAGCTAGTTGATGAATGAGTGGATTATCTCCTGCATGTTTCTCAACTTGCTTTACTAAACCTGCTGCGATAAGATGCGGAAAATGACTAACAATTCCTGTTACATAATCGTGTTCTTCCGTATTTAAAACAAGAAAATGTGATCCTGTTCCTTTTAACCAACCTTTTAGTTCTTCCACTTGTTCATTTGGCACATGGTTCATCGGTGTTAAAATATAAAATGCATTTTCAAATAAATGTGCCTTTGCACTTTCAACTCCCGTTTTATGAGAACCCGCCATCGGATGTCCACCAATGAAAGAAACTTCCTTTGAAAATAAAGCTTCCGCTTCGTTCATAATAGACCCTTTTGTACTACCAACATCAGTCACTATAACATCTTCTCGTAAACGAAATGACGCAAGTTTGTGTAATAGCTTCTTCGTTTCTTCAACTGGAGAAGCAAAAACAATTAAATGTGCCTCTTCACATGCACGCTGTAAATCAACTGCTACTTCATCTACTACGTGTAATTCTTTGGCACGCTCTACTTGCTCTTTAAATATATCGTAACCTGTTATCGTTACTTCGTGTTCTTTCTTAATTGCTAATGCGAGAGAACCTCCTATTAAACCTGTTCCAATTAATACTACCTTTTTACACATCTGCCTCATCTCGAGACTTACTTTTTTTATTTTCAAAGTGTTGTTTTAACACTGAAATCACTCCTTCATTTTGCTCCCTTGTGCCGACTGTAATACGGACACCATTCGGGAACGGACGAATAATAAACCCTGCGTGTGCACAAGCTTCATAAATCTCTCCACCATTATCTACCGTCAAGAAAATGAAATTTGTTTGCGACGGATAAAATGGAATTTCGTTTTCCTTACAAAAACTTTCATATTGTTGTATTCCCTCTGTATTAACACGTACAATTTCTTTAATAAATGCTTCATCGTTAAATGCAACCGTTGCTGCTTTTTGCGCTAATGAAGATACGTTAAATGGCAAACGTACGACATTTAATTTCTCGATTAACTCTTCCTGTCCAATCGCATAACCAATGCGGAAAGAGGCTAATCCGTACGCTTTAGAAAACGTTCTAAGTACAAGAATGTTGTTATGTTTTTCTAAAAGCGGTAATGTCTCAGGGAAATCTTTTGCTGTTACGTATTCATAGTACGCTTCATCAATGACAATTAACGTATTTTCACTAATGCTTTCAATGAACTGAGTCAATTTTTGCTCATTCACATATGTGCCTGTGGGGTTGTTCGGATTACAAAGCCAAACGATTTTCGTATTGTTATCAACTGCTGACGAAATTTCATCTAAGTCGTATACACCGTTATTTAAAGCAACTTCTTTCACTTCACAGCCTTCAATAACTGCATGATGACGGTACTGTGGGAATGTTGCGCCAGCCGTTACAATGTTATCTCCAGCTCGCAACACGGCGCGACTTATTATTTGAATGACTTCATCCAAACCACTACCGCAAAGTATTTGTTCCATTTGAACATGTAATTTCTCTGCGATTGTTTGACGGAGCGTTGTAGCACCTCCGTCAGGATATAAAGCATGTTCCAACCACGACTTTTGCAATTCTTCTAAAACACGTGGTGAACAACCGAATGGATTTTCATTCGATGCTAATTTCACAAATGAATGATCTCCGTACACTTCTTTCATTTGTTCTGGTGATTTACCTGGTTTATATGGTTGTAATGATGATAGTTGATCTTTTACTTGCACGTTAAACCCACCCTTTTATTAAAATTCTTTTGCGTATTTGTTATGTTGCGTAATATTTTGCTTTAATAGTTCCATGCGATCTTTTCCGAATTGTTCGACTAGTGCATCTGCAAGTTCCCATGCTACAACAGATTCAGCGACAACACCTGCTGCCGGCACTGCGCAACTATCAGATCTTTCAATACTCGCTTGGAATGCTTCTTTCGTATCAATATCAACGCTTGCTAACGGTTTATATAATGTAGGAATTGGCTTCATTACGCCTCTTACGACAATTGGCATTCCTGTTGTCATACCGCCTTCTAAACCGCCGGCGTTATTTGTTTTTCTTGTGTATCCATTTTCTTCATCCCACATAATTTCATCGTGCACTTTACTTCCCGGCTGTCTTGCCGCTTCAAAACCAATTCCGATCTCAGCACCTTTAAACGCATTCACGCTCATAATAGCACCGGCAAGTTTTGCATCTAATTTGCGGTCGTAATGAACGTAGCTACCAACACCAATTGGCATACCTTCTGCAATGACTTCGACAATACCACCGATTGAATCTCCACTACTTTTCGCATTATCGATCGCATCCATCATCTCTTGTTCTACTTCTTTATCTAAACATCGAACAGGTGAATTTTCAGTTATCGTTTGAATTTCTTCTATCGGCAAGTGAGTAATAGGCTTCGCTTTTACTCCACCAATTTCAAGAACATGTCCTGCGATTTCTACATCTAATTCTTTCAAAATTTGTTTCGCAACTGCACCAGCAGCTACACGAACTGTCGTTTCTCTTGCAGATGAGCGCTCTAATACGTTTCTTATGTCACGATGACCGTATTTAATAGCTCCGTTTAAATCTGCATGTCCTGGACGTGGTTTTGTAATTGTGCGTTTCATTTCTTTACTTTCTTGCTCTGAAATCGGGTCTGCACCCATTACTTTCGTCCAATGTTTGAAATCATCATTTTTTACGATTAACGTAATCGGTGAGCCAAGTGTCATCCCGTGACGAACACCACTTACAATTTCAACCGTATCTGTTTCAATTTGCATGCGTCTTCCGCGCCCATGTCCTTTTTGTCTTCTTAATAATTCTTTATTAATATGTTCCGCTGTTAATGTTAAACCTGCCGGTACACCTTCTAAAATAACTGTTAACTGCGGACCATGTGATTCTCCAGCTGTAATGTATCTCATTTCTCTTGCCCCTCTACTATTTTTTTGTACAAAAAAGTCCCTACTGAGCGCTCAGTAGGGACGATGTTTATCGCGGTACCACCCTAGTTGTAGACAACTATCGTCTACCTCTCTTCTTCTTTAACGATCGTTTGACCGTCTTTCCCTCCAAAAGTTGGCGAGAAAGATGCTCCAAGGCTGTAATTCATGCTTACCTTTGTGCTGATTCACACCGACCATCAGCTCTCTTTAACAGTGAGATAAGCACTACTGTTTCCTCTTCAGCGCATATATGATATGGAATTAAGATAATTTATTTTTGAAACCTTTTAACTCATCCATGAATCTATGGAATTCTGGAATATCCATTTGTTGCGCAGAATCTGATAACGCAACTGCTGGGTCTGGATGTACTTCTGCCATTACTGCATCTGCTCCAATTGCAAGTGCCGCTTTCGCTGTTGGTAATAATAAATCTCTACGTCCAGTTGAATGTGTTACGTCTACAATAACTGGTAAATGTGTTTCTTTCTTTAAAATCGGAACTGCTGAAATATCTAATGTGTTACGTGTCGCTCTTTCGTATGTGCGAATACCACGCTCACATAAAATAATTTGGTCGTTACCTTGCGCAATAATGTATTCCGCTGCATTAATGAACTCATCAATTGTTGCTGCTAACCCACGTTTTAGTAATACTGGCTTGTTAACTTTACCTACAGCTCGTAGTAAATCGAAGTTTTGCATGTTACGTGCGCCAACTTGAATTACATCAACGTATTCTAATGCCATTTCCACATCGTTCGGATTTAAAATTTCACTAATAATCGCTAAGTCGAACTCATCTGCTACTTGGCGTAAAATTTGTAAACCTTCTACTCCTAAACCTTGGAAATCGTATGGAGATGTTCTTGGTTTGAAAGCACCACCGCGCATTAATTTTAAACCTTGGTCTTTCATTGCTTGCCCTACTTGGCGAACTTGCTCTAAGCTTTCTACCGCACAAGGTCCCATAATGAACGTTTGTGTTCCGTTTCCAATCAATTCGCCTTTCACATTAACGATTGTATTTTCTTTTTTCTTTTTACGTGATACTAGTAACGCTTTACGGTTATCATCTTCTTGTAATTCTAAGCTTGCTTTGAAAATCGTTTTGAAAATATGTTGAACTGTTGACGTTTCGAATGGTCCTTCGTTATGCTCTGCGATCATATCCAGTACTTCACGCTCACGTACTGGATCAAAACGTTTCGTACCTTGTACTTGTTTTTGCTCCCCGATTTTTTGAACGATTTCACCGCGTTTGTTTAATAAGTGTAATAGTTGTAAGTTAATTTCATCTACCTGTTTACGTAATTGATCTAATTCGTGATTTGCCATTTGGAAATCCTCCTCTAATGTTTTAAAAGTATAGTAAGAGAATAAAAAATTCTCTATTTTCTGAACTGGTTAATTATACAAATTTAAAGTGGAATCGATACCTCTTCTTATTTTAAACTAATAATTACCATAAAGACACTAACTACTAGTTAATAAGGCACTTTTTTGTACAAAAAAGCCCTACTGATTGAATCAGTAGGGACGATATTTATCGCGGTACCACCCTAGTTGTAGACTTATTTCGTCTACCTCTCTTCATTGTTAACGATCAATGTGACCGTCTTTCCCTTCATAAAGATACATATCTTTACTACGAAAAAGATGCTCCAGGACTGTAATTCGCTCTTGTTTTTGTACTGGTTCGCACCACCCACCAGCTCTCTGTTACAGGGAAACAACAACTACTTCTTTTCCTTTCAACGCATGTTTATTATATTTTCAAGTTGGACCGTCAAAATACAAAAAGTCCCTACTGAATAAATCAGTAGGGACGATATTTATCGCGGTACCACCCTAGTTGTAGACTAACTTTCCGTCTACCTCTCTTCACTGTTAACGATCAATTGACCGCTCTTTCTTCATAAAGACAATGCTATCTTTACTACGAAAAAGATGCTCCAAGACTGTAATTCATGATTATCCCTGTACTGGTTCACACCACCCACCAGCTCTCTGTTACAGTAAGACTAACCACTACTGTGATCTCTTCATTGCACTTTGTTTATTCAAATGTGTTTGAAATTGAATAAGTATGATTCGTATTATAGAACGCTTTTCAAAACACTGTCAACAACTTTTTATTTATTTTTTAAATTTCCGTTTTCGCCCTATAATTCCTCTTGTAAATTCCCCATTACAATTCCGATGCGAATTATCTCATTTTCTATTAAATTTAACACGTGTTTTTCTACTCCATACTGGATTAATAATTCTTTTATTTGTATGATTTCATTTTCAAGTAAATCTGCTTCTTGGCACGTCTGAAGTAAAGTAAAAAACACATCTGCAAACAATCCTTTATACGCTTTCATACTCTCGTTCTTTTCAAGTATCTCTATAAATAACTGTTTCATTTCTTTTTGATTACATTGCCCTTCCACACCCTGAAATTTACTCGAAATAATATTTAGTCCCTTTTCTAAAACCTCATCCATACATAAAATAATGCGTAAGAACATGACATGTTCTCTCGTTGTTATTACACCTATTTTCGGACGCTCCCTTAAAAAACCACTAAGCCAAGCTGTCCAAAATTTTTGTTGTTCCTTGCCACTTAACGTTTTTACGTAATAGCATAAATACTGCATAAATTTAATTTTATTCTCTTCATTTTCTTGCATAAAAAATGGATATAACCAATCTGTTTTTTGCTCCCAATATAATACGCATTTAATAAATACAAAGCTAAGCCATTTTAAAAACGCTTCTCTCGTATGGGGGTGAAGTACATCTATATGCTCTACCGCATACTTAATATATTTCTTTATCTCTGTAAATAAAGGTACATTAATTTGCGTATAACATAATCCTGCCCACGCATATTTCGTAAGCTCACTTTCTTTCTTTAAATCTAAGTACGGTAAAAGATATTTTCGACACCATTGTTTCTCAATATGATATAAAAACGTAATATCTGCTGTTAAACGAGCAAACATATATTTCGTTCTATCCGAAGTAACCCTTACCTGTTCCTCAAATAAAAATAAATATTCATACACATTACGATCGTATAAATGATCATATGCTAAAAGTTTTAGTAATACAGCTGTCATCTTTCCAACAGGATGCTGTATAGATTCATTGTAAAACTCTTGTTTTCCAATCTTAAAATCTGTTTCCCCTCTCATAACTTGTGGAAATACTGAAAAAGCAAAGCGCTTTACAACTCGTATACTTTTTACATCTAACTCTTCTAATCGATTACTAATTTCATATAGAAAACTACTAATTAACCAATGAAACGCGGTGTTTCTAACAAATTTCTGTAATAACGGTATCATCTTTTGAATTTGCTCATTCGTCAAATTCCTATTATTTCGCCACTCTCTAATACAAACAAACCATACTTCATTACTTATTTCGTGTACGCCTACTAGTTGGTATGCAAACGAAATACTCCACTCTACATTCAATTTACACGCTTTTGATAGCATCTCTAAAAAATGACGTTGTTCAAAAACACCATCTTGTGAAAATTGCCACACTTGCTCCACTATTTCATCGTCTTTCAGCTGCAGTAATCCATCCGCTGTTACATTGCATGTAATACGTTGTTCATTTGACTCTTTCTTTGGAATACTGTATCGATCAGAAGAAAAATGAGGGTGTTTCTGTTTCATTAATTTATATCCATCTATCGTGCATTGACTATTTGAATCGCATGTAAATAATAAGTCTAAGATGAGACACGCATCAAACGCCCTCTCTTCCGCAAGGTACTCTAATACATATTGAACTACTTCTTCTTTCGTTTCTTTTAAAGCATCTACATAATAACTCTTTAAAAGTTGAAAAACCTCATGTTTACATGTGAAATCTAAAAGAACATCTGCATGTAACAACCATTTCAGTTTGTCATCCGCTGTAACGAATACATTTTTAATCATTGCTTCAATCGCAATTTGCTTTTGAAGTACACTTTCCGTTTCTATCATTTCTGTAATATAATAATTTGCTTTATTCTCATTGTTTTCACATAAATATGTAAGACACTCTTTTACAATTTGAATTAAAAATGTGAAGTCATTTTGTTGTAACTCCTGCACCAAAATTTCTCTATCTCTTTTTTTTAGCGCATGTTGTCTTAATGATAATAGTTGTATCTTTTCTAATCCCATAACCATAATCGGATTTGCATAGTACGCAATATGTGGTCTCATTTTCTCTTTCCAAACTCGCTCCACATGAGAAAAAATAGGCACTGGCAAACGACTCGATTCTTCGAGTTCTATCGACTCTTGCGTATCATTTCCCCATCTTCTTACACGCTTCAGTTTAAGTTTCCCGTCCAAAATAAATGTTAACAACAACAATCCAATTTCTTTATGTTCAGGGAAAGAACATTTTTGCAATAAATATGAGATCATTTCAATTGAGCTACTATCTTTCTCTGCCGTTTCTAATAAAAGCAATGTCCATCTTGCAAACAACAAAGGATCCATCATTTCTTTCGTTTCGTTTAAGTAAGTGCAAATTGTTCGCCATAATAACGGGGATATTTTAGAATAATTTTTAAAAATCAATTGAAACAGTTCTTTTTGATGACTAAATAGAAATTGCTCCACTAACCATTCCGCAAGTAATTCATCAACTTCATCATACTTTGCTGTAAGCAGAAATAAATTTCTTAGTTTACCTTCTGCTTCAAGCCATTCCACCCATTCATAATCACGAGCAAATTCAACAAAATACCGAACGGTTTCTATTTTTTTTATTGACTGTTTTATATAGGATAATTGCTCCTGCTCTACTGAGGGAGGAACAGTTACAATATCACGAATACGCATTCTTTTCGTAATATAATTATCTCCCATTAATTCCGCCCATCGTTTCACCGCTTTCACAAGTGATTGATGATTATTTGCTTTATTTGGATACACAATCGGCCTTATTCCCAAATGCTCCCAATGGTATGTATTATCACCTTGTGCGACGAAAGCATAACGCCTTGTACTCGGTGGTAAACCTGTTGCTAAATATTTCATTACTGGGTCATTATGACTATACCCAACGAATAAAACGGTGTAATTCGAGAATAAATCAACTAAAAATCTCCTCGCCCAACCTTCCGTTAAGTAAGCCCTTCCAAAATCACCATCTGTTAAAATTAAAGCTTCTTTCTCCTGCTCTATATTCCCATGTATGTAAGCTAAGCCTTTAAACGCTCTCCCTGTCGGTAATGCAGGTGCATAATAAATATTTAGCTCTCTATTCATTTCCTTAATTGCATACGTAAAATGTTGATCAAAGTTTGTCGTTACAATGCGAACATCCGTATCTAACGGGAACAACCTTGGAATGGCATAATGTAATGGATTCGGTTTTGATTTTTCTATATTAACAAGATCTCTTGCAACTTGGTGTACATCTTTCGTTTTCGCAATTTTACCAAGATAATAATCGTGTGGTTCTGTCATCTCACGTTTTTCGACATATAAAGCTTTCGAAATTTCATCAACTAAATCATCGAAATTCGGTAAGTTTGATTTCCCTTTCATAGACACTCCCGCTCCAACGAATAGTACTAACTTCCCTTGTTCAAGATGATCAATTAACTCATCAGGAATTTCTACTTCTGAAGTAATCCACATTCCGGATTCCCCCTTACCTAAAAATGTCATCTACTCTCATTTTACTATAACATTTTTTTGTTGTTTTTATAATATTTAGATAAAATTTCAAACATGAAAAAGTTTTATCTAAATAAATCCGTAACAATGTATGAACTCCTGAATTTATTGCAAAACTATGTATAAATCGGAGGTGTAAATATTGAATGATTTTACTGTAATAGTAATCAAATTTATATCATGTATTATCGCTTTTAGTATCGGATTAGCTTTATTTTTTCCCGCTACGTTCGTCCAAATTATTTCTTTTAGTCTATTTGTTACAATCGTTTCTTATATGTTTGTTGATAAAATCATTTTAAATCGAATTGGCGATTCTGCTGCCATTATGACGGATTTCTTACTTACGTATTTAAGCGTTTGGATTTTCGGAAATATTTTATTAGACAACTACATGCAAATCGCATGGGGCAGTATCCTTTCTGCCATCGTCTTTACGTTATCAGAAGTAATCGTCCATCGCTTTTCTCATTCACGTACTCGTCATAACAACGATAATATTCGTATTAATCGCCGATTTGCATACGGTACAGAGTTTGCTGAAGAACAGAATGTGTTGGATAAAGATAAAAAGAAGTAATGTTTTGATGAAGGAGCTCCATCGCCATCAAGCTAAAAAAAGCAAATACCCCAAAATGAATAAATTGACATCTCCAAGAGGAATTGTACATTTTTTTGTTTTTTGGTGTAATAAAACGCTAATGTTGATGAGCATGGCATGTGTGCTACCCCTTCTAAAAAAGTAAAAAACAGTGTTTATCGAGAGTAAACCATCTTAACTGTAATAACTAATTAAAGAAAAAGGCAGAATCTGTATCCGAAGATCCAGATTCTGCCCTTTTCTTTAATCGCATTTTTCTATTTGGTCACCTTCTTCACCTGCATTTTCTGCCGAACTATCCGTTCCGCCTCCCACTGCATGTTGCTGTTTGGTATTAGAACTTTCGATGGCAGCGTTGGTTCCCGCTGCACTGTCTTCTCCACCACCACTTGCCACTTGAGTAGCACCAGCCTGTTCCTTACGGGTTTTATTAATTTGATTATTGATGATAATTACAAATTCTTCCTCTTCATCCGAAGTTTCTTTTTTCTTTTTATGCGGCTCAATCTGGTCCCCACTAATTCCTTTATTTATAGCTTCGCCTCCAGCGCCCACCGTTCCTTGCTGTCGGGTATTCGATGAATCGATTGCTGCATTACTTCCTGCTGCACTATTTTGTCCGGCTCCACTGGCAATTTGTGTTGTATTCGGTGCAAATGTAATCTGATTATTAATGACAATGACAATTTTTCGTTTATCAGCAAGATTTCCCAAATTAATTTCTTCTCCATCTTTTTTTACAAATCGAAACGTGATTTTTTCATTGTTTTCCATATTCTCCCCCCTTTGTAATATTAAATGACTGGAGAATGATAATGGATTGGACAAGCGTATTTTTTTATAAATATGTGCCCCCACCCACAATGAAGGGTGTATTACCGGGTTCCGGTATTTTTCTCGTATTAGGTAAGTCGGCTTGGCGACAGTCCAGCATCCGCCGAATTTTGGAATGCATGGAGAAAAGCCTTATAGGGGATATAGAAAGAGAGATTAGTAGAAACATTGGTATATAAAGGTTTCTAGGTTTGATTATATTTTTCTATTTTCTTTTCTTATTTAGATTTATCAGCCAAATATCTAGCATAGTGAATTAAATTTCTAGCTACATCTAGTTCAAGATTAAATATATTAGGTACCCCTGGTCTCCAATTCACCTCAAATAACCACAATTTTTGATCTTTATCAATCCCTACATCAATTCCTAACTCATCGAATAATACATCCCTAAATAAAGAATTAAAATGGTTAGAAAAAGTTACTGCAAATCGTTCTAAATACCTTTTAATATTATACCAATCGTTATCAAACTCGGCTTTTAAAAAAACATCTAAATAAGTACTATAACCACCCTTAGCCATATTTGATACAATACTTCCTAATGGACCTATTCTCGGGAATATAGAAGTAACAACCCACCTGCCTTCCCCATTTCTTTGAACATGCAATCGGAAATCATAAACATGACCAGATTTCATTTGACATGAAATAAACTGTTGAACTATGTAACCTTGCTCTTGAATCTTATCAGATATAAAGCTCCGTAATTGTTTTTTATTAATAGATGAAATTTGTTCTGACTCATTCATACTGTAATTCATCCCATTTTTTTCAATGAAAACAATACCACTACCTTGATGTCCAGAAATAGGTTTAATAATAAGTTTTTCATAACGATTAATCATATCAAAAAACTTATTAACATCATTTAATTCATAAAAAGGAATAAGATATTGCTTAAATTTTTTTGCTCTATTTATTCTGTTATATACACTTAATTTATTTCCAATTGAATGACTTGTAAAAGGAACTTTTTCATGTAGATAATCATAGATTTGCTGATTTTTATCACTAACATGAACACTTGCATTGTAAATAACATCTGGAAAAGAAAATTCTTGTTCAATCCAATTACCATTTTCATAAGTTTTACCTAAAATCTTCTTCGTTTCTATATTTACTTTCCCTAAAGTAAAATAAAAAAATTCCACACCTTCAGCTTTAGCTACAGCAGCATAAGTATATGCTTTCTTTACGTCATTCGGATCTTTCCGATGATGAAGCATTCCAATTATAGTCATGTTAGTTCTTCTTCCCTTCTTTCTAAAGATGTTTTTCAAAACAAATATCAAATTCATTATATATATATTCATGTTCTTCCTCATTCAACCATTTTTCGAAAAATCCAGAACAAGCTTAGCCTCATTTTAATATTCTACCTATAGAAATAATAAATCTAAGGGTTTATAAAATAATTAAGGTTAGGGTGGCATAAAATGGATACTATCGTTTTCATTGAAACAAATAAATCTGGATCAAGTAGGGAAGCAATCAAAGCAGCTGAAAAACTTAATTTCTTTACTGTTTTATTAACTAAAAAAACAAAATTTATTAATGAACGCACTATATTCCCTGATGTACATCAGATGATTTTCACTGATATAAATGATTATGATAATATAATTACAACAATTGAAAAATTAAATAAATCAGGAAAAAACATAAAAGGGATATTTAGTTTTATTGACCCTTATGTTTATGTGGCTGCGCGTTTATCAGAAAAATTTTGCTCAAACTCACATACTGTATCTACTAAAGCTATCTATCGTATGGAAAACAAAATATTAACTCGTAATGTACTTAAAGAATTACCAATCTCACTCAAATATTTAATTTACAAACCAACAGAATCATTATCATCTTTTCTTGAAAAAACTAAAGAGATGAATTTCCCTCTTATTGTAAAATCCCCTAAATCAACAGGATCCAAAGATGTATTATTAGTAAAAAATAAAGATCAATTAATCTTATCTATACAAAGTCTTTTAAAAAAACTACCTAATGAAGAAATTCTACTTGAAGAATATATAGATGGACCTCAGTACTTAGTTGAAATTTTAGTTCAAGATGGAAAAGTCCATATTATAGCAGTAATTGAACAAGAAATTACACTTTTTGAACGCTTTATTGTTACTGGTTATTCTTTACTAGGACAGGTAGACAAAAGACTATACAATAGTCTTTGCAATGCAGTTAACTCTGTAATTCAGGCTTTTAATATGAAAAATGGAGCGTGTCATCTAGAACTCCGGAGAATAAAAGATGTTTGGAAATTAATTGAGATAAATCCCAGAATATCAGGTGGAGCAATGAATGACATAATTGAAATTGGACATGGAATCAACTTAGTGCAAGAGACTATTCAGTTAATGTTAGGAAATAAAACTTCACTAAATAAAAAACATTATAAATATGTGTACGCTCATTACCTAACAGTTAAATCTAAAGGAAAACTAATTCGAGTTACTGGGAAAAACCGTAGTTCTAAATATCCTGGTGTAGAGAAAGTTTATATAAAACCTAAAAAAGGAACTATCTTAAAACCACCTTCATCAATGGGACATCGATGTGGATACGTTTTAGCAGCAGCCAATTTTAAAACAGAAGCGAAAAAAATAGCTTTAGAAGCAGCTAAAGAAATTTCATTTGAAATCCAAAAAGAATAAAAACAACATATATACACCAACAGAGAAAATATACTAAAAATCACATCTCTTATAACTCTAATTATTATAATCTGTCATTATTCATAATAAAAAAATCACTCCTCATCTATTTTTATATGGGCTATACACCAGCGAAACTCCCATTAATGCCGTACGATGCGTTAACTTATGCAATTAGTGAAAAATTTAATTTGAAATTCGGTAAAGCAAAAATTTCAAGCGATTTAATAAATATTTGTGTGGCTGGTACAATATGTGTAATTTTCATTCAATCATTAGGCTCAATTAGAATCGGTACACTAATTGCCGCCCATTTTATCGGCAAAATTTTTGAGTGGATGATACCAAATTATCAACCAGCTCTTCTACACTGGGTATTTAAAACAGAGAAAACTTCCTAAGGAGTCATAATAAAGTATAGGAACAGGGGAATGTCTAATTTGTAGATGTGTATTTAGTAGAGAAGTGCAAAATACTAATTATACGGATTGTGATAGTGAATTTTTTCTTCGAGGGATAGCACCACATCGCTATCAAGCTAAGATTAATTTGTATCCATATAATCAAAAAAGATGCTATTTTTTTTGAAATATACAGAAAGGATGGTGTTTTGTATGACTTTATCGATTCAAGATGAGTTTCATTTATTCGCTGAAAAACTACAGTGATTTCTATCTCCAAACATCCTTCAACAGCTCGCGCAGGAGACGGGTTTCGTAAAACGTAAAAGTAAGTACGTTGCTCGAGATTTGGTCGCTTTATGTATTTGGATTAATCAACACGTAGCAAGTGATTCCCTCACTCTATATCGACCGTAAATCGAACTTTTCCGGCATTTTTTTATTTGAAATCGATTTATCGACTCACTTCGACAACTTGTTTTCAAATAAAAAAAGCGGCCACTCTTTTAGAGACAGCCACTTACGATTCCACTTTCAAATCTTTAAATGCAACAACATCCGCAAATGCTCCAAACACTGCGTTATGATGCTTCACAATATCTTCAGCACGTAATACATCAGTATCAAACGTACTATGCGCATCACTCACTAACGTTACTTTGTACCCTTCACTACATGCTCTGCGCGTTGTCGTGTCCACACAGTACTCTGTTTGCATTCCTGAAATTATTACGTGCTCAATTCCTTTTTCTTGTAACACTTCGTTTAAGTTTGTCTTATAGAATGAATCTGGTGTCGTCTTTTCAACGATACTATCACCCTCTTGTGGTGCGATTGCCGCATGCACTTTCCAACCATCTGTCCCTTTTTCCAAAGGATGATCTTTCAGCCCGTTATGTTGTACATAAATAACTGGAATATCATTTGAACGACATGCCCCAATAAGTTCTTGTAATGTTTGTAAAAACCTTTCCCCATTATATACTGGCATTCCCGCTGTATACATACCCGCTTGCACATCAATAACTATTAATGCTTTTTTCATCTCACACAGCTCCCTTTGTTTGTATAAGCCCTTTCATAAATCATTATAATTGTTTATATTCCATCATCCAACAATCTTCTAATTTCCCCTCATGCAGTTCATGTTCCTTTAAAATCTTCACTTTTTTAAATCCGCATTTTTCATAACACTTTATCGCACGTTCGTTATTTACTTTAGGGTCCATTGCAATTGCTTCTGCACCCACTTCTTTCATAATGTATGTAATTGCTGCTTGAACGAGTTTTGTTCCAATTCCCTTTCCCCAAAAGAGTGGTTCACCGATAAATTGGTCCATTCCGCATACATTTTGTGATTCTTCATATCCATATAACGCTTTCCATTCAAAATCAACTGGATACATTTGAATGTAACCGATCGGCATATCATCAAATCCTACTAAGCATCTTTTTTCATTACTGTTTGGATTATGTATAAAATGAGCAAGTACCTCTTCTACAGATTGCGGATTATCTCTTCCTTCATAAAACTGTAGGACTTCTGGGTCTGTTAACCATTTAGAGATGATAGGTGCATCTTCTTCTATTACATATCTAACCGATAAATTATTGTTTTGAAATAACATGTAGCACCTCGTTACTAGTATTTTATAAACTGTTAAACTTTATTTTACATCAACATCTTTCTTATCTAATTACCTCTACTCCCCCCATGTATGGACGCAATACTTCTGGGATTATAACTGAGCCGTCTTCTTGTTGGTAGTTCTCTAAAATAGCTGCTACTGTACGCCCTATAGCTAACCCAGAACCATTTAATGTGTGCACAAATTCTGGTTTTGCACCTGGTGTACGACGGAAACGTATGCTTGCACGACGCGCTTGGAAATCTTCACAGTTTGAGCAAGAAGATATTTCACGATATCCCCCATAACTTGGTAACCAAACTTCAATGTCATATGTTTTCGCAGCTGGAAATGCTATATCAGCTGTACATAATACGATAACTCGATAAGGTAATCGTAACAATTGTAGTACTCTTTCGGCATTCGCAGTTAATTTTTCTAACTCATCGTATGATTCTTCTGGCTTAGTATATTTAACCATTTCAACTTTGCTAAATTGGTGCTGGCGAATAAGTCCTCTCGTGTCACGTCCTGCACTACCGGCTTCAGAACGGAAACATGGCGTATGAGCGGTAAAATTAATAGGTAATTCTGCATCATTTAATATTTCGTCACGATAATAGTTCGCTAATGGTACTTCCGCCGTTGGAATTAAAGAGTAATCTGTGTCTTTTAATGTAAATACATCTTCCTTAAATTTCGGGAATTGTCCGGTTCCTATTAAACTATCGCTATTTACGATAAACGGTGGAATCACTTCCGTATATCCATGTTCTTCAACATGTAAATCTAGCATAAAGTTAGCTACTGCTCGCTCTAAACGTGCTCCCAAGCCATTGTAATATACGAAGCGGCTTCCTGTTACTTTTGCTGCTCGCTCAAAATCTAATAACCCTAATTTTTCAGCAACTTCCCAATGTGGTTTTGCTTCAAATGAAAATTCGTTTATTTCTCCCCACTTACGTAATTCAACATTATCATCTTCTAATGCTCCAATAGGAACTGTTTCATTAGGTATATTTGGTAATGCCATTAATATAGCATTCAATTCCTCTTCTACATTACGTAACTCATCATCTAATGTTTTAATACTTTCTCCTACTTCACGCATTTCACTAATAAGTTCATTAGCATCTTGTTTTTCACGCTTTAACTTCGCAATACGCTCAGATACTCCATTACGTTTACTTTTTAATTCTTCTACTTTTACTAACAGTTCACGACGATTTTGATCTAATTCTTCAAATGTATCCAATTCAAGAAACTTTCCACCGCGATTAATCAATTTTTTCTTTACTTCTTCAAAATTAGCACGTAATACTTTTACATCTAACATATCTTATCTCTCCTTTAATAAGTGACTAATGTCACCGTCTTCGTTCACATTAAGCTTTTAAGATAGGGAATTTCACTAAAAAACACAAAAAACTCCCGTCCCTATAAAAGGGACGAGAGTTAACCCGCGTTGCCACCCTAGTTGAAAGCATAGAAAATATAAGCTTTCCACTTAAAAAATTAACGGTTTTTAACCGGAAACGATTACTAACTTCATATTGAAGGGTTCCACATTTCGCTCAAGGACGGATTCACAAGCGCTTTCTATCGGTTTACACCACCCACCGACTCTCTAAAAGAAAAGATACTTGTTACTACTTCCTTTCATAGCTTTTAAACAATATAAAATTTAATTATCATTACTTTACAATAATTCTGTTTATTTTTCAAGAAAATATTGTATCTTTAAAATAAAGAGTTCATATAATCAAACCACAAATAAACTGGAGGTTATTTACGATGTCTCATATCACTTTGAAAACAATAACTTCTACAAACTGGCGAGAAACGCTTACTAAAACAATTTGGAGATGAGAATTTGAAATCAACTTTAATCATTCTTCGAGGAAACCCCGCAAGTGGCAAAACAACAATCGCAAAAGAACTGCAAGAACATTTTGGCCAAGGTACACTTCTAGTCTCTCAAGACGTCGTACGTAGAGATATGCTAAAAGTACACGACACGATGAGTAACTTATCTCATGATTTACTATTTGAAATTACGAAGTACGGAAAAGGAAAATGTGAATTTGTTATTTTAGAAGGTATTTTAAACAGTCATAGATACGGTGATATGCTGAAAAAATTAATACATTATTTTGATGAAAATACGTTTACATATTACTTCGATCTATCATTGGAGGAAACATTTAGACGCCATAACACAAGGGACAAACGGCATGAATTTGGTGAGGATGCATTACGGAAATGGTATAATTCGCACGATACAATTGAAGTTGCTAGAGAAACTGTATTTACAGATGATTTCACGCAAAAAGATATATTTCATGCGATTCTGAATGATGTTGCGATGCAAAAATAAGACTGACAGAATGAGTCAGTCTTATTTTTATTATGTACTTTGTATTTCAGTTTTCATAACGGAACACTCTTTACATAAATAATAATATATATTCATTTCGCCGAACTGAAAATCAACTACTGAAATAAGTTCCCGTCCCTCAAGGTCTTGTGTAATTGTAGCAACATATTTCATCTCTTTCGAACAAGTTGGACATCCTAAATCTTCTGGAACATCATCGTATAAAGGTGCTCCCAACAATCTACATACATATTCCGAACCGAATAAGTCAAAAGCTTCCCAGTAACTATCTTCATCAGTAGGTATATCTTCATTTTTCATATTCGTTAGCTTTACATTAGTTTTTGGAAGATTGACCGGTAGCTTATACTCATCTTCCATAATCCACTCTTCCGTATTGTCTTGCTTTATCATTTGTACCGTTTTGCCCCCATTACTTAATTGAAAATATTGCGGCTCCCACACCATCGCACAATTCAAGCAAGAGACGAATGGTAACACATTCATTTCATCATTTTTAAGTTCAGCAAGCCTCTCATTTTTCAAATCTAAACTAAAGATTTGATGCATTTTCTCACCGCATAACTTACATAGTGGTAATTCACAATCTTGACCACCGAAATAATGATTATATGAATCTTTCCCTTCCATTACTCTATAGCCTTTCATTTCATTGTAATGTGTTCCATATAATTCCATTGTCATATTTAATCCTCGCTTCATTTAAATCAAAAAAATCTTTTCACTTTTCCTGTAAGGAAATTAACACTCAAAGTCATCTTCCTGAGCAGTTGTTATGATAAACTCTTTTAAATTCGGGGCATATTCTTCAATCTCTGCACCTTCATGATACCAAAGATATATTATATCACCCATTATTCCGTTATTTGATTTGAAACACAGTTTATCTCCTGAGCCATCATCACCTATTATAATAAAGTTTTTTGGTATATCTTCATCTCTAATTTCAGCATTTTGTCTAATAATATCATCCCAAGTTTTTTTAAGATTTCTATTATCTTTAATAGGATACAGTGTCCATTCTCCTATTTCAGCATTATTAACTAATTTGAAAAGGTGCCTATACTGCTCTGGGAAAATAGCACCTAACTTTTCTTCAGTTTCCTTTATACCTATTTCGTCTACTCCTGTTTTCCTAGTTTGAATGATCTTTCTTACTTCTTTCATGAGGTACACCTATCCTTTAACCTAAATAACATAATTTCTAATTTTCTAATCAAAAGGCTCATTATTTTCTCCTTTAAGTATAAGTATTAACGTTTCATCTCCCTCTTCCTTATACTAAATAGTTGTCGCGATTCCTGCCAAAAATAAACTTACAATTGCTAAAAATGGTGTTCCGGCTATTGCACCTCTTAAGTGAAACATATAGTCTTTATACCCTTTCATCCCTTCTGTACTAGGAATAACAACAAACCTTGGAGTAATCCAGCAAAATATAAGCCAATCGATTATTAATAAATCTACTAAATTGAAAATCATTAGAATCCCCAAAGTATGTAAATAGGCCTCAATATACAATAACTTTCCATGGTGGTGTAGTATATATGTAGAAATAAACGGTGTTCCGAAGAGAATAATATTGTAAATAATTCCGAAATAAAACGTTTGTTTTTTTTCATTTATCGATTTTGGCAAAACTACTTTTTGAATTTCTTTCGGATAATCATTTAACCAAAGGCGAGGATTATAATATGTAGACCCTAATATCATAATGGACAGTATAAAAGACATGGAAATGCCGACAATCATCATTTGTTCAATTTGCCCCACAAACATCCCTCCTTATTTGCAATTTCGACGTACGTAATTCACTTAATTAGACATTGTATGCATGTTATGACCTAAAAATTATCTAATACCATTATTTAAACTTTTTCGTTACAATTTGATTTTTCCTAACGTCCATTCCTATTCCTTGCAATATGGTTGCAAATTTAATAAAGTGAATATCTAATTAGTGACCCGGAAGGCAATAAAATAGAATTCACTATTTAACTATCGTTTATCTTTTCTGAAGAACAAATGAAAATTAGTTTGGAGGAGTCATATGCATAAGCTACATTTCAAAAAATTTGAAGCAACAGATTTTAATCTATACTTCCAGCTCGTATCGAACGAAAAAGTCATGGCACAAATTACAGAGCGCTCCATTCCGTTAGAAGAAGCGCAAAATGACTATGAAAAATTGTTAAGACGCAATGAAAAACATAAACTGTACGGGTCTTATAAAGTTTATGACAGTGCAACAAATGAATTTATCGGCCTTGGACATGTAACAGTGAATGAAGATAATGTAAAAGAAGCTGAAATTGGGTATATGATTTTGCCAGAACACTGGGGAAAAAGATATGGTAGTTATATTGCAAGAGAATTAATTGAAATAGCGAAGCAGACAGATGTAAACGTACTAAAGGCAATTATCGATCCAAATAATATCCCCTCTCGAAAAATATTAATAAATGTTGGTTTTACATCAGATGTAGTTTGTGAGATTGATGGATTACCTGGGGAAATTTTAAGCATATATATTTAACTTTATTAAGGCAATGCTGCATTTGAGATACATGTAGTGTTGCCTTTTATTTATTATCTCGATTCCCTGATAGACCCGAAAATCCCATTCTAGGAATAATCAACCTCACTCATTCATTTACTTATAACGTATAGTCAGTTCTATTTTTCTATTTGATTTTACACCTGACGAATAACATTTTAGATATTTTATTTTGTGACAAGGAGAGAAGACTTAAATGAGTAATCAAAATATTGAACTTACAGGACGTATCGTAACTCCCGGAAATCCAGAATATAATTCCGCTAGAGAGGAATTCAACACATTTTCAACTTCCCGCAAAGTATTCCGCCCTTTTAATAGTCGATACTGAAATTTATAGTTTATATTTCTAGCAAAAAAGGAACGATTCTTTCCATAAAAATTATGGAAAGAATCGTTCTTTTTCAATGCTGGATGTATTTCATTTCTTTTTTCATCTTTTTTTAATGTTCTTTTCATCCTAATTTCATCTGAATCTCATTCTTATTAGTTACACTCTGTTTATACATAAATAACTAGTAAGGAGGAATCATATATGAAAAATTATGAGACGGACCAAAATAAGAATAGAGATAATATCCCTCTTCCTGATGAAGTCACTTCCGTTTCATCACGAGGTTGGCAGATGCTGAGCAAAGTTCCAGAAGTCACGATTTTCTTCTGGATTATCAAAATCATGGCAACTACAGTGGGCGAAACAGGTGCGGACTTCTTAAATACCAACTTGAACTTTGGCTTGACTAAAACGACATTTGTTATGAGTGCTCTCTTGCTCATCACACTGTTCTTCCAGTTCAGATTGAAGAAGTATGTTCCAGGGATTTACTGGCTCACTGTCTTGCTGATTAGTGTTGTCGGCACGCTGGTCACTGACAATCTTACGGACAACTTCGGGGTCGCTTTAGAGACGACCACCATCTTTTTCACCCTCGCGCTACTGGCGACTTTTGCCGCTTGGTACGCGAGTGAGAAGACATTGTCCATTCACTCTATTTACACGACAAAGCGAGAAGCATTCTACTGGCTGGCTATCCTGTTCACCTTCGCCTTAGGTACTGCAGCTGGTGATCTCGTAGCAGAGAGTCTCAACTTAGGTTACTGGATTTCAGCGCTCATATTCGCTGCATTAATTGGTGCTGTAACCGTCGCTTACTACCGCTTCAAATTAAATGCAGTGTTGGCCTTTTGGATCGCTTATATTTTAACTCGTCCTTTCGGCGCCTCTTTTGGCGATTATTTATCACAGCCTCACGATTCCGGTGGTCTTGGTCTCGGTACGGTTGGAACAAGCGTACTCTTCCTCTTAACAATCTTGAGCTTAGTTATTTATTTGACCAAGACGAAAAAAGACGCGAGCCCGAGCCTTAATTAATATATATTTTGTCTAAACCTTAAAATAGGTGACATGATTTCCTAATCGTTATTACAAAATTTCAACCAAAAGAAAATTAAAAGGCAATACTACTTTAAACTAACAGTAGTATTGCCTTTATATAAAATAAATCATTATTCCCTTGTTTCGTCTACTATACTATGAATTAAAGAAATTAGAGCTTGTTTTGTTCCCTCATCTGTAACTTTTGCATCATCACTAAATTTAGTGCGTACAGACGGGATTAATAACGAGCCATTTTGAACGACAACTGTATCTAACATGCCTAGTGTAAGTAACAAAGATTCATGGGCTTTATCCCCTCCCGCAATTGACGGTGAAGCTGTTATGATCGCCACTGGTTTTTTATATAGTTCCGCTGAAGACACAAGCCATTCTAATGCATTTTTCAAAACTCCTGGTATACCTTTTGCATACTCCGGTGTACAAATAATCAGTGCATGTGATTCGCTTAATGCCTTTCGAAACTCTTGAACAACAACCGGTGCTCCCACTCGATCTACATCCGGATTAAAATGAGGAAGTTCCTCTATTCCTTTATATATAGTGTAATCTACTCCATCTGGAATAAATGCGGCCAAAGTTTTTAATATGTTTGTATTGGATGATCCTTTCCTAATGCTGCCTGAAATCGCTATGATTTTTTTGTGTTTACTCATATGATCGCCCCCCTACAAACATCATACTTATGCAGCCATTGAAAAATCAAAAATAATTAACTATTTAACAAGTTGTATATTCATTAATTTTGTTTACATAATAATATTATGTAAACAAAATTATCCTTTTAACGAGATTGTACTTGTTTTCCTACTAACATACATACCAACTACATTACAAATATAGTGCCCCCTATTAGCATCAACGAGAAGGAATAAACCTTGTAAAAAAACATTTATAACTCCACTGATACGCAGAATAATAAAAGAGAATAATTCAAAAATACCCTATGAATCATTCTCTTTTTATTTTCATATTTTAACATGCTGGATATGCCTTAGAACCCAAATAACGTTCTTTTATAAGTTGACGATGATGAAGCTCATGACCAGCAATTATGTTTGTTAATGCAAGAACCGTGACTTCAGAATTGTTCGCAATTCCCCTTTGTAACCAAGCTTCTTTATCTAAACTTTTAAGCAAATGCATAGTAGATTGGCGAACAACTGTTAAATTCTCAAGAAGATCTTGCATAGATTGCTTATCAAAAGCTGCTCTAAGAACATACATATCATCGTTATATCCAGGAAGTTCTGCTGTCTCGCCTCTTGCTATGGAAAGCAATCGATACGCCATAATACGTTCAGTATCCGCAATATGACCGATTACTTCTTTTATACTCCATTTATTAGGAGCATATCTAAAATGTCCATCACTATCAGAAATATCCTTCAATAAAAGATTCGTTTCCTTCATTTGTTGCTCTAGAATATGTATGATATCTCCATCTGGTATTAAGTTTATGTACGTTGAATAATACGGGTTATATTCATTTGCTTCTGGTCTCTTTTTCATGCTTATCATCCTTTTTATCTTATCCTTATATACAACTTACCATAAATTATTATCATATTAATCAAAAAATTTTAATTTTAAAACAAAAGTTCCCCATCCTATAGGATTACATTAACAAAGCGACTCATCCCCAAGCCCCCAACTAAACCATTTCCCATGCCCTTCCGTCTCCCCAACCGTTTCACAATATTCGTTTCCGTGAATATAATAATCAACATGAAGATCCCGATCCCACATGTTGTTATATAGGTGGAATACATCACGTTTTGCACCAATTTCTTTAATTTGTTTTTCTAGCGTATGTTTCACACCTTCTGGTATTTGATTCGCTACATGTGTATGGAAAATACAAATCACCGCATCTTCACTTATTTGATTTGCAATGGCCGGGAGAAGTGCTACCCCGTCACCTTCTATTAATTGTACTGATTTTGCTTTTACAAGCGTTGCTGCTTGATCGAATAGTTTCAGTCTTTCTTTATGTTCTGGCCAAATAAGCGCTCGTAACCATAAATAGTCTCCGTCATCATTTAAATCGTTCACATGTAAATCTAGTCCGATTCTTTCTACGACAGGTGGACTTTGTTTTAGCAAATACGGCATATTCTCCCCTCTTATTTCAGAGGTTAAATGAACATTCGATTGTGTATTTCCATACACTTTTTCCATTCCATATGAATAACGATATTGATCCCAAAATAGTTGTAATCCAGAACTTGTACCAATCTCTATTAACGCTAACGGTTTGTTCACTTTATTAAATATGTAACAGAAACTTGGATACAAATAAGCACATCGTCTTACTTCATTCGTTTGAACGAGTTTCGTTTGTAATAAAGTAATTATTTCTTCACGATATACATGGCAAAAATCTTTAAATTGGTGAAAGGCATTTTCAAAATTTGTATCAGCATCTTCAACTAAACTATAATAATACCTTTTTAAACTGTGTTCTTTTCCTTTTAACAATAAATAATGGACTGCACCTAATAATAAGTTTGGGATTGGTTGACCAGGTTGTGCGTAGGAAGCTAACGTAAGAACTTCCTCATCTTTAGAAATTTTTATTGATAAATACTCGTATAAATCACTAGATCCTTTACATTCATTCTCAGAAAAATTCCGAAAAAAGTTTGCGATTTGTTCTTTTGTAAGCATTGGTATCCCTCCTGTTTTATTTTCAGAATAATCTTACCATTAATTTGTTTTTTACTCTATTTTTTCAAATTAGATGTAATAAAAACAGATTCTTACAAATTCCTAAAGATAAAAACTTAAAAATAAATGTATTAGTAAGTTTTTTTGAGATAACATCAAACTGGAATTCTTCTCCAAATTCCGCTTTACTACAATGCTTTTTACCCTTATGACAGAAGAATTCTGCGAAATAAAGCGTTAAATAGTTTAAAATTATCAGATAACACTAGATATTTTAGTCTATTAATTATTATAATAGAGTATGAGATGGTTATATAATTGAGACAAAAAAGGTAAATACCTAGGTGGGGCCTAGGTGGTGTTTTCTTTTTACGGCTTAGATATAAAAACACCTACTCTTTTTTGCCAATATAGGGGATGGAGAGATTATCATGAGCAACATGCAGCAAAAAACAGACGTTATCTTAATTGGCGCTGGAATTATGAGCGCAACGTTAGGATCATTACTTAAAGAATTGGCACCTGAATGGGAAATTAAAGTATTTGAAAAACTCGCAAATGCCGGAGAAGAAAGTTCTAACGAATGGAATAATGCTGGTACAGGACATTCTGCGCTATGTGAGCTTAACTATACATCCGAAAAATCTGACGGGTCTATAGATATTGGTAAAGCTGTAAAAGTAAATGAGCAATTTCAACTTTCAAGACAATTTTGGGCGTATCTTGTTAAGAAAAATTTAATTCGTAATCCACAAGATTTTATTATGCCACTACCTCATATGAGTTTGGTGCAAGGAGAAAAAAATGTCGAGTTTCTAAAAAATCGTTTTGAAGCGCTTTCAAAAAACCCTCTATTCCAAGGAATGGAATTTTCTGACGATCCTGATACATTAAAAAAATGGCTTCCACTTATTATGGAAGGCCGTAACTCTAATGAATCAATGGCTGCAACGAAAATCGATTCTGGAACAGATGTTAACTTTGGTGCGTTAACACGCATGTTGTTTGATTACTTAAAAACTAAAAATGTCGAGCTAAACTACAAACATAGTGTCGAAAATATTAAACGTACGAAGAACGGTTTGTGGGAAGTGAAAGTACACGATATGAATAGTGGGAAAATCGAACACCATACTGCAAAATTCGTCTTTATCGGCGGCGGTGGCGGTAGTCTACCTCTACTTCAGAAAACTGGTATTCCTGAATCAAAACATATTGGAGGATTCCCAGTAAGTGGACTATTTATGGTATGTAAAAATCAAAAAGTAATTGAGCAACATCATGCTAAAGTTTATGGTAAAGCTAAAGTTGGTGCTCCGCCAATGTCTGTACCTCACCTTGATACGAGATATATAGACAATCAAAAAGCTTTACTGTTCGGACCGTTCGCTGGATTCTCACCTAAATTCTTAAAAACTGGTTCAAATCTTGACTTAATCGGTTCTGTAAAACCGAATAACGTCTTAACGATGTTAGCAGCTGGTGTAAAAGAAATGGGCTTAACAAAATACTTAATCCAACAAGTTATGCTATCACATGAAAAACGTATGGAAGAATTACGTGAGTTTATTCCGAACGCAAAAAGTGAAGATTGGGATATTGTAGTTGCTGGTCAACGTGTGCAAGTAATAAAAGATACTGATGCAGGTGGTAAAGGAACACTGCAGTTTGGTACAGAAGTTGTTAGTGCATCTGACGGATCAATCGCTGCGTTACTTGGTGCTTCTCCAGGTGCTTCTACTGCTGTTCATGTTATGCTTGAAGTATTAGAAAAATGCTTCCCAGGCCGCATGGTAGAATGGGAAGAAAAAATAAAAGAAATGATCCCTTCTTATGGCATTTCGCTAACTGAAAATCCAAGATTGTTCCAAGATCTTCACGCTTCAACAGGACGCACACTTGGGTTAAATGAAAAAGAAGCTGTTCACAATTAACGGATAGATTAAAAAACGACATAATAAAAACGTCCGATATATTCGGACGTTTTTATTTTCTACTAGAAATTATACTTATCAATATTATCCTTTGTAAATACAACTCGTTCAGGTAATACGATAATACCATTTCCTTCTGCCTCATAGTCATACCCTTGAATAGAGTTTGGTTCTACTTTCACTTTTCCGATTCCTTTTACTTCAAAGCTATCCCCTACTTTTAACTTCTTCCCTTTTACAACAATTTCATTTGCGACATACGTTGCGAGTGCACCTTGCTGTTTAACATCCCATAAACCAAATTGCTCTACTGTTCCTCGTTTTACATAATCACGCATAACGTTCGGCGTTGAAAACCCAGTTACGACTACTTTTTTATCCATTTTCAAATTTTCAGTAGCTTGCGCCATCGCTGGAAGTGCCGTTGCATCTGGACATATTACTGCGTTAATATCCGGATACGTTTTTAAAATACTCTCCCCTACTGATAAAGATTTTTGTGCATTATTTTCACCATATTGCGTCGTTACAATTTCCCAGTTCGGGTATTTCTCTTTTATAATCTCTTTCGCCTTCGTTACCCATTGGTTTTGATCTGTTACAGTTGGGCTTGAATAAAAGAATGCGACCTTCCCTTTATCTCCAATTTGCTTAGATGTCATTTCTATTAATAAATTTGCAAGTTGATCTGGTGTACCTTGGCTAATATAAAACGAACGGTCTTTCGGATTCACATCAGAATCCCACGTTAATACAGTCATCCCCTTTTTCTTTGCACGTTGCAGTGATTGCGAGAGACCATCAACTGACGTAGATGAAACCATAATTGCATCGTAGTTTTGATTAATGAAATTGTTTATATATTTTACTTGCCCTGATACACTCGCCTCAGACGGTCCATCATACTTCACCTGTACACCTAACTTATCCCCCATCTCTTTTGCACCTTCACCGCCTGATGTGAAGAAGCCCACTCCTGTTAATTTCGGAATGAACGCAAATTTCACATCGTCTGCTTTTTTCTTATCTGCCGTTTGGCTAGAGCAAGCGATTAAACAAATACACATTATAATAACAATCCCCAGTTTTCTCTTCATGACATTTCCCCCTTATGCAAATTCCGTCTTTTCCCCGTAGTGAATCGTTGTAATTTGAAATGTCTCATAATAACAGAAACGATAAGGATAATACCTATTACTACATTTGATTGTTCATTCGTTAAGCCAGTCATTTGCAAACCGTACTGCATGAGTCCTATAAAAATACTCGCTAGTACTGTCCCAATAATACTCCCTTTTCCGCCCGTAATAAGTGTGCCGCCTAATACAACTGCCGTAATAATTGGCAAAATCGTTTCACTTCCAATATCAGCACGAGCAGAACCGAAATACGCTGTTAAGAAAGCTCCTCCTAATCCACCTCCTAACCCAGAAAGTACGTATGCAATAATCACTACTTTCTTCGTTCGAATCCCGGAATATTTCGCCGTACTTTCATTTGCACCAGTTAGTTTTGCGTGACGGCCGTATGTTGTATGGTGAAACAATATCGTAAATACTATCGTTAAAATGACAAGGAGCCATAATAAATTAGGTATACCGATAAAACTACCATTTGCCAGTTGCACATACGAATCTGGTAAACCACTAATTCCTTCATAACCCGTTGCCCCCGAACCACCTGAAATAACAAGAGCGATTCCTGCATATAAAAACATCGTTCCAAGTGTAACGACAAGAGGTTCTACATCTGTCATTTTTATAATAAGTCCATTTAATCCGCCGGCTATACAACTTACTACGAGCGCAATGATAACTGCCAGCAGTATAGGCACACCATTCATCCAAAGTACGCCGATAAGAATCGAAGTAAGCCCCATAATAGATCCTACTGATACATCAATTCCGCCAGTTACAATGACAAATGTCATCGGAATAGCCGCAATTGAAATAATGAGGAAATCGTTCATGCTAAAAAGGAGGTTACTAATGTTTAAGAAATCACTATTTATGAAACTAAAGAAAATGAATTCTACGAGAAGCAATAAGAGAAGAACCCCTTCCCATCTATACAAACTACGTATTCCCCTCATAGATTCACCCTCCTTTCTTCTAATTGCCGGAGTTTCTTCCATTTTTTCAATCCACTATCTAATATAATGATGAGTAAAAGTAAAAATCCTGAAATAGCACTATTCCAAAATGCAGGAATTTTTAAAAAGACGAGTGAACTGCTTATCACTTCTAAAAAGAATGCACCTAATGCCGCTCCAAATATAGAACCTGTTCCTCCTTTTAAATGAATACCACCTAATACAGCAGCAGCGATCACTTGCAATTCTATCCCTGTACCTGTTTGATTTGGAACGAACCCAATATTCATTACGAATATGCATCCAGCGAGCCCAGCGCTTATGCCTGATATGATAAACGCGTATATTTTCACTTTATCTACATGTATTCCAATAAGCCTTGCACCATCTTCATTATCACCTACCGCATAAAAAAACCTTCCAATTTGTACTTTCATTAAAAAGAAATATAGTAGCAGCAATATGATAAGAACGGTCCATACGGTTACCGGAATACCTAGTATCATAATAGAAGAAATTTGTTTATACTCATTCGGAATATCTTCAATCCACTTTCCGCCCGTAAATATTAACATTGCACCTCTAATAATCCCGAGCATTCCTAATGTCATAATGATAGCTGGCACTCGAAATTTCGTAACGCCAATTCCGTTTACCATACCAATAAGAGCACCAAGTATAATTGCCGCAAACATTGAAATAAAGGCACTGTATCCATCTGTTAACAACATCCCGCAAACTGCAGCGCTTAAGCCCATAATAGATCCTACTGATACATCTATATTTTTCGTAAACAATACGAAAGATTGACCAATTGCCAAAACAACTAAAATAACGCTTGATTTCAGCATTAAAGATAATGAGCTAAAATGAATAAAACTAGGATTCATTACTCCAACGAAGGCTATATAAAGAAGTAATAAAATAATAATAGACATCTCATGCATTTTAAATACACGTTTCACTCCGTTACACCTCCCTTTCCTCCATATGCCAGGCGTGTAACTTCATCTATACTAATTTCCTTCTTTTCTAAATGAGAGACAAATTCTCCGTTTCTCATGACATATACACGATTTGCTAATTGAACAATTTCTTCTACATCTGAAGAAATTAATATGATCGCCAGTCCTTTTCTCTTCAAACTTAATATAGTTTCGTATACTTCTAGTCTTGCTTTCGCATCAATACCGCGGGTCGGTTCATCAAGAATAATTACTTTCGGATTACATGCAAGATATTTTGCTAGTACGACCTTTTGTTGATTTCCACCTGATAAGGACGTCATCACTTCATTTATATGAGGGACAACAATTCGAAATTGGTTTATATATGAATTCATTAAAGCGCTTTCTTTTTTCTTGTTTAAAATGAAACTACTTATACTGTTTAAAGATGCAGACGTTATATTTTCTTTCACAGTCGCAATTGAAAAAATGCCATTCCCCGCTCGATCTTCTGGTACATACACCATACCTTCCTTTAATCGCTTATGTACCGAATACTTCGTAATGCATTTCCTCTCTAACAAAACAGAGCCTGCTTTCAAAGGGTTTAATCCAAATAATGATTCAGCTAGTTCAGTCCTACCTGATCCAACGATACCGGCAATCCCGACAACTTCCCCAGCGTGTACAGTAAATGATATATTTTGAAATGCATAACCGGACACATTCATGACATCTAATATTGTTTCTGAAAACTCTATTTCTTCCTGCACACTTTCTTTCTTCTCCTCAAGTTTATATCCTTTCGGCAGTAATCCCTCCATTAGCATGTCATATGTATAATTTGATACATTACCTTGACTTACAATTATTCCATCACGCAAAATCGCTACTTTATTCGCAATTTCAAAGATTTCTGGAAAACGATGCGTAATATAAATCATGCCAATTCCTTTTTCTCTTAAGCTTTTTATCAACACAAAAAGACTCTTAATTTCGTGAGTTGTTAATGTCGATGTTGGCTCATCTAAAATAAGAATCTCAGCTTCCCTTATTAATCCCCTCAATATTTCTACTAATTGTTGCTGGGCAATGGATAACGATAACCCTAGATTATGAAGTTGAATGTTCCACCCTAATTCTTCTAGCAACTTATTAACCTTATTTCGAAGCTCTTTCTTTTTCGCTTTCATTCCGATACAAATGTTCTCTTCAATTGTCATATGAGGAAAAATGAGCGGCTCTTGAGGAATTAAATACATGCCATGTTGATGTGCTTCTGCTGTGTTTGAAAACTGTTTTACTTCCCCTTTCACAAACATCTCGCCTGAATCGTATGAATGTAAACCCGTTAATATTTTCATTAACGTTGATTTCCCGGCACCATTTCCACCGACTAAAGCGTATACGTCTCCACGCTCTAATTGTAAATTGACTTCTTTTAATACGAGTTGATCTGCAAATGATTTACTCATCTTTGTAACTTGTAATAAGGGCACGTTCTCCACATGATGTCACCTACCTTTATCCCGCATTAACTGGCAGTAAAACTCCCACCTAAAAATTCGGCTCGGGCAAAGAAGTTAGGTATGAGATAAACTGCCAGTAAATTCCTGATTGGTGAGGGCTAATAATCAGTGGGGGATGAACAAAACCCCCACTGATTAAAGTTTCACTTTATCCAAAACATTTTTTGAGAAGATGATTTTTTGTTCTACTTGTTTTGTAGCATTGTATATTTCTTTTTTCATATCTAGAACACTTTTTTCACCGGACTATTTATCCCGCATTAACGGACAGTATGACTCCCACCTCAAATTTCAGCTTGAGCAAAGAAGTTAGGTGGGAGATCAACTGTCCGTAAACGCCCGATTGGTGAGGGCTAATAATCAGTGGGGGGATGAATCCCCACACTGATTAAAGTTTCACTTTATCTTTTCAACTGGAATAATCAAAATAACGAACACATATGTTTAAGCAGTGGTCAATTGTTGAAAGGGATGAAGAGCATGTCACAGCTGAACTTTGAAGACAATTTGTTAACAAAAGTAGCATGGTATTACTATAAAGATGAACTAACGCAACAAGAAATAGCTTCACTTCTCCACATTTCAAGAAATAAAGTTGTTCGGTTGTTAGATAAAGCACGTACGGAAGGTATCGTCACATTTCAAGTAAAAGGTACTGGTTTACACTGTTTAAGCATCGAACGTGACCTTATGAAAAAATTCCATCTAAAAGATGCTTTCGTTATTCCAACACCAACTGAAGATTATGCATCATCACTCGGAAAAGCCGCTGCACAATATTTAGAAACTCATCTGCAACAAGGATATTTACTCGGCATTGGCTGGGGCGAAACGATAAGTAAAATGTTAGAAAACATTCATTTTGAAACTTCTATGAGTCTTTCAATCGTTACCCTTACAGGCGGTGTGAACCATTATATTCCGAGAAAACAAAACTACTTGAACTACATTCAAGGAGATCTACACATCATTCCTACCCCTTTTCTAGCATCCACTAACGAAATGGCACAAAGTATTCTATCAGAGCCGAGTGTGAAAGATATGCTTCACGTCGCTTCACTTGCCCATACAGCAGTAGTTGGCATTGGTAGCTTATCTCAAGACGCCACAATTGTGAAAGAAGAAAAACTAACACTACGTGAAATGACATATATACGTAGTCAGAACGGGGCCGGAGATATTTTAGGACAATTTTACAATACTGCCGGAAAACAATTAGAACTTCCTCATCATAATCGTCTTATCGGCACACCACTCTCTGTTCTTAAAAATATGAAGCATGTCGTTGGTGTAGCTGGCGGTATAGAAAAGATAGATGCAATATACGGCGCCTTAAAAGGAAAATTCATTCATACATTAATTACTGATGAAGAAACTGCCCTCTCTTTATTAAGAAAGGAAGGTGAATCTTAATGTCTACTCTATTAGCTTACGATGCTGGTACAGGAAGTATTCGAGCAGTTCTTTTTGATTTAAACGGTAATCAACTTGCTGTTAGTCAAAAAGAATGGATTCATAAATCAGATATTCGTTATCCCGGTTCTATGAATTTTGATGTAAAAGAAAATTGGAAGCTCGTTCAAGAATGTACGAAGGATGTTCTTCAAAAAAGTAGTACGTCCCCCTCTTCTATTAAAGGTATAAGTGCAACGAGCATGCGTGAGGGCTTTGTTTTATACGATAAAAACGGGCAAGAAATATGGGCTTGTGCAAATGTTGATGGCCGCGCATCAGCGGAAGTTAGTGAGCTAAAACAAATTCGTTCCGAAATTGAAGAAGATTTATATAAAAAATCCGGTCAAACTTTTTCATTAGGTGCTTTACCTCGCTTACTTTGGATAAAAAAGCATGAGCCAGATGTATACAGAAACATTCATTCCTTTACGATGTTAAACGATTGGATTTTATATAAATTGTGCGGAAGTTTGCAAATTGATTCTTCCAATGGATGCACGTCCGGTATATTCGATTTACAAAATAGAGTTTGGGATAACTCGGTTGCTGAGCAATGTGGACTTACGCTAGCCTTTTCACCAAAAGTTAATGAGGCTGGCTCGGTAATCGGGAGTGTCACAAAACAAAGTGCTATATTAACAGGGTTATTTGAAGGAACACCTGTCGTTGCTGGCGGCGGTGATGCTCAAATGGCATCACTCGGGACTGGCGTTGTAAAGCCTGAACAAACATTTATATGCGGGGGAAGTTTTTGGCAACAAGAAGTAAATATAACAAAATCAGAAACTGATCCAAATGCGGCGATTCGTGTAAATTGCCACGTCATTCCTAACCTATGGCAATACGAAACAATCGCTTTCTTCCCTGGCCTTGTTATGAGATGGTTTCGAGATGCTTTTTGCCAAGAAGAAAAAAGACTCGCTGATAAACTCGGTGTAGATGCTTATGAATTATTAGAAGAACAAGCGAAAGAAGTTCCTGTAGGTTCACATGGCATAATTCCTACTTTTTCAAATGTAATGAATTATATTTCATGGCGACATGCTGCACCATCCTTTTTAAATTTGAGTTTAGATGCTGACAAATGTGGGAAGAAAGAGATGTTTCGTGCAATTGAAGAGAATGCGGCCTTCGTTACACTTGGCAACTTGAAATTAATTGAAGCTCTCACTGGTAAATTCCCTTCTGAAGTAATCTTTGCTGGCGGAGCTGCTAAAGGAAAACTTTGGCCACAAATACTAGCAGATGTCCTTGGGATCCCTGTTAAAGTACCCGTTGTAAAAGAAGCCGCTGCTTTAGGTACCGCAATTGCCGCTGGAGTTGGCGCAGGCATATATGAATCACTCGAAGAAACTGCAGAACAATTTGTACAGTGGGAAAAAACATTTAAGCCAAACGCTGAAAATCATGAGATTTATAAAGGATTCTATGAAACATGGAAATCGGTGTATGCTAGCCAACTTTCTTTAGCCGATAAAGGTTTCACATCACATATGTGGATTGCCCCTGGTGCACTGTAACACATTACATAAAGGAGTGATTTTTATGCTAAAAGTGAATGAAAATGATTTCACATATCGCTTCGGTGATAACGGACCGAAATATTTAATACAAGGTCCAAATATTGATCTTGGCCTTGTCGTCATTCAGCCTGGGCAAGAGTTTCAAAATCATTATCATACAACGTGCGAAGAGGTCTTCTATGCATTAGAAGGAGAAATAGATTTCTATGTGAATAACGAAAGAGTTCCAATCAAACAAGGTGATGTCTTACAAGTTCGCCCTCATGAATCTCACTATCTAATTAACCATTCTGACAAACCTTTTAAAGCTGTTTTTATAAAATCACCACATTTACCAAATAAAGATACTGTACAAACGGAAAATCCAACATTAACGAAGGAGTGATTTCACATGACTTGGGGATTTAAAAATCGATTAAACACAATTTTACCTGATGGCAGAGCAGTTATGTTAGCGATAGATCACGGCTACTTTTTAGGACCAATTCACGGACTAGAACAACCGTTAGAAACAGTTAAAAACTTACTTCCTTATACAGATTCCCTCTTTTTAACGCGCGGTGTACTTAGCTCCTGCATTCCTGAAAACTGCAGCACACCGATGGTTATGCGTGTATCAGGCGGGGCAACCGTCGTCGGTAAAGATTTAGCGAATGAAACAATTGTTACACCTGTGAAAGAAGCAGTAAAACAAAACGCAATTGGCGTCGGCGTTTCTGTCTTTGTAGGATCAGACTATGAAACACAAACTGTTTCAAATCTCGCAAACGTAGTTTCAGAAGCTCACGATTACGGACTGCCAGTACTCGGCATTACCGCCGTTGCGAAAGAATTACAAAAACGTGAAGCTCGTTTTCTAGCACTTGCCTCCCGCGTATGTGTTGAAATGGGTGCTGATATTATTAAAACGTACTACTGCGAAGGATTTGAAAAAATAACGAGCACATGCCCTGCTCCAGTCGTAATCGCGGGCGGTCCGAAACTAGATTCAATCGAAGACGCATTAAACATTACGTACAACGCCCTCCAAGAAGGCGCAATCGGAGTAGACATGGGCCGAAACATATGGCAATCCGAACATCCAGCTGCGATGATTCAAGCAATTCATGGCATTGTGAAAAATAGATTGAATGTGAAAGAAGCGCTGGAACTTTATGATGATGTGAAAAATTAAAGTAAAAGACAGACTATTACACTTAAATATATACAAAATCAATATTTACTATAAGGAAAAGCCCCTATGTTAAATTACTGAGTAACCTAACATAGGGGCTTTCTTTTACATTTTTTATTGTTCTGAATTGGGTCAGATTTCTAGAGATCGCGTACGTTCCAAACAATCTCACCACGCTCACCCCACGTACTGTGATGCCGCTTAAATCCTATCTTCTCTAATACCCGGAAGGACGCAACATTCCAAGCGCCTACAGTCGACCAAAGTCTTTGGCGCCCCGTAGCAATCGCGGCCTCTAGCACAGCTGATGCTGCCTCTGTCGCATAACCCTTGCGATGAGCACTGCGGAACAACTCGTATGCAATCTCCGGCTCTTCAAGCGTGGAACGACCGATAATTAATCCACAGTATCCGATGAAATCGCCTTCGTCTCGCCTACGGATAGTGAGAAGAGAAATACCATTTTCAGCTGCTTTCTTGCGCATCTCAATAAGATAGCTACGAACAGAGTCAATGGTTGGCATGTCCACACCACGTTCGCCAATTAATTTTCTCAGCCATACTGCATCGGATTCCTCCCACATATTCAGGTCGAGTCGTTCCGTTTTCAACTGAAACGCCATATCTTTATATGTAGCTGTCATAGCGTCAACCTCCTATTCATATCACTGTACTACTCATAATAGTTTCACACCTCATCACCACATCAGATTGTAAACCCGATTGATTTGCAAATCTATTTTCCAACTCTCGCGAAAGTTTACAGCAACAGTATACAAAAAATTAGTGATGTTTAATGCATAAGCAATTATCCTAAGAAATAGACCTTTTTATCAAACTTTATTTCAAATCTACAGCATTTGGTTTAAGTTGACTACACTCTAGTTCATTAATGGTTTTATTTGTTTTAGATTTTCAATTATCATACAAAACATCTTTCTCTACTTCTTAAAATAATGATATACTCCCAATAATTTGCTGCCATAACCGGTGTATCCTTACTATATTCACGCTTAATATTTATATTTTTGGCTCTGCTCAATTTTAATGTTGAAAATTGAGTAAATTAGAGGGGAACCCAACTATAAGGGTTTCCCGTTTTTATACTTTCGACTTTTTCGCTGTTAAGAGACATTTTTTAGCCAAGTAATAATTCGAATTACCTGAAATGGTTCAAACCAAGTAATTAAAAACATCACAACGAAGTAAGAAATAAGTGATATGAATTTTAATGTTCCTTTTTCCCGTTTAGCAACTGCTATAAAACTTAGTACAATTCCAACTAAAAAAGAAATAAAACTAAAAAGGACAATCGGCTCAGAATATCCATCTATTATCCAATTTAATCCGAATAATAATATCCCTGCAAACATCAAGATTATTGATAATAAACTGAATTTTTTCATAATTATACCTCCAAATATGATTTTACCATTTTAAGGAGTAAACGATAATTATTTTTTGTTGCATAAGAATGAACAATTACACGATAAACTTAGATAAACGTAAGCTCTCATACGTATCAATCATTTCATACACAAATGACGATAAGAGAAACTTTTTTATATTGCGTTTAGCGCTTTCGTTACTGCAACTATCAATAAATAAAAATCAGGCAAGATAGTTATCGAAATATTTTTGTAACCACGCCTTTAAATCGGTCTATCCATTGTTTCATTCGAAAATGGAGACCATTTACATTATAGATTAATCAAGAAGCTGTCTCACAAGTCAGATTTTTGACTAAAATTCGTTTATTTTTTGCTTTGGTGTTCCATTAAAAAAGCGAATAAAATGATCAAGCCCCTTTCCAAACTGGATAAGGGGCTATATATATCTTCAAACCATTACTCTTGATGATTGCTATTGAGTTTTGAGACTTTCTTACCATCTCTATAGTCAAGGCAAGATACTTCAATTAACAATCCATTAAACATTGTAAAATAAAAACCATAACTACTACCTCTCATAGAATACGGTGCCTTTTCTATTTCAATGCCGCCAGCTACTAAACGATTATATGCTTGATCAACTTCATTTGAAGTATCCACTAAAAAACCAATGTGAAAAGCTTCAGGATACATAACTTCCTTATTCCCCTTAAATGCTTTTGGATCGCTTAGCACAAGTATAAATCCACTCTCATCACTCATCACTACAAGTGCCTTTCCCTTTTGCTCCAAAAATTGAAAATCAAAAAATGTTTCAAAGAAATGCCTCGCTTCTGATAAATCATCAACACATAGATTTAAATGATTCAATCTCATTCACTCATCTCCTTTTAAACAGAGGGTATATATACTCATATTGATAAAACTTACATATGTAAGGAAAGATATACCGTCTAAGACTTTTTTAATACTCTTATGCTTTTTCCTGTAGCCTAGAACATTTTTCGAAATGAATGCAATCATATGAACAATTCGACATGGAGTATCGATTTACCTATATAAGTTGACAAGTGTTATAGCCATATTATTTTTTCTCCAAATTAAGTAAAATCCACTCAATCAAGAAAATTACTGAAGAGATGCGCTCTATTGTCTCTCCTAAAAATAATTTATTAAGTAATGCATCCAAATGGATTGGTTTATTAGGCAACACTTGAATATACCTTAAAACAGATCCCACTGGCGGTGTAGGTTTGTTATTAATAGCCCATATCCCTTCTAATAATGTCCAAGTTGACGTATGGACTATGTATGAAGCTTTTAACTCATCGTTAGCTTTCAATGCAGACTGAATTTTTATTAGCGAACTATGTAACCAATGAGAAATGCCTTTTACTTTATCACTAGAAACACGGTAGTTTTCAAATTCATGTTTAGCTATTTCCTTTAACTTTTTCAGCTCACCGCTTTTATCAAATAAAAATTTCCCTTCTAAAAATGAGTATAGTTCCATCGGATTGTTTTTAAAGTTTAATTGAATTTGATTAAAATCTGCATACTTATATTCAATTAAAATACCTTCTCTCATTTCAGAATCAAATTTCTTCTTTTGTCCGTCATCTAAAAGAATATATAAGTCTAAATCCGATTCAGGATATGCATCACCTCTTGCGACAGATCCGATCAGCATACATCCATTTACCTTATCTATAGATAAGGTTTCGGCTACTATTACTTGCACTAATTTTTTATGTTGTTCATGTTTAATAGATGTTTGTGCTTCTAACATTTGTAACCTCCAAACATATTATTATGGAGTTATTCGTTACCTAAATATATTGTACTTCTCTTATAATCTTCTACATACTTATTCAACAATTGTTAGTTCATATACAATTGCGTCTTTACTGCTTTTTGTTTTATCTTGAATCGTTACAATATCTCCAGCTTTTATTTTCGGTGCATTCACCACTTTTACCATCTCTGGCGGAACATATCCCCCATTATTCTCTTTATTTAGTGGAAACCACTTTACTGATTTATTAGTTGCTTCTAAAATTTTATATTTAATTGTACCATCATACTTTATTTCACCAACAAGATCTTTTACTAATATAGGTGTATATTTACCCTCTTCTTTTTCTAAAGAGATATAATCACCTATATCTAGGATACCGTTTCTTTTAGGCGCCTTCCATTTTGTTGGATTTAAATTACTTAAACTTACTTTCACACTATCTTCTTTTTTTGAGTTAGCATCTTTTAGAAATATTTCATTATAATTCTTATCAATAATGATATACTCTTTCTGCTCTACTATTTTTGCACTGCTTTCATGTTTTTCTTCCTCCTTCTTAGATACTTCTTCTTTCACATTATTATTACTACACGCTGATAATAATGCCGTTGCTAAAGCTGCCATTAGTAACATTTTTTTCACTTCATTTACCTCCATTTATAACTAAACGAATAAACATGTATCACATCCATATTTTACTATAAATCAAAAAGAGAGGATATTTGTTTATTAATAAACAAATATCCTCTACCTTTAATTATATTTTACGACTTCTGATAAGCCGATTTCGATGATTTCACATAATAAACCCCATGTTCAACATTAATGATATGATCTGGTTTTGGTTTACCACGGCTCGCTCTATGCCCTGCTAAATGTTCTTCACTCGTTTCCCAGTTTTTCCATGCTTCTTCAGATTCCCAGCGAATCATAACGACTACTTCTTCGTCTCCTCGTCTTACTTTTTTCACGAGTACACTTAAGTCGATAAATCCTTCAAATTTTTCAATAATACCTTCTCCAGTGAAATGCTGTACTACTATATCAGATGTACCTTCTTTTACTGTAAATGTCTTCGTTTCGATAAACATATATCCCACTCCCTCTTTGTAATACGAATACTAGTATTCTTCTATTATAATTGATTATGATAATTATTTTCAATTATAAAGTTTTAAATTTTTAGAATTATGCAGACTTCTCTTCAATCGACTCATCCAAAAATTTAAAATACGGAAGCAATATCCCTATTAAAGAAGTGACACATATAATCGCACCGATGATAAAGTATAATACTCTCACTCCCCACATTTCACTCAGTATTCCCCCTAATAACACACCTAATGGCATAGCTGATCGTATGAAAAATAGTCGCACTGAAAATACTTTTCCTATCATATTACTTGGGACAGTTTGTTGGCATATTGTCGTGTTATGAACATTGAAAAATGCAATACATATACCGGCAATTACTTCGATTACAATCGCAATAATAATACTATTATTTAAACCTAGTGAAATGTAAGTAAGTCCCCCTACGAACAATCCTCCAAGCATAAGTAGTCGACGGCTTCTATACTTCATTTTCCCAACTAATATGGAACCAACTACATAGCCAAGTGGGAACCCTGCCATAAAATAGCCGTACTCCGCGTATCCCGCTGACAGCTCGTCTTTTATATACGGCAAGTTTGTAACCATCGTTACCCCTACCCCAAATTGTACGAAAGTAAGAAATACACCGAGCCAAATGATTATTGGTTTTGTAAAAAAATATGTAAAACCGTGAAGAAACTGTTCTAGCCACGTTTTTCTCAGTTCTTGTTTTAACCTTTCTTCTTTTATGAAAAGCAATAATCCCCCACTTATAAATAGACAAATACATACGAGCAATATTGTTAATTTGATTCCAATAAATTTAATAACGATACCACCTAATATTGGCGCAAGAAACATCATAAGACGGGTCATTCCATCTATATACGCATTTGCATCTTGAAGCTGCTCTTGACTTACAATGCTTGGTGTAATTGCTTGACTTGCAGGTGTATAAAGCGGTGTAATGAGCCCTACTATAATTTGAACAACGTAAACGTGCCACACTTCTACACTGTTAGTAACAAGCATTACTAACGGCAGTAAGAAAACAGATGCTCGCATCCATTGTGAAAAAATCATAATCCACTTTCGGCTCCATTTATCTATAAATGGTCCGCTTATTAGTTGCAGTATGAGAGACGGGATAAAATATAGTAACCACATGCTACTTAATGCTGTTTTTGATCCTGTTAACTCATATACAAGAATTGAATTACAAAACGTCCCGAAAGCCCCGCCCAATTCTGAAATTGCACTGCCAATCCACATAAAAAAGAATGAACGATTTTTCAATACATTTTCCATTATAACGCACCAACTTTTCTATTAAATTCCTCCCTTTATGTACATTCTCGTTGTATATTATCTATTTAAAAATACTTCTAATTCTTTCGCTAAAGACTGTACTGCTTTCTTTCTCAACACATATTTGCCGTCATGAATATCAACTAACTTTGCGGAACGTAATAATTTTAAATGGTGATGTACTGTTGATTTCCCAAGTTGTAATCTTTCCGTTATTTCCTGCAATGTACGTTCTTTTTCAAACAACATTTTTACAATTCTTAATCTCGCTTCATCCCCAAGCGCCTTATGTTTATGTACTAAAAAATAGCTCGGCTCATATGGATCTTCCGGATGAATACTTTCATTTGCGACCGGATAATGAAATACTTTCGTGTCTTCAATATCTGCTTCTATGTTCCACGGTCTGTATGTCATTTGCGGGATAAGAAGTACATGATGCACACTTGGCTCTGGCATGTATAAAACTCCTCCTGTAGCCCACTCGACAAACTCTTCCGGTTTCATCTTTTTATTCATTTCATTTTTCGCTTCATAATCTCGCTCTAGTATAGAAAGTAGTTGCTCTTCCTCCTTCTTAATGACACTCTCATACCATCCTGTCATAACAGCGATTAAATGCCCTTTTAATAATTTCATATTTGTATTACATATAAACTCAATATACGTAGAAAAAAATTGATGTTCCTGTGTCAGTTCCTTTAGTTCATGTATTGCAGTTACATCTCCATTTGCTGCTAAACGTCTTTTCTCCTCATACTTTTCTCCTAAAAACGGTAAACATATATACTTCAAATCTTCTACTGAAAGTGAATCGATTTTAGCATTAAACTGCGCTAAGCCCTGAAAATCTCCATCATACAGTAACTGTAGCAACGCTTTCCACGTATTGTGCTTCTCGACAAATTGCAAATGCTCTATCATTTCATGAGATAAAGATGTTCTAATTTCTTCCCATTCGCTTTGAGACTTTTCAAGCGTGTCTATTAACCTCTTATGAGTAATTGCTGCTATGCCAAGTGCACATTCGAAAAGTATCGAATACTTCATTTGAACGTTATACGTTTCCCTTTTTCTACTCGTTACGTGAAAGACTTCCATTTAATCTCCTCCTTACTTGCTATGTATTAAATTCTATATTTATCGAATTAAACCTTCTGTATTTTTAGAATTTCGAAACATCAAGAAATTTATTTCGCTACAATTTTTAAAATTTAAGCTGCAGTTGATTTTCTTGTTCAACTATGAGGCAGGTTTCTTGATGAGAAAGGAGAATTTATTGCAGTAAGAAAAATGATTTAGAAAGCATAAGTTTATTTATACAATTGCTACAACGGCGTCATATTGTTCTTTTAGAAACTTCAAAATATCAATCAGATAATAAATAGGTACGTTTCTACCTAATTTCTCTAACACTTATTGTTGGTCTATCTCATAGTTAAGGAGGCTATACGAATGGGAAAAAAAGAAATATTACAAAATGGAGTCAAACAAGTTTTTTACGATGAAGAATGGTACCCACCGATATCAGAAGCGTTAAAGAATCTTACCGCTGCACAAGCATGTTGGCAACCAGAAGGAAAGGCCAGTAATACGATTTGGGAAAATGCAAACCATTTACTAACCTTTAAAGAGCGCTTACTTTCCCGATTACATCAAGATGACACATTTGTTGCTCCACAAAATAATGATGACACGTTTGTCCAAGGTGGACCTAATGATGAGGATGCTTGGCAGCAAACAGTGAAGCGAACGCTTCAAGTACATGATGCCTTACAATCTTCATTAACATCCCTTCAAGAAGCAGAACTGGATCAACCAAGTCCTTCTCTACCGGTTTGGCAACAATATATGAATATCCTATTGCACGATGCTTATCATACAGGTCAAATTATACAAATTCGTAAACTCCAAGGTTCATGGCCATCTCATCGCTCCTATTTATAAACGCTGATTAAAGATGATAGACAAGCATATGATTCTATATTTAGCAGAATAAGTACAAAAAAAAGAAAATGAGATTCTAACTCTCATTTTCTTTTTTTGTTGGAGAAACGTCCTACATAAAACTTTAATCAATGAGATTTTGTCCATCCCCCACTGATTATTAACCCAAACCACTCGGGCATTTCCGGGCCATTAATACGGGATAAAAAGTTCATTCACACCTATCGATTCATCTGGGCATCGTTCAATAGCCCAATGATTTCACTCAACATTTCTTCTGTGAAAGCACCTGCACTAAAGTTTACTAATGCTCGTAATGGCATATAGTTCAGCATAGCATCCATCATTTCAGAGGCATCACTATCCCCTTCAGTCATACTACCAAACGGGCTGTCTTTTAATGCCTTTTCCATAAGCCCCTTTGCGATTGGTGCTAAAATTGGGTCCGCAAATATATCCCCTAGTAAAGTATTACGATGTACTGGTTTTCGAATTATAGTCGCTGATTGAATATACACGTTATCTTGTAAAACTATCTCTCTTGAAGACTTACCTACTAAAATCTCAAATTCACCAGTTTCAACATGCCAGTCCTTCAATTCAACATTATAATAAGCAAATGATCTTTTATTTAAAGTAAAGTTAACCGTTTTTTCTTCTCCCGGCTGCAATTCTACTTTTTCAAATCCTTTTAATTCTTTCTCAGGACGAATCATAGTACTTTCAATATCTTTTATATAGAGTTGAACAATTTCTTTCCCTGCCGTACTACCAATATTTTTCACGTTTACAGTGACAGAAACTGTCTCCGTATCCTTTATTTCTTTCTTATCTACTGAAAGATTACTATACTCAAAGTTTGTATAGCTTAACCCAAAACCAAATGGGAACAATGGTTCAATATTTTTCTTATCGTAATAACGGTATCCGACGAAGACACCTTCTTTGTATTCCACTTTGTCACCTTCTCCAGGGAAGTTTAAGTAAGAAGGATTATCGCTTAAAACTTTCGGGAATGTTTCTGCTAATTTCCCGCTTGGATTCGCATCACCAAATAATAAATCAGCAATTGCTCCGCCTAATGCTTGCCCACCTAAATAGCCTTCAAGTATTCCTTTTACTTTACTTATCCATGGCATTTCAATCGGTGCTCCGTTACTTACAACTACAACGATATTACTTTGAACTTCCGCAATAGCCTCAATTAATTGAACGTGATTCTCTGGCATTTGTAAATGCTTTCGATCAAAACCTTCTGACTCATAACGATCTGGAAGTCCAACAAAAAGGACCACTGTATCTGCGCTTTCTGCAATCTTTTTTGCTTCATTAGTCATGTTTTCATCTACATCATCGCTTGCAAGATTATAGCCTTGTGCAAATAATATGTTTGTTTTTTCACCTGATACCATTTCGATTTCTTCGAGAATACTTTCAAGCTTTGTTGGATTAATATGAGAACTTCCGCCGCCTTGATAACGTGGTTGCTTTGCAAATTCTCCAATTATCGCTACCGTCCCCTCTTTTTTCAGCGGAAGAATGGAATCTTCATTTTTTAACATAACCATACTTTCACTTGCAACTTCTCTAGCAAGCTGATGATGCGCGTCCTTACTATACACAGCGTTTTCTAATTGGTTATCATAAGCTTTAAAAATAATGTAAAGTAATCGCTCTACAGCTTGATCAAGCTTTTCTACAGATAGCTCACCACCATTAACTGCATCAACAATCTTCTTCTCACCAATTCCAAAGCTTGAAGGCATTTCTAACTCCAAACCGTTAGCTAAACCTTCAACACGCTCATTTACTGCACCCCAATCAGAAACGACAAAACCTTCAAATCCCCATTCATCTTTTAAAATATCATTTAATAAATAGTTATTTTCCGAAGCGTATTCACCATTTATCTTGTTGTAAGCGCTCATTACTGTCCAAGGTTGTGCTTCCTTAATGACATCTTCAAAGCTAGCAAGATAGATTTCACGCAATGTTCTTTCATCAACAATTGTATCTACAGACATTCTGCGATGCTCCTGATTATTAGCAGCGAAATGTTTTAATGACGTTCCAATCCCTTGACTTTGTACACCTATAACATGGTTTGCAGCCATTTGTGATGATAAATATGGGTCCTCTGAAAAGTACTCAAAGTTTCTTCCGCATAGCGGCGAACGTTTTATGTTTGCACCTGGTCCAAGGAGAACACCTACATTTTCAGCCTGACATTCCTCTCCTAATGCAACTCCTACTTGATTTATTAATTCTTTATTCCATGTACTTGCTAACCCTACTGCTGATGGGAAACAAGTCGATGGAATACTGTTATAAATCCCTAAGTGATCTGCTCCCTCTGCTTGTTTTCTAAGGCCATGTGGCCCATCAGTTACCATAATAGAAGGAATTCCTAATCTCTCAATCCCTTTTGTATTCCAAAAGTCTAATCCAGAACATAGACTCGCCTTTTCTTCTAACTTCATTTGTGAAATAATTTTCTTAATATCCCTTTTCATGATAGCCCTCCTAAAAAACAATTAAGTAAACGCTTTCTTAATGTCATTATAGTTATTATTTTTTAGATATTATGGTATATTTTTTAGAATACTTGTAAAAATTTTGGCTGATTATATTTATGATTACTTTGCAGAGTAACATAAGATGTACCCTCTTATTGTGAAACCTTTGCTTAAGAGAGGATTTTATGTTGCCTTTATCTTGTACATATATTGGCTAATGTTTAATGAATAGAGGTTAAAATAGTGAATTGCTCCAAACTAGAAGATTTATATTATATTTGTAAGCTAGTCTTTGACATACATAAAACACCTATCTTTTTCATTGATAACAAAGGGGATTTAGCATTTGAAATCTCGTCCAATTTTCAGCATAACCCTTTGTATTCTTCAAAAGAGGAGTTACTTAATCAACTATTTAAGGAAAATCCACCCTATACTTTTCCAGTACTAGAAGAGACTTCTTTTCTTGAAAATTTCTTCTCAATTAGCTTGCGTTTGAACGATCAACTTAGTGGGAATATCATCGTTGGACCTGTCCTCTATTCCAGATTATCAGAAACCTCAATTAAAGGACTCATTAATGATCTTCAACTAAAAATAGACAAAGAGAAAATGATACGATATTATCATTCTCTCCCCTTCTTAAGCAATTTGAAATTTTTAAATGTAAGTATGATTCTTTTTCACATGCTATATCAACAAAAATTAGATATTGCTGATATTTTGCAAAAAAATATACTATTAAAAAAGGATGATTTTGAGATTGAACAGCCTGATATACATATATCGGAGCAACGTCAAAGTACATTAACTCATATCGACCCACTAATTGAAAGAGAAATTTTCGAGTGTATTAAGCTTGGAAAAAAGGATGATTTAATTAAAAATCTAAGGAGATTACCTGAATCAGGGGATCTTGGGGTGTTATCAAAAACAAGTCATTTGCGAAGCCAGAAGAATTCTGCCATCGCAGCAATTACACTTGCGACTAGATCAGCTATAGATGGTGGACTATTCCCTGAAATCGCATATACCCTCAGTGATTTATTTATTCAAAAACTCGAAGAAATAAATAAAAGTGAAGCCATTTCTCCATTTTTGGAGAATGCTTTACTTGAGTTCTCAGAACGAGTAAGAAATGGGACAATACAAAAACATTCAAAACCTATAAACGTATGTCAAAATTATATATTTACTCATCTTTACGAAGAAATCACACTATCCCAACTAGCAGGAATAGTCGCATTAAATCCTAGTTATCTATCTTCCCTTTTCAAAAAAGAGATTGGAATTTCACTAGGCGAATATATTCAACGTGCTAAGATCGATGAATCAAAAAATTTAATGACCTTTACGAGACATTCTATATCCGAAATTTCTACACTATTAAATTTTCATGACCAGAGCCATTTTACAAAGGTCTTTAAAAAACATACTGGTGTTTCACCTAAACAATTTAAAAATGGATGTTTTTAATGTTTATTATTCTACCAATAGATTTATTTAGTTGCTTTACATTATTAATAAAAAACCCCTCGACTTGTGTTGAGGGGTTTTTACTAATAATGTAATATACGTTTTTCTGTTTCCTTTCCATTCTCAATACATGGCTTGTGAGCTAAAGGAAAACAAATGGTGTAAATATTTCTCTAGCTTCTCCTTATATATCCTAATATGAAAATAGTTTTATTTTTGTTTGGAAAGTTCAAACTCCTTTTATGAATTGTTTGTCATTCCATATATAAGCCCTGAAATATATGGAATTAACCAAATGAACCACACAATTACACTAAATGTGTGAAACTTTGCAATCATTTTTATATCCTTCTTCTTTAAAACTACAGTGGCCCACACAGCATGAAATAACATAAGTAAAATTGCTGATAAACCCGTAATCCCATGAAAGCTGAATAGAGAACCTTCTGAAGCCATTTTCTCCATTAATGTAGTACCAATCGTATCGCATGCTAATCCAACCCAAAATATAATCACATGCCAAGGTTTTAATGTTTTTTGAATCTTTTCACTCCAAACCCCAATTGAATAAAAAATAAGTGCTGCTGTAATAAATGTAATAGCAGATGCTAGCACATCAATCACCCCTTTACAAAATTTCTCTTCCTTGTACAAGATTTATTTTATCTAAGGATTATGAACAGAGTATGAATGGAAGATTATCCTTCCAAATATATATAGATGGGCTTTATTTTGCTAAACCAAATACATAGGACCACTAAATCTGGTGCGCGATATTTACTTTTTCGTTTAACAAATCCTACTTTTCTAGCTAATTGCTCTAAAGCATCAGGCGACATGTATCGTTGTAACTCTTAAAAAAATAATTCCAGTTCATCAGAAGTCGATAAATCCATACGAAAAACGCCATCCTTTCTGTATATTTCTACAAAAAGAATAGCGTTTTTTTCGTTTAATAGATACATTTTTTTAGCTTGATAGCGATGTAATGTGCCCCCTATAAATAATAGTAAAAGATAAAAGAACTCAATTAATTACCAATTTATTTTTTATGCCCACAAGTATTAATTAAAGTTGTTTTATATATATAACCACCTAATGAAGATATATATAACCATTTAGATGAATTATCATAATGTCCTTGGACATATTCTCCATTACCCCAAGTACCAGTTACATTAGTATCTTTATTAATGAAACCTACAACCTTAGCGCTAGCAGATGCTGATTTTCGTACATTAGCGCCATATACACCTACTTTTCCTCCATTTGTACAAAGACCTGATACATCATTTTTTTGTAAAGGATTAATTGTTGAAAATGATGAGGTGATACAAGCGCAAGCAGGAATTATTTGTAAAAAAACATAATAATGAATACAAGCATCTAAAGCAATATGATAAAAGGTTGGTGGTCCTCCATGCCCATCAACCTTTTATTATGAAGTAACACCTGAACGTGTTATATTATTGTTTTTTATTAATAGACATAAAAATATTTCATTTGTTTTATTGATAATTCCCAAACACAATTGTAAAATGTTTGTATATATATAAACTAAACAAAATTACGTTTGATTCCATCAAAAGAGATAGAAAGTATTAATAACAATAAAACAATGGGTATATCACCTACAAAGAGCCGTAAAAAGAATAGAACCAGTACGAAAAAGATACTTTCGTAAAAAAATTTTAAAAATAAGAATTATTTGCTCTTGAAGAAAAGTGACTAGAAAAGTTACAACCATATGGAGAATAAGGTTATACCAAAAAAAGTCTTAAAAGGGGGACAAAATTATGGAACAAAGAAAGTTTTCAGTAACACCTCAAGATCGAATGAATTATATATTAGGTCTTTATTCTGCAGATCAACAAATTAATGCAGTTCTTTATTTTCCTGTAGGTATATCAAAGAAAATACTTGAACAATCAGTAAGGATAACGTTACAATTGCAGCCGGTTTTGAACAGCCGATTTGTAGAAAATGATATTCCTTACTGGGAGAAACATTCACCTGCCACTAACTCAGCCATTTGCCTTTTTGCAGAAGGAAATGATCAAGAACTTGAAATAATGGCAATAGATTTTATTAAGGAACCTGGTGATCGTATTCAGGGGCCTATGGTTCAAACAAAATTATTACGAGGCACTACGACAGATATGTTAGTTGTGAAATTATCTCATCTATGTTCAGATGGTGCAGGGGTCAAGGAATATATTAATTTGCTTGGAGCAATTTATACTCAACTTTCCTTGGGACTATCCAAGAATCAAATTATAAAAGAATTTGGTGAGGGAAATGAGAGTTTTCGAGATCAATCACATGTATTCAAATATGCTGGAATATCGGACATAAAAAGCGCGTATCGTCCTAACCAAGAACAACAGACATCGTTATGGTCTTTTCCATCTCAACCCAACAAAAATAACTCCCCTCAAATGTCCGTACGGCGGTTGAGCCATGAGCAATCTCTACGTCTAATCCAATGGACAAAAGCACAACAGGCTACCTTGAATGATGTAATCATGACTGCATACTTCCGAGCTTTATCACATTTCACTGTGTATGCAGAACCTCGCACCTCAGAAAAAATGATCGGTTTAACAATTGATTTACGTCGATATCTGCCTAATTATACAACTGGGGCTATTTGCAACTTATCTGGCATGGAAATGCCAGTGATTAAAATGGAGGATGATGAATCATTTAATCAGACTCTCGTTCGAATTAAACAATCAATGGATAAAATAAAGTCTCAAAATCCAGGTCTTTCTTCAGCAGCAGGAATGGAGCTACTGGCAGGTATGAAGCTATCTGTGGTGAAGGAAATGTATAATCAGCAATACGAACAGGCTTTACAGATGGGGATGGCGTTGCCGTTACTGACAAATTTCGGGGTGATCGCTGATGAACCTATTCAGTTTGGTGAAATTCAGGCTGAGGACGGGTATATGACATCACCCATTATGTATGCGCCATTCTTTTCAATGGGTGCAAGCTTCTATAATGGAAGACTTACATTTACGATTGGTTATCATACACCGGATACATCAAAAGAAAAGGTAGACAAATTTTTAGAAAGTGTTGTTAATCAACTACCATAAATAAAAGAGAATATAGCGCAAAAATTTCTAGCGGAATTGTATTTTAGGGGCTCGTCCCCATGTCTATCGAGTTAACAAAACAAAATACCCCCTGAAATGAAAAAAGACGTTATTCTTTCTGAAAAATCATAGGAAAAGATAACGTCTTTTTATCAAACTTTTTTACAAGTTATCAATCTTTATTATAAAGTGAAACTTTAATCGGTGGGGGTTTTGTTCATCACCCACTGATTATTAGCCCACACCAATCGGGCTCTTCTTTGTTTATATGCCATTTATTAAAATAACTATTTTGTTCAAATTTAATTAATATACAAATACTTTTGATGAGCTTTCCTCTAACAAACTAGAATTATAATTAGGTGCTAGTACGATGTTTGTATATGTTCCTGTACCCGAAAGATATTTGTACCTATGTTTTAACCCTGATGGAATAAAAACAGATGCTGGACTTTCAATTATTTGCAATTCTCCTTCAATTTCTACTTCACACATGAGACCAGTACCATCTATTCTATTCCCCCAAAAAATAAAGGCACTATCACAATGATGTGCATGAGTATCTACATGCCCTTCTAAGTTCTCATCCATATGAGCGTCGTAAAATACACGCTGTATTACATAAAATGAAGCACGTTCATCAGTTCTATAATCCATCTGTACCCAACGCTCTCCTGGACCATCACGATGATATAAAAGCTCAGATGCTCCTTTTACAAATGGTTTACTAACTCGAAGAGACTTTGAAAGCCGAGGCCCTTTTCTTTCTATACGTTTTTGTTGTATGTTCCTTACTCTTCCTAACATTTCAGGTTGAATACCCTCGTATGCTGAGTAATTCTGCTGAACAGCTTTTATATGATAAGATGCAGTATGAGTAAATATATTCTTTCCAATAATCGGTCTCCAATGATCTACTTGACAACCAGTAGCTAATTGGAGAGATTGCGTTAATTCAGGAATCATCTGTAGTTTAAAGCACTGTAGATTACGCTTTTGAGATAAAAATACTGATAAATTTAGCAGATCAACAATCCCAGCACGTTCACCTATTCCGCACAATGTAGCATCAATGACAGATGCCCCCGAATCGATTGCAGCAAGAGCATTTGCCATGGCTAATCCTAAATCATTATGAAGATGAACTTCAATCTCACAAGGGAATGTCTCAACAGATTTCTTCACGATTGTAGCACACTGACCTGGCTCCCAAATTCCTACAGTGTCTGCTAAACTGATTCGATCTGCTCCAGCTATATGTGCAACCTGTCCAATGTAGGCGATGTCTTCCCATTCCGTTCGTGAAGCATCTTCAATAGTAAAACGGATTTTCATTCCTAAAGATTTTGCTTCTTCAATAGCTTGTTTCACCTGATTAATAACATAATCTTTTGATCGATTGGTGTATTTTGTTTGTAAAGAAATAGGATTAATAGACGCCCAGATTCCTATCCAATCGGCACCAGCACGATAAGCCGCATGAACTTCTTCTTCTTTCGCCCGAGCATGCATAAGTATTTCGGCGTGCTTTGCAGATGCTGCAACTTCTCGGCAAATCTCTTCTTCTTCTTCAGAGATGCCAGGGTGTCCAACTTCAATAAGACTTACTCCAAAATCCTCTAACATGTGAAGTAATGTAATTTTGTCTTCCTTGGAGAAACGAATACCACATTGTTGTTCTCCTTCACGTAAGGTAGCATCTAATATTGTTAAACCCTTTTTCATTCCTGTTTGCCTTCTTTCGCCTCTATAAAGTTTAATGTTTGTTCGAATAGGATATTACGATTCTTTTCATACACAGCCCAGTGTGTTGCATCGGGGATTACTACTTCTTTTTTTTGTTTTGCACTTGTTAATTTTGACATCATATTTCGGTCTGCAAATATGTCATCTTCCCCGTAAATGACAAGTAATGGAGTGATAATCTTAGATGCATCATATAGAGGCTGATTTTTCCAAATATAAAATAAATCTTCAAGTGGACCAACTGGTCGACGAATCGTTTGATTATTGTTCTTACTCATAGGATCTGAATCAATAAAAACTTGTTTTACGGCATCCATTGCTTCGTTTGTAACAATTTTTTTATTTCCCATCATCATATGCCAATGATGCATTCCTTTATCAAAGTCTACGATTTGGTAAGCTGGTGCTTCAGGATTAAACTGATTAGGTTGTAGTGGGTTTTCGAAAGGTTGTGTCATCATAGGAAGTGTGAACCCATGCATATACCCATATAAAATAAGCTTATTAATATCTTGAGGATGGGATATTGCATAATTTCCAGCCACAACGCCTCCATATGACCATCCAACAATATGAATTTTTTTTACGTTTCTTTTCTTTTTAATCCAATTTACAATTGTTTCCAGATCTTTGGTTGCATCATTCAAATGAATAACCGGACGGTTTTGGGAAGAAGGATCTGACATTTCTTTAGGGCGAGAAGAACGACCAAACCCTCTGAAATCCATAGCCCAAGTATCATACCCTTTTTTGGCATACTCATCCATCCATGAAAATTTTGGTACATCAAATGCCTGAGCTGTAGGTACACTGAATGGTTCTAAAAATAAGATAATTTCATCAGATGTATATTGTTTTTTATTATTTAAGTTTTTATGAAGTAAAAATAATTTTTCTTCTCCTTGCTGAATTTCTAATTCTTGTTTTACTACTTTAGAAGTTTGATCATTTTGAGAAGTTTCTTTGATATTAGAACAACTAGACATAAGTATTATCAAAAAAAAACCTACTAAACTAATGTGTGTCCATTTTATCCTCATTTAGAATATTCCTTTCATTTCATAGAAATAATAGCTATGATTCCCGCCGCGATAATTAATCCGGCTGGTAATCCTTTTGTAAATATTACGGCAATAAGAGTACCTATTAAGACACCTAACAATATCGTAGGATTCATAGGTAGAACTCCTACACCTTTTCCTCCTATGTATGACACAGTAAAACCTGCTAGAATGGATCCTAATCCGATAGGAGAGGTAATTAATTTTATTAGGTTTTCACTTGTAATCTTTCCAGATGTGATTGGTACTAAAAGGAATAGCATCAGAAAGAAAATACCAATTGGAAAAGAATATTGTTGAATAAGATGTAATAAAGTTTTTTGTCCAACAGCAAGTAAAACTCCTAATAAACAAGCCGCACCAGCTAGCGCATAATCCTTAACAAGCAGAGCGAGTGTAACAATAATCCCCAGTAACAAAAAAGGAAGCATATTCTCTTACCTCATCTATAATGTTGTATAATCCCAACTATCATTTTCAGGTACAGACACATGTACCATATTTTGATTTGCAAAGTTAATTTGGATTAAATTTGGACTTATTACAGGTTTTAAGTCTTCTCGATTTATTATAAATTTAAATGCTTCAAAGCTTGCTAGAATGCCTACTATATTCGCAACAGGAGAGATTACCGCCCATGGTCGATTTTTTTGTACATAACTATTTGCCCAGTTCTCATCCGCGCCGTACGTGACAGAATGAAGAGCACGCCCATCTTTTAATTTATGAATTTCATCTTGGATTTCTGTTGTTAACTCTTTTTGATAAGACGGATATCCTAACGCAATTTCATAGGGTGTAGAGTCAGGAGTAAAAGACATGACGCCACCTCTAAATGGAGGCGTCACCGCAATCCAAATTGAAGGGATTCCTAGTTTCTGAGCTGTACGATGGATAATCACTCTCGCTACTAAATTATCAGTTGCATCTATAATGATATCTGTATTCGTTAGAAGCTCTAATGCATTGTCCTCGGTAACAAATTCTTTTGTTATCTCTACTTGTAATAATGGATTAATGTCTTGCAAAATTTCTAAAGCGACCTCTGCTTTTCGCTGTCCTAATTTACTGATGGAACTTAGCATTTGTCGATTGATATTACTTGCTTCAAATACATCTTGATCAATAACATGTAAAGAACCCACACCCATTCGCGCCAATTGGATAAGTGTAATTCCTCCTACGCCCCCTGCTCCAACTACAGTAACTCGAGAATTTTTTAATTTCTCCTGCTCCTCTACAGAGATAACACCAATATTTCGCGTAAAACTTTCTTCATATATATTTTGCATATCATTATTTTTTGTCAACAAATTGTATTCCTCCTTACAGTGTTTTATAATCCCATCCACCTTTTGGGACTTCTTTTACTTGAACCGGGATATGACTATCTAAATCTATTACAATGCCTTTAGGCGCTCTAGCTAGAGGTTCACGATCAGTTAAAACTTGTATTGCTTCATGAAAACTAAATAGTGACAATAAATGAGCACGCATCGGCGTGATAATCCATCCTGCTTTTCCATCACAAAAATTTTGCGCCCACTCTTTTGGTGCGCCTTTCTCCACAGAATACCAAGCTCGACTTTTCTTTATATCAGCAATCTGTTGTCTTAATTCTTGATTTGTTAATTTGCATCCGACACTTGAGATATTTAATGCTTCTTCATAAGGAATTCCGGATGGGAAAAATGTAGAAACAAATCCTCGTGTTGGGGGGCTACCTGACATCCCTACACTTGGTATACCTAATTCTCTAGCTGTTCTATGTATAATGACTCTTGAAGGCATATCATCTACGGCTTCTAGTACGATATCATGCCCTTTTATAAGCTCGATTACATTCTCTTCATCGACTCTTGTTTGGATAAAGTTTGTTGATATATAGGGATGTATATCTTTTACAACCTGTTCTGCAACTTTTGCTTTTGGTTCACCTATCACACTAGAAAGCGCTAACATTTGTCTGTTAATATTAGAAACTTCAAATTCATCGGGATCAACACCAGTAATATGCCCTATTCCCATTCGCGAAAACAGAATTGCTTCATAACCACCTACTCCCCCTAGTCCAAAAATAATGACCTTCTTATTTCGAAGACATTCTTGTTCCTGTTCAGAATACACACCAATATTTTTCTTAACCATTTCCCAATAATATGAATCCATATCCATTTTGGAGTCTCCTTTATATGTAGTAACCATTTCAAAAAATAAGTCCTGTATATAAAAATAGTCTAGAAGTATGTCGTTTTTGTGTGCTATTTGTAAAAAAAACAAAAAACTTTCAATTCTAATTTTTTAAACAAATGAAGAACTCGAAGATTTAAAGGAGGGGATAATCAGGTTTTCCACTTTTAAACTACAGGAATTCCAATGGGTTTCAGGTGAAGATATAGACAATGTAACTCATTTCTTATCTATAAGATTCTTTTTATATGATAAAAGAGGAATTGTAGGTATTGAGGTTGTAACTGACAATAATCTATCAAAGCCTTACTGGATGCGTTCAAACCTGTTTATTCTTACAGAACTTAATCAAATTGATGATTTTGTAAAAAGAATAGGTTACGCATACCCGACTCGATTAATTTAGCAATAGGCTCATCGTCATTTGTTTCTGCTCCTCCAGATACATAGCTTAACATCTTTTCTCTTATAAACTTATGTACAATAGGGACGGGAGCTGGAATAGATGCAAGAATCATCTTTATGCGTATTTACGCAAATACAAAGACTGGATCCAATAAACTAGCCGTAGCAATATGCTCAGGATTATATCTAGCCAAGTTCATTGTTGTCCACCCTCCAATGGAGACACCCACGATATGCACTTTTTCTAAACCTAATCCTTCAATTACTTCATTTAACCATTCTGCTTGTTGTTTTTGGTTTTCAATCACCTTCGTTTGCACACTCATTCCAGGTTCACCGAGTAAATCTATCGTGTAAACAGGCCTTTTCTCCCTTAGCCCTTCTAAATTGGGTACCCACATTGGAGTAGATGCACCACGCCCAGGGAGTAAGAGTATTGGCTCCTTATGTTTGTTTTCCTCTTTAGTAAAGTAATAAGCACGAATTGTGCCGTATTTAGTTTTTATATCTTTCGTATCGTTAGGCTTTGGAAGAAGTGCCATTGATTCATCGTAGGCAATTTGAAAGTCTTCCTTTCCTTTTTCAGATGTAAAGTGACCAATCTTATTATCATCTCTCTTCATTTGAATTCCTCCTTTCCATGAATATATTGATGAACTTTATCAATATATTCATGGCAATAATCCATTAAAATTTTATCTTCTTTAAGCCTAGTGAATAGGCTAATCATTCCTAATATCCTACACTGATAATAAGCATTTTCATTTATAATTCACGAGCAATTTATGATTTCAATTGGGGCCAACTTATGAGTTAAAAAACACATTACATTATGTTGTTTGTTTTTTAGATATGATAATTACCCAATTTATTTTGATATAAAAACGCTCTTACATCTAATTCTGTAAGAGCGTTTTTATACTTACTTATTTTCAAATCTCATTTTTACATAATAACTTTCCGTTTTTGGATTTTAGTTTTACAGCCTCCCTATTTTCTGTAGAAAATCCTGTATAATTACCTTCACAAAAAATAAATTCATCTTTAATATTGTAAACCCATTATCTTTGTTATTTGTTTGAAACGCTCCCCAATATCGATTTAAACAAAAACTCCCCTTAAATCAAAAATGATTATGGGGAGTCAGTTAAATATGATGAGGTTATAGTTCAGATTTCACTTGAACAGAAACATTGTTTTTAATTAAATTTTTGACGTCTTTAAAGGTAACAAAATTGTTACTTTGCTCATCCCAAAGACGGAAACGAATTGAACGCAAGCTTGTGGCAAGAGTAATCGTTGGTACATTTTTTAAAGGAAGCGTATTATTGTGTGCCTCTTCTAGTTTATAGTTAGGTACTCTTGGACTCAAATGGTGAACATGATGATATCCAATATTACCAGTTAGAAATTGCAGAATTTTCGGAAGTTTATAAAATGAACTTCCCTCCACTGCCGCTTTCACATATTCCCACTCTTTATCTTCTTCAAAATAAGAATCTTCGAATGTGTGCTGTACGTAAAACAGCCAAATACCTACTGAACCTGCTATTAAGAATATCGTACCATGTACTAAAAGAAACGATTGCCATCCGATTGCCCAACAAAGTACCCCTACTAAAGCAACAATTAAAACATTCGTCAAATAAGTGTTCATGCGTTCTTTCTTTCTAGCACCTTTTCTGTTAAATCTATTTTTAAGAAGGAAAACATAAATCGGACCTAATCCAAACATAACCAACGGATTGCGATATAAACGATATGCTAAACGGCGTCTAAATGGTGCTGCTAAATATTCATTCACTGTAAGCGTCCAAATATCTCCTGTACCTCGCTTATCCAAATTACCACTTGTAGCGTGATGAACGGAATGCTCATGCCCCCATTGATCAAACGGGAATAAAGTTAAAACACCCATACATGTTCCTACTATTCTATTTACACGGCGACTTTTAAAAAAAGAATAATGGGTACAATCATGAAAAATAATGAAAATCCGTGTCATAAATCCAGCTGCTAACAGAGATGGAACCAATGCTAACCAATAAGAAACGGACAAACTTTTATAAGCAAGGTACCATAAGATAATAAATGGCACTACCGTATTGATGATTTGCCAAATACTTTTTTTTGCCGTTGATTTTTCAAAAGGAGCAACTTGTTTTTTTAAATTTTTAGTATTTTGTAAGGTCATTTTTCTAATTCCTTTCCTTTTTGTTGCTAATTCGTATTATAACACATTATTAGTAGTAGGTGTTATATGTAGGTATAATAAATATTTTATAATATAAAAATCTCTTTTTTCTTACTCATTCCTTACAAATTGCTTATGTCCAGAATAACTTCTATTCATGCTAGTCTCATTATCTTTTTACGAAGATTCGTCATTGGTGTTCCTCCAATAAGCTGTTTTCGACATCCTCAATGTAACATTCGTATGTAAACAAAGATTTTATTTTACATAACATTTACGTAAGCTTATATTTATTCTTTTTTATTATTAATTCTCCATTGTCACGAAACTAACAATAACCAGTTTTCTAAAACGATAAAAAACGAATAACATACACAATGAACGTAATGTTCACTTGTTGCAACTGATTTTACCGGAACTGGATCTATTTCATGAAACAAATCAAATTGCATTTTAAATAAAAAACTAGTCTATTTTGAAAACTTCCCTCACTTTTATTTAACTTTTATTCTATATAAAATGTAAAAATTTAATGTCTGTTTATTTAATTTCAAATCTATGATATATTCAAAATATTAATCACACAAAGTTAATATTTAGAAAACAAGTTAAATTTATGAAAAAATACATTTTATTTTCATACTAAAATCACATAGTTTTTAGTATAGAAAGGAGATTCAAAATTTGAATAAGAATTTAACCAAAATTACATTAATAAGCGGTATCGCTCTTATACTTTATCATTTTTTCAAATGGTATTTAGTTGAATTCCTTACCCCATTCGTTATGCCATTTCTTTCAATAATAGTTCATGGATTGTTTTTCTTAATATTAATTTTCACAATCATACATCTTATCAAATACAAAAATTGGAAACCGTTAATTATTCAACTAATCATAGTAATTACTTGGATTTGTATACCATTTAATGAGATTTATATAAATTTAGATTTTATTATCTATAAAGAAGACCGTGAAAAAGTTATAGCACTTATAGAACATAAAGAGTTAACTCCTAATGTTCATTATGATAGTAGACAAATTCATTTACCTAAACAGTTTGCATCCACTTCCAAAAACGGTGGGGATGTAATTATTCAACAAAATAAAAATGGTATTTCTGTTTTCTTTTTTACTTATCGTGGTATATTAGATAATTTTTCAGGATTTATTTACACACCAAATGATACTAGACCAAACAAATACGACTTTAATAATGAATATAAAGAGATCACAAAAATAGAAAAAAACTGGTATTATGTCACATCATATTAAAGAACACAAAAATTTTCTTTTAATTATATTAAAAACATACCGTATTTATAGAAAGGGAATGCTTGTATACTATATACTGATTTGTACTGCATTCCCTAATTAGGCCCGACACGAATTCTTGTCGTATTAGCTCATTCAAGGTGATGCAATTTTTTCACAAGCGATACATCTTTTTTATCATATACGTCGCTTTAACACCACTCAATATAGAGGTTGCTGTTTCAAATGACTCGAACCTTAACATAGGAGTAGCATCACACATCCATCAACTTAAGAATTTTCTCGTTTTGGATTATTTGTTTTTCTCAACTTGATTGTGACAGGGCACTGCCAACAAAAAGCGATTTTCGTACGCTAAGCAATCTTCTATATAAAAAAGCCGATTTCCTGTAATCTAAAGGATAATCGGCTTTTTTATATTCATTTATTTGTAGTAGTTGAAGAAATTCTAAAGGTATAATCATATTAATTATTATCTATAAAATAATTCGCTTCTCAGTTTTAGAGTCGAAATAATGAACTTTATCCATATTCAAAACTAGATCTATATTTGATTGACTTTGCACATCTAAAGAAGTATCCACACGAGCTACTAAGGATTGACCATTAATGTTAGAATATAGATATGTTTCTGCCCCCATTAATTCTGCTACATCAATACACACCGTTAACTTTTCGTTATATGGTAACGCCTTGATTGCTTTTCCATAATAAAAATCTTCTGGACGTACTCCTATTATAATTTCTTTATTCGTATATCCGTTATTTCGCAAGCCTTTCATCTTCTCTTCTGGCACTTCAATTTTCCACTTATCAATCATAACTGCATTATCTGTTAATACTCCTTTGAAAAAATTCATTCCAGGAGAACCAATGAATCCGCCAACAAATACATTCTCTGGATTATCATACACTTCTTTCGGTGTACCGACTTGTTGTACAATCCCATCTTTTAGCACAACAAGACGAGTTGCCATCGTCATCGCTTCTATTTGATCGTGTGTAACATACACAGTTGTTGTTTGCAGCTGCTTGTGTAATTTTGTAATCTCAGCACGCATTTGAACGCGTAGCTTCGCATCTAAGTTTGATAAAGGCTCGTCCATTAAAAATACTTTTGCATTTCGAACAATCGCTCGGCCCAAGGCAACACGCTGGCGCTGCCCACCTGAAAGTGCCTTTGGCTTTCGGCTTAAATACTGCTCAAGCCCAAGAATTTTTGCTGCATGTTGCACACGCTGGTCAATTTCTTCTTTACTGTATTTTCGTAGTTTTAATCCAAATGCCATGTTTTCATAAACACTCATATGCGGATACAGTGCATAGTTTTGAAACACCATTGCGATATCTCTATCTTTCGGCGAAATATCATTTACACGTTTTCCGTCAATATAAAAGTCGCCATCTGAAATCTCTTCAAGTCCTGCAATCATACGTAATGTTGTAGATTTCCCACACCCTGAAGGGCCAACCAAAACGATAAATTCTCCATCATTTACTTCTAGGTTAAAATCTTTTACGATTGTCACATCATGATCATATTTTTTGTAAATGTTTTTGAATGATAGTTGAGCCATAATATCCTCCTAGAATTTGAGCTATATTTATACATATTGTTAAAAATTATGATGACATGAATTATAAAATTTTCGAAATATCCTTCATACTGTCTAAAATATAATCTGCTTTTCCTTCTAAATCTTCTTTCCTACTCGCACCCGATAAGACGCCCACTACTTTAATGTTACTATTTCTCGCAAATGTAACGTCTGTTAATGTATCACCTACCATAAGCACATCTTCTTCAGTTAGAGAAAATTTTTCTTTAAACATATGATAAAAATCACTTTCAGGTTTTGTTCTATTCACACCATCATCTGCACCTAAAAAATCTACGTAATCATATAACTCAGTCATTTGCAGAGAATGAATCGCTGCATCCACATCGTCTGCCGTAACAACCCCAATAATATATTCATTGTCTTTTAAATAGCGTAACGTTTCCTTTGCACCTTCCACTTCTGTAAATACAAGATCGTCTGCTGTAGAGTACTTTTTGAATAAAAGACATACATCATGAATGAAATTCTCTTTATCCACATGTTGATTTTCTAACAACGAGTACCACGCAGCCGCAATAAAGTAATTTGTGCGACATGCTAGTAAACTCGTACTCTCAAAATCGTTGTCATTCATACCAATAATCGATAAGTAATCATCTCTTTTACTTTTTTCATTTGGATACGTTTGAAATATATCATCTAACACACGATGCACAATTTTGTACCAAACTGAATCTAACTGTATTAATGTTCCATCTTTATCAAAAATAATTGCTTTATTCACCTTTTATTCCCCCTATAACTTCATTCCATGTTTTCATATTTTTATTCTCAACTTTATTATGAATAGGATTAATAAACGCTACTAATTCGTCCTCTTCCCATCCCTCAACCCTAGCATACACCCCTTCATTTAATGAAAATTCAAAAGTTACGTTGCTGCCAGATTTTTGTTCAATTATTTTCCCATTTATTATTAGTCTCCACTCACACGGTTTGTCAGTAGAAATATTGTAAATAATGTTTCCTTTAGCCTCATCACCGACATAAATCGTTTCACCTTCGTTTTGAATATCTATCGCTAATTTTCTAAATCGAGAGAAATAAATCCGTCCCTTTTTGATTGCAAATTTTAAGTTTTTAATAGATAAACCATTACATAATACATATGTTCCTGGATCACCATAAATGGATGGGTCTTTTGATCCTGGGAATGTTTTAGACGGATGTAAATGAGAATCACTTCCTCCTATTCCCCAGATTTTAAGACCATTTGACCACATTTGATCGAAACAACGTAAAGCTTCTAAAGTAGATGATTTACTTTTTTTATAAGTTGGATCACACATAATTTCCATCGTATGAACATTTTCTAAGTTAATATTCACTTGGTTCGCCCAAGGCTTCATAAACGGATGATTCACACTCAATAAATAACCTTTTTCTTTCAAGAAAGAAAATAGTTCATTCATTGTTTCCGCGCTAAACGATTCATCTACATACTTTGTAAAATCAACGTATTCCTTTATCCCGAATATGTTGTAATGACCGTAAGGAGTTGTAAGTTCCATAGATGGTATAATTAATGTGTTTCCTTTTTGATACGATGGCATAACAATATTGTGTTCCGTCGCATATAAAAAATCTAATTCCTGTTTTTCACATACTGTCATTCCAAGTTCATCATCTATCTCGCCATCGGTTAAATCTGTGTGCTCATGAAATTCTCCTTTGTACCAGCGATATTCTTCATTTATTATCTTTTCATAATTGTATTCATCAATAAAAACATTTTCCTTGCAAAAGTGATCTCTATTATACTTTCGTTCCAATTGATCATTCACTACTATATTTACTGTATAGTTAACTTTTTCTCCGGTAAACTTTACTGCTTTCTTTGCACAATGCGGAATATAGACGACTTCTAATTCCCAATTACCTGACTGTATTTCTCCTCCACTACAACCAGCAGAACAAAATATTGAATCTTTTGAAACGACTAGTTTTTCATTTGCAACTGGCGTTTGGTATTGTATACGTACATAACCGTTAGGGTCTCGCAAGATTAATAATAGCGGAATTTTCCGGTTGCCCCCTTGATCAATAGTTAATGTAAAGTTTGTAATATCAGTTTCATCCATTTGGAAACAATGTTTATTTTTTACGAATGGAGAGAGTGTTATCGTACTTGTTATTTCAATCATCGTTCTCACACCTTTTTACGTTTTAATGATGGAATTTTAGAGGCACTTCCTTCGTTCAAAAGCACCTCATGTTGGTAATATTACTTCTTCTTTTTCAGAACTTTATCTAACTCTTCTTGCGCAACCTTAGCTGCTTCATCTAATGCTTTTTTCGCTGGAACTCCTTCAATCTCTACTTTATCTTTCGCTACATTTAAGGCGTCATTAATTTTACCGCCCGTTGGATCTACAAATGGTCCCACTCCATAATTGTTAGCTTGTTCTAATGGAACTAATGCTTGTGGTTGTTTTTTTACGAATTCAGCATATGGACCATACTCTGTTACATTGTTACGAACAGGGATATATCCTGTAGCCATGGACCATTCAGCCGTTTTCTCCGTACTTGTCGCAAACTTCATAAAGTCATACGCGCCTTTTGCTACTTCTGGATCAATGTTTCTCGTTAATGTGAATAAATATGTTTCTAGTTTTGGCGCTGGTTTATTATTACCCCAAGCAGGCTGAGGTAATGCTTCAAATGTGTTAAGGCGTTCTTCTTCCGTCATTCCTTTTCCTAATGATTTAAAAACAAATCCTTGATCACCAGATGATCCTGTAAATCCTAATGTTCTACCTTCAACTAAATCAATTACAGTTTTATCCCAATATTCCCATCCAGTACCACCTGAATGTATTTTCATGATTTTATCTTCATGTAGCCATGTACGGAATTTCTCCCATACCGAAACCCAAGTGTCATCGTTAATTAATACTTTTTTACCATCTTCGCTTAATACGTTTCCACCGGCACTGCGAACAGCATCAATTAAATTGGAAGTTCCCCACATCGGCATCCAGCCCGCATATGTCACATTTCCATTTTCACCACGTTTTGCGACTGTTTTTGCTACCTTTTCTACACCTTCCCACGTCTTTAAATCATCTTTTGTAAAGCCTTTCTCCGCTAATGCTTTTTTATTGTAATAAAGAATTTGCGTTGTACCGTAGAATGGAATTCCATACAACTTCTCGTCAATTGTTGCTTGCTCCATAAACCCTTTTCCATAATCTTCTTTTTTGAAATTAGTATCATTTTTAACATATTCATCTATAGGTACGATTAACTGTTTTTTAGCATATTCTTGAATGACATCAGAACCTAGTAATGCAATTGCTTCTTGGTTATTCGCTGCAAATCCACTTTGTAGCTTTTGATAAGACTCATCGTAGCTACCAGCTTTTGTCGTTTTCACTACATATTTGTCCTGACTTTTATTGTATTCTTCCACAATCTTATCTACACGATCTGCAAGAGAGCCCCCTACTCCATTAATGAATGGAACAACAACCTTCTCTCCTTCTTTACTCGCTTTAACCGTACTTCCTTTTCCGCCTGAACAACCCGCAAGTGCACTAACAAACAATGTTATAACTGTTAGAAGCATGAATAGTTTTTTCATCCCACAAATCTCCCTTACTATTTAATTACCCCTTTATTCCTGAATCAGTAACACCTGATAAGAACCATTTTTGTAGAATCAAAAATACGATTAAGAGCGGCACTGTTGCGATTGTACTTGCAACCATAATGTGTGACCAATCTCGCCCTAAGGAACTATTAATGAAATAATCAGCAATTCCATTCGTAATTAACTTTTGCGTATTATCTTTCAATATAAGAGCTGGCCAGACGTAATTATTATAATTACCAATAAACGTGACCAATCCTAGTGTTACAAATGACGATCGTGTCATTGGAAAAATAATCTTCCAAAGAATACGCCAATCACTTGCTCCGTCAATTTTTGCTGCCTCTACTATTTCAAAACCAACTTTGTGGAACGATTGTTTTAAATAGAAAATACCGAACACACTAACAGCCATAGAAATCATGTATCCAAAATGCGAATCAAGCAGACCGAATTTTCCTAACATTACATATACAGGAACATACGAAACAGCTCCAGGAATCATATAAGTTGCCATTACAACACTAAATGTAATATTTTTACCTTTAAACTTGTAAAATGCCAACATATATGCAAACAGTGCAGATGAAACAAGCACATATATTGTTATAAGGAAAGATGTATAAAAACTATTAAATAAATATGTGTTAAATGGTAGTATATCTAATACTTGCTGATAATTTTCCCAGTGAAATTCCTTAGGCCAAAAGCCTCCTTGTAATACTTCACTAGATGTTTTAAACGATCCAAGTACCATCCATATGAATGGAAAAATAAATAGTATACTTGCTAATGCTAGAAAAAGATGCTTTACGATTAATGGACCTTTTTTCATATTATTCACCTTAATAGTTCACCCACTTGTCACCTATTATTTTATTTATAACAGATAGTAAAATTGTAATGATTAGTATGATAAATGCGATTGCTGTTGCCGATCCCATATCAAACTGTTCAAACCCTTGCTGGAAGAATAAATAAAGTAACGTACGCGTCGAACCACTAGGTCCACCTTGGGTTAAAATCTTTATTTGATCGTAAGCTTGCACCGAAGAAATTGTATTGACGACAACTAAGAAGAAAGTTGTTGATGAAACCATTGGCAGTGTTACATATCGAAATTTCTGCCATGCATTTGCCCCATCTATACTAGCTGCTTCATATAAACTATCTGGAACTTTTTCTAGTGCGCCGATATAGAAGATCATCGTCCAACCAACTAATTTCCAAACTGTCATTATAATAACTGCTAACATCGCTGTTTTACTACTTTGAAGCCAGTCCAAACCCGGTATTCCGAAAAAGTTGAGCACTTTATTTATAATTCCGAATTGAGGTTCATATAAGAGTGACCACACAATGGATACAGCTATTGTTGGCGTTACCCAAGGTGAAAAGATCATTAATTGATACAATGCTGAACCTTTGAATTTTTTTCGGAAGAATAATGCGAAACCTAAGCCCAACGCAATTGTTGGAATGACTGTTCCAATTCCGAAATAAAACGTATTGAGCAATGCTTGCATAAAAGAATCTTGTGTAAATAAATTAAAATAGTTTTCTAAGCCAACAAAGTTAAAATCATTCGTCATAAAATCCCAATCAGTAAAACTAATACCTAAACTAATGAAATTCGGAATAATCCAAAACAATATTAGAGGTATTCCAACTGGTATTAAAAAGAACACAGCTTTTGATAGTTTTATTTGCATTCTTGCCACCCCCTAATTCATATTGTACGAGTACATTATTAACACAATGTTGTTATTTTGTTAACTAATTGTAAAAACAACAAATTAACAAAATAAAACAACATATAAACAAGAAAAGAAGACTATTTCTCAACTTAATAAGAAATAGTCTTCTTTTAGTTTTTCTATACCGTTATTACTTCAACCCCATTACTTGTTAGCATATTTTGCCACGATTCATCGAGCTTCGCATTCGTATATAACGCATCTATATCACTAAAACTTCCGCTTTTATAAAACTTTGTCAAATTAAACTTTGATTCATCAGCCATCATTACAACTTGTTTTGCATTATTCTTTAGCTGCTTAAATATTTGTGCATCTTCAATATACGAACATGTCAGTTCTTTTTCTAATGAAATACCATCACAAGAAGCAAATAATTTATTAACAGTGAAATGATCCAGATAGTTTAATGTCATTTCTCCAGACAATGCTAAGGAATTCGTATTCAATATTCCCCCTATGACTATTAACCTACAATCAAAGGAATCATACTGGTCTTTCAGCTCAATAATTTTATTTACAGCTGGTATCGAGTTTGTTAAAATTGTCAAATTCTTTTTATCGTATATGTAATCTAAAATTTGCATTGTGGTTGTCCCAATTTCAATTGCGATAATATCATTATCTTCTACGATTTTACTTGCTTCCATTGCAATTTTTCGTTTTTCTTCAATATTTTCAGATCGACGTTTATCAAAATGAAATTCTAGTGTTTGATCTTTCTTCTTAATTGCACCACCATGTATTTTCGTAAGCTGCCCTTCCTTGTGCAACATATCTAAATCTCTTCGTATCGTTTCTGTTGTAACATTTAATACCTTTGCTAAATCATTTACCATCACTCGGTTATACTTTTCTAATTCATCTAGTATGTGTTTTCTTCGTTCAAATTGTGTGTACGATTTCATTTCATTAACACCTCGTCAAATTACGCAAAATATTGATTTTCTAAAAACTCTTAATATACAAAAGGCTTAATCTTTACTTTTAACATAACATCATTTACAGAAATAAGGAACGATTATCTTCATGAAATTTCAAAATTAGTTTAACAATAAAAACAATATTAAAATAAATAAAAATTTATTGTTAAACGATAAATTTCATGTTAAATTTAATAGATAATTAATAAATGAGGTGCTTTATATGAAACAAGGATCAACACTCTTTTTAAAGACAGCTATTATCCTTATCGGTATTCCTATTCTTGCTTTATGTATATTTTTAGTTCCTAACATAGGGAATTATGCAGCGGAATTGTACCCCGATATTGCATATATAAAATATCTTGTTTTACTTAATCTATATGCAACAGTTGTACCTTTTTATTTTGCTCTGTATCAAGCTTTTAAACTTGTAAGCTTCATTGACAAGGGGAACGCCTTCTCGAAATTATCTGTTAGAGCTTTAAAGAAGATAAAACACTGCGCAGTAACAATTAGTATATTATATGTAGTAGGCATGCCACTCTTCTATCTTGTGGCTGAGAGAGATGACGCACCTGGTATTATTATACTTGGGATGCTTCTAATCTTTGCTTCAATGGTTATCGCAGTCTTTGCTGCCGTTCTCCAAAGACTGTTAAAAGATGCGATAGATATAAAATCAGAAAATGATTTAACGGTCTGAGGTGAATAACATGGCAATAATAATTAATATTGATGTAATGTTAGCTAAAAGAAAAATGAGTGTAACTGAACTTTCAGAGAAAGTTGGAATTACAATGGCTAACCTTTCTATATTAAAAAATGGAAAAGCAAAAGCAATTAGAATTTCAACTTTAGATGCTATATGTAAAGCATTAGAATGCCAACCTGGGGATATTTTAGAATATCAACCAGAAGATACCGAATAAAAGAGTCCTTCTTATAATGAAGGACTCTTTTTATTCAGTATTACGGCGCAAAACTAACTTGACCAGTCAAAACTAAAATAATCGCGATCATCCAAAATATAAAGAATGATGAGGACAGTATTAATGAAATAATAGCAATCCCCTTCTTCTCTGTTTTTTTCGTCATTGTGATTATTGAAAGTATAATACCTACACCTGTCAGAGCAATCGTTATATAATCTCCAACTATATTTCCTGCATTCGCTATCCTCGTCGGAGTTATAAAAACGAATAAAAAACACATAATTCCGATGAGCAAAGATACATAGCTTATTATGCTGTACTTCTTTTTGAGAACTATTTCTGTTTTCATAATTACCCACCCCTTTTATATAGCTATGAGTTCATATCAGCGCTAATAACCATAATTTGGTTAATACAAAAAACAGATACAGCGGAAACTTCCGCTGTATCTGTTTTTTATTTAATATATAAACCTGCTATTTCTTCTTTATCATTATAAGTAATGATAAAGGTCCGTTGTTCTTTACTATATTTCGCTACAAGAACAACAGTATATAAACCAGCTTTTTCTTCTGATAATCCCGTTTTCATTTTGCTATCAAATTTATCATGTGCACTTCTTTATACTTTGCTTCATTTGCTGCGCTTGTAAAAGTAGAAGCTTTAATCAAGCCATTTATAAAGAAAACTCCCTATTTCTATCAATAACTACCTTAAAAAACTCAGAGTAATGCGATAAAGAATAGTCCGCTACATCACATTTATCTTGAAACATACATGTTGTAATACCTAATTCCTTCGCAGGCAATAGATCTAACTCTCTATCTCCAATTGCTAGATCAATATTGTGCTTTTTATGTAAATGATCATAAGCTAAAGAGCTCGGTTTTCGAGGGAAACCATCGTCAATTGTAACCATATCGATGAAGTATTTGTCCCATCCGTAATACTTTAAGATTTCCATAACTCCTGCCCTATGTTTATGTGTCATAATCACGTTTTTATGCGCAAATTTCAAAATCTCTTCGACATCTTCAAATGGTTTCATATCTTTTGGAGTAAACTGTTTCTTCAAAACTTTAATCTGTTCTTCCTGTTCATTTGAAATGTTGTAATATTGAATTGCGTGGGAATATGATATTTTTAAGTTTTTGTATATTTCTCGTTTATCTACTGCATCACCTAATATTTCAGAAAGCATCATTGTATATGCAGGATACGTATTAAATAACGTCCCATCAAAATCCCATAATATATTCATTTTATCCACCTTCTATTTTGTACTTACTTACATTGTTACATATTGCGTATTACGAAATCCGCCCTCTCCCTCGGCAATTCCTCTTCCAAATAATACTCCTCAGCTTTCCAATACCTACTTTGAAACTTTGGAAGGTTTTTCTGCGTTTCCTCACTCTCGCGAAGAAACCTTGTTTCTCTTGAACAATCTAAGTACACCATATAATAAAAGAAATTTCTCCATTCTTTTCGCTGCAGAAAAACACCCTCAACAATTATTACACCTACTAAAGGAAGGTGTATTTCTTTCATTTCACATGTGTCTGTTTCATCATGATAGAAAGGTACTTCTAATTTAATATCGCTTTGTAACTTTTGAAAAAAGTTTCGCAGTAACCAATCGATATCCCACTGAAGGTTGTAGTACTCATACCATTCTGCAAATCCAGTATTATATCGCTTGTTACGCTCGGTAATATGATCATCAATATGGAATATATGAAACGGGATTCCACTTTTCTTCATATCTTCTTCCAACTCTTTAACCAAAGTTGTTTTACCTGAACGACTTAGACCATCTACACCTAATATAAATCTCTCATCTTTATGTTCCTTAATAACTTTCATTATTTCACTTGTGCTCATTACTTTTCCCAATCTTCTTTTAATAATGAATAAACGACTGTGTCATGAGCAACATCATTTTGAATCATATATTTCCGAAGTAATCCTTCTTCCTGAAACCCTGCTTTTTTTAATAAATTACGGGAAGCTTCATTTTCTATATATACAACAGCGGCAATTCTTATAAAGTGCAAATTTTCAAATCCGTAAGCTAGCATTGCTTGCAGTGCTTCCGTTGCGTATCCTTGTCCCCAATATGTATCATCTAGCTCATAACCAATTTCAGCTCGTTTATGATGATTGTTAATTAAATGAAATCCACACGTACCGATTAATTGATCCTTACCTTTCTTCTCTATCCCCCAGCGAAATACACTTCCCTTTTCATTACGCTTTCTAAACGTTTGAATAGTCGTTTTCGCTTGTTCAATATTTTCGAAAGAATCCATCCCAAAATAACGAATAACGGATTCTTTTGAAAAATAATGGAACATTGTATCTGCATCTAACAGTGTAAGTTCTCTTAATAGTAAACGTTCTGTTTCTAATTTCGGAAACCCCATCCTCTTTATCTCCTTCTATTCTAATGAACTACAAATTTCAATATAATTACCGTCTGGATCAGCAATGTAAGCAATTGTTTGTCCCCACGGTTTTACGATTGGCTCAACTAGAACTTTAACCCCTTGTCCTTTTAAATTCTCAATCGTTTCCTTTACATCCTCTACAACAAACCCTAACTCAAAATGAGAAGATTGTAGTACACCTTCTGTAAGAGGTAGTCCCGTTAACTCCTTAACATCCTCTCGTGTATTCATCGCTAAAATTGTTGCTCCTGTTTCAAATTCAATATATGTACCGTGTTCAACTCTTATTGGTAATTTTAAAATTTCTTTATAAAACTGAAGACATTGTTCAAACTTTTCTACATATAAAATAATGTATTTCATTTTTAAGTTCATAATTATTCCCCCTTTTACCTTCACCTCTAAAAATTCGACAAATGTTTTTAAAAACCTTGTACCTCATAGAGCCGAGCACAAAAAAATGAGGCCGATTTCTCGGCCCCCAGCTTATTGGCATAAAACAGGAGATTTGGTTTGGACATAACCAGTTCGTACTTTTATTATATTTTATTTTTTCTGTATTTTAAATGCATTAAACACCTAATTTTATTGAGAAAGTTTTTTTACTTGCATAAAATCATACCGCTTAAGAAATGCTACAAATGGAGGTGTATACATATGGAACCAATGCTATGTCCAAGCTGTAAAACGAACCGTACTCGCTTTAATATTCTTGAGCAACAAGTAAAACCAGTCAAGTTAAATCCACAAACTGGTCAAGTAGAAGAAGAATACACAAATGAAACGATGAACGCTTTTCATATGGCTTATCAAGGACCTACTTACCGCGTCCAATGTGCTGTATGCGGGCTTGTTGAAAATCCAGAACAATTTATTAAACCGGCTCAAAATCAGTCTTTTTCTTAAACATTTTCCCTACCCCCTATCAATTTTCTATAGGGGGATTTTTTCGTTTTACGTAAGTAAGGTGGACAATTGCTGTTTAATCAAAGGTTCCTAATTCATCTACATGTCTACTATTCATACACCGTCATATATATTTCTGTTCCACACAAATATAGCGGCCCAATAGAATCAAAGAACAGCTAAGCCTTGCGACCCAAAGTAAGGAAAATTGGATGAAGCAACAACCTGCAGCCTTACTAGACTACCATCACTTTGAATATTAAATGCTGACACTGTCCCCTGATTTCCGTTAAGGGTGTAAAAATGTCGTCCATCTTTACTCACTCCAACATCCATCGGAAGACCTGGTGCTGTCCCCGGCGGTGTACTAGTAATATGCCTTACTACTGACAGTACTCCATTGGGGGCAATCTGGTAGGTGGATATGGTGCCACTTAAAGTGTTCGTAGTATAGGCAAAACGTTCATCCTTCGTTGTTATAACCCAACAAGCAGTTTTATATCCGTTTTGTACAGAGCCGCTGATTACTTGAAGAGTACCGTCATTGCTCAAGGAATAAGATGACAACGCATTTGAAACTGCTTCTGTAACTAAGAGAATTCCGGACGATAGAAAGTAAGCACCCAATGGGCCTTTACCGTAAGAATCATTAACAATTGGTCCTGTAACCGTACCATCTTTATTTACATGGAAGACACTGAGATGGTTTGATGTAAGCTCGGAGACAACGATTTTACTACCATCCGGGGTGAAGAGAACTTGCGCGGGCTGAGCATTAAAGGTACTGAGAGCATGAGTGGATTCTGGAATATGTGTAAGGTTTCCTTTATCATCTATGTGAAATAGTAATATTTGATGCAAAATTGTTTGCAGCATTACCTACATTGGACACGTAGAGAAGATTATCATACACACCAATGCTATTGGGCTGAGCACCTCCTGATGGCTTTACATCCACGAAAACTGGCACCCCGTTATCTGCTATGATAAAACTACTGATACTATGACTGCCTGCGTTAACTGCAAATAGAAAACGACCATCACGGGACAAAATGAGAGAACCTTGTGATGCTAGTGGATCTATACCATCGTTTGCCGTTTCTGTAGAAACTTCCTTTATACCAGTACCTCTTCCGTAAGTTCGGTAAGAACCCATAAAAGTGAGCATTCCATTCGTATCCATATGAAAAGCAACAATGTGATTCATTACTTCATTATTAGTCATCATGTATACCATACTCGCACGAGCACGAAAATAATTGTTCATTCTCTGCATTTTATGACTCTCCTCCCTTCATAATTTTATATGGTTCTTTTCCATTTAAATTCCCATGCAAATGGAAATTGATTTAGAAATATCTCTTTTTCATCTCGTAGTTTCTTTAAGTGAAAACCTTATTCACTTCCATATTATATTTTCAACTCCACACTCTTTTGGTAATATTTACATAAGAGAGGTGAAATAAATGATTTTAAATAAAAAGTTAATGATTCCATCTACATTTCTACTATTCACTTGTCACATAGTCATCTTTTACTTTTGGATTTTCGATTGGAAGAAGATAACAACTCCTTACGGTCTAGCTATATGGATTGTTTCTACTGTTTGCGGCTTTTTACTTTATTACCACTTTAAACATCAAAACTCTAATAAAATAGTATTAATTAGTAGTTCATTATTATTAATCGTTTCTTCATCATTTATGATTTTTTTAGGTATTATCACTGGTATTATCTTTGTAACTGTTAGTTCTATGCCCTAAATATATAGTTTTTTATTGTGTAAAAAAGAGTGAACAAAATAGAATTACATAAAAATTAAAGATGATGATTCCGGTAATCAATCATCTTCTTTTAAAATCCAATCTTTATTATAATATTTCGCTTTTCAACTCCTTAATTTTCCATAAGAGTCTCATAAAGAAATAAGCATACATACAACCTACAAGCCCTGTCATAACTTTCGCCCAAATTGGCACTCTTGATTCTGTTGAATTTAAAAATACGCTATACATTGAGGGTAATATAGTTATTGAAATCAATGCGAAAAATTGTAATAACTCCTTCATTTTTTGCACCTTCGTGTCCTTCTCTGAATATATGTCAGGTAACTCAATTCCCTCCTCTACTTCCTTACAAAAATAATTCCATCTTGTAAAACTTGTGACACGTTTCCAACCAGACATTTCATATATTTCAAAGTACTCTTGTTGTTTTTCTTTTGAATCCCTGTAAACCAATCTAAAATCCGCTTTATATATTACATCTTTTGGTTCTGTTTTCTTAAACGTATACATCAAATTATACCTTTGTAACGCCCAGCCTTTTTGATGCATTTTCCGTAAAAAAGCTTCTTCTTTTTCTAGACTCCATGCCATGAAAAATTTGAATACCTTTTTTGTCTTCATCTTTCATTCACTCCCCTAATATACTATTTCCATTTCTTACAGATCGCTGTAATCTATTGTACTCCAGTCCCAGTACTTCCCTCCCAAACGGCGTTAACTCATAACACTTCTTCCTATCGGTAGAGGCAACTTCAACAATTAATTTCTCTTTTAGTAACTTCGTCGTATTCCCATATAAAGTACCAGGACCGAGCTTTACTTCCCCATTTGTCATCTCTTCTACCATTTGCATAATTCCATATCCGTGCATAGGCTTCACTAATGACAACAGTATGTAATATGTCGCCTCTGTTAATGGAATATATTTTTGCGCTTTCCCATTCATTATAACTACCTCCGATACATCGCCTTATGATATATCGACTTACGATACATCGTATATCGATATTGCATAATCATATTCCAAAATATGCAAGGGTAATTTAATAATTAAATATCTGTTTCTTCAAATTTAAAAATTATATCAATTTTCTGAATAATTTGTTAAAATATAGAAATACTAGCTCTTTTATTATGAAAGGAATGTTACATATGATTAATAAATTAAAAGAAAATATAGGATCTGTTTTTGTCGGTAAAGAAAATGTTATAGATCTATTACTCGTTTCATTGCTTGCTGACGGGCATGTGCTTCTGGAAGATGTGCCTGGCACCGGAAAAACATTACTTGCAAAAACAATTTCTAAAAGCATTGGTGGTAATTTTTCTCGCGTTCAATTTACCCCTGATGTACTTCCGAGTGATGTAACAGGTATTGAATATTTCAATCCAAAAACTAGTGAATTCGAATTAAGACTTGGACCAGTTATGACAAATATACTACTTGCAGATGAAATTAATCGCGCGATGCCGAGAACACAATCTAGTTTGTTAGAAGCTATGGAAGAACGGCAAGTAACGCTTGAAAAGCAGTCTACTCCTCTTCCAAAACCGTTTTTTGTTATTGCGACGCAAAACCCAATTGAATCACAAGGAACTTTCCCTCTTCCAGATGCACAGCTTGATCGCTTTTTAATGACGATTTCAATTGGTTATCCGTCTCCTGAAGATGAATTAAAAATGATGCGACGTTTTCGCAACAATACACCGTTAGAAAGCGTCCAATCTGTTATTTCTTTAGAAGACATTTTAGTGGCACAGAAACAAGTGAAAGAAATATTCGTATCAGAGGCGCTAGAACACTACATTATTAAACTTGCTCACGCTACAAGAAATCACGATTACATCGCTAACGGTGTAAGTCCACGTGCCACATTGGCTTTAGTACGTGCAGTTCAAGCATTAGCCTTTTTACGCGGCAGAGAATATTGCACACCTGAAGATATACAATTTTTAGTTCCTTCCATTTGGAATCATCGTATCGTCTTGTCAATGGAAGGTGCGTTACGTACGACAAAAAATGAAATTATGCAAAGGATTTTAAAAGAAGTTGACGTACCTGTGGAGATTGAACACGCATGAATGGACAGCGCGTTGTAACTGTACCTTTATTTTTCCAACTTCATATTATTCAATTAACTGTTCCAGTCGCGTTGCTTTTCACATTCTTTTTCCCGCAACGAATGCTTATGTTTCTCTTTTTCTTTTATTATTTATTTGCTATTTTCATTTATAAATACGTCACTTTCATAGAGAAAAAGTTTCAAGTAATAAACGAGAAACAAACAACGCGGCTATTTCCTGATGAATCTGGACAGTTTTTTATTCATTTAAAAAATGGGGCAAGCATACCACTCGTAAACGGTGTTTGTTATTTTCATTTAAATTCATCTCTTATACCGCATAAGGATCAAGGGATTGAACAAATATCGAAAACGTTATTTTCTTTCCCATTTTCACAACCTGCTCATTCGGCACAAAAATGGGATTTAACATTAACCGCTACGAAGCGTGGTGTGTTTCAAATTGAACAGTTCGAATGTGTTTTGAAAGATCCTTTTCATTTATTATCTGTACATTTACCTGTTTTCGATAAGTTAAAAACTGAAATTATTGTATACCCTACTCCTAAAGAAGTAGCCGGTTTACAAGAACTTCAGCAACTATTAACCGGTTCGTATCGAACTAATTTTTCTTTTTACAATGATGAAACATCTATTATCGGTGTTAAACGATACGAACGTGAGTCTTTCCGCTCTATTCATTGGAAAGCATCTGCTAAAATGCAGGCGTTACAAACGAAGCAATATGAACCTGTAAAAAATTATAGTTGGACGATTTGTCTTTCTTTAGCTGCTGATCGTGGATTTGGTTGGAAAGAGAATGTAGAAGACCTTATTTCATTTACAACATACATTTGTCAATTCGCAGCGAAACATCAAATTCCATTCGAATTATTTATTAGCATTTTAGCAGAAGGTGGTCCCCTTCACTTACCTTTAAACGATGGACAAACGCATTACGCAAAGACATTAGAGGAATTAGCACGTATTTCAGATGATAGTACGTTACTTCCGAAACAAGGATTCCTTCATTATGTCACGAGAAAAAGAGAGCGATCCTCTACAATGATATACATTGGTATGCAGAAGAATGATCTCCCTCTTCTATCTCAGCCTACGTTTCTCATTAATAATGAAGGGATGGTGGAAAAGCTTGAAAACTTGGCTCTATCACGTTAATGACTTTATTCTACTCCTCCTTCTTTCATTATTAACAGAAAGAGATGAACTCATTGGTATTGCAATATTTTTAACAACAGGCTATGTAGGGGTATTTCTTATTCATAAATTAATGCAGAAAAAAACGACAGGATTTGTAATACTATTAGTTCTTCAAATAGTTGCTTTCTCTATATTTTTACCTTTTTCTCTTTTTGGCACAATCATGTTACCACTATTTTTCTTTATCGTGCACGCGGTCGGACCTGGATATCTAGTTCAAAAATCTCTAGGTGGCATTGTATGGTTTGTCGTTTCAGCTATATTTTATGCACCCTTTCCACCTCTATGGAAACTATTAATGTTAGCCTTGCATCTTATGATTACATTTTGGCTAACCGGGGCAAATCGAAAACAACAACTATTACGTTTTGCTTCTATCATTACGATTGGTGTAATGAGTCTATTAATTGTTCAAGTTTTTCCTTTTATTCGACTTATGTTTGGTTTTTTGACGGAATTTATCGCATTAGGAGTCGGCTATGCTTTAATGCCATTAATTAAAGCAGCTGAATTAAAAGACACTGAAGATGTTTGGGCAAATAAAGGACATCTCTTAAAACCACGAATTGAAGATGGGAAAAAACTTCCTGACTTTGACCCAATACTTATTAATAGCATTACAGTATTAGTCTGTACAGCCATCGCTATTTATGTCGTTTGGAAAATAGTAAAAAAACGAAAACATTTAAGTTTACCAAATATGCCTGTCTTTGAATCTACAATCATTACTGATAAAGAAGGAATTAGTCAAAAACGAATGAAGCGAAATAAACCACCACATAACGAAATTCGAAGAGAAATTTTCAAACTTGAGAGTAAGTTAGCCCCTCCTTTAAACCGTGAACGAGGAGAAACAGTTGAAGCTTGGCTAGAGAGAATTAATGATGAAGAAGGTTTAAACATTCAGAGGCATATAATTATAGATGCGTATAATGCAGTACGTTATTCAAATCGTGAAGATACTATACTTCTGCAAGAATTTAAGGAAGAAATTAATAAGCTTTATGCGTATCAGAAAGGTTTGAAAAAGAAGAAAAAATGAATCCATTTAAGATATGGCACACACAAAAGACTCCTATTAAACTAGGAGTCTTTTTGTGTAAAAGTCCACGTTGCTTTTCACAATTTATGCTTTTTTTCCTGCTTCAATTGCTAAAGATTCTTCATGCCACCAAAGTGTTTCTTCAGGGTCTTCTTTAGCGATTAAATGTGCTTCTTTCTTCGATTCTACGGTAGGATAAGATCCTTTTAGTGCACGTCCTGATGTTGTAACAAACAGTACACTAAATACAACTAATCCAATTACACTTACACCAGTTAAATAAAATGCTGGTGCGAGCGGGTTACCAGTAGCGTGAACTAAGTATGAACATACGAGCGGTGTTGTTCCACCGAATATCGATACAGAAATATTAAAGGAGATCGAAAGTGCTCGATAACGTACATCGGTGAAAAAGAGTGATGGTAATAATGAAGGTAATGTTCCTTCATACACACTTAGGAAGAAACCTAATACGAAAATACCTGCAAATATAGCTGCAATATGTCCGTTACCTATTAGTAAAAATGCCGGAATTGCAAATACAGTTAAACCAAGTAAACCAATTTGCACGACGCGTTTATTACCAATTTTATCACTTAATTTACCGAAATAAAGTGCTAGCGGAATCATAAGTGCCATCGTAATTGAAATAATTAATAAGCCAGTTGTTTCTTTGACTTTAAGCACTTGAGTTAGATAAGAAGGAATATACGAAAGAATCATATAATTCGTAATATTAAAGAAGGCGACAATTACTGTGCTTAATAAGAAGTCTTTTTTGTGATATTTCATAATATCCATAAATGAAAATTGTTCATTGTCTTCAGATTCCTCTTGTGCTTTTTCCATCTCTTCAAAGATGGGAGATTCATCTAAATGACGGCGTAAATATAAACCGACCAAACCAATTGGTGCAGCAATTAAGAAAGGAATACGCCATCCCCAGCTGAGCATTTGCTCATCTGTTAACAATAACGTCAAAATGGTAACAATTACCGAAGCAGCAATGTAACCTGAGAGTGTTCCAATTTCAAGACCACTACCGAGTATACCACGCTTTTTATCTGGAGAAGATTCTGCGATATAAACCATTGCTCCTGAATATTCGCCGCCTGTAGAGAAGCCTTGAATCATTCGGGCAACTAAAAGTAGTATTGGTGCCCATACACCAATTTGTTCATAGGTTGGTAGTAATGCGATGAATAATGTAGAAAGTGCCATTAAAATAATAGTAGTACTTAACACGATTTTTCGGCCGTACTTATCTCCTATTCTACCAAAGAATACACCTCCGATTGGTCGAACGAGAAAGGCTGCTGCAAATGTACCGAATGTAAGTACAAGTTGCAATCCACTATTATCAACACCTGAGAAGAATAATTGACTTAAAATTACCGCTAAATACGCGTATAATCCGAAGTCAAACCACTCCATTGCATTCCCAATACCAGTAGCAACTACTGCTTTCCTGGCTTGTTTAGGATTGACAATATTAACGTCTTGAGGTTCAAAATTTAAATCATTATTTTGTTGCATATAATAAAACAGCTCCTTATTTAATTTAACTTCTTTAAGCACACCTTCTCTTATTGAATAAAATTAATTCGAAGCACTTAAGGAAAATCAACGTCTCCTTATCTGTTATTATTGTTTCACATAATTAATTATTTGTCCAATGAGATGCTCCCTAGGTTAAGTAATTTATTAAAATAAAAAGCTGAAGAAGGCGCTATATGAGTACCTTTTTCAGCTTTTTATTTTAATTTATAAATTTATTTTTTTCACCCTTATTTTCTTCCTATTTAAATAGAAAACAAGGTACTTTTTCATTAAAGTTTTTAAACACTTGTAGCTGCTAAACTATGCATACAAGAGATAAACTCCTTAACAAAGGTATCAATTTCTTCTTTTGTAATTATATACGGGGGGAGTAAACGGATGATATTCCCTTGTGTAACATCAACTAATATCCCTTTCTCCATTAGCTCTACTTGTAATTTCTTTACGTTTTCATTTGTATCATTCAAACTAATTCCAAACATCATGCCAGCATGACGTACTTCCCCAATAATATAAGAATTTTCTTTCTGAATTTCTTGCAATTTATCATTTAAATATAGTGACATTTCATACGCTTCTTGCATTAAACCATCGTCAATCAATGTATTTAATACCGTTAACCCTAAAGCCGTCCCCATTGATGAATGAGCAAATGTTGTGCCGTGATCTCCTGGTGCAAATACATCACATAACTTTTCACCTACAATAATTCCACCTAGCGGTATCCCGCCTCCTGCTCCTTTACCAATTTGAATAATGTCCGGTGTAATATTGAAATTTTGATAAGCAAATAGTTTTCCCGTTCTACCCATACCACTTTGAACTTCATCAACGATAAACAGTACATTATATTTCTCACATAAATATTGAACACCGTGTAAATATTCACGCGATAAGGGATATATACCTCCGCTTCCTAATACAGGCTCTAACATAATCGCAATTGGGTTTTCTTTAACAATTGTTTCTTCTAGCTGCACTATATTTTCACGATCCACTTCATATACAGGAATAGATGTTTTAGGGAAATTTTGATATACATTTTCTTGTCTCGTAAAATGAAGTGCCCCTAATGTACGCCCATGGAAACTATTTTTTAGTACAACAACTCCATCACGTTCTTCATTCGTAATATTTCTATATTTATCAATTAATTTTAACGTTGTTTCTGTCGCTTCTGTACCAGAGTTTGTAAAAAAGACTTTACCATTTTTTAAAGAGTAATCAACTAATTTCTTTGCATACTCAATTGCAACTGGATTTAAAAAATGAAATGGAAGATGCAATGACTTCGTAACTTGCTCCATTGTCGTTTGCACAATTTTAGGATGATTGTATCCTAATACATTTACTCCTACACCAGAAAATAAATCTAAATACTCTTTTCCATCCACATCATAAAGTTTACAACCTTCTCCTCTTTCTATTGCAACCTTCGTACGACAATACGTAGGCATCATATATTCTTTATCTAATTGAGACCAATCCGACATAATAAATTCCTCCTGACTATTTTCCCGTTTTTCATGTTCATTATCTATAAATTCATTTACAAATTAATTTTTAAGATTGAAATTTTAATAGTGGTTTTCTTCCACCTCTTAAATAAAACGTGTTATTTTTCTTCCCGATATTCATTTTTCCATAATTTCTTCTATTTCAACAGGTCCACTGCATACGCGTTTTTTTCATCTAGCGGTCTGTTCCTATTTTGAACTTTGCATGTCATACATAATCAAGGCTAAAAAATCATATTTAGTAACAATGGACAAAAAAATTTGGAGGCTATATTGATGGATGAAAACTATGATAAACAGAGGCAATCTTTATTAGGGAAAGACTTTAATGAACATGGAGAACGTAATGAAAAATCTATAATTCACTCTCAAACAGTTGGTTCACGTGGACCCGTTCTAGAGCAAGATAGTGTGCTTCACGAGGCGTTACAAGAATTTATTCATGAAAAAATTTTAGAAAGACCTGTTCATGTAAAAGGTTACGGTGCATTCGGCTATTTCCAAACGATATATCCGATGTCAGAACATACTAAACTAAGTTTTTTACAAAATTCTAATGCGAAAGTTCCTGTTATGGTACGATTTTCATTTGCAGTTAGTACGAAAGGAACACCTGATACTTCTAGAAATGTACGCGGTTTTGCTACAAAATTTTATACAAATGATGGCGTTTTTGACCTTTTATGTAATCACATTCCTGTCTTTTCTGTTCGTGATCCGATGCGTTTCCCTGAAACTATTAAAGCACTCTTACCTTCACCTAAAAATAATTTAATAGACCCCAATAGTTTTTGGAACTTTGTCGCTAGAGCACCCGAATCCATTCATTTTGTTGTCCGTTTATTCTCCGATACTGGTACGGTAAAAAGTCTTCGCCACATCCCAGGACATAGTGTAAATACATACGTTTGGAGAAATGCGGAAGGTAATCGAAAGTATGTAAAGTATCATTGGTATCCATTTGAAGGTGTACAATACATTACTAGTAAAGAAGCAAATATACTAGCTGCCGAAAATCCTGATTATAGCGGGAAAGATTTATATGATGCAATTGCAAATGGTAAACCAGTGGAATATGGTTTATATGTCCAGCTCATGGATCCAAAAGATGAGGCACATCTTTCTTATGATCCTTTAGATGATACAAAAGTATGGGACGAAAAGGCGTACCCGCTTATACCAGTCGGTAAAATGGTATTAAATAAAAATCCTGAAAATTATATGGAACAAGTAGAAAAAGTGTCCTTCTCTCCTTCTAATTTACTGGATGGAGCAGAATTATCTGATGATAAAATGCTACAGGGCCGTGCTAATATTTATAGCGATTCTCAAAGACGAAGAATTGGACCAGAATTTCGTAAATTAGCGATTAACCAGCAGCAAGATTGGACACCTGCTAATCAAGCAACAAGCGGTGACGGAAGAAACGTCGAAGGGAAACTTGAAAGAGCTTCTATAGCTAAGCAAGATGACTTTGGGCAGGCTGGTGAATTTTATGAAAAGTTATCACTCATTGAAAAAGAACATCTTGCTGAAAATTTAGCTAATGATTTGAAAGTCATTTCCAATGATATTAGGAAGATAGTTTTGGGGTATTTCGATCAAGTATCAACTGATTTGAAAACAAGAATTGAGACGAAAATGAAAGAGCATTAAGAAGATTAAAACATGCTTTACGAATGAGAATTCAAATCTACATTAATTATTTTCTTGTCAAAATCCAATTAGTTTATTTAATTTAAAAATATAAAGCCAATACACCCCTGTTCTATAATTAGAACAGGGGTGTATTGAAGTTGTTTAATGTTTAACATTACATACTTTACTTAACTAAAAAATGCAATAAGTAGCCTTTCAAAACAAACTATAGTAAATTATTTTACTTGCACTGTATAATTCCCTGTTCCACCACCATATTTATATACACTTAAGTAATATTTCCCTGGCTTCGCATTATAATTGCCAAGCAATTTGTTTCCATCACGTTTTGTTGCATAAGTTACATAATTATTTAAGTCTGATTCAGAATATAGTACCCAGTTCAATCCAATGTTTTGTTCGTTCGTAATAGTAATTTGTAAATCTTTTGGGTCCTTTACATCAATAACAAATCGGTCAACCTGATCTTGATCGCTTAAGTTCCCTCTTAATAAAATGTTCAAAGATAGTGGATTCGCTGTATCAAATGAATTATTCGGTTCTTTTTCTACAGCCGTACCTTCTTCCGTATTCACTCCGCTAAACACAACATCATATTCAAATTGTCCAGCATTATTAACACGGTAATTTACAAAATAAGCAGTCAATGTTTTATATCCAGTCCACCCTTTTCCTGAAAGACGTTTCAACATATCATTTGTTGCTTGATTCATTACTTTCCAATCCTCAATCTCTCCTTTTGCCGCACTTCCTGTATATGTCCCCTGTAGTGTAAATGTATTAAAGAATTGTGATTTATTCTTTGTTACTTTCACATCTTTTAACTTTGCTTCATTAGTGATATCTGAAGTAACGTCCAAAAGCGATTTTGAATCATGCTGCGCTAAGTACTCATCTGATACTTGTGGAATTGTATACTTATCGCGATTATCAATAAGCGTTTGCATATAAGATTGATAGTCTTCATTTAATTTATTATCTTTGCTTAATGTAGAACGATATGCGTCGTAACTTGAAACATCGTTTGCACGAATTAAATCATGCACTTTATCGAACATTTCAGGACGGTTATTATACATATATGATTGCAATGCAAACGAATAGTTATAAAAATCCCACTTTCCATATTTCGCATTTAATGTTTGTGATGCTGTATAACGTTTTGCAGGATCATTAGATAACCCACCAATTATACTTTTTCGCGGTACTACACTATCTAATCGCGTTGCACCTGCAAAGAACTCTGCATTCCCTTCTTCAAACCATGTTAAACGTTCATCTTGATACATTTCCCCTTGGCCCCATAATCCCTGAACTTCGTACCTTCCCTGTAAGTAGTGCGTAAATTCATGGCGGAACAATTCTTCCAAACTATAAATACTTTGCTCTGGTGTACGTTCATATGTAAAGAACGTTCCTGTCCCTTCAATGTAAATTCCACCATTATTCGTTTCATATCCGTACAGTTGACGATTAAATTGATACTCATCTGGACTATTATAAATAACCATCGTTAGCACATCATCAGCATGTCCACTTTCAAGTGGTTTATCGCTACCAACTGTACGATAAAATTGAGAGCGTACTTCTTTTGCCGCCCAGTATAGACGTTTAATTTTCTCTTCGCTAACTTTATCCCCAGCCTTAAAGACAATCGCTCCATCATCAAATGTATACGTTTTCGGTAAATATTTCTTTTTTCCATCTTCTCGGATTTGATCTAAACTTATTGTTTTTCCGTTCGCATCTACTCCTCCGTAATTTGTAGTAATTTGTTCTGCTGCAACAAAATATTGCTCCCCTAAATGTGGATAAATCCTCATCGCTTCTGTAACAACTTGCTGGCCTTTTGTTGGTGTACTATAAAGCTTGCCTAATCGACCAGCATAGTAAATTCCATTATTAATTAACCATCCGTTTTTATTTGTTACAGTACCAATTAGTGCAAAACGATTTACTTCATTAATAAAGTTATCAATATTTCGATACCACATCGTATCTTTTGGCTCTTTTTCAGTCGTGTACATATCCGTCTGAATATCAAAGTCAATTCCCTTCATCAACTCATAAATAGCGTCTCCTTTCGTTCGGTCTTCAATGAAAGTTGCAAGATTATCGTTATATTGTTTGAAAATTTCACCTGCATATAAAACCGTTTCAACATCAGCCGATGCATTTCCAATTAATTTTCCATATGATGAAATAACTTTATTTTGTTCTGATGTACCAAGTTTGAAACTCGGATTTTTTGCAATTGTTTTTAAAGCCGGTAAGCATTTATCATGGTAGCTACGCTCATTTAGTTTGCTTAATTCATCATGGTAAAAACCTAAATAAAATGCTGCACGTAGAGCTTCTACTAATGTTTCAATCCCTTTTGAATCATCTTTCGTATAAGCTTGTCCTTGTTCTGCTAGTTTATTAATAATCGCTTGCATTCGGCTATCATCTTGATAGAATTTGAGACTATCACTATTAAACTGGAATAATTCTGGGATTTGATACCATTTAATCGTCACTAGAAGATCAGTTAATTGTTTGTTACTTAATTGATTTAGTTCGGCCATCGAATACTTTTTTTCTTCAGCCAACGTTTTAACATTATCGGTTGGTGCTAGTGGACGCTGCGATAAATCCGCTAACTTTAACCGTTTTGTAAAAGATGCATTTTCTTGTACTGCTGAAGAGTGCGCCAACTCATCAACGGATTTCTGTATTCCTACCGGCTCCATTTGTAATACGCTCTTCACGTTCTTCACATTTTTCTCTTTTGTCTCTGCTTGAATTTGCAAACCATTACATGATATTGTCACTAGTCCAACACCAAGAATCAACTTAGAAATTTTCGAATATTTAACCATGCCATTGCCCCCTAATGATTTTAAAGAAAATTCTGAATTTTTATATTAGAACATACTTATTTGTATGTATTTACAGTTCCGCTATAAATACAAGTATGATCAATGATGCAATAGTAGCTTATTTTATACTATTACGAATACAGATTCCTTACATACAATTCCCCTTCCTTAAATTTAATACAAGCAAAAACTGTGCCAATGATGTTTTTTGTGAATAGTAAACATTTCTTTATAGTACTGTAGAATAAAATATACATAAGTGGTTCAGCAATGTATAAATCTTTTGACACATACTCCTCTCTCTTTTTACGATAAAAAGATCCTTTGAAAATTATAAGCACATTTACTAGCAAGTAATTTGCAATATACACCCTCCAAAATGTTAATAACCTCAATAAAAAAGAAGGTAAGTATACATAAGGTTAATATGTATACTTACCTTCTTCTATAGCAACCTTTCAGCTGATAAAAACAACATTAATTAGTATTTCATTTCATATTATGATACTCATTTCTCTTTTTCAGATAATCCTTTTCACATTGTAACGGTTTGTATTCCACTATTTTGCCTTGCTTCTTTTTTGTTTCGGTAACAATCCATTCCCCTTTTTCAAGGTTTAGATTTAGGCGTTTCATTACATTAGTATCGTCTATTTCTTTATAAAGTAAAAATGCTTCTTGCGCCCTCACAAATAAGCTAGGCTGCCCTCTAAATCCACCACTATCATAAATTTTAGTTAGTGAATTATAATATGAATCAATTTCCTTTCCGCCATATATCAAATGCGCAGCCTCTAGGTCTCTTTTACTAACTTCCCAAAAACTGTTTTCATCAATATTTAAATTAAATGTGGATTTAATGTCCTGTATTATATTTTTCGCATACTTTTCATCACGCAATTTACTTTCTTCCATACAATCCGAAGATAACCTTGGCGCATCTGTTTGAGAATGTACCACATGCTGGATAGATACACATAAAATAAATACACTTAATACATACAATAGTTTTTTCATATTTAACTATCACCTCAAATCATTTAGATACTATATTATTTGAGGCTTAGAATATTCTTATGCTAGGAATGAGAAAGATCCTATAAAAAATTTTTTATAGGATCTTTCCTTTTAATATTGCTTGATCAAATTCACTGGCGTAGCAAGTACTTTACTACTTTTCACATCATATAACCCTATAGGGGTTATTCGTATAAAAGGCAAGTGCGTCGCAGAAAAGAATAAAATAGTAAATGCCGGATCGTTATAAGCATAGCCTCGCTCTTGCAGTAATTTCACCATCTTTTTCTCTTCCTTTATTAAATCACTCATATTTACATTAGACATAATCCCTAGCAACGGTAAAACAATTTCGTGTAACACTTCATTCTTTTCAGCTATTACGATCCCCCCGCCTAGCTCTTTTACTCTATGAAAAGCTGTAAGCATATCTTCTTTTCTCTTTCCAATGAGAATGATGTCACCTGTACCAGAATAAGAACTAGCAAGACCTCCTAATTCATTTACAAAACCTTTCACAACTGTATTTACTCGCCAAGTACCGTCACGAGCAATCATCATAAGGAAACATTCATCATGATCAATAGAAAGTTCATCACAATCTAAATTTATTTCGCTATTGTATGGTTTTGTTATTACGTTATTCAATAAGCGTATACCCGTTTTAGTAGAAAAAATCATATCCTCTTTTTCTATAGACCAGTCTAATGATAATGGAGTTACTTTAAATTCACTCCAGTCTATATGTAATGAATTATTTTTTTTTACTCCGTCACGCTTCACCCATTTTCCCTTTGCCATTACACTAATTGGTGCCGGATTTTCTTTACTTTCCAAAATATTAATATTGGCGATTCTCCCTGTCGCAATGGAACCATGTAAATGCTCCATATTATAATAACGAGCAATGTTATAGCTTGCCATGTGGTAAGAATCTATTACCGGAATCCCTTGCTCAATCGCTATTTCTATCAGTCTATTCGTCATTCCATTTTCATAAAATGACGGATGTGAACCGTCTGTTGTGAAAATGAATCTATCAAATTGTTTCACACCTAATTCTAATAGTTCTTTCAGTAAAACTTCTAAATCCGGCCGAATAGAAGAGTTTCTTAGAGAAACAGTATAACCTTGCATGAGCCGAGTTAACGCCTCTTGCCCTGTCATCGCTTCATGATCGCAATCCGTACCTAATAACTTTAACTTTGCTAAAGTCGTTTCAGACGCTCCTGGAAAATGACCTTCTACTTTCTTCCGTAATCGTTTTGTTTCCTGTACCCAATTTAACATTTCCTCATCGCCATGTAATAGTTTTGGCCATGCTGTTAACTCACCGCCTTGAAGAACTGCTTCCTGCTGTAGCCACTCTATTATTTCTTCACTATTAAATAAAGATTCCCCGTTTTGCAATTCAGTCTGTCCATCAAAACGGCACCACCAATACATACTTGCTGGAATCTTTTTAAATTCATCTAATAAACGGAATGATTCTTCACGCTGTAATGTGAAAAATAGAGTTAAATTATCATTAATAAAAGTTGTTGTCCCAAATTGCATCGCATGATTCGCTAACGTCTCTGGATTGTATAATTGATATGGATGTGCATGCGGTTCTATGTAACTAGGAACTACATACTTTCCATCACAATCAATAACTTCACAATGAGTAAATTGCTCTGGCAGTTTTTCTCCTACATATACAATGCGGTCATCATATACCCAAATATTTGCCACTGTCCAATCACGCAAATATGAATTTAAATACGTTGCGTTCTTTAATATAATGTGCGGACTTCTCTTGCCATCTAATACTTCAACATGTTCTCGTAATTGTTTATTACTCCAATTAAAATGATTTTGTCCCAATGTACTCAACTCCAAATCTATTAACTTTTATATTGGTTAAAACAAGAAATAGTTAATCAACTAAAGTATTTTCCATCCATAACTCCCCTGTATACATCCCTATAACCTTTATTATATGTAACAGTTGTAAAAATAACAATTTTCAGAACTAAGAACATACCTCTTTGCTCCAATACAAAAAGGATGTCATGTAACGACATCCTTTTTGTTTTTTACTAAGCTAATAGATATACGATTATTTTAGCTTGGTGTTGATGTGGTAGCCCCCTTTTGAATCGGTAAGTTTTTTGAAGCTAAGCTTACAATAAAAGTTATTACGATATTTATTAATAATGCTATCGCTCCTGTACTAATGTCGTTAATAGTATGTGGGACTGTTGGGAAAAAGGTAGCGATTTTTATATTGAAAATCGTAGCATACAATTCAATGAGCACTCCTGTAATAATTCCAGTCATTGCACCGTATTTATTAATGTAATTTTTTTTGGAAAAACTAAGGAATAATGCAGGTGCTAATTGTGCGATAAGACTGTATGACATGATATTTAACAGCGCCAGTGCTGTCCCGCCAAATACTGTGAAGAGTAAAGCAGTCAAAGAAAGGATAATGATGAACAGTTTTGAGGCTACTAATTGTTGTTTTTCGGTAGCTTTTGGAAAAATCACATTGTAAATTCCTTTTGTTAAACCAACAGATGCAGACATTAACATAACGGATGCTGGTACTAACGCCGTTAGTAAACCAGCTGCTCCAACTATTCCAATGACCCAAGGATCAAATGTTTGAATAGATAACCTTAAAAGAGAAAGGTCTCCATCAGCTCCTTGTAAACCAGGAATTTTTACAATAGCTGAAAAACCAATAAAGAAAACAAACAATAATAATATAGTGTATAAAGGTAGGGTGATCGCATTTTTACGAAGTGCTTTTTCACCATTTGCTGAGAAAACCACAGTGAAAGAAGTCGGTAATAAATAAAAAGATATTGCATTTAAAAGGATAGTAGAGATAAACCATGGTACACTTAGTCCCTGATCAGCTAACGTTAACACTTCAGGTTTAACAGCCTCAACAGACTTAAACATTTGCTCAATTCCACCAAAATAGTGGATAGGGATGTATAGGCCTAAAAAAACAACTACTCCCAAAATCATAATATCTTTAATCACAGCTGTCCAAGCTGAGCCATGAATACCAGAAATTATTACATAGGTTGTAATAACTATTGCGCCTATAATACTTGCAACTATTGGTGAAATAGCTCCAAAAGAAGCCTCTGAAACAATGATTCCTAACCCTTTCATTTGTATACAAATATATGGTATAAGGGCTAAACCTCCCACAATAGCTACTATAACCCCCATTGCACGACTATCGTATTTAGATGCAAAGTAGTCAGGTTGTGAAATAATACCATGTTCTTTACCGTATCTCCAAATTTTAGGTGCAATCCAATAAGATATTACATATGCTAGAAATATGTACGTGGGCACATAATATGCAGCAGCACCTTTGGAATACGCCCAACCACTTCCACCTAGAAAAGTAAAAGTCGTATAAACCTCTCCAGCTATTAATAGGAATATGAACAAGGTTCCAAAACCTCTGCCACCAACTGAAAATTGCTGCAAGTTCATCTTTTTTCCTCTTCTTGCTGCTATCCCTAAATAAAGAGATAGGATTAAGAAAATAAAAATAATAAATAATGATATATTCATTCTGTCTCACTCCCTTTATTATCAGGGTCAAGCTTATAAATAATGGTTAAAATAATTGAGGAAAGTATCATCCAAAATACAATCCAAAATAAAAGAAAAGGCATTCCTAATACGTAAGGCTCAATTCTATTTGCAAATGGTAAAAATCCAACACACCCTATAAAAGGAATTAAGAGTAAGAGTTTAATATATTTCAAAATATGCTCAACCTCCCATTTCATCGTTTGAATTTTTATGGATTAAGGACCGCTATCATAAAAGGATTTGTTAACACGTAAATATTTTCTAATTTTCTGACATTCCAAAAAAAGGATCTGGCTACTTTTATTCATAGCCCGATACTCTCTCCAATCTAATAAGAGGGGGGATTTCATTTTTTCAAGTAATATAATTGCCCCCCTTTTTTGCCTAAATCTAATTTTTCATCATTAAATCATTCTCTTTTTGATAGACAATTTCTCCATCAATAATCGTTGTTTCCACTTTCAAATCCTTAATACGGTCTGGTTCAGCTTTTAAAATACTTTCACTTAAAATAACTAAATCGGCTAATTTTCCTACCTCTAGGCTGCCTTTTATATCCTCTTCAAAACTTGCATAAGCGCCATTCCATGTGTAAAGTTTAATCGCTTCTAGTACACTAACAGATTGATTCGTACCAATTTCGGCTCCAAATTGACTTTTTCTATTAACTGCAGTATGAATTCCTAATAAAGGATTATAATCCGTAACCGGTGCATCTGAACTACCTGCTGCAATAATACCTTTATCTATATAGTCACGAGCAGCGTACATATAATTCACACGTTCACCATAATTGTGAGCATATATCTCGCCATATTCATATGGAAATGGTGGATTTGGAATAGGGATGACTTCCAGTTGTTTCATTCTTTCTTGTAAATCTGGTGTTGAAACTCCTGCATGCTCGATTCGATGACGATGATTTTTCCTTGGTGCTTCTTTTAACGCTCTTTCTACGCAATTTAAATACATTTCAATAGCTTTATCACCTTGAGCATGTACTGTAATTTGATAGCCTTTTTTATGTGCTTCACCTAGAACTTTATATATTTCTTCTTCACTATAATAAAGAATCCCGAAATTGTTAGCATCGCTGGAGTATGGTTCTCGAGTTGCAATTGTTGGACCAGAGCTACTTCCATCTAAAAATATTTTAGCCGGACCAACCCTAAATTTCTCATCCCCTGTACCGGTTACTATCCCTGCATTCATCATTTTATTTACAAATTTATCAGATTCATTTATGGTACCAATTATTGCGTATACGCGAACACCGATGTCTTTCGTTTTTATAGCTGTTTGTAACAAACGATAGCAATTCGAATCAAAAGTAGCCGCTTCATGAATACTCGTAATGCCCCCTGAAATGAAATGATCCGACGCAATTTTAACAGCTTTCATAAGTTCATCATCTGTATAGCTTGCTACATCATTCATCTTCATATTTGCAGCCTCAAATAATTTCCCTGTAATTTCTCCCTTCTCATTCTTTTCAATTACTCCACCTTGAGGATTCGGTGTATTTTCGTCAATTCCAGCCTTCTTTAGTGCTGCTGTGTTTACGATACAGATGTGTCCGCACGTACGAGAAATGATGATTGGATGCTTCGTTGAAATGGCATCTAACTCTGCAATCGTTGGATACCTTTTCTCCTTTATGGTAGTTTCATTAAATCCCCAAGCTCTTATCCACTCATCTTCTGGAGTTTCCAACGCTTTTTTCTTAAGCTCATTCAGCACATCTGCAACAGAGTCGATGTGACTTTCTTTACAACTGATATTCAACTGAAAAACCCCATATAAAACCAAGTGTGTGTGTGCATCAATAAATCCAGGAAGAAGAGATTTACCTGCTAAGTCAATGACTTCAGTCTTCTCCCCAATGAATTTATTCATTTCTAAATTTGACCCGACCCCAATTATTCGATTATCCTTTATTGCTACAGATTCCACTATTGAGTTTTGTCTGTCTGATGTAATAACCTCACCATTGATAAATACTAGATTTGCATTCATACATACACCATCCTTTTTATATAAGTACAATTTAGTAATTGTTATCTATCATCCTATTCATTATCACAAGCGCAATTAAAACACTTTCATTAAACGACATCCCTAGGATAAGGCGTTTTTCTTTGTTAGTAAAAGTGGTGCCCCTAATATTCCAATAAAAGAAAAAACCCATTGCATACCTCCCTTTATAAAGTGAAACTTTAATCATTCCATACTGTACACTTTTATATTGCAAAAATCATGCCATTAATTTGGAATGAAAACACGAAAAATAGATGGAAAATTATAAAAATTTCAATTAAATCTAGCTATTGTGAGATATAATGAATTAAATTCGTTTCAACTGATTCATAAATGGTTCGTTCTTTTCACTAATCTCTATCAATTTTGAACCACTTTTGGTTCGAAATTGATGCATGAATAGGGGGATTCACGTCATGTCCGACATTCCTGTCCAAATTGAAAACAAATATCTTTTAAAAATTCTCGATAGTCTTGAAAGTGGGATGAATATTGTTGACAAAAATGGAACGATTATGTGGATAAATCAAGCAGGTTGTAAGCTTTTTAACAAAAGCAAGGAAGATTTAATTGGCAGGAATATTTTCGTTCTGAAAAAAGAAGGTGCATTCACTCCATCCGTAATCGAAATGGCTTTACAAAATGGAAGTTCTGTAACCACTGTGCAAGAAATCACCGGTGGTAATAAGATGACAGTAACAGGGGACATTATTTTGGATGAGCAGGAAAACCCCCTTTATTTTGTAGCACATGGTCATGATATAAACAATTGGATGGATAATGTTTCTAAGCTAGAATGGGAAGAATTAGCCCCCGTATTGCAGCGGTATTTGCTAGAAATAAAAAAAATGAATACCCGGTATATTCTAATGCAAGAGGAACAGTCCTTTATTGGACATAGTAAAATACATAATTTGCTTGCTGAAATCCTGGAAAGAGTTGCAAGTGTGGATTCAACTGTGCTTATTAACGGAGAAACAGGCGTTGGAAAAAACGTAGTTGCGAAACGTATTCATGAATTGAGCGAACGGAACAGCCAACCCTTTGTCCACTTAAATTGTGCAGCAATTCCCGATACACTTCTCGAATCTGAATTGTTCGGCTACCATAAGGGAGCCTTTACAGGTGCGAATTCAAAAGGGAAAACAGGGCTCGTCAAAACAGCCGAAAAAGGAACGCTTTTTTTGGATGAAATTAGTGAACTTCCGTTACATTTGCAGCCCAAGCTCCTTCAATTACTGCAGGACAAGACCTATATGCCTATTGGCGGTTCACAGTTAGTAAAGGCTGATATTCGCATTATTGCAGCAACAAACCGCAAAATCGAGGAAATGGTAAAAGAGGGAAAATTCCGGGCCGACCTATATTATCGCCTTCATGTTTTACCAGTAAATATTCCACCGCTACGCGAGCGGCATGAAGATATTTTTCCACTACTCCATTTCTATTTGCAAAAGTATAACCAAATATTCAACCAGACACGTACCTTCTCGCAGCAAACGATAGATGTTTTTCAACGTTACCAGTGGCCAGGAAATATACGCGAGTTGGAAAACACTGTTGAGCAACTCGTTATTATGGCTAAAAAAGAAGAAATCACGATTCATGATTTACCAGATCGCTTTCACTCAGTAAGTATGGAAAAAGAAGCTTTACAATCTCTGAAAAAAGGCAACAACTTAAGCGAGATTATCGAAAGTATGGAAAAAACAATTATTGAACAGGCAATTAAGGAAAATAAGACTACACGTAAAACTGCAAAAATTCTTGGAATTACTCAAACTTCACTGATCCGTCGGTTAAAGAAATACAATATCCGTAATGAAAAAGAATAGCTTTTTTGTTGTAGGGGGATTAATTTTTTCTTAATTTGATGGCTATAAGGCTGTACCCCATGCCCGCCAAATTAAGATTTTGAAGTCCGTCCAAAATTTCATCTTCCCTTTTCCTATTCAAATAACTATTTTGTTAAAGTTTAATTGGTCCGATATGATAGATTACTTCTAAATATTCACCTAACATATTCACAGTTACTCTTTGTCATTTAAAAAGAGGACCTGCTATTCGTAGCAAATCCTCTTTTGTTAACCTGAAACTTAATAAAAAATACTTTCTTCAAATTATTTTTGAATGAATTCCAACAAAAAGAATATTTCCGTTTTACTTGCATTCGCTATCAATCATATACAGTTTCATACGAAATCGATTAAAAAGTTGTACCATCCTTTTTAACCTACATTGGATAATAAGACTGTAATGGATAATAGGACTGTGATTGATAATACGATTGTAATGGGTAATAAGGCTGTAATGAAAAATACGATTGTGAAGGATTATGGATTTCCTGCATTTGCTGTGCTTGAAATGCTTGTTGCTGCGCTTGTATAGCATGATGAACAGCTTGAATAGTACTTTGTGCAGGCCCCTGCCCCCCTAAAGGACGAATTTGCTTCTCATTGTAAAAACAATTACGAAACATTCTTTATTCACCTCACCCCTGCAGATATTTTTGTTTTCCACCTTTCATACTATGAATATTGAATTAAGGTGGATAATACATGAAACATTACACCTTGTAATTCCTAATTCTCTTTCGTTCAATTATTTTAACTTAATCCAATTTCCCATCCCCCTCTATCCACTTCATTGTTTTTTCTACATCTAATTCCGTATAAGTCTTTTCGCCATAGCGAACTGATTCATACAACGAAATAATGTCTCTCGTTCTACATATTCGTTTTAACCATTGTTGCATCGTTTCATAGGACCTTCTCTGTTCATGAAATGGTAAAGTCCTTTCCCATTCAACTAACGCTTTCCTTATCGTATCTGTAGGTAGCGTCTGCTTTAACTGATGCATCACTTTCTCGTTTTTTTCGGTTCTAACCGTATATTCTTTCGTTACCGATTGTTTCTCCTGTTCTATTTCTGATTTCATTAACTTTTTCCTAACTGATTTATAAAGAAAATATTTAATTACCGCTGCAATAACTACATAAAAAACTACAGTAATCCATGAATTTGAAAGAAAAGAAAATACGTCTCCCCATGAATTTTCCTTTTTAAAACCTTTAAATTTTTTACCCGTTGGCGTCCTATCCCTATTTTCTCCTACTTTTGTATTTTCCAAAGGTCTGCCAGTGCCATAATCTTCATTATTTTCATTGTTTATTGTTTCCTTATAAATTTTTTCAGATTTCTTCTCACTAAAAAAACGCTCTTTTACTATGTCTTGTACATGCACCACACCTTGTGATAACGATATTGCACTAATCGCAAAGAAAAGTATGATTAAAGCTCTTACAATCCAAAACTTCACTTTCATATGCCGTTTTTTATTCCACATGACATAAATCCCTTCTTATTCTTTAATTACAATCCATTTATTCGTTCTACTATATTTCTTTGGAGAAGTACCCAAAATTAAAGGAACTGCATCCAATTCCTTACGACGAAAGCCAGCTGTGTAAAAATAAGAAGATGATACAGGCGTATCTTGGTCCGATATTGAGGCAAGTACTTTTAATACATTTTGCAAATGTTTGCGATTATCCCCGTTTTTTATATGTAGCAAACTGTTATCTTTCACACTATTAATCCATAATTCAAATGAACAATCTTGCAAAAGCAGTTGCTTGCATATGCCTGCTGTTAATTCAATTAGTTCTTCTGTATCCTTTCGCAAAGAAACGCCACTTTTATTTTGCAAATTGAGATAAATCGCATATTTATCTGATTGTGTTCGCTCGTATTTTTTTGCTGTTATTGTCCCTGTTTTCGCTGTTGCACTCCAGTGGATGGAACGAAAATCTTCATTTTCATAAGACTTCACTCCCATTACTTTCGTTTCATCATATAGCGGTGAAGACATCGCTTTTCGAAATCCCCGTGACCATTCTTGTAATTCAGGAACTTGCATTTTCGGAACGGCTGGTAAAACTAAATAGGACGGCGTATCAACTTGTTTATATGTTATATGGTTCGTTATGAATCCAAAGGGATCAGTAATAACAATTTCAACTTCTTCCCATTTCGCGATTCCTCTTTTTAAAACTACAGCATGCAAATCAAATGAAACTGATTCTCCTCCTTTTATATTGAAATTCATATAATAATTTGAACCTGTACTATGATTTTTGTTTAGTTCTTCATGATCCCAAGTTAGCTTATTTTCACATTTAAATCGAAATACAACATTAAAAATAGGGGAAATCGATTTGTTTGAAATTTTTATTTTGCAAGTGTTCGTTTCACCAATAAAAACATTCGAATTCCCTTGATCGTATTCCCAGTAAATACGAGATACTTTCCGTATGTATACATGCGCAGCACCTATTAAAATTAAAGACAAAAATACGAGAGATAAAAACAGTAGATTACTTGAAAATATACATAAAATAACGGCTACAACTGACATAACTCCTATTATGAAAGGCTCCGCTAAAGGTGTATACACAAGTTGTTGCTTCATCGTACATTCTCCACTGGCACATCGATCGTATGAAGAATTTCTTTAATAATTTGTTCTTTCGTCGTTTTCATTTCCCCTTCAATCGTCAGTGTTAAACGATGAGCACAAACGGATGTTGCTAGTAGCTTTATATCATCTGGTGTACAATAATCTCTTTCATTTAATATTGCTCGTGCTTGAATTGCTCTCATAAATGCCAGTGTGCCTCTCGGGCTTACACCGATTTCAATTAACTCATGTTTACGAGTTGCTTCAACTATTTCAAGGAGATAATCTTGCACATCATCCCCTACTAACACTTCTCTTGCACGCTTTTGCATCATAATAATTTCTTCACTTGAAATAATAGAGTGTAATGTTTCTAATGGATCATTCATTTGAAACCGATTCATCATTTCCTTTTCAGCTTCTCTCGTAGGATAACCTTGGCGAATCGTAAGTAAAAATCGGTCTAATTGAGCATCAGGTAAAGGAAATGTACCAGCAGATTCAAGAGGATTTTGCGTTGCAATTACTAAAAAAGGTTCTGGTAATGAATGCGTTTGTTTCGCAATCGTAACAGTACGTTCTTCCATAACTTCGAGTAACGAAGATTGCGTTCTCGGTACAGCCCGATTAATTTCATCCACTAATACTATATTTGCAAAAATTGGTCCTAACCTCGTTTTAAAATCCGATTCCTTCACATCAAAATATTCAAGACCAATAACATCTCCAGGCAAAGTATCCGCTGTGAATTGTATTCTTTGAAATTTGGCGTCCACACTTTTTGCCAAACTTTTTGCTAATGTTGTTTTTCCCGTACCAGGTACATCTTCTAATAAAATATGTCCTCTTGCTATAAGAGCTATTGCAGCCAGCTCAATTGATTCATCTTTCCCTATAATAACCTTCGAAATATTGTTAGTGATTTTCTTTAATATGTTCATTTTTCACTACCACCTTCAAATATTTTTAAAATTGAGAATATTTATTTTCCAAATTATAACACATCGCGTTAGAAGTAAATATATTCCTATCAAAATAAAAAAGATGACTCCAGCAACACGCTAAAGTCATCTTTTTCTACCTTATTATTTTACTAACTCTCCACTATAAACTTTTACATCAAGCGGAGCAGTTAAAAATTGTGGTGCTTTGCTAACGAAAGATGTGAAGTGTTCACTCGTATTATGACTCGCAACTGCTGCTTCATCTTTCCATACTTCTACCATCGTATAAACACTTTCTTTTTCTGTATCTTTATTAAGATTATAAGATATATTTCCACTTTCTTCTCTTGAACCATGAAGAAGTGGCTGAATTTCTTCTAAAAATGATTGTTGTTTTGCTGGATCTACTTGAAATATTGCGTGAATAATAATCATGGTGTTTCCCCTCTCATATTCCACTTATTTCTTTAAAATTACTTCCACTCAGCAACTTTTTCAACTGGAAGACGTACTGATTGATAACCACTGTCAGCAGCTTTTCCGATTGAAATTAACATTACTGGTACGTGACGCTCTTTATCTAATCCGAATGCTTCTGCGATTTGGTCTTTTTCAAATCCACCAATTGGGCAAGTATCATAGCCGTGAGCACGAGCTGCTAGCATAAATTGCATTGCTACAAGACCACCGTCAATTAATACCGTATCTTTCATTACTTCTGGTGTAACCATAGAGAAGTAACCTGAAAGTTTTTTCATTTGATCTTCTTTTACTTCAGCTGGCATTAAACCACGCTCTACTGCTGTACCGTAAATTTCTTCTGCGTTATCAAAGTTGTTTAAGTCACCAAATACAGCGATCATTGCTGAAGATGTTTCTACTTGAGATTGATTGAATTTCGCAAGTGGCGCAAGTGTTGCTTTCGCTTCGTCACTTTCAATTACTAAAAATCTCCATGGTTGCATGTTTACTGAAGATGGTGCAAGTGTTGCTTCTGTAAGAATTTCCGTCATTTCTTCTTTACTAATTTTTACTGAAGGATCATATTTACGAATTGAACGGCGTCCTGTTAAAATTTCGTTAAAATCATTTGTTTTTACTGAGTTAGTCATAGTTGTATTCTCCCTTTTTTATAATTCTTTTATATTTTCTTGAATGTGATTTAACATATTTAAAAGATTATCGCGCTCTTCTTCACTTAATCCTTTAAATGCTGATGCTGCAAAACGTTCTTTTTCCTCTTGAAACGCCTGAATTTTATTTCGTCCCTCTTCTGTAAGAGAAACTAACGTAATTCTGTTATCATCTGGATTTTTACGTCTTACAATCATTTCATTTGCCTCAAGCTGCTTTAAATGCCTAGTAATCGCAGCATTATCAATATTCACTTCTTGCTGAAGTGCTTTTTGACTAATTTCACCTACTTCATATAACTGAAGTATAAGCTCTAATCGAGATTGACTCATACCCGTACACCCTTCAAACTTCGAACTTACTTCTTTATTTAGAAAGTGTAATTTATATAAAATAATCGCTTCTTTTGAGCATGAACTTGTCAAATTACCCCTCCTTTACATCCAATATAAAAACGTTTGATGTATCAATAGTTGATATGTCAATTAATATAATCTATATCGATTTAGAATGCAAGCATTTTGTTTTCATTTATATTTTTCCAAATTAAGGCGCTTTGTCGCGTTACAAAAAATGGGAATTACATTATAATAGTAATAATTTAAATGACTGGAGAGTGATTGTTATGCGGCAATACACAAATAGAAATGAGGAAATGAAAATGGAAAATGGAATGAGGATATTTATATATGACAACAATAAATATAGGGATTGTCGCGCACGTAGACGCTGGCAAGACGAGTTTGACTGAGCGTATTCTTTTTGAAACGAATGTGATTAAAGAAATTGGCCGAGTTGATAACGGAAGTACGCAAACTGACTCAATGGAATTAGAAAGACAGCGCGGAATTACGATTAAAGCATCTGTCGTTTCTTTCTTTATTGATGATGTAAAAGTAAATGTCATTGATACACCTGGACACGCTGATTTTATCGCTGAAGTGGAGCGATCATTCCGCGTTTTAGACAGTGCGATTTTAGTTATTTCTGCCGTTGAAGGCGTGCAAGCACAAACGAAGATTTTAATGCGAACACTACAGAAACTAAACATACCGACTGTTTTATTTGTTAATAAAATTGATCGTAGTGGCGCAAATACTGAAAAAGTTGTGAAACAAATAAAAGTAATCCTTTCAAATGATGCATGCCCCTTCTACTCTGTAGAGAACGAAGGAACAAAGGAAGCTCGTATTATGGAATATAAATCATATGACGATTGTATGGAACTGTTAGCACCATATAACGAATCCTTGCTTGCATCATATGTAAATAACGAAATCATCCCGGACGCACTATTAAGAAAAGAACTAGAAAAACAAATACAACAAGCAAATGTTTATCCAATCTTTTTCGGTTCAGCAAAGACAGGTATGGGCGTAACTGAACTACTTGAAAAACTTCCGGCCCTAATTCCAGTTAATAAACCGGCGCAAGATAAAACATTATCCGGTGTTGTTTTTAAAATTGAACGTGAACCTTCTGGCGAAAAGATTGCTTACGTAAGAGTTTTTTCAGGCAGTTTACACGTTAGAAAATATGTTGATATACAGCGAAATGAGTCTCTACCACATAAGGAAAAGATTAAAAAAATGTGCATATTTCATAATGGAGATGCCGTTCAAACTTCTACCGTTCCTAGTGGAGAATTTTGCAAAGTGTGGGGACTGAGTGATATAAAAATTGGTGATATTATCGGTGAACGGACGGATTATATAAAAGACATTCACTTTGCCGAACCACAAATGGAAGCTGCTATTGATGCGGTGCCTACGGATCGAATTCATGATTTATACGCTGCACTTATGGAACTATGTGAAGAAGATCCACTCATTAAAGTGTGGAAAGATGATGTTCATAATGAACTATACATTCGCCTTTTCGGTGAAGTACAAAAAGAAGTAATTGAAACGACTCTTTTTGAGAAATATAATTTGCAGGTTACCTTCTCAAATACACGAGTTGTATGTATTGAGAAACCAATTGGCGCAGGAGATTCCGTTGAAGTAATGGGAGAAAAAACGAACCCGTTCTACGCAACAATCGGCTTCAAAGTTGAACGTGGTGAGCTTAATTCTGGCATGACATATAAGTTAGGTGTTGAACTTGGATCATTACCTTTAGCATTTCATAAAGCGATTGAAGATACTGTATTTCAAACGTTAAAACAAGGTTTATATGGATGGGAAGTTACGGACATTTCTGTCACGTTAACACATACAGGTTATGCTAGTCCTGTTACAACAGCGAGTGACTTTAGAAACTTAACACCGCTCGTTTTAATGGAGGCTTTAAAGCAAGCTGAAACATATGTGTTTGAACCATTAAACGAATTTGAATTAACTGTCCCAGAGCACACAATTAGTACTGCAATGTATAAACTAGCTGCCATTCCAGCAACTTTCGCGGAGCCTAAATTATATAATGACTCTTACCAATTAACAGGATCATTACCTGTTGCGAAAACAGAGAATTTTAAACGAATGCTCCATTCATTTACTGAAGGAGAAGGTATTTTTACAACAAATCCGAATGGTTTCACTAAACTTACGGCTCCCTTTCCTACTCGAAAACGTGTCGATTTTAATCCACTGAATCGCAAGGATTATTTGCTTTATGTGTTGAAGGCTTATTAAATCAAACAAATAGTAAAAAACGCCCTCTAGTATGATATGTTCCTTACTAGAGGGTGTTTTTTTGTAAATAATATTAAGGTAGAGCTGGTTCAAATTCTCCAGCGATTGTTTGATATCCATTATTGCTCTCATACTCTTGCTTTCGCTCTAACCCGAATTTTTCTAAAATAGGAAGGTCATTTGTTGAAAATACATAACTATTTTCTAGCGCGACGTGTTCGTGCCATGCCCAGTTTGGTACAACAAAGAAGTCTCCTTTAGACCAGTCGAAGCGAACACCATTAATAATCGTATACCCTGCCCCTTCATGCACATGATAGATTGATGCATGTGTATGACGATGTGCTTTTCCTCTGAATCCCTTCGGCAGCTTTTGCATCCAAGCTGCAATCGTTGGGCATGCTGTTTCACCGTTCGATGGATTTATATATTCAACGGCATAACCATCGTAAGCATCTGGCTCAAAACGACTTAATCCGTTAAGTGCAGCTTCCGTCCCTGCCCATTTGTAGGAACTAAGTGGAGCTTTCTTCGCATATCTATCCGAAACCGGTCGAACCATTCCACCTTCATAACGCTGAGCAGTATAATTGTCCTGAACATTTGGCTGTTCAATTTTTTCTGGATACGGCTCAAAGAACGTACCACCGAGATAATAAATGGTCGGAATATCAAGGCAGTCCATCCAAATCATCGGCTTATCACCAGTGTGACCATGTCCATGCCACAGTCCATTTGGAGTTGTTAAGAAGTCTCCCCGTTCCATGAAAATACGCTCTCCTTGCACAATTGAGTACGCCCCTTCTCCTTCCATAACGAAACGTAATGCATTTTGAACATGCCGATGTGACGGAGCGATTTCTCCAGGTTGTATCAATTGAACCGCAGCATATAACGTCTGGGTAGTCGATGCCCACCCCCAAGGTTTTCTATAATTAAGTCCTGGATTTTGTAAGTAAATGGCTCTTCGTTCGCCACCACGATCTGGTGTAAAGATTTGCGTCGCTTCCATCAACTTTTTTTGAAGTAATTCCGCTTTCCAAAGGTACGCTTGTGCATGAGGCTCAGGTGTGTGTTTCATTAAATCCGGGATTGCGTTCCAAAGTGGTCCCAGATGATATTGTTCTATATCACGATTGAAATCTTGTACGAGTGTACTTTCAAAAAAAGCATTTTTTTCCGCCATTTTATTTGCCTCCTTTATTGCTCATTAAATTTACATAAATTCCGTTCGATTTGTTTATAATGCTTTTCTGTATGTTCTACGATGAGGTGATTAACGATAAAGTCAATCGGCTTATTGTTGAAACGAGGATTGCGACTTGGAGCCTGAATATTTAACTCTTCGTCTGTTAATGTGCTCAGTACATTTTCTATGATGGTTGGTATAGTAGAAAGCTGCTGAATGACTTCTTCTACAGATTTTTCATTAATATTCTCTTCTGAAACTGTTTGTAGGCGTACTCCATCTGTTAAGCCGCGGCCCCATAAGTTTTCATTGTTTAATTGAATATTGTTTATTTCCTTTGCCCAATACGGAATAGCTTCTGCTACATGTGTAATAATTTGCATAACTGACCATTCATCTTCTGAAGGTTTCCAACGGATTTTTTCTTCAGGCAAAGACTTAACAATCGTTTTTATCTTATCGATTGAGTCATAAATAGATTCGACCGCATGGATTTGCACGTTTTTCGTCATAGTACTGGCACCTCTACTGTTTGTCTTACTCTATTTTCAAGTACACCTACTCGATCAACTTCAATTCGAACGATGTCTCCATCTTTAAGAAATACTTGCGGATTACGTGCAACACCTACACCACCTGGCGTACCTGTTAAAATGACATCCCCTGGCTCTAGTGTCATTAAACCTGATAGGAACGAAACGAGATATTGTACCGAGAATACTAAATTAGCAGTATTAGACTGTTGACGTTTCTCTCCATTAACTGTTAATACGATTTCCAAGCCAGATGGGTTCGTTAATTCATCTGATGTAATTAACCACGGTCCCATTGGGGCACTTCCTTCAACTGTCTTACCTTGAAGCCATTGAATCGTACGGCGCTGAATATCACGATAAGTAATATCATTCACAATTGTGTAACCTGCTACATAATGAAGAGCATCGTCTTCTGAAACATTTCGGACACGCTTTCCGATTACAAAAGCAAATTCAGCTTCGTAATCTAGTTGTTCCGAAATTGGGTAAAACGGAATATCATCTTGTGGACCGACTACTGTATTCGCAAACTTCGCAAAGATGACCGGAAATGCAGGTAATTCTCGTTTCATTTCCAAAATATGTTCACGATAATTGTGACCTACACATATAATTTTTCCTGGCGCAGGTACTGGAGCTTCTATTTTCACTTCACCTTCTTCAAATACCAACTTATCTTCATGTTTTTTCATAAGCGCATAAGCAATCGCATCTTTTGCAAGATTCATACTTTCTTTTCCACCTTGTAAAAATCCATTCATATCCTTTGGTATATACGCCTCTGCAATTTGAGTGGTACGAAGATTTCCCTCGCTTGTCAATTTCGCTTTAAAAGCAGCATGTAAATCGATCAATTTTCCGTTCTCTAGAGCAGCGATTCGCGTTTCTCCGTTATGTGTAAAAGTAACAAGTTTCATAATACTCACCCTTTCCTTTAAAATAAGTGAAATTCTACCTTCTCAAATAATCGAAAACGATAATAATATATGACTTTCCAGCCCTACTCTTTGTTATAAAAGATAAAAAGTATTTCCTTCTGGTCCAAGTGGCACATGTCCCATTTCCATTAACTCTATAATTGGGAGACACACATTCTTTTCTTCAGCTAATTCAGCAGCACATGCCAGAACACTTACGTACATCGCATGCCCGACGAGAAATTTCACTGTTTTTTCCTCTCCAAAAATTTCGAACGCCTCTTTATAAACACCATGAAAGATTGCTTCTGGTACTTTATCTACTACATCTACTAGAAGTTTTTCGTTACCAACACGTACAATTTTTTCTTTCAATTGATCAGGCACTGCTGCTAGTGCCCCCCATAAATTGTTATCTTCAAATGAAATCCGCTCAATTGTTTCATTTAATTGTTTTCTTGAAATCCATTTGATTTCATATTCACTAATGTTTAGAGAACTCATAAATTGATCAATTTTCTTCTCAGCCTCTACATTTTGCTGTCCAATGTTGTAATACCAGTTCATCGTCATTAACCGTTCAATCATTCCATTTGTAGAACGTGCATGAGAACCATATTTTTCTTCATTCATGAATTGAGACAAAGCCATTTCTTATCGCTCCTTTCATATCGTTCATGTTACCGATCTAAGTTTTTTATACTTTTAATATTTCGTTGTCAGTTCAGGAGGTCCAAATTTCGGTCCATATGGCCCCTCATCAAGCCATCTTCCAAGCCTAGGAACGATAGATACCATTGAAGCAGCAATGTCGCGTTTCATGTTCATTTCAGGAGAGTTCCCCTGAAGGTGGTGAAGCGCAGTAGTTGAAGCGTCTCGGTTCCATTTAGCTGCAATTCGGCGTTCGTTTGCAGCTGCTTCAATTGCGTTTATCCGCTCTTCTTCAGCGTTAGATTGAAGCGCCTTCTCAATACCTCTCGCAGCGAGAACAGCATCTGGAATTCCAGAGTTTAATCCACGTGCTCCGAATGGGGCGAATAAGTGTGCTGCTTCTCCAGCTAGAAGAACACGACGTTTTTCGTCAGTAAATGAATTTGCCACAATTTGATGGAAGCGATAGGAAGACACCCACGTAATCCTATCAGCGTACTTAGCATCCATGACTTTCGGCAACCATTTCTTAACACTTTCAATATTTGTATAATCATCTGGGTTATCTGACTCAAGGAGTTGTAAATCGATACGCCATCCACCTTTAAACGGAACAAACATAACATTTCTTCCCTCCATAGCTGGATGTTGATAATGGAATATTCTTTCTAAAGGAAATGGATCTGTTTCATCTTCTTTCGCATCTACGACGATAAAAGTATCTGCTGTGCGCGGTCCTTCAAACGTTAATCCCGCTTGCTCTCTTACGATTGAACGTGCTCCATCACATCCAATTACATACTGCGACTTTAAGATTTCGTCATTTGTGATTGTTACTTCTACTCCAGAGTCTGTAAAGTGTAACTTTTTAACTGGGGCATCCCAAAGGAATTCAACGCCCGCATTTATACAAGCCTCATACATATGCTTTTCGATCTCATCTTTATGAAGGGCTGTGAAATGAGGCAAGCGGTTTGACTTAAGGTTTTCATCCTTACCATAATCTCGTACATATACTTCTTTCCCTTTATAAAACGTTCGTTTTACTGGCCAAATAATTCCGTTATGAGCAAGTGTAAAACCAAGACCTTCTGCAGTCTCCTCCAGTAGTTTTAACGAAGCACTATGCAAATAAATTGCTCTACTTCCCGGACGTGGTCTTCCGAATGAATCTCCCTCTATTACTAATGTTGAAATGCCCTTCTTTTGTAATGAAAGTCCTGCTACAAGTCCTACTGGGCCCGCACCAACAACAATGGCATCATAATTTTTTTCTTTTCCCATCACTATCTCCCCTTCACTAACAATTTCCCATTATGATATCTTTACTTGTTCTTCTTTAACTTCCTACAGTTTTTATCTCTGGCATCATCTTCTTCCGAATATCCTCAGGTATTGGATACGCTTTTGCTTTTTCTTTGAAAGAAGTCCATGCACGAGTTTCATAACCTTCTGCCACAATCTGTTCCCCTTTTACAAAAACATGCTGTATTGTAAAAACTTTATTACGCAATTCGTTCACAGTACTTTTCACAACTACTTGGTCTTCAAAACGAAGAGGTGACTTAAATTGGCATTTTGCTTCTAGTAAAGGCAATCCAATTTGTTGTTCTTCGTAAAGCTCGACTGAAGGAAAACCAATTTTTTTAAAATATTCATGAGTTGCTTCATCCATCCATTTATAAAAATTAGGATAATACACAATGCCCGCAGCATCAGTATCTCCCCACCTTACTTGAAAAGCATACTCTTCCATTATGCCTTCGCCTCCTATCTATTAAACTGTTGGACTACTATTTGAAGATACTTGTTCTCTCAATTTCAACTTTTGAATTTTCCCACTTGCTGTTACAGGAAATTCATCAGTAAAGATCACTTTCTCTGGCAGTTTATAAATTGCGATTCTCTCTTTAAGATAGAATTTTATTTCTTCTTCTGTACTTACTTCCCCATTCTTTAACCGTATGACCGCACATGCAACTTCTCCAAGTACTTTATCTGGAAGACCTACAACTGCTGCTTCTATTACTTTTGGATGTTTCATAATGACTGCTTCAATTTCTTGAGGATAAACGTTTAGCCCGCCTCTTATAATCATCTCTTTCTTTCGTCCTACGAATCTTAAATACCCTTGAGGATCGAGGGTACCTAAATCTCCTGAATAGTACCAACCTTCATTATCTAAAACTTGTTTTGTTTGTTCGGGCATATTGTAGTACCCTTTCATTACACCGAATCCTTTAACTGCGATCTCTCCCACTTCTCCAGAAGGAAGATCCACTCTATTCTCATCTACAATTTTCAATGTTACTCCTGGAATTGCCTTTCCAAGCGTTTCTGTTATATTCTGCTTTGTATCATCATAAGAGGTCATCGTAATAGAGACCGTCTCAGTTATCCCGAATGACTGACAAAGATTAATTCCCATCCGTTCACGTATATCCGTCACTGTTTTTGCCGGAATAGGTGCGGCGCCAACTAATCCGGCACGCAAGGAAGATAAATCATATTTATTAAAATCCTCTAATTCTAGTTCTTTTATAAACATGGTTGGTACGCCTTTTTGGATCGTTACCTTTTCTTGTGCAATTAATTGTAAAGTCTCTCGCGGACGGAATTTTTCTTGTAATACTATTCGTCCTCCCATCGCTACTGCACAAAGCATATTAATCGCCATACCGAAAATATGAAACAGTGGTGCCGAAATAATAAATACATCCTCTTGTGTACAATGCAGCTCTATTCCTATCGTTTGCGCAGATTGTACAACAGCACGGTGTGTAACCATTACACCTTTTGGAGTTCCCGTCGTCCCTGACGTATATAATATACAAAACAAATCTTCATTCACATTTATACTTACTGGTTCAACATCCATTTTTTTTGTACGAATTAACTCCTCATATGAACAGTAATTCTCTTGCGAAAATCGTACTGTAATAACCTTTCGTACCTTATTAACAACTTTTTCAAATCCAAAATTCTTTTCAAATTCCCCTGAAGCTATTAATAGCTTTGGAGCTGAACTTTCCAATATATATTCAATTTCATATGATTTATATTTGGGGTTAAAAGGAACGATTATCGCTCCTAGTTTCGCAGCTGCAAAATAGATAACTACTGTTTCGGACCAGTTTGGTAGAGATACGGCGATACGGTCTGCTTTACCTACTCCTAGTCTCTTAAATGCCGTAGCTAAACAATCCACTTCCTGTTTCAATTGTTTGTATGTAATTCGCCTCGTTAAATCGTATATCGCTTCTTTTTCACCGTAAGTTGAAGTAACCGTTTCTAACAGCCCATGCACCGATACTAAGTTTTTATCCTTTTTCATTGTCTCACTCACTTTCTATCGTATTACCAACTAGCCTGAGTTTTTTATCCCATACTTATAGCCGGATAAACGATGTAGGAAAACCAGGAAGGACTCCTCCTGGCTTTTCTAATACAAAGCTTCCCAAATTGCTGCAATTCCTTGACCTCCACCAATACAAACTGCGGATATCCCGTACTTCTTATTTCTTCTTCTTAACTCATAAATTAAAGATAGAGAAATTCTCGTTCCACTCGCAGCAAGTGGATGACCTATCGCAATTGCCCCGCCATTTACATTCGCTTTATTAAGATCAAATCCTAATTCTTTTTGACAAGCTAAGTACTGCGCAGAGAATGCTTCATTAATTTCAATTAAGTCTAAGTCTGCTAAAGTTAAATTCGCTTTTTCTAATGCACTTTGAATAGCTGGAACCGGTCCGATTCCCATATACTTCGGTTCCACTCCAACAACAGCCCAAGAAACGAGCTTAGCAATCGGTTTTAATCCTCTTTCATTTGCATAATCGCTTGATGCTAAAACAACTGCCGCTGCACCGTCCACCATCCCACTTGCACTTCCGGGAGTCACTACACCATGCTCCACAAAGCGTGGCTTTAACTTTGCTAATTTTTCTAAACTCGTGTGACGGATATGCTCATCTTCTTCAATGACCTGCTCTCCTTTTCTTCCTTTCACTGTTACTGGAACAATCTCTTCTTTTAAATAACCTTTTTCCCTTGCTAAAAGAGCTCGCTCATGACTAGAAAGAGCATGCTGATCTACTTCTTCTCTCGTTAAGTTATATTTTGCAGCTAAATTCTCAGCTGTTTCTCCCATCGTACATTCGCCGTACGTATCATAAAGTCCATCCCATAGCCAATCTTCTAAGGCTGGACCGCCGAGCGGACTTCCCCATCTCATCCCAGGGATTACATGTGGCACTTGGCTCATGTTCTCCGTTCCTCCGGCAAGTGCAACTTCTGCTTCTCCGCATAGAATATAACGAGCAGCCGTTAAAATAGATTCAACGCCCGTTCCGCAAAGACGATTAATTGTCAAAGCGGGGACATGAATAGGTGCTCCAGCTTTTAAACCAACATGCCTTGCCAATAAATGTGCATCTTTACTAGATTGCTGAACGTTACCAAATACAACTTGATCAATATCTTCAGCAGATATTGAAGCTTTTCTTATGGCTTCCTTAGCGGCAATTGCCCCTAATTCTGTTGCATTCATCCCCCGGAATGATCCCGAAATTTCAGTGAACGGAGTCCTGGCTCCCTCTAATAAAACAATTTCTTTCATATCCTTTTCACCTCATTATTTCCCTAAATAAACTGGTTTTCTTTTTTCAACGAATGCTTGTAATCCTTCTTTTCGATCCTCTGTTGCGAAAGCATTTCCAAAACAGGTACTTTCAATGATTAAGCCTGTTTCAAGATCAGCATTACTTCCTACATTTACTGCCGTTTTTAACATTTGAAGTGCTACTGGTGGTTTTTTTGCCAATTTATATGCCCATTCCTTTGCAAATTCAAACAACTCTTCCGCAGGTACTACTTTGTTGACAATATGTAAATCGAAAGCACGCTCTGCATCAAACATATCTCCGAAATACAGTAATTCTTTCGCTATGCCTTGGCCTACAATCTTTTGAAGACGCTGTGTTCCTCCGCCTCCAGGAATAATTCCGAGTCCTACTTCTGGAAAAGCGAATTTTGCTTGATCCGAACAAATACGTAAGTCACATGCAAGTGCAAGTTCAAAGCCACCACCAAGAGCTAATCCATTTATCGCAGCAATAACTGGTTTTGACAAATTTTCAATTTTGCTAAATACCGTTCGTGAAGTTTTATTCATTTTGGTTACACCGACAAGATCAAGTGCTGCCATTTCATTAATATCAGCGCCTGCAACAAATGCCTTCCTTCCGCTTCCTGTAAGAACGATAACTCGTACTTCTTCATTCGCCTCTAGTTCGCCAAATAGACTGGAAAGTTCATGAAACACTTGTGTATTCAACGGATTTACAGGTGGTCGATTAATTGTAACGATCGCAACTTTATTTTCAATATCACAAATTAAAAACTCATAATTCATAACTTAATCCCCCATTCTTTATTCATAATCATAAAAACCTGCACCTGTTTTCTTGCCATGTCTACCTGCTCTAACTAGCTGTTTTAAAAGAAGTGGCGGCGCGTATTGATCATTATTTAGTTCTTCTTTGAAGTACTCCATCACGTGATACCCAATATCTACACCTGCAAAATCTTGTAGTGTAAACGGCCCCATCGGATAATTGAGGCCAAGTGTAACAGCCTTATCAATATCTTCTGCAGATGCAACCCCATCTTCAAGCAATTTAATTGCTTCAATAAATTGCGGAATCATAATTCGATTTACAATAAATCCAGGTGAATCTTTCTTTACTTCAACTGGTTCTTTCGAAAGCTTTTTAGATAACGCTTTCAATTCTTCGACTGTTTCATCACTCGTTTTATAGCCGCGAACAACTTCTACAAGTTTCATAAGTTGTGCAGGGTTAAAGAAATGCATACCTGCCACACGTTCTGGACGATTCGTTGCTGAAGCAATCTCTGTTATCGACATAGATGAAGTATTTGTTGCAAGTATAACCCCTTCAGGAACGATTTGATCAAGAGCTGCAAACACTTCCCTCTTCAAATCTAACTTCTCTAACACGGCCTCAATAGCTACATCCGCATCTTTCATATCTTCTAAAGTTGTAGTGAGTCGAATTCGGCCAAGCGCCTTTTCTTTATCTTCTTCCGTCATTTTTCCTCTTGTAACACTCTTAGTCATAAAACCATTCATACGTTGTATTGCATTATCTAAATAATGCTCTTCAATATCATGTAAAATAACCGTAAATCCATTTAATGCAGCTAAATTTGCAATGCCAGAACCCATAGATCCTGCACCGACAATGCCAATTGTTTGAATTGCCATTTTGCTACCTCCTTGAATAACTTTTTGAATGTTCTGTAAATAAATTATATCTATATCCAAAAAGTTTTTATATATACACAGTGTAGGAAATACATATATTTCTTTCATACATTTTAATGGTATTCATTTCGGTTCAAACCGCTTCATTTTCCATTTAGTGAGAAGTACAGTTATTTTTCATACAAAAAGTGCGCACTTCAAAAGAAATAATGTTTTCTAGAAGTACGCACTCTATGATGTAAAATTCAAAACTATATGTTATCGTTCTTTTCCATTTGATGAAATAACTTCTTTATACCAATAGAAGCTCTGTTTCTTTATTCTTTTTAAATCTTTTAAATCGTCTTCATCACGATTTATATAAATAAAACCATATCTTTTTCTGAAACCTTGATGCGTAGAAATTAAATCGATTGCGGCCCAAGGGCAGTAACCCATTACATCCACTCCATCTGCAATTGCCAATTCCATCTGTTCAATATGTTTTTTCAAGTAATCAATCCGGTAATGATCTTGCACAGACCCATCTTCATCTACTTTGTCGTAAGCACCTATTCCATTCTCTGTAATGATAATTGGTAAGTGATAACGATCATTCACTTCTCTTAATGTAACTCGGAAGCCGATTGGATCAATCTCCCAACCGAAATCGGTTAATTCTAGAAATTCATTATCGTCACCCATAAAGAATCCTTCTTCACCTACTTCAATTTGTTGATCACCAGCATCATTGATTACAAAGTTTTCATCATACTCACTAACAGTAATAGAAGAATAATAGTTAAAAGCGATATAATCTGGTTTTGAACTAGCTAGAATCTCCATATCTCCCTCTAGAATGACTGGTTCGATATTTTTGCTTTTCATAAAATTCCACGCTATATTGTTATATCGTCCATATACAGCCATATCTAGATATAGCCAATTACGAATTGCGTTACAATTTTGCGCTGCAATTATATCATTCGGCTTACATGTTTTCGGATACACATAACTAATATTTGGTGCTGGACCAATTTTAGCGTCTTGTATCATTTTGTGACATAAGTTCGTAACCTTAGCCTCTGCTAAAAGCATGTGATGATTTTGCTGATATAGCTCTTTTTGAGATAATACTGATGTCCCAATCGCCTGTCCATGTAGGATCATCATGTTCTGTTCATTAATCGTTAACCAATTCTTTACTCGATCTCCAAAACGTTCAAAAAGGATTTCACAATACTTAACAAAAGCATCGATGGTATCACGATTACTCCAGCCACCCTTTTTCTCTAATTCATACGGTAAATCAAAATGATACATCGTTACTAACGGTACGATATCATGCTTCAGCAATTCATCAATAAGATTGCTATAGAATGTAATACCCTTTTCATTCACTTCTCCAGTACCATTTGGAAGAATACGAGTCCAGGCTATAGAAAAACGATAAACGTTTAATCCTAATTCTGCAAAAAGCTTTACATCTTCTTTAAAATGATGATAATGATCACTACAAACTTTAAAATCTGATGTACCTTCAGGAATAACTTTCACATCTTGAACAGAAAGGCCCTTTCCATCTTCATTATAGGCACCTTCTACTTGATAGGCGCTTGTCGAAGCGCCCCATAAAAAGTCTTTTTTAAATGTAGTATTGAGCATATTTACCTTTCCCTTTCAAAAATAGTATTGTTATCGTTTATTTCTATTAGTTTTGTTTCACTAAAAATGTTTCATAAACACTTATCAACTCTTCTGCAATGATTTTAAATCCTTCTGCACTCATTAATTGATCTTCTGCATGCGCCAACAATAAACTTACTTCTACTTTTTCACCAGCTGCTTCTTTACTAATCAATCCAGCATGTGCTCTATGGCCTTCAATAAATGTTTCACTGCCTTCATTCATCAATTGTCTTGCTTGTTCAAAGTTACCCATTTTTGCTTCTTGAATTGCTTCAATATACGAAGATCGTGCACTACCTACTGCTGATATAATTTGAAATACTACTAATTCATTTTGTTCCATAACGATTCTCCTAACATTTTTTTATTTTTATTATTCGAAAAAACAATCAGTGGGGTTTTGTTCATCCCCACTAATTACTAGCCCACACTAATTGGGCTTTTGCGGGATACATGATTATTACTGTGTTGCCGCTTGTTGTTCTGCCTCATAAGCTTTCTTATCTCCCATTTTAAAGAACGGATAATATAATAGAATTTGAGAGATAATAATTAATACTGTCATGATGAATAGTAACCAACCACCAGAAATATAAGCTGCAAATGGTGCTGGTGTTACCCATGGTAATTCAATAAGTGGATTAAAGTTAGATAAAATCCCTGTAATTTTAAGGAATACGATACCAATTAATCCGCCTACTATTGAAGATGCTACTAATGGGATAAAGTAGATTGGATTCAGAACAAGCGGTAATCCAAATACAATCGGCTCATTAATATTAAAGATATTTGGGACGATACCGATTTTCCCAAGTGATTTATATTGCTCTGATTTCGCAAATAGTAGATTTATAGCTAAACCTAACGTATTTCCTGTTCCACCAATGGCAACTGCAAAATGCATTAAAGTAAATGCTAAGTAAGGAATTTCTGAAAAAGGTGTGCCTGAAGCAAAAGCTGTAATAGCTGCTGTAAATAATGGAGCTGTCGCACTATACCATACATTTATGATCGGTGCTGGGTGTAAACCGAAGAACCAACATATATTCATGAATGTAAATATAGCGATTACCGACCATACAGACGATCCAATGAATTTTACAGGTAACGCTATAACTTGACTTACAAAGTTAAAAATATTTTCATATGGCGTATAGCCAAATATTACTCTAATAAAGAAGATAAGCGTGAAGATGATGATTGAAATAAACACAGGATTAATCGCATCAGCTACCATCGGAGGTACTGATTCTGGCAATTTCACTCCAATATTTTTCCTTTTTAATGAACAATACAGTTTACTTGTGAAAACTCCGACAAACATGGCAACGAATATGCCATCACTACCTAAGTACTGATTTAATATAGCAGGAATTTGTTCTTCTCCTACCTTAATAGACATTGGCATTAAACATAAGAAACTGCCTAGCGCTATAACAGCAGCTGTCATTCCATTCATGCCTTCCTCTTTTGCATAGGAATAAGCGATAATGACAACCATATACACTGCTAACAAGCTTAATGTCGCACTAATCATGTCTTGCATATGCGTATATAAACCAATTTGAATTAAAAATTCTTTCCACCCTTCAAATGGTAGATTACCTAAAATAGCAAATAATGTAACACCGATCGTAACAGGAATTGTCATCATCATCCCTGATGTGATAGCATTTACTACTTTACTATTTCCGAGATAATTTGTTAGTGGTGTGATGATTCGTTCTAGTCCGTTTTTAGTCCCTTCTAACAGGTTCATAATTACCTCCAACATTTATAGATTTTGTTGAGTCTATTTTTTACCTTTTTCTACATAGCTCATATCATTTACAGATTGAACTTTATATTTCCCATCTTTATATACAACTTTTGAAACACTTGCATTTCCTAACCCTTCTTCAACCTCATTTAAGGATTCAGGAGATATTGAATATAATAGATCCATTAAAGATATACCATGTGATACAACAAGAACTTTACCGCCGCCATCTTCTGCTACTTCTTCTGCAATTTGATCAACTTCTTTTTTCATTCTCTTTGTGACTGTTTCAGTATCTTCAGCCTGTTTACTGTTATCAATCTTCGCTGCAGTTTTTTGCATAATATCGATGTCGAAATTATTCATAAATTCTTCATAGGTCATATTATTTGCTTGTGCAAGTTTTTCCCGGAAAGTATGATTTAACTCCCCTTCAAACTCACCGAAACATGCTTCACGCAAATTTTTACTTTGATTGATATTCATATCTTTATTTCCACTTTGATCTAGTACAATTCTCGCTGTTTCAATTGCACGTCCACTATCGCTACTATATGCCTTTTCAAACTTAACTTCTTTCAACCCTTTCCCAAGATTCTCTGCTACTGCAACACCATCTTTCGTAAGTGGTGCATCCGCCCATCCTTGTACTCTATCAGTCGTATTTAACATCGTTTTTCCGTGTCTTACTAAATAAAATTCAACTGGTTTTTCTCCTTTTTTCTCTTTAACTTGTTCTGTTTTATTAGGTGAACATCCAAATAGAGAAACGGTCAAAGAAGCTATTAGGCAGAACGATAACATTTTTTTATTCATTATGAACTCTCCTTATGGGCTTATAAAAATATGCATGCACCACATGAGTAGAATGATATTTTTATAATAAAGATATTTAAAAATTATTTTGACTGATTAAACAACCAATTTATCATCTCTTTATCCTGCAAAGCTGGTACCCAAGAAAAGTGCCCCATTGGTTTAACGATTCCAGTTGGATATTCTGTATATTTGACCAAAGAACCACCTAGTTCTTTAATAGCTTGTACAGCATCTCTGCTATATCTCACATCAACTAGCGGATCATCTTCTGCGTGGAAGACCCAAATTGGCATATCTTTAATATCCTTGAATACTGAAGTATCTTGCATCGGTTCATATTTACCCACAAGCGTATTTTCTGGCAAATCTCCTATTCCACAAATCGGAACAGCAGCTGCGAAAAGATTCGGGTTCTTCTTAATAACATTCCAAGTCCCAATTCCACCATTGGACATACCGACAACATATATGCGATTTTTATCAATATCATATTTATCGATTGTTTCTTTTAGTAAATTAAACATAGTAGTATAGTTAGGTTCCTCGGTCCAATATGCTGTAAGGGTTTCAGTCGCTTCAACCTGAGGAGCTAACACATATGCAGGGTTTATCTTTTGCTGCTCTGGATTCGCCCATGCTACAGCACCCTCATTTCCTACGACTTGCATATAGTTGTCATTTCCTCGTTCACCTGATCCATGTAAAAATAAGACTAGCGGATACTTTTTGTTAGACTCTTTTTTAGGCTCAAAAAGTCTATATTGCATTTTGCTTCCAGAAGCATCTTGATATACCCCTTTTTTAAAATCATCCACAACAGGAGTAACTACATTTGAAATTTTATTTTTCTGTTCAGATGCTTTAAAAGTTGTACCTTCTTTTGTTTTAATTTCTTGCGTAAGAGATAGCTTATAATTTAAATTATCTCTTGTACTTAAAAATTTCTCTTCATTAAATGTTGAGGTAGATGCATATTTATCGTTTTCATCTAATTCGATCACGACGTATTGTCCGTCTTTTGAAGTCTCTGATACCTCAGCCTTATTATTTGTATACACTTTAGTTATTTTTCTATTTTGAGGTTTCCCATTCACTTCCACCTCAACTTCAAAACTATCTTTTTTTAATTTTGAGCTATCTATTGTATCTCCAAAATCACAAACGACGGTAGCCCCTACTTCTCCATACGGATGAACATTCGTTATAAGTGTTATATCTGAGTCTTTTAAAGCCTTATCCTTGCTTTCTGATGAGCATCCTGAAAGTACTAAACCACCTGCCAGGCTCCCTACTACCATACATAAAATTGGAAATTTCTTTATCTTTTTCAGACGATGACCCCCTCAAGATATGTACTTTTCAAAACTGACATAAGTCGTATAAAGCTCGTTAATCGTTCCCAGTGTATAAACTTTTAATCACCTAAAATGGTTTTCACTCGCTCAATTACCTTTTTCCCATCTAGCATGCCGTAAGCTGCCATATCAATTACTTCAATATGCTTTTCTGGTAATTGTTTTTTCACATTATTTAATGCATATCTAACTTGTGGTCCTAATAAAATCACATCAGCTGCTGGACCAACATTTTGTGCTTCGGTTAATGCATAAGCATTAATTTCACAGTTATAACCTGCTGATTCTGCATATCCTTTCATTTTGTTCATTAACATACTTGTAGACATACCTGCATTACATAAAAGTACGATATTTCTCATAATTTACAACCTCCAATATTTGTTTTAAGCACTTTGCATACTCTCTATTTCTGCAAGCGCTTTCTTCATAGGTTCAATATAAACTATGGTCTAAGACTAGGGTCAATAGCTTAATTTAATTAATCCATTTACTATGTATAATTTGTATAAAGTGCAACTTCAATCAACGGGATTTTGTTCATTCCCCACTGATTATCAGCCCGTACCAATCGGGCGTTTACTGCCTACAAATAGCTGGATAAACCTAGCTAAACACCGTGTAAAAACTCTTTTGTTTCAAAAAAAATGCATGTAACTGTAGACTGTGTCTAACAATTACATGCATTTTTTCATTTCCTTCTCTACTTCAAGTCACTTTGTACCGTTTAATTTAATAATAGGAATCATAATAATATAATGTTCAACTGTTTTGTCTTGACTCTTTGTTTCACAAACGTATCGACATAAAACATCTCCGTTAAGAGCGTATCCCTGTTCTTGCATAATATGGAATGGTTCATCTAATATCAACGATGATAACGGTTCATCCACGTCTTTTTCATATAAGTAATTCAAGCACTCTCCCATAGGTATTTGAATAACTGAATCATCCGTAGGTAATTGGCATTCTTTCATCTTCGATTCAGAGATAGCCATTACCCAGTAACTATTATCTATATTTTTCATTTTATATTCTTCAAGTGGAATACATAATGCTGTGGAAACTGTTGGCAAGAAATTTAACCATTTCTTTAATAGAGGATTTACACATAACGTTCCTTCATTTAAATGAACATGTTTGAGAAAATAATAAGTCTCAGCATGTTTTATAACCCATCGCCTATCTTCTTGTTTATATTCTTGTAATAAGTTCATAAATTCATTTATTTGCTTTGTTTCTAACTCTAACTGTTTTATCGCTTCATTTTTTTCAGCTATTTTATCATTACATTTTTTCATTATGTCATTATATTCTAAACCGTTAAAAACCGATCCAATTTCCTTAACATGAAATCCCATTTGTCTAAAGCTTCTAATTGCTAAAAATACTCCAAAATCCTCATATGTATAAAATCTAAAACCGTTATCTTTGTCTTTTTGTGGTTTTAGGAATCCTTTCTTTTCATAAAACCGTAAAGCATCTATTGAAACTCCAAATTCCTTTCCTACTTCTCCTATCTTATATTTCTTCATGCATATCACCTTCAACTCTATAATTCCTTTACATACTTATATATTTTAACAAGTTTTGAAAAACAATTATATAAAAATAAAAAGAGATTTCGTACAAAAGCGAACTCTCCTTTTACCAAATAGAACATCACTGAAAATATAAACTTCTATTACCCTACTACTTCTCGATGCATATCATAGAGCTTCAACGCCATCATTAAATTAAATCTCACTTCTGCATGATTTAAATCGACTGAAATGAGCGATTCAATTTTTTCTAACCTGTACAAAAGAGAACTTCTATGAATAAAAAGTTCTGCTGCAGCACTTTTTACATTTCCATTGTTTTGTAAGAATACATGCAATGTGTTATATAAATCAATATTCTTACCTTCTGAATATTCAATTAGTGGTCCAATTTGTTTCTTTACAAAAAGATCTACAGCGGTTGAATGGTTTAAATGATGTAAAATAGCATACGATCCAAGCCCTTCAAATAATGCAAATCCTTGTTTACGAAAGCGACTATCTAAAATATTTAAAGTCTGTATAGCTTGCTGATAACTAGTATAATAATCTTCCAACTGTTTTGTAACACCGCCAATCCCTAATAAAACACGACAACCTATAGGTGATGAGCCAATCCATTTCTTTATGCTATAAAACATCGATTCCCAAAATGTATCCGCGCCCTTTTTCTGATTTTCAATTGGAACAATTAACAGTTGTTCATCATTATGGGATACTACTAAAATGCCTGTTCCTAGTTCTGGAAGACGCGTCTTAATCAAGTCCCATATAAGTGACTTTTTCGCTTGTTGTTCGAGTAGGTTTCCTTTCTTTAATTCTTTCTCATCGAGTGAAATTGATAATACCGCGACTCGATGTTTTTTAAAAAGATTCCATTGATATAAGTTAGCATATTGCAAAATATTATCTCGGTCCTCAATTTTTTCAGTTAATAATTTACTAATAAAGCTGTCTTTCATCTGTTCTTTCGTATCTAGAACGAGCTTTTGTTTAATAAACTGGATGGAGCATATATTTCGGGCTAAATCAACCGTTAATTGATCAAATTCATCCATCCCCCCATTCGATCTTCGTACTGCTAAATATCCTAAAAAATTACCGCCCCCATTAATAATCCAAAACGAAAAACAATAATCACTATTATTCGGATCATGAATTTGGAAAGTATCAGTAAATCTTTTCTTTTTACGTTCTTCTCTTGTTAATTCAGCTAATTGTTCCGCTAAGCGACTATCCTTTTCATCATGAAATGCTATTGGTTGCATAAATCTATCAAAAATAAATACTATATCTTGAAACAAACTACCAAGCATTGTTGTAATACCTTCAAAATTATTATCATCGACCGTTTCTTTTAATAAAGCTTGCTGATAATCTAATAGAGAATGAAGACGTTGCTTATGTTCTTTCTCACCATTATATAACCTTGCATTATCTAGTATGGTTGCTAAATGATTTGCAATCATTTCAAGTGATTTTGAATCTGCCTCCGTAAAAACCCCTTCGCATTCCTTTTCAATATGTAATACTCCAATTGGTTTCATATCAATAATGATTGGGGCAGTATACTGTTCACCACCAATCGTTTCAAAAAATGGAAAGTGTTCTTTTAATACATATTTATCCTCAACCATAATTTTGTATGGCTTTCTCATTTCTCCATATGAAGGTGCTTGAAAAACAAAACAGTTTTCAGTCTCGTTATATAAATAAACACATACAAAATTCGAATTTGTTTCATTTCCGGCTTTAGAAGTTACCTCATAAACATGTTTTTCTAACGGAACATCTAACGACAGGTTTTTACTAATCCATCCAAAACCTTCAATCTTTTTCAACTGCGATTCTTTTTGTCTAGCCACAGCTATCGCCACTGCTATATCTCTTCCAAACTCTTCAAATGATATTTCCATATCTAAAAGTGGAACGTAACTTGAAAATGCAACAACACAAAAACCAAAATGCTGGATATCATCTTTTAATGGGACAGTGAACCAAGTCTCCACCCCAGCAATTTTCAATGTTTCAGATAGAAGACACACTTCTGGTAAATCTGCCGTTTGATCTGTCATGCTTTGATATTGTAGTTTGGAGGAACATTCATCAGAATGAAGTGGGAACGCTGAAGCTAAAGAAGTTAAATTACCACTCCAAGCTTTTGGCAAAAACTGTCCACCTTCATTAAAAATTACAGCGACGAAATCACAATGTAATTCTGCACAAAAGGAATGAGTTAAATACTGAAGCGCCTCTTCTTCCGTATCGATTTTAATAAGCTGGCGTGATGTATTTCGCAAATGATATTCTATTCTTTTCATTAATCTCTCTCTCTTATTACTAGACACTCCCCATCCCCCATTTCACCTTTTCTCTCTATTGTATAAGAAACGTTACAAAAAATAAAAGCAAATATTCTAACTATTCACTAAACAAATACGAATCCCGAAGAAATATATCACCGGGATTGATTATTCACTATTTGGCTGTCGTTACATTGTTATTTCCACTAGCGATTTCTTTTTTCTCTTTATAATAAATTCCATGTTCTTCTTTAACAAATAACAATGCTATGCCACCAATTACAGCAGCAGTTGCAATTGCTGCAAAATTATATTGAGGCAATAAATGCATGGAAAGAAGAATACCTACCAAAGTTGGAGCTACCACACCTCCAAGACGCCCAAATGCCATTGTACTTCCTACCGCTGTTGAGCGCATATTACTAGGATAATATTGAGAAACAAATGCATTTGACATATTTTGTAGTCCGACAGAAGAAGCACCAATGACTGAAATTAACAAAAATCCAATAAACATATTATTTACAAATCCAATGAGCGATAACGCAATTGCTCCACAGAAAAATAATGGGACAAGTACTTTTTTAAATCCAATTTTATCTACTATTGGGCCGAATATGAGTGTTCCAATAATAGCTCCGATTTGCATGACAGCTGTAAATGTGAGGCTTGATTTGAGATCGTATCCTGACTGCATCATAAGCCTTGGTAACCATGTACTCATAGAGTAAATGAGTACGAAAGCACTAAAACATGAAATCCAAAACATAATTGTACTTACGGCGCGCTTTTCCTCAAATAACTTAACAACAGGAGAACCGGCTTCTTTAGATGGTGGTTTTGTAAATTCAATTGTCACATCTTTACTTAATTGTGGATTTACCTTAGCAATTACTTTTTTAGCTTCTTCTATTTTTCCTTTCATTAATAGGAAACCAACAGACTCAGGAATACTTTTCATTAAAAACGGGATAAACAATAATGGAACTCCTGCTAACCAAAAAACAGGCTCCCATCCTGCTGTCGTAAGAAGGGAACGACTTGTAAGTGCCGCTGCCATTGCTCCAATTGAATATCCACAAAAAACAAAAGATACGATGGCTGTTCGAACTCGTTTTGGCGAGAATTCTGTTGCTATAGCAATTACATTCGGCATAACTCCACCAAGCCCTATACCTGCGACAACACGGAAAATCGCAAACATTACAGGACCGTTTGCAAAACCAGATAAACATGTAAATAGACTAAATAAGATTGTAGTTACTATTATGATATTTTTACGACCTATTTTATCAGCTAACAAACCAAAAAAAGCAGCTCCAATTGCCGTTCCTATAGCTGTATAACTACCAATTGCCCCTGCTGTAACATCTGATATTCCCCACTCTTTAATGAGCGAAGGTACTGTTGCCCCATAAATAACAGCATCATATCCATCAAATGCAATTACGATAAATAACCAAAATATTAACCAAATATGCATGGAATGAATACGACTCTCGTCTATCACATTCATCGGGTTAATCGATTTCATCTTAATAACCTCCTTATATTGGAATTTTCCTTTTCTCGTACCCCAATAACAGTAAACGCTTTCAATGACCCCCTCTCAAGTTTCTAAAAAAATCTTCTGAATTTTCTGTATTTAAATTGTAATAACTACTATTAAAAATTGTTATCCGTTTTTTATAGGAAATAGAAAAGTAATATTCCTCTTTAATGCGGGCTTTGCTTCATAGGAATTAAAGCTTGAACATAAAAAAAGAGACGCAATAAGCACCTCTTTTTCATGTAAATTAATAATTATTATTCAATCTTTTATTATTTCTTCAAGTTTCCCTATCATTTTTGCTATAACTATAATTGAATTCTCTGTTTCAAATTCCCCAACATTTAAAGAATGGTTAGCGTTCTTAACAACATCAATTCTTAAATTCGTTTTATGTAACTGATCAATTTGATCTGCATTATATTGGTGATCTTTATCCCCAATAACTAAAAGCCCTTCATGATTACTATGCAAGATAGAATCAAAAATCATATCAAACGTTAGTAAAGGTGTGAGTAATATCATTTTTGACTGTAAAAACTCTTCTCTCTTCATTACATCATTTGCAATTGGAATTGTTCCGAGTGATTTCCCTAAAAACATTGAATTACTATATTGTCCGTTTTTCAATACTTCACTCATTATAGGATTAATATCATCCATCATTATTTTGGTTACTTCTTCCATTGGCTTATTCATTAATTGTCCATCATAAGAATAATGAATATGTACAACATCTATTTTATGTTCAAGCATTAACATCGTTGCATAATAGAATAACGGTTTATCATAATTGTAACCTGAACCTGAGAACATAAAGCAAACCGTATTAAAACCTTTTTTGATATGTGTGTAACGAATTACTTTGTCATTTATATGTACCTCTTTTTTAGTCCCCTTCACCCTTTTCTCCCTCCGAATACCTTTACTTTTGTAAAACGATATGTTCTGTATGAACTGCTATTTCCTTTACTTTCTCTTTTATAAATGCTGGCTGTAAGTTATATGCATGTAATTCTTCTACTGGCACCCACTTAAACAAATACGTTCTACCCTCTTCTTCCAAAATATATTGATCCGCTCCATTTGCAGGCAATTCATGCAGATCTACTTCATAATAAAAACTAATCTCATGAAACTTTCGCTCAGAAAGTGTAAAGAAATTTTCTACTGACCATATTAATCTCTTCCCTTTAATAGGAACACCTAGTTCTTCTGCAAGCTCTCGTTTTAACGCATCTTCACTATTTTCTAGCATTTTCACGCGACCGCCCGGTACGTACCAAAAATCTTCACCGTCACCTTGCAAAATAAGGATTTTATTACCTTGTTTACAAATTGCTCCGACACGGTAATTAAAACATGTTTTCTCTACTTTAAACGTAAGATCCACTATTTTTTACCACCTTTATATAGTTTTGGATTAAAAGATAAAACAATTGTAATTGCAAGTATGTACAATAAAAAACTATTCTCACAAGCATTTTATCTAATTACACACTAGTATTTATAAATTAAGATTACTAAATCCACTCATGTCTTTCAATATTTTTAGATAAAAAATACTATTCTAACTATTTACCCATTAGTTTTTGCTAACTAACTCTTTGTAATGAATAAAAATAATAATCTTCATCCCATAATAACAGGTTGAATATTCTTAATTTTTATATTGTTTCTTTTGTTTTTATCAATTAATATAAATATGTGGAATAAAAGTAGATATTTGGATATATCTACCGTATTAAATAACAAAATTGTTTCATGGGGGGAAATATGTGTTTACTAAATGGAAAATAGGAATGATTACTTCTCTTCTTGCTTTTACAACATTTACATCTGTGATTTCTGCTGAAGAGAAACCGAAAGATCAACCAAAATGGGAAGAATGGATAAAAGAAAATGCACAAAAGTTAAACGAACCAAATGCACAAACAAATGAAGATTTATCCTTTTTAAAAGAAAAAATAAAGGATAAACGAATTGTTCTACTTGGTGAAAGTACACATGGTGCTAAGGAAATAAACCAATCAAAAGTACGTATGATTAAGTATTTACATGAAGAAATGGGATATGATGTAATTGCATTTGAAACAGGATTTGCGGAGGCAAATGCTGTAAATCAAAACCTCGACCAACTGACTGCTTTGCAGGCCATGAAAAAATCTTTATACGGTGTTTGGCATACTGAAGAAATATTGGAGCTATTTCAATATATAAAAGATCAAAAAGAAAAAGGAACACCTCTTATACTAACAGGGTTTGATGCTCAATTCAGATGGTATTCCTATTTCCCTGAGTTTGCAAAAGAATGGTTAGAAAAAATTAATCCTGAAATTGCTAATGATATAGAAATAGCTCATAAAGAATTACTCAATATAGAGGAGAAAATTGCACCAGTAGATAATAAGTACTCCTACGAACAATATAAAGCGGACGTTCAGCAAGTAATAGCGAAATATGAAAAAATTAAAACGTTTGTTCAACAACATAAAACCGAATTAAATAAGATAGCTCCATCAAATACATACGATGTAAATCTATTAGAAAAGACTATCAGTATACGCATTGATACAATTAAAACACTCCAAGATGCTACTGTAAAAGAAAAAAACTTTATTTACCCAACAAACTTTAAACTTACAGATCTATCACTTTATATTCGAGATCAAAAGATGGGACAATCTTTAGCTTGGTTAAGTGATATTCAATACAAAAATAAAAAAATCATTGTATGGGGACATAACTATCATATCCGAAAACAAAATTCAAAAATGATACTCGATTGGACCAAATACCAACAATACAATTTTAAAGCGCCCAATATGATTGATTATTTACCTCAACGGATAAAAGATCAAATGTACACAATTGGCGTATATGCATATAGCGGAAATAGTTGGGATAGTACTGAACTTGATAAAATAGTCCCTATAGATACAGACCATGCTGAACAAAGTATCGAGAATATATTACGAACATCTCAAAACTCTAATGTATTTGTCAATTTGAAAGGAGAACGCAATCGTCCAGAAACATCTTGGATGTTTACTCCTACTACCGCAAGACACTGGGGTGATAAAGACTTTGAAGAAATTTTGAAGCCAATTGAACAATACGATGGCATACTATGGCTAGAACGTATTTCGCCATCACAATATAAGTAAGGAAAAGAGCACACTTTCGCTATGAATAAGTGTGCTCTTTTCTATTCATAATAATTACTATAGTTTAGAAATTAATAGAATATCTCCTAGAATAAAGCTATATACAATAAATTATACCACCCCTTAAAATCAAATCATTCTGAAAACACCCCTTATTTACCCTTCGTTACACCACTTCTCTAATAATACTCTCTCCCTCTCACCTGAAATACCTGCTTTTAATCCCCTTTCTTCCATTTCTTTCATCCACTCATACACATCTGTAACAGTATCTTCTAATCTTCTAAAAGTAAGCCCTACTTTAACAGCATTCTCGACACTAATAGAAAATCCACCTTTCCATGGCTTCGTTTCACCTTCTAATGAAAAAGTTTCAGGAAGCCATAATGGCATCTCCGTCCATGGCTGTACTTTATTCTCATGCATAAATGATTCATCAACCCAAACGAATTCAGCATCACTATTCGTAACTTCTTTACACGTATTTAATAGTTCTTCCATCGCCAATGTATCATTCGGTCCTGTTACATTGAATGTACCTACTTTATTATGTTCTGCCATGTTTAGTCCAAAACTCGCAACATCCCTTATATCAACGAACTGCACTGGACGGTCTTTCCTTCCTGGAACTAACACTTTTCCACCCTTTGCTACGCGCTGAATCCAGTATGGAAGCCGATCTGTATAATCAAACATTCCCGAAAGAACTCCTGCTCTTACATGTAAAACACGCCCTGGCCAATACTTCTCTGCTTCTTTTTCACATAACACTTTAAGCGCACCATAATGCTCATAAGGAGATATTTCACCATTCTCTACAGCCTTGATTTGATCAGCCGGTGGTTCAGGTTGTAATGTATAGTCTTCTTTTATGTGGTGGGGAATCCAGTCTTTATACACGGAAAGGCTTGAGATGAATATATAGTGTTTTATATTATCTTTTAATACTTCTCCTACAATTCTAATGTGATGCGGAGAAAATCCACATGTATCTATGACAACGTCCCATTTTCGATTTTCTAAACTTGATACATCGTCATTCCTGTCACCAATTAACTGCTCCACTTCAGGAAAAATTTCTTTATTTGTTCCACGGTTGAATAATGTAACTTCATGCCCTCTCTTTAAAGCCTCTTCTACAAATGCTCTTCCTAAAAAACGTGTACCACCTAATATTAGAATTTTCATGGTTCTCCCCCATTCGCGATTAAAAATCCTTTCTAATGTTTAACGATTTTTTGTTGTGAAAAGTTACGGTGGATTTGTTGTTTTACTTTAATTTTAATTCTATAAGCAAAAAAGAGACCATTTTGAAAAATTAATCAAGATGGTTTCTAAATTAAAAAGTAATTATATTTTATATGTATCTTAATTAAATTGCTAACTCTCATTCTGTTCATTAATTCTTTAACTCCGCACAACTTCCCCATCAACAACGAAAAATAAGTCCGATGCAAAGGCATCGAACTTATTTTTTTAAGCTTGATAGCTAATAGGTTTGAATTAAAATTAATATGAAGTCCAGCCGCCGTCTACAGAAATCACTTGTCCGTTTACGAAACTAGCTTCGTCTGAGCCTAAGAAGATAGCCAGTTGTGCAACTTCTTCTGGTTGTCCAGCACGTGGATTAATTGCCATACCTAATGCCTGGCGGCTTGCACCAAATTCGCTCATATTTGTCATTGTAGAAGCAATGTTTGTTATGACTGCTCCAGGAGCGATACCGTTACAACGGATGTTGTTGTTAGCATACATAAAGGCCGTGTTTTTTGTTAGGCCAACGACTGCATGTTTAGATGCTGTGTAAGCAGCACCAGCACGTGCACCGTATAATCCACCTGCAGAAATATTATTGACGATCGTACCATGTCCTTGTTCCAAGAATAGATTCACTGCAATACGCATTGTTTTCATTACAGATACTGTATTCACAGAGAAAACCTTCTCCCAGCGTTCGTCTGAAATTTCACCAACAGGCTCCATTCCATCCATGATACCTGCATTATTAACAAGAATATCTAATTTCCCGTAAGCTTGTTTTGTTTCATCGAAAAGGCGCTGAATATCTTCATCAGAGGTAACGTTTGTTTGAACAGCAATGGCCTCTGCACCTGTAGCTTTAATTCCTTGTACTACATGTTGAGCCCCTTCTAAGTTTAAGTCTGATACAACGACTTTTGCTCCTTCTTTTGCATAACCTTCTGCAATTGCTTTCCCCATGCCTGACGCAGCACCAGTGACAATTGCTACTTTACCTTTTAATCTCATCTGAAACGGCCCCCTTTATCTTTTATTGCACAGTTGTTCAATAAAAATTATAATAATATAAAAGAGCGCTTACAATGAGCAAAAAAGCTATAAATGTTCAATAATTAACACATCGTACGAAATGTGTTCAATAAGAGGTGAAAAAAATGATGCGTACAGATATGCGTATTGTGAAAAACAAAAGAGGCGTTACATAACGCATTGTTAGAATTATTAAACGAAAAAACTTTAGAAGTCATCTCCATCTCGGAAGTTTGCAGAAAAGCAAAAATAAATCGTGGTACATTTTACTTGCATTATAAACAAGTAGAAGATTTATTTGAGGAGTATTTTAAAGAAATTACAGCAGATTTGACACGTTCTTATCAAGAACCTTATCGCTACGTATCAGTATTGAAAACTAGTAAATTAGATCCTTCTACAATTCGGATTTTTCATCATATCGAAAAATATAAAACTTTCTATAGAATTGTTTTTTCCAAAAAGGTTCCTTTAATGTACTATTATTTATTTTTTGAGGAAATAAAGCATTTGTTACTTCACGATAAAGAGGCTTTGCTTAAAGAAGGAGTGAACCATTCACTTTATTGTTCCTACCAAGCGAATGCAATTATTGGCATCATTATTGAGTGGTATCAAAATGATTTTTCTTATAATACAAGTTATTTAAATGATCAACTTGTTCAATTTTTAAATATAGGAGTAGACGGTTAATTTAAAACAAAGCTGTTTTATGGAATTTTTCATTCCGTCTATTTTCATTTCATATATAATTAAAATATCGGATATTCGATTAACAACTTATATATACTTAGGTAGGTGAAAAATATTAATAGAAACATAGTTTATCATTCTACATTATGTATTTATTGTCTCACATCGCTTGTATATATTATCTTACTGAACATAGAAAATGGTCGTAACTATTTAGGATTTACGATGGTTGTTCCGCTTTTAGCTGTTATTTTATATCAGAAATTATATAAGAAGCAAAAAATAGTTCATACATTTGGAATTTCACGTCCCAAAATAAAAACACTCCTTTTCTCCATATTATTCCCACTACTTCTAGGACAATGTCTCCATTTTTATTTTTATTTTTATTTTTATATTTATGATATAAAGTTCTTATATAATCATTGGAATGAATTAGGATTTCTCTTGCTTGTTGGTCTTACAGTTGGATCTTTTTCTGCATTATTAGAGGAAATCATATGGCGTGGAAATTTTCATTACCATTTACGAAAAAAATATTCATTAACGCAAACAGCAATCATTACTGCATCGCTTTGGTCTTTATGGCATTTACCAGTAGCACTCTTTTATAAGAACTATGAGTTATGGATTGTAGGAATATTTAGCTATCTCTCGTTATTATTTATATTATCTATAATTTTGACCTATACGAGAGAGTATAGCCGTTCTGTAATAACACCTGCAATTTTACATGGTATGTTTAATGTATTTTATTTAACAGATGGAGTGGCAACCAGGTGCAATATTAGCCTAATGGAATTAACTAAATTTATCTTGCTGGCAATTGTGTTTGGCATGATATATCTTATACATCGAAAAGTTAAAGAATAATTTACAATAACAGAAAAAGGTGTTTCAGCTTGCAGTTGAATGTACCTTAATTAACTCATAAGTACTTCAACACCTTGCAATTATTCAATAATCGTATAGGTGTTGAAGTTTTCTAATCTTAATTTAACGACTTCTTTCTCACAACACTTACTTCTATCATGGAGAACAAAACAAGTATAACTAAATCTTTTATTCTCATTTTCATAAAAATACACATCTTAATCTTTTAAATAAGGAAGGATACAGTCTTTAATTAAATTCCATCTATCCCCCGCTTCTGGTACAATTTCAGATGCAATCGCCACCACCAATTCCTTCTCCGGTATACAACAAATCACATTTCCACCATCGCCCATTGCACAATATGAAAAGATACCATCTTCTTCTCGTAACCACCATAAGTACCCATAACGATTTGGATTCATCGCTATTGATTCTTGTACCCATGATTTCGAAAGAATTTGCTTTCCATTATAAGTACCATTACTCAAATATAATTGGCCAAACTTCGCCATATCTCTAGCTGTTAGCGTAAGTCCCCAGCCGCCCGTCGAAATACCATTTGGATCGTGAACCCATCCTTTTACATCTTTTCCGAATAAGTCATCGAATCCAAATGCTTTCATATTGTAGTTTGGAATTTCTCTCATACTGATAGGCTGAAATAGATGTTCGTTCGCAAACTCACGAGCACTTTTACCTGTTATGCTCGTAATGATTGCTGATAGTAAATGCGCTCCTGCGGACGAATATTTAAAAGGTCCAATTTCTCCTCCTTTTCCGATCCTATTGAGTGTATACCGCACCCAATCCTGTTGTGTACATAATTCTTCTAACGGTTCCTGCCAGTCTACAAAAGGATATGGCGCTGTCATTGTTAGAAGATGGCGTACTGTTACTTCAGATGCCTTAAGTTTATATTCAGGGAAAAACTCTATTACTTTTTGATCAACGCTCTTTATATATCTTTTATCTATACATATCCCAATTAGCGCAGAGATTATCGTTTTTGTAACTGACGCTACATGAAATGCATCATCTATACCGTAGCCGTTATAATAGCTCTCAAAAATAACATTACCTTTCTGCACCACTAACATTCCATTAACATTTTCATATTCTTCTTTTATAATCTGATCTAACTTTTCAGCAGTTTTCATTATTCCTTCCCCTTTAACCTATAATTAAAAAGGTTCGATAGGTACATATATATCAACTATATGTTTATGTTCGGGATGCTGCTTTGGATCATTTCTATACACTTCAAATGGATACGAGTCTCTCGGTTTATATCCGCTATTTGGCAACCATTCACCGTATAAGAAATCCCATGCTCCTTTATATTCATCTTGGAATATTTCAAAATGTCCTACTGCATACTTGCCTGAAGGTATTACCATTATTCCTATGTCGTTCGTTTCTATTGCGGATTCATCTGGAATTGTTATACATAAACTTGTTCTTAAATGATAGTCCTCAGTAAATTCATGATGATCGTGGTAAATGGTTAATACTTTCGTATCCTCAAATACATGATAGTTTTGCTCAACTGCGTAATGAAATAGTTTTTCTATCATTTTCGGAAACGCTATAGTTAACTCTCCATATGTACCGATATGTCTTATGTATGCGACGTTTACATTGTCCGCTGTTACAATTTCGACCTCTCCTCGAACCTTCTTACATTCATTGTATTGAGAAGTTCCGCTTACGTCTTTGCAATTCTTGCTATTGTGATTTCTATAGTTGGACGGACTTACACCGTAATAATTTTTAAATGTCCGAGAGAAAACTGCTGAATCAGTGAATCCGAAGTGATAAGCAATATCTGTAATCGTCATATCCGGCCGGTATGTAAGTATATGTGTTGCTCTCTCTAGTTTCAATCGATTTACATATCGTGATAACGGCTCATCTACTATTCCTTTAAAAATCCGATGAAAATGAAACTTTGAAAATCCTGCTACATCGGCTAACTCTTCAATGGATAGTGAACTATCTATGTTGGATTCTATATAATCTTGAACTGTATATATGCGTCTTAAATACTCATTTCTACTTTGTTTACTCTCCATACTCCTATCTCCTCACAACAAAAAGGCTAACTTTACGTCAGCCTACTTTACACATTTTTTAAAAACAAAACTCTACTCCCGCCATTTCCATCATAATTTGTATGTACGGATACACCTTCTATTTCATCATCCCCAGCCTCAATTCGAAAGCCTATTTCTTGATGAAACTGTATCGATTTTTTATTTACTGGTGATGTGATTGCTTTTACAACTTTACGATTGTTTGCACGAGCGGCATCAAAGAAATAAGAATACAATGTCGACGCGATCCCTCTTCTTCTAAACTTCGGATTTACACCGATAAAATGAACATATGCTTCATCTTTATATGTTTGTGAAAAAAATCCGCATAAGAAACCTAACGTTTCTCCCTCTTCTTCAATGATAAAACTCGTTTCTTGAAAGTGAACGAAAAACAGCTTCGGCAACATATTAGCCATGTTTCTCCCGCCCCACCAATCATTTAATACAGAATGAATCTTTACATAATCTTCCCCTTGAATGTTTCTTACTCGCATGTATTTCTCCCTCTCACTCACTTCATTTTTTCATATATTTTAATAACCGTTTCGACTAACAGAATGAATACCCAAATACCTGAAAATACAAGCACAGACTGGAATATCGATCCAATTACCATAACACCAACTGCACCTGTTATTGAAAATGATATTCCACCAAGCCCTGGATCCTGTATAAGTGCTCCAGCAGAAAAAGCAGTTATAATAGATACTATTAAATAAATAACACTCATTATTTTTAATATTTTTATAGAAAGATACGAAGTTTGTTCTTCTTCCACTTGTGATAATTCGATCTCTCCACTCGCAATTCCTTTTTGCAAACAGTCCTCACATAAAAATTCTTCCTTAATTTTTTTACCACCGTGCAATGTACCTGTTATTTCTTTACATCGTGAACACTTTCGATTTATCATTTTGTTATCACTCCAATCTCGTAAGATTATACTTATATAATTCTGTATTTGCCTTAATATTCCTTTTATGTATTTTATAGAGAAATGAGGTGTTTTATGATGTCTAAACTTACTTTTGGTTATAAAAAACCCACTGAACAGTATGTATTACGACCTAGTTGCTATGCGGTTATTTTTAACGATACTTGCTCAAAAATGGCTGTTATCAAAAAAAGAAATCGTTACTTTTTACCTGGTGGCGGTATGGAAGGTCAAGAAACCAAAGAAGAATGTTTACATCGTGAATTGCTCGAGGAATTAGGATGGGCAATTGAAATTGATCAATATTTCGGTAATGCAGCACGATATTTTTATGCAGAAAAGGAAGATACACATTATTTAAATGATGGGTTCTTTTATATTGCGAACATGGTGCAAAAACAAACTGAAAACTGTGAGGAGGATCATGTTTTACGGTGGATGTCTCCATTACATGCTATAGAGCTTTTAATTCATGATCATCAAAAATGGGCTGTTGAACAAGCGCTTTTATTACAAAAACAAAAAGGATCTCCTTCTATATGAAAGAGATCCTTTTTACCTTTAGCTTACTTTTTTCAAATTGAGAGCAGGCTTTTTAATTCCGCCTTTTTTGACTACATATAAACCGATGAAGATAATAAGACCGCCAACTAATTGCATCATATTGATTTCCTCTCCGATTGTTACAGCTGCAAAGATAACTGCGAATAATGGTACAAGATACATATAAACCATTACTTTCGTTGAACCTATTTTACTAATACCGACATACCACATGGCAAGTCCGAAGATTGTCGCAAAGACGATTGAATATGCTAGAGAACCCCAGCTTGGCATATCTACTGGCCACGTTAACGTATTTACATTGAATAAACAGTATATAACTAGCGGTACAATTCCAATTAATGTAGACCATGATGTAACTCTCATTGCAGAGTATTTTGTAATGAGAGGTTGCGCTAAAATTGGATACCATCCCCACGCGATTGCTGCGACTAATCCAATTACATTTCCGAGCCATGCATATTCGTAAGTAGCTCCTCCCGTATGCCCTGTTAATAATACAAATGCTGCACCAATAAAGGCTATTATTGAACCAATTTGTACTTTCATCGAAAAGCGTTCTTGTTTGTGTAATACTGCTAATATCCCTGTAAAAATCGGTGACATCGCAATTAATAATGAGGCGTTCGTTGCTGAAGTATATTTCACAGATAGCATAAACATCGTTTGATACATCGTCGTTCCAACGATACCGACTGCTAATAATCGTAACCAATCTTTTCTTTCAATACGTAATGAGCGTTCCATCATAAATGTAATAAGTAATAATACCGGTGATGCTACTAAAAATCGTAAACTATTAAATTGAATGGATGACATAAATGCCACGCCATACTTTCCAATTGTATAATTTGCTCCCCATACTAATGCAACTGATACTAGGAGCCACTCCATTTGCCATCGTTTCATCCTAATCTCCCCTTCCCTATTTAGCATAGTAAAATTGGCTGGATAAAACACCGTCCAATTGGCTGTTTTTTTACCCAGCCAATTTGTTATACTTGATGTATATAAGATTTGCGGAGGCGTTTGTATGGAATGGAAGCTAGATAACGACAGTAAAATCCCAATTTATCAGCAAGTTGTTGACTTTATTGAAAAACGTATTACATACGGAGAGCTTCCCCCAGGTAGCTTCCTCCCTTCAGAACGGAAATTAGCTACACAGTTAAATGTAAACCGAAGTACGGTAACGACTGCTTATAATGAACTTCGCGCTATGGGAATTGTAGAAAGTACGACTGGTAAAGGTACACGTGTAAGTACACATATGTGGGGCGTTTCTCCAACATTAACGCCAAACTGGAGAGGTTTCGTAGAAGGTGGTACTTTTTTACCAAACTTACCGCTACTTCGCCATATTCGGGCAGAAGTACAACAAAATGAAAACATGATAGATTTTGCCAACGGAGAGCTCGGTTGTAATCTCTATCCTCACGATCAACTACAAACGATTTTACGAGAACAACCGTTAACACAGTCATTAAGTTACGATCATCCGCAAGGGTATCTCCCGCTAAGGCAAGCGGTAGTAAAATATATGAAGGATTATTTAAAAATCGAAGCGACTGAACAATCCATTATGATTACATCTGGTGCCCAGCAAGCACTCCACCTAATCGTACAATGCTTATTAAATCCAGGTGATGCAGTCGCTTTTGAAAGTCCTTCACACTGTTATTCATTACCGTTATTCCAATCAGCAGGTATTCGTATTTTCCCATTACCTGTCGATGAACACGGTATTAATCCAGATGATGTGCAAGAGTTGTATAGAAAGCATCGTATTAAAATGATCTTTTTAAATCCAAATTTCCAAAATCCTACGGGAACGATGCTTCATCCAAATCGAAGAAAAAAACTTTTATCACTTTGCGCAGACTTACGAATTGCGATTGTTGAAGATGATCCGTCCAGTTTACTTACGCTAGAAAATAAACAACCTTGCCCTACTTTGAAATCGATTGATGAAAATGGAACAGTCATTTATGTACATTCCTTATCAAAAATGATTGCGCCAGGTTTACGAGTTGGCTGGCTTGTCGCCCCGCAGTCAGTAGTCGAGAGGTTATCCGACGCACGGCACCAAATGGAATTAGGAATGAGTATATTCCCGCAATGGCTTATGCAACAATTTTTCGAAACTGTCCCATTCCAGTCGCATATCGTACCGTTACGAAAACAACTAGCAGAAAAAAGAGACATTATCGTGCGCGCCCTAAACGAGCAACTTCATGATAAAATCTCTTTTTCAAACCCTACTGGTGGTATTTACATATGGGGAAAATTAAACGAACCGATAAATGAAAAACAACTCATTATGCAAAGCTTAAAACAAGAAATTGCCTTTATGCCGGGTAGTATTTTCGGCGCGAAAGATGGTTATATTCGTTTATCTTATGGGAAAGTGAACATTGATCAAATTGAGGAAGGTATTTCCCGTTTGCGTGAGGCTATTTTGGTATGTGAAAAATAACTTTAAATAAAGCTGTATCGTTTGACAAAAGAAAATTCTACCATTATCATCAACTCGAATCTATTTATAGGAGTGATAAAAATGAAAATTTACATTGATGCAGATGCCTGTCCTGTAAAAGATGTGATTATTTTTGAAGCTACGAATGCAGAAATTCCTGTTACCCTCGTTACTAGCTTTTCTCATTACTCTAATGCAGAGCAGCCAAAAGGTGTGGAAACAATTTATGTTGATTCTGGAGCGGATGCTGCGGATTACCGAATTATGCAGTTAGCAAAAAAAGAAGATTTAATCGTAACACAAGATTATGGTCTTGCTTCGCTCGCTTTAGCAAAAGGCTGTATCGTTCTACACCATAAAGGCTATAAGTATACGAATGAAAACATTGACCAATTATTACAAACACGTTATTTAAGTGCAATGGTTCGAAAAAGCGGCAAGCGTACAAAAGGTCCAAAACCATTTACAGCAGAAGATAAAGAGAAATTTAGAGAGCTCTTTAAAAGTGTAATTTCACGTTAGAGATGAACCTTCTATTTGTAGAGAACACTTTGCAAAGAAAAGAAGAGAATATCCAAATGAACATTCTCTTCTTGAGGTTTACCCGTTTAAAATGAAGGTAAATTATCTAAGTTATTTTCCTTTATTCCATCAGGTTCACTACGTATAATATCCCTACCATACTTATGAAATACGTCCATATGAGCTAACTTCCCTGATTTCACTTCACTAATAGCAGTAATATAATCTAACTCTCTCCCGCTACTTGTTTTAAACGCTATTAAATCACCATCATCATTTTTACGAACGGCAACAATTCGTTCTGCTCCTGAATTGACTTCATGGCCTACTTCAAATTGAGCTTGCTCTTCTCCTTGATGTAAGTAATCATTATAAACTTTTTCAAAGTCTTTTTTGTCCATAAAATTCACCTCCAACACATTTTATTAGTATGGTTGGGAGGTATTGGTTTTATGTATTTTTCTCTAAACTTTAGTATTTTCAAATGAAAACATAGTCCCCTCACTATTGGATTGTAAAGTGTATTTTATATCGAACATCTTTGATATATCTTCAATATTTTTCAAACCAAGTCCCGTTCCTTTTTTATTTATATCAAACCCAATCCCGTTATCTCTAAAGGAAACAACATCTTCATCTATAATGATTTTGAGTTTTTTAGCTTGTGAATGTTTAAGAACATTTTGAAAAATATTATCAAATAGCCTTTGAATCCATAACTCATTACTATCCCATATCAACTCTTTATCTTGTGGATTATATACTAATTCAATTTTATGAATGCTATACAAATAGCTCCATTTTTTAATCATGTTTTCTATTAAATTATGTATATTCACTTCATCATTCACAATATAAGTATTCTCTAATGTCTCTGTAGATTGAATATTAAATTCGTTAGTTAAATCACTTATATATTGTATCTGCTCATACAGTGATTCAAGTACTGGTGCTTGTTCTTCGTATTCGCTTTCTAAATAATATAATTGTAATCTAACCGCTGTTAAGGGTGTATTAATATCATGCTGTAATTTATTTAATAGCTCTTTTTTTATTTGTTCTTGTTGTCGTAATTCTAATTCTCGATAAGTCGTTCTTTCTATAAGCAAGTTTACTGACTTAATCAATTCTCCCATCTCATCATCACTTTTGACATCTATTATATTAGGGATTTTTTTATCACTAGCTAAATCTCGAATCGTTTGATTTAATACATTAATTTTATTTAATACTGTGTTAATCGATTTTGAAAATACAAAAGCTAATACTAATAGTGATAATAAAAAAATGATTAACATAGTAGGGTATGCAAAGGATTCGTGAAAAGGAATGTTCTTATTTTTAATTTTAAAGGCAGCATTATAAATAACTGATACAAAGATACTAATCGATAACAATAACAATGGTACGCTAATAATAGCGGAGAATAGTAGTAACTGATATTTTTTCTTTAAGTTCATTTTTTCATATAGGTATTTAGTCTATACCCTTCTCCATAAATATTTTGAATAATATCACCTGTTTTATCATTGATTTTGGCCCTGATTTTTTTTATATGTACGTTCATGATATTTTGATTTCTATCTTCGAGTTGCCATAAGTAACCAAAGAAGTGTTCTTTTGTTAAAATTCTATCCCTATTTTCATAAAAATAGAAAAATATTTTACGCTCAATCGCTGTAAACACAACTTCATCACGCAAACCATTAATGAAAACCCTTTTATATTCTGCATCTATAAATAAATGTTTAATTTGCGTGAAAGTACCATATTGATTATCTAACATTTTCTGAATTCTTAACAATAATTCTCGAGGATCAAAAGGTTTTATCATGTATTCTTCTCCAATGGTAAGACCTTTTAGTTTACTATCAATATCATTCCGAGCTGATAGAAATATGATTGGAATATTTAATCCTAGATTTTTTATTTTTTTTGTAATTTGATAACCATCTTCACCTGGTAACATAACATCCATTATGACTAAATCTATTTCATGAATTACATCAAGAACATTCTTTCCTTCTTTCTCCCAATACACTTTATACTTCTCACGCTGCAAAATTTTTTGTAATAAATCTCCTATCATCAAATCATCTTCAACAATTAATATGTTATATTCTTTCATTATGTAGACCTTCCATCACTAAAATAACAATAGCTTAGTTCTTCACTACTTTATTATTAATAAAATCCGTAGCAAGTTTGTATATTTCATCAGGAGCGTGTAAATAAATACTATGTGTACCTTCAATTTTTTTCACATCAGCTATCAATAACTTGCTAGCAAACTCCTCATAATCTTTGTTTTTTTGCTTTGTATATTTCGAGTTTTTATTTTCCCTAGCAATCGCATCTATAAATAAAATTGGTGTTTCTTTTGGGAATGATAAGGAATTAGATTTGTTACTGTTATTGTAACTTTGTAAAAGTTCTTGCTTCATATCATCATTAAAAGCTTGTTTATATGAGAGCGCTTTATAAATATTTTTTTCCTGTTCAGTTAAAAAGGATTGCTGAATTACTTCGGGATTATAAGTAATAGAAGGAACTAATCGCTGAAAACCAATTTTCGTTAAAATATTCATTCCTTTTATTCTTAATGAATCAAGCTCGTCTATTTTATGAGTTACGTACTGATTAGGTAAACCAATATCTAACGCAATAATCCCTTTTACTTCACTTGGGTATTTTTGTGCCCAATAAATAGCCTCTATACCGGATAGAGAGTGTGGCACTAAAATATAGGGTGGTTTATTTCCACTTCTAATAAGCGCTTCTCTCGTTTGTTCTAATATCGTATCAATATCTCTATCATCATGAAAAACATCACTGTATCCATAACCAGCTCTCTCAATTACAGAAATCTTGTTTTCTTTCGAAAATTCACTATATAACCCTTTCAATTCATAAACAGGAGCGGCAATTCCAGATCCGGCCATAAATACAAACGTATCCTTCCCGCTCCCCTCGTTATAAACATTCACTTTTTTATTATTGAAATTAACAAGTTCCCCTTCATTGTTCATTAATTTCGATTCCATTCTTAATTGATAGTTATGATATATAAATACAGCGCCTAATCCAAGAAAAATAATGCTGCTACAAACAAAAAATATAATCTTTACTATCTTCAATAATTTTTTCATTTGACACCCCTTTCAGCCTATACTGAAAGGGTACAATGTAAAAATAAATTTCTAATAAATTTTTTAAAATTAATATTTTCTCTTTGTTTCTAAGTATGGATTTCTTTTAAAATTTCCAATTCAAATGCCTTTTTAATACCTACGCAAATCCTTCAAAGTCTCCAATATATCATCTGTAAAGGCAGTAGCACCCTCATTCTCTAAAGCTGTAAAATATAAACTTCTTAAGAAAGCTCTAATATTTTGTACTAAAATAGCATGCTGAGGATGTCGGATGTCTTCAACAATTGCTATACTATGTAACCAGTTGCTCCACTCTTCTTCAGTTAAAAGATTTTGATTACGTAACGACATAATTGGTGTTACTAATCTCTCATCCTCAAAGTGTACGTATACGTAGTCATTCATACGAACTTTTTGACGAACAGCAGCTAGTATTGCATATGAAAACTCACGATTTTGTATTGTACGTGCTAAAGCATCTAGTGCATCTGCCGCATGTGCAGTTGAGTGTGCCCAGCCTTTTCCTTCTACGTAGCCTCTTACATCTTCTTCTAAATATACATATTCCAGCACTTGTTCTGCCACACTGTACAGTTGTTCTTCAGATAACAGTGGTTCTCTTTCATGAACAGATAAAATAAGTGGTGGAATTAATACAGAGAATGCACGTTTAAAAACAGAATCTGTACCCTTTTCACCAATTTTATAAAATAAATAATCAGGGCTAATTGCTTGCAGCATTAATCCTCGTAATTCTTTTTGTCTAAATACATCATTTGTAATCCATTTGTGAAGCGTACTATAAATCAAATCATCACGTAATTCAGCATCAGGTGATCCGATATAATCTAGCATCCACTGTGCATATGGATATGCGTCTACGTCTTCTGGCACAGCATAATTATTATTTTTAATTTGTTGTAATTCTTCTTTTAGTTCTAGTACTTCTGTCATTATATTCCCTGTCCCCTTTTTACGTTTTTTAACTTATTTTCGCCTTATCCCCTGTAATTTTCCTCATAAAATCAAGTTGACTTTTAATATAGTTTTAGTCCCTATCTTTCTATGAACTTGATTCAATTATATAAAATTTCTCCCGAGAAATAAAAGGAAATACATTGGAACACCAAAGCTTCTCACTTTGTTTACATGCATTTCATGTAAGTTTAGATTATAAAATAAAGTATGTTTTTTCATTTGTATTCAAACGTAGTTACAATCAAAATTCGAATCATTTTAGAACTTGTTTAATAAATTCGGTTTTAGCTTTTGTGTATGCTTCTCTATCTTGGTTAAACCTTTTAGCTAACTCTTGCTTTAGATTCGAATAATCATAAACTAATTGTGGATTTTCTCGTAAGCGGTTACGAAATGAAAGTTGTTGCTCCCATCGTTCAGTTCCTTTAATCATCAAATGCAGATGAGCTACACGCCTATTATTCTTAACTTTCACAAAGAACCTTCTCCAAGGTCTTCCATCTAATTCCGGGCCTACATAATGCCAATCATATATAGCCAATTTTGCTGAAATATCGAGCACTCTATCAAATGATTCTGTTTCAGCCATTAGATCAATGATAGGTTTTGCAGGTAAACCAGGTATGGATGTACTGCCTATATGTATTACTTTGCTTATACCGAGAGGAGTAAGCAGTTCATCAAGTTGCTGTTCCTCATATCGGCCTTTATCTTGCCAATCAGGATTTGCATTAACTATCTCTACTAACTCATTCGCCCATACAGGCCAATCGTTCGGATTATCTTTTTTATCCACCCAACACATCCCCTTTCACCAACTTTTTGCTATATAAACGATTTTAAATTCCTTTAAATACAACTACCGGATCATCAAAATTACTATTCTGAAATATAACATTCGCACATTCTTTCGGATTATGCTCATCTATATACATCTTACAAGCCGCATGATATCTGTTTATAAACATTTTCTCTGCTTCTTTATAACTTCCAAAAGCCTTAGTCTCTCGCTTTGCACCACGTTTTCTCGCAATCTCAAAATCTGTATCTACAAAGATTTTGTAATCAAATAAATGCGCAACGTCTTTTTTCAATAGAAACGTTCCATCTACTATTAATATCATATTTTGCGTGGCCAATAGCGGCTTATTATGTACAGGCATATCCGTTATTAAGTTATGAGAAATCGTTTCATACTGTAAATTCCCGTTAGGTCCTAAAGGCATTAATAATCTTTCTTTGAAAGCTGTATAATCGTGTGCATCTTCATAATACCCTCTTGCAGATTCTTTTCCTTTTGCATAGCGAATCACTCTTGGATTATGAAAATCATCAATGCTGGCGCGTGTTACTGGTAATCCTCGTTTTTTTATTTCTTCCGCTAGTTCGTTTGCAAATGTTGTTTTTCCTGAAGCTGTAATACCGCTTACTCCAACTCTTGTTGGATAGGTTAAGTTTAGCTTTAAAATATGATCTGCAATTTCTTTGATTCGTTGTTTTCGGTTCATGATATCTCCCTTTATAATTAGTTTACATAATATAATTATAGATGATAATTCATGTCACTATTTGTCGGTAAATCGATATCCTTTGTCGAATCGTTGATATATTTTAAGTTATGATAGATATATTTGAAAAATCGTTGATATATTATTAGCTTACTTCCCCTTAAATCCTCGATACATAGCAGTCCGTAACTCTTGTTTATATTCTTCAATCTCTGGCATATCGACTTCTTCAGCTAGCCTGATGGCTAATTCAATATCATATGGTACTCTTACAAGTTGAATGGAAAAGCTCGCTGCTTCTTTTTCGTTGTAAGTTCCTTCAAAAATTAAATAGGACGCTTGTGTAATTTCAAGAGGATTTCCTACACTACCGGCATTACATAACGTTTTGCCTCTAAAATTTTGAACGAACGCTTGGTGAACATCACCGTAGCAAACGACATCTGGTTTTCTTTCTCCTTCTATATTCTCCGTGAGCTCACTGTTTTCGAACAGACTAATACGCTCTTCTCTTGAGGCATGTGGTTGTATTCTTTCATATAAACTTCTCGGTGAAGCGTGGAACATACGAATGAGTTTTCCACTCATAAAAAATTCAATTGAAAATGGTAAGCTTCTTAAATACTCATTTTGTTCTTCTGACAATTGTTTTTGATGCCATTTTAACGCTTCAAATTCAGTCGATTTTGTAATAAAATCATCCCAGTTTCCCATTACAACCCCTTCACATTCTTTACGAATGATTTCAATTACTTCGCTAGAATGAGGGCCTTTTCCTACTAAATCTCCAAGACAAATAATACGCTCAATACCTCGTAATTTAATATCTTTCAGTACAGATTCTAATGCCGGAATATTACCATGAATATCTGAAATTACCGCTATTTTATCCAAAGGAATCCCTCCATTATTTATTGTTTATTATATCCATATGATATGATTGATACCATTTCGGAATATATGATGAAAAATGATTATGTTCTTCTATAATTCGGTTCAATCTTTCTTTCATATCCTCTACTAAATGTGGCGTGCTTCGGTTTGTCCATACGATATCCGCTGGGAATGTCATCGCTGCATATAATGAATACAGTTTCCAAAAATGGAGTGATGGTTCACCTCCGCAATAACCGTGAACTTGACCAACCGCAAATGGTTTGCTTATTCTTGTAGTAAAAATCGCTACATTATAAAAATCATGTATTGGATCGCCAAAATCATATTCACCAAAATCGATAACGATAAACTCCTTATTATGAATCATACTATTTGCTGGGTGGTAATCATCGTGTAAAAATGTGATAGGACGATTTTTCAATAAGTCTTTATGATCCTCTACAAAGGTTAATACTGGCTTCATATCAAGAAAGTCTACCTCAAATTCTGCTAATGCTTTCAAGTATCTCTCGTACTTGTTCCACCGAAACGTTTCCCACGAATCAATGATATTCTCTTTTTCTATTGCATGAATTCTCTTTAAAACTTCTCCAGCTCTTTTCCCCGCAGCATACTGCTCTTTCACCGATAACTTACCTAAACTCTCTTCTCCATTTTCACCTCGGGTCCATTCAAATATTTGAACGCATTTATTTAATTCTTCAAGTCTTATGAAATGAATTAATTTTGGCGTCGGGATATGTAATGACTCCAACTGTTTCATATACGTATATTCTTCTTGTTTTCGTTCAAAATTAGCAGAATCACACACTTTGACAAAATACGTTTCTCGATTCGCTAATTCAACTTTATATTTCTCTTCATGTGAAAATCCTTTTGTAATAGCTGTACATTTTACAATACGTGACCACTCTAGTTTTCTTTCTATCTCTCTTAACATTTCTTCCACAAACTCACCTCTATCAATATACGTACAAACTACCTAACACTTCATGCTCTCGTTTATTTTCCCCTTTAAACTCCACTGCAAATGGATATTCGCCCTGGTCCTTCAAACGATCTTGAACTGGACCTTCTCCCATTGGTTCGCAAAACTGCACATGAATATCTCCAAACGATACGCTTTGACACTCAGCATTCCACTCTTCATTTCTTATGACTGAGCTTACTGTTAGTCCCATTATTTCTTTCCATTTCCGAACTGTTTCTCGAACGTTTTTCACCGCATAATGAATCGTTTCAATTTGTTGTACTTTATTTTTATGTTCAGTGATCGTTCCTGTTTTACGTAAATCGTTTCTTCTTTCTTCATCCGTTTCATTCCACTGTATAAAGAAAGGTAATTTCGGTTCGCTCTCTTCTTGCTTTACAAATAACATTTTCCATTCTAAAAGTCGGCCATCTTTTCTCATCCGTTTCCCTTCAAATGGTCCTATCGTATGTAACCCATGTTTGCTTAAGTTAACTGCTAGTTCTTCAATTGCATCTGTTCGAATTGCGATTTGTAGCATTCCTTCTCCACTTTGTAATTTCACTACTGTTTCTTGTACTAATGGATTTTCTGCTTCTTTCGCTTTTTCTTCATGCTGAACTGCTAAAAATTCTATATATGATAAATCAAAATAGCATAAACTATTCCAAGTACCCCAAGTCGTATGCTCACCGCCTAACGCAGTATGAAAACCTAGTGCCTGCATTTGTTTTGCCGCTTCCTCCGGTGTGCCATGAACTGCGTGAACGAGATGATCAAATGCTAACATATTCTTTCTCCCCTTTCTCTCCATTCTTTTATTGTATATTTTATTTTTCTTTCGTTCAATTCAAAAAACTTTAAAACCTAGTTGATTTATACGATTAATATGTATTATAATGAAACAAATTTAATTATTGCTGATTGGAAAAACCAAAGGCACTTTTCTCACACGGGAAAAGTGCTTTTTTCATTTATTATTACAGGGGGATTATTTATGCAGAAATTAATTATCTTTGCTATTATCGGATTTTTCGCTCAATTGATCGATGGAGCGCTTGGAATGGCGTATGGGGTAACGTCTTCTTCTTTATTATTAATGTTTGGTATCGCACCAGCTGTTGCTTCTGCATCAGTTCATTTAGCTGAAGTAGTCACTACTGCCGCTTCCGGTGCATCTCATATACGATTCGGAAACGTTGATAAATATACAGTTTCTAGACTTACATTACCAGGAGCTATCGGTGCTTTTGTCGGGGCATGTTTTTTAAGTAATTTACCTGGTAATTTAATTAAACCGTACATTTCCTTATTTTTATTTACTTTAGGGGTTTATATTTTATTACGATTCATCATTCAAAAACAAATTGTTGCTTCAAATAAGCGTATGCCTGCTAAGCAACTTGTGCCGCTTGGCCTTTTTGCAGGATTTGTTGATTCTACTGGCGGTGGTGGCTGGGGACCTATTACGACACCAGTTCTTCTTGCAAGAGGAAATGACGCTAGAAAAGTTATTGGCTCTGTAGATACGAGCGAATTTCCTGTTTCACTCGCTGCAACAATCGGCTTTTTCATCTCACTTGGTTGGGAACAAATAAGCTGGATTTGGGTATTTTCTCTCATGCTCGGTGGTATTGTTGCCGCACCAATTGCCGCATGGTTAGTACGCATCGTTCCGTCGCATTTACTTGGCGTACTCGTTGGCGGACTTATTATCTTTACGAATATACGTACATTACTTACATCATTTAAAGTTGATCCAACTATTATTACACTTTCTTATGTTGCAGTTGGTCTTGTCGTTATTATCTCCATTTTCATTTCTGTTCGTAACCATTCAAAGTATTCGAAACAAGCGACGAATAGCTATCCAACAGATCAAAAACAAATGCTGCCATAATTAATAATAATACCGCCCGATTTACTTCGAGCGGTATTTTTTATTTTTCTATTTTCCAATTGGCCATCGTTTCAGTACTATTTACTCTTTTCATATGTAATTTCTCTAATACACGAATGGAGCTATAGTTATCAAGGAGTGTCTCCGCTATAATCGTTTCCACTTCCCCTGCTTGAAAAGCCCATTTCATTAATTCACTAACTGCTTCTGTTGCATACCCTTTATTCCAATATTTCTCAATAAATCCATAACCGATTTCTACCGTATGTTCCTCGTTTGATTTCCCTTTAAATCCTATATCACCTAGAACAACATCATCCTCTTTCCGAATAACATACCACGGGCCCCACGGTAATAAAGACTCATCTTGTTTTACATTTCCTATATGTCCTACAATATGCGGGCCGCTATCGTAGCCTTGATTTTTCGCAATTTGAATCCATTCTTCCGTACACGGTACTATATGTAATCTTTCCGTTTCTAATTTCATAATGATGTCCCCTTTTCAATTAAACAATATTTCAATTTTACCAAAAATAAAAAGAATATTCATTCTTTTTATCGGATTTATACTTATTTTTTGAAACAAATGTAAGGAATAATCCCCTTTTGATAGTTATGTCGAATTATATTTTCTGAATTTTCTTTTAATTTTAAAGGGTTTTTCATTATTTTTTGCGAAACATTTGTATAACAATTTTTTCTTTGCTTATTGCTACATAATAGTAGGTTCGGGTGGAGTTTTGCAAGCGTTTCCTATACAATAACCTATATTTTTTGACTTTTCCTAACAAAATTCCTTGCAATATATTCAGAAAATCATTACAATTGCCATATATTAAATATCTTAGCAATATATAAATCCTCATCAATCCGATGAGGTAGAGGTTGCGACTTTTAAAAGTAAAACGGACGAGACTCAGAGAATGTCACTAACTCCGTTTGAAAGGAAAAGTTGCCGAAGTTTATATTTCTTCTCTGGAAATATGAGCTGGGGCTGTCTCCGAAAGGAACAGAACTGTCACGTTTACAAAATTACCGTGTAGACGTGGGGTGCTATCTTAACGGAAGGGTATGATGGGGTGGTTATTTGTGAAACGTTCCGCCTAATTCTTTTGGCGGTTTTTTGTATTTTTCTCCCCCGCTCCTTCCTAACCTACAAGAAAAGGAGTGTTGAACATGAATAGCGCAACAAATCAATCTACCTCTAAAACGCAAACTACACAAGGACAAGGTGAATTAAAACGCGGATTAAAATCTCGTCACCTTACGATGATTTCTCTCGGTGGTACAATCGGTACCGGACTATTTCTTGCCAGCGGTGGTGTGATCCATTCAGCTGGTCCTGGCGGTGCACTAGTCGCATACGCCGCAATTGGAATTATGGTTTACTTTTTAATGACAAGCTTAGCTGAACTCGCAGCTTACATGCCTGTTACTGGATCTTTTAGTACGTATGCAACAAAATTTGTTGATCCATCACTTGGCTTTGCACTTGGATGGAACTATTGGTATAACTGGGCGATTACGATAGCGGCGGAACTCGCAGCGGTAACATTAATTATGAAATTTTGGTTCCCTGATACTCCTTCCCTCATTTGGAGTGGATTATGTTTAGCTATTATTTTTCTCTTAAACTATTTATCTGTTAAAGGTTTTGGTGAATCTGAATATTGGTTTGCACTTATTAAAGTAGTTACAATTATAATCTTTTTAATTGTCGGTTTTATGATGATTTTTGGAATTATGGGCGGCGAAGCTGTCGGTTTTAAAAACTTCACTGTTGCAGATGCACCATTTAATGGCGGTATCATGGCAATTATCGGTGTATTTATGGCTGCTGGTTTCTCATTCCAAGGAACTGAATTATTAGGAGTGGCTGCTGGTGAAACTGCTGATCCAGAACGCAATATTCCAAAAGCAATTCGTTCTATCTTTTGGCGCATTATATTATTCTATATTTTAGCAATCCTCGTTATCGGTTTATTAATTCCTTATACGACTGATAGCCTTGCAGCAAGTGATGTAACAGTAAGTCCATTTACACTAGTATTTGAAAAAGCGGGCGTTGCCTTCGCTGCTTCTGTTATGAACGCTGTTATTTTAACTGCAGTACTTTCTGCTGGTAACTCTGGAATGTATGCATCAACTCGTATGCTTTGGGATTTAGCTCGTCAAGGAAAAGCACCAAAGTTCTTAGGCAAATTAGATAGCCGTGGTGTACCTGTTAACGCATTAATCGCAACATCAGTTGTTGGTAGCGTTGCTTTCATCGCTTCTTTATACGGTGACGGTGTTGTATACATTTGGTTATTAAATGCTTCTGGTATGTCAGGATTTATTGCTTGGGTAGGAATTGCTGTTAGTCATTACCGTTTCCGAAAAGCTTATGTTGCACAAGGGAAAGACTTAAAAGATTTACCGTATAGAGCAAAATGGTTCCCGTTCGGTCCAATCTTTGCATTTACACTTTGTGTTATCGTTATTTTAGGACAAAACTACGGAGCATTTATGGGAGCATCTATCGATTGGAACGGTGTACTCGTTTCTTACATCGGTTTACCACTCTTCTTAGTACTGTGGTTAGGATATAAATTTACGAAGAAAACGAAAGTAATTCCACTTGATAAATGTGAACTAAAATAAAATAAAACGAGCAAACAAATTTGTTTGCTCGTTTTTTATTGCAATTCATCTCCCTTCCCTATTGCCACTGTTTTTGCGATAATAGAGGAAATATACATAAAGGTTGGGATTACATGAACATTCGTATTACTGATGAAGCAAAAGCTGCTATACATAGATTAGAACGTGAAGACAAAAAGATTATTCGCATTAGAGGGACGATGACAAACTCTTGTAGCATTTTCGTTGATGTTGATTTAATTTGGGATACATATAATGCGGATGATGTTGTATATGAAGATGCACATCTTATCGTACAAATGGATTCATTCACGACAGATTACACTGGTGATACTGTGAAACTTGATTATAAAACGACAGGTTTTAGTATTACGACTCCTAGTGAGACTTTGGTGTATGGATTGTCGATTAAAAAATAAACATTGTTTTTATCTGACCAATGGGGTGAAAAAATGGGTAAATATGTTCCGTTAAAATTTTTATTCAACAAAGAATTAGCAGAAAAAATGGCTGATTCTATTTCTAAACATGATCCTAATTTCTCTAAGAAAAACTTTGTAGGTTCTGTAACAAGTAAAGTTGAAAATTTAGAGTTGAAACAACGTATAGAAGTAATAGCAGATGAATTACACTATGCATTACAAAAAGATTTTAATGAAGTAATCCATATATTACTGAAAACATTGGGACCAGAAAACACAACAGAAGTAGGCACATTTACAAATGGTTATATGTACATGCCTATTGCAAAATACGTCGAAAAATATGGACTTAACGATTTTGAATCCTCTTTCAACGCCATGTATGAAATAACGAAAAGGAATACTGCTGAATATGCAATTCGGCCTTTTCTTGAAAAATATCATGAAAATACACTGGACATACTACAACAGTGGATTCATGACGAAAACAGCCACATTAGGAGATTAGTTTCCGAAGGTACAAGACCAAGACTTCCTTGGGCAAAAAAAATAGGAGCTCTGAAAGGTGACTTTAGAAATAATTTAAAGCTTCTTGAGCCATTAATGAATGACCCTTCTAAATATGTCCAAAAATCAGTAGCCAATCATATTAACGATATTACAAAAGAAGATAAAGAACTCGTTTTTCAATGGTTACAACAATTACGCGATAACAAACTTCCTGTTAACCCTTGGATTATGAAACATGGGTTAAGAACGGTGATAAAAAATGGTACTTTACCAACAGATTTTTATTTTTAAGTATTTTAAACAAAAACGCTCATGCTTCAAAGATGAGGTATAAGCGTTTTTTCTCTTTAAAACATTATCCCTGCCTTAAAATATTTTGAAACATTTCTGGTTTACTTTGTTCAAAGCTCTCTATTAATTCTTTTCCAAATATCGTTATACTCTTCTCCCAAGGGTGACCTAAATAGCCCCACTTATAGTCCTTCTGAATAAAAAAATAGTAATCTCCATTTGGAAAAATCGGGATTGTCCACTCATCAAATTCATTTCTATCGAACTTTAAATGTGGATTTACCCAGTAACATTCATGTTGCCAATCAAGTGCCATTATATATTCATCCGATACTGTATTCTCTTTAAAAACTAGTAATGCTTTTTCTTCCAGATCGTCATATACATTTAAATCTACCGATTCTCCGAAGTAATGAGAAATATCATATGTCACAAAAGGACTTGGCACCTTAAATGATGGGAATATAGAAACACTTGGTGAAAACTCAAGTTCACTATCTATCCTATCCCATATTTGGTCATACTCTTTGTCTGTAAACTCCATCCAATTTTTCATTAAACAACTGCCTTCCCTTATAATTTCAAAGGATTTCCTCTTGATTATCCCGAATATATAAATAACCATTCTCGCAAGGAGCGAATTTGTATGAATTTATTTGAACACGAAACGTAAAACCGCTTTATTTTAATAAGAGGTCCTCCATTTCTCTTTTCTTACTATATCATTCATTAACGAAATAGGAGGACATAATATGAAACGTGATCCATTATTTTTGGTACTATTAGAAAGTGCAAATGCAAACTTTAGTGGCTGGGATTTTTCTTTCATTTCAGAAACTGGCCGTATGAATAGCGAGCCTTTATCATGGTCGTACGGTAGTACAGCCTTCCAGCTTATGCAACGTGCAAAATCAATGCTAGATATGGGTACTGGCGGCGGAGAGTTTTTATCTATGTTACAACCGTTCCCGCCAACTATTTACGCTACTGAAGGCTATGCTCCGAACGTACCAATTGCACGAAAGAAATTAGAGCCTTTAGGAATTACAGTTGTAGAAGTGACCGATGATACTGCTTTACCATTTCAAGATGGTCAGTTTGATTTAATTGTGAATCAACATGAATCCTATTCTGCTTCTGAAGTGAAAAGAATTCTTTCCACTAATGGAACATTTCTTACCCAACAAGTCGGTGGTCTTGATTGTGCGGAACTTAATGAACAGTTTGGCACACCACTGAATAGCGAATTTTCAAGTTGGTCACTCAAAATGGCATGTAATGAACTAAAGGGGAATGGATTTACTATTTTAGAAGCGAAGGAAGAGTTCCCTCTTCAACGTTTTTATGATATCGGTGCTGTTGTCTATTACTTAAAAGCAATTCCGTGGCAAATTCCTGATTTTACAGTAGACAGCTATACCGAGGAATTGTATCGTATACATGAAATTATCTTGCAAAAAGGATATTTCGATGTGAAGCAACACCGCTTTGTTATTAAAGCATATTATGAAGAGTAAACCTTGAATTAGCATTCCCTACAAAAAGCCAAATCCCATTAAAGGATTTGGCTTTTCCTTAGTATTTTAACTCATCTTTTCCTATTGTGAAACGAGATGTTTTACATATTAATTCATTGATTGTTTTTGAGGAAAATAAAATAAAAATACTAAACTAGTCTATCATTTTCATTTCTGAAAAAGGATAATACACAAATTCCACCTTGCCAATAACGTTATCTTCTTCAATATACCCTAAACCATTTCGACTATCCTTACTTTGTTCACGATTGTCTCCCATTACAAATAACTTATTTGGCGGAATTCTTGTCTTTTGAAAGTTGTAAAACACTTGTGTATTATTATATAAATCTTTATTTATATAAGGTTCATCTTGCTTTTTGTCATTTACGTATACAGTTCCATTCGTTATGTTAATTATGTCACCAGGAAGTCCTATTACGCGTTTCACATAATATTTCGACTCATCCTCTTCCTTAATAATGACAATTTCTCCGTGCTGTAAGCTAGAAAAATGTACAGCAGCTTTATTTACAAATACGTAGTCTTCTTCATGTAAAGTCGGCTGCATCGATTTTCCTTCCACCTTACATAAAGTAAAAGACTGGTACATTACTACCATGACAAATATAAATAGTATGTATTTCCCCCAACCTCTCTTAATCTCCTCTTTCATATCTATTCCCACCTTATCAAAACACTTTTCAACTCAAAAATATATCACTGCACCTGTTCATTTGCGCAGTGATATACTACAATTTGAATTTTTTTTACTGTGCCGTACTCGGCTGTTGTGCTACTGGGACTAGACTTACACCCGATCTCTGCGCTTTTAAATCAAAATATGCATCCAAAATCTCTTTACCAATTGTAGAATTAATACCTGATTTATCATTATTCACCCATGGCACAACAACAGAAAAAGCGACTTCCGGATCAGCGTCATATGGCGCATACCCGGCGAGAGTTAAATTATAACATTTTTTTCGATAGTTGTTTTCATCTCTTCCAATATCACTTTCTCCACCGTACACTGTCTCTGCTGTTCCTGTTTTTCCAGCCGGTTTATAAGGTAATCCTTTAAAAGTTCCAGCACCGGTCCCATCTACCTCTTGGAAAACCCTTCTAAATCCTTCTTTCACATGATTTATATATGAAAGGTCCATATCCACTCGATTTAACACGACTGGTTCCATCGATTGCATAACTTTCCCGACTTCCTCTGGTCTATTTGGTTGCTCTCTAATTTCTTGTACAATTTGTGGTTTCATTCGGTAACCGCCATTTGCAATCGTTGAAATATATTGAGCAAGCTGCAGCGGCGTATATGTATCATATTGTCCAATGGCATAATCAAGTAAAAAACCAGGTATATTATCGGTTCTACCCATTTGACCAATCGATTCATTTGGCAAGTCAATACCAGTTGGCACACCTAAACCAAATTGTCTAAAATAATAACGCATTTTATTAAACGCTTCTCGTTTAATATCTAACGGATTGTTTGGTACATAATCAATCCCCGCAATCTTTAACGCCGTATTAAACATGTAGACATTGGATGAAACTTGCAATGCTCTTAAATCATCAATATCTCCAAAGTCTTTCCACGATTTCTTCGGCTTCGAACTTCCTTTAAAGTACATTGGTGCATCGAAAAAATGCGTATATGGCTTAATCGCTTCTGTTTGATATCCAGCTAATACCGTAGCTCCTTTCACAGTTGATCCTAACTCGTAAGAACTTATCATCGTTCCTAAAGCGTAGTCTTCTATTTGCATCCCGCCGTCTTTATTTACAATTTTCTTTCCTGCTAATGATAGAATTTGACCATTTTTCGGATTCATCATAACGACGAATGCACGATCCATCATCGGTTCAGAAGAATGAAATGCTCTTAAATTCCTTTCAAGACTTTCCTCCACCTTTTTCTGTAAATCCATATCAACTGTTAACATTAAATTATTTCCACTTTTTCCTTGTGTCACTTTTTCAGTCCGAATAATATTTCCAGCTCTATCAGTAATATTTTTAGACTGTTCTTTCGTTCCATGTAATACATCTTCGTATTGTTTTTCGATGTAACTCTTACCAATACGGTCATTTCGGTTATAATCTCGTACTAAATAGTAGTCTAATTGTTCCCTTGGTAACCCTTCATTTTCACTCGAAACACTACCAAGTACAGAACGTAGTATTTTGTCATTTGGGTATTCGCGCTCCCAATCCACAGTCGTATCTACGCCTGGCAAGATCGATAATCTTTCACTCACTACCGCATATTCATTTTGACTTACATCTTTTTTGACGATTTGTGGCGTCATTTTATATCCCGCATTCATTTTGCTTTTAATTGCTAGTACTTCTATATCCTCTTTCGATAGCTCGTTTAGTTCTTCTTGTGTAATTCTTTCTCGTCTCAACTCTTCTACTTTTTTATCTAATTCTTTTCCTTCTATTTCCTGCTTCCTAAATTTACTCTCATCTTCTTTCGTTACTTTTGTTGCTGCGCGTTTTTCGTTTAACTGCATCCAAAAATCTTTTTTATCTGTCTCTGTTAACTTGTCCATATCTTCTTGTGGCATTTCAATTAGCTTTGCTAAATTTCTTGCCACTATTAAAACCTCTTTTGAGTCCACTCCTTTCATCTTCGTATATGTAACTGTTCGTAACGGTTTATTATTTACAATAACTTTTCCTTCCCGGTCAAACATCTTCCCTCTCGGAACTGGAGTACTCACCGTTACATCTTCCTTTTTATTCACTTCATTTCGATACGTTTCTCCGTCAATAATTTGTACTTTACCTAATTGAATAATAATAGCTGAAAATAAAAGAAAAACGATAAAAAATAGTACATTTAACCGAAACGGAATATGAGTCTTTTTCTTTTTCGACTGTTTCTGCTTCTCCTTTTTCTGTCTCATTTTGCTCCCTCGCTTCATTCTATTAACATTTCTGCGCAAAAATCATTATGTATTAAATTTATTTATATGATATATATAGAATTTTATATTAGTTACAAAAGAAATAAAAGATTTAATTTTCAGTTTTTGTATTTTACACCCTATTTATTACCATTCCCCTTAGTACGTAATAACATGAATATAATGCATACAAAAAACTGAGGTGGACATCATTCACCTCAGTTTCTTTACGAAAACAAAAACTTATTTAATCGAAGATAACCCTTGGGCAAATTCGCCGATCTTATTTTGAAAAACAAAATCAAAATTATATTCTTGCCCTGTTAACTCTTCATTTACTAAAATCGTTGTTGCACCTACTTCCCTCTTTGCGATCTCTGGGAACGAAGCGACAGGCTGTACTTTGAGTGACGTTCCCATTACGAGAAGTACATCTGTTTCATATAAACGTTTGATCGCATTTTGATATTGAGGTAACGTATCTCCGTATAAAACAACATCTGGATTTAGTATGAAATTACACTTCCCGCAGCGCGGCACTTCATGATCAATCATATATTGTAAATCATACCCCGTTTTACACTTCGGGCAATGTGCAGTTTGAAGTGTTCCATGTAAATCAATTACATGTTTACTACCACCTACTTGATGCAAACCATCAATATTTTGCGTTAAAATCGTTATATCTTTTCCTTGTTCCTCTAGTTCCGCTAAAAAGCGATGCCCACGATTTGGTTTATATTGATGAAACGTATTTATTTGAAAGATTTCTTTATAATGCTTCCAAAATTCTTTCGGATTTCTATTATAATAACCTCTCGACAAGTACATCTCTACATTTGCATCAGCATACAATCCATTTGCTGAACGAAAATCAGGGATTCCACTTTCTGTGCTTGCACCAGCACCTGTTAATACTGTAATTTTCTTTGCTTTTTCTAAAATTGAACGTACTTCTTCAAATTGCACAAAAATCACCTCTATGTATTTTCCTATACTATATTATACCAGTTGTTTACAGACGGTGTTGTACAATTCATTTTACTTACTACGTTGCATTAACTAAAATCAAACTTTTTTGGGCGTAATTAAAGTTTCCAAGATAACTACTGTTCAATTAAAATAAAGTTATTTAATTTTAATTCCCCAAACTGGCATAAAACCTTTCAAAAATTCAAACCAGCTTTAAGAATAATTGTTTATCTTATAAATTCACAACTGATTATGTTATGGAGAATGCTTAAGATTACTGAGTGTTCCAGATACATACGTTATTCCGCCTCATATACCATTAAGTCAACAATATACACTTGTTTGTAACGGCGTAGCATTCTTAGTAGCTAAAGCACTCTCACCATCAATTTTGGATTGTTTAGAGGTAGATTCAGTGAAAGGTGTGTCTAATGAGCAAATGACGATTTTTTCAATTCATTTAGAAAGTAGCCAGAAGGATGCTTTTCTTCTTCGATGGGCTTAGATAGTTATGGACTACTGGGAGCCCCTTAAGTTATACTTGTATAATATAAAAAATTAATAAGGGGAAATATTAACATTATGAAAGAAAAAAACGAACTTGTTCAAAGTATTCCTCAAACAGGATTTTTTGGGCATCCAAAAGGATTATTCACTTTATTCTTCACTGAGTTTTGGGAAAGGTTTTCTCATTACGGAATGAGAGCTATTTTGCTGTATTATATGTACTATTCGGTCGCAAAAGGCGGATTAGGAATTGATCAATCTACCGCAACCTCGATAATGGCAATTTACGGTTCCTTACTGTTCATGTCTAGTATTATCGGTGGATGGATATCGGATCGTTTATTTGGTCCAAGTAAAACCGTATTCTTTGGTGGCTTTTTAATTATGATTGGCCATCTTATTTTAGCTTTACCGGGTAGTAAAAGTGCGTTATTTATCTCTATGGTATTCTTAATTCTAGGAACAGGGTTGTTAAAGCCTAACATATCGAACATCGTAGGAAGTTTATACAGTAAAACAGATGCGCGTCGTGACTCCGGGTTCAGTATATTCTACATGGGTATTAACTTAGGTGCCTTACTTGCACCTTTAGTTGTCGGAACATTAGGTCAGCAATATAATTTCCACCTTGGTTTTGGAGTTGCGGCAATTGGTATGGCAATTGGGTTAGGGGTATTTGTTGGAACAAAACAGAAAAACCTTGGTCTAGTCGGTACGCAAGTACCTAATCCATTATCAGATTCGGAAAGAAAAAAGACTATTAAGTATTTCAGTGTTGGTCTGGTTGTATTAACATTGCTAGGTGTGGTTACAATTCCAACTGGGTTGTTAACTATAAATCGTTTTACATTCCTGATTAGTATCTTAGGGATTGTTATTCCAGCCTATTATTTCATTTATATGTATCGTAGTCCTAAAACAACAAAAATAGAGCAATCTCGTCTTCTTGCGTATATACCACTCTTTATTGCAGCTACAATATTTTGGTCTATACAAGAACAAGGTGCTATTATCTTAGCGACATACGCGGATCAACGAACTCAATTACAGTTCAATGGAATTACATTGCATTCCGCTTGGTTCCAATCATTAAGTCCAATCTTTATCGTAACGCTTGCCCCGATTTTTGCATGGGTTTGGATAAAGTTAGGCAAGAAGCAGCCTTCAACGGCAAAAAAATTCGCTATTGGATTGCTATTTGCAGGTTTATCATTCTTAGTTATGATTATTCCGGCTTTAATCAACGGTACTCACTCCTTAGTGAATCCTATGTGGTTAGTCCTTAGCTTCTTTTTAATTGTAATTGGAGAAGTTTGTTTATCTCCTTCAGGGTTATCAATAACGACGAAGCTGGCTCCAGCTGCTTTCTCTTCGCAAACCATGAGCTTATGGTTCTTATCAACTGCGTCTGCGCAAGCAATAAATGCCCAAGTTGTTAAACTGTATAATCCTGCAACAGAAGCAATTTACTTTGGTGTTATTGGTGCTATCTCCATTTTAGTTAGCATCCTGCTGTTTGCATTATCATCAAAAATCCAAAATTTCATGAAGGGACTTCAATAACGGTCTCTTATTGAAATGAACAAATACAAGTTTCTATGTGAAGAGTAGCCAAACGGGTTACTCTTTTTTTCTATAACCATAGCAATCGCCAAACAAACGCAATATAATGTGTGCTGGAGCAATGATATTTCTAGGAAAACAAAACATACCTAATAGACTAATGCAACTTGGTAAGAGAGCTGACTATTTATCTAAAGAGGAGCTTCTTAAACATAAAGACTGCGTCATCGATTTACTCGATGAACGGGAAATTTGCGAATAAAAGACCAAAACTCCAACTCATTCATGGTTTAAAATACTGATGAGCTGGAGTTTTCTCATTGCTATATATACAAATAAAATAAAGATTACTAAAGGGATATATATGAAAAACATATTACGCCTATGTTTAAACCTCAGTTAGTTGAACCACTACTTGCTTTTCTTCTAATCTACGTAATACTGCATCTTCATAGGTTTGAAATACTTGATCAACATTAATAACATCTAATAGATATATGATTCTTCTTTTTAAGATAGGATCTAAACTCTGTATAGGCTGTAACAGTTCTTCATTTGTCCTGCTAATCTTCCTAGGATATTTCACTCCAGCTTAATTCATACAGGAGGTGTTGTACAATTCATTTTACTTAATGCGTCGTACCCCCGCACTCTACAATATCTACTTCAACTTCCGTCGTTACCTCAATCGCCAATTCTACCCCTTTACTAATAGTAGAAAGTGACATACTCGGTTGCCCTGGATAGTTACTCGCTTGTTCTGGTAAGAACGGAATATGAACAAATCCACCTTTTATTTTCTTATCATGTTTCTCTAGTTCATGCATGAGTCCATAAAATAAATGATTACAAACGAATGTACCTGCAGTTTGTGAAACGGAAGCTGGTATACCTTCTTCACGAAGTTTCTTCACAATTGCTTTCATCGGAAGTGTAGACCAATACGCAATAGGTCCTTCTTCTATAACCGGCATATCCACCGGCTGATTTCCTTCATTATCAGCAATTCTTGCATCATCAACGTTAATTGCTACACGCTCTATCGTAATATCTGGTCTGCCCCCAGCTTGTCCAATGCATATAATCATTTCAGGCTTTAGCTCTTCTATATACTCTTTTAATACGCTTATTGATTTATGAAATACAGTTGGAACTTGTTTACTTATAATCTTGTATTCTCCAATTGTTTTTTCATGTAAACTTTTTACGACTTCCCAAGCTGGGTTGATACTTTCTCCGCCGAACGGATCAAATCCTGTTAATAATACTGTTTTCATAGTTTCACTCTCCTAATTAGAAACGATATACAAGACCGTACATGATAAACATATTAATAATGAAAATGGAAAGAGCAATTGGTACTTGTGCCTTAATAACAGCGTTCTTATCTTTCAATTCTAAAAGCATTGCCGGAACAATATTAAAGTTTGCCGCCATTGGCGTAATGAGCGTTCCGCAATATCCAGCAAACATACCGAGCGCTGCCATAATTGCTGGGTTCCCGCCGTGCATTTGTACAATTAGAGGTAAGCCGATTCCGCCAGTGATTACTGCAAACGCGGCGAATGCATTCCCCATTACGACTGTAAACAGCATCATTCCTAAACAATATGCCATAACAGCAACGAACGGGTACTCTGTCGGTAACACTTGTCCTACTAAATCAGAAACGACTTGTCCTACGCCAGACTTCGCGAAAATACCGCCAAGCGCTGCTAACATTTGTGGTAAAATAACAGCCCAGCCGACAGCCTGTAGTAATCTGCTTCCTTCTTGGACAGGCGTTGTTATTTTCGCTTTTGTAATACGCATCGCCGCAACGAATGCGAGTAATGCTCCTAACGCTAATGCAACTAATGTTACTTTATCTGGATCAACCAGTGCGACATTTCCCCATTTGATTTTCCCTAACGTTAACGTTCCGATAATTGTAAAAATAGGTATTAATATTGCAGGCATAAAAATTTTATTTTTTAATTTCTCAGCATGTTTCACACGTTCTTGTACTGGTACTTCTTTCTCCTCGGATTTTGTTACTTTATTCAATGAAGCTAAAACGACCATAGCGAGCACAATACAACCAACGTAAAACGAAGGGATTACATTTCCGAATAAAAATGTAACTGCAAACAATGCCCAAAATAAGCTAGAACCCAATCTGTTTGGATGCTCACGATCAAATGCAATACGAACAGCGATAAATGCAACGATTATACCTAATACATAATAAATTGTATCCATTGTTATGATGTTCATCTTATATAGCCTCCTTTTCTTGTTTTTCTGCTGCCTTCATCGTTTTCTCTATATACTTATCAAACCTTCTAAACCTGATCCAGCTTACAATAAGGGCAGATATTGCAGTTGGAATACCCCAAAGTGCCATATCCCATACACCGACATGCATACCTACTGAATCGAAGAACCCTTTCATTAATAAAATGGCTCCAGTTGCGATGAAAATATCCTCTCCGAAAAACCAAGCTGTATTTTCCGCGGCGGCTGCATTTGCTTTAATCTTTTCTCTCAATTTTTCAGGGAGTTTACCGTATCTTCCTTGCGCAGCTCCTTCTGCCATCGGGGCAACGAGTGGTCTCACTGTTTGCGCATGACCACCAATATTAAGACCTAGTGCTGCTGATGATTCTCTTATCGTAAAATAGGACATTAATACTCTTCCAGTTGTTGCGCCTTTTGATTTCGTTATAAGTGCCTCTGCTCTTTCTTTTAAACCATAACGCTCTAAAATTCCGATTACCGGTAAAGTTAGTATAATAGGCATAGACATATATCTGTTTTCTATGAAAAATTTACCGAACATGCTGATTACATCATAAAAACTTAAGCCTGAAACCATACCAGTAACAATACCTGCAACCATTACTACTAACAGTGTATTTAATCTAAATAAAAACCCAACTGCAACAAGTAGTATCCCAATTAATTTAATCATTTCCAGCACTTCCCCTCATTTTTTATCCCGCTATTTGCGGGCAGTAAAACTCCCAGCTCAAAATTCGGCTGGGGCAAAGAAATTTAGATGGGAGGTCAACTGCCCGTAAACGCCCGATTGGTTCAACTAATAATCAGTGGAGGATGAACCTCCCCACTGATTAAAGTTTCACTTTATTTCGGTGCATTTATAGAAATACCGTTAAGTTCGAATGTTCTGTATATTCTCTCCGCAAATTGGACTGCTTTCTCCCCATCACCGTGTAAACATATCGTTTGCGCCTGAACTGCTACTTTTCCTCCATTAACAGCTTCTACATACCCTTCCTTTACCATTTGAAGTACTTGTTTTATCGCTTCATCCTCATTTTTTATAAGAGCATTTTCTTCTGTACGACTCGTTAAAGTTCCATCCTGCTTATACGTGCGATCAGCAAAAGCTTCTTGTACGAGAGTTATATTATATTTTTCTGTTGCCCTTATAAAAGCCTCACTATTTGCTAATCCGTAAAGTAATAATCCAGGGTTAATATGACAAATTGCCTTTGCGATTGCATCTGCAATTTCCGAATCAGTTGCCGCCATATTATATAAGGCACCGTGCGGTTTTACATGTTGCATTTTCCCCCCAGCAGCTTTAACAAATCCGTCTAATGCACCAATTTGATATAAAACATAATCGTATACTTCACTTGCTGAAACATGCATGTTCCTTCTTCCAAATCCAATTAAATCGGGAAATCCAGGGTGTGCGCCTATTGCTACGTTTTGCTGCAGAGCTTTTTCAACCGTTTGCCTCATAACGGACGGATCACCAGCATGAAAACCACATGCAACGTTTATAGAGGAAACGAACGGCAGAATTTCATCATCATTCCCCATTTTATAAGCTCCAAAACTTTCTCCTAAATCACAGTTTAAATCGATTGTAGTCACGATGTTTTCCCCCTAATCTCAGCTTCGTAAAGCGATAAATTTCTTTAATAGACACATACTTGTTTCCTGCTTTATATATAATTGTGCAGCTTCTTCCATAGTTATTTTTTCAAAAGTTACATAGTCTCCTGGTTTCAGCTGCGCTAGAAGAGGTAAGTCTACTGAAACTACATTTCCAATTCTCGGATAACCACCTGTCGTTTGTCTATCTGCCATTAATATAATAGGTTGTCCACCATTCGGTACTTGAATTGTTCCGAATGTAACGGGACTCGATAAAATTTCTATCTCTTCCACTCTATTTAAAACATCTCCGTCAAGCCTATATCCCATTCGATCAGCATAATTGGATACTTTATACTCTTTCGAAAAAAACGACTTTATACTTTCTTCTGTAAATTGATCGTATTCAAAGTCTGTTATAACGCGAAGAATAGGATGCTTCTTATATTTTGGTAGAGTATCTTTACAAATTGCCCACTTCGTTTTTATACGGGCTTCTTCTTGTAAGTTTTGAATAAAACGACTCGTAACTTCTGATCCTGTACCAATTTGAAAATAATCTCCTTTTTTCAGCATTCTCCCTTCAATACCGCCAAGAGCAGCACGTATGTAAGTACTTTTACTTCCCATCGTACGATCAATATTTATACCGCCCGCAAAAGTCACATAGGCTCTGCAACCGCTTTTCGCTTTTCCGAGGCAAAGCATGCTTCCTTCTTCAGCTAATATAGGGCGCCATAACGGAATTCGCTCTCCATTTAATAACGGTTCCATATCTGCACCGCCAATCGCGAGCAATGTCGTTTTCTTTATTAACAATTTCGGTCCCATGATCGTCATTTCGAGTCCCGCTTCATTCTCTTCATTACCGACTAACATATTGATTAGCCTAAGTGCATTTTTATCCATAGCACCGCCAACAGGTACACCATATTGTTGATAATGAGATCGTCCTAAATCTTGGACTGTTGTAAACATTCCTGCATGCAAAACCTCTACATCCATTCTTTAGCCCCCTCAAGCGATACGTACTCTTCCTTTGTTATTGGTATAAATCGTAAATACATACCACTTTGAATATATGTTGGTGTTTCTTCTTTTGGATTAAATAGAGAAATAGGCGTTCGGCCGATAATATTCCAGCCTCCTGGTGTTTCGAGCGGATAAATACCCGTTTGATTTCCGCCAATCCCTACTGAACCAGGAGCGATTTGTAACCGTGGTGTTTCTTTTCTAGGTGTTTCTAGTTCTTTTGATAATCCCCCTAAATAAGGGAAGCCAGGCGTAAAGCCTAACATATACACGAAATATGTTGTTTCACTATGTATTCGAATAACATCCTCTACTTGTAATCCTTGATAATGCGCAACTTCTTCTAAATCAGGTCCATATTCTCCCCCATAACACACTGGTATAGAAATATGTTTCACATCTCGGTTCACTTCTTCTTTATAAGAATCAGACAGCTCCCGTATATACTGGCAAACGTAATCATATGGTCTTATATTTCTATCATTTTCCTTCCATACTTCGTACAAATTGTAATAAACCGCTAATGAAGTAAACGACGGAACGCATTCAACCATTCCTGCAAACGGATGCCGACTCAATGCTTGAAATAATCGTTGCACTTTTTCGTATATATCCATCCCAATTTCTTCACCAAATGTAACAATAATTGCTTGATCTCCTAACGCAGAAAATTTCATCCCACTCCCTCTTTCTATGTCAAAAAGCCGAGTTCTTTCGAAATGCGGTTCGCTGTTTCTTTCACTTTGGCAGTAAAATACGCAATGTTACTTTCGCTATACTCAATTGCCAATCCCGAAATACTAATGCCTGCTACAACCGTTCCATCACTTGCAAAAATTGGAGCTGCTATAGCCGCTGTATGATTTTCAAGTTCAGAATAACTAATTGTATATCCAGCTTGTTTTGCCATATGTAACACTTCTAGTAAATGCTCCTTATTCACAATCGTTCCATCTGCAAACTGCTTTAAATCCGTTTCTTCTACGTACTTTCTTTTCTCTTCCTCAGAAAAATACGATAGTAAAATTCTCGGACATGCACCCGCATAAAGCGGTGCTCTTCTTCCAACCGCTGTATAAACACGTACTGGCTGAACTCCTTCCATCTTCTCAACGTAAATTGCGTCATTACCATCTTGAATAATTAAATTTACTGCTTGCCCCAAACTATCCCTAAGCTCTTTCATATAAGGAATCGCAATATTTCTTACGGATAACCTTTGTGAAACAAGTTGGCCAAATCGTAAAAAAACGACTCCGAGACGATACTTGCCCTTTTCTGTTTTTTGTAAAAAGTCCATTTCTTCTAACGAACCAATTAAACGATAAACAGATGTTTTCGGCATGTTCGTAAGCTGAACCATCTCTGTCAAACTTAGCTCCTCATGCTCATAAAACAACTCTAAAATATCCATTGTCTTAACTGCCGTTTTATTTATACTCATCCTATCTCCTTTTCGTTCCGAATTTCGGAACTCCAATTCCGTTTTTCGAAACAAACCTATAATTTAAAATTATAAAATATTCTATCAATTCTATCAATATATTTTTCGCAAACAAAAAAGTATGAAAGAATATTTCTCCCATACTTTTGCTTTACTTTATAACGCTCTCACTTGTTTCAGCGGCCAGAAAACAGCTTGTCCTTTTCCAACGATTTCATCTTCTGAAATAAATCCAAACATACGACCGTCTTTAGACACTTCACGATTATCTCCTAAAACAAACACTTGGCCTTCGGGCACTTTCGTTTTTCCTGTGATTTGTTCTAACGTGAAATCAGGAGTTAATACACGACCAGACGCCTTTTCTTTAAATTCTTTTAAATATGGTTCTTCCATCGCTTTTCCGTTTACATATAAAACATCGTTTTTATACTCAACTGTATCGCCTGGCAAACCAATTACTCGTTTTACTAAATCGTATCCTTCTTTTCCGTGGAAGACGATAACGTCAAAACGGTCTAATCCGTTTATACTATAACCAATCTTATTAACGAGAACTCGCTCATTATTTTCTAAAGTTGGCATCATCGACTCACCTTGTACTAATGACGGTGTAAATAAAACACCGCGAATAATAGCGATTAATACAAGGGTAAATCCTATCGTTTTAGCCCATGAGAATAATTCTTTCTTCGTATTTTCCTTCATCGTTTCTCCTCTTTCTTAAGTGTTTATTTTATCCCGCATTAACGGGCAGTAAGACCCCACCTCAAAATTCAGCGAAAACAAAGAAGCTAGGTGGGGATCAACTGCTCGTAAAAGCCTGATTGGTTCAACTAATAATCAGTGGGGGATGCCCCCCCACTGATTAAAGTTTCACTTTATCATTTGAACTAATTCTTGTACTAAATTAGACTCAATTTCAGAAAAACATGATTTCCCTTCTCTTACCGCTGTACCGACATGAGCTTGAGAAATTCCAGTTTCATCTAGCAATTGTTTTACATTCTCTTTCGTTACTCCGCTTCCGACAACAAGTTGAATTTGACCATTACTTACCTTTTGCATCTCTGTAAGCACTGGAATATTATCGACTATACTTCCCTGTCCACCCGAAGTTAAAACGTGAGTCACTTTATGAAATCCCTTTAAAGTTTTCATCACTTCCACTGGATTTTCTGTATCATCTATCGCACGGTGATACGTTACATTTATGCCATCTACAACAGATAATAATTCTGTCAATTTCTCTTCATCTACTTCATTTTGTTCATTTAATACACCTAATACAACGCCTGCTGCACCCAACTTCTGTGCAACGATAATATCTTCTTTCATCATTTCAATTTCTTCTTCCGTATATGTAAAAGACTTTGCATGCGGACGAATCATAACATGAACTGGTATTTTCACTGCTTCTACTGCTTTTTTTATAAAAGCATAGCTCGGTGTTAAACCACCTTCTGTATATGATGAAATGAGTTCAATTCGATTTCCACCAGCCTTTTCAATTCGCTTCACATCTTCTAAACAAGTTGCAATAACCTCTAGCATGAGATAACCTCTTTTCGTGCTTTTTTTTCATTATACAGTAGGCGAAATAAGAAGCATAGCATTCCACTATAAAACTACAAAAAGAAGAATGAAAAGAAAGATTTTTTAAATTAACAATAAATGAAATATATGTTATGTTTTTCTTGGAATTATATATTCTTACATTCTTATAAAAAGATATAAATATATATTTCTTGCAAAAAACGGTTCGTTATCTCTAGTTCATTTATTGTAATTACATCACTTTGCACGATTACTTTATTAACAAAGCAAAATACAAAACTAGATTCCTCATCTTCAAGTATAGAAAAAGAAACGATTACCCTTTCATCAAGTAATAAAGAAAAAATCCAAACATTTCGTTCGTCTTCATTTAATAATTCACATACATTCAAAGGTGACACAGGTACAGGCTTTGACTTTAGCGGCCAAGGTGACTTACATATTACAATTAAAAATACTGGTACAAACAGTTTTACCTATTCAATTAAATTCAAAGAAGATCGTTTAGTAAAACACACGTTACAGCCAAATGAAAGTAAATCCTTCACTTTACGTTCACTAATCGCCAATCCTTTACCAGGTGATTATTCATTATTTGCACATAATCAAGACGTTTCTGAAAGTAGTACGAATCTTGAAGTACAGCCACAATAGAACAATGACATAGTACACGGAATTATATCAACGATTTTTCGAATATATCTATCACAACTCTAAATATATCAATGACTCAACATAGAGTATCAATTCACCGACAATAAAAAGTCTGCTCCAGAACGGAACAGACTTTTTATTTCTTCATCACGACCGAAACGCCGCATCCGCCAGCATAGATAGTGTTGCATCATCCATCGGCGGATTGTGTAGTCCTGCTCTGACGTTTAAATAGTAACGATGAAGCGGATTTTTTTCTGATAAACTTTTCGCTCCTACGATGCGCATTGCTTTATCTACAATAGATATTGCCGCATTCGTTACAGCATATTTCACTGCTGCTAATTCTGCTTGCAATGATAATTTATCTTCTGCCTCATCGTATTTTTTCGCAATTTGATATAAAAAGACGCGAGCTTGCATAAGCTCAAGTTCTAATTCTCCAACTAATCTTCTAACATTCGGTAATAAACTTATAGAATGATTTAAACTGTTCGGCTTGTATGATACCGCAAACTGAACTGCATAATTTCTTGCTGATTGTGCAATTCCTAAATAACATGCTGGTATATGTAGCAACCAGCCAATACCCTTTTGTTTCATTTTCCCGCCCCATACATCCGTAAAAAAGCGGTTTTCTATCTCTACATTTTGTAAGATAAGGTCGTGACTAGCAGTCCCTCTCATCGCGACGCTATCCCATGTTTCTTCAATGGATACACCGAGCGTATTTCTCGGAATGACAAACTCACCAACTTCTTCCCGGCCTTCAATACTCGCTGAAATAATAAAATAATCAAGTATTGGCGCCATCGTTGTAAAAGTTTTCCTTCCATTTACAACCCACTTCTCGCCTTGTTGAATCGCTATTGTTTCTGGTTTACCACCACGCGTCGGACTCCCTGTTTTCGGCTCTGTTGCTGCCCGGTTAAAGAGCGCACCATTACGCACTTCTTCGCAAAACCATTTGAACATCTCATCATTCCAAGAGCGATTTTCCGCTAGCTCTTTCACAATACCAAGATGCCAGCCAATCGATAATGCAGTAGCTCCGCAGCCTTCCGCGATTTTCTCTTGAAATAAAACGAAGTCATATAAAGAAATTGCACTACCACCAAATTCCTTCGGTAACGTTAATTTCGTATATCCGATATCTTTCAAATCATTCATATTTTCATACGGAAATGATCCTAATTCACTTAATTGATGCTCTCTTTCCATGAACTTCGGAATCAATTTATTTATTTGTTCAATAATGAAAGATTGTTCTTCTGTTTCAACAAATGAGAGTGCCATACTATAATCTCCTTTTATGTTCGATTCATAAACCGTTCATTTTGTCATTATGATTATATGAAGCTACCTCTTTATTGTTTCACTATTCCGATGAAAATACAATGTTTTTGAACAATAAGAAAATTCCCTATTAAAGATAGGTTCTTTCCTTATATTAATCTCCTTTCAATGCCTTTAATGGCAATGAGGTTACATATCCAATATACGAGCATAATTCTTTAAAAAAGAATGGAATCTCTGTATCTAACGTTTTATACGCTGACGTTGGAGTTGGTGATGCATACGCTTCAATTTTAATATGTTTTGCAATTCTCATCGCACGTTTCATATGAAGTGGATCACTTACAATCGTATAGGTGTGTATTCCGTTCTCTATTCCAACTTGCTTTGCATTCTTTAAATTATCCTCTGTGAAAAGGGATTTTGTTTCAATTAAAATATCCTCTTCTTTTACTCCTTGTTTCAATGCATACACTCTAGCAGTACGAGCTTCTTCAAGCTCTGCCTCAAACTTTGTACCACCTGTGAAAATAATCTTTTTAATATTACCATTCTTATATAAAGAAATTGCATGATTAATTCTCTCTTTAAATACAGGAGATGGTTTTCCGTTCCATGAAGCTGCTCCCAGCACGATACCAGCATCTGTCTTCACTCCATCATCTGTTTTAAAGCGATAACTCCAGATATCGTAAGCTGCATAACTTACATATAAAATAATAGAACAAATCATAAGCAAGAATACTTGCAAGATTCTTCTTTTCTTACTCTTCTTATTTTCTTTCATTTATAACTGCCTCCGCACATCATCCATACTTCTATATAAAAACGTATATATCAAATCATTTTGTTTGAATTTGTTTAAAAGAAGGAATTTTTCTTGTCATATATGTTCATTAAAGGGTTTTCATTTAAAATTGAGGATTATCAATTCATTTTTCGTTTGCGGTTTTCTTTACCTTTATGTAATTTATAAGTTTATTACCATACAACTACATTGTAACGAATTTTTTATCATAATGGAATGATGAAACAAAAGTAAATAAAAGACGTAACTGTTTTGTAAGAAAAAAGGTATATTTTTCAACTAGACAATCAATACACCTTTCTTAATATGAATTATCGTTTTTCTTTATACGATTCTAATTTTTCTAATAACCGTTCCTTTACAGCTGGCCATTCACTTGCAATAACACTGTATACAACTGCATCTCTAACATGCCCACTCGGTAATTTTCTCTCGTTTCTAAGTACACCCTCTTTTACTGCGCCGAGTCTTTCAATTGCTCTTTGTGCTTTTTCATTTCGTGCATCCGTCTTAATTTGTACTCTCCGCATATGCAACTTTTCAAAAGCATATTGTAATAACATGTACTTACATTCTGTATTCATACTCGTACGTTGCACACTTGGGTCATACCACGTTTTCCCTAATTCCACCGTCTTATCTTCAACTGAAATGTTATATAAGCGTGTACTCCCTACTATTTCATTCGTCTTTTGATCCACAACAACAAATGGCAAATCCTTCCCTGCCCCATAAGCTTTTATCGCCTTTTGAACATATTGCTGCATATCTTGAACAGTATCCATTTTAGAGATTAAATACGCCCAAATATCTCGATTTCCTTCCACGATTGAAAACATTTTTTCGACATCATTGCTATCCATTAACCGTAACTTTGCTCTTTCATGATTAATTTCCATTTATTCCTCCTCCTCTCTTGTAACTATATCATACAAAACAATAACGTATTATTAATATATAATATATTAAACAGCGTAAAAAACTCGCTTTTCTTTAAAGCGAGTTCATTCGTTATAGAAGTATGTATGCAATCGGCGTAATAATTAGCAACGTGAATATCGTTCTTTGCACATATAAAATAATAAGTTCAGATACTTTTAACGGAATATCTGTCGATAATATACAAGGGATTGATGCGGAGAAAAATAAAATGGATGAAACGGACACAACCGCAATAACAAACTTTGTAACAAGCGGTGCACTTACAACTAAAAGAGAAGGTAAAAACATTTCTGCAATACCAACTGATGCCGCTTTTGCAGCTAGTTCCGCTTCTGGAAGTTGTAAAGCCCATGTAAATGGATACAAAATATAACTAATCCAATCAAATATTGGCGTAAACTTTGCTAAGACGATTCCAATTAGCCCTACTGACATAATCGATGGTAAAATTCCCATTGTCATAATAAATCCGTCTTTTAAATTCACTGCGATATTTTTCATAATACTTGGCGCAGATTTCGATACTTCTAATGCATCTTCCCAAGCTCGCTCTAACATTTTCTCTTTATAAACGGGCTCTGGGAACCCTTCTTTCGTAATATATGTATCTGGTTTTCTACTAAGAGGTGGGATTCTTACGGTGATAGCGGTCACGATGAATGTTACAACAAGAGTAGTCCAAAAATAAACATTCCATAAATGCATAATGTCTAATGTTTTTGCGATAATGATCATAAATGTTGCGGATACTGTAGAAAAACCTGTAGCGATAATCGCGGCTTCTTTCGTTGTATACTTCCCTTCTTTGTACACGCGGTTAGTAATAAGAAGCGCCAACGAATAACTCCCAACGAAGGAAGCAACCGCATCGATTGCTGAGCGCCCAGGTGTTTTCCATAACGGTCTCATAATCGGACGACAAAACGTGCCGATAAACTCAAGCAATCCGTACCCGACTAATAACGCTAAAAAAGCCGAGCCGATTGGAACGAGTAAACTTACTGATATAACTAATTTCTCATACAAAAACGGTCCAACGTCTGGCGCGAAGAACCAAGCTGGCCCTACTCTCAAACAATATAGTACGCCAAAAACAACACCTACTACTTTTAAAATAGAAAAACAAATATCTACAATAGATGCATTCCATTTCTTCGTATAAAATGGGTAAATCGCACCAATTATCATTACAAGTAATGCGTAATATGGTACTACAGAAGGAACTGAAGTCCGAATCCACGATACGATATGATCAATCATAATTGACGAAGTACCGTTTATCCTAACTGGTACGAAAAACATAAACACCCCAACTAAACTAGCGAGTATAAACCGAAGAATAATCCCCTTCTCTCGCCCTGTCTTAATTACATTCCTTTTTAATTCAATTTCACTCAAAATCCGACACCTCCTATTATCTAAATATTCTGTATAATTATATTGAATCCCTCCTTATTAATCGAAAATTAAGCAAGTAATAATCTTACTTTTTCATTGTCAGTCTCCAAAAATTATCATATAATGTTCTTTAGAAATGTTACATATACATATTAAAAACACATAATTAGTAACAAATTTTTCCCTTTTGTTAATTTATTCATTAACTTAACATACATAATATAAAAGGAGAATGTACAATTGAAAACAATAAAAATAACTATGGCAAGTGCGCTACTTCTTGGCGCCCTCATCGCTCCATCTAGTTCTTTAGCTGTGAGTGAAACTGTAATACAAAAAAATAATGCGCAGCCTGAAATTCATGAAGACGATAGCCACTATCAGTTTCCCGATGTTATTGGGTGGGCAAAGCCGTCCGTTGATTATTTAGTAAAGAAAAAAGTTTTATCTGGTCTACCAGACGGTACATTTGGACCTAATCTTGAAATTGATAGAGCTTCTGCCGCAATTATTATGGCAAAAATATTAAACTTACAAATAGATACTTCAGCTAAACCATCATTTAAGGACTCGCAAGACCATTGGGCTACTCCTTATATTGCTGCAGTTGAAAAAGCTGGGATTATTAAAGGAGTAGGTAATGGGGATTTCAATCCTTCTGGAAAGCTAACGAGAGCTGCTATGGCTTCTATGCTTGCTCATTCATATAACTTAGATAAAAAATCTACTGAACTATTACCTACTGTATTTCAAGATTTAAAAGGACACTGGAGTGAAAAGTCGGCCAATCTTCTTGTTGCTCTTCGTATTTCAGCGGGCTATGGTGGTAGTCATTGGTATCCAGATAACACTATTACCCGTGCAGAAGCTGCAAGTTTAGTTGCTCGCACAGATCAATCAAAAGATAAAGAAATTCAATTAAAGCAAGTTTCTATGAAACAAAATTATTTTATATATCCTGAATCCTCTCTACATTCAGGTATAATTGCTGAATATCCCGCCCAAACCGTTACTGTATTCGACGAATCAGAAACCGGATGGATTAAAATTGCTACAGATCATGGTTTAAAGTGGACACCATTACAAGAAAAACAAGTTTATATTGATATAAATTTCGTTACCTTTGATAGACCGTCAAGGACAGGATATGTGGTTGGGAAATATCCCCCTCAAACTGTAACAGTCGTTGAAGAAAATAGCATTTGGTTAAAAATTCGCACTAGCGAAGGTCTTCAATGGATGAATCCATACTTAAAAGAGGGTGAAGGAAAAGAACTAACGTACATACCAAGAACATTTTTCGCTTACGATAGCCCTAATTTTTCTTCTAAAGTATCTGGAAAGTATGCTCCACAAGGTGGCATAGAAGAATTAGCTAAGAGAGATGACGGATGGGTACAAATTCGTACAGACAAAGGACCAAAATGGGTAAATATGTCTTATCTCTTACGTCCAAAACTTCTCTTAGACGTTCCTGCCATTAATCAATTACCGGAACTACAAAAAGGAAGTACAGTTGTTTCACTACAAATGCTTTTAGAATACTACACAGGACGTTCATTAAATAAAGTAGACTTTGCGAATCAAATGCCATTTGATACAACGCGACGCATGACTGATGGAAACGGAAAAGTTACAGTTTGGGGTGATCCAGACATCGGATTCGTTGGTGACGTAAGTGGAAAGAGATATGGTTACTCTATTAACCCAGCACCATTGAAACAATTACTTGATAAACATGCAAGAGGTACAGATTTAACAGGACAGGATTTCTCTGTATTAGAAAGCTATGTACGTAATGGTAAACCAGTTGTAGCGTGGGTAGGGAACAAAATAACTGCTCCGCAACTAGAACATACTTGGCAAACACCTCAAGGAAAGACCGTAAATGGATACAGAAATGCACATACTATTATCATAACTGGTGTAGATGATCGTAACATTTACTATAATGACCCATTAGACGGTAAAAAAGACCAACCAATGGTAAAATCCCGATTTGAGCACAGTTATAATCAAATGGGTAAAAAAGCTTTAAGTATCGATTAATAATGTAAAAAGCCTATTTCGATCATATGATTCAAAATAGGCTTTTTCTATTACATCTCAAAATCATCAACAATTAGTTGAATTACACGATACGATTCTTCGGCTACTTTCCCATTACTATCCCTATTCGCATCATATGTAATTAACGCCTTCCAAAGCGCCCAACCTCTCGCTCTATTCCACGTTTCTTCGTCCATACGTAATATTTCTTTAAATATGTTTCTACTATTCTTATCAAAGAATGTCCAAGCCATCGCTGCATCACAAGCAGGATCTCCTACTCCTAATATCCCAAAATCAATTACTGCACTAAGCTTTCCGTCTTTAACGAGTAAGTTCCCTGGCGCTATATCTCCATGCACCCAAACTGGTTTGCGCTCCCACGTTGATCGAAGTGCTAAATTCCAAAAATGCTTTAATAATGCCTCATCAAAAACATCTTTATTATTTTCGATAGCCACTCTCGCTTCTTGATCGTATACAGATATCAATCCGCCTCGATAAAAATTATGTGCACCCGCTATTGGTCCGTTACTCGCATCGATTGATTGCAATGCTACTAGAAATGATCCTAAATCCGTTGCGAATTCATTTAAGTCATGTACATTTTCTTTCGTAACTGTCTCTCCTTCTACCCACTTATTAATAGACCAAGACCACGGATATTCTTCAGACGGATTCCCCTTCGCAATTGGGGAAGAAATTGGTAAAGAAAGTTCCTTACTTAATATAGGAAGCCACTTGTTTTCCTTCTCTACTTGCGGTGCATATGCTGCATCACTTGGTAATCTTACACTCATCTGATCGCCTAGATGAAACGTTCTATTATCATGCCCGCTAAGCTTTACAGGTTTCACTTCTAAATGTGCCCATTCAGGAAACTGTTCCTGTATTAACTTTTCAACTAAACTTACGTTAATTGGATGCATTCACATTCCCCTTCTCTTTTGAAACTTGCTAAGCCCATCCGTACTCCCAACATACTCAAAACCATTTTTCTTATAAAAATCATTTAGCGTACGATTATGCCCAATACAATCTAACTTCAAATACTTTTTATCCCTTTGTACATTCTCTTCTACCCACTGTAACATCCATTCTCCTATTCCATTCCTCTTATACTTCCGTTTCACCGCAAATCTATGAATATATAATGAATCAGAAACTTCCTCTTTACCAAAAATACGTTCATCCCATTCATTTTGTTTAGGAGATACTGTAACCGTACCAACTATTTCATCTTCCTTTGTAACAACGTACGTATATTTCTCTCTTATACCTTCTAGTATTTCAGCCGTAGCTTCTCCACCTAAAAGATACTGCCATTGATCTACTTCTTTATCTTGTAACCACTGTGCTACTTCTTTTAATAGAATTATAATATTATCGCTTTCCTCTTCAGAAGCAATTCGAATGTTATAAATTTTAACAGTATTTCTCTCCATATTGTCGTTCCCCTTTCATATTACTACCAAACGGATAAACGTGTTCTACCATCATTTTCGTCTGTAACGTATTCAACGTAAAAACCTTGATTCATTGCATTTTCATACATCAATTTAATCGCTTTTTGATCTTTCGCATAAATTTGTATGTATTGACTATCCACCACTAATACGACTACTTCACACTTACTCTCCTTAAACTCTTCATATGTTTCAATATCTACTGCTGCTTCTCCTTTTGGATATGCCTTTAAATCTGCAAAAATGAGATAATATATGTTGTCTTTAACTAACTTTTTCAAATCTAATCCTTCCACTACACTTGGTTCTTCTGGAAATAACGCATCATCCAATCCACCACGTGCTACTAAGTATGACTCCTCACTTCCCACCCACCAATCAAATGAAGAAATTTGCATTGGCTTTAATACTTTCCAAAGTAAATTATCATATCCATTTGGAACATCTACAAAAATTCCTCTTTTCATTTGTTAGCTCCTAACTTATTTATTTCCGTTTTCATTTCATACATTATATACCAAATTCAAACACTATATTTTGTCAATCCTATGTAACTTGCATTTCATCGCAATAAAAAACCGCTCCACTACTGTGAAACGGTTTCCTTCTACTTATATTTAAGTATTGCATTCAATTACTGCACTACGTTTTAAAATAATTTCTAATATGTTCGTCACATCAGCTATTCATTTCGACTTCACAAAATAATATAAAAACCACACCGCATGATTTTGTTCATCTGCAGCTATTCTGCGCAACAAATCTTTCATAGATGCATCTGATGCTTCATCTGAAATCTCCAAATAAAAATCTACTGTCCTTTGCTCATCCTGTATAGCGAATTCTAATCCTTGTAAGTACGTATTCGGGCAGTCTTCGGTAATCTGTGGTTTAGGCTGCCTGCCAGTTAAGTTCGTATAAATTTGGACAAAGTTTTGAAAATGCTTTATTTCATCATTACGAATTTCAAGAATCTGATTTCGTTCTACTGGATTTGGAGCCATGTTAGCTAATTTTGCGTAACAGCTTATAGCGCTATACTCTCCGTTTATAGCTTTTTCAATATCACTTATCAACTTATCATTCTGCCTATACCAATCATGATAATTCGAATTATACATCGTATCCCCTCCATAATTTCGCATAACATTTTATGCATTTCGAAATAGTAGGAGCATGTATACAAAAAAAGAACCGCAAACACGAATACTTCAATCACTTTTAACATATTGAAAAAGCCTATCTATCGCTTCTTAATTCCCTTAACGATTCCTAATGATCTCATCAAAAAACGCTTCACTACGAGTGAAACGTTTTTTATCTTTTAAGCATTCACTTCCGTTTTATGTCCCTTTACTACACTACGTTTGAAAGCAGTTGCTAGAATAATAACCATACTTACTACACCAATCCAAACGAGGACAGTAACTGGTGTATTCCAGCTTAAACCTTTTCCGAAGAAGAAGATTTCTCTTAGTCCTTCGATCATAAATCTCATTGGTAACCATGAGTAAACCCAGTCTTGATAAAATGAGGGCAACAACTCAGGCGCTAGCGATAATAATGGTGCTCCGAAGAACAGCAATAAAGCGAATAATCCGATCCCATTTAGTCCAACTAATGAGAGCAGTGCTGTAATCATTAAGAAGAAACTAAACGCTGTAATAGATAAGAACAACGCCGTATCCGTTACATTCGAAATATTTAACCCTACCATTCCATCTGCAATCCATGTAAGACCAAATCCAATTACAAGCGCCGCAACAGCTCCTGTTACTATTTGTTTTACTTTTAATACAAAGTTTTCTTTTCGTGAGCCGACTGGCATTTTATGAATCGCAATAAAGATAATTGCGGCACTCGCTAAACTTGCAATCCATAGCGGTTGGAATAAAGAAATTGGCGAGTTACCGTTCGCACTATTTTTGCCGATTTCATTCACATTTGTTACTTTCTTTGTAATAGGTGTTACTAAATTTGAAGCTTGTTCTGCTGTTAACATAGCTCCTTTCGCTTTCAATCCGTCTAATAGTTGTGTACGAACAGTAGTATTCATATTATCAACGATCGCATTTAACATTTGCCCTGCCATAGTTGATGCAGCTGTATTCATTCCTTGATTTATGAATATTTCTATCTCTGGTGAAGATGGCTGTGGTGTTCGTAATGATGCCTGTTTTGCACTAAATTCTTTCGGAATGACTAATGCCGCGTAATACTCTTGATTGTTTAACCCCTTTTGAACCGATTCCTTATTTTTTACTTCTACCCACTTCACCGCAGGTTCTTCATCTGATTTCGATGATTTTTTCATCGTATCAACGATTGTTTGCCCCATATTCATTTTAGGCTGATTCGGAATTTCTACTCCTTGATCCTCATTTACAATTGCAATTGGTAAATTTTTTGGCTGTGGTTGAACTGTCGGGAATAATGTTAATGAAAAAATAAAGACAATAAGTAGTGCAATGACTGGTGATAATAATAATAGTTTATTTTTAAACATGTTCTTTTCCCCTCCTTTAATTTCAGTTACAATAAACGAACAACGTGTTGGTTATATCTTTTTAAAATTATATGTTTGAGTTGAATCTTATACAATAATCAAAAACCGCGAATGTGTCGGTTATAAGACACATTTGATAAATATGTTGAAGAAAATTTAGGAGGGACACACTTTGCGAGATAGTAATTTAGATTTACGCGTGATTCGTACGAAAACGGCAATACGAAATGCATTTGTGGAATTAATTGAAGAAAAAGGCTTTGACGCCATTACAGTAAAAGATATTACAACGAAAGCGAACATAAACCGTGGTACGTTTTATACACATTATCTAGATAAATTTGATTTAATGACGAGATGCCAAGAAGAAATTATGTACGAGATGTCTAGCATTGCAAAGAAGAAATTTCCGGAAGTTATTGCGGATCTTGGATCAAATCCTTCCCCAACGACTCCATTTGTACTTATCGCTTCTATACTTGAATTTCTAAATGAAAATAGTGATTTTATAAAAGCTGTACTTAGCCCAAAAGGAGATTTATCATTCCAAACAAAGCTGAAAGACTTTATGTGGAAAACACTGTTTGAAGATACAAATGATGCTCTTATTAAGAAAGAGAATTTACTTGTCCCAAGCCAATACTTAGCTTCTTATATGGCATCTGCTCATATAGGTGTCATTCAGCAATGGTTAAATAGTGGGCAAAAAGAAACGCCGGAGGAAATTGCTCACATTTTATCAACAATCGCAGTTCATGGACCTTTTTATGCAGCTGGCTGGAAGAAATAAGCTTGCCTGCATAGGAGTATGCATTAATCAATCTGAACATCAACAAACTTCTAAATGAAATGTATAGCTGAATAGTTACTATTACTTTTATCCCGCTATTTGCCGACAGTAAGACTCCCACCTTAAAATTCGGCTGGAGCTAAGAAGTTAGATGAGAGATCAACTGCCCGTAAACGCCCGATTGGTACGGGCTGATAATCAGCGGGGATGAATAACCCCCCACTGATTAAAGTTTCACTTTATTAATAACTTAAAATGTATGTTCCTATGAAAAAAGCTGTTGAAAGGAATCCTCTTCAACAGCTTCTCCATTATTAACGATATAAACGAACTGCACCTGCAGAATTATCATCTGCTTGTCCAACTACTTCAAATTTCAGTCCAAGCTTCGGTAATTTACGTCCTGCATCTGGAATTAAATCGTTCATATACAATTTAGAATCATCAAACTTCGTTACACCTGGTAACCCTTTGTAATCATATGTTCCGCGTGTTGGAGATACAACTTTCCACGCTGGCGCTTGGTTAAAGGAGAACGCAGCATCTGCGATTTGGTATCGTGTACTATTTTTAACAGTTGGTTTGCCATTTAGCGTTCCAACAATTGCCTCTGGGTGAGAGTCAACAACCCCTAAGAAACCTTCTCCTGGATGCAGACCAACCCAATTATCTGTAAAGCTAGAGTCTGCATACCATACAACAAGACCTGTATTATACGGTACACCGCTGCTATATTTTAACGCTTGATCAGCACCAGCGTAGTTTCTCCACTCTAAATAGTAGTTATGTTTCTTCTTATCAAAACCGTTTGATACAACGAAACCATTTAATTTTAATTTCGCTTCGCCCTCTGCATCATCAGAGAACACAACATTTCCATCTACAGTTAATGTAGCGTTATCAAGAGTAAAACCGTTCGGTGCTAAACCACCATCTGTAATGTATTCAAATACTAGTTTTATTTTTTGACCTTTAAATTGGCTTAAGTCATATGACTTATCTACCCATTTACCATCCGTTGTGTCTAGACCATTTTTCACATTCTTTTCGCCAATTCGATCCACTAACGTTTTCTTACCATCTTCTGTCACTGCATGTACTTCAAGGAAGTCATAATCTGTTTCAATTTCATACAATGACTTGTAATCAAATTTCGCCAGTGTTGCATTTGTTAAATCAAACACTGGTGTTTCTATTGTTGTATGAAGATTATCACCTTTTGTACTATAGTAATATTTCTTACCGAATGCAGACTGAATACCTTTTACATCTTTATCTGGTAAGTTAACGCGAATCAGGCCAGGACGATTTGATTTCGTTACACTTTGATCTAAGTACGTCGCCAAACCGATACCGCGATTTAATTTATTATAATCAACCTCTACAATATTTGCCCAGTTTCCACCCATGTTCTTTTGAAAGAACTCTTTGTTTTGCGGAGAGAAACTCGGTGGCGTTGTACCCGCAATTTTACCAGCCCAGCTGCCGCCGCTCATAACAGACCAAGAGTTAATTGGCTCACCTGCTCCTGAATACTTCGTATCATACTCATCTGGAAGACCTAAATCATGACCAAATTCATGTGCGAATACACCAACTGCTCCGTCTTCCGGCTCAATTGTGTAGTCGTATGCTGCCATTTTACCGCCCCAGTTATCAACATTTGCTTTTGTTCCTTCAATCGGATATGGTGTTCCAAGGTTCCAACGATGTGACCAAATTGCGTCATCACCTAGTCTACCACCGCCTCCATCTTGCCCAACTCCAGCGTGAATGACCATTAAGTGATCAATAAGACCATCTGATTCGTTTTTATTGCCATCACCATTATTGTCATATTGATCGTATTGGTCAAATTCAGATAAATCAATACCACTTTCTACTGCTGCATTTAATGCCTCTTTTACAAAATCACGAGGTCCTTTTGGTCCTTTATTATCATGACCACCATCCCCTGCATCTGCACCATAATCCGCTGCATTACCAGGAACTGTTAACCACTTTGTTACTGTCCCATCGACTGTATAACTACCACCCGATTGCTCTTCATAATATTGTTTAAATGTTGGGACTTTTGAACCATCAAAGAGTGTGAACGGCTCATCACCAAATAACATTTTTTGATAATGTTCTGGATTAAAATCATTTGAATACATATAACCTGGTACTTGATCAATATTGTTATGCTTAAAGTCAGCAAACTCTACTAACAATACAAGAACTTTATCTTTACGAACATCACCATTATATTGTTTTTGCTTTGCTGAAGTAGTTGGTACTTTGCCGTTTAATCCCCCTTTAACCGGCTCTTGTCCAGCTACTGGGCCAATAGCCGGTTGATCAGCTTTTTCTTTCTCATCTGCTTTTGCATCTTTAACTTTTTTCAAAAAGTCAGAAGCTTCTCTCGTAACACTGTCCCCCGCTGCTGGTTCTTTTCCAGCATTTTCGCCTTTTTTCTTCTCTACGTAGTTTTCAACAGCTTTTAATGTGTCTTCTTTCGACGCAGATTCACTAATTACACCGCGTTTCTTGAGCGCATCTGCTAAACGATCCTCTTGAATTAAATTTTCATCAATTGGACTTAAAGTTCCTGTATGAGACGGCGTTGCCGCATAAACAGATTGACTACCAAATCCAAATGTGCAACTAAGCACAGCTGTCGCCGCAAGTGTAGACAGCACCTTAAAAGGCTTTTTCTTCATCCCTATTCCTCCCCAATATTTTATTATACCTAACATTCATATAATAATGAAAATTCTGATATCTTACAAGATATTGTCTTAATTTGTAATATTTTTGAAAATATTCTTTATTTTAGATTGGTGTACATTCTGATTTATCGATTTTTCAGGTGATAGTAGCTGGCTAAAAAAATAAAAAGATCATCCACTATATATAGTGGATGATCTTTTTATTTATCTAAAGTACAATTACAGTATCTCAATATACCCTTCTGTTCCATGTACCCGAATTCGTTGCCCCTCTTTTATTAGTTTTGTAGCATTCTCTACCCCGACGACTGCTGGCAATCCATATTCACGTGCAATAACTGCTCCATGTGTCATCAGTCCGCCAACTTCGGTAACTAACCCTTTTATAGACACAAACAATGGTGTCCATCCAGGGTCAGTAAAGGCAGTAACTAATATATCTCCATCTTCTAAATTCGCATCTTCCATATTTAAAATAACACGTGCTCTCCCCTCAATCACTCCTGAAGAAACAGGCAGACCTACGATTGCTTCAACCGGGAGATTTTCTCGTTTGTACTTCCCAGTAATGATTTCTCCATCAGACGTGATAACACGGGGAGGCGTTAGTTTTTCATATAATTTGTACTCATTTTTCCGTTTATTAATAACCTCGTAATCCAGTTTATTCGTGCGGACGACTTCGTGAAGTTCTTCAAAAGTTAGATAGTATATATCTTCTCTTTCATTAATAACACTATTTTGCACGAGTTGCTCGGCTTCTTTCAATATTGCCTGCTTATATATGAAATAGCGATTAATCATGCCGTATTTTGGATATTCACGATAACCGATAAAATCACGGATGTTACGAATCATTCGTTTCGTCTCTTCTACTTTTTGTTTGCCATCCGGCAAGTGCTGTAATCGCTCTAATAGCTCTTCTTCTTTTTTCAAAGCCTCCTGCAGCCCTTCTTCAAATTTCCGCTTACTAGCACCAATTTTAAAGTCTCTTATATTATTTAAAATCATTGGGATAATTGTAGTTGGCTTTTCACTCCAGCGTGTTTTCGTAATGTCGATTTCTCCGCTGCATCTCATTCCATATTTATTCAGAAATGCACAGATTACATCTCGAGCTTTTTCCCCGCCTTTAAACTTAACTAATTCATCTAAAAAGCTATCATCCTCTATATGCTGTAAATACTCAATGACTTCTGGGTACGGCCGGATCACATCTGCAACATCCAATAATGCTAGCCCCATTTCTGACGTAATATTGTTTTGTACAGATTGTGAAAGTGTGTCGGCTACATTTTTTTCACTTAGCCATTGCTCCATCTTTTCATTGATCCATGATGAGGCATTCATACCTGCCATAATTACAGCCATACTTTGCGGGTGAAATAATATTTTCTTTAATTGCTGGATATCTTCTAAAATAAAATCAAGTACATCTGATCCTGATTTCGTTTGCATGTTTTGTTTTAACTCTTCTATCGAAGCTTGACTATTCTTTATTAAATCCGTAACGATTGCTGGATCGTTTTCGATTTGTGGTTGCGCACTTGCAAGTGGCATACTTTTACCTGGATTCTTTTCTTTTTCATCATCCGGCAACAATTTGATAAAATCATCTCGCTCTATTACAGTCATTAATGCATCTTTAATAAGCGGCTCCGAGTTCCCTATTGTATTTAATAAAAGTTCTCTACTAGCAGGCGAAGCCAATCTTTGCGCAACATCTACAAACAACCTTCCTCCAGCTTGAAACCTCGGTCCAAAGGATGTTAACTGGAATAAAGACATTCCTAATGGCTTCAAAGGATCGGTCATCATTTGTTGGTGACCGACCGATACATACACATGATTTTCCTGATCATTTGCTTCTGGAATTGGATATAAAGTCGTTATCGGCCTGCTTTGAACAATATAAAATGTATCACCAACTAAACACCATTCAATATCTTGCGGACAATCAAAATAAGCTTCAATCTTTCTTCCGATACGTGCTAGCTGTAATATTTGTTGTTCAGGCAATGTTTGAAGCTTTTGCTGAACCGTCTCAATCTGTTTCGTCTCTGTTCCGCCCTCTTTTAAAGCATAGATAGCTAATTTTTTAGTCGCTATCATCTTTCCGGTAATTTCGCCTTCTTTTACTTTATAATTATCGGCTGAGACCAGTCCTGATACTAATGCCTCACCAAGCCCAAAACTGGCATCGATCGATAACACCTTTCGGTTAGAAGTAATCGGATCAGCAGTAAATAAAATTCCCGAAGCCTGCGGGAAAACCATTTTTTGAACGACAACACATATAGAAACTTGATTATGCTCAAAACCGTTTTGCATTCGGTAAATAACCGCTCGCTCTGTAAATAAAGAAGCCCAGCACTTTCTTACATGCTGCAAAATTTCTTCTTTTCCAATGATATTTAAATACGTATCTTGTTGACCAGCAAACGAGGCATATGGTAAATCTTCAGCAGTAGCGCTGGAACGCACTGCATAAGCATGTTCATTTCCAAAACGAGAGAGATACTGAGCTACCGTTTCCACTACATCAACTGGAATTTCCACTGACATAATGGCTTCTCTAATCTTCTTACTAATTTCACCAATTTGATCTCGGTCCTCAGTTTTTATTACTGCTAGTTGATTCAACAAAGTTTGAAACGCTTCATTTTGCTCGATGGCCTTTTCATATCCTACCGTTGTAACACAAAAACCTTCTGGCACTTGTATCCCTTGCATGTTAGATAACTCTCCTAACTTTAATCCTTTTCCACCAACAAGTGAAAGCTGCGTTTTTTCTATTTCCTGAAAATCGAGAACGAAAGAACTCATTTACCATCTCTCCTTACTATGCGTGTGTTCTTGATTGTAGCAGTAGTAAATACGAATAAACAGTCTATTTTGAACTTGATTTACATGATATAATTAAGTTAGGAAGAGATGATTATTTTTATTTCTCCACCTCTAATTCACTTCAATTACATCACCAAACTTAAATATCCTTTGATTATGAAAAGCATCATCTGTACAAGTAATTGTCTCATTTAATGGGTTTATATCAGCTACTGTTATGTAATTTTTATATAGATAGCCATCTTTATAATATGTAAGTAAAACCTCTTCCTCACCTAAATATGAAATTAACAGCTTATTTTCAATCATTTCTTTCGCATCTTGCGTTAAGATTGGACGTGGGACTTTCGTTTGCTCGTACATCATTTCTTTAATCACTGCAAACTGCTCTGGCATACTGGCAAACGGTTGCCACTTTACCATCCCTCTTCCTTTTGGCATATTAGCATTTTTCACGATTTGTGTCCTCCTAATAATGTGTTTCTATATCTTGCTGTTGCGACGCTTGTGTAGGAAATTCCACGTAAAATACTGTTTTTACCAAATCGTGTTCGAATTTCGTCCATAACTTTCGTTAATCTCATTTCTTTTTCTCTTTGTATAATGTTATCGAAAAGTGAAATTTGCTCCTCTCCTTCATTAATAAAGTTTGTTAATGAGACGCTTAACGAACGAATCGGCTCTCCTGTATAACCTTCGTATAAAAAATATGTGCAAACATTGTAAATATCCATCGTTAAATTTGTTGCCCGGTTTAACGTATGTGCCTTTCGTATTCCTCCGCCATATTCCTTGCTATATCCAACTGAAAAATGGATCGTTTGTGCATATTTCTTTTCTCTTCTCAACCTGTAACAAACCTCTTCTATATGCTCTAATAAAATAATGACGAACTCGTCTACAGAATAATCGCGTAATAATATTTGGCTTTTCGCTATAGATTTTGTTGCGGGAACATATTTTTCTGCTATTCTGCTAAAATCAATCCCGTTACTATGTAAATGTAATTCTTCTCCTATTACACCAAACGATTGTTTTAAATATTTCAAAGGATACTGCGCTAATTCTCCAATTGTATGTATACCTTTCCGGTTCAATTTCATTTCCGTTTTATACGATATACCCCAAAATTTACTGAGCGGTCTAATGCTCCATAACTTCTCGGGTATATCGTCATATGTCCACTGCGCTATTCCGTCTTTATTCTTTTTCGCTTCCACATCCATCGCTACTTTACTCAATAATAAGTTCGGACCAATGCCAACCGTACTTTCAATCCGTGTACGTTCATATATTTCTCTCTTAAACTTTAATGCAAACTCACGCGGATTACTCGCAAACAAATGAATACTTGCGGTCATGTCCATAAAAAACTCATCGATACTATATTGATGGAAATCTTCCGGTGCAACATATTGTAAAGCTAAACCAGTTATGTAAGTTGAACACTTCATATACGTATGCATAATTGGATTCACAATAATAATATCTGGTCGCTTCGGTATTTCGTACAATCTTGCCATCTTCTTTATCCCTAATGCTTTTAATGGCGGTGTTGCCGCTAATACGATTGATCCGCTCTGATTCGCATCCCCTACGACGGCCAATTTTGTATAACGTGGATCCAGTCCTTTTTTAATGCAGGAAACACTTGCATAAAAGCTACGAAGATCTACACAAAGAATAGTACGATTCGGTAAAAGAGAATAATCATACAAGGTAATCCCCCCTAACAAAAGAACAAGAGTTCCTATTATATACGAACTCTTGTTCTTTTTAAAGGTATTTTTATGAAAATTTTGGTTAAAATAACCGTCATATCTATGCGCTATCATTTAAGGCAGGAGAAACTTTGTATACAAAACCGCTAGAATTTCAATTAACTCATAAGTATATAACTACTAAAACAAACCAATTAAACCCTTATTATCAAAACATAATTTATATAAATTGACCTTTTTAACTTGTCCAAAGATGTAGTTTTAACTGTTTGGATCATCTGATTTTAATGTTCCATAGGGGCAAAATTCACCGTCACTATTAATTGGCCACAGTAAGACTTTATTTCAAACCCATAAAAAATAGATTACCTGCACACTAAAAAGTATAGCGCACAGGTAATCTATTTGTTTTTGAGATTAATAAAAAACTAATTTATTTTTTGAATTCTTCCATCAATAACAGACTGAATTGGTTCTTTTGATTTTTTTATATAATCTACTAATGCTTCAAAATCAGTTGGTCCTGTTTCAGCATCTTTCTCGTTTTTAAAGGATACAAATCCATCTCCACCTGAAGCTAGAAATGCGTTCGCAACGACGCTGTAAGTTTTAGAAGGAATAATTTCTTCTCCATCTGTTAAGCGAATACTTGTTACTTTTTCTCCATTAGGTTTGTTCGCATCCCAAGTGTATTGGATCCCTGAAATTTGAAGCATTCTTGTTATGTCTTTTTGCCATTGTTGATTTAAAATATCACGAATGTCTTGACCCGTTAAATTTACCTTTATTAATTGATTTCCGAATGGTTGAATACCATATATCTCTCCCCATGTAATATCACCAGCATCTAAGTCATTACGAATACCACCAGGATTCATAAGTGCAATTTGGGATTGCATTGTTGTACGCTGGGCATCAGCAACTAAATTCCCAAGAGTAGATTCACCAGCCGTATTGAGTTTGCGATCTAGTGGAGCAATAGACTTACCTACAACTTCATTAACAAGAGGTGCGATTTTTGCTTGATATTTCTCCATCTTCTTCTTTATTTTTTTATCAGGCTCCATGCCTTCATGGTAAGTTGTAACAATTTCTGCTTTTTTCTCAACAATATCTTGTGTCTTACGATCAATCTTTACATCAACATCAGCAAAAGCCATACCATAAGAATTTGCTTGTACGACAAGTTTATTATTAACAGTTCCATTTACATAAGTGTGGCTATGCCCACCAAAAATAACATCGACTTCCGGATCAGTCTCATTTGCTAATCGGACGATATCACCATTTGTTACACCGTTCCCATCTGTTGTCCCCCCGTTATGCGCAAGAACAACGATAGATTTAACGCCTAGTTTTTTTAATTGCTTTACAGATTTGTTAATAGCTTCAACTTCATCTGTAATTTCTACATTCTTTAGCATAGTAGGCATAACAAGGTTAGGAACATCCGTTGTTACGACTCCGATGAATCCAACAGGAACTCCTTGTACCTTTTTTATAGTGAATGGTGGTAAAAATAAACGACCAGTGGATTTATTATAGAAATTTGCGGCAACATATGGGAATTTTGCTCCTTTAAAATCCCCTGTTTTCTCATGGTATCCACCATAAATAAGGCGGTTCATTTCCTCAACACCTTCATCAAATTCATGATTTCCTATAGTTCCAACATCGAATTTCAAATCATTTAGAAATTCAATTGTAGGTTCGTCTTGTAATAATGCTGAAACAGGAGTACTTGCTCCAACAACATCGCCAGCATGTACCTTTAATGTATTCGGATTTTGTTTTTCACGATCACGTAAATAAGCTCCTAAGTACTCAATTCCCCCTGCATCTTTATTGTTAATTTTTTTCACAGTGTCTAGTTGCCCATGAAAATCGTTAATACCGAGCATTTGCACATCTATGTAGCGGTTTGGTTCTGTAATTGCTTGGGCTGAAGGCGCAGCAAATACACTAGTAAAAGTAACTGTACTTAATGCTAAAGCAACTGGAATGATTTTTTTCTACATAAAATTTCTCTCCCCTAATTAAAATCTGACATAATACGATGTTATTTTAATATATTAAGAGAATTATTTCCATAAAAATTCTACCAATTATAAAAATTAATAAAATCCCATTGTTTTCTGACAAGATATTTCTTCCTCAAAAAAATGTACATTTCTTTGTTTTGAGGATTATTCAAAATATTATCTTGATAGTAATATAACAATACTTCTAAGAAATCTAAAAAACTCTAATCAATACATTTTAGCTGTTAAGAAGAATATTCAATCCAAAATTAATGGAGATTTATCAACCTAACATCTCAATATCACCATTTAAAAAGATGCTCCTGGATTTATCCAAGAGCATCTTTTATAAAGCTTTATTTTTTACTTGTTTATCAACTATCTTATGATATTTAGTACCTCTCATATTTTTAAATAAAATTACTTTAGTAATCGTATGAAAGGCTGCCTAATCATTTTCACGGCACCTCTAAGTATATTCTATTGTGCTTACGTCTAATTAATAAGGATCTGATTCATGGCTTTTCTTTACTGCATCTTTTGTTGCTTCGTTTGCAGCTAATGAACCTTGACCATATTTTGATTTACTTACTTCGCGGCCCGGAAGTTTGTTTTCCGTTTTAGCTTCTTTCATTTTCTTTTCAATACCTTCTTTAACACGACGGCCATAATCCTCATCAGCTTGTGTGAAGTGTTCAATCATCGCATTCTGAATTCTTTTGTCACATACTGCAAGTGCTTCAGATAGATTTTTAACCAACTCATTTCGTTCCCACTCCTCAAAACTACGATATGTGTGACCTGCTTGACCATAATTATTAGGACGATCGATTGGTGCGCTCATAGCAGCCGCATTGTAAGTTGGTTGATGTGGATGATGCTTTTCTTGTTTTGCATCTTTATAGCCACCCAGCATAGATGGCTCATAGTTAATATGCGGATTTTCTCCAGACTCTTTCGGATTACGCATATCCATTTGACCACGATGTTGATTTGTACGAACAGGCGCTTTAGGTGCATTTACAGGTAATTGCAGATAGTTTGCACCAACGCGATAACGTTGAGTATCTGAATAAGAGAAAGTACGACCTTGTAGCATTTTATCATCTGAGAAGTCCATGCCATCAACAAGTACTCCTGTACCAAAAGCAGCTTGTTCAATCTCTGAATGGTAATCAACTGGATTACGATCAAGAACCATACGTCCTACTGGTAACCAGGGGAACTGCTCCTCTGGCCAAAGCTTCGTATCATCAAGAGGATCAAAATCGAGTTCTGGATGATAACCATCCTCCATAATTTGTACAAATAGCTCCCACTCTGGATAATCTTTGCGCTCAATTGCTTCATATAAATCTTGTGTTGCATGACTAACATTCATTGCTTGAATACTGTTTGCATCTTCTTGTGTTAAATTTCGAATTCCCTGCTTTGGCTCCCAATGATATTTCACCAATACAGCTTCGCCTTTTTCATTTACCCATTTATAAGTGTTCACACCAGATCCCTGCATATGGCGATATGTTGCTGGAATACCCCATGGAGAAAATAAAAATGTAATCATATGTGTTGCCTCTGGGGTACGAGAAACAAAGTCAAACATCCGCTGAGGATTCGGCACGTTCGAAACCGGATCAACCTTAAATGCGTGAATCATATCTGGGAACTTCATCGCATCACGAATAAAGAAAATCTTCAAATTATTCCCTACTAAATCCCAGTTACCATCTTCCGTATACATTTTCACTGCAAAACCTCGTGGATCCCTCGCTGTTTCTGGTGAGTCCTTGGCTCCAGCTACTGTAGAAAAACGAACCATTAACGGTGTTTTTTTACCAGCCCCTGAAAATACTTTCGCACGAGTATATTTTTCTGCCGGCTCATCTCCAACTTTTCCATAGGTTTCAAAATACCCAAATGCCCCAGCTCCTCGCGCATGTACTACACGTTCCGGAACCTCTTCTCGATCAAAATGAGAAATTTTTTCGATGAAATGATAATTTTCAAGTGTTGCTGGACCACGATTCCCAATTGTTCGGATGTTTTGATTATCCTTCACAGGGTGCCCCTGTCGTGTTGTCAATGTTTCACGTTTCACGTCTTGTTCATCTAGAGAATTCATGTCCTGGTTTTCTGCCATAATTGAAAACCTCCTCAAAATTATTCACCTTTAGGTATTTCCATTTATTAGAAAAATATGATAGAATTGCAACTTATTTATAATTTATCAATTAACAATTATATAGTTGTAATCAGTCCTTTAAAAATAATAGGAGTGCTTCATTAAATTCTTTAGCATGCGTTGCATTTAGCCCATGTGGACCACCCTTTATTAATGCTACTTTAGAATTAGGAATTGCTTCATGTGTTAATTTCCCACTATATTCATATGGTACAGTTGCATCTGAATCACCATGAATAACAAGGGTAGGTATATTAACCTTGGCTAAATCGCTTCTGAAGTCTGTTTTGCTGAAAGCAGCGATACAATCTAGTGTTCCTTTAGGTGATGCACCCGCAGCGATATCCCTATTGTAAAGTCGAAATGGTTCACTAACTAAGTCAGTTTGATCTCCAGCAGCAAAAAATCCTTTCGTAAACTCATCAAGGAATGCTAGACGATCACTTTTTACTCCATTTTCAAATCCTTGAATTGCTACATCATCTAATACACCCTCAGGATGATCTGCTGACTTGTAAAGGAATGGTGGTACAGCTCCTGCAAATACAGCCTTCTCTACTCTATTAGTTCCATATCTTCCAATATACCGGGCTACCTCGCCTCCACCCATAGAAAAACCAACAAGTGTGACATTTTGAAGCTCTAACTGTTCTAATAGTTGATGTAAATCAGAAGTAAAGGTATCATATTCATACCCTTCCCACGGCTGAGATGATTTTCCAAAACCTCGACGATCATATGTTATAACTCTGTATCCAGCCTCAACAAGAGCGGGAACTTGGTATTCCCAAGATCGACCACTTAACGGCCAACCATGAATTAGTACAACTGGTTTTCCTGTGCCATGATCCTCATAATATATCTCAATTGGTGCTTGATTTTCGGTTCCTACAGTAATTTTTGCCATTCTCCTACCTCCTTTAATATATATCATTTTCTTCAATAATCCGGATGAATCTCATAACCTATTTATGCACATTTATATTGTGAACTCTATGTATGAAACTCTATTGTTCCAATGATTTCATTTTCTCTTTATGGAACAATTCCCCATCTTATACCTTTTTCATCACGAAGTATTTGCTGAACATTCCTCCTATTCAATTCTAATAACAAAAATAGGTGACTATCAATATCGTTCTATCTATAGAATGTATAGGTAAAATCAATCTATTTTATAGTGAAAACAACTATAGTTACGACCTATACAAATTATAGATAATTTAGAATTGATTAACCAATTCGTTTTCAAATACTATAAATTTGTATAGCGCTTCATGTTCTATGAATGCTGCTATAACTCATATTAACGGTCAGTTTAGTTACAAACTAATCGTAACAAACGAAGAAATTTGGTAATATTCTACTGTTTAAACTTTCTTCGATTACTTAATTTTTAGGAGGAATACATAATGACTGATCTCTATTCTCGTATTAACAAAGATGATGCTGTCGTGCTTTTAGTAGATCATCAAACTGGTCTTATGTCCGGACTAGTACGTGACTATGGTGTTGATGAATTCAAGAACAATGTTTTAGCTCTTGCTCACACTGCTAAGTTTTTTGATTTACCAGTTATTTTAACAACAAGTTTTGAAAACGGACCTAACGGACCTTTAATGCAAGAATTGGTTGATCTCTTTCCTCACGCACAAAAAATAGCTCGACCTGGACAAATTAACGCATGGGATAATGATGATTTTGTAAAAGCAATCGAAGAAACTGGAAAAAAGCAACTTATCATCGCGGGCGTAGTTACGGACGTTTGTGTTGCTTTCCCGGCACTTTCCGCTATAAAAGCTGGATATGAAGTATTTGCTGTTACTGATGCTTCAGGAACTTTCAGTAAACAAGTTGCAGATGCTGCCAATACGCGTATGGCACATAGTGGCGTGCAACTTATGAACTGGTTTAGCGTAGCGTGCGAATTACAACGCGATTGGCGCAACGATGTCGAAGGTTTTGGCAATTTGCTTGCTAGTAATCTTCCAGGTTATCAAAATATAATTGGAAGCTATAGGGGAGCTCAGCGAGATCTTAGTAAACAAGATGCATAAATGTATTCCAAAGAAATAGCTATAAATCACTTTTTAAAAAGTGGATAGTATAAATTTAGCGCTGATTAAATCAGCGCTCTCTTTTAAATCAAGAAGTATAGCAAAGCTTTTATTTTTACGATTACAACTGTAATTAACAGAAAATATATTCTTTTCAAAAAAATCATTTTAAAACAATTAAAAAAGGAGTGTTTTATTATGAGTAATTTAGAATTGTTAAATCCAGGGAACAGTGCATTAATTTTGATCGATTTTCAGCCTCAAATGACTTTTGGAGTTGCAAGCATTGACAGACAAACATTGATTAATAACGTTATGCTGCTTGCTAAATCAGCAAAAACTTTTAACGTACCTACTATTCTTACTACAGTTGAGACACGTAGCTTTTCTGGTTATTTTTGGCCACAAATTCTTGACATATTCCCAAACCATGAAATTATAGAACGCAGTTCAATGAACTCTTGGGAAGATCCAAAATTTGTTGAAGCAGTTAAAGCAACAGGTAGAAAGAAATTAATATTTGCAGCACTTTGGACTGAAGTTTGCCTTGCATTCCCTGTGCTTGAAGCAATTAAAGCTGGCTATGAGGTGTATGCAGTTGATGATGCTTCAGGTGGTACTAGTTTGACAGCACATAACGCTGCTATGCGTCGTGTAGAACAAGCTGGTGCAATTCCAGTGACAGCAATTCAAGTTTTACTTGAATACCAACGTGACTGGGCACACAAAGATACTTATGATGCTGTAATGGAGATTGTAAAGGAACACACTGGTGCTTATGGTCAAGGTGTAGAATACGCATATACTATGGTGCATGGTGCGCTTCCAAGCAGGAAAATATGAAACAAGAAGGAGTAGCTGTCGAAGAGACTTATACAGGGAACGCGATGGATGCTGCCGATCCAGTAACAACGATTGTTACATGGGAAATTCAACAGGGTAAAGAAAAACAGTTTGAAACATGGAGACATGAAATCGAAGCTGCCGCTACTAAATTCCCAGGGCATTTAGGTGTAAATCTAATAGTCCCAAATAACGAATTCAGAGAGTATACTGTTATTTTTCGCTTTGATACGTATGAGCATCTACGTGCTTGGCAAGAATCAGATGTTCGCCGAGATTTGTTAAAAACGGCAGAACAATTTCAAGTTACTAATCCAAGTTATAAAACTGAAAGCAGTTTGGCTTATTGGTTTGTTACTCCGAAAACGCCAGTCCCACCGCAAAAATGGAAAATGTCTATCGTTACCCTTCTGGGTGTATGGCCTCTTAGCATGTTAGTTCCTAAATTGATAGGACCTATCATAAAACATATGAATCCTATTATGTCCGCTTTTTTTGTTTCTGTATGTATAGTGTCCTTGCTATCATGGGTAGTTATGCCGATTTTCGGTAAATTATTTCATCCATGGTTACAAAATAATAGGAAGTAGACGAGGTGTGAATATGAATTTACCGGATATGATCTTATATAACGGAAAAATTACTACCCTTGATCCCTCTCAACCTGAGGTATCTGCTATCGCCATAACTGATGGTTTAATAACTGCAATAGGTGGAGATGAGCTTCTTGATAGCGCCACAGAAAAAACAAAAAAAATAGACCTTAAAAGAAAAAGAGCTATTCCAGGTCTGAATGACTCTCATATACACGTTATTCGTGGCGGTCTTCATTATAATATGGAATTACGATGGGAAGGTGTGCCTTCAATTGCCATTGCTCTCGAAATGCTCAAAGAACAGGCAAGGCGTACACCTGCTCCTCAGTGGGTAAGAGTAGTTGGAGGTTGGTCTGAATTTCAATTTAAAGAGAGACGGATGCCAACTTTGGAAGAGATTAATGCTGTTTCTGAAGACACACCTGTCTTTGTGCTACATCTTTACGATAGAGCACTTGTAAATCGTGCAGGGCTGCGTGCACTGGGATACACAAAAGATACCCCAGACCCTCCAGGTTGTTTAATTGAACGGGATAAACGAGGTAATCCAACGGGCCTTTTAATTGCAAATCCTAACGCTTCTATTCTTTATTCAAGTTTGGGTAAAGCTCCAATACTTAATGTTGACGACCAGATTAATTCAACTCGCCATTTTATGCGCGAATTAAATAGATTAGGTATTACAAGTGCCATTGACGCAGGTGGTGGTTTCCAAAATTATCCTGATGACTACAAAGTTGTTGAACATTTAGCCGAGAAGGAACAATTAACTTTGCGTATTGCTTATAATCTATTTACACAAAATCCAAATCATGAATATGAAGACTTTGCTTCATGGGCAAAAATTGTTTCTCCAGGTCAAGGAAATGATAAGTATAAAATGAATGGTGCCGGAGAAATGTTAGTATTCTCGGCAGCCGATTTTGAAAAATTTCAAATGCCACAGCCCGAACTAGCTACGATGATGGAAGCTGACTTAAAGAAAGTAATTTCTCTATTGGTAGAAAACCGTTGGCCATTCCGTTTACATGCAACTTATGACGAGTCAATCACACGATTCTTAAATGTATTTGAGGAAGTCAACAAAGAAATTCCTTTTAATGGTCTACGATGGTGGTTTGACCATGCAGAAACAATCTCAGATCGTAGTATGGAACGTGTTAAGGCTTTAAATGGCGGTATTGCTATCCAAGACCGCATGGCTTTTCAAGGTGAATACTTTGTTGATTTATACGGAAAGGAAGCTGCAAAGCGTACTCCTCCGATTTATCGTATGTTAGACTTAGGTATACCTGTTGGCGCAGGGAGTGATGCAACTAGGGTTTCCAGCTATAACCCTTGGGTCGCTCTTTACTGGATGGTTGCCGGAAAAACCATTGGTGGTCTTTCGATATACGACGAAAAAAATAAACTTGATAGAAAAGTAGCCCTGGAATTATATTCAAAAGGAAGTGCGTGGTTCTCTGGTGATGAAGGTAAAAAGGGAACCCTTGCAGTAGGTCAGTTTGCTGATATTGCTGTATTGTCTGCTGACTACTTTACTGTGCCAGAAGAAGAAATCAAGAACCTTGAATCATTACTCACTATTATGGGTGGGCAGGTTGTTTATGGAAATGATGAATTTAAAAGTCTATCACCTGAATTGCCGCCAGCATCACCTAATTGGTCACCGACGGGAGTTTATGGTTATGGTGGTGCTAACCTAGCCCACACTATACTTTCTCACGATGCCCATGATCACAAGTTACATAGTTGCAGTAACCCTCTCCATCAACACACTCATACCATAATAGGAAAAGATGGAACTAAATGGGGTATTGGTTGTACTTGCTTTGCTTTCTAAGTCAAAACCACCGGTATAATGCCCGGTGGTTTTCTTTATGCAATAAGAATATGTAAAAAGAAATAGCAGTATATCCCTAATGGAATCTATTACCATGCGATAAGACCGAAGAGTTAATTGATTAACTTGACTTGTTTTTAACAGCCTTCTCTCCTTGCAAAGTCTGCCCTTCTCCCCTTAGGTAAAAGTCCATGGTATTCCCTTTTGAAGCGACTACACCACACATATAAATCTACTTGCCCTTTAACTGTAATTTAGGTCTTATCCTAAGAATTATGTATCATTTTTAATTCCCACACTATAATCATTATTATTTCTATTATACTAATACTTTTTTAGGTTCATTTAACTTCTGCATAAAGATACGTGCTGCAAAACTTAAAAATTTATCATCAAAGTGAATGAGATTAATATCTTGACTTGGTGTTGGGTCAATAATACGAACTATGCTCAAAGTATCATTATTAACGAAGTTAACCAGTGAAAGAGGTATTATAGCAACCCCATGTCCATTGTATACAAGGCTCAATAGAGAAATAGAAGATTTTGTTTCTATATTTGCTTCAGATAAAGATAACCCTAAACTCTCACAATATATTTTAATAGATTCACGACAACTACATGAAACCATTATTCTACTCAGTCCTACTAATTCTCGAAAAGAAACAAATGATGTTTCATTCAAAGGATGATTTTTTGGAATGGCAAGGACAAGCTCTTCGCTATACAAAAGGGTGCTTGTTAATGTGTCTGGAATTTGAGCACTACGCGTGATGCCTATATCAATATTTTTATCAACGATTTGATTTACAGCAACTTCAGATTCTATAATTTTTACTACGATGTTAGGATAATGTTGTTGAAACTTCATAATATAAGGTGTTAAATAAGTGAGATCCTCTAATAAACCTCCTATAGTAATTACCCCTCTTTTTACCCCCTTTAATTCAAAAATTTCATTATAAACGTCATCAAATTGTTGCATGATAAATTTTCCTTTATCAAATAGCAACTTACCCGCTTCTGTCATTTTGATACCTCTTCCAACTCGATGAAACAAGGGTGTATCAAGTTCACCTTCTAACACACGGATTTGTTGGCTTAAAGTCGGCTGTGAAATACCTAGAACTTCCGCAGCTTTAGTAAAACTATTATTATTACAAACTTGAATAAAATACTCTAAATGACGTAATTCCATTCTTGATACCCACTCTCCGCTTTATGAAAGATTTATAATGAAAAGGACGATATGTATACGTTAATATAACAACTTCATTCCCTACTGTACTGATTGAAATTATACGATTTATTCATTTTGTATTATAATACATTTACTACCACTTATTAATTTTTCCTCCTATTTATTTAATTTATATGTAATTAGGATATTACTAAACAGAAATAGCCTCTACAAACTTACAATTTCTGTGCGTAATATCCTAACTTTTTCAACTGTTTCATTATCATTTTTCTCAATATAGTCCAAACTACCAAATATTTGCCGAATCTCCTCTTTATGCTGAGGAAAAATAATATCCATCGATTCAATACCTTCTGAAGTAATTGACGCATACGTGACACGGCAGTCTTTAGGACATGGTTTTCACCTCTTCTTTTCCAACCTATTCACTACATACGTGATACTACTACTTGCAAGTAATGTTTTGTCTTCAAGTTTTTGTATAGGCTGATCGCCTTTACTGTATAGTAGCTTAAGCACTCCAAATTCTGTTGGATTAAGTCCATAAATTTTTATATTCTTTTCAATACGTTTAGTGATTGACTGTAATTCCCTTGATAATATAACAAATAACTTTAAAGATAGGCTCTCATCGTTAATCACCCTCGTAATTACCAATCCTTTACAAGTTATCTTGAATTCGAGATTCATTATATTATCGTCAAAATATTATGTCAATCATTCATTTTAGCTTTATCAAGCCACTTATAATTTATTTCTCAACATAAGACATATGGAATTAGAAGAAAACAATTGTTACTATATAAGTATCTCAATTACGTTATTTCTTTTAAAGAGAGCTTGTTTTCTAACACAAGTTCTCTTTTGTCGTATTCTAAATTGAATCGGGACAAATTTCAGATAATGAGTCTGCCCATTTGTATGATATAGTTTTTAAACAAAGATTAGAGCCCTCCTACAAGAAGAAGAGCTCTAATCTTTCATATAAATATTCACCATTTCTATCATTGCGGTGACATCAAAACTTTAACTTGATGGGGATATGATACTACCTCAATTAATAAATATTACTCACCATATATCTAGGTTAATATCTATCATATTTTTTATAAACAGGATTAATTGGATTTAAAAAAAGATTTCTTTTTCTTTACTCGTAATAAATCACCTGTCCATCCTTTGAATCGCATATACATACCTCCTGTTGTGAAAATAATAAATAAGAGAGCAATTAAATAGCTATATTTCCATTCTAGTTCAGGCATATATTTAAAATTCATTTCCCACGATGTGAAGAAACAACTTCTTGTAAATGAATCATCGTATCTAATTCTTCTTGGTACTCTTTAACGAGTTGTAATCCACGCTCTAATTTTACGTGTGTTTGTTTATAACAAAGAGTTTTTGTTATATTTTCTAACCAAGCTTCCTCCAATCCTTGTAACACTTCTTGTATTAAGCGAAACACATGTGTGTTCATAAATAATTCATGACGAATATGATAAATCTTTTCTAAAACTGCTATGTTATTATGATGATAAAAATCCCATAATACATTTCTAAAATGGTTTTCAAAATAGTCAACCTCTCGCAAATAGTGAGTTATAAACATTGATAAGATAGCACATAATCCTTCAGCGGAACTATTACAATTTTTTGTACCTATAGGGAAATTATGTATTAATTTTCGGAAATCCTCTTCCTCTTTTTCCTGGACCGTTATCAGTATTTCATGAGCTACGAAATAATGAAGAAATTTTTGAATTTTGGCGTCCTTTTTATCTTGATCATATAAAAACGAACCATATACACAAGTTTGACTTGGTGATAACGTATAAACATATAATCCATTTTCACAGGGAGAACTTATTTTCTTTACAAATTGAGAGAAATAAGATGTTACATCAAGAGGGATTATAGAAGAAAGTTTTTCAAGCTCACTAGTTTTCACATGATACCAACTCCATTTTGGCATTTTTATGCATTCCATATTATTCTTCCTTTCTGAATAGTTTTATGTTTGATCGAATAATATCCGTAATATGAAATTTGTATGTAGGTATTCATGTCTTGGAGGAAAAGTTTTTAGATCAACTAAATTACAAAATAAATGGCATAGGAGGTCTTATTATGTTAAAAGGAAGACCCCCTATATATTAGCTATTTTTATTCTCAATTTTAAACATTTCCTCTATACAAGCATTTTTTATCTTTTCTTATAAAGAATTTATTATATGTGGAAAAGAAGCTACATAATTTGGCACGTCTATTCAACGAACTCCATTTCGGTCGTTATTATAATTTGGATTCATATGCAGATTGATTGGTGATGTCGTCAAATACTTGACTTCCAATAATATAGTATCCATGAAGTGCAGCCTCTTTCGAAGTGTCTACCATACGGAAAGAAGAAATTTCCCCTTGTATTTTTTCAATTCGTTTTTTGTGGATATCTACTATTCCTCCTGTCCAAATAATAGTGTCATACTGGTCTAACTTAAATTGTTCTTGTAATACACGCATAACGTCTTGGAAGTGTGCGTCCAACTCTTTTTGAATCAAAGTATCAACCTGACTTGTCTGAGGATTTTCTTCTCGACCTCCATATCCTTTTTCTAAGATTTTTGGCATGTCGTTAATATGCAAGTGATTACTTTCACCCGCATGATTCTGCAGGATATTCTTAATATTTTTCAAAGGCTTGCTACATCCTAGTTCTGTCTCATAATGATTTAAAATGATATTCTGTTTCATATCTGTCATTTCTAATGTACAAAATCCACCATCAATAATTAAGATACGATCTCGTTCCTGAATGATTCCCTCTTTTAAGAAATAGGCATGTAAAGCGACCGGTTGCTGAAGAATCAAAGCATTTTCCACCGTAATATTAATAAATTCCCCATCAATTTGCACGGAAGTTTCTTTTTTTAGTGCACGTTGTAATTGCTCATGCTGACTACCAAAACAAGTAACGGGAAGCCCGGTAACAATTAAAGGTAACACGACATTTTCTTTATAATCCTTTGCAATGCAACCAAATATTTGTTGTTTAAACCGTTCGCTTTCATAATAATTTTCTATTTCTTCGTCAAATGGAGGAAGAAATGAAGCGTCAGATTGATGTGCTTCATTTCCCATGTAGTATGCAAAGTCTAAGTCTATAAAACTTACCTTTGTTAAATCTTCACTTTCAGCATGATTAGGTACAGGGGCCAGTGTGGAAGCTTCACTCTTAATCGTCACCTCAGAATCTACACCCTGTCGAATACTCAAGGTAATCTTTTTTCACACGGTTAAACTTTATTAAGAAAACCTTAAGAAATTCCCCTCTATATTCATAAGAATTTTTTTCTATACTAAATCATGTAAATGAACAAAAGGAGAAATACTCATGAAGAAATTTGTAATTTGCATAATAGGAATAAGCCTTCCTATATACTTACTACCTTTCATATTACGCGGGGATTTGGATAGATTTAATCCGATTGCTGAAGAAAAAAATGTATACGCCATTGCGAAAGGATATGGTGTTCCAAATTACCATCATAAAGGAAGAGCTATGTACTCACTAAAAGGTGTTGATGAATTAAGGAATGAGAAAGAATATACAGTAGGAACGAACACTCCTAATGATTTTATAAGAAAAGCTTACTTAAAAATTCATGTGAAAGGAAAGTATGTCTATTCTTACGATGCTATCTCTGAAAAGGACGTACCGGAGGGAATAAGAAAACAATTGGGAATAGAAGATAAATAAAAGTTCCTTAGTATGTTCCTACCAAACTCTAAAACATAACACATAAAGGTATTTCTACAGAGAGGCGACCCTATGATACCAAAGATCATACCTGTAGTTTTGTTAGTAAACCTATTAATTAGTTGTAGCTCCATTAATGATTCATCACCTGCTAAGAATAACGAAACACAAAATCAATTACAAGAAACAAAAAATAAAGGTGAACATTTCAAAGATGATACGCTAGAAACAACATCTAATGTTAATACTCCTAACATATTTTTGATATCACGAATATGTTAGGAGTATTTCGTATCAGGGCTCCTCCATCTCCATCAAGCTAAGATTTTGAAGTATCCCCAAAACGAAAATTTTGTATCTCTACAGTTATTTATTTAAATTCGGATGGCTTTTTCATTTTTGAGAAGAACGTTTTTTTACTTGATGGCAATGCTGCTGGCCCTCTAGCCAGTACAATATGTCAATAATGTTTCCTGTTTCTGTTGATGAATATGAAAATACTACCCACACACTTAATGAAAGTATAACAATATTTATTACCTTACTTTACAACAGAATCCTTTTTCCATTTGTATAAAACTATTTTATGATAAACAGGATCAAATAATGGATTCGAATAAAAGACGGCTTCCTTTTCAACTTGTCCTTCTATATTAATCCCTTGTTTTTGAAACCCTTCAATAAGATGATTGGTAACGTATATATTATCATTTTTATGATATTTTTTATCTTGTAAAAAATATGAATATGTGTAAAACCGTTTATGTTCATATGGCACTTGTAAATATTCCATAACCCTCGTCTCTTCCCAAGTGTATACAATAAACGGCTCTTGTTTCCCCTCCAAATATGACGCGAGTTGATATGTTGCTGGTACCTCCACTTGTTGTTCTTTCATGAGCGGTATACTCACCAGAAGTTGACTAGTTGCAAACAAAAGCAATATAATGCCACGGTTGTTTTTTAACCATGAAATAGCAAGTACGCATAGTAACATCGCTACAATCGGATAAGAGTGACGAGGTTTATCAATGTTTTGTCCAAATAAATTCCAAAGAAAATAGAAAATCCCCAGAGCAATCAAAACCTTTGGGTAGAAACGTATGTTTTTCCATTGTAAAACAAACAGAAACAAAAAGAACAAAAAGAAACCTACTAAATAATAAGAGTGGATACCTATTCCTGCAAAGATGATGTTTTCAGAAAGTAAACGATAGAGGCGTGAAATAAGTGGTTCACTCGTATCTGTAACTGCTCCACCCCATTCGGTAAAATGGCCTTCTACAAATCCAAAAGAAATTTCCCACAACCCCGTGACGCCACCAATGTTCCAAATAAGAGCACTAATCCAAACTAGTTGCGAAAGGACAGCTGTACAAAATAAGATTATAAATCGCCATTTTTCTTCATGCCATTGTTGCCATAATAATAAAATAAGTACAATTCCAAACGGTGCATATGATAACCGTATACCCATTAATAGCGCAAAGAAAAGAATTGGCCAGAATTGAGCTTGAAAACACTTTGTACGAAAGGCACGTTCTATACTCCATATATACCACCATACGATTGCTAACGCTGCACCTTCTGACATAGGCTGCGTTACTAAAAGAGAGAAATACCCGCTCGTTTGTAAGACAGCTACAACAATAAGAGCGCTCGTTTTACTTACATAATAACGTGCAATCCAATACATCGGAAAAGCTGCGCCGAGTGCCATGATGGCATTAAAAATCCCTAACGATTGCACAGGATTTTCTATAAAAACATGCGTTATCATCCCCCCTAAAATAAAAAAAGGATACCCCGGGAAATGTGGCTGCATCGCCAATATGTCATATTGCTTTAATGCAAGTGTAAAATCGACTTCGTCCCAAGTTGCTGCAAACGGACTTGTATAGAAAAAACGAATACAAATCACACTAATAATAAGGATAACTGCCCATATACGTAGTACTTGTTTCATCTCATTTCCTTTCTTCAAAAAAAGTACAAGGAAAACACCTTGTACTTTAACTAACTGACTTATTTTCTTCAATTCTTTCTTTCTTTTTTTTAACAGGTTTTTTAAAGATAATTAACATATACAACACAACAAAATATCCGATATACACAAGTACTTCTTCAATAGATGGCATCGAAGAATATCCTAAAAATGCTTTTAAGAAAATGCCGATATCACCAGAAAGAAGTGGTGCAGTACCATGATCGCGAAGATAATGATCATAATCAATAGGATGCTCTGGTAGTAACCATGTAATATCATATACGTGCGGCATTACACTGCCAAGTATCTTTAAATCTTGAAGCATAGAAACGCCTTGGACAAGAAGTCCTGCTGCAATTAATACGATAAATGCACCTGTTACTTTAAAGAATACTTTGAGTGAAATACGCATCGTTCCTTTAAAGAATAAGAAGCTAACAACCGCTGCAACGAGTAGACCAGATATAGCTCCCCAGCCTTTCATCGCTTCCCCGATGTTTCCTCCTGTAATCGCTGCAAAGAAAAAAACTGTTTCTACACCTTCTCGAAGTACAACAAGAAAAGAATGCACGACCATTCCAATTATATTTCCAGCCGTAATATACTGATTCATTTTATTTTCCATATTGGCTGTCATATTCTTACTATGTTCTGCCATCCAAAATACCATTTGTGTAAGTAAAATGGCTGAAACGAAAATAATGGATATTTTTAAATACATTTCGCTACCCATAGCAGCAAAACCAGTAAATACAACTTGAAAGACTAGGGCGACAATATAACTTGCTACAACCGCAAGCCCTGCTCCTAGCCAAACATATTTCACATACTGCTTACTATCTGTGCGCTTTAAGTACGTTGTAATAATCCCAACGATAAGCAACGCTTCTAATACTTCACGAAATGTAATGAGAAATGCCTGAAGTTGCATTACTCTTCCCCCTCATCCCTACTTGCGTTTTCTTACAGCGTATACAATGACCCCAACAAGTATAAGTACAATAACTACGATTGGAGCCCAGTTTTTCAGGCTGCTTAAATCTGTCCACTCTGTTTTTTCCGTTTTATCAGAAACTGCTTTATCTTCTTGACTATTTGCACTAAAGTGTCCAACTTTAAAGTCTTTAATTTTAAACTCTTTTTGTAACTCTGTTAAAATAACCTCTTTGCTTTTCTTGAAAGCCTCTTGATTTGCTTCTTTTTGACCTACTCCAAATAAGCCTGGATTTCCTAATGATTCTAACGCTTTATTAAATTCATCCTTTAGCTTGTTATCCATCTCTTTATTGTGCTCACCAACAACTGGTGATAACGCTTCATATGTAGCAAATGCTTTAGCTAATAACCGTTTGCTTGTATCATAGTCTTTAAAATTTTCGTCTACATTTGTTAAACGGCGATTAATATTAAGCGCAAGAATTTTTTGCATATCAGCAATAATATCTTCTTTATTTTGTTTATCAAAGTCCTTCACCATTGCTTTAGAAGGTTCTTTCCCCATATGCTGATCAATTTCTTCTTGCACATTTTCATATGCTTTTTTTGCTTCTTTAAAGTTTGCCGGATTTTCATCTAACTTGGTAACCATCTGCTTGTATGCTTCAGCTACTTTTTCTTCGTTCGGATTTCCATACGAATAAGCAAATGCACTTGTTTGCACAGAGAATAGTAAGAAAATACCAAAAAATAATGATGTAATGATTCTTTTCATGAACGTTCCTCCCAAGGTTACTGATTATTATTGTCAAGATAAGAACCGCTCGCTACGAGCACCTCTTATCTTCTGTTAATACATGTGCAGCATAGTCAATTGTAACTTTCTCTACTGGACGCTTCATTTCTTTCCAGATTGCCGGAAGCACACGCGTCATATACTTACGAAAAGATATGAAAGAATCGCCTGTTTCTCTTACTTTATACGTAATCGGTACTTCTTGTACTCGAAAGCCTTTTCGTACTAAATTCAAAGTAATAACTTGGGCATAGTTATAATCATGAATAATTTCCCCATGCTCCATCGCCTGTCTAGAAAAAGCACGCATACCTGATTGTCCATCGCGAATCCACTTTCGTAATAACAAACATTGCAGCGTCGTAAAACAATAATTTCCAAGACGTCGATGTAATCTCATTCCTTGAATGGTTCCCCGAAAACGAGAACCCATCGTATAATCTGCTTCTCCAGTAAAGATAGGTTCAAGTACATTCGGAATTTCATTAGCTGGGTACTCATCATCAGCATCAATCATTACACTAATGTCAGCCCCTAGACGATAGCTTTCCTGCAAACCTGCTCGAACGGCTGCACCAAGTCCTCCGTTTTTTGCAAATGAAACGATGTGATCAGCCCCGGCTTTTTTTGCAACACCTACCGTTCTATCAGTTGATCCATCATCGATAATAAGCACTTCTACCTTTACACTTGGATGAAAATGGCGCGGTACCTTTTGAATAACCTGTGCGATAGAATCCTCTTCATTTAATGCAGGTATAAAAACAATTACTTTCATTCTTTTTCCTGCTCCTTTAGCGCTTCTACTAAGACAGGACCACGACTATGAGATGGATACGGCGCTCCTAATAAATAAGCAATTGTAGGGGCCATAGAAACAAGACTCTTCTTTTCTTCTACTTTTATACCTTGAGCGATATGAGGGCCGCACATAAAGAATGGTACAAACCGTTCTCCTTCGTCTAAATGACCATGACCACCAATCCCATCCGCTTGTCCATGATCTGCACAAATGATAAATGTCGTATTTTCTGCTTTTCCTGTTTTCTCCAAATGCTCAATAAATTGCTTCACATGCTGATCTGCTTCATGAATTTTTTGTAAATATTCATCATATAGTACGCCGCGGCTATGACCTGTTTGATCTGTAGAAATAAGCTGGACGATAAATAGATCTGGATCTTGTTCATCCATAATCTTTCTTGCTTTCTCCATAATTTTTGAGTCAACCACATCATTCTTCATCACAGCAGTAAATGTTTCCACATCATCGCCAAACGCGTCGACAAGATGGGCAACCGCCAACATCTTCCCTGTTTTATCCACTTTACGAAGAGAATCAAAAATACTCTCTACGTTCACTCCATGCTTCCAAACCATATTCGATTTAATCCCATGCTCAAAAGAATATGTTCCTGTAAACATAGAGGAGAAACATACAACTGTACGAGCTGGATATACAGTTTCCATATTTAAAAACTCTGTCCCTTGTTTTCGAAGGGAATCTAAGTACGGTGTATGTGCTGCCTCAAAACGATCTTTTCGCATACCATCTATCACAATCACAACTACTTTTTCATTTAATGCCTCTTTATTTTCAGGCATGTTTTCTGTATAGCTAGCAATTGCCTTTGGCTGCCAATCAAATAAATTACGGTGTAAAATAAGCGTATATATAAGAAGAGCACCATAAAATATACACAGCACTTTCCAATCTACACCGTTAAATGTACCGCCTTCTTGAAAGAAATCGTAATAGTAATACCAAAGCGAAAGTAATAGTAAAAACTTTGGCATCTGTTCTTGTGCATTCCCACTTGTAGAATCACTATTTTTTAAAACTAGCTTCCAAAACCGTGTGAAGTTCAACCATGATGTACCAATTCGTAAGTGATAATATAAAGTTCCCCAAAATAAAATTGTAAAGAAGAAATATAATCCTAATGCAAAAAAGAATAATGGTAAATGGACCATCTTAAATACAATTAAATATGCAATAAACGGAAACCATAAATAATTTCTTAAAAACAATGGGAAATCAAACAAATAATATAAAACAAGTAAAGGTACAATGAGGACAAAACTACTAAAAAATGCTGAAATAAAACCAGTTTGTCCAAACTGAGATATAGAAAACAATAAAAATGTACCGAATACAAAAATAGGTGTAAACGGTTTTCCTTCATTCAATAAGTTCCAGCAACGGGCTGCAACTTTTTCAAACTTTGATGCTTTTTTTACTTCTTCCACCGGATGTTTTCCCCCTTCTGACTGACTAGTGAACGCAACTCCATTGGGTATAAGACGAGCAGGATTGCACCCACACCGTAAGAAAATATAAATTTAAAACCGTGACTCATTAATGACCATTCATATGCTGCTACTTCCCCTATTCCAAGCGCTCTTAGCGCAAACGTCATTACCGTTTCATATGTCCCAAGACCGCCTGGTGTTAATTGAAATACTTGTCCTGCTATGGTCATACTATTTACCCAAACCGCCTGTATGAATGTAAGAGAACTCGCAATTTCATAAATTACAAAAGCTTCGCAAATCCAGCTCATTACAATTAGTAAGATAATGATAACGCCTTGTATTGTAAACAAAACAGCCTTTAATTGCTTCCACTGCCCCTCTACAAATTGCGGTGCTTTCTTATACAAAAGAAACAACGTCCCACTTCCGATACATATGCAACTCAAGATAACGGGAACATTCAATAAAATATTCCCCCAAAGTATAAACATCCCTACTATTCCAAATACACCAAGAACAAGTAAATCTAATATACGAAGAATAACAACTGATTGTGTCGCTTCTCCTAACGTCACTTTCTTTTCTTTTGTAATGATCGCAATGCGAACAGCATCCCCTACTTTCAATGGAGAAACATGATTAATAAATAAACTATAAAACAATCCATACAAAGCCTCTTTCATTGTAATATGATGATGAAGATACAATTTCCAAGCGTATGCACGAAAGAAAAATGCAACACCATACATTACAATAAGAAACATTAAGGTATAAGGATGTTTCCATAACTCATATAGTTGTCCCCACAAAGAAGACATTTCAAATGACTGCCACGATATAACAAAAAAAACACATAACAAGAAAATACCACAAAGATTAAACAGTATCCGGATATTTTTTCGCCCAAGCAATAGTTCGTTCCAACCCTTCTGCAAATGATACACGAGGTTCATATCCCAGCTGATTTTTCGCCTTCGAAATATCAGCCCACGTCGATGTTACATCCCCTTGACGATGCGCTTCTCTATTTACGCGCATAAGTGGGAAGTGTTTCTCTAACTGCGCAAGCAATTCAGTCATTAAAATTGGTGCATTCGAACCTAGATTGTAGACATCACTTCTATTCGACTCTAATGCAAGAGTAATCCCTTCTGTAATATCATCAATGTATGTGTAATCTCTTCCTGTTCCCTTTCCATATACAACAATTTCTTCACCACGTAATAATTTTCGAATAAAGCTTGCTATCGCCATATCAGGACGCCCCCACGGACCATATACAGTAAAGAATCGTAAAATATTCATTTGAAATCCATACATATATTGATAAGCATGACAAAGTGACTCCATCCCGTATTTCGATGCTGCATAAGGAGATAAGACACGGCCATTTGCCATTTCTTCCTTCAAAGGCATTCCTGTTTGCTCTCCATACACGGAAGAAGAGGATGCTACAATAACTTTCTTTACATTTTCTTCTCCTGCACATGTTAATACGTTACTTGTCCCTTTTATATTAATATCAATATAAGCGCCTGGCATTTCAAGCGATGGTCTCACACCTGGAAATCCAGCTAAATGAATAACTGCATCAACCTTCTCTTGCTGCATGACAGCTTTCACACCTTCTTTATGCAAAATATCGCACTCGTAAAACGGAACCTTTCCATATCGCTGTACTTGTTCAAGTTGAAACTGTTTTCTTGATTTTGCATAGTAAGAGTGGAAATTATCAAGTAACACCACTTGCTTTCCCTGTGCTAACAGTTTCAAAGCAAGGTGACTTCCAATAAAGCCTGCTCCACCAGTAATTAATACTTTCATTCATTTCACTACTCTCTATCACATCATGTAAAAGAAGAAACCTTGTCAAAACAAGGTTTCTTCAAAAAAACAATATCGTATCCGCAGACTATTTCGCTACTTCAACAGCTTTATTTAGCGCAGACTCAAGCTGTGGTAACAATTTATCAGCATCTTCTTTCTTTTTAGCTTTTACTGCCTCTAAATAAGACTGTGCTGTTTTTGTTAACTCTGCTGTTTCCTGCTCACCAAGCACTGTTTTTAAATCATTTTCGATGATATTAATGAACAATGCACCTTCTAACGCTGTAATAGGACCTTTGTCTTTTCCGAAGTTTTCTTGACTTTCTTTATATTCACCTAATGCAACTTTTGCGAAACCACGTACAAATGCTTGATTTACAGCTTTTGCATCCACTGTTTTCACATCCGTTTTCAGGTCAAACTGCTTTAAGATAAAGTCCGCATCTTCAGGAGCTGCTTTTTTCATATACGAGTAGATAGATTGATAAAATGCCCATCCCTCTGCTTGTTCAATTTTTGCTGTCTTCTCATCAGTTTTTGCTGCTTCTACCATTTTTGTAGCATAGCCATGTGGAACTCCACCTGTCGCTAAGTAGAATGTTTTCATTATCGTTTTATCTACAACTTGCTTACCAAGTGCAAATGCAAGTTTGTCGTCTTTATCAATAGCAGCTTGCATTTCATCAAAACCGCCTTTAATTTGAGAAGCCATCTGTGTACCGTACGCTGTATCGCGTTTTCCAACTGTGCCCTCTACACCTTTATAGAAAGCTAGCGCTTCATCCATTTCTTTCTTCACATCATCTTTTTTGCCCCATTTTTCATCTACTTCTTTGAAATCATGACGCATTGATTGGAAGAATTCTTTTTGCATTAATTTATCAAATAGCTGCTTTACAACCATTGGTTCCATTTCTTTCTTTTTACCTGCTTCTAATGCAGCCGTAATTGTTTGATCAATTTGTTCGCTAAATTCACCATCTCGCTTTTGAACAAGAGGTTGTAATTTTTCTTTATATAACTTTGTTACTTTATCAAAGTCAACCTCTTTGCCCTCTTTCGCTTTTTCAAGTTCAGCTACTCCATCCTTATAAGCTTGTACAAAATCCACTTCTTGTTGTTTTGTTTCTTCTTTTTTCACTGTCTGTTCTGTCTTTTTATTTTGTGCTTCCGATGCTTTTGTTTCCTCTTTTGCACAACCCGTAAAAAGAAGAGATGTTACCGCTGCTGCAGATAATACTTTCAACTTGAATGTCATGAATTGTTTCCCCCTGCTACCCCTAAGTGATAGTGATTTTCATTATTGTCAGGTTGATTATAAAAGCGCTTACCAAATATGTCAACATAAATGTTACATAAGTTGTCACATTTACATGTGGTAATTTCGACCAATTTAAGAACACCTTAATAAAAAGACATCTGATCCTTTTTCAAAAGCTACGAAAATATAGTTTTTTTTGTTTAGATTTCGTACAAAATTTTGAACTATCCTAACTATTCAGGTTGTGATAGTTTTTAGTCATGGAACCAAAAATACTGAAACATATTATCTTCGATAGACATAATTATTGGAACAAATTAAAATCAAATATGGTATAAGAAGACTTCCCATCACACTGGAGTAAGGTTCTTTCAAAAGACATACTTCAGGTGAAACGAATTATATTCAATCTAAACTTTAAAAAGGGATCATAAAAGGACACCATCGGTTTATTGGCCATTATATTCGTCGACCTGCTATTATTTTAAACCAGATTGAGAATATAATAGATAGCCTATTTCTTATATATATGGTAAGATAGATCGCCTTGAAAAGGTAAAAACGCTATGCTAGGAGAAGTAAAGTCACATTTAACTAGAACAAAACAGGTAACAGACGCACTATCAAAACTCGTAAAAATTAAAGGAATGAGAAAGAATATACAGTAGGAACTAGCACTCCTAATGATTTTATAAGAAAAACTCACTTAAAAATTCATGTAAAAGGCAAGTATGTCTATTCTTATGATGTTATTTCTGAAAATGACATACCGGAGGGAATAAGAAAACAGGTGGAAAATAGCATATAAACAAAAGAGCCTACTCATGTGAGTTGGCTCTTTGTTTCCAGTTTTGACTCTCCCACCTACCGTTGGGCTACCGCTCTTCACACGCTTGAGGAGGGAGAATTCTTTCGATAAATTTATTAAATTAATTATCATTGTTGTAATAGCCATTGTTCAATTACTTTAACTGTTTCATCTTACCAAGAATCCCGCACAATTACTGAAGCTTTCAAGTAAAGGTTGTATCCAAACCGGAAAGGATGCTGACATCGTATTGTTAGAAAAAGAACGTTGGACGTTCACAGCGTCATTGCAACAGGCAAGTTTATGGTAGAAAATAAAGTTCCGATAGTGAAGGGAACTTTTGAATAGAAAAGATAAGAAGCTTCTAGTAATTGTTGGGGTCACGTCACATCGCTATCAAGTTAAAAAATACATTCTTCCCCAAAACGATAAAAATGAACTTCGGTACTATAAAAAACACAAAATTTCCATTTAGGGGGTACTTTAAAAGCTTAGCTTGATGGTAATGTCGCGGTACTCCTTAATGGAGTATTATCTTTATTTTGAACATTTAATAAAATTTTCCATGTTGTCCAGTTCTTGTTTTAATAACCTTGATAAAAATAATAGTTGTGGGAATGGCTCTAAAACCAAATCTTTATTAAAATCCTCTTTAATTTTAGCTAATTTTTTGGTTTCAATTTTCATTCTGGATCAAAAATAAATGTAAAAAGATAAGCACATCCTGTTAAAAAACAGATGTGCTTATCTTTTTAATATCTATGCATTTTTACGTTTTAAGAAAATCACTCCACCAACAATTAACAGTAATGCGCCTGTAGCTATAGAGATCCAACTTGTAAGGTTAGTACCTGTTTGCGGTAACCATCCAATTTTAGATTGAATTTCTTTCTTAGGTTGTGATTGTTCTTTTACTTGCCCTTTAGGTTGCTCTGATGTTGGAGTATTTTTATCTGGATTCGGCTGTTCTGATTTAGGTTGTTCCGGTTTTGCCTCTTTAAATTTCACTGTTTGACCTACATCGTTAATGTCAGCGTGAGTTGCAATTACTTGACCTTCATGTAATAGGTCTTCAAACACGACTACTTCTCTTCCTTGCTGTTCAGCACCAACGAAAGTAAAATCTAATGTTACAAAACCATTCTTTTCTTTTGCAATAAACTTAGTCTCAGCTGTTACTTCTTTACCATCAATTAATAATGGTTCGTTAATAGCTTTGTTCATTAATTTACCTTTCACAGTGTACTCTTTATCAACAACTAAGTTAGTATACTCTACTTTGTCTTGGATAGTGATAGACTCGTTTGCATGAATCTCTTTTCCACCATCAGCTTTGTTTGTAGCTGTTGTTTTTACTGATGGCTTAACGAACTTAACTGTTTGACCTTTATCATTGATATCAGCATGTGTAGTAACAACTTTTCCGTCTTTCAGTAACTCTTCGAATACTACTACTTCTTTTTCTTCTAAACCAGTTGCATCAAATGTGAAGTCTAATGTAATAGAACCATTTGCTTCTTTTGGTGTAAACTTAGTTTCAGCTGTTACCTCTTTTCCATTTACAACTAATGCTTTATTAGTTTCTTTATCCATTAATTTACCTTTTAAAGTGTACTCTTTACCTACTTGTAGGTCTTTGTATTTCACTTTATCTTGGATTGTTACAGACTTAGAAGTGTGCATTTCTTTTGTACCATCTGTTTTATCCGTAGCTGTTGTTTTTATTGAAGGAATCTTTTCATCTTTAACAATATGTTTAATGATTTGACCATTCTCTTTGATTTCAAAAGAAAACGTCTCTTCATTTAAGATATAACCTTTTGGTGCAACAGTTTCTTTATATGTGTATTTTCCAAATGGTAACTTTTCAAATTTAGCGATACCTTTATCGTCTGTTTTTCCTTTCACTACTTCTTTCCCTGCTTCATTATAAATAGTGAATTCTGCATTTGGAAGCTTGTTGTTTCCATCAGCTACATCTACCTTTGTAATTTCTAAATCACCTTTGATAAGATGATTAACTGCCAATAACTCAATAATTTTTCCATGTCCCTTTATTTCGAACACAATTGGTTCTTTAACAAGAACATAACCGTTTGGAGAAGTCTTTTCTACAAATGAATACTTACCATACGCTAAATCTTTGACGTTAATCTCGCCATTTTTATCTGTCTTATATTCGCCAATTACTTTCCCACTTGCATCTGTTAACTCAAATATTGCACCTTCTAATTTTTTGCTGATATCTTCATTATCTACTTTTAGTAATTTTACACTACCTTTTACTTCGGTATTTTCCACTGTAAAAGTAAGTGTTTTATTGTGTTCTTTAATTTCAAAAGGATACTTTGTTTTATTTCCAATATATCCATTAGGTGTTTTTGTCTCTAAGAAATAATACTTACCATACGTAAGACCCTCAACGTTTGCAATTCCATTTTCCTTTGTTACTACTTTTTTCACTTCTTTTCCATCTTCTGTGAAGACTGTGAATTCAACATTTGGTAAAACCTTTCCTGAATCACTAAGTTTCTTAATTTCGATGTTACCTTTTACTTTGTTATTTACTACTTGGACAGCTCCTATTTCTCCTGTCTTAACTTCAATAGTTTGTGGTTTATCACCTGAAACATAACCTGTTGGTGCTTTAATTTCTTTTACTGTGTAAGTTCCAATTGGTAAGTTGTTTAGTTCTGCCATACCATCAGCACCAGTTGTAATTTTTCCAATTGATTCATTATTTGCATTAAAAACTTCAAATACTGCGCCAGCTAAAACTTCCCCATTTTCTCCAACCTTTTTAATTTTTAAAGAACCGGCTGCTTCCCAATTTACTGCAAGGTCACTGCTAAGCTTTTCTTCATTTCTCTCTAATAGTACTGTAGCATTCTGAACAGTATCAGTGCCGCGGTAAGCTATTGCTTGAACTTTAGTTAAATTAGCAGCAACACTTAGATTAAATTCACCTGTTTTTGTGTTCTTAGGAATTTGGATACGGAATTTTTCCCCAACTGAAAGCTGATCTTTCACTTCACCATTTTCACTAACAATTTTAACTCCATTAGGGGCATTTTTCGCTACTACTTTATAAGAACCACTCTTAGCATTTGTTTGTACTGTGTATAGGTTTGTTTCAAAGAACTCACCCTTTAATTCTGCTTTTTGTTTTTCAGCTGGAATAACATTCATATAAATATCTTGTGTATCTTCACTATTATTAGCAGCATTTATAATAGTTTTAGCTGCCTTCTCAACATTTTTATTTGCATGCTTTAACTCATTTACATCAAGTTGACCTAAAGCATTCCAAATAGCTAGTTGCGTTGCATAATGAGCCTCATTTGTATTTGCAACCCCTAATTGCTCTACACTCTTTTGCGGGAAACCATTTAACAATACCCGATATACCATATTATCGGTTTTCCCCATTTCAGGTAGATCTTCTCCACTAGGCGATTTTAATCCTAGAGTTAAGCAATATGCAATCTGACCACTTGAATTTTTAATCATTTCCGTTCTAATATACTTTCCTAGTTGATTACTATAACTCCAGTCCATCGAATACTTTTCATGAGTCATAACTTCTGCGCTAGCCCTTGGTAAAAACACATTAAGGAATAATGCCAGTACTGATAATAATGTAAAAACTCTTAAAATAGCTCTTTTCCCCAATCTTGAAACCTCCCTAAAATAAATTAACCTGAGCATTCATCGAAATATTTAAATCATTCACGATTAACCCGATTATCATTATAAAACATAAAATTACAAATATTAAACATTTTTGTCAAAATCGTCAAAAAAATTACACATTTTAATATTTTTCAAGCTTTTTAGCGCATTAACTATTTACAAATTCCCAAAAAAGGCCTTAATTAACAAGACTAATATGTATGTTAAGTATGTAAATACCCAGTTCTTTTTGCTCAAGTTATTAACCTTTTATCCAATACATAAGTTCCTATCTAATTCGATTTTTTTGAATACGTTATGCAGTTTTCTAGGGACGATTTTTTGGTCCTTTCGTTTGTTACCACCTTCAAGTCCTGCAACATCATAAGCTTTGCTATGTATCTTTAACAATCACCCAAATACGCATGGACAATTATCCAAAAATATACAAATAAATATAATATCGAGAACAATAGGATTAAGATAAGGAGTGACTGTCTTTGTATCGTCAAACATTTGAAGATTGTGTATGGGATTGCATTATGAAAGGTGGACATAGGTTTGAATGTGAAGATATATGTCGTATGAATCCATCTAGTGCCAATTTTTAAGGGTGCAACCTTCACTCAATACCAACAACATCTGCACCTATGGCATCTTGTGGTAAACCTTTGGCTTACGGGGACAACTCCTACTCACAGCCAACAGTTTATTCTTCCATTTTCTCAATAGATCCAGAGTGCTACGCCCAGTGCATAAGGAATGGTCATAGTCCCTTGTTCTGTCAAAATGCTTGCAGAGAGAATCCATGGTAAAAATATTTTAATTCAATAAATAAGTAAAAAAACTATCTTATCTAAGATGGTTTTTTATTTTCACACACAAGATTGTTACGAATTTAGGGCCTATTTTTTACAAATAAAAAAGATGACTCATTTCTGAGCCATCTTGAATAAATAATTCGCTATATTCTTAACTGTTTCCGCAGAATGTTCGTTTACAACAATAACTTTAATTCCCCAAAATTCCTTCATTCCGATTTTCCTCTACCTTTGTTCCTATATCTAATGTAGCCGAAATATCTAAAATCGATAATTTATCTTCTTCATGTTCTGTGAGACTATTAATAATCTCACAGAACATGACCGTAGACATGTATAGCGACAGACACTTTTAATCCACTGAATTTCAAAGCCTTCATCATACCTCTCAAGTATATTAAAAGGCATCGAAACCATTCATTATACATCGAAAAAAACGGAGTCTTCAACCAACCTTCGCTTTTTCGATGTATAATGAATTACAGAAATTTATAAAACATATCTAATTATTGATTCACCGCTTTGACTACAAGTGCTGCGTATGCTTCAGCACCTAATTTGGTTAAATGCACACCATCAGGTGCAAAGTAGTCTCTCTTTCCAGCACTTGCTGTATACCAATCGACTAGGGTTACATTCGGATATTTAGGTGTTGTCACTTTCAATCTCTCATTCACGATTGATTCCCACGGACGTGGTACCCTCGTATTAATAAATATCGCTTTACGCTCATTTCCAATTAATTCTATTAATGATACAAGTTGCTCCGTAGTAAAGGCTCCATTTGTACCTAATCCAATAATGACATAGTTTCCTAAATTCCCTTCATTCTTTAACTGTTCAACTACAGGAATCGCTTTTGACAGCTGGCGACCAATTTGTGCATCAATCCCAATATCAGGAAAAGCAGTTTTTAAATATGGAGCAATATCAATCATAACGGAATCGCCTATCGCTGTAACGTTGGAAGAACTTTTAGGTTGCACAGAATTTACTTCTTTTGATTCTTCTTGATTTTTGGGCGTCTCTTGAGCTGGATTTTCCCGAACTGCAACTGTATGTTTTGCTGGTTGTGTTTGTACTGCTTCCACCTTATCTAGTTGAGGATTCTCCTTAGCCTTACTAACTTTTGATAACACAAAAACGGCTATCGACGAAACGAATACTGCACAAATTAAAGCTAACTTAACACCTAAAGCGACATTTTGAAGCTTTAAATTCTTAAACTGAATATTTCGGAGCGCACCTTGTCGGATTGGTTTTTCAATATACTTCCATGAAATTTGCGCAATCATTATAATTAGAAGAAATTGAAGAATTGCTCTTATTAGTGAAAAATCTCCAGCATTTACTTTTGGAGTCGTCAATGTAAGAATTGGATAATGCCAAAGATATATGCCATACGACCTTATTCCTATCCAGCGTAAAGGTCTAAATCGTAAAAATTGAGCGATACGGCTCGCTGGATGAGCAAGATTTGCCACTAACAATGCTGTTACAATTGATAAGAGAACCATTCCTCCATTGTATAGAAACGGATCATATTGATTCGTCTTCCAAAACATAAGCA
>NZ_MACH01000094.1 GCF_001884065.1 Bacillus proteolyticus
TAAAACGATTGGCTGTTCTCGTTTTGTATTCAATCATTTCCTATCTCTATGGGATAATGCATACAAAGAAACAGGGAAAGGTTTGACATATGGTACATGCTCTGCCAAACTCCCTGCCATGAAGAAAAAGTTTGTTTGGCTAAAAGAAGTAGATAGTATCGCGATTCAGTCGTCTGTTCGCAACCTTGCGGATGCTTATACACGCCTTTTCAAAAAACAAAACAATGCCCCGCGTTTCAAATCTAAGAAGAACAACGTACAATCTTATACCACAAAACAAACAAATGAAAACATTGCCGTTGTAGGAAACAAAATAAAATTGCCAAAACTAGGTCTTGTTCGATTTGCCAAAAGTCGTGAAGTAACAGGACGTATTTTAAATGCTACAGTTAGACGGAACCCTTCTGG
>NZ_MACH01000095.1 GCF_001884065.1 Bacillus proteolyticus
TGATATGCTCCCCATTAGGTAGACAGATAAAAAATAAAAATCTGTTTATCTAAGGGGAGTATTTTTTATGGCTCGAATGAAATATTCTAAAGCTGAAAAATTGGCGATTTTAGCTCTTTATAAAGATGGTCATCAATCAATAGCTGACATTACTGCTAAATTTTCGATTGATCCTGGGACGATTAGAGATTGGAAGAAAAGGTATGAAGTGAATGGTGAAGATGGCCTAGAAGAAGTACTTTCTTGGAAGCGTTATTCAGAAGAGTTAAAGTTAGCAGCCGTCAATGATTATCTATCAGGGCACTTTTCGTTAAGCAAGGTTACCCAAAAATACAATATATCCCGTACTGCGGTTTTGAGAAAATGGATTAAAAAGTATAATAGTCATAGAGAATTAAATGATACCGGTAAAGGAATGACAAACTCTATGACAAATAGAAGAAAAACAACGTTAGAAGAACGAATTCAAATTGTGAATTACTGTATAAAACATCAGAAAAACTACCAGCTCACAGCCGAAAGCTATGAAGTTTCTTATCAACAGGTATATCAATGGGTCAAGAAGTTTGAAGCGCATGGTGAAGAAGCACTACAAGATAAACGTGGTCGAAAGAAAGAGGAATATGAATTAACAGATGAAGGAAAGTTTAAGCTGGAAATGAAACGTTTAGAGCGAGAAAATGAACGATTACGTGCAGAAAATGCTTTTTTAAAAAAGTTAGAGGAACTCGAAAGGAGGCGTCTTTAACAAGCGTTCGTCTACAAAATAAATATAGAGCGATTCAAGATTTACATGCGAATGAAAATCTGCCAGTAATCCTTTTATGTGAAATTGCCGGTGTATCTCGTGCTGCTTATTATAAATGGCTACAGCGCACGCCAACAGCTAGAGAATTAGAGAATGAAGCAATTCTTCAGGATATCCAGGCTATTTATGCACGAGTAGGAGGCATTTATGGGTATCGAAGAATGAAATTAAATATCAATAGGATATATCATAAAAGGTTCAATCACAAACGCATTTATCGCTTAATGCACATCGCTGGATTACAGTCCGTGATTCGTCGGAAAAGAAAGCGCTATGTTCCCTCGTCTGCGCAATATGTCGCTGAAAATCGACTCAATCGTGAATTTACTGCATGCAAGCCTAATGAAAAATGGGTAACAGATGTCACGGAGTTCAAATTAGGAAACGGAAGGAAAACGTATTTAAGTGCCATTTTAGATCTTTACGATGGTTCCATTATTAGTTATGTATTGGGAAATTCAAACAATAATAAATTGGTATTTCGAACATTGGATCAAGCTATCACTATATTAAAAGAGAATGAACATCCATTGATTCATAGTGATCGAGGGTATCAATATACGTCACATGGGTTTAAGAGAAAAATAGAAAAAGCAAAAATGATTCATAGCATGTCACGTGTAGGAAAATGTATAGATAATGGACCAATGGAATCGTTTTGGGGGACGTTGAAGTGTGAAAAGTATTACCTACATAAGTATGAGACACTTGAAGCCTTACAACAAGCGGTAGATGATTATATCCAGTTTTACAATAACGAACGTTACCAAGAAAGATTAAACGGCTTAAGCCCATTGGAATACAGGGTTCAAGCCGCTTAAAGTATTTTTATTATTTCCACTGTCTACTTGACAGGGAGCTGTTCA
>NZ_MACH01000096.1 GCF_001884065.1 Bacillus proteolyticus
AATATCCTAAGTCACGAATATATAGTTCATTCTTTTGTACCATACCTGTTCGAGTCGCACCATACGCTTGATGGACATGGGACGCCCACTAATATGCTTGGATTAAAATCATTGCAAACAGCTAAAAAGGTGATTGCAAGAATAGAAGTTATGCATATAATCAAAAAAGGACAAACTCTCCAAAATGAAAAGTTTGTCCAAAACCATGATCTCTTTGGTTCAACAATATAAAATTCAGTTCCGCTAGGAATCTTTCGTTCTTTTTTCATATCTCACTATTTTTGCATCAGAACTAACAATAATGAATTAGAATAATGACTTAATACTTGCTAGGACAGTAAGGATACCTATAATAATGACAAATACATTGCTCATTTTCCCTCTATATTTAGCTAGTACAGGCACTTTACGAATTGCATACATTGGTAATAGACATAAGATAGCAGCAACTAACGGTCCGCTAAGGGCATCAATGATTCCAAGAATACTTGGATTTGCATAAGCAACATACCAGCATGTTATTACGACAAAAGTAAGGATCATTGTCTTAACTGTTTTTTCTCCTATATCTTTCCCGCGTTTTTTACCGGACTTAATAATCATGTCACGCATTACTTCATATGCTCCTATATAATGGCCAAGGAAAGACTTTGTAATAGCCACAAAAGCAATGATAGGAGCTGCAATCGTGATTATAGGCGAATTAAGCTCATTAGCAAGATATGATAGGATTGACAAATTCTGTTCTTTTGCCATCATAAGATCATTTGGAGTCAAACTCAAGGTACTGCTCCAAACAAAGAACATAACAACAACGAATGTCATGATATAACAAACTTTTTGTATTTGAGCACATTTGGCATCAGTAGCTTCTATTCCATACGTAGCTCTCTGTTTCATAACAAATGACGAAATCATAGGAGAATGATTAAACGAGAATACTATGATTGGTAGTATCATCCATATCGTTCCCAAATATCCTGTTCCTGTTGAAGCAGTAGAAACACTTGAAAAACTAAGCATTGACGTATTCCACTGTGGAATCAAAGATATTGAGATAAAAAGTAGAGAAGCTATGAAAGGATATACTAGCATGCTCATAATCTTTACAGTGATATCTTGACCAAAATTTAGTATAGCGATAAGACCGAGTACTAATACAAGCGATAAAATGGCCCTTGGAGGCTCCTGCATGTGCAATTGATGCACGATAAAACTACTTGCAGTATTTGTAAGTGCAACAGAATACATTAGCACGATTGTATAAATTGAGACGAAATATACTATGTTAAAAATGATACTTGCCTTATTTCCAAAATACTCTCTTATTGTACCTGTAATCCCCTCTTCAGCAGAATTGGAAGCATATATCATTTTAGCAAGCGCCCTATGTGAGTAATACATAACTGGATATGCAAGTAATGTAATTAGTAGTAATGATAATAACCCACCTGAACCTGCATTAATCGGTAAAAAGAGTACTCCTGCTCCAATGGCTGTTCCAAAAAGGCTCAATGCCCAGGTAGTATCCTGTTTATGCCACTTTTTAGGGTCTGGATATTTCTCATTTTTTACTGCAGTATTTTCAGCTTGAAATTCTATTTTTTTTGCAGTATTCCCATTCATATAATAATTCCTCCTTGTGTCCTATTCTTACGTCTCTTTTTAAGGTTTAGGAATATAGATCGTTCTTGAAGAATGAATTGCTTACAAAGTGCGCCACATCGTGTGTCCTTCTTCTAAGTTAATCAAAATCGAAAAATTCGCTAGTCATCAACCTGATGGGTTTATTAGCGCTTACAAAACATTTTAATTATATAGTAGTACATTTTCGTGATAATGGATCTCAATATACAGACATCCTTAGGAGAACAATAGGAAATAGAATTGTTAACTATTTCACAATATTTCCGATAACTGTTTATTGATTTGATTGTTTCTCTCCAAAGATTTTATTTTTTATAGCAATCCCTGTAGGTGTGGCCGCAATCCCGCCTAAACCTGTCTCCCTTAATTCGCGAGGCATCTGTCTTCCAACTCTATACATCGCTTCAATAACTTCGTCAGCATTGATGATATTGTTTACGCCGGCTAATGCGATGTCCGCTGCTGCTAAAGCATTTGCCGTTCCAATGGCGTTTCTCTTTACACAAGGAATTTCTACCAAACCAGCGACCGGATCACAAACTAAACCGAGTAAATTTTGTAATGCGGTTGAGAAAGCTTCAGAAGATTGCTGTGGCGTTCCACCGGCAGCTTCTACCGCCGCTGCAGCCGCCATCGCTGAGGCACTGCCTACTTCAGCTTGACATCCTCCGTACGCTCCTGAAATACAAGCATTATTTGCGACTATCGTTCCAAATAACGCTGAAGTGAATAGAAAATGGATCATATCTTCATGACTTAATTGCAACGTATCTTTAATACTAAATAGGACTCCCGGGATCGTCCCACTCGCACCTGCTGTTGGAGTTGCACAAATAGCCCCTAATGCAGCATTTACTTCATTAACACCGATAGCACTTTGAATCCCTAGCACCATCAAATCTCCAGAAAGAGTTTTCCTATTTTCTCGATAGTTTTTAATTTTAACAGCATCACCTCCGGTTAAACCGGTTGGAGAAAATACCCCGTCGCCCTCGATACTTTTATTTATGGCATTTTCCATAGTCGCTAAATTTCTTTCCATTTTACTCCAAACTTCTTCATAAGACGTTTTAGTTTGTTTGATTTCCTGTTCTATTGCTAATTCATAGATTGGCTTTTGGCTTTTATTAGCTGCATCCACAATTTCTTTTATGGTCATATACATATTTTTTCACTCCTTAATGTAACTAAAGAATAATGAGATTAGCTATATTGCTTAAATTTCCTAATTCCTTCTGAACATTACCAGGCAATAGCGAATCCAAAGCGAACGCATATAAATATTTTCCGTTTTCTTCTAAACTATGAAAGTTGTTAATTTCAACATCATATTGTTTAAAGATCCTGCGTAAGACAAATTCAAAGTCAGCTCTTTCGGAAATCGCAATAATAACTGGCAATGGCCCCTGCAGATCTAAGCTAAATCCGTCAAATTCAACATGTTTGACTTCAATTAATCCACCGCCGACCGAAATACCCATCGTTCTAATACTTCGGCTTTCATCCTCTAAATATACATCTGCCGTATTTGGATGACCAGCAGGACTATCACCCGCTTTTTCAATAAAGGTAATGTCAATTCCTTTAGATTCTGCTATTTTAATAGCATCTGGTACTTTGCTGTCATCGGCAGCAAATCCTAATATCCCAGCAATAATTGCAAAATCAGTTCCGTGTCCTTTATGGGTTTCAGCAAATGATTCATAATACCTTACCACGACTTTTTTTGGAAGACCTTGAAATAATTTGTTGGAAACTGTTCCGATAGCCAAAGCACCTGCAGTATGTGAACTTGAAGGACCTATCATTACCGGCCCAATCACATCAAAACAACTTTTGTATTTAACAACTTTTTTTTCTTTAATAGAAGCTACATTCATGTTCATATAAGCACTCCCATAATTTATTATTGTTTAGTGCAGTTGAATCTAAGATATTTGAATGACCAATTCAAAATAAGATCCAGTTGATAACGCTTTCATATCTCGTGTTAATAAATTTCCCTTCTGATCACACACCTTTCTTAGAGTAATCGTATAAGTATGTCCAATTTTAGAAGGTTACTTGCACGGTCTTTAGAATTTTTGCACCAGAACTAGGTTTGATATTTTCTCTAGAGGTAATAGATTATCTCTCGACGCCCTCATTATAACTTGTATATTTATGAGTCTAATCTTTTTTTATTTTTAGAAAGATTGAATAAACAGAATCTTGAATGGATAATAAATTACACTTGGCATGTATCAATTGTGTCCATTGTTTGAAGCTGTATTAGTTGGTAGAAAAGCAAAAATAACACAGAGTTCCTTTCATTAACACATTGATTATATTGGAAAATCATTATAAAGATACTTATACTTTCCTTTGTTGAAACATCTTATTTTAGACGTGAAAGCTGTTGCAATAAGTGATTAATGTAGATGCAAAGGAATAAATTAATGAAATATAAAATCTCATCCGGATATTAATAGTACATTTTGCATTTATATACATTTTCAGAAAAAAGGAACTTCTTTTCTGGGTAGAACCACATCGCTATCAAGCTAAGAATTTTGACTATCCCTAATAAAAACCTAATATCTTCATGAAGTTCTTGAAAGTTACTTGGTTATTCATTCCGCCTGCTTCTATGCATGGGTGTATATGCTCTTGGTCTCCCGAAATGAAAGAGAGTATTATATGGACTTTTTTATTTAAAAATATATGGTTTTAGAAATAGCAAGTAGGAATTTATGGTAAAATAGTAAATGTTTTTGAATAAGGGAGTGGAGGGGTTTTAATTGGAATTTAGAAAGTTTTTTATGCTTTGTTTTTTGTTTATATTCACATTAACTATTGTGACTGGTTGTAGTTCTTCACAAAGTTCCACAGCTGTAAAAAATGGAAAGGCATCGTCGTCTTCGAAGAATGTGGAAATTGAAGTTGAAAATGTTGAATACGTATTACCATTAAGTGGGTTAACGGGGGGGATAAGTAAAGATAAAGTATTAAAATTCAAAGTGAGTGTGAAAAATAAAGGGGATGAAATGTTAGAGATATCACCTTATCTCTTTACACTATATCAAGGTGATGAAAAAATGAAGAAATATGATAAGGCCGATTCAGATAAATTACGCTTAATAGAATTAGAACCTGGTAAAAAAGTATCGGGGATCCTATACTACGAAGTGAATAAAGCCTCATCATATGAACTTGTTTATTCCAATGAGGAAACAAAAAAAAGAGACGAGGAAACAGAAAAAGTTTCTTTCAAAATTGATACGAAGGAAATAGAAAAAAATACAAAAGACTTAAATAAACCAGCTGAAGCTCTAAAAGCCTATATAAATGCTATTTATTATGATAAAGATATAGACAAGATTAATAAGTTAACCGGCGAAGATGGCAAGCAATTTACTGAGAATATACTAAAGGAATTTAAAAAAGATGCAACGTCCAGTACGTATAATGAAATTAGTGACCAAGAATTTGAAAGTTATTATAAAAAGTTGAAATCTGTACTACAGGAAAAAGTTACATTTAAAGTAAAATCAGTAGGTTCTTCTCCTGAGGAAGATAAGGTGGAAGTAGAATTAAAAGTGAAACCATTATTATTAAGTGAATTGCAGCCAAAATTAAATAAAGAAAACGAAAGATTGCTAAGAGAAAATCCAGGAATCGAACAGTCAAAATTATTTAGTCAATCGTTTGATTACCTTATATCCATATTGCCAGAAGCAAAAGTTTCAGATAAAGAAAAAGTAATAAAAGTTGAGATGGAGCGATACGGAAAAGACCAATGGCGCTTTTCAAAAGATAAAGTAAGCGATGCAGAGGACATAATGGAAATTATGGGAGAATTTTTAAAACAATAGAAAGATATAAACGAAAACGAAGTTTGCAACAACCAAACTTCGTTTTTTTGACGTATAATGAATTACAACAATCACTAAAGATTGCATAAAATCCATCAGCAATCATACCAACTTTTTATCTATTAAAAAACTTTGCAACAGAACCAACAAAAGCACCTTTTAGTTTAATAAGAAAATTAGTATATTTTTTGATTACATTTCTATGAAATCATACATTAAGCATAATTCCAATCTTTTCCGATATCACAATCCCCATATGGATTTATTCCATTAAATGCTCCAACATACATAACTTTCCCACTGCGAATGATCCATTCCATACCATGTTCCTCTTCCCATGTGCAATTTAATTCCAAATCAATGACAGGTTCAGATTTATTTTTAGGATTCGGAATACATATAGTATTTGGTGTAATATGAGGTAGAACATCTGTCAGTTTAGAAAATTCTATAATATCTTCACCTATATCATCAAGAAATTCATTACAGTATCTAATAGATGCTTTACAAAGTTTATTTATCAGTTCTTCACTTAAAGAATTTAAGTATGTTATACATAGCTCTGCGTATTCGATATCTGTATCTTGGTCTATGTATACCAGAATATTTTGATCAAATAATTCGAAATAGGCTTCTCCTTCTAATTCGGAATTTTCATTGGTTTTAAGGTTTTTAATAGTCATTTCATTTAATACCTCCTTTAAATTGAATTTTTCTATTATAAGTAGTCTCTATTTTTTTAAGGTTATAAACTAACTATATTTAAACTAATCGGAACAATGTCCCCTATTTTAGATACTGTTAGATTATTAAGAGTTTGATGGATACCAAGAAAATTTTATATCGCTATCAAGTGGTTTACCGTGTATTTCCTTGTTAATTAGGCTATACCATTCGTTTAAGATTTGAGCCTTTGGTAATTGAGAGGCTGGGTCATCTTCCCAGATAATGTGTGAAAACCAAGCTTTTGTTTCCCATTCAAATTGTAATTCTGCAAACGAAATTGTAGGATGATCTGCTTCGATAAAGTGTTGGTTTACAGCATCTGAAACTTCCGAAGCTTGTGGTAATAACTCATTTTTAATTCTATTTTTTATTTCCTGATTTTCTATTTGATCCCAAAAATACAATTGTCCGTTTATTTGATAAAAAATATCAAATGAAGCCTCTCCCTTTTTCATATTAAGCAATAAAAAAGCACGCTCCACATTATTTCCAGCGGCTTTTACAGTATTAATAAGTAAATTTTGTGCCATTGAGACCCAATAGCTATTGGCTTCTTCTAGTGGGGATTCAATATACAATTCTTCATCTAATTCATGGATAGTGGCCTTTTTATTGTTTACTTGTTCCACCTTTTTAAAAAATCTACTGAAAAAACCCATGATTTCTCCTCCTCTTTGTGATTTCCTTGTAATATATTTTAGTAATTAGATAATATTGACAATGCAATCATATCATTTTCACTTGAGTTATGAAACCAAGCTAATGAATGGAGTTTGTTCTTGTATTTCTTACATTCATTTGAGAAACCGAATGTAAGAAACATACTAAGATTAGTAGTGCAGGCCAAGGCATTGGTTCGCACTACTATTTTTTATATAGTAGAAGT
>NZ_MACH01000097.1 GCF_001884065.1 Bacillus proteolyticus
CAACGGACGAAAATCTCATCGATACGAGAAAAAGACAGTCTTTGATATTTTGGGTGTTGTTTATGAGTATACCACTTCTACTCATCAGGTAGCATAGTAAAAAATTTGAAACCCGTCAGGGTTTATTTGATATGCCTACTTTTATAACATCTATAAAAGATAATAAAAACTATATGGAAAGACCGAATTTTATATAAAAATATATCTTAAGTTGATGGATGTG
>NZ_MACH01000098.1 GCF_001884065.1 Bacillus proteolyticus
AAACGATAATAAAATACTACGTGAAAAGATCGCATTTTGTATAAAAATATCCCTTAAGTTGATGGGTGTGGGGTACCGCCACATCGCCATCAAGCTAAGAAAAACAAATACCCCAAAACGAGAAATTTTGGGGTATCATAAAATGTTCAAATCTTTACTTCTTGTTTTGTCGTTTCATTTGTATACTACTTATAACCCCAAACACAATCGCTACTGCACAACATACGATTGAGAAGGTCTGTAGTACGTTAGTAGAGTAATACCCTACAACTAACACTACTGCTAAAATAATTCCTGCTACTAATATTCTCCGTTTCTGCATATCCATAAAATCAATTTATCCCCCTAACCTTTTACTTAAACTATATTTTACCATTTCAAATTCCGTTTAGCGTACGAAATTAAATTTATATTCTTCTATAAGGATACCAAAAAATTGATATATATATACGTTATAATACAAATATAAAACAAATTATATATTAATCTACATTCATCCCTTTGATTTTATTGAGTTTATCGCACTTTACTCATTTTCTCCAAAATCACCGACGAAAGTATACATTCAAAACACGATAAATAAAGAATTTAAAATACCTATAAACAAAAAAAGAAAAAGCTAGATTTATGCTAGCTTTTTACATAAGTCACATTTTAGGCAGTAAAAAAGGATCTTCAATTAGAAGCTCCTTTTGGCTTATTATTAAATTAACCTACTTGTTACTTGAATAATAAATTTTAATAAAAAAGCTATATTTAAACACATTATTAATTAAATGATTAATTCTATTTCAAGAAAAGTTACTACATCATTCCATTCTTTTATTATTGAACCTTTTTCATATTCAAATTCTTCGAAATCTATATTGTTATCTGGTTCATCTTCATAAAGTGAAAATTCTCTTATTAATGAACCTTTTTCTATAATTATAAGTTCTGCATTAAAATTTTCATCATAGTAAGCGTATGTAACAGAATTCTCTTTTGCAAGTTCTATCCAAGATACATTTGATAGACCAAAGAATGCTTCGCCTTCAAGGTCTACAAAATATGTCCATCCATCTTCATGTTCAGAAAAATACACTGATTCATCGATAAAATTCCCATATTCATCTAATTGAAATTCGATATCTTTATTCATCCAATCACAATAACGTTTTTTAGCTTCTTCTAATGATAAACTTATTTTAAAACAACATTCTCTCAATCTAGTTTCTCCTCCTCATTTTATAAATAAAATGTGCAACATTATAGATAGGATGTTGGTTAAAAAAAACCTATATACTATTACTTATCTTTAATATTATAGAATAGCCGTGTATAGCTTTCAAAAAAATTACATCCTAATATACCTTCAGTTGCCATAATGTACAATTATTGGGATTTAATTTATTTAGAAGACTATTAAAAGTCCTCCAGATTGTTTAACTGGGGGACTTTCGTGTTCACATAATTCTCGTTATTGGAAGTTATAAGCACAGTTTGTATTATGTTTAGGTAAATCTCAATCTTCATCAAGCATATAAAGTTCCTAAAATAAATCAAATATGATATTAGTTATGTAAGTTTCTAAGAATGCAGCAACGATAATTATAGGTAAAGTTAAAATAGCATAAATTTTTATTACTTCTAAAATCTTTTTACTAAGAGATACTCTTTCTTTATCCTTTTTGAACATAATTTTTAATTTGATTCTAATACATTTATTTAATTCAAAAAGAATAGCCGCAAATAAACACAAAGCGAAAACTTCAACAAGGTAATGAGGGATGGATGAAATTATCATCACAAAACCTTTTTTAAAACCAAGTTGTAACGCAATTCCAAAAGAAACCCCAAGAAGTGAAGCAGTTAAAATTATATGTATAACATATAAAAATTGTATTGGAATCAAGGCTAATATAAACATTTGTAAAGGCACGATAAAACCATTATTAACAATATATGTCCATACCTTTTCTATACCTGTTAATTTCTTTACCTGATCTGGTATTCTATTTCCTATCCCTTCCAGTGTTTCTTTTAGATCTGGATTGATTATAAAAGTTATTATGGTAGCAATAACTGTTAGTGCTACCCCTAATATGAAAAAGTTAATAGCTCTTTTAAATACAACCTTATTAATTACATTCGAAATAACCCTCACCTCTTTTTCTAAATTTTACCATCTTAATAATGCGATGGTAAAGATTTTTTTGAATATTTTATACATAATCGGTTAACATAACGTCTCATTATCGGAATTTGTTTAAAAAATATAGACTTAACAATATGATACGTGAAATTATATATATATATACTTCTTCAATATTCGACCACTGAACAATATAGGATCTCTTAATTTATTAAACTCTTTTTCATTCTCCATAAATTAAAAAAAGCCTAAACCCTTGTGTACCAATGGGTTTAAGCTTTTAATTTTATAGGAATACCTTTTGCAACAAGTTGCCATTAGGATAGTGTATCAGCAACTTGTAGCTATTACTATGAATGCTAGATTCCTCAAAATTATTCCATATTTTTTGATTTTCTTTATATTATTCTATGCTTTGTTTCAAATTATAATTCCATATTTATGAACAAAGGTTTAGTTTTATGGAATATTGTACAAGCTATAAGTACGATATTCTGTATTTAGGAGGAATTCCTTATGTTTGGTCTAGGAAAAAAAAGAACTCCATTTGGTGACTATTTAGATCGTAGAGGAATTAAGCAACAGTGGTTAGTGCAAAAAACTGGATTAAGTAAATCATTAATAAGTGATTTAGCGAATAAAAAGGATCGTGTTCCCACTTTAACATCCGCAGCTAAAATCATTAAAACACTAAGAAAATTTGATAACCGCATTGATTATCATGATTTTTGGGATATCAATATTTAAGATTCCTAAAATATGTGGTCCATCACGAATGTTCTCATAAACACATTTTGTTTTACAGCATATTGTTCTAATTTGGATTGCCGATAGTCTGATAATGTGAAAAAGTTAATTACCGGAACAATAGCATTCTGTTTTTTATAGATATCTGTTATATGGCCATATAACTGTATTTTATGTTCGTTTGCCTTCATATGTTGCATACGATCTATTTCAACAAAATGAGGAACATTATCCTCAAAATACGTTGCGTCAGGAATAATCTGATACCGTTGACCATTGATTGAAAACTCAATAGGTCTTTCTGTTTTCCATTCTGGAAATCCAAGCCACATCCAGCTTTCGTTTCGCATTAATATGTGCTGTAATTGACTACTTTTCTTTACTTCTTTTGTAATGCCTAATAAATCCCGTCCCTTTTTATTTAAATAATATACGTGTTCACGAGCCATTTTTGTAATGTGAAAATACGGGTGCATATCCTTTAATACACGATTTGCATTTCGAATACTCCCTAGACAGTGGATGGCTTGTAGTTGCCTCCTAGTTAAAAAATCTAACTTACCCAAAGTGGATAAAATCTCGATTTGTCTCGCTTTCTGTTTGAGTGTTTGATGCCTCATGTTGCTTCACCACCTTATATTGCTTTAACAACTCCCACATATCTGTATCCTTTAAATAAGGTACCTGGATTTCCTCTGTACGATCTGTTTTAAACAACGCTCTTCCTGGAAGAGACGGCAAATCCTCCAGTCCTGATTCATCCAAAGCAACTTGTGAAGCGACCGTCGTTGGTAATCGAAAGCCTATTTTCGCATCAGCATTTTGTTTAATTTGTCTTGGCAATGTATCAGCGGTTGGATATTGCGTACAAAATATGAGTCGGAATCCTAAACCACCTCCGATTCTTGCGATTTCAGATAACATCTCTTGGCACAAAAATAATACATCACGTTGTTTTTTAGGTAATCCTTGTGTAGGACAAAGATTTGCTCCTTCATCTACTATGATGAAACATCGCTCTTTTATGGATGTATCTATGATATTAGTAAAGTAGGACTTCTTCATTACTTCAATTTGTTTAACCATTTTCTCACGTACTTTAGCCAACATTTCTAACGCCTGTTTCGGATTTTCAGCTACTTCTACAACTTGGGATAGCTCTTTGTAAGGACTAAATTCTAACCCTTCTTTCAGATCGATAATAAAGAAGTTTACGTGTTGAGATTGTTGCAAAATTAAACTAGTCATTACATTTTTTAAGAATACTGTCTTTCCAAAACGAGTCATTCCACTTACACACATATGCGGTGTTTTCTCAAAATCATGATATACATATTTATCTAACGCTTTGCCCATCACAACTCTCCATGTACGCTCTTTTAATAGATCCTTAGACCAATTCCACATTTCAGGTATTTGTTCGCTAAATACTCGAATATGAAGCTCTCTGTGGTGAAACGATATTTTAACAGGTTTATATAGACCTTCTTCTAATACTTCAGCTAACTTTTGGATAAGTTGACTAGGTACACCAAGTGGTAACTTGTAAACATAATTCATACTTATCTCATCTTTAATTTCTTTTATAAAAATGGGGTATTGTAATTCACCTTTATGTTGAACACATATCTTTGCAATTTCAAAAAACGTTGCAATTTTTTTCTTATCACTCATTCCATTACTTTGATAAAAATAAGCTACAGTTATAAAGGTTGCTGGAATTAATAAAAGCGACAACATTCCCTCCATACCTCCTTAAGGTAGTTGAGCCTGTATGGAAGCTTATCAAAAGCTGTTTAAGATGCGCTATTATAATCACTTTCAACTACCAGATGTAATACTAACGTAGAAACATATCTAGTATATCCATTAGAACGTACCAAACACTTCCAATCAACAAGCATTTAAGACCTGCACGTAGCAACCAACCTGGAAGATAAAGCCCTTTCTTCTTCAGCAATTTTACTCCTAAAACTGAAGCTCCGGTCACGCCATATACAATCCCTAGCTCCCCAATGATTGTCATGTTTATCTCATCCTTTCGGTTTGATAGATAAATTCCCCTTACGATCTCTATAAAGTTGATAATCATCCAGTAGCTCATTCCATGACAATGCATGTTCTTCGCCGTATAGCTCTTCTTCAATTTTTTGACTTAAATAATAGTAACCTCGGTATTGTTGGTCCAGGTATACTTCGTGACGTAGCATATGCTCTTGTATAGCGCATATGTTTTCTTCATTCTTATTAGCTTTGTACATTTGATTCAATGTTCGAGAAGAATACAGATAAGGTGTACTATACAGCATTTGATATTGACTCATATGTCTTCACCATCCATATAGAATTCTAGATACACTAAATACATATGATAATGATACGGATTTTCGAATTTGTCCCTAAAAAAATACGTCATTCCAAAATAGGAATGACGTTCGACAAAAATCTTAAATTCTTTGAAACTGTGCTAATAACAAGAAAACGACCCTTTCTTTACGCCGTCACAAGCAGCAAAAGAGTGCTTTTCGTAAAAATAAATGATAATTGATAGCCACCACCTGACGGTAGCAGTTGTCAAAAGAGGAGCACATGTTGGTAGCATGTGCTCCTCTTTTTTGATTGTATGATTTTTTTAAGTGGTTCGAAAATAAAATTAAAAATTTTAAATTAATTTTTTCAGTCATTTTAGTAACAATGCAATTGAAGAATCGTTAATAAAATCTAATATAAATATATATCTTATATATATTAAAAATATAAAGATAAAACTTATATAGGACTGGCAAATGTACGTATATCCTTACTCTAACAAAGCCTCTTAACATTTCATAGCGTAAAAAATCATAAAAAGTAGAATTTAACAATGGAAAATTAGGTATTATTATGGTTTAAAATCTACAAATAATCATAAATGAAATTTAGTATTCCTACATAAAAAATGAAACAATTTAATACATTATTAAACATATTTATTCAATCGTAAAATGTCATATGAATTCAATGAATCTCCACAATCTTATTGTAGTTACCCACAAAAGATTCACATTACATGTTATTTAATCAACATAATCCTAATTTCACACATAACTCACATTAATATTGATGATTTTTGATAGATGAAGGCATATAAGCCATTTATATCAATGATAATGGTACTAAATTATTCACATTATGTGTTATTTGTCTACTTATCCACGAAATTTAATTTTTTTCTTATGATTTCTTGTAGATATTTGAATGTATATAGACAGCTTATAACATGTTTTTATGGAAGTATGTGTGGAAATATAGATAGGTACTATACTATTTTTGTATATGATTGCATAAAAAAAGACTCTATTTTGAATAGAATCGAGTAAAGTTACTTAATGTGAAGAATGAATAAAATTCTTTTAAATAAACGTATCAACACGAATAGCCCTCTATCTTGAATTTTTTTCAAAAATAGAGAGCTGATTATGATTAGTTCGTTTTCATTGCTGTCAGTACTTGCTCAGCCGTTGTTACTGGGATACCAGCGCGTATTAACTGTTCAAAGGCACGCATAAATGTAATTAAATTAAAGTTATCTGGTACTTCAATAACGCGAAGCTTTTCTTTCGGTAATCTATCTATCTTCTCAATGAACAATTCCCGAACATCACTAGGAATAGAGCGTTCTTTATGTCCTCTTACCTTTAAGAGTTCACGTATTTCTATTTCTAAAGCCATATAAGCGTTTAGGTTTGTACCTTGTTCATAAGCGTACTTTCTAAACAACGTTTCTTCTTGATACTTTAGATAGTTGCGGTGATAAGATTCCTCTGTAACAGGTACAGCAAATTTGTAATTTAGTAATTCATACGTTTTGCGGAACAACTTTTTGATGTTTCTCAGAGAGTACATAGAGAAATGCAATCCGAAATCAAATACAGCTTGTTCTTTTTGTTCTTTTGGAACATGTTGTGTAATCAGAGGATAAATACCCTCTTTAGCTGCGGTATCAAGAATTTGATATTGTGATGTTTGATTTAATAATTTTTTCAGTGTATATACTAATTTGCTTGGATACTCTTCATTACGATCTATCATGTCACGTAAGCTATGAATTACGCTTCGAATTTGTCGATGGCATGTATATTTAAGTACATGGATAAATTTGTTCATGTCTTGTGTAAATTCACCAATATTCATTTCTTGTAGTACGGATTCGATAAAACGAGCTTTACGAGCATAAGTAAGCTTTGGTGTGAATGGATCGCGATACTGTACCTCTCCTGTTTCTTTTGCACATAAGAAATCCGTATGTAAGGATAGATATAGAGTCGTATATCTTTTTTTATTCTTAACCCCTTTTTGTAATTTACAAATTTTGAATAGTGGAGTCCCTGTACATGGTAATGCAGTTGTTAATTCTGTCATAACTGCGCGAATTTGATGTGGATATTTTTTATGTAAAAAGCGGTACATCCCACCAAAATGAGTTTTATTCCCTTTTTCATCTTGTTTGTCTAAGGAACGTTTTAGTGTAGTCTCACTGTGCTGTTGCATAGCAATATCTAAGAATAGCTTCTTAGATGCAACTGATAGCTCAAAGAAAGCTTTCGTAAATACCACCGGGCTAATATAAACATATGCATTGACTTTTTCAGTTTCTTCATTCATAAAATGAGTTAATTTAATTGTATATCGACCATCTAATTCATTTTCAATCGTAATAATGTTATGTATACTTAATTTCTTTAATGCAATATAGAATTGAGAATGCTGTATGTAAGCAAATTCTTCTTTATATAGTTTGTAATCTTCCCACATCATATGTATTGTTACATTTGGAATGACTCCATTCGTGTAACATTTTTTATGTAGATATAAGAAGACTTCCAAATCTGCGTTTGTAAGGCCATATAATTTATGCTTTCTTCCCATTGTTTCCGAAATAGCAGATAGTGTACGACGTGAAAAAGATGGTTTAGCCTGTGCTACGAAGCCATCCACATCGGCAATACGCTCCTCATATGTCATATGATCAACAATATCCTCAAGGTATGTATCTTTATAGCTGTAGTATTTCTCTTCGAAAGTTTCAACAAGTTTTTGCCAAGACTTCAGTGTTACTAAAACTGCATTTGTAGATTGTCCATTTAGACTACGTTGATTACGAATAATAAATGATTTTCCCATCTTTTTCACCTCCTACCTATAAATTCAGAAATAAATGCCAAAACACTATAAAATATACCAATTTTGATTATACCAAATCGAAATTTGCCGAAATACGTCCCTTTAAGAGAAAAAACAAAAAGATGAAACGCCCTTTAATCCCTTGTGTATCAAGGGGTTTCAGGCTTCCTAGAATTTTTTTTATGGACATGATATGGCTATGGATTTTCATATTGCTAGAAAAGAAGTGAAATAGCAAAAAAGCCTTGTAAACATGATTAAATCAACAGTTATATCGATTTTCAAAAAAATAAAAGGGACATGATATGGCTATGGATTTTCATGTTTATAATTGCGAGTTAAACAGATGAACCCTTTTAAACAGTGATGTTAATGGGGTTTATCTGTAATTTTATAATTACAAAAGGAACATGAAGTAGCTAAGCGAGTTTTCATGTTTGGGTAAAAAAGGGGACATCATACAGCTATGGATTTTCATGTTGCATAAATACATGAAAATAAGGTTATAAACATGTAAAGCCTTAATATAAAAAGGTTTAAGGGGGTTTTCATCTAAAAAAAAGGGACATCATATAGCTATAAATTTTCATAACTAATAGTATAGGTGTAGTAGAAAAGCTTATATATCAAGCTTTAAGCACTTTTAGAAAAAAATTTCGAGTTAGTAAAAAGAATTACATAATATCATTTTTGTTTCATGTTTTGATGGAAAGGGGAATGATATGGCTATAAATTTTCATTTTGATGAATTTGGGGTGTTCGAAGTTACATTATTATTTTAATCCATACATTTTTACTTTCACTTCTCTTTTAAATGTAAGAGGTACTTTAGAGAGAGTGTGGATTTGAAATAAAGTCACGATTTTTTTAAATACGCTCTTTTCTTTTGTTCGTTTATTAAGGTTAATGACATTATTTCGATTAAACTTTATCTTAAAGCTACTGTAACCATGTTTTTAAGGTGAAATTAGAGCGAAATAAATAAAATGTCGAAAATATAAGAATTTTTTGTTTTTTTGTTGATTTATGTTATTTTTAATGTTAAACTCATAACAACAAAGAAAGAGTAAACGAAAACCCTTAGCGAATAAATTATCAGAATTTTCATTCTTTTATTAGTTTACTCCATGTGATTTACACGTTTGTGTATTGCTTTTCCACTCTTTCTTTGTTTTTTATAACAGTTGGAACTTCTATTTTAAAAATTATTGTGGTTTAGGGGGGATAGCTAATAGTTTGGACATCTAATGAAGAGTTTTTATTACAATGGAGTGGATCCAGAAAGAGGTGAAAAATAAGAAATTAGGATGTTAGTTTTTTAATTTTAGAAAAGGAAGAATAAAAATATAGTGGACATACAATTACAATAAAGGAATGCAGTATAGATCAGTATACTTGCATTCCTTTGCTATGAAAATGTATGGTGTTTGTTTAAGAAAGATATTATAAATTATGCTTTGTATCGGCATTTAAATCTGTTTATTTTTATATGAAAAATAATAAATGGTTCTGTTTATAAATAGTATTACTGAAAATCTAATAGAAAAAGAGCTAATGGATGAAAGATAGGTTATTGTAAAAGTACTTCTATAATTGCTATTTGGATTTTACAAATCGATTCAGTCTTGTATAATCAGTTACAGAGTGTGCTATAAGTATGCAAACTAGAGCCCTTAACATGTTAAGGGTGAAATAAAAGAATTGAATATTCTGACTTTATTTCTAGTTTTATAAAAAGGAACATCATATAGCTAATTATTTTCAAATTAAGATCAATAATAACTAAATGTATATAAGGAGCCGAATTTAAATGGAAGACGTTCTACAATTGTTTAGAGACGCACTATCAATAACTGAACAACTGTATAAACAAGATGAGCAATTGTGGCATAAATGGGTTTCCTATTATGTTGATGTTGAAGAAGATAAAAGTAAAATTGTGACTTCAGAATACCTTTCTCCATCATTTTCAATGCTTGTACAGTGGTTAGAGCAACAACAAAGAAAAGGTGTTTCTCCTCTAGATATATTTAAAAATATAGATACTTACAGATTAATTATTCATGAGACCATAGGTGTCTTTATTGAACAAGAGTTTCGTAAAAATCAGACAGCTAGTACTATAGTGCATACAGCAACAAGTGAATCAGATGCGGACATATTGAATGACAATTATTTAGAAGTAAATAACTCCGCGGTCTATTATAAGTTAAGAGATGGAATAGCTAAAAATCAATTTGAAGAAGATGAAAACACACGATTAAAATCTTATCCTATTGAAACAAAGGATAGTAATGGAGTGGCACAGCTTTCCTCTCATAAAGATGAAGATTTAAAGTTAACGAATATTGAAGAGACAGCACGATGGAATACATTAGTAGATGGTGTAATGAGTAATATGGATGATCTAACTGCAGATTGTTTAGATACCATCACGATTCAATGGTTGAATGAAGCAAAATCGCCTGATGAATTTATTGATTTTTCATATGAACAAGTTTTAGAAATGTGCAGTATTTCAAAGGCTAAGGCAAATGGTGTCGAATATTATAGGGTAGAAGATAAAATTAAAGTTGCGAAGCGGATTGCGGCCCTAGCGAGTATTTTTATATATCTAAATGATGACAACGAAGTAGTCGTATTAAATGATCGCGCTGAAACAGGTAAGCATTATGAAGTAAAACGCGAGGTAATTAAAAGACTATTTGTATTAGATTCCGTAGTTCTATGGAGAGATAAAAACACAAACGAATACATGGGGATAGAATCGTGTCGAATCAAACCGGGAAGTTTCTTATCTGGATATCTATATGGATCTAATAGTACTACAGCATTATTATCAAAAAAGGCACTTGAATATAATAGTTATAGACACAAATATCATAAAAGATTAATTCGATATTTGACATGGCAATGGAGAATACGTCAAATGTTTTCTAGCTTACAAAGACCTTATTCTATAGGTGGAGATAAAGGTTTGTTAGCAGTTATGGGTATAAATCAAAAACAAAAACCTAATCGTATCCGCGAACAATTAGAAAATGTTCTTAGTGATTTAGAAAAAGAAGAAGTAATTTCTCATTGGGAATATCATAATGGTTTAGAAGAAGAAAAACTGACAAAGAAGAATTGGTTTAAAAACTATTATTCACAGTTAGGAATAGTAATATTGCCACCCAAAGAATTAATTAGTTCAATGGAAAACTTAGCGAAAAAGAAAACAATTGATACAATAGATGAGGAAAGTCATCCAGTAAAAATTGTAGAAAAACCATTAGATACGAATGAAAATGAACAACTTATCAGGGAGAGAATAGAGTTTATTCATATGAAGAAGAATATAACTATGCGAGAACTATCAATAGAGATAGGTATATCACAGCCGACTCTTTCTAGATTCTATAATAAAAAAACAAAGCGTCTCTCTAGTACGGCGAGAAGCAAATTAAACCAATGGTATAAAAGACAAATGATCATCGATAAAATGTAAGTTAAAGCTAAAAATTAGTATTAAAAAGAGTCCTAGAAATAGGACTCTTTTTAATGTAGTTATTGATTTTGCCTGTTTTAAAATATACCCAAAATATAGAAATATCCCTATTTAGAAACAGGGATATTTCTATATTTATTGCTAATAATTCAAATTTCCTTTTCTGTTCAAGAGCTAATTCATTTTCTACATAATGATTAATCAGTAAACTAATTAGTTCATGGGTATATTTCCTATTAGTGAGTTTTATTAGTGGTCCAGGCTCTTTCTTAGATTGAACAGAAATTTTTATATTGTTCTGTTGGTTTTTAAATTTCTTTTCCTCCTGTAGAATCACTTATTTTTGTTCATTATTAGGTGAAGAAACAGGAGTATCTTCGCTATTTGTTGACAACAAAAGCAGAGAAATATAGAAATATCTATTTATGGAAATAGGGATATTTCTATATTGAGAAGGAGATTATAGAGTGATATATGGTATATGCAATAGAATCAGTAATGTATATTATTCCAGTAACTTTTCCAAAGTCCCCTCCTATACCTTCATTTCTGTAACCAAAGTAAAAGGGGGTAGAAATATCCAATATAGAAATAGGGATATTTCTATATTGGATAGGAGATTAGAGAGTGATATATGGTATATAAAATAGAAACAGTAATGTATATTATTCCAGTAACTTTTCCAAAGTCCCCTCCTATACCTTCATTTCTGTAACAAAAGTAAAAGGGTATAGAAATATCCACTTATAGAAATAGGGATATTTCTATATTGGATAGGAGATTATAGTAGTGTTATTGTAGACAAATACAAAGAAAATATTAAATAGTTAGCTTAAGAGACAAAGCGATTGATGAGGGAATATCATAAGGGAATTTCGGTAATGAGAGGGAAGAGAAAGTCGTGGAAGAAGTTCTGGTGATTATATTTTTTCAACTGTAAGAATATAGAAACATCCCTATTTCTAAATCTCTGTTAATAATTTAAATTGCCTTTTCTGTTCGGGAGTTAATTGATTTTCTACATAATAATGTATAAGTAAATCTATTATTTCATGAGTATATTTCTTAATAGTGAGCTTCATTAGTGTTCCAAGCTCTTCATGAATTATGAGATTGGCTAGAAGTTTTCAAACCGCCCTATTGGTTTTAAAATTCCATACATTCACTTGTCTTTACTCGTTTTCAGGTGAAGAAACAGGAGTATCTTCGCTATTTTTGATAAAAAAATCAGGGATATATAGAAATAGGGATATTTCCATACTGCGGAGAGGAGCACAGGGATGATATGTGATGCACGTAATAGAACTATAAAATTAATGGATAGTGCTTAAATCATTGATGTCAAAAACGATAGACTACAATGAAAATGAAACTAAAATGACTGATCTTGAAGAGATAAAAGCGTTGGAATTAGCTATTGTTGATTTAAAATAAAGTTCGATCATTTATAATAAAGATTGATAATTTGTAAAAAAGTTTGATCAAAAATCCTGTGTTGTGCAGGATTTTTTTTGTTCAGCAATCGGGCCAGACTACGAAGTGATTTCATTAAAGGAAATTAGTTCTTTATACTAAAATTTAAATGAGTTTGTAAAGAGACGAAGAAAAATATTAAACATTAAGATTTGGAGGAAAGACATTGGAAATAGACAAATTAAATTTACCCATAGCTAGTAAAAATTTTATACTTAATCATCAAATTAAAGAAAATGAATTCGAATGTCTCAATGTGGATTTTTATAATTATTCTAATGGTTTTCTTTTAGATGTAGTAGAATGGACAAAACAAAATGATTATTCTTTATCTATATTAGATAAAGAATATACAGAAAAGTTTTTAGCAAGTTTAGAGAAGTTTAAATCATACCTCGTTATTGGGAGCAATATGGATTCAGGTAATCTAATTACAATCTACCAGCCAACAGGAGAAATATATGAGTTAGAACATGAAATTACGGAAAGAGTAGAAAGAAATTTTGTCAATTCTTCTATAGAGAAGATGTATTGTTGCTTCAATTGTTTTAAAAATTATTGGGTTCAACTAATAGAGCAGGAACAATACAAGGATCGCGACCTAATAAACACTTTTCATGAATTAAAGAACAAATTAGTGGAATTAGATAATAACATATTAATAAATGATGATGACTATAATAGACAATTTTGGAATTCTTTATATCTAGGTCATTTAAATTTCCTTTTGGAAAAGTCAAATGAAAAATAGATTGTTTCTAATTGAGATACTGACATGAAATAAACTTTATTTCAAAGCAACAGCTATCCAGGCAATTGATAATTTTTCTAATAAATTACTTATCTAACTAAATAGAGTAACTGGTACTTTGGTTCAACATGAATTAAACAACTTATAAGAGCCTTACTATAAATAATATAGCAAGGCTCTTATATTTTTATATCGAAGTTAAATAACTTTATTATCAATTTACATAAGGATGTTACAGTGAGATGAGAGAAGGAACAGTTGTGGAGGAAGTTCTGGTGAGGCTATTTTTTTAAATCAAAAAATATAGAAATATCCCTACATAGAAATAGGGATATTTCTATATTTCTAAATCTCTGTTAATAATTTAAATTTCCTTTTCTGTTCGGGAGTTAATTGATTTTCTACATAATGATGTATAAGTAAATCTATAATTTCATGAGCATATTTCTTAATAGTGAGGTTCATTAGTGTTCCAATCTCTACATGAGTCATGAGATTGGCTAGGAGTTTAAAAACCGCCCTATTGGTTTTTAAATTTCATACATTCACTTGTCTTTACCCGTTTTCAGGTGAAGAAACAGGAGTATCTTCGTTATTTTTGATAAAAAAATTAGGGATATATAGAAATAGGGATATTTCTATACTACGAGAGAGGAGCACAGGGATGATATGTGATGCACGTAATAGAACTATAAAATTAATGGATAGTGCTTAAATCATTGATGTCAAAAACGATAGACTACAATGAAAATGAAACTAAAATGATATTCCTGATCTTTAAAAGATAGAAGCGTTGGAATTAGCTATTCAAGCAATTGATAATTTTTCTAATAAATAACTCATCTAACTAAATAGAGTAACGGGTACTTTAGTTCAACATGAATTAAACAACTTTAAAGAGCCTTACTACAAAAAAATATAGTAAGGCTCTTATATTTTTATATCGAAATTAGATAACTTTATTATCAATTTACATAAGGAATATCATGAGGATGTTGGAGTGGAGAGAGAAGAAAAGGTTGTGGAGGAAGTTCTGGTGGGGTTATTTTTTAAAACCGAAAAAATATAGAAATATCCCTATTTCCATGTAGGGATATTTCTATATTTCTAAATCTCTGTTAATAATTTAAATTTCCTTTTCTGTTCGGGAGTTAATTGATTTTCTACATAATGATGTATAAGTAAATCTATTATTTCATGAGCATATTTCTTATTAGTAAGTTTCATTAGCGCTCCAAGCTCTTCCTTAGATTGACTAGAAATTTTAATACTACCTTGTTGGTTTTTAAAGTTTTTTTTCTCTGGTGTTTGCTCTTTCTTTTTCTCCTGCTGATTTACTTGTTCTTGTTCATTTTTTGGTGGAAAAGTAGGAGTATCTTCGCCACTTTTTGTTACAACTGAATCTTCGTTTGGGATATAAGGATCTGTTGGGTCAAAATTGCTCTTTTTTCTGCCTAATAATCCAGGAGTTCTTGCCATGTTATACACCAACCTTCATACTTTCAAAAACATTGATACGAGATAATAATTCATCACTAATTTTTTCGTATAGTTCTATTACATTTAAATCATGTCTATCATTTTCAGTAATACCGTTAACATCAAACCTTTTAATACGTTCCATCTGTGGAACGATATTTTCAAATAGGTTTTCTTCACCAAAAATTTCACGAGCATTTTCCATAATGTATTCATCCACTTTACCATTATTTTTTAATAGCACTGGAAGAATACCTACAACTTCAATATCAAGATTATATTGCTCTTTTAATTTTATTAGTTGGTTAATGTAGTTTTCTGCACCTGTAAGAGAACGTTCTTGTGTTTGTAGAGTTATAAGAACATAATCAGAAGCTACAACTGCATTTTTTGTAACTTCAATTGACATAGGTGGAACATCGATAAATATGTAATCGTATTTATGTTTTATTTTCTCAAGCAATTCCTTAAAGTAGAAATCTTCCTCTTCTTCCGAAGAACACGATTTATATAGAAATTTTGCGAAATCTTGAAAATCAACATAAGAAGGAATTAAATGTAAATTTTCCATTATTTCAATTTCTAATCCATCTAAATTCCCCTCTTGAATTCCTTTCATCAATGTTTTAGTTAAAGCTACCTTTTCGTCAGGATTAAGGATAGATTTTGTTAACATAAGAGATTTGGTTGCATTACTCTGTGGATCAAGGTCAACGAGTAAAGTTCTTTTCCCCTTTTTTGCGAATTCATAAGAGTTTAATACAGCATTAGTGGTTTTACCAACGCCCCCTTTGTAATTCCCAACAGTAATTGTAATAGCCATTTATACCACTCCATTTATTTTCCGTAATATTTCCCTATATCCCTATTTCTATATCTTAGTGAAAAGATTAGAAAAATAGGGAAATATCTAATTATAGAAATAGGGATATTTCTATGTTACAAAGAAGATTATAGCAGTGATATGTGGTACATGCAATAGAATCTGTCATTTATACCACTCCATTCATTTTTTGAAAAAGTCTTTATATCCCATATCCCATGCTCATCAAGCTAAGAAAATCAAATATCCCAAAACGAGAGAATTGATATTACCAGGTGATCTGTATAAAATTTTTGTTTTGGGGGCTTTTTAAAAAAGAAACACCCATTCCTATAATTGATGTTGCTTAAGTGTAACTTGATGGCAGAGGTATAGAAATAGGGATATTTCTATATTACAAGAAAGATTATAGTAGTAATAAGTGGTACATACAATAAGATCAGTAATTTTCAAAGGCTCTCCCATACCTCCCTTTCTGATAACAAAAGTAGAGGAATAGGGAAATATCCAATTATAGAAATAGGGATATTTCTATATTACAAAGAAGATTATAGTCGTGATAATTGGTACATACAATAGAATCAGTAATTTTCAAAGTCTCTCCTTATGCCATCATTTCTATAATAAAAGTGGAAATATAGGGAAATATCCAATTATAGAAATAGAGATATTTCTATATTACAAGGAAGATTATAGTAGTAATAAGTGGTACATACAATGGAATCAGTAATTTTCAAGGGCTCCCCCCTATATCATCATTTCTATAATAAAGGTAGAGATGTAGGGGGATACCCAAATATAGAAATAGGGATATTTCTATATTGTAAAGGAAGTTATAGCAGTGATAAGTGGTACATACAATGGAATCAGTAATTTTCAAAGTCTCCCCTTATACCATCATTTCTATAATAAAAGTGGAAATATATAGAAATATCCAAATATAGAAATAGGGATATTTCTATATTACAAGGAAGATTATAGTAGTAATAAGTGGTACATACA
>NZ_MACH01000099.1 GCF_001884065.1 Bacillus proteolyticus
GGGACACCCAAATATAGAAATAGGGATATTTCTATATTATAAGAAAGATAATAGTAGTGATAAGTGGTACATACAATAGAATCAATAATTTTCAAAGTTTCCCCTTATACCATCATTTCTAATAATAAAAGTAGATATATAGGGAGATATCCAAATATAGAAATAGGGATATTTCTATATTACAAGGAAGATTATAGTAGTAATAAGTGGTACATACAATGGAATCAGTAATTTTCAAGGGCTCCCCCCTATATCATCATTTCTATAATAAAAGTAGAGATGTAGGTGTACAGAGATAATAAAGTTGTTTTAAACGACTTTATTAATTATTTCGCTAAGATTGTAAAGAAGTGTACTTAAGCCAACGTGGCAGTTTAGTTGAATGGCAGTGTTATAATATTATTGAAATTTAAGAAATGTAGGGTGAAAAATGAAGAATATTAGAAGATTGATTCAAGTCATCTTAGTATGTACATCATTCCTAATTCTTAGTGGATGTTATTTCCCTAAAGATAAACTGAATCAACCAATACAAGAATATTTAAAAACAAACTATGGAATACAAGGTAAGTTTTCTGTTACTCAGACAGATAATAATTGGTTTGGAGGGATTGGCCATCAAACTTATGTAGAAATTAAAAAGCCATTTCGTGCTTATCCGTTCTTAATGATTGAAAGAGATACTTTGAAAATCTTAGAAGATGATAGTGACGATATCTATCTCGAACAATTCAAGGGTGCATATATTGAGCAACACCCAGAAGTAGTTCAAGTAATGAAACAGATCATTAAAAAATATGGGTTAGTGAAATATCCTGATAAAGTTGTCCTAGAAGGGCATAACCCTATTCGTATCTTTCCTTACGATAACATTAAGTTAAATATAAATAATTCTCAAGAGCTACTTGATGATTTTAAAAAGACTCAAAAGATTGATACTATTGGACTTTTACCTACATTAATACCAAGTGATCCCCGACGTGAAAATTATAATATTAGGTATGTAGGTGTGGTGAATTTTCAATTTGAATTTGACATGAATAAAAATAAACATCCTATTCCAAAGGCCAAAGATCTAATTGAGGACTTTCAAAAAAGTGGGATATTAAAAAAAGGGATATACAACATAGACATGTTAGTAGAGGATTCAAATCAAGATCATTCTGTGGGATGGGAATATAATAATGTAGCTTTGTTTGAAGTCGATGAAAGTGGTAAATATACCATAATTGCTACTCCTAAATATGATGATTTAGATAACTCTTACTTTTACGGAGATTATGCAGCTAAAAAATAAAGAATAGAATTTTAGGTTGAATTATCACAAAGTTCAATCGTTTATTTAATTATATAGACAAAATAATTATTTTCCCCAAAAAATATTGGGGATTTAAGGGGATAGAATGAATCTTCTTCAACTAATGATAGGTTAGTTGAAGAAGACATGTGCGTATCATCTTCAACAATTGGGCGCTATTTTTGAATAAACCTTAGATTTTTAAACGACTTTATTGTTATATTTTTGAGTACAGTGAAGTATCTTATATCGAAAATTAAACAACTATATTTTAACCCCGTCTTAAATTTAGAATGGGGCTATGCTTGTTTTTGGTGTTAAAAGACAATAGCTTTATTGTCTTTTTATAGTAGGGAAATATCCAATTATAGAAATAGGGATATTTCTATATTGAGAGAAAGATTATAATGGTGATAAGTGGTACATACAATAGAATCAGTAATTTTTCAGAGACACCCCTTATACCACTATTTCTAATAATAAAATTAGAAATATAGGGAAATATCCAATTATAGAAATAGGGATATTTCTATATTGTGAGGAAGATTATAATGGTGATAAGTGGTACATACAATGGAATCAGTAGTTTTCCAAGTCTCCCCTTATACCTTCATTTCTGATAACAAAAGTAGAGGTATAGAGAAATACCTAATTATAGAAATAGGGATATTTCTATATTGTAAAGAAAGTTATAGCAGTGATAAGTGGTACATACAATGGAATCAGTAATTTTCCAAGTCTCCCCATACCCCCCCATTTTTATAAAAAAGTAGAAGCATAGGGAAATATCTAATTATAGAAATAGGGATATTTCTATATTATAAAGAAAGTTATAGCAGTTATATGTGGTACATGCAATGGAATCAGTAATTTTCCAAGTCTCTCCATAACCCCCCATTTTTATAAAAAAGTAGAGGTATAGGGAAATATCCAATTATAGAAATAGGGATATTTCTATATTATAAAGAAAGTTATAGCAGTTATATGTGGTACATGCAATAGAATCAGCAATTTATATCACGCCAGTAATTTCCCCCCTATACCTCTATTTCCATAAAGGGATATTTCTATATTGTAAAGAGATTTCTAGCGATGATATTTAGTACATACAATAGAATCAGTTGTGGATTTGAAAAAAAGATGTACCGTTTTGAAAAGTGAACGTCAAAAAGAAGGAATTACAATTGCTCTTCAAAAAGGGATTAAATTTGGTCGTAGAAAAATCGAGATTGATGATAATTTTATAGTGACTTACCAAGAATGGAAAAACAATAAAATTACAGCTGTAGAAGCGATGGAAAAAGTAGGAATGAAAAGTAATACGTTTTATAGACGAGTTAAGGAATATGAATATAGCTTACAAAAAAGTACCCATTCTTGAAAATGGGTACTTTTCTTATTCCCCCTTTTCGGGGGGGAGGGGCAAAAACACCCAATATTGGATGATGAGGGTTATTGACAATAAATTCAATTTGTTCATTGTAAAGTGGGGTGAAGTTCATATTGGAACTATTTTTGTTGTTTCCGCAAACAGCAAAATCAATTTTATTTTGTTCTAATAGTTGTGATAAAAGTGCTGTGTTCCCAACAACAAAATCACAATGTATATATGGTTTCTCATTGTCTAAATAGTTTAATATAGATGGCATTAACTTTTTTGCAACTTTAATTCATTTGAATACGTTTGAAATGTATCCCCTTTTTTGACCATGATAAAATCCCCTCCAAGTAAAAGTGTAGCATCCATGTCTATCCATGGTCTTTTTACACTGTCTACCTTAAGGGGATAATATCATTATCACAATGGAACTGACCTTATTTGTATTTCAAAAAAGATACTGTATAAAAAGAAGGTTGCCAATAAATTCAGTGAAACTGATTTTGTGGCAATTCCTTTAATTATCTATTGAGTAGGTTAAGGGTGCAGGAAGTTCAATTTGTTTCATCTGAATATTCACTAAAATACACGAAAGGTATGTATGACAGACCTTCAAGTGAATTGAATTTCTTCTTATTAGACATAATAACTCACAAGAAATTCCATTGAATAGGAAAATTTCTATATTATGCGTTGTTAAAGGATGATTAAAATGTGGGAAATGATTGCTTTTTATTTTCCAGCGTGGAAAGTTTTTATACAAGCTTTTATCTTACTTGTTATTCCATATATGATTTCAAGATTTTTTAGTTGGATTCGCAACTTAGAAAAAGAATAATACAACGAACTATATGAGGGAGAGTGTGAGATCTAATCAGAAAAACATACATAAGCAAAGAGGAGTGACGTTAGGGAAAGTATGGTAATTTAGTTTAATGTACGAGAAGCTTTTTAGAGAAAGAGTGATGAAAGTGAAAGCACAGGATTCAATAGTTAATCAAAACCAAGAACAAGGAAATACATACGGGAATAACGCGACAAAAGTTCCTGAAGACTATTTTACTGGTGATTTCAACGTAGATTTAGAGGTCATAAAAAAAGAAGCTCTTGATAACTCGGACGTTTATTGCCGAGAGTTTAACATTGGCGGGACTAGCATCCGGGCAGTGCTAGTTTTTGTAGAAGGGCTGTCAGATAAAGATCTTATTGATACGCACATTATGAAAGCATTAATGGGTAATTTTTTTAGTGAGTATAAAGATGAATCATCTTATAAAGACGAGAGAGTTTCCAAAGATTTTATTAAAAACCGAGTTCTTCCGATTAGTGGAGTTGACGAGGTGCAAACTGTCCAAAAGATGATGTCAAAAGTTTTAATTGGTTCCACAGCATTATTAATTGATGGTTTATCGGATGTATTTATTCTTAATACAAAAAAAGGGAAAACACGTAATGTTGAAGAGCCTATATCAGAGGGATCAGTCAGAGGACCAAGGGTAGGTTTTACAGAAGTTTTGTCGGACAATACTGCTTTATTACGGTTACATGGTGAAAATGAAGGATTATCTTTAATAAAATTTCATGTAGGAGAACGGGCCAAGAAAGAATTAGTTGTGGCTTTTATGAAAGAAATTGCTGATCCAGAATTAGTAGAAGAAGTTAAGAAGAGAATTCAGAAAATTAATATTGATAATGTGCCAGAGTCAGGTTATATAGAACAACTTATTGAAGATAATTATCTTAGTCCTTTCCCGCAAGTACAGAGTACGGAACGTCCTGATAAAGTTATCGCTGCATTAATGGAAGGAAGGGTTGCAATTTTATTAGATGGAACACCTTTTGCATTAATTGTTCCAGTTACATTTAGCATGATGATGCAATCGCCTGAAGATTATTATGAGCGTTGGATACCAGGTACACTGATTCGTTTATTGCGCTTTGGAGCAGCTATTATTTCTCTTTTTGCTCCCGCGCTATATATTTCATTTATATCATTTCATCCTGGGTTGATTCCGACAAAGTTAGCCATTTCAATTATTGGAGGGCGGGAAGGTGTTCCGTTCCCTGCGATTATAGAAGGGTTATTTATGGAAATTGCGATTGAAATTTTACGAGAAGCAGGATTACGGCTACCTAAGCCAATTGGTTCAGCGATGGGAATTGTAGGAGGGTTAATTATTGGGCAAGCAGCTGTGTCAGCAGGAATAGTGAGTCCAATCATGGTAATCGTTGTGGCGGCCACAGCTATTTCTTCTTTTGCACTTTCTCATTATAGTACAGCAATCCCTTTACGCATTCTTCGCTTTGTAGCTATGTTTTTCGCTGCTATATTCGGATTATATGGAGTAATTCTATTTTTCCTATTTATATGCAGTCATATTGCAAGGCTTAAAAGCTTTGGTGTACCTTATGCTAGCCCGGTTGTCTTATATCAATTTACTGATTGGAAGGATTTTATGGTTCGTATGCCAATTCAGATGATGAAGCGACGTCCGAAAATGTTGAATTTAAAAGACTATGTACGGAAAGGAAGTGAAGAGGAATGATTACGAACTCAAAGGACAAAATTCCCACTTCCCAAGCAGCTGTTATTCTTATCAATTATATACTTGCTATCGGAATTCTCACCCTACCTAGAACCGCGGCTGAGAAAGTGCAAACACCTGATATTTGGATAACTGTTATTTTAGGTGGATTAATTGCGATGGTTGCGGGTGTAATTATCGTAAAGTTAAGTCAACAATTTCCTGAAAAAACATTTTATCAGTATAGTCAAGAAATTGTAGGAAAATGGTTTGGGGTGTTACTTAGTTTATTGATTATCAGTTACTTTTTTACACTTTCTTCATTTGAACTTAGAACGTTGGAAGGTATAACAAGTTTTTTTCTACTAGAAGGTACGCCTGACTGGGCTATTCTTATGCCATTCATGTGGATAAGTCTTTATTTAAATCTAGGCGGAATAAATGCGATAGCACGTTTATTTGAAATTATTTTTCCGATTACAGTTTTTATATTTTTAGTGACATCTTTTATGAGCATTGGAATATTTGAACTCGATAATCTTCGTCCTGTATTAGGATTAGGGATTGCTCCTGTACTAAAAGGTCTAAAAACAACAACTATGGCATATTCGGGAGCGGAAATTATGTTGTTACTTTTAGCATTTATGAAGAAACCGTCTCAAGCTGTAAAAGTTGTTATAATTGGCACTACGATTCCTTTATTTTTTTATGTTATTACAGTTGTAATGGTTATAGGAGCGTTTTCTATCGATGGTGTATTGATGAGAACATGGCCGACAATTGACCTTATGAGAAGTTTTGAAATTCAAGGCTTAATTTTTGAACGGTTTGAATCTTTGTTACTAGTGATATGGATTATGCAAATCTTTGCAACATATACAATATGCTATTATGCAGCTGCTTTAGGGTTAGCGCAGCTCTTTAATAAAAATATTCATTCCTTTTTGTATGGATTACTTCCGGTAATATATATCGTTGCTGAAATTCCGAAAAATATCAACGAGTTATTTGAATTTGGAAATATGATTAGTAACTCAGCAATAATTTTATTTGGTATATTTCCGTTTCTTCTCCTTATGATTTCGAAGGGGAGGAAAAATAGGAATGAGCCAAAGTATTAAAAATAGGAAAAATTTCATAAGATTAACGTCAATTGTTTTTCTCCTAATACTTACAGGATGCTGGAGTAGTCATGAAATCGAGGAACTAGGTTTCGCCGTAGGTTTAGCAATAGATAAAGAAAAAGAAACAAAGATTGAGAAAGAAATCGAAGAAAAGGGCGGAGGGTATAAGAAGAAAAATTTGATAACAACCACCTATCAATTTGTTAAAGCACAATCATCATCAGACGGAGGCAAAGGTGGAGTATCACAACAAAAAGCTTATATGAATGTTGCAGAAACAGGAGATTCTCTTCATCAATCAATACGTGAAGTTGCATTAAGAAGGCAAAGGCCTATCATTTTTCATCATACGAAAGTAATAGTTGTTAGTGAAAGTATCGCCCGAACATATAATTTAACGCAGTTATTGGACATCTACGTTCGTGATAATGAGATGAGACCTAGTTGCTTTGTAATGGTTAGTAGAGGACTGGCTAGCGATACGTTAAAATCAAAAGAATCAGGGGAAATTCCGGCATTTCGCTTAATTGAAATTGAAGATAATCAATATAGATCTTCACGAATATCACCACCAATGCCACTTGCTAAACTACCAGGAAAAGTGAAATCTGGGGCGAGTTTTCTTTTACCGAACGTGATTTCTATAAATGGAGAAGTGAAATATGTAGGTGCTGCTGTCATTAAAGGGAGTACAAAAAAACTTCGTGGCTTTTTAAATGAGAATGAATTGGAAGGGTTAATGTGGATAACTGCAAAAGGGAAAAGTGGCTTGGTGAAAAGCTATGATAAAAAGACGGGAAAATTAGTTATGTATGAAGTAAAAACTATGAAAAGTAAAATCACGCCCCATGTTAAAAGGGGTAAAATCTCTTTCGATGTCAATGTACAGTCTGTGGGACGGTTATCCGAAAACTGGTCTGAGTCAGAGGAAGCATTTAAAAATACATTTCTCAAAAGAGCGGAGCAATCTGCCCAGCAAGAAGTTAGGCAGTTAGTGAAGCATACATTACACAAAATTCAAAAGGAATATAAAACTGACGTTGCTGGCTTCAGCACTAGTTTGAAAATCGAGTATCCAGAAGTATGGAAGAAAGTTGAAAAGGATTGGGATAAAGTATTTAGTAAGCTTCCAATCGAATACAATGTAAAACTAACCATTGAAGAGTATGGTACGGAAGGCGCTTAATGAAAAAAAAAGTTATCCGGAACTTCCCCAAACATAATTAAATGAAAGTGTCCAATTAAAGTTGTTTAAATAGTAAACGTCAAGTAACTCCAAAATATATAATAAAAGTTGATTTTGGAGTTATTTTTTGTTTGCTTCACTTTTTTTCGGCACTCTACAGCTAGATGGTAAATCCTTTGACCACGGCAAGACTTTATCAATTTCTTCTTTATTGTTTAAATTGATGTTGGGAAGTGTTTCAAACAAATAACGAAGATAATGATAGGGACTTAGATTGTTCTCTTTTGCGGTTTCCACCACACTATACATGATCGCACTTCCTCTAGCACCTCGCGGTGTATTTGAGAACATCCAATTTTTTCTCCCGATTACAAACGGTTTAATAGAACGTTCACTTCTATTGTTATCAATTTCTAAATGACCGTCTAATAAAAAGGCTTTAAGATGCTTCCATTGATTCAAACAATAAGTGATGGCTTTTCCTAGCGCACTTTTTGGTAAAACACAATCTTTCTGTTCATGAAGCCATGCAGAAAAAAGGTCCAGAATGGGCCTGCTTTTTTCAAGTCTCTGCCTATATCGCTCGGTAGGATTGACGTGTTTGAGCTTTCTTTCAATCGAATAGAGTTGATTACAGAAGTGTAAGCCTTCGCTCGCCTTCACTTTTTTCCCCTTCTGTGATTCAGGTAAAGCTTTTAAGGCTTCATCAAACTTTCGTCTCGCATGCGCCCAACATCCGACAAGGGTGACATCCGGTACTTGATGATACCCACTATATCCATCTACCTGTAAATATCCTTCAAAACCAGTTAAAAAACGTTTCGAATGTTCGCCTGCTCTTGTAGGTTGATAGTCATAGAGAACAATAGGGATATCCTCTTGTCCTGTACGATATAGCCACAGATAGGACTTCGTTGTTGCGGCCCGCCCAGGTTCGCGTAAAACTTGGAAGGTTGTTTCGTCCGCATGAAGAATGGTTCGAGTAAGTAGGTGTTTATGCATCCTTTCATACAAAGTCACTAACCATCGATCAGCCCCATATAATAACCAATTTCCCATCGTTTGTCGTGATAAGAAGATCCCCATTCGTTCAAAATGTTTTTCCTGACGATAAAGAGGTAATCCCTCTACTATTTAAGTAAACAAGAAGACCTTCAGGATGGCACCTAAAGGTCTTTTTATAAGTTAGAAATCAATCTCTTCGTTATCTTCTTCAGAAATACCACCAAGTACTTCCTTAGCGTCAATAATTTTACCTTCTTGGAGAACAGGCTCCTCTGTTTTAAAATCTTCCTGTCTCTGTGCGGGAACAAATCCATTAGTAAGTAGAAGATCCAATTTATTTTCGACTGTATCTAAAAGATGTAATCTCTGTTCTACAGTATCTAATTTCTGCAGTAGTTGCTCATAGCGTTTTTCATTTTGTACCAGTTCAACAATAAATGCTGTTAATTGTCTACTATTAGCTTTTTCATTAAGGATCCTATATACATCTTCAGGCATATTATCAGCATGTAATGCCATTTTTCTATTTGTAGCCATTATCAGCACGTCCTTTTATTTTAAGCTAGCTGTCTCTTCATTTCATCAATTACTTTTAATTCTAATGCAGTTAGATTAATTGTACGTGAAGTTGGAGCAAATACTTCTTTGTCGCTATTTTGAATAATATCGTTCAAGAAGAAGTGATTGTTTTTAGCAGCCATTTCAGACATATGATTCAATAAAGCGAGACGGATGTATGGTTCTAAAACGGGTGCTTCGCCTCCGATATAAATGAATTTCAATACTGTATTCGTACTAGATGGGATGAATACATCAAGAATTTTAGCAACTAAAATTCTTGCATATTCTTTCAGTGCCTCTACAATTTCATTTGTAAAATCATATTCTTCACCAGTATTTTCATTCGATAGTACATACTTTTGTACTTTATATTTATTAACTATAAATTTCTCTAATGTTCTTAGATCCTTAAAGTATTGAATCAATTTTTCTTTTCTAAAGCGTTCTAGGTATCCCAAGAATGGCTCAATATCGATAACTTGGAAAGAATCTCTGTGCTTAGGTGTAGTAAGCCCTTTACCTAATCGCACAGCATCTGTAGAACCGCCACCAATGTCAGTTAAAACTACTTCATAGTCATCGAATCTCTCAGATTCATATCGCTTTTCAATACTAATTACATTTGTATTCTGATCTTTTGAAACCATTTTATATTTTAAAGAATGTCTAGCAACTTCCGATTCATTTCTACATTTTGCTGAATTGACTGTAATAGTTAGTTCTTTCTCCATTCCTGGTGTTAACACTTTAACTTTATGTTCACCAATAAATCTTTCTTCCATTTTTTTATGGGCAATGCTAAATTTCTCTTCGCGTTTTAAAAGCCAAATTGGAAGCATCATACTCATGTGTTCAATTTCAACTTCATTATCTTCTTGATCAGCATTAAGGGCATGATAATATGCAATTGCTCCTAAAAAGCATACGTATGGGATAGGACTATTTATTTTATCGTGCATCTTATTTACATGTGAGTTTGCTAACTGATTATCTTCAGCCAATTGCCCAACTAAATAGTAAGACTCTTCACCTTCGATTTCAGTGGAAATTAGTAATCTATCCAGTAAATCTTCTGGTTTAGAAATACGATCAACAAGTAAATCCTCAGCTTGTTTCTTTGAAATCTTAACTACATTCGTTGCAAGTTCAATATAATAACCATCAACCATGAAATTATTAAAACTATTTCCGAAATCCGCTACTTTTCTTCCAATTTTCATTTATAATTCCTCCTTTATACATTAAGTACGACTTAAGTGCTACTTTTGATTATGCTTTAGCGCATTTAATCAAAAATAAGAACATTTTAAATAATAGATACGACTTGAATCGTACTTATTATTTAATTAACCTATATACTTAAAAAATTCAAAATAAACAAGGAAATACCTTCTTTCAAACGAATTAAACACATAACAGTTAGACGCCGACATGTCGAACATAAATGATGATGAATAACAGTAAAATAGCAACATGACCGACATGAATGATGGTCAACAACAATGTAATGACAACACGACAAACATGGATGATGGTCAATAACAATATAATGACAACATGACCGACATGGATGATAATCAATAACAATGTAAAGACAACGTGTCGGACATCGATAACAACAAATGACGATGAGGGGAGGACGATGGAATGGATAGGGAAGAACCTTATAAGAAAACATATTCCCTTGCAGATATAGCAAGGATGCTTGGGAAGCCACGGACAACCCTTCAGGCCTGGCGGGATCAATTCAAACCATACTTGCCAACCGTCGCTGGGACGAAGGGGCGAACGCTGAGATATGAACAGGAAGCATTAGAGCTTTTTAAATTAATTGCTAATATGAAAGATGCACAAGAGCCACCAGAAATAATAGAACAGGTGTTAAAACAAAATGTAGATTATATTGTAGTAGAAGAGAGTGATGAAGACAACGAAATAACGAAACCAATTATTCAGACGATGTATGAGAGTATGAAAGAGGTTTCTATATATTTTCAAGAACAAAAAGCTATGAATATGGAACTTTTAAAACGCATAGACAATTTAGAACAAACTAATCAAACACTAACGAACAAGATTGATGAACAGCAAAAGACTATTGATAGAAAAATAAACAATCGAGATCAGCAGTTATTAGAAGTGGTTCGAGAAATACAAGAAACAAAGAAGTTAGTTGCGTCTTCTCAACAAGAAAAATCATGGTTCGCTAAACTATTTAAAAAATAACTTAAATGATACGTAAAAAAGTAGGGGAGCTTGTAAAAACACACAAGCTTCCCTACTTTTTTTGTAAATTTGATATATTTCCCCAAATAACCACAAAAATTAAGAAACAGTATTCTGTCGGAAAATGATAAAGAACATACTTATAATGTTTCCCCTTTAGGATAGAATACTGTAGTTATTAAATCTTGTTTAAAAAATAAAATCATTATAAACATTAGAATCTATTTTAGAGATGCTAGACTAGCTGTATCAAGTGATTCAAGATTTTACCTTAGTAAATTACAAGGTTAATTTATGAGTAAATGATAGAATTTTCAGTTTCGTACGAATGGAAATTTCATGGATGAATAGTTTAGAAAAAGAGAAATAATGATAAGATCTGAGAGGTGTTTTGAATTCCTTTTATGGGAAAATAGTACGTTGCTCGGGGATTATAAGAATACATGACAAATAGCCTTGCTAATTATATTATTTTTGAGCAAGGCTAAGTTTTAGATGTTTTTTTTAGGGTTTCAGGGCGCCCATTTTTTGCAGAATGGAATCTATTTTCTTGTTATTAAGCCAATCTATAATTGGAAGTTTGCTTTCATATTTTTGTGCATGTTCCATATTAGTTAAGGCTTCTTTCGCTTCATAATCGTTACGCTCTGTTCTTTGTTTAGACTTTTCAGCGAACATTTTCATAAAATGAGCAGGATTACTTATTTCAGCTTGATTATACTCAAACCATTCAACGCATTTTTCAAAATCCCATCTTTGATAACGATTAATTCTTTTCGGCATTCTTAAGGCTATAGTATAAGCGTCCTGTTCTGTTAAATATGTCACTGGTTGACTTGTTATATAGCGATATACCTTTTTTTGATCTTCACTTAAATAATCATTTAAATCTTGTGATCTATCAATAGCATTTTGTGAATTAGTATTTAATCTTTCTAGTTCTCCAAAATTTAAAATATCTATGCCATTAGATAAAGTACTCTTTTCCTCATGTTTGGATTCAATAACTTTTTTAAAGAGTTTTTTCTTTAAAAATTTTGTGAAAGTAGAACAGACATCAATTGCTACAGCCCATTTCATCTTGAAATATTCAATGATTTTTAAATAATTGCTATGTAGAGTTAAAATGTAAATTGAAGGGGCAATTTTACCATGTCTTCGTACTTTAATTTGTTGGCACACTCCCAAGTCTTGTAACCAATTAAACACGTAGTTAATAATTGGTTTTGAAATACCTGCTTTTTTGCTGATGTGATCTTGCTTTACTTGGGAATATCCTTCTTGTACTAAATATGATAAAACAGTTTCTAAGGCTTCATATTTTCGTTTGGTAAGATAATCCTTTGTAGTAACACCTTCATATTCTAGGACAATATTATCAATATAAGTAGTAACTTTTTTGATTGCTTGATTAATAGCCCCAGGTGTTTTGGATAAGTGTTTGATTTTGGGACTTAATTCGGATTTTGCTCGACTGAGCAAAAAATTGTGCAATAACACAGAAAAAACCTCCTATTTTTTCCACCACAAATAATAATTTTGGAAAAGTAGAGGTTTATATTCACATAGTATTTACTTTATGTTATTCTTGATTAAGAAGTAAATATAATATAGTGTAAATTAAAACCTTACCAATTCGGGAATTTTCAATTGATTTCAGCGGCCAAACTGTCGATCAATTGAAAATAAGATGCGGTGGGTTTTTTTTTATTTTAAATTGTCATTTATAAAGATTGTTTTTGAAATATATCCCTTTACATTCTAAAGCCTTTTAATACAAATATCAATCCCAATAGGATTAAAATTATCCTGATTTTACTTTTATGCAAAGTACTACAAAGCTTCATAGGGATATAAGTTTTAATAATTAATATTGTTAAGAAAAACTTTCTCAATATTTGTTAGTTGAATAGAAAAAAGAAAATCTATGATGTCATGTTAAACTAGTATAAATATAGAATGTATGTATAAATATGGATGTGAATAGAAGGATATATGATCTATATTAAAAGGGGATTATGCCCACCATATATATATAGTTTGTAAAAAAGACTTCTTAGAAACACATATAAGTATTTTAAAAAATTTCGTGACAGTTATTTGTGTGCTGATAAGGGGGAGCAGATATTGAGAAAATTTATGAATGAATTATACAACGCAATAAATGCTAAAAACTTAAGTATTCGAAGCTTGGCAAAAGAGACAGGAGTAAGTAAATCTGCACTTTGTGAAGGGTTATCTGGAAAAACTGAAATGAAGTTAGAATCTTTTTTAGCTATTATTGAAAAGGTCTATGAAAATAGAAATGAAAGAAAACAAAAAATAGATGAATTTATTCTATTATGTGAAAAAGATTTAAATGTCCGAAAAGCTTTGGGTTATTGCCAGTGTACTGGTGAATATTCCATAATGCAAAAAATTATTGATAAGAAGTTGGGTAATATACAGGAGGGGAAATTAGGTGATCCGGATGAGAAAGAAGATTATAAGAGAATAAATAAATATTTAAGCATCTATGATTTATATAATAAAAGAAATAATAGAAAATTAACTGGTCAAGAATTGTTAGACGAGTTAGATGCTAAAAATTTTTCTAATAATCAAGAATGCCAAGTAATTTTGAACATATTATATGGACTTGCAATGTATGACATCCCAAATTATAGAGCTATGACTGTATTTTCAGCAAAAATAGAAAGTCATTTGAATAAAGTTGAAAATGAATTTATTAAAATCTGTCTGGAAATGCAGTATAAGGAAAGAATGGCATATCTTAAGTTGTTAGAAAATGACATTGAAAATTGTAGGCATGTATGTAAAAACATATTAGAATCGAAATTTGACTTTCCAATCATTAAAGCATCAGCATTATGCTGTTTAGGAGAATCCTATATGCTAGGGAATGGATATGATATTTTAAAGGCTGAAACATATTTAAAGGAGGCCATTAAAACTTTAGAGGGTTCGAGTGTATCCAAGGATAGTAAAAAGTATTTTGCTTTTAAGACGACTTTAGCATTTTTATATATAGAATATGGATATAATCTTGATAAGATTGATTTTGATTATATAGACATTGGCGAACTAGCTTACTACGAATGTAAGTTTGGCGATAGGAGTAAAGGGCTCGAGATATTTCATAAACTACAAGAAGAGGGAAAATTAACTGCGATTAGATTGTATTACCTTTCAAGGATAAAGGATGATATACTTTTGATGAAAGACTCTTTAGAAAAGTTTGAAAAGAATGGCAATTTATATTATGTTCAACTTGTAAAAGATGCTTTATTAAAAGAAGGGGTGAAATAGCATGAAAAAGGGATTATTTGCTATGATATGTCTTTTAAGTATTTCAACTATATTTTTCAGTATTGCTGATAATAAACTTGTTAATTCAGAAGAACGAACTTACTACATGGTTTCTGATCCAGGAGGGCATTAAACAATATAGATATAATTTCTATTTTTTAGACGCTACTTTTTGTAGCGTCTTTCGTGTTTTTTGGAAGTGTCCTGTTTATTTTTAATTAACAAAAAATAGGACTATAGTGATATTTTTCACAAAGATATCATTTGTAAAATTGTTCAAGGGGGAATAATTCATGAAGAAATTTGATAAAGAATGGTTTGAAAAAATATTTGAAGCTGAAGATAGTAGTTTGTATTTAATTTATAGCGATATCTCTGATATTTTTACTAATGGAGAGTACATAGATGAAGAGAGAGTGTCTTCATAAGCACACTCTCTCAATTTGAATCAGAATTCGCTTTGGTTTTAAATCTTAAGTAATTTATATACTCAAGTAGTTCTTCTTCAACTTTAGGTTTATATTGATCTGGAATACTCATGTATTGCTCATATAGCTTTTGTGAGAAATTGGCGATTAGTTGCTGTGTATCTTCTCCTTTCCTTAATAATTCATTATCAGCTATTTCATGATTTAAAAGATAATCTGTACTTACACCAAAATATGATGCGATCTTTTTAAAGTTTTTCAAATCAGGTTCTTTTACACCGTTTTCCCAGTTTGTTAATGTACTATATGCTACGTTTAAAGACTCTGCGAGTTCTTTTCTCTCCATATTTTTAAATATCCTTAACTTTTTAAGGTTAGTTCCAAAATTATTTTTTTCCATAATTTTCACCTTTCTAATCCATTAGGGATTTTTTTAATCCTAACGGGATTGACAGAACGCTATAAGCGTTTTAAAATGCAAATAAGGGGGTGATAAAATGCATAATAGTTCTAAGTTAGTAATTGTAACTCCGATAAGAGCAACACGTGAGGCTAAAGGGCTGACAATTAAACAAGTTGCAAGTGACTTGAGAATTCCTAAAAGTGTGTTGCAAGAAATTGAAATCGGTAAAAAAGGAACAATAGCTCAACGTGCTCAAAAAATTGCTGATTATTATATGAAACCAATTGAAAAATTATTTATTCCAACATATTATCGAGCAAAGCTAGAGTAAGTTAATGCATAAAAATCCTATAGGGATTAAAAATTTCTGTATTTACATTGTAAAGCAAAAAGGATCTAAAGATAAACTTTGAATAATATAATTTTAAGTGAAATTCAAAAAAGATTGTATGCTAAGTTTTTTATTCTTTGAAAACTGCATACATGAGGGAGCTTTATCAATTCATTGAAAAATCCCTACCAACTGGTTACATCTTAGTGAAGGCTCCAATTCTTTTCAGTATTACTGAGAATGAAAATAACAAGCTCCTAGCAGGAAAATACACATATAAAGAAACATTTGCACCAGACGGATATTTGATTAATGAAGAATCCTTTTCTTTTGAATTTAAAAAGGATGGTGAAAGGTCAAAAGAAACCAACATTACCTACACCAGATCCCTCCACATAGACTGGAACAACTACAAATACCACAGACACGAGAACAATCAAAGATAACAAAAAAAATTGTTAAACCACAATCAGAGAAACCACAACAGATTATTACAAAACCGCAACTCAGAAAAACATCAGGGAAAGTAGAAAAATTAGAAGGTAATCTTCCTATAACGGGAGGGAAAGCTGAGAATCCGCATTTGAAATGGATTGGCTTTGCATTTATCGTCCTTGTCTCAATAGGATTCGTATTTGCAATAAGAAATCGTAAAAAAGCAGAATGAAACCGAAAAGAAGATAAAAGGTAGTGACCAGAGTCTATGTCGGTAAAGCGAAAAATTTAGGGGAACTTGGGGAAGAAATTGGGCGGCGCAAAAGTTCCTAGCTTTCTAAAGAACTGATGTTTCTCTAATCGCCAGTAGATAAAAAAATAGGGAGGAGCATCGTACATGTTAGGTGTAGCGAAGATGTACACAAGGATGATTAAAATGCTGAGAGGACTGGATGGAAGGGATATGATTCCTGGTGTCATAAAAGCTCGATTTGGTGCTTATAGATCGGTTATAGAAAGATTGAACGAGGCAACTGATAATTTTATTTTTATTTTTGATCCGAAAGGCATGTTTTATAAAGATACACATAAGGAGAAGCAAAAACAAGGATATCGCATACTCAAGCATGATCTATTTGTTGGTTATGAAACACTTCAAATTGATAGGTATCAAAAAGTAGTTGTTTATATTCGTGTAGAAACAGAACAAAGCACTTATGAAGAAAGAGGGGAAGCGTTATCGAACTTTCTTCAACATCTAACAGAATGCAAGAATATAAGACCAATTCACCTGGTATTTCATCAATATGATTTGTACCCAATTCCTCATATGGAGCAGTTTTTAAGAGAAAGCGCAACATACCACATTCATCATTCAATCGTAGTTGAATCTCAATCCGCATTACAGCACATATACGGAAAAGAGGCAGCGCAACGTATCATAACCTCGTATAACACAACAATCTTAGCATGATATAAAGCACTCGTTCACTATTTCATCCTATCTAGATGGCTAGAAAACTAGACATGGGAGAAGCGCTTTTCTCCCTTCTTTATCAAAAATAGGAGGCGTTCATATGGGAAAAGAACAAAGGCTCACATTCTATGATATTGCCGCATCACAAGCTCATAGTGTCAAAACTTTTGATGGAAAAACATACGAACTGAAAGGTGCCATCGCAATTGAAAATACCACAGGAAGCATCGAAAAGGTAGCTCAAATTTATTATCAAGTGCGTTCGGTTAGAGATGAACATCAAAATTTAATTGCCAAGCGGAAAAATAAAAAAGCGGAATTAGTAGCTGTAAAACAAAAGTGTAAATAAAAAAAGCGATTTTGAAGTGTGCTGAGAACATAGCACAAAGTAATTTGCTCTTTGACAATTTAGATATATATTGCGTATGTCTTCCTTCCTTAAAGTAGTGATGTAGAAGGATGATATACGGCAAATATATATGCGTGCCTCCCTTCAAAAGGTCACTAGAGGGGGTAGGTATACGATTATCGTTGGATGAGTAAGATCGTAAAACTCATCTGTGACCACTGGGAAATACATTGTATCAAAGATCTGTTTGTGTCAGTAATCGTGAGGAATATCCCATGTTGACATTCTGAAGAAGCGACGAACATCACAAACAGTAGATACATAAGGTCCTACGTTCACGCCAAAAACGTAGTGCGGTATTGGGCATATAGAAGCTAGGTCGGGGTTAGTTTCTATACGCATGCCAATACAGGGTTCGTCATTCCAGCCATAAATGATATTTCCATTTTCTATCCCATTTTCCTATAAATGCTATAAAATAAAGACAGATGTTGAAGTTTAAATGTGTCTCATCACACTTCAAAATCGCTTATAAAAATATGGCAGAGGGAGGAACAAATATGAGTCGTAAAGGGTGGATCATTTCCGCTGTTGTTGGACTATTAATTGCAATTGGTATTGGTTCAACATTTGTCTTTGGTTCGGGAAAAGGGGAAGTAATGGAACTTAGTCCGTTAGAAATGAAGAAATTTATGAGTGAGGATGGAACAGGTTTTGTTATGCTAAATTCCACTAAGAAGAAAAGAGAGAATTGGCTTCATATTATAAAAAAAGCAGCGCAGCAAGAAAAAGTTCAGATACGAGAATTGAATGAAAAGCGTGAAGATGTACTAGGTTCAAGCAACCCTTATGATTGGGGCTTATCACAAAGAAGAGATGCCCTTGCTTATTATGAAAAAGGAAAATTGAAAAAAGATATTGATTTTTCTACATTTAAAGAGTCAGAACTTGAAAAAGAAGTTACCTATTTTGTTAAAAGTTGCAAAGAGACATATCAGAAGTAATCACATAATCATTGAAAGGTGGTGATACAGTGGCGATTACACAAAGGGAATTAAAAAAAGAAAAAGATATGGTAGCAAACCTATTAAAAGCCAATGGTCAGGATTATAACCATTGGCTTCATTTACATCATCAGAAATGTATTGAAGAAAATCAAGATTTAGTAATGAAAGCTTTACAAGCTTATAAGGCAACACCAACAGAAGTAAAAGAAGACAGCAAGCCGAATGAGTCAAGTCAGCTTAGTAATGTATAAGAATCTAAATATGAAAAGGGAGTGAGTGTATATGTTTGAAACAATTGCTCAAATGTTAGTGTTAGGTGATGCGATGGATGGTCTAATTAATACGGGTAATTCATTTATTACTTGGATGCAAAGAGGGGCAATGGTGAGTACAGCAATTGTTTTTTGTTGGGGCGCTTATCTTTTAATTTGGGGCGGTGAGCGTGGAAGACATAAATGTATTTGGTGGTTTATTGGTGGGGCAGCCGGACTTGTTATCGTAATGGGATGCCAATACTTAGCAGAGAGCGTAAATAGTAATGTTAAATTTGGTCAAATCTTATTTCCATTTCTTTGGATGAAATAGTGAATAAATATGAATAGGGCAATGAGGAAGCTATGCAAAGGGTATGGCTTTTTTTGTTGCCTTTTTTCATGGGATTTAAAGTAAATGTGAGAAAGGAGAAGCCATGTTTGTCATTTTTAATAGTAGTAATGGAACAGAAATTGAGTCAGGTAAGCAATATTCGTTTCATGAAGCTTATACCTTAACCAAACGATTAGAGCGTGTTTATAGAGAAGCTGGGAGACAAGAACATATTGATTTTGATTTGAAAGATGGTCATTCTAATGAAATCTATAATGGTACATTATCACTCGGTTCTGGTTATGCAGTTCACATTTTTGATCACATTTCTAAAAAAATGAATGTGATGCAATTAGATCCAGAACAAGAGGAACAAAAGAAGGAGCTGTTAGAAACGTTAGAAAGGGAAATCAATGATTCTCCTTTTCATGAAGAATATGAATATCAAGAAGAATTATCAGAAAGAAAGGAGGAACCCTCCTATAGTCCATCGGATGAAGTGAAAACACAAGTAAAGCCTGGAAAGGAAAATAGAAAAGGATTCAAGATGATTGCGAGTGTCATAGGAAGTGTGGTGTTAATTGGTGCTGGTGCCATATTTGCCTTTAAGCTATTCTCTTCCAATCCAGTTTCAAGTGCAAATGCTGGCTCGGAACAATATGTAGTAAAAGGATTACAACAGGCAGCCATTCAACAGTATGGAGAAGCCGTTAAATACTTTGATAAGGTCAATTACACTGAATTAGATAAAGATAGTCAGAAGGCAGTTTTATTTACTTATTTATTAAATGGAAGGGCAAATAAGGCATTACAATATGAGCCGAAATTTGCAGAAAGTGTGGTTGCTTATTTTATCGGGATAGACAACATGAATAAAATCAATGAAATTGATGTCAAAAATGATGTAATCGACTTTGAAAAGGCAGCGCTTAATAAGAAATATGAGGAGGTAATCAAGCTTAAAGGGAAAGTCAATATGGATGGTAGACGTGAAAAGCTCATCGTTGAAGCTTTTGTAAATCTAAAAAAATATGAAGAGTGTTATTCTTTTGCCAAAACACAAGGAAATAAAAACTTGATGAAGGAGGTCAAAGAATTAGAAAAACGAGATGTTCAACAATCTACGATAAGTGAAGAGGAAAAGAAAACTAAGATTGAAAAAATTGATAAAGATCTAAAGGACATCTAAGGGGGAAAAAATAACATGCCATTAAATTATGAGAATCTGTACAAAAAAATGGGAATTGTTTTTCTTGGTGGTTCATTGATATTGGGCACTACAGGGTGCAGTTTGTTTGGAAGTAAGGAATCATCAAAAAGTAAGCCAGCTATTACAAAAAAGGAAGATAAGAATAAGCCAGAGGAAAAGAAAGAAAATCTGAACAAACAAGATTTTGAAGCAATTACAGAGAACGCAATTCAAAGTAAAGATAATGAAGTTGCTTATGTACTAGATGAGATTGATAAATCAAAAATTAATTTCAAAGAAAAATCCATTGTAAGTAATCTTCAAAATGGAGATGAAACTACTTCTCGTGTCCTAGCACTCTTTGATAAAGAAGCAACGGATAAAACGCTTCAAGATACGACGAAAGATAGTGTGATTGCAGCTATTACAGATAATAAGCCACAAGTAATCGTGAACGGAGATCATTTTGCGTTTGGCGATCAAAATATTGATTCGTCAGTAGCGAGTATAGGAGATATTCTTCCACCAGAGAAGAAACTAGATGAAATTGTGAATCCACCAGTTACACCGGAAGGTGAGAATGGTAATACGGAAAATACAGGGACAGAAAAACCGAAACCAACGGATCCAGATAAACCAAAACCGCCGGTAGATCCGCCAGTAGATCCACCAACGGATCCAGATAAACCAA
>NZ_MACH01000100.1 GCF_001884065.1 Bacillus proteolyticus
CCATAAAAAATACTCCCCTTAGATAAACAGATTTTTATTTTTTATCTGTCTACCTAATGGGGAGCATATCAATCTATTTCAAAATGGATTCTTTTTATTTATCGTAAAATATTGGCTTGTAGGTATTATTTATGAACCTTTATTCCAAAGCTACATTATCATACAATCTGTTGTACTGTATTGTGGTTCTAATGCGTAGTATCTTTGATAACCTCAATAATTTCACTTAATGGATTTTAAAATTTAGCTCATTGCCATGAAAAAATTAATGCTGTAATTGTTTTTCTTTTTCTTGCAAAAAGTACAATTGTTTCTTAATGTAAGGATGTAGAAGGATGAACGAGAGAGGGTTTAATGAAGATGATACATATTTTATTAGCTGATGATGATAAGCATATTAGAGAGTTATTACATTACCATTTACAAAAAGAGGGGTTTAAAGTTTTTGAAGCGGAAGATGGAAAGGTAGCGCAAGGCGTGTTAGAGAAGGAAAATATTCATCTTGCGATAGTGGACATTATGATGCCGTTTGTGGATGGCTATACGTTATGTGAAGAAATCCGGAAGTATCATGATATACCGGTGATTTTATTAACTGCAAAAGATCAGCTAGTCGATAAAGAAAAAGGGTTCGTTTCTGGTACGGATGATTATATTGTAAAACCGTTTGAACCAGCTGAAGTGATTTTTCGTATGAAAGCTTTATTACGCCGTTATCAAATGCTGAGCGCTGACATTATTACACTTCACGGAACGACAATTGATCGTAAAGGTGTTGAAGTAAAGTGTAACGGTCAAACGATTTTACTACCGCTGAAGGAATTTGAATTATTATCACAACTTGCTAGTTATCCTGGAAGAACATTTTCAAGAGAAGAGCTAATTGAATTAGTGTGGGGGATGGATTTTGAAGGGGACGAACGAACAGTCGACGTTCATGTGAAGAGACTGAGAGATCGTTTCTCAAAACGAACAGATGATTTTCAAATTAAAACAGTGCGCGGGCTAGGTTATAAGTTGGAGTTGAAATAAGATGAAATCATTGTATTCTAGATTTGTTTTTATGACGGTTGGGATTATGCTACTTAGTAGTATAATTGGCTTTTTATTAACAAATGTATATTATCAGGTGAAGTTAAAACCGTACAATAGTGAAAAGATTTTAATGTATGCTGAGGAAGTAAAATCATTATATGAAAAGCAAAGTGAAGAGAATAAAGAGGCATATTTACAGTCAATTGCGAAATTAGGATATGAAATTTATATTGTCGATGACCAAAAGAATGGAAAACGTATCGGTAATGCGTTTCGTAAGACGACAATTAGTGATGATACTGTTCATAAAGTATTGCAAGGCGAAACATTTAATGGCGTTTCCACATATCCGACCCGCCTATTTATTACTGGTTTTTTCGATAATGAATTAATAAATAGTGTCGGTGTACCGGTGCAGCACGGTGATAAACAGTACGCTTTATTTATTCGTCCTGACATTCAAAACCAATTTGGCGAGATGCGAATTTTCTTAGCGGTATTACTTGGTTTTATCGTGTTATTAAGCATTATTTTTATAGCGATTGCAGCAGGTTATATCGTTCGTCCAATTCGTAAATTTACGAAGGCTACGCAAAAAATTGCGAGTGGTGAATATGAAATTGAATTGGACGTAAAAAGAAAAGATGAAATTGGTACGTTATCTACAAACTTTCAAAAGATGACGAAAAGTATAAAAGAATTGGATGAAATGAGACAGGAATTCGTATCGAACGTCTCGCATGAATTTCAATCACCGCTTTCTTCTATACAAGGTTTTTCGAAAACATTGCAAACAGAAAAGATGAGTGAAGAAGAAAGAAATCATTACTTACGAATTATTGAGGGCGAAAGTAAGCGAATGTCTAGTTTATGTAAACAGTTACTTACGCTAGCTTCATTAGATAAAGAAGAGAAAGTTCTACAAATTAAAGAGTTTCACTTACAAAAGCAAATTAAAGACGTTATTTTTATGCTTGAATGGAAATGGCGTGAAAAAGATATCGCCGTTGAATTTGATGTGCCGGATATTACAATACAGGGTGATGAAAACTTACTTCATCAAGTATGGAGTAACATCTTTACGAATAGCATTAAGTTTTCAAACGACGGTGGAACGATTGAATTTGTTGTAGAAGAATTCGAGTCAAGCGTGATGATCTCTATATCAGACAACGGAATTGGTATGGAAAGAGAAGAAATGGACCGTATATTTGATCGTTTTTACAAAGTAGATACAGCAAGAGCAAGAAACGTAGAAGGTAGTGGTTTAGGATTATCGATTGTGCAGAAGATTGTGGAACTGCATCAAGGGACAGTTTCCGTATTTAGTACGAAAGGGGAAGGGACGACTGTTCGGGTTGAGCTCCCTAAATAAATGCAAGGGAAGAGGCTGTTTGGAACGGCCTCTTCTTTTTTATTCGTTAGTCTACGTGTAAAGTGAAAAAATGCGAGTCAGTCTATTTTATAATTGGACTAGTTTGTGGAATAAGATTAGCAGGAAGTTTATTTGAAAATATAGAATCTCTACAGAGTTCTAAGGGTTTGATGAGATCTGTAACTATTTAGGGAGGAGATTACTTTGAAACGAGTTGACTTGTTTTTAAACGCATTAGATTCAACATTCGATAAAGAGAGTTGGTATGCACCGTTTAAACATGCTATAGAAGGACTTACAGCCGAACAGGCTATGTGGAAACCATCTGGAGAGGAAACGAATACCATTTGGGAGAATGTTAATCATCTCATTTATTATAAAGAGAGACTTGCGGCAAACTTGGAAGGCCGTGAATGGAAGCATAATCTCGACGGCGATGAAACCTTCAATCTTACCAATCAATCTAATGATGATAAGGAATGGAAGGAAGTCGTTGACCGTTCTGAAAATGCTCAACGTAATTTAAGACAGGTGTTGAGTGCAATTTCCGAAAAAGAGCTGGAACAAAATTCACTTGAGGGGAAATTACTGGACATCATGTTTCATGATGCTTATCATACGGGCCAAATTATTCAATTAAGGAAAATGCAGGGGTCTTGGCCAGCAAATCGTTGATTGAACATTCTAGTTCGTTCTATTAAAGAGCGTTATTATTGAATAAAACTTACATCCAAGCATAACCCCGTTCTAAATTTAGAACGGGGTTATGCTTGTTTTGCTATAAAGCCGCACCTTTCCCACACTCTTCCTTAAACCGAACCCCAAAAGTATCCGCTGTAATTTCATCAGCTTTCGGCAATGCCCGTAATTTCGGATGAAGTAGCCATACGAGAGAAATGAATAAAATCCCGATGCTAGCGGGCGCGAAAATGAGTTGGCTACTAAATACATTTGCAGTGTATCCGCCGATTAAAGAGCCGAATGGCATAGCGATTGTGCCCATACTTCGCATGACTGAGTTGATGCGTCCAATATATTGATTTGGAATTACAATTTGACTAATTGTCGCAAATAATATGTTGGTGGCACCAATTGGTATCCAAGCTAGGCCAAATAAAAAAATGGATAACCATTGAAACGGTACAATCGTAGAGAGAAACCAAAAGAAAGCGCCAGCCGCAAAGCTAATAATGGAAACACGGCCAACATTACGTTTACCAACCCATGAACTGAATAATGCTCCAAATAAACTACCTGCTGATATAGCGGCTAAAAAGAAGCCGTATAATTTCACACCGCCTAAAGAGTCAGCGAAAGAAGGAAGTATTGCCATCGTCATTCCGATAGAAAAATTGGCAACAACTGAACCGATTAAGAAGGCACCCATTAATGAACGAAAGACGATTGAAAAACCTTCTTTTAAATCAGAGAAATATTGTTTAGTTGATAGCGATGTATTGGTTTCTGCTTGTTTCGGCATTTTTAATGAAAAGAACAAAAGGGTAGTAATCGCGAATGTAAAGGAGTCGATTACATATAAAGTAATTGCGCCAAATAGTGCTACTAATATTCCAGAAAGAGTCGTACAAATTAAATCAATGCCTTGATACGCAAATGAAAAGAGTGAGTTTCCTTTTAATAATTGTGTTTTATTCAGTAGAAGTGGTAAAGCTTTTGATTGTGCGGGATAGGCGAATTGTTCGATAAAGGCTACGATTGGCATAATGATGAGTAGTAGTTGGACTGTTAATAGGTCGAAGTAGTGTGTAATAGGAATGATTAATATAAGAATGCATTGCAAAACTTGTGTGATAACGAGGGTGTTTTTAATTGACCATCTATCAACGAATGGACCAGTAAGAAATTGAAGTGCAGAAGGTAATAACGTAAGAAAACCTGCTAATCCAGAATAAAAAGGATTACCACTCAGTTTATATACGAGCCACATCGCTGCTACATAATATAAGCTATCTCCGATGTTTGTAAAAATTCTCCCTAAAAATAGTAAGAGGAAATTCCGGTTTTTTAATATGTCCACTTTATCTACTCCTTTGAAATAAATTTAATCGGTAAAATAAAATTGACCGTTGATGTAAAAAAAAATCGTATTACGATTTTTCTTCTTTTTTTACAAATCGCTGCATTGCTCGTTCGTCGATTTGTAGTGCAGTAGTAGAAATGTAATAAGATTTACTATTTGGATCTTTCTCCGCGTCTTTTGTGATCTCGTTTAATTCAGCCATCAATTCATAAAACTTTTTCACCCACACTTGAAATTGGTCTGGCGTGGCATCAAACTCCCAGCAGGATGAAACGTAATTCCACTCAGCTGGATTTTCACTTACTTTTCGTAATGTAAAAGCTTCTTCTGGTGCAGCGAGAATATGGCCTTTCGTCATTTCCGTCATTTGTAAAAAGATTTGGCGACCTGATTCGCTTAATAATTCTAAATGAGGTAATAGATCTGCGGCAGGGGTGAAGCCTTTAGCGACAGATTGATAAAATTTTTGAACGATGCCATTCTTTTCTTCTGTATAAACGATTTCTATAAAACCATTTTTCTCTAATTCTTTTAAATGATAATGAATTTTCGCCCTTGAAATGCCGAATTTCTCAGATAGTAGTTGTCCCGTATAAGGACGTTCGCATAGACGCATCATCATTTCGACACGTAGTGGATCGCTTATTGCTTTTAGTTGGCTATAAGTAGTTAGTGTTAACATGGGCTTCAAAATGATCAACTCCTCAAATTAAATTACTCGGTCAAGATTATTTGCCTGAATTGTATCAAGGATATTATTTATTTTCAATACTTTCAGAAAATTTAATCTTTGTAATGTAATCTTCTGTTCATATTCCGTTCATAATTCTTTTTTATTATTAGTGCATAGAAAGTAAGAGGAAGGAGCGAGCGAAATGTTTTTAGCTCTGCGTGAATTGAAACAATCAAAATTAAGATACGGATTAATCGGACTTATTATGGTGTTATTATCATTTTTAGTCCTTGTGATTTCAGGATTAGCAAACGGATTATCATATGATAATGCTTCATCGATTCAAAATATGGAGGCAAATAAGTTCGTTTTAGCAGATGATGCGGAAAATAAATTACTTCGTTCACAAATTAAGCAAGATGATGTAGATAGTGTAGTAAATCAAGTAGGCGAGAAAGAGGCTGTTCCGTTTCGTGTAAAAATTTCAACTTATGAAAAGAAAGATAGTTCGAAAAAAGTTGATGTCGCTATTTTCTCAAGTGAACGCGATTCATTTTTAGAACCAAAAATTGTAGAAGGTGAGAAATTAGGTACAGCAAACAATGAAATGGTTGCTGATGAATCAATTAAAGAAAAAGGAATCGATATTGGGGATACAATTATTGATCCTGTTTCAAAGAAAGAATTTACAATCGTTGGATTTACGAAAGATCAAATGTTTAGCCATACACCAGTCGTTTATGTAAATGAAGATGTATGGAGCGCTATTTCACAACCAAACCAAAAAGATTATAGTGCAATTGCACTTAATACAGATAAAGACATTAAAAATGCACATGTTATCGACAAAAAAGAAGTATTACAAAGTATTCCAGGATTTAAAGAAGAACAAGGAACATTGACGATGATCATTGCGTTCTTACTTGTTATCGCTGCGTTACTAATTGGTGTATTCTTCTACGTAATTACATTACAAAAAACACAGCAATTAGGTGTATTAAAAGCAATCGGTACAAAGAACACTTATTTAGCAAATAGCTTAGTCGTACAGGCGTTATTCTTATCAGTTGTGGCGATGATAATCAGTATTGTTCTTGTACAAGGGTTAGAACAAATTTTACCAGCAGGTATGCCGTTCTTATTAACAACACCGATGATTGCACAATATGCAGCAATCTTTATCGTAATTAGTATTTTAGGAACACTTATTTCGTTATATCAAGTATTAAAAGTTGATGCATTAGAAGCAATTGGAGGCGGGATGTAATGACTTCATTATTAAAATTAGACAATGTAAGTAAAGTGTACGGAGAAGGGAATACTGAAGTAACGGCCCTTCATCCGATATCGCTTGATGTGAAAGCTGGAGAGTTTATCGGAATCGTCGGTCCTTCTGGATCAGGGAAAAGTACGTTATTATCAATCGCGGGTGCTTTATTATCACCATCAAAAGGGGATATTTACATTCGTGAACAAAATATTACGAAGTTATCAGAAAAGGAAATGACAGACATTCGTTTGAAAAAAATCGGCTTCATTTTCCAATTCGCAAATCTTGTTCCATATTTAAATGTAAAAGAACAATTGCTTTATATTGCAAAGCTTAAAAAAGATAACAAACAAGAATCTGAAAAGCGTGCAGATCACTTATTAGCAGCATTTGGATTAGGAGAAAGAAAAAATCATTATCCAAATCAACTATCTGGTGGGGAAAAACAAAGGGTAGCAATCGCTCGTGCGTTCATGAACAATCCAGATTTAATATTAGCGGATGAACCGACTGCAAGCTTAGATTCAAAACGTGCACGTGAAGTTGTTGAAATGATGAAACGGGAAGTGAAAGAAAGTCAAAAAGCAGCAATTATGATTACACATGATGAAAGAATGCTTGATGTATGTGATCGTATATTGACGCTTAGAGATGGACAGTTAATACAAAATTAAACAATGAAAAAAGACAACAGTGCATATAAACGCTGTTGTCCTTTTTATTAATAATTTAAGGTAGTTATAATAGCATTATTTTGAGAATAGCGTTTTAATTTTATTGCGTGTTACTAATAAAAGTCCACCTAGAATAGATAACATTCCTAAAGCCATATTATTTGATTGCTCACTACCAGCGTTAGGAAGTTCTCTAGTATTGTTTTTCGCTGGAACAGTAGTATTGTTATTATCCGCTGTCGTTTGTTTAGGCTGTGATACTTCATTAATTTTGTTATCTACATTTTGCTTCGTTGTATGTAACTCAGCTAATTTGTCGTCAATTTTCTTCTCAGTATGTTTAAAGTCGTTTATTTTAATATCTAGGTCTTGTTTTTTCTTTGTTAAATCGTCTGAAACAGTTTGTTTTGCTTGTTTAATTTCATTTATTTTATTTATTAAATCCTGTCTAGCCTCTTGTAACTCAGCTAGTTTGTTTTTCACATCTTGTTTAGCTAGTTCTAAGTTAGCTGAAAGACTATCTAAATTTTGTTTGATTTTCTTCAGTTCTTCTAACGTGTTACCTGTATTCGGCTTGTTTTCTTTAATTTCAGCAAGTTTGTCCTCAGCAGTTTGTTTCGCTTTCTTTAACTCGGTTAATTTTTCATCTACTTGTTTTTTTACTTCCTTAAGTTCATTAACCTTTTGATCGATGTTTTCTTTATGCTGCTTAATTTCATTCACTTTTTCATCGACAGTTTGTTTATGTTCCTTAAGCTCATTAACCTTTGTATCGATATTTTGCTTATGCTCTTTAATTTCAGCGACTTTGTCAACTACTTGTTTTTTATGCTCTTTAATTTCAGCAATTTTATCCGCAGCAATCTGTTTATCTTGCTGAAGTTTTGTATCTAACTCTTGTTTCTGTTGCTTAATCTCGCCGATTTTTTCATCTGCAACTTGTTTACGTTCATGTAGTTCATTAACCTTTGTATCAACATTTTCCTTAACTTGGTTAAGTTCATTTAATGTTTGATCCACATTTTCTTTGTGTTGCTGCAATTTCGCATCTAACTCTTGTTTCTGTTGCTTAATTTCAGCTAATCGATCTCCAGTACTTTGCTGGGGAGTAGCATCATTTACTTCTGCATGAGTAGGGGTAGAACCCGCAATCATTGCTAAAGCTAGTGTAGACGCAGCGATTGTTTGTTTTGTTTTCATATTTTTGTACCTCTTTCCTATGAATAAACTCTATTGTGTAAAATTGAGCATATAAAAGCAGATTATTATATCATTATATACCATGTTCGGCGCTTAGAGGAAGTATTTGCATAATAATCTGTGATTATGTAATTCTTATAGTCTCTTATTTTTGGATAGGGGATAAATCTTCAGCAAGATGAACAATTTCTTCGATAGTAGAGTTTACATCTTTATTATTGCGAATAACAAACAAATAATCAGCCTCGTTTTCTACAGGATCTACTACATCTTCATGAAGGGATTCAGCCTGTTGGCGATTGAGAACTTCTTTGAAGCTGGAATAGTTACCTCTAAAAATATTTGTACTTCGCGTGCTTTGAGCCACTCTTTCATAAAGTACATCATCTGGGATGTCAAAATGTACTAATATACGTACATATTCGTTTTGTGGAAATAATTCGTTTAGTAAATATAATCTTCCGTTTTTACTGCGATTGGAATTACAAATGATAAGGTGTAAATTTGTATATTCTTTTGCATAATCAACGATGAATTTTGAAAGACCATGCTTAAATGTATTAGGGCCCTTAGTCGGCTGTAATTTTTCATAATGCGTGTTAATAAATTCGGCTTGGTTATCTTGATCCATAACGAAAGAGTGCGGTAACTCTTTTTCTAATGCTTTTGCAAATGTAGTTTTTCCGCTGTGTGTTTTTCCTACTGTGATGATGACTAATCTTTTCATATTGGCCTCCATAAGTATTGTTATAATCAGGAATGTTCGGTGTGAATCGACAATTTTCCTGCCAGAGAATATGCAAAGTGTCGGAGTGGTAGTGGGCTGAAAATTTTACAAATAAACTTATTTATTATGTAATTTACCAATATTAAAAAAGTGTGAAATAAGGTTCTCCTAGTCAGGAGGACCTTATTTTTGTTGTGAAAATGAAGGATTGTGATGTTGTCCTAATTCAAATGAACTAAAAATATTCTGTTTAGAAAGAGGCAAGCAATACTATCATTATTGAAATATGTATATGGAAGGGAATTTAATTTCGTTTATTTCTCTTGAAGTGAAGCATAAGGAATAATTACTTGAAGCTTTAAAAATCCCTGAAGTAAGGGAATGTTCCTGGTGAAAAGGAGATTTAGAGTAACTATTAATAATAGCTGTTAATAATAAAAAAGATGGGAAACGTATACCTTTTATTGTTAAGTGCAGCCTTTCATAATCTATGTTAAATTAATTGGAAAATGCATGGGAAAATGTTATGGTTTATTTGGGAGCTGCACATTATTTATGTTCAGTAAAAAAGGGGGATTAAAGTGGGAGCTAAAATTTTTAACGGCAGGCATATAGCCAATAGCAAGGATAAAAAATTTGTTGTTTTTATTATTGGTATGCGTATTAATAACCTATTAAAATTTTGGAAGTGGATACCAGTTTTTAACGCTATGGGACCTATGATTAAAGAATTGTATCAAAACCCACAATGGGGTTTCTTACATACAGAATTTTTATTTAGTTGGAGAAAAGTAATCTTAATTCAATACTGGAAAGGATTCGATGAGTTAGTAAACTACGCTCACGGAAAAAACCATTCATATGCTTGGAAATCATACAACAATAAGATTAAAGATAATGGGAGTGTCGGTGTATTTCATGAAACCTATCAAATAGAAAAAGGTGCTTCTGAAGCAATCTATGTTAATATGCCAAAAATAGGTTTAGCTATAGCTACCGAACACATACCAGTATCTCAAGATACTAATACTGCTAAAAAAAGAATGGGTGAATAATTTAGAATTTTTAATATTTATTTTAGTGAAAAATGAAGTATAAGAAAGACACCTCAGAGTGTTTTTCTTTTTTTCAAAAGGACCTGTTCATTAAAATAGGAATATTGTGTATGTAATTTCAATTTTCCTCTTGAAAACATACAATTTTTCGAAGTGTTAAGGAGGGCTAAAAACTTGACAAAAAAACTTATTTATGCTATAATTTACCAATATAAAAATAATGTGTATAATAGGGTTCTCCTGGCCAGGGGGACCCTATTTTTGTTGTGAAGATGAAGGAGTGTATGTGCATGAAACAAGGTGAAGCAAGTGTAACGTCGTTAGTATCAGCTTTCAGCAGGGCATACCATAGTGAATTTGATAGTTCTAAAATTTTTGATGATTATATAGCTAAAGAATTCATATCGCCAAAAGAACGTAACGAAATTGAAACGAACATGATTCAAGGAATACATTTTTTCAATAAAGGCATTGCAAAGCAGTTTCAAGATGATCCAAACGAAATATTAAAGTGGATTACACAAGTTCAATTATCACCAACACCTTTAGCACGTGCGGCATATTGTGAAAGAGTATTACTACACGAAATTACACTGGGAGCGAAACAATACGTTATACTCGGTGCGGGCTTAGATACGTTCAGTTTTAGACACCGAGAGTTAGAGAATAAAATAGAAATATTTGAAGTGGATCATCCTTCTACGCAGCAGTTTAAGAAGGAGAGAATAAAAGAAGCAGAACTTGAAGTTCCAAATCACCTTCATTTTGTTTCGATGGATTTTACGAAAGGGATTTCCTATGAACAGTTACGGAATGAAGGATTTGAACATAAAAAAACGTTCTTTAGTCTGTTAGGCGTTTCGTACTATTTAACGAAAGAGGAACTTGCTAGTTTAATAGAGTGTTTATTCGAGATGGTTCCAGCAGGTAGTTCTATTGTTTTTGATTATCCCGATGAAAACCTATTTACGGAAAAAGGGTTGTCTAACCGAGTTGAAAATATGGTGAAAATGGCAGCGGTAGGCGGAGAACCGATGAAGTCATGTTATTCTTATCGCGAAATGGAAGCATTGTTAGAGAAGTCGGGTTTACTCATTTATGAGCACTTATCACCAGAGGACATAAATAAATTATATTTTGAAGGAAGAAATGATTATTTGAAAGCTTTTGAGACGGTGCAGTATATGCATGCGGTGAAGAAGTAGATAATTAGTATAGTGAATTTTCAGGGGAAACAATTGGGATTTCTTAAGAAAGAAGAGATTTCGTCTTGTTATTGTACACATGAATCAGTTTACTTTAATAGGTAGATTAAAATAAACTATGATATGATTAGCATTGGATTTCTTAATAAGGGGGTTTTTAAATGACGCCAGAACAAATTGTTAGAAAATTTTTTGATGAAGTACGTTCGGGGAATAATCCTGACTTTTCAAATCAATTAATGGCAGAAAAAGTATTGGCACATCAAATTGTATCTGAAGAAGAACAAACAGTTTGCAGAACACCTGAAGATTATGCTGAACATGTAAGAGAGATGATTGAAGTATATGGTAACTTTTCTTTAGAAATTCAAGAATTTTTAGTACAAGGAAGTAAAGTATATGTACGTTGGAAACAAGTAGGTATGCATGTAGGAGAAATCGATGGATATGAACCTACAGGACTTCCAATCATTCAAATAGCAAGTGCAGTGTATAGAGTAGAAGATGGGAAAATTGCAGAGTATTGGATTCAAATTGATAGGTTAGGAATTCAAAACCAATTAGAGCGTAATAAAAATATTCAGTAGTTAATTCTTAGAGCTACGATTAGGCATGGAGAGAAATCTCTGTGTCTTTTTTTGTAAAAAAAGGAAATTAGCTGTAGTGATGGAAAATATAATTATAAATATATAGTATGTATTTGTAATGTTTGAATATATACTATATACGAATCGCTGGTTTGTAGAATCTAAAGGAAAGGGGAAATAGAAGATGTTGAAATTACAAGGGAAATTCAATGAAGCGAAGGTGTTTACTACTAATGTTGAAGAGACAGCAGCAGGTCAAATTATTGATCTTTGTAACCAAGAATTCGCAAAGGATAGTAAGATTCGTATTATGCCAGATACACATGCGGGGGCAGGTTGCACTATTGGGACAACAATGACAATTCAAGATAAAATTGTTCCTAATTTAGTCGGGGTTAATTAATCGGCTCAGACTTTAAACTACTCACTCAATTGACTGGGAACCCTAACGATAAAGTGAAACTTTAATCAGTGGGGGGCATTCCCCACTGATTATTAGTTGAACCAATCGGGCTTGTACGGGCAGCCCGACCCCCACCTAACTTCTTTGTTTTTGCTGAATTTTAAGGTCGAGGTCTTACTGCCCGTAAATAGCGGGATAAAAGGCGAGGGCAATCAGCAGCCAGTGGTTATGGTGACATAATCGAATGGTTCAGAGACTTGTATCAGGTTAGCAGACTGAGATACAGAATTATTCCTCATCCATTTTGAGCTGAAGAGGAATAATTAATACGGTGAGCCTACGGTAGAGACTGCATATCTCGATGACTGTAGAGAAGGTATAGTCCACTCTTTCAGGAAACTGGGAGGTAAGTACGATATTGGTTGTGGCATGGAAGTAGTAGTAATTGACAAGAAAAAAGAAGAAATCAACTTCGATCACTTAGACGAAACAATTCGTAAATTTGTCCCAAGTGGTTTTCGTATTCGAGATAAGGAACATCGATTTTCAAAAATGATTGATTTTAATAGTGTAAGGGCTCCATTTACATTACAGCGTGCTCAAAAAAGTATTGGTACACTTGGTGGTGGAAATCATTTTGTCGAACTGAATGAGGACGATAAAGCAAATGTATATATTGTCATTCATAGTGGTTCGCGTAATTTAGGGAAACAAGTAGCAGAGTATTATCAAAACCTTGCTTACGAGCAACTTATTAATGTTAAATCTATTAAAGAAGAAATCATTGAGCGTCTTACAAGAGAAGGTAGACAACAAGAAATACAGGAAGCTATACGAGGGATTAAGAAGCCATTGATTCGCAAAGAGTTAGCTTATTTAGAAGGTCAAGGATTTAAAGATTACATGAATGATATGAAAATTGCTCAAAAATATGCGGAGTTAAATCGTAAAGCAATGATGGATGAAATTGTCACTAGAATGGATTGGACAGTAACAGATCAATTCACTACAATCCATAACTACATCGATATGGAAAATATGATTTTACGAAAAGGTGCTATTTCAGCTCAGAAAGATGAACGAGTAATTATTCCAATTAATATGAGAGACGGTTCAATTATTGCATTTGGTAAAGGAAATCCAGATTGGAACTTTTCTGGACCGCACGGGGCAGGACGCATTATGAGCCGTAAGAAGGCGAAAGAAGTACTTAACTTAGAGGATTTTCAAAATACAATGACAGAAGTTTGGACTACATCTGTTGCAGAAAGCACGTTAGATGAAGCACCAATGGTATATAAGCCAATGAATGAAATTGTTGAGAATACAAAAGAGACAATTGATATCAAACATATTATTAAGCCGATTTACAATTTTAAAGCGAATTAAAAGGGGAGTAACGTTTATTATTAGAAAATATAATATTGGGAAGTAGGCATTATATTTTCTAATAATCCTCTAAAATCGATGCAGTGAGCTTTTATAGAGAAACTCCAGTTAGGCTTTTAAATACGAGACTATCAAATTTCAACCAAATGGGATGCGACGTTTTCAGCGTTATAAGGTGGAGTTACGAGAGAAAAATAAACTAGATGGAGTGTCATGAAAGATGAAAAAAATTCTTGCTATATTTGTCCTATCTGTCAGTTTACTTGCAACTGGTATCGTGTTGGTTGATATAAAAAAGACAGTGACTCAGTCGGATGTCTCCAAAAAAGAAAAGAAGTCTATGTTTAAGGAAGTAAACGATCCTATTATTTTAGAAGACAACTTTCAATCTGGACTAGAAAAATGGAAAATAGCGATCAACGAGCCGGAAAACCGTATCAACCTAGATACTGATACGATCTCGCAGCGTGTACATATAGTAGATGCGCCCGACATGACGAGGAATTACAAAGCAGTGCAGTTCGTTGTTCCACATTCTCAAGGCCAATTCCGTTCAGAAATTGCACAGCCATACGAAGAAGGGTTCCACGAACGTTGGTATTCAGCACGGATTTATATCCCGCAGGATTGGGTGTTCGACAAGAGCAGTGGCAACGATATCGTCATGCAATGGCACGCCGTACTCGGCAGTGAGCGAGTAGATCGGGATTTTCCAGAATTGGCTATTGCAGTGGAAGGTGATAGATGGAATATACAACGAGCATTTGGTTCTCCTGCGAATATAGGGCGCGATTTTAAGACATTGGATGGACTAGTGCAAAAAGGAGTTTGGTCTTCTTGGGTAATCTATGCAAGGTGGTCAGCAGGAAGTGAAGGATTACTACGAATATGGAAAGATGGAAAAGTTGTATGGGAAGTGCAAGGTCCTAATGCCTATACTACACGTGCGCGTACGCCTTACCTCAAGATAGGGCTTTACCACCCACAGTGGAAACCAAAGTATGGTGAAGTGAAACCTGGTCCGGTGAAAGAACGGAAGATTTTCATCACAGATGTCAAGATTGGAAATGAAAAGGCGACCTATCAGGGTATGGTGACCAAAAGTGATTCCTTAGAAAAGGGAAAACAGATATCCGGAACAAGTGGTAGCTCCTCATCGATTGGAACGTTAATTCGAAGCTTCAGTGCCAAATAAAAAATGGTTTACGGATGTGACGTATCTATTATTTATTGTATATATCAACGATTATGGATATCTTTAATCAAAAACACTGACAGTAGCAATGAATTTTTTGTGAAGAACAAGGAAATGAAATGTAGTGTAGTGATAGAAAATATACTGATAAAAATATGACTCTTGGAAGTAGGAGGCTTATGAAAAATAATGTAAATGTCTATATAGGAGTAGTAGCAGCTATAAGCATTTTTACCCTTTCGATAGTTTTCCTTTATTTTAATCCTTACAGCAAGCAAGTGCTTGATAAGGAAGTATATATCACTGTATTTTTCATGTTTTTACTTCCTTCTTTTCTAGCAGTAATTGCGGCAGTTACTAGGAAAAAAACTTTTATGATTGTTTGCTGCATTTGGATGTTACCAGGAACTCTTTATCTTAGTGCAGCTGCAATACCTACGTTATGGAATTTATATATTATATTTCTAATAATTTATTTTTTATCAATTGTTTGGATGAAAAAGAGAAATGCTTGAAGAGTATTTCTCTTTTTTATTAAGTTTTTGAAATGGAAGGATGAGGAGCGTGATGAAACAAGGATTATCTAAATTAGCAGATGTATTAGTCAACCATTCTACTAAAGTGCAACCTGGTGATCAAGTGTTAATTCAAAGTGTTACTGAAAGATCCTATGGTAATTCGTGAAATTATTAAAGCTGTGGAAAAAGCAGGAGGATATGCGCATGTATCAATGCGCGACGTTTCTGTTACTAGGCAATTGATTTTGTCAGGATCTGAAGAACAATTTAAGTTATTTGCAGATTGGGAATGTTATCGCTTAAGTAAGATGCAAGTATATATTAATCTTCGTAGCCCTAGAAATGCATATGAATTAGCAGATGTGCCATCAGAAAAAATGAAATTATATCAAAAGATATTTGGAAAGGCACATAGTGAGGCAGTGTATAAAACGAGATGGGTGACAACAAGAATTCCGAATACGGCTTCTGCTCAAGAAGCGAATATGAGCACTGAGGCTTATGAAAAATTTTATTATGATGTATGTACGTTAGATTACAATAAAATGTCGAAAGCAATGGAGCCATTAAAAGAATTAATGGAAAAGGCAAAACGAGTGAAGATTATTGGAGAAGGGACGGATTTGCAGTTTTCAATTGAAGGAATAGGCGTTTTAAAGGGAGACGGTACGGATAATATCCCTGATGGCGAAATATATACAGCACCTGTTAAAGATTCTGTAAATGGAGTAATAACGTTTAACACAATATCTGTTCAACAAGGTTATGCGTTTCAAAATATAAAGTTACATGTTAGACAAGGGAAAATAATAGAGGCATATGCAAATGATACAGAGCGAATGAATCGAATTCTTGATACGGATGAGGGAGCAAGGTATATTGGAGAATTTGCACTAGCGTTTAATCCCTATATATTGCACCCGATGAATAATACGTTATTTGATGAAAAAATAAATGGTAGTTTTCATCTAGCAATTGGAGATTCGTTGCAAGGTGCAGACAATGGTAATAAATCAGCGATACATTGGGATTTAGTAAACATTCAAAGACAAGAGTATGGCGGTGGTGAAATTTGGTTTGATGACGTACTAATTAGAAAAGATGGCCGTTTTATTTTACCGGAGTTGTTAGGATTAAATGAAGAGAATTTGAAAAGGTAAAGTGCTTTATTGAAATTGTGTAAAGGAGATTAAAACCCTAGGACAGGGGCAATATAGGAGGAAGTTAAAATGGGAAAGAGTGAAATGTTTCAGGATTTTAATTTTAAGTTAGTGGTAATTGAAGTTTTATTAGATAAAGAGCCACTATTTCTAAAAGAATTGAAAGACTTAATAGATAAGTATACGAATAATTTTGAATGGTATTCAGGAGCTGGACCAATTGTTGAAATTAGAGATTTTTTAGAAGAGTTAACTTTGGAAATAAGTGATTTGGAAAAGGTTGAATCCCTTTGCTTTGATGGAGGGAATGAAATTTATCATATTTTAAAGCCTGATTGGGATGGTGAAGACAGTTTATTTGATGTTATATCTGTTGAAGGATTTCAGAATCTGAAAAATTTAAAAACAGTGGAATATATTTCAATGTGTTACCCGAAAGTATTAGAACCATTAAAACAAGCTGGAATAGAAATTGAGGATTAATGAGAGGCAAGTTATGTACTAATGGAAGCGTTTTTTTTGTTGAAGGGTCGCTTTTTCTTATGTAACTAACAGAATAGAATGGAGGATATTATGATAACAATCGATAGAGATGGTGAAGCCTATTGGAGTAAAACTGTTGATTTAGGCATTTTAGGTAAATTCACTAGCATTTTTATAGATTTAGATGGATGCGATATAACAGGGGCGACGGATAATATGCTTCAAGAAGAGAAGATAGAAAAGGCTACAAAATATTATGGTAATAGATTCAAAGAGTTAGAAACAAATGTGGGATTTATAAATGAGCAATTTCTAATGTGGGTTATAACGCACTTATGTGAAATAGAATATCCATTTTGGGAATTTGGTGATGAAGATGAAAGTAGTGAAGATTATCCAGATTATATAGTAAAAGAAGAAATAAAAAAATTCGAAGATGAGAATGGACAATTGCAACATGATCCGTATAGTCCGAGCCCGATTTATAGAGAAATTCAGGAATATAATGCATATAACAATGAAGATAATTTATCAAGCTATGAAATTATAACGAAATATTTACCAGTTCTTGATTTCAAAAAACTTGTAGATACAATTAGAGCTAGTAGTATAGATACATTTGAAGATAACATAAACTTTCAAGTGAGTAGTGAGGTTTGTGGCGGAATGTTACTTTGTGCTACTTACGGAACAATCTATGTTAATAATGAGTTAGAAGTTACGCATAACTGTTAATATAAAGATTACTGATAGGGATATCGCTACACATCTATTAACTTAAAAATATTAACTACCCCAAGAGTGAAAACCGCTATTCTTACTAAAAGAATAGCGGTTTTTCATTATTTAAATATAATTTCATCTGAATTTAATGGAGATTTCACCTACAAAAGTAGTAGAAATCTTATTTGAATTTACTACTTCAGTTGGATTTATCATATTTCTATTTCTATAGAATAGTAAATAGGTATATCAGATTTTAAATTACAGTTTAACCCGTTGTTATCAATAAAGAAAGGAACAAGTAGAATGATACAGAATATATATGAAACTCATTTACATGTAAGAGATTTAGAAAAGGCGATAGATTTCTATCAAAATAAGCTAGGATTAGTATTAGCAAAAAAACTATCCAAAAGAAAATTGGCTTTCTTTTGGATAGGAGAAAGTAAAAAGCAAATGCTTGGGCTATGGGAGGTACATAATATTGATGTGTTTGAGATGAAACACTTTGCTTTTGGGGTAGATTTAGAATTTCTAAAGACTTCTAAATTGTGGTTAGAGAGTCGTGGAATAGAAGTGGTAGGAAGCCAAGGAAAAGGAAATCAAGAGCCAATTGTCCAAAGATGGATGCCAGCTGCTAGTGTATACTTTCTGGATTGTGATGGGAATAAATTAGAGTTTATTTCAATGTTACATGATGATCCAGATGAATTAGAGTATGCATCTTATTTAAGTGAATGGGATGCGGAACACCGAGAAAAATAAATAAGATGGTATCTATAAACGGGAAAAATGTTATTCTTTTTTGAAAAATATACAGAAAAGGTGGACGTTTTACTTTACCAGAGTTATTCGGATTAAATGAAGAGAACTTAAAAAAGTAGCGTATTTTATTGTGGTTATGTAACGGAAACTAAAAGATTTATCATATAAATTTACATTTATTTAATGTTAAAGGCTAGAAAGCTGGATTGGCGCGAATCGCTAATTGTGGATTGCAAAAAAAGACAAAACCTCTTAAAAAACAATTAATTTTTTACTCCATCAATCTTTACAATCCCTCCTTATAATGTGAATTGGACAAGCATCTAAGAGAAAGCAGAACATGTCAGTTTATACATTCTATTATTAGGGGGAGAATTTGTATGAAAAAGACAGTTGCCTCATTAGCTATTATGGCGGCTTTATTACCGACGTTTTCAGCACATGCAGAAGATCAAGTCCGAAAATCAGCTACAACTTTTAATGTTATTAGTGATATTCAAGGGGATTTAGGGGATTTTGATCATGTGTTAAAAGATATGAACAAAGTGACGCCACTTTCTAGAGCGCTTATTATGAATGGGGATATAACGCCAACTGGACAGCAGTCACAATATGATGATGTAAAGCGCGTGCTAAACAAAAATAAGCATCCGGAAAATGTATGGTCAACTGTTGGGAATCATGAATTTTATGCTGGAAAATGGACAGCTGATGGGAAATTATCTCAAAGCACATGGCCAAATGGTGTAACGGAGGAAACGCTATTTAACCGCTATCTGAAATTTAGTGGGCAAGAAAAGGTATATCATAAAAAAGAATTATACGGTTATCCGCTTTTATTTTTAGGAACAGAAAAATATATGAAATATCACGATTCAAAAATGTGGGACGAAGTATATATGAGTGATGAGCAATTAGGATGGTTAAAGCAAAATTTAGAAGAGTACAGCCAAAAAGATAAAAATAAACCAATTTTCATTTTCTCTCATCACGTTTTACCTGATACGGTATCTGGATCAAGACAATCACCATATTTACAAGACTATTTAAACGTCGATAAATTGTACGATATATTAAAAGACTATCCGCAAGTTGTTTTCTTTACGAGTCATACGCATTGGGATTTAAATTTACCGGACTGGGCTGGTAAAAAGAAAATTACAGGCGGAGATGAAAAAGGATTTACAGTTGTAAATACAGGCGGAATTGAAACAGGCTGGATGTCAGCTGGACCGAATGTGGGAGAGAAGACTGCTCCAGATGGATATTCATTTAAACAAGGGTTACAAGTGAAAGCATATGGTAACGATGTAATCGTGACAGCTTACGATTATAAACGTGATAAAGACATAAAGAAACTATTAATTAGCGATTCGAAAATCACACAAATGGCACCAAATGTAACAGCAGATGATAGTAAAAATATAATTGTCGGTGCAACTGAATATATGGAGTACTCTATAGATGGAACGAATGAGTGGCATACGTATAATCCAGGAAATCCTCCGAAAATTGATGGGGAAAAAATCGTTTACGTCCGTCATAAAGGAGAAATGAATTTACAGCCGGGATTAACACAGCTGCTTCGTTTTTCGGTAAATAAGTAATTGGAAGAGGGCCTACTTTTTAATGAGTGGGCTCTTTTTATTTTGTTGTTTTTTTGCCGGTAAATCGATATTTTATGTCGAATCGTTGATATATTTCAAGTTATGAACGATATATTTGAAAAATTGTTGATGTAAATTTCATGTACCGTACTGAAGTTAAAATCATTAATGCAATTGCATTTACCGAAATGAAATTCAATACATTTTTAATCCAGAAAGATGACTTCATCATTTTTACATGTAATAATAGTATCGTTACATATATTGTGAAAGAGTATAAAAGGAGCGTTACAATGAATTTAGCTAAATTCCCTAGAAAAAAATATACAGAATCATATACACCAATTGAAAAATTAAACAATTTTTCTGAAGCACTTGGTGGGCCGACTATTTATTTTAAACGAGATGATTTACTTGGTTTAACAGCTGGCGGTAATAAGACGAGAAAGTTAGAGTTTCTAGTTGCGGATGCACAGGAAAAGGGTGCAGATACGTTAATTACAGCTGGTGGTATTCAGTCAAACCATTGCCGTCTAACACTTGCAGCTGCGGTGAAAGAAAAAATGAAATGTATTCTTGTGTTAGAAGAAGGGCTTGAGCCAGAAGAAAAGCCAGACTTTAACGGAAACTATTTCTTATATCATTTATTAGGTGCTGAAAACGTAATTGTTGTGCCAAACGGAACAGACCTTATGGAAGAAATGCATAAAGTAGCGAAAGAAGTAAGTGAAAAAGGAAATACGCCATATGTCATTCCAGTTGGTGGATCGAACCCTACTGGCGCAATGGGGTATATTGCTTGTGCGCAAGAAATTATGGCTCAATCATTTGAACAAGGAATTGATTTCAGTACAGTTGTTTGTGTAAGTGGTAGCGCTGGTATGCATGCTGGTTTAATTACTGGTTTTTCCGGAACGCAAAGCAAAATTCCTGTAATCGGAATAAATGTAAGTAGAGGAAAAGCAGAGCAAGAAGAGAAAGTAGCAAAACTTGTAGATGAAACTTCAGCTCACGTTGGTATTCCAAACTCTATTTCACGCGAAGCAGTTACATGCTTTGATGAATATGTAGGACCAGGTTACGCTTTACCAACATCAGAAATGGTCGAAGCAGTACAGTTACTTGCGAAAACTGAAGGTATTTTACTTGACCCAGTTTATACAGGTAAAGCAGTAGCGGGACTAATCGATTTAATTAGAAAAGGTAAATTTAATAAAGAGGACAACATTTTATTCGTACATTCAGGTGGTTCACCAGCTTTATATGCGAATACTTCTCTATTTGCGTAAGTGTGAAAAAGCATTGGGTATCCAATGCTTTTTGTTTTGAATAAATGTTGAAATTTGATACAATGCCGTGAATATGCGATGATTTTTCAACATGCAATGGTAAACAACGATATATATAAAGGAGATTGATGTATGACAGAATTTTGGGAAGCAAGTTTTATAGAAAATCAAATGATGTGGGGATTTGAACCTTCAGATTCCGCAATTTTGACGAAGGACTTTTTCCTTGAAAAGAAAGTGAAGGATATATTGATTCCTGGTATTGGGTACGGTAGAAATGCAAAGGTTTTTATTGATAACGGAATACATGTAACAGGTATTGAAATTTCAAAAACGGCGATTGAATTGGCAAAACAAAATGAGCTTAATGCTGATTTCTTCCATGGTTCAGTATCTGATATGCCTTTTGATAACAAACTGTATGATGGTATATTTTGTTATGCACTTATTCATTTATTGAATAAGGATGAGAGAGAGAAGTTTATTAAAGATTGCTATAGTCAGTTAAAACCAAACGGATATATGATTTTTACTACTATTTCTAAAGGTGCCCCAATGTTTGGGAAGGGGAAACAACTGGGGAAAGACTACTTCGAGATAATGGAAGGGGTAAAAATGTATTTCTATGATATTGACTCGGTAAAACAAGACTTTGGAAAATATGGACTGATGGAAACTACAGAAATTGTGGAGCCACATAAAAATACGGCAAGTAAACCTCCATTTAAATTTATAATGATCAAATGTAAAAAAATACTATAATTACCATTGTGTAAAAATAGTGAAAGATTACTTAATAAGCTGCTTGAGTAAGCGATTCACTCATTGTTCTTTAAAGGCGAAGTAAGGGGAGTCAAATGGCGTCCCTTACTTCGCTTAATTTATTTTAAAGCAAGTTTTAAACTTTCAACGAACCATTTGTTACGGATTATATTTATATTTTACGTGAAATGATAACCGAACCAAAGGAAAAATAAAATAATTGCTGTATTAAATAACGTAAAGGTTAAACCGATAATAGATAAAATTCTCTTTTCGGTACGACTACAAAAAGAGATAACTGCTAAAATAATTGCTATAACAGCGGAAGTTAAAATGAAGTACGCGAAAGGAACCACGTATTCTACTCCAACTCTGTCTAAAACAGGTGAGAAGAGAAAGAGGTTAATAGTAACGAATATACTTACAATGAGAAACGTATAACTTTTCCAAGTGTATGTTTTTAGTTGCATTGAAGGGCACTCCTTCTTTATTAGTGTTTATATGTCTAATTGTAAGGTGTTTACCTTTATTTTACAATTACAGATAATTTTATTAAAAAGAGGGGTACTAATATGCGAATCAGAAATTTGATTGTAGTTTTTATCGCTATTTGTATATTCATAGTAACCGGCTGTTCAAATATACTAGGAAATGAAGATCAAAGAATCGAAGTGCAAAAACGCATTGGTGATGATTATGAGGATTTGAATGTAGTTACAGACAAGAATCAAGTGTTGCAAGTAAAGAAAATATTAAATGAAATTCATTTTGAAAATAAAAAAGTGGAAATGTCTCGTTCAGCTGATTATCACTTTGTTTTTCAATTTAAAAATCCGAAAATAGAGGCGAAAGCTGTATTGTATCAAATTTGGATAAGTCCTAATAAAGATAAAGTAGAAGTAATGGCGGGGGATAATCGGTATGCTCAATTAGAAGGAAAAAATGCAGTCACTTTGTTTTTGATTGTTACGGGAGAGAAGTTAGCTGAATAAAAGTATATGGTACTTAACTTTTGGGTGTTTATTGTAATAAGTTACTACTTGTAAGGGACTATTCAATGTGCCGTTCTATTAAAAATTCTAAAGTTGATCAATTAAATGCAATCAAATCTAGTCAAAAGTAATGAAATTTCAGGAAAAATAAGGTACACTAGTCAATGGTTTTGGTTTAAAATCGATGGACGTTAATGTATACGGGGGAAAGATTGATGAACAACAATCCAATAAATGAATCAGTTGAAGAAGTTGAGAGAAAACGAGTAAGATCAAGCAAACGTTTTATAAACTGGAAGCTTATCGCAGCGGGTATTGGTATAATTGCACTTCTCATTGGGGGAATGAGTTATTACCAGGCAACTCACTTCAATTCGAATGTTACGATTAATGACACCAATGTTGGTGGTTTGAGTGCTGATCAGGCAATACAGAAACTAAAAACATCTGGACTAGCAAACAAAGTCTATGTCGATCAACAACAAATTTTAGATGAAAAAGATACAAAAACGGAACTTACGGAAAAAGATTTGCCACAAGTTAAGAAACTATTAAAAAGCCAGTGGACATTTTTCCCTTCTTCAAAGGAAAAAAATTATTCATTGCTACCGGACGAGGCAGATCAGTATCGTAGTGAAACGATGAAAAAACTTGTAGAAGAAAAGCTCATCTCTATGAATGAAAAACTAAAAGCGCCTCAAGATGCTATGGCGAAGCTTGAACAAGGAAAAGTTGTTATCTCGAAGAGCGTTGATGGAAAACAGTATGACGTTACTAGTCTACTGAAAGATTACGACAAGCAGAAGTATAAAAGTGAAATTCATCTGAAGTCTGCATACATAAAGCCTATTAAAGAAGACGACCCGATTGTCAAAAAAGAGGAGGAAGCACTACAAAATCTTCTTAGGCAGTCCGTTGAGTATAAAGTACAGAATGAAGTGTATCCTTTAAAAGCAAAAGATTTAATTCAAAATGCCTCTATGTCAAAGGATATGAAAGTTACAATCGATGCGAGCGACATTAAGAATAAGATTGCTGAAATTAATAATGCTAAATCAACGTTAAATAAAGATTTCGCATTTAAAACTCATTCTGGTTCGGTCATATCAGTAAAAGGGCAAGGCTACGGCTGGGCACTAGATGTTGAAAAAGAAACAAAACAAGTTGGGCAAGCTTTTGAAAAGGGTGAAAAATCTCTATCTGCTTCTAATATTCACGGAAATGGTTGGGAGAAGGAAGGTATCGGTTATAAAACAACATCGAATAATGGCATCGGAGACACGTATGCGGAAGTTTCAATTGCAGAGCAACAAATTTGGATTTATAAAGATGGAAAATTAGCAGTCACAACAAATGTAGTAACTGGTAAACATAGCACGAGTGAAGATACATCACCAGGTGTGTGGTACGTCCTATATAAACGAACACCATACACGCTCAAAGGAAGCGCAGTAGGTAAAGCTGATTATGCAGTTAAAGTAGATTACTGGGTTCCATTCACAAATAGCGGTCAAGGATTCCATGACGCAGGCTGGCGAACAAACTGGGCGAATAATGCTTATTTAACAGGGGGATCAGGCGGATGTGTTAACCTTCTTCCTAATGTTGCAAAATCTGTGTATGATAGTTTGAACACTTATGATCCAGTTATCGTGTACTAAAAAATAGCAATCTTGCGTGAAGCGATGTATGTATTAAGAACTTAAATTAAAAAAAGAAGCAGGAAATCGTGAGTGATTTTCTGCTTCTTTTTTATTATTTATACTATGCACTTCTCGTGTACGGGGGATAGTTATAAAAAATACAAAATATAAGCTAGGTACATTTAAACATAAAATGTGGTTATCAAGTCAGAGAAAGGCACCTGATGGTATCTTTTCTTTATTTTCAAAAGGACCTGCTCAATATCATCATGGATTTTTATTGATGGCATTTATTTTTATATTTACTCATAAGAATGGAACTAGCATAGTATTTACTGGGGGGATTAAGAATGAATAGGGATGAAACCTCATTACATCCTGATACGGGTGTTACGTCTGTAATGTTTGTTGAACGGTCATTAAATGAAATTCGTTTTTGGTCTAGAATCATGAAGGAGCATTCTTTTTTTCTTCGATTGGGGTTTAGATGTGAGGATACCCAACTAATCGAAGAAGCTAATCAATTTTATCGATTGTTTGAACATATCGAACAAATAGCGTATTCCTATACAAATGAAACAGATCCTGGGCAAATAAAAAGATTTAATTCAGAAGTACAACAAGCTGCAACTAATATTTGGGGATTTAAACGAAAAATTCTAGGATTAATTCTTACATGTAAATTGCCAGGGCAAAATAATTTTCCACTGTTAGTTGACCATACAAGTAGGGAAGCTGATTATTTTAGAAAACGCTTAATTGAGTTAAATGAAGGTAAATTAGATGCCCTTCCTGATGCTATTATTAAAGAAAATGTTTTCTTTTTAAGGATTATGGCAGACCATGCTAAATTTATTGGTCATCTTCTTGATCCATCGGAAAGAAAGCTTGTAGATACAGCACGGAATTTTAGCAATGATTTTGATGAATTAATGTATCAAGCAATTGACTTAGAATCTATGAAACCACAATCTCAAACAGTTCCTCTTTTAGATCAATTTTTAGATCAAAATCGTGTGTCAGTCACATCTCTTCGGGATTTTAAGAAAACGGCACGTGATTTAATTGAGCAATGTAAAATAAAGAGTATTATTCATCCATTATTAGCAGACCATGTATTTCGTGAAGCTGATAGATTTCTTGAAATCATTGATATGTTTGATGCTCATCTTACCAATATTAAATCACAACCTAGATATTAAAAAATATAGAAAGATACTATTTTTCCTTAAGCTGAGAAGTTAACAATTTATTGTTAGCTTCTTTTCCTTGTGATTTTTAATATTTCCAAATTATCCCCTTACAAATTACCCAAAAGAAACAAAGCGGAAAGAGATTGAGATGAAAAGAATGGTTATTCAAATCGGCACATTATGGAGACAGTTCGAATTAAAAATGTTGAATAAAATTGACACTGAATATCATTTGCATTTATTATGGAATCGTCCCATGTAATTGGATATGATTTTTGTGAAAAAAAGTCTACTTTTTTATTAATGTAATAGATTTCAATTAAAATGTCACTTTCAAGAACTATCACTAATTTTTTTTATGAATTTAAACGTAGGAAAGGGTAAGTAAAAATGAACTGGAAAAAAGGCGGATTATGGATTATTATTTTTTTCATTGTAAAAGGTACGATTTCTACACTTTTACTTGTTACAGGTGCTAAATATTTTAATTTATCATATATGCAACTTTTCGTGCTAGTACTGATCTTATTACTGATTTCTCTCATAAGTCGAAAATTACTCTATAGACATAAACAAAATAAAAAGCAAAAAGAGCTAAATGTATAATGAAGCCCCAGAGATCTTTGGATTTCTGGGGTTTTACTTATTCAATAGTGAGTTTTGGGTCCGCAATACGGATGGTACAAATTGATCTATTAGTAAAAGAGGGAGACACCATACCAACTATTGTAGATAGCACTCAACGCAAAGGATCTATATTATTTGCGGCTAATGATATGAAACATATGTATGAAGTTGCAGAGAAAATATGTGACAATATAACGTTTGTTTATCAGAATGGAAACCTTCTTTTAAAAAATATGTGTAAAAAATGTGGCAAATGACTGGTCTATATAAAAAGAGAAATTTTCGAATTCCCTGATAGTGCTAAACCTAAGCAAAATAATTAACCATCCTACGCATGAAAGTTCAGGTAGCTAATCGCATATGTTTTATGGAAAGGATGTGATTGAATTATGGAACGACCGAATTGGGGAATTGGCGGATTAGTATTCGTTGGCTGCATGTTTCTTGGCGGAGGAGTGGGATCTATATTAGGTGATACTCATGCTGGATGGCTAATAGGGATGGGTGCTGGATTTATTGGGATGGCTTTAACGAGACTGATCAGAAAGTAATATAACGGGATTCTTCTTCGGATAAATAAGGAAATATGTATGTAAGTAATTCATGGTATAAGAGCTCGATAAATTATAGTTAGAAACTTCTCTTTTCTAAACTACTCCATACATAGATATGATTCTCAAGTCGGAGGATGGCACCTTAGGGTGTCTTTTTTATGCTCTCTAAAAATGTCTGAACATATAATAGCTGAGTTTTGCCTTCAGTCTCTGATGCCCATTAAGCATAAAATAAAAATTCTGCACCATTTAAACTCTGATAACAATTCATACGATCAAGAATAATTGAGCTAATAGATTCATTACCGTTTCAGACCGATGTATTTATTCATAACCTAACAGTAAAAGGGGGGATGATTAAAGGTATGGCGATTAATGAGGAATCAATTTGTCAACAGTTTGCAAGAATTATCGGTGGCCAAGAAGGATTCGCCGGTGGAAAATGTGTGGCAACAATAAATCGGGATGAAATACAAGCAACAATCTTAGGGAAACGTTTTAGAGTAACAACTTCCTTCTCATTCGAATCAAGAGATCATAAAACTGGACGGGCATTATGTCTAGGACGGGTAGCGCTCTTACAAAAGGAAGTCACTGGATTTGTTGCTACAATTATTAAACAAGGGATAATTGTTTCGTCAATACACAATGAGTGGTTATGTGATGATCCAAATTTGATTTACGTTAATATTGAAGACGTTGATGATCCACTAACTTTCGCAAGGAAAGTTAGAAGAGCGTTATGCAATTAACTAATTTCTTTCGTTAAATGAGATGCTATCACATGCGAATTTTCAGTCCACTTTCGATGGACAAGAAAAAGATTCTATTATTTATGTATTAGCAAGTGAGTCTGAAATAATAGAAACAGTTAACAAATCGAGTAAGAAAACCAATCGTTTCTGATGATTATGCTTTACTAGATTTTATTCAAAAGCCGAGTACGTATTTTATCCCGTAAATGCCCGATTTGCCTCAACTAATAATCAGTGGGGGATGAGCACCCCACTGACACGGATTAAAGTTTCGCTTCATCAGCAACAGCATTTATTTTAGCTGGTATTGTACTTTTTATTATGTTTTACCCAGATCTGTTAGAGATTCCAAAAAAATTTGACTACTTTTCAAATAAATAAAGAGTAAAAAACCGGTTCTTTCGTAAAGGAACCGGTTTTTTACGTACGAAATTTGCGTTTTGTTGGTGTTACCACACCTCTATCAAGTTATCAGATACAAGGTAATAGATGTTTTTATAATTTGGAAGACGAGGAAATGAACTTGGAGGGAGTATTGGAAGCGTACAATCAATACATTGAGGGGGCATGTTTGAGAAGATTAAATCAATGGAAAAGGAAATGTTTTTTAGCCTGGGCTAGGACCTATCCGCCCGTTCTAATTAACTAAAAGAAGAACTTCCCCATACCGATTAGACTACTAATCATTCCTATTCCATTCATGCTGCTTTTTCCTACTGCAAGTAAGTTTCCAAGCATTCCTGGCTGACCGTTATTCCCCCATCCCATGGGACTTACCTGTCCTCCCCACGCTGGGGGGGGGCCGAAAACACCCCATTTATTGGAATTAAAATTAAAAGCCTTGGCTGGCGGTGATAGTAAAGCGGCAAGATGCCCTTGTGCGAACATCCCTGTATGATTGAATGGTTGAGCCCAAGGGAAGGAGGAGGGGTGAAAATTGAAACCTGCATGGCCTGAAACTGGAGCCCAATTAGCAGGAGGTCCTTGGGGCATCATCCCCGCATAATTGTTTGGCTGGCCCCAAGAGAAGGGGGAGGACTGGGGATTGAAACCCGTATAATTGGCTGATGAATCCCAACCAAATGGATAGACTCGATAACTCCAATTCTCAGGAATCTTCAGACCATTCATTCCCTCCGCTTTAGTTATTTGGGGCTGTGAATATAATGATGACATTGAAATTTGGGTATTATATTGCTCCCCGTTTCCCTCTGAATTCAAATACCAATATTGGTGCATAAGCTTATTCCCCTCACTTTAAAAATGTAATGTTAGACTTAGCCTATGTAATATTCCTTTTTATGGATGGTTACATAACTAGATTTACAAGCCCGTATTTAAATGTTTATAAAGGTGTAATCAATAAAAAAGATTTTAAAATGTTATGTTGAGCAAATAGAATTGCTAAAAAGAGAATATCCATTCGAAGAGTTTGGCAAAATACTGCAAGGATAATGTATTTTTGTGCAGATATGCAAACGATTTAAACGAATCAATGGAATTGATAATGAAGGGACAAATAAATATATGAGTGAAACATTACATAAAAGAAAACCACCATATTTAATGCTTGTAATCCTTTTTATTGGGGCATTTGTTTCTTTTCTAAATAACTCGCTTTTAAATGTAGCCTTGCCATCAATAATGAAGGATTTAGACATTAAAGACTATTCAACGATCCAGTGGCTTTCTACAGGGTATATGCTTGTAAGTGGTATATTAATTCCGGCATCAGCATTTTTAATAACCCGCTTTTCCAATAGGAGCTTATTTATTACATCTATGGTGATTTTTATTCTTGGTACGGCCTTAGCGGCTGTAGCACCGAACTTTAGTTTATTACTTACTGGCCGGATGATTCAAGCAGCAGGTTCTTCAGTCATGGGGCCTTTGTTAATGAATATTATGCTAGTAAGCTTTCCAAGAGAAAAAAGGGGAACAGCAATGGGGATTTTTGGATTAGTTATGATTACAGCTCCAGCAATTGGACCGACACTATCAGGTTATATTGTAGAGTATTATGACTGGCGTTTGCTTTTTGAAATGATTTTACCGTTAGCAATCATTAGCTTACTGCTGGGGATTTGGAAATCGGAGAATGTCATGAGACAAAACAAAAATGCAAAACTTGATTATCTCTCATTATTATTATCTTCTGTCGGTTTTGGCGGTTTGTTATATGGATTCAGTTCTGCAAGCTCCGATGGTTGGACGAATAAAGTTGTCTTAACAACCTTAACCATAGGCGCTATTGCCCTAATTGCTTTCATTATCCGTCAATTAAAAATGAATGAACCATTATTGGATTTACGTGTTTACAAGTACCCAATGTTTGCACTTGCGTCTGTAATTGCAATTGTCAACGCAGTGGCCATGTTTTCGGGTATGATTTTAACACCAGCTTATGTACAAAATGTCCGCGGTATTTCACCGCTGAGCTCTGGGCTGATGATGCTTCCAGGTGCGGTAATAATGGGGGTTATGTCACCAATTACAGGTAAATTATTTGATAAATATGGCCCTCGGCTTCTTGGTATAGTAGGACTTTCCATTACAGCTGTTTCAACTTATATGCTGGCAAACCTGCAAATCGACTCTAGTCACACGCATATTATTCTTATTTACACACTGCGGATGTTTGGGATGGCGATGGTGATGATGCCACTTATGACAAATGGCCTTAATCAATTGCCAACTCGCTTAAATCCGCACGGTACGGCTGTTAATAATACAGCTCAACAAGTGTCCGGTTCGATTGGTACTGCTATTCTTGTTACGATTATGAATTCTGTAACAAAAACAAAAGCTGAAAGTCTAATGGTTGATGTAGATCCAACAACCTTCACAGAAGCTACGAAGGCAATATTAACTCAGAAGGCTTTATTATCCGGAATTCAATATTCATTCTATGTAGCGCTTGGCATGAATGTTGTTGCACTACTATTAGTTTTTTTCGTTAAACGTGTAGATACAAGCGCGGAAGCTGTCGAGAGGTTAAATCGGTCGAGTGAAACAAAACTTTAGATAATGATTTCTAAAAATTTTTTGCTGATTAGTTAGACTATGAAGAAATGCAAATTTCTGCTGCTAAGGCGCTGGTATTTAAATCTGGAAAAAACAGTGAAATAATTATATATAGTAAAAAGGATCTGATATTCATATCAGATCCTTTTTCATTCGTAACACAGTATACTTGTTTATCGTATTTGTTTGAATTGACATTAGAAACTACTGGTTTTCCCAATACTACAATCTTTAGCTTTCAATTTCTGATAAATATTATAATAATTCGCTTCATTTTAATTTAGTATTTTTTCTGCAAGTTATAAATCTAATGTCGACAAATAACTTAGATTACCAACCTTATAAGCAATATCATAATCATGAATAGTTAGGGAAAAGATAAATAAGGTAATCAATTACATATCTTTATCCCAGGCGATTCATTGCTATCTTCTCTTTATTGAATGGGATATTTTATCCCGCTATTTGCCGGGCAGTAAGACCCCACCTCAAAATTCAGCGGAAGCAAAGAAGTTAGACGGGGGTCGGGCTGCCCGTAAAAGCCCGATTGGTGTGGGCTGATAATCAGTGGAGAATGAACAAAACCCCCACTGATTAAAGTTTCACTTTATTTCATGCTTTTTTGAAAGGGTGTTTTTAATGGAAAAAGAAGTATCTGCCATTCCTCAGCCGAAAACATATGGACCGCTGGGTAATCTCCCATTAATTGATAAAGATAAACCGACCTTATCCTTTATCAAACTAGCGGAAGAGTATGGTCCCATTTTTCGAATTCAAACTTTAGGTGATACCATCATTGTCGTTTCTGGACATAAACTGGTAGCAGAAGTCTGTGACGAAACACGGTTCGATAAAAGTATAGAGGGTGCTTTAGCAAAGGTTCGTGCCTTTGCTGGAGACGGATTATTTACAAGCGAGACTCACGAGCCTAACTGGAAAAAAGCTCATAATATTTTGATGCCTACATTCAGCCAACGGGCAATGAAAGATTACCATACCATGATGGTCGATATTGCCGTACAACTCGTTCAAAAATGGGCAAGACTTAATCCGAATGAAAACGTAGCTGTTCCGGAGGATATGACTCGCCTTACATTAGATACAATTGGTCTATGTGGTTTTAATTACCGATTTAATAGCTTTTATCGTGAGACCCCTCATCCTTTTATTACTAGCATGAGCCGTGCTCTAGATGAGGCGATGCACCAATTGCAGCGGCTGGATATAGAAGACAAACTCATGTGGAGAACGAAACGTCAATTTCAGCATGATATTCAATCTATGTTTTCTTTAGTAGATAATATTATTGCTGAACGTAAAAGTAATGGGAAACAGGAAGAAAATGATTTACTTTCCCGTATGTTAAATGTGCAGGATCCGGAAACTGGTGAAAAATTAGATGATGAAAATATTCGTTTTCAAATTATTACCTTTTTAATAGCTGGGCATGAGACAACAAGTGGATTGTTATCTTTTGCAATCTATTTTTTATTAAAGAATCCAGATAAATTGAAAAAAGCCTATGAAGAAGTAGATCGGGTTTTAACAGATCCCACTCCAACATACCAACAAATTATGAAACTAAAGTATATACGGATGGTTTTAAATGAATCGCTACGTCTATGGCCTACTGCTCCAGCATTTAGTCTCTATGCAAAAGAAGATACAGTAATTGGTGGGAAATACCCAATTAAGAAAGGAGAAGATCGTATTTCTGTTCTTATTCCTCAGCTACATAGGGATAAAGATGCGTGGGGAGACAATGTGGAAGAATTCCAACCTGAACGATTTGAAGAGATGGATAAGGTTCCTCATCATGCTTATAAGCCATTTGGAAATGGTCAGAGAGCATGTATCGGTATGCAGTTTGCACTTCATGAAGCCACACTCGTAATGGGAATGCTTCTTCAACATTTTGAATTCATTGATTATGAAGACTATCAGCTGGACGTAAAACAAACATTAACGCTAAAGCCTGGTGATTTTAAAATTAGGATTCTACCCCGAAATCAAACTATCAGTCATACTACTGTTCTTGCGCCTACAGAGGAGAAACTGAAAAACCATGAAATCGAACAGCAAGTTCAGAAGACTCCTTCTATTATTGGGGCAGATAATCTTTCGCTGCTTGTTCTGTATGGCTCGGATACCGGGGTAGCAGAAGGTATTGCAAGAGAACTAGCAGATACAGCTAGTTTAGAAGGTGTTCAAACGGAAGTGGTAGCTCTTAACGATCGAATTGGAAGTCTGCCAAAAGAAGGGGCGGTTCTTATTGTAACTTCTTCTTATAATGGAAAGCCGCCAAGTAATGCAGGACAGTTTGTGCAGTGGTTGGAGGAATTAAAACCGGATGAGCTAAAAGGTGTTCAATACGCAGTTTTTGGTTGTGGAGATCATAATTGGGCTAGTACCTATCAGCGAATTCCAAGATACATTGATGAGCAAATGGCTCAAAAAGGAGCAACAAGATTTTCTACACGTGGAGAAGCGGATGCAAGTGGTGATTTCGAGGAACAGCTCGAGCAATGGAAACAAAGTATGTGGTCTGATGCGATGAAGGCATTTGGATTGGAGTTTAACAAAAACATTGAGAAAGAGCGCAGTACTTTGAGTCTGCAATTTGTCAGCCGTCTTGGAGGATCTCCTCTTGCGCGAACATATGAAGCAGTTTATGCATCTATATTAGAAAATCGTGAACTTCAATCATCTAGCAGTGAAAGAAGCACGCGACATATTGAGATATCCTTGCCAGAAGGCGCTACGTATCAAGAAGGTGACCACCTTGGGGTGCTGCCAATTAATAGTGAGAAAAATGTCAATCGAATTTTAAAACGCTTTGGATTAAACGGGAAGGATCAAGTCATACTGAGTGCAAGTGGACGAAGTGTAAATCACATACCTTTAGACAGTCCTGTTAGTTTATATAACCTTCTTAGTTATAGTGTTGAAGTTCAAGAAGCAGCCACTCGAGCACAAATACGAGAAATGGTGACATTCACAGCATGCCCTCCTCATAAAAAGGAATTGGAATCATTATTGGAAGACGGAGTTTATCATGAACAAATATTAAAGAAACGTGTTTCAATGTTGGATCTTCTTGAAAAGTATGAGGCTTGTGAAATCCGATTTGAACGCTTTTTAGAACTTCTTCCGGCGCTCAAACCGCGTTACTATTCTATTTCAAGCTCTCCACTCGTTGCACAGGATCGTCTGAGCATTACGGTTGGTGTTGTTAATGCGCCTGCATGGAGTGGGGAAGGGACATATGAAGGAGTCGCTTCTAATTATTTAGCTCAGCGTCATAATAAAGATGAGATTATTTGTTTCATTCGAACGCCACAATCAAACTTTCAATTACCTGAAAATCCAGAAACACCAATTATCATGGTTGGGCCAGGTACTGGAATTGCACCATTCCGTGGATTCTTACAAGCGCGTCGCGTTCAAAAGAAAAAAGGTATGAACTTAGGACAAGCACATCTATACTTTGGTTGTCGTCATCCTGAAAAGGATTATCTCTATCGTACAGAACTAGAAAATGATGAAAGAGATGGATTAATCTCTTTACACACAGCTTTTTCTCGCTTAGAAGGACATCCTAAAACATATGTACAGCATTTAATAAAACAAGATAGAATGAATTTAATTTCGTTATTAGATAATGGGGCTCATCTTTATATATGTGGTGATGGAAGTAAAATGGCTCCTGACGTAGAAGATACCCTTTGTCAAGCATATCAAGAAATTCATGAAGTCGGTGAACAAGAAGCAAGAAATTGGTTGGAACGTGTGCAAGATGAAGGGCGATATGGAAAAGATGTTTGGGCTGGTATATGAATTTTTCTTAATTAGATAAGTAATATGTAACGAATGAACTTCTTTCGAATAAGTGTTGATTTAAGTAATAAACTCATTTATAAAAATCCCGTATTTTTATTGAATACGGGATTTTCTTATTTTTAAATAAGCTGGACTGATACTGTAGAAAAATAATAGGTAATTCATTTGACTATTAAAATGACCTAATTTAATATATATGTCATAGCATGTAATTAGTAAAACAAATACATTCACTTTGAATAATTGACTGGTATGCTATATCCTTTTATGTCTTAATGTATAGAGGTGATACATGAACTTACATGATTTAATAGGCTATCTTGTTCATCGTACTGATGTGAAAATGACCAATTATTTTACGAAGAAATTAAAGCCTTTTGGAGTTACGCCAGAGCAGTGGGGGATTATTAGTGTTCTTTGTAGCCAAAGGGCCACTACTCAAAAAGAGTTAGCAGAAGCGATTGATAAAGATCAAACTACTGTCGTAAGAATGATACAGTCAATGGAGAGAAAAGGGATTGTAAAGAAGGCTTTGAATGACCAAGATAGGCGTTCACACAACCTTTTTTTAACTGAAAAAGGTGACGAGTTAAAGAAAACAATCTTGCCTGTAGTGAAAGACGCTCACCATTTCGTTACGAGTAATTTGAGCGAAGAAGAGATTAAAGTATTACAATCATTATTAAACAAATTGTATGATACACGCTATTAATACTTGTTCCTTATTGATGCTACGCTATTCATAAGGAACAAACTTTGTTTTATGTATTATATGCTATAGCATATAGTTTTTGTTTGTTTGGAGGAATGGGAAGATAGCTTTATTTTGTATGATATCTGATTCAGGGTCACCTTTTTGCCTAGTACCAGTCAAATTTTTGTATTATATATGCTATAGCATGTAAAATTCATCCCTTTAATATTAAGAAGGGGAATGTAAATTGAAGCGACTTCCCTATGGCCAATCTCAGGAAATAGGGTAAAGGTAGTGATTACTATCTGAACAATACTGAGTTTTCATCAAATAATAAGAAAGGTGTGATTACTATTTTAATTTTCATCAATATTGTAAAAGTAGTGTTGTTTCTGTTCTTTTTAATGACAGGTACGAAAATTATATCTGGGAAAATGGCAGATGAGTTCAAGCGATTTGGTTTACCTTCGTTTTTTAATTTCTTAACTGGAGCTTTTGAGATTGTAGGAGCAATTGGAATGTTGATAGGAATTTGGTTCCCAACAGCAGCTTTATTGGCAGGATTATTGTTAGGCGGTACGATGCTTGCAGCTGCATTAACTCTTATTGTACTAGCGAGAGATCCCTTTAAGAAGGCAATACCTGCGCTTGTTTTGTTTGTCCTTAGTATAGGGATAAGTTTGTATCATATTTTTTAAACAGAACCGAAAACTGTTAAACTTTATGCGTTCAAGTTGATATCGCTTTGTAATTATTTTATAGATAGGGGGTGTGAAAACGTATGAATGAGTTATTATTTTTCAAAGTCTTAGCGTTTCTTGCTATATTGACAACAAGTATTGTTGCTGGAATCGTTTTTGCATACTCTAATTCTGTCATGCCTGGTCTTCGTAATGCGGATGATCGTACCTTTGTTCTTTCGGTTAGACACTTTACCTCATCAGTGGCTAATCCGATTTTTCTCTTCATTTCAAACGGTGCTCTTATAGCGCAGATCGGTTTTGTTGTATTAGCGGTTTACCTACAGCAATTCGATAAATTCATTTTAGGATTAATCGCATTGATTAGTTATGTTGCGACTCTACTGATCACTTTCACAGGAAACCTTCCGATGAATAGAGCGATTATCTCAGCTGAACTACCTGTAAGAGATTCTGGATGGGAGGAACTCAGAGTCGAATTTGAATCCCGTTGGACGTTGCTGAATCACACGCGTACCTTAACGTGCATTTTGAGTGTGTCGGCACTACTAATAGCGTTGCTTATTAATTAGTAGTATGAATATATTTAGATAAATAGTAATTAACCGGATAATTCTTAAGGAATACGGCATTGGAAAATAACTTATCGTTCCTGATTTTATCAGATGAATATCTGGTGAATTTAAAAGCTTATGATGTTTTCTATCATGGCGATGCTCCCCTTATGAAGCCCGCGGTACTCATGGAAAACCAGCCTACTTTCTTGTGAAGAAAAATGGACAACTACTATATCAACAGAGACAAACGATGCCATTTGGTCGTCCAACTTCGACAGAGTTTAGAAAAATTGTTCAATATATAGGTAAGAATCTCAAGTCTAAATAGAGCTCTTTTTAATGAGTTTTTAATAACTCTTTAATTTTTAAATACAATAAAGAATAGGGAAAGTCTCAAACTAGTGCTGGAATAATAGCAATACGAATTTAGACATTACTATCATTCGAATCATAATTAGTAAAAGAATGAGAAGAATTTTTTATACAAAGGAATTCCCCGTGAACTTTATATTGAAAATAGGAGTGAGTGAAAATGGCATATTTATTACAAGTTGATTTTCCGTTTGAAGGTCCTTTTGGTGAGGAAATGGAAAAGGCGTTTTCGGATTTAGCAAAAAGTATTAATGAAGAAGAAGGATTCCATTGGAAAATATGGACAGAGAATCAAGAAACAAAAGAAGCTGGAGGCATCTATGTATTTGAAGAAACAAAAGATGCTGAAAAATACGCGGAAATGCACAAAAACAGACTTGAAGAAGCTGGTGTTAAAGATATTAGAGTAAGAATTTTTAACATCAATGAAAAGTTAACGGAACTGAATCGTGGTTATATTAAATAATTCCGACAGTCGGAGCAAGCTTAAAAAGGAGGGGATAATCCCCTTCTTTTTTGAATTCTTAAATTGATGATGAGGGGGATCTCACACAAAAAAAATCCCTATATAGATAGGGATTCGTGTATTGGCACATAGATCCTTGGAAAAGGATATTCTAAGTGTAACATATGAGAGTTCTTGAATTTGTGAAATTGACGTGAAAGTACTGTGAAAACAGTTGTATTGAAATAGTTATTTATAAAAGGGTAAGACCCTTACTGGGAGGTAAGGGTCACAGGAAATGCAAATTTATTTGTAATTTGCTAAGATAATTATAATATATATACCAGTCTATACATATTACGAAAATATGAACAAAACTGTTATTTAGTAACTATAGGTAGAACATCCTATTTCTTTTTATTTATATAATAAGATATAAATAGTAAGTCAAATGTGACAATGATAATTATAAGTAATACTTCTAAAAGTGCTTCCGTTTTCCCATGCTGCAAAGACTTTAGAAAGAAATCCCATTCTTTTTCATAGGGAGGTTCTACCCAATTTCGTTGCAGTCCTAAAACCATTCCGTTTATAAAAAAGATAATACTTAATAGGATTCTTCCAACAAATACGGCAACTACTTTTATATTCCAATGCTTTATCTTGATTACATACAGGAATGGGAATAGTATAAGTATCCAAAAAACAATAATATAGACTGTATTTATCATTCCTTACTCCTCACAAAATGATTGTTTCTTAATCTTGGTGAATTTTCAGGGTGAAAGTTACTGGTGTTCAAACCGTTTCTGCACTTGCGAAAAAAGGAGTCAGAATACCGGCTCCTTTTCTATCTCTCCGTCTCAAAAAACTCAATCCACTCTCCATCAGGTCCAGCAAAAAATATGTAACGTGTTCCATCTGGCAATGTTTCGATTTCTTCACCTAGTAAAAATGTTACTTTGTGGCTTTCTAGTCTTTTGATTTTATCTTCTAATGAATCCACTTTAAAGCAAATGTGATGTACTTTTCCTTCGGCTGGAAGGGAAGAGTTATAACCTTCAATTAGTTCAAGTATCGTTTCCTTTGATTCTTCTACACCTAAAAAAGCGAGTTTTAAATCTGGGTTCGGATGTCCCATGCGCTTAATGAGCTGTAAGCCAACGACTTTTTCATAAAATGAAATAGATGTTTCTAAATCTGTAACCATAAGTCCTACGTGTTCAATTCTTCTAACTGGCATGTGCGACCCTTCTTTCTGAAAATTATATATAAAATAATATGGAAAATTAAGAAAATAAGCAAGATATAATTGTTACAATTTTTAGGGCGTTATATGGTATAGTGAGAAAGTATGTTTGGGGAGAAGGAAGGAGATTATACGATGAATACACCTACTCAAACTCCTTCATTATCAGAAACGATGAAAGAGTGGCACTATGCATTAGCATATGAAATTAAACATTGGAAAACGATAGGTGGTAGTAAAATTTCTATCATGAACGGTCGTTTTTTATATACAGATTATGAAAATACAGTGTATGTATTTCAGCTTATTTCGGAAGTAAGCTTACCTGAAGGTTCACCGATTCGAATTGAGTTCGATGGTGAGGAAGCGACAGGGGAAGTATTATCTGTACATGGATTAGAAATAGAACTGAAGTTAAATGATTATATACAAGGCGAAATACGAGAAGCGGTTTTATATAGTGAACCGTGGCAATTGTTAGAGCAACTGCAAGAAAGATTGAAAGAAGCGCGTAAGGATAAGCTGAAACGTAATCGTATAAAGCGTCTTGTTGAGGGGACGAGTAGTCCAAGGCATATTGAGAAGATGAAAAATACGAAAAATGAATTGGCGTATCGTTCATTTTACAACCCGACAACGTACGTGTGGGGACCACCTGGCACAGGGAAGTCTTACAATTTATCACGTATTATTTCGGCGCATTATCAAAAAGGAAAATCGGTACTTGTGTTAGCTCATAGTAATGCGGCAGTAGATGTATTAATGAGCGAAGTAACGAAGCAAATTGAAAAGAAAAAGAAATGGACGCCTGGCGAAATTGTTCGTTACGGTTATAGTCAACATGAACATATACGAAATCATGAAACGTTACTTGCATCGAAATTAGTTGAAACGACGAACGGATCTTGGGGAGAAGAAAGGCTCTATTTAGAGGAAACACGACAAGATCTTCGTGAAAAGATTTTATCATATAAAGCGACTTCTGCTGATAAGAAGCGCATACAAGAGATTGAAAGTGATCTTAGAAAGCAAAAAGCGAAAATTAAAGAAGTAGAAAAAGAATACATTGAAAATGCGAAAGTAATCGGTGCGACTTTATCGAAATGTGCAATTGATGCGCTTATTTATGAGCGCACATTTGATTTAGTTGTCGTAGATGAAGTGAGTATGGCATATGTTCCGCAAATCGCATTAGCTGCTTCTCTTGGGAAACGTATTGTCGTTTGTGGTGACTTTTTACAGTTACCTCCGATTGCGATGGCAAACCATGAACTCGTTCGAAAATGGCTCGGGGAAGATATGTTTTACCATGCTGGGATTGTTGAGTCTGTCAATAAATCAGAAGCACATCCGAACCTCTTTATGTTGCAGGAACAAAGACGTATGCATGCGGATATATCGAAGTTTACAAACTCATTTATTTATAAAAATAGAGTATATGACCATGCATCTGTTTCAGAGCGTAAAGAACTTGCGCAATTGCAACCGTTCGAAAATGAAGCGAGTGTTTTATTTGATACGAGCTTAATGGGAGCATTTTCGTTAAAAGACGCTGCTTCAGGATCTCGTTTTAACATTATGTCTGGTTTAGTAGCGATGCAAATGATGTTAATCGGATTGTTAGACGGTGTTCAGTCGATTGGTGTTGTGACACCTTACAGGGCGCAGTCACGTTTTTTATCGACGTGTATTAGAGAAATGTTGCAGAGAACGAAATATCAAAACATACCAGTTTTAGCGGCGACAGTTCATAAGTTTCAAGGTTCTGAAAGAGATATGATGATCTTTGATACGGTTGACAGTTATCCGCAAGAACGACCTGGCGTGTTATTCTTTGACCATAAAAATCATCGCCTCGTCAATGTAGCAGTAACAAGAGCGAGAGGGAAGTTCATTCAATTATCAGATTGCCATTATATGCGTAAAAACCTTTCGAGAAAACAAGCGTTATCACAATTAACAGCTCATATAGAACGTCATGGAGATGTGTATGATCGCACGACATCAAGACAAGTATGGGAGCGGAAAATTTCGAAACGTTTACGCTGGTTTATGGAAATGAATCTTGAGGAACCGAAAGGGCTATTAAAAGATATTTTAGCTGCAAAACGAAAAATCATTATTTCACTTCCAAGTACAAGGCAAGTAGATAAACGAGTATGGCAAGCGTTAATGCGTACAAATGCGCAAATAACGGTGTATAGTGATGGACCAGTTCCATTGAAAAATGTAAAGTTACAAAGGCAAAATAAAGCATTCCCGTTTATCGTAATTGATGATGAAATCTTCTGGGCAGGCGCACCGCTCACATCTCAAATGATATTTGAAGGTAGTACGGAATTTCCGTACATATGTGCAAGGATGCAAGCACCTGAGACAATCGGCGTATTAAAAGGATTTTTAGATATTCGGTAAATTCGGATAGGAATTCCTTGACTTTTAATCGGAATGAACTTAGAATGAAAATAATTTAATATAATTTTATGAAAATTCTTATCATGAGAGGTGGAGGGACTGGCCCTACGAAACCTCGGCAGCGGATTCTTTATGAATACTGTGCCAATTCCAGCAAGTTAACTTGAAAGATAAGAAAGAAGCTCATTTTGACTGTATATACAGAAGCCTCTTTCTATCTTTTAGAAAGAGGCTTTTTTACGTAAAAATAAAGGGGGAAGAAAAATGGGAGCGACAGGAGTAGCGTCACAAAGAAAAACAATTGAAGAGAGTATAGAAAGAAATAAGGAAAAGTACATAGAAACAAGTCATGATATTCATGCGAATCCGGAGATTGGTAATCAAGAGTTTTACGCATCAAGAACGTTAAGTTTATTGCTAGGTAGTGCAGGATTTCAGTTGCAGCACAATATAGCTGGACATGAAACGGGATTTATCGCGCGGAAAAGTTCAGGAAAGCAAGGGCCAGTTATCGCATTTTTAGCGGAGTATGACGCTTTACCAGGACTCGGTCATGCGTGTGGTCACAATTTAATTGGCACAATTAGCGTCGCAGCAGCAATCGCATTATCAGAAACGCTTGAAGAAATTGGCGGAGAAGTTGTCGTGTTCGGAACACCAGCAGAAGAAGGCGGGCCAAACGGTAGCGCGAAATCGAGTTATGTAAAAGCAGGTTTATTTAAAGATGTTGATGCGGCGCTTATGATTCATCCGAGTGGAAAAACAGCGACAACGAGTCCTTCACTAGCAGTCGATCCACTTGATTTTCATTTTTACGGAAAGACAGCTCACGCGGCAGCTTCACCTGAAGAAGGGATTAACGCATTAGATGCGGTTATTCAGCTGTACAACAGTATTAACGCACTTCGCCAACAACTTCCATCAGATGTGAGAATTCATGGCGTCATTACAGAGGGCGGAAAAGCGCCTAACATTATTCCTGACTACGCTGCAGCGAGGTTCTTCATCCGCGCAGCAACGAGAAAAAGATGTGCGGAAGTAACAGAGAAAGTAAGAAACATCGCAGAGGGAGCAGCGTTAGCAACAGGTACGAAAGTAAAAATCCATCAATTCCAAAATGAAATCGATGAATTACTCGTAACAAAAACATATAACGACATCGTAGCTGAAGAACTAGAACTATTAGGTGAAGAAGTAAATCGTAAAGAAAGACTTGGCATCGGTTCAACCGACGCAGGAAACGTAAGCCAAGTTGTACCGACAATTCACCCGTACATTAAAATCGGTCCAGATGACTTAATTGCGCATACGAATGAATTTAGAGAAGCAGCACGTTCAGAACTTGGAGATAAAGCGCTAGTTACATCGGCAAAAGCACTAGCAAATACAGCGTATCGATTAATTACGGAAGAAGGGCTGTTAGAGAAGGTGAAAGAGGAGTTTAGAGAGGCGCAGAGGAATCAGGGATAAGGGGATTAAGGTGCTCTTTTCGAAGAGCAATCTAATTAATAAGTAGAGATATAAAAAAGAACATTGATATTTCAATGTTCTTTTTTATTTACTAATCATTGATTTTGTTGGTTTTTCTCAAGAAAGAGAAACTTTTACTGTTACGTACCCCTTTATTAGAACGACAATTTCTCCTCAAACTCACTCTTTAATACAATTAAAGGAGATGATAATCCAAATTGCATTAAAGAGTCTAAAAATGTAGCGAGAGAATCCATCGAATCGCTCATGACCTTCATCATATAATTAAATTCGCCGCTAATTCGATATAAATCTGTTACTTCAGGAGCGGCATTACAATATTGGATAAAATCAGAGCATTGGCTCGTTTTAAACATAATGAATGCTTGAATGTTTTTATTAATTTTGGAAGGCTCAAATTTCGTTCGGTAAGCCGCTATAACTCCTTGATCTTCAAGCTTATTAATACGCTCTTTTACAGCAGGCTGCGTCATGGATATAATTCGTCCTATTTCTGAAACGGAAATCCTCGCATTTTCATATAACAAGTTCATTATTTTGTGATCGATGTCATCCAGTTTTATTGCATTTTGCATGAGGTTATCTCCCTTGTTTTATTTTCTAAAGTAAATTGCAATTTATAACTATAATATCATAAGTGAAGGAACTGAATTACCTATAAATCTATATTTAAAATGATTGGTGTTTGCATGAAAATATAAGTATAGGATTTACCCCGCATTAACGGGCAGTAAAACTCCCACCTCAAAATTCAGCTGGAGCAAAGTGGTTAGGTGAGAGATTAACTGCCCGTAAAAGCCCGCTTGGTGAGGGCTAATAATCAGTGGGGGATGAAGAAAACCCCCACTGATTAAAGTTTCACTTTATCAAACGGAAATTTAGGAAGGATGGAAAAAATGAAGAATCTTGATGGGAAAGTAGCGTTAGTAACAGGGGCGAGTCGCGGTATTGGTCGGGCGATTGCGATGAGATTGGCAAACGACGGTGCATTAGTAGCGGTTCACTATGCTCGAAATAAAACAGCTGCAGATGAAACGATTAGTGAGATTGAATCTAATGGAGGAAAAGCGTTCTTAATTGAAGCTGAGCTCAATTCAATTGATGGTGTCAAAAAGCTAGTAGAACAATTAAAATATGAATTACAAATAAGAGTTGGTACATCAGAGGTTGATATGTTAGTAAACAATGCAGGGATAGGTACACAAGGAACGATTGAAGATACGACAGAAGAAGTTTTTGATGAAATTATGGCCGTAAATATGAAGGCGCCGTTCTTTTTAATTCAGCAAACATTACCATTACTACGAGCAGAAGGGCGCATTATCAACATTTCATCAGCTGAAGTACGACTTGGTTTTACAGGCTCAATTGCATACGGTTTAAGTAAAGGCGCATTGAATACGATGACTCTCCCTCTAGCAAAACATCTTGGAGAAAAAGGTATAACAGTAAATACAATTATGCCTGGATATACGAAGACAGATATGAATGCGAAATTGCTAGATAATCCAGAAATACGAAATTTTGCTACGAATTCATCTGTGTTCGGACGAATAGGGCAAGTTGAAGATATTGCAGATGCAGTAGCGTTCCTTGCTTCTCCTGATAGCCGCTGGGTAACAGGGCAGATTTTAGATGTTTCTGGTGGGTTTTGTTTATAGGGGTACTACTCCATACCCATCAAGCTAATCAAGTAAATTACTAGTTATGAAACGATCCTTGTTTCATATCTGGTAATTTATAGAAAGGTAGGCATGATAAAGAAGTCTATTAAAACGTGATTTTTTCGCTAGGCAACTTGAATAAGGGGGCTGTTTCTGTTCTTGTGCTAGTATCAGGGATTATGGTTCAACGGTTGTTACCATCATCTTCAAATAAAGAGCAATTAAATTGGAAAGACGAACTTCTGCGATTTAAGAATATTCATCTTTGGGCAGCGAACGTAACAAGTATGTTCATTATTGGTGGTACGTTTGCAGCATTTAGTTATTTCACTCCAACCTTTACAAATGTTACAGGATTTTCAAGCACAAGCATTCCATATTTACTTGCTCTCTATGGTAGCGCGACGGTAATTGGGAATATAATAATTGGCAAGTTCGCTGATAAATTTACAATGAAAATACTTATGGGTGGATTAATTATATTAATCATAGCGTTGTCTTTATTTGCTTTAAGTGCAGAGAATAAATACATTGCAGTTATTTCTACGATTTTTATTGGTTTAACTGGTGTAGCATTGAATCCAGCTATGGTTGCGAGGGTGATGAAATCAGCTAGTAATGGAATAATGATAAATACCGTTCATAGTTCTTTTATTACGCTAGGTATTGTTATTGGTTCGTCATTAGGTGGTCTTGGGATCAGTAAAGGATATGGTTTTGTATCTCCGCTATGGATTGGAGCTTGTTTAGCTATCCTTGGGGTAGTTTTATTTTCTTAGCTTGATTTCGATGAGCGGTACCCCATAAAGGCCCCTGATACATAATTGATGTTCTGCCATTTGTAGAAAACAATCCACTTATACCATTTTAACAAGAAGAAATATCTCGTCCATGTTGTAATATTGGCTTACGTTAAGCTTGTGAAAAAATCATATTCATGTATAATACAATTGATGTATGATACAATAGTTGTAGGAGGGTGACCTTTTTGAAAAGAGAAGATGCCTTAAAACTAAGAACAGATATTAAGAAAATGATTATAATAACTGGGGTTTTTGAATCTCAAAATTTGCCCAATGGACCATTTGAAAAACCTTTACCAACTTCTCAAATGATGGCGTTAGAAGAACTAGAGGTGGAAAAATTAACTGTTTGGCAACTATCCAATAAACTTAGATTAGAGACTTCAACTGTAAGTAGATTGGTAGATAAGTTAGTAAAAAAGGGGCTTATTTATCGTGAAGTAAATGAAAAAAATAGAAGAGAACTTTTTCTGCACCTCACAGAAAAAGGTCACATAACTGTTAATTGCTTAAGAGAGCAATCCATTACATTTTATCAAAGTATTCTCAATAATTTATCAGAATCAGAACAAAAAATAGTTGTGGATGGTTTTGAATTATTTATTGATTCTATTTCTAAGCCTTTTGATTAGAGTGAGGTAAATCATAACATTTGGAGGATAAAATGAGTTTGGATTTTGAACGTCCTATTATTGAATTAAAAGAGAAATTTGATGAATTAAAGAAAATTATGAAAGAAAATAATGTAGATTTATCGTCAGAAATTCATGTATTAGAAAAACGTTTAAATAAAATGCAAGATAAAATTTATTCTAATATTACATCTTTTCAACGAGTTCAAATTGCAAGGCTACGTAACCGGCCCACGACATTGGACTATATACCTTTATTGTTTACAAACTTTCTCGAACTTCATGGTGATCGATTATATGGTGATGATAAAGCAATGATAGGTGGTATTGCAAAATTTAAAGGGATGCCCGTTACGGTTATTGGTCATCAAAGAGGTAGAAATACAAAGGAAAGTATAGAAAGAAATTTTGGAATGGCACATCCAGAAGGTTATAGAAAAGCGCTAAGACTTATGAAACAAGCTGATAAATTTAATCGCCCTATTATTACATTTATTGATACAATAGGCGCCTATCCAGGGAAAGGGTCTGAAGAACGTGGAATTTCTGAAGCGATAGCTCGAAATCTATTTGAAATGGCTACACTTAAAGTGCCAATTGTTTGTATTGTAATTGGAGAGGCATCAAGTGGTGGAGCTCTTGGCATTAGTGTCGGTAACCATATCCATATGTTAGAGTATTCATGGTACTCGGTAATTTCGCCAGAAGGAGCAGCATCTATCCTATGGAAGGACGCTAAGTATGCTCCAGAAGCTGCTGAACATATGAAAATTTCAGCAAAAGATTTAAAACATTTAGGAATTATTGATGAAATCATTCCTGAAATTAAAGGTGGAGCACAAAATGATATAAAATCACAGGCAAAAATGATTGAATCTGTAATCGAATCATCTCTAAAAAAATTGATACTATTATCCTCGGAAGAGCTTATACAACAGCGATATGAAAAGTATAGACAAATAGAGAATTATAAATGAAAGTATTTAAAGTCCGTATTACATTTCGGAGGATTCTCGCAAAAAAATTCTAAATATTTTGTAAGTAACCTCTTAAACTGGGATATGCTGATACTATTACTCTACAAAAGATGTGTGATCGGTATGGAAAAGGAAAATTTGTTCAAATGGAAGCATTATCAGCAAGATATTATTTTGTTAACTGTACGTTGGTACGGTACAACTTAATTTTTCGTGATTTAGTAGAAATGATGAGGAACCAGGATTATCCTACCATTATGCTAGAAATATATATGTTATATTTTCTTTTCCACTACCTTTGCACCAGAACCAAAAAATACGCTATTCTTTCTGTAGAATCATAGGAAAGGATGGCGTTTTTGTATGTATCTATCAATTTCTGACGAATTACAATTATTCGCTGAAGAATTATATGAACATCTTACCCCTTCATTTTTGGAAAATCTCGCTAGAGAGCTAGGTTTTGTAAAACGAAAACGTAAATTTTCAGGGTATGATTTAGCTACTATATGTGTCTGGATTAGTCAACGAGTAGCGAGTGATTCATTAGTCCGATTGTGTAGTCAGCTACATGCATCAACAGGAACTCTTATGAGTCCTGAAGGACTAAATAAGCGCTTTAATAAAAAGGCAGTGTTCTTTTTGAAACATATTTTCTCCACATTATTAAAAAATAAAGTTTGTGGAAAGTCAGCAATTCCAAGTGCTTCACTTACCTATTTTCAGCGAATTCGTATTTTAGATGCAACCATTTTTCACGTACAAAAACACTTGGCCAATGTATATCCTGGATCAGGTGGTTGTGCACAAACAGCGGGTATAAAAATCCAGTTAGAATATGATTTACATAGTGGTCAGTTTTTAAATTTCCAAGTGGAACCAGGGAAAAATAATGATAAAACCTTTGGAACAGAGTGTTTATCAACATTACGCCCTGGTGACCTATGTATTCGGGATTTAGGCTATTATTCACTGGATGATTTAGATCAAATGGATCAACGTGGTGTGTACTATATATCGCGACTCAAATTAAACAATAGGGTATATGTCAAAAATGAATTTCCTGAATACTTTCGAAACGGAACAATAAAAAAACAATCTCGGTACATCAAAGTTGATTTAGAGCACATCATGGATACCTTAAAACCAGGACAGTCCTATGAAATAAAAGAAGCTTATATTGGAAAGGATAAAAAACTATTCACTCGGGTGATTATGTATCGATTAACAGAAAAACAACTTCGTGAGCGTATGAAAAAACAAGTGTACACAGAAAGTAAAAAAGGGATTACATATTCGGAAAAAAGCAAACGATTAGCTGGCATGAACCTATATGTTACCAATACACCTTGGGAGATTGCTCCGATGGAACAAATCCATAATTTTTACTCTCTCCGCTGGCAAATTGAAATCATTTTTAAAACTTGGAAATCCTTATTTCAAATTCATCATTGGCAACATATTAAACAAGAGCGATTAGAATGCCATGTTTATGGAAAACTCATTGCCATTTTTCTATGTTCTTCTACTATGTTTAAGATGCGACAATTAATTTTACAAAAGAAGAAACAAGAATTAAGTGAATATAAAGCAATTGGAATGATTCAAGACCACTTATCGAGTTTGTATCAAGCCATACAACAAAACATCTAAGAAATAACAAAGATCCTAATCAGCCTGTTCCACCTCCTACAGAAGAACGGAAGAAAATCTCATCGATATGAGAAGAAGACTGTTTTTGATATTATGGGTGTTGTTTATGAGTATAATGGGTTGAAAAAACAAAAGAAAGTTGCATAATTTAAAAAAGGAAACCCGTTAGGGTTTATTTGGTATGCATATTATTAAGAGTATGCTTCTATTTTAGGAATGCTTTACCTCCACAAAATGAAAGTACACTTTGTTTTCATTTTTAAGTTGATGGGCATGGGGTACCGCCAACAAGACGCGAATTTTGCACGCTAAGCAAAAAAACAATAAGCTGTCCACATGGACAGCTTATTTACATAATTCTCGTTCTCGGAAGTAAAGTTTTAAAAGTAATTTATCCATAGTGATATTAAAATTACTACTAACAGGGGTAGCACTATATCGCTATCAACCTAATAAAACAAAATACCTCCTAAAATGTAAAAAAAGGGCTGACTTCTCACAATAACTAACTATAGAAAAAGAAAATTTTCATTTCTTGACAGTTATTAATTAATAAAATCGGTTGCTGAATTTATCCTTTGATGGAAAAGTCATATCCCTTTAAAGGTTGTTGAGTAGAATAATGAGTAATAACTCCAGTTATTAAAGAAATTAACCCCCAAATTAATGCAAGGTAATGTACTTGGGAACTTGGTAGAGTATAAATAAAAAGGCACCCAAGTGAAACTCCCAATATAACAAGTATGAAATATAAATAATCTAAATGAACCCAGCAAAGAATAAGAAAATGCGCGGCATTTATAATACATATTACAGGAAGTAACATATCCACATTCAGTTCTTTAACGAGAAACAATACTGGAATACAAACAACTACGACACCGGAGGAAAATGCAACTAATGATGAATACTGATTAGGTTTTGCAGACATTTTCATCACTTTAAATAAAGCTACTCCAATTATAGGAATAAGCAATCCACCCCATATATAAAACCCTACTACTGCTACTTTAGGTAATGCATAAGTTAATATAAATGCTAATAACCAAAAAACAGCACCTGCAATTAACATAAATCCTCCGCCTCGGTATTCTTTGATAAAATCATAGCGATCCTGACTAATCTCAACATTTTTAGGTACAAAAGGTATTCTCACAGTTTTCCCTCCTCAATTAAATTTCTCCACCATTAAATGGCCTGTTTGCGGCGTCATTTCAAGTGATTTTGCAATGTCTTTTCATTTAAAATTCTAGCAAGTATTTAAGACTTCCTTCCTTGTTTTTTGGTGTGAGTGCTGGCTAGAGGTTTAGTGCACTACTTCTTGGAAGTTGATCTTGTAGCGCTCTTTCTCGTAATTCACTATATTTTCCAAAGGAAATAGCGAAAGGCAAGGCGATGAATACATTTACAAAATGACAAAACTGTAAGAATACACGAATGTTTGTAAGAAAGTTCGATGTTTTCCTTTTTCTTTTTTTATTATAGTGAAAAAGAAGAACGAAATATTCTCTTATGTAGGAAAGGAAGATAATAATGATTGATCTATTAAATAAATGGATGTTAGAAAGTACAGCCAATTTTAATATCGTTGTAGGACTTACAACATTTCTATTTTTTGGTTCAGTAATTGCACTTATTATTATTTACAAAAAAATTGGTAAACCAGATGAAAGAACAAATGCTATTTATTTAAAAATTACTTCTCGTATGTTTACTACTCAAATTCTAATGAATGCTATATTTATTTCTTTAGTTGGTAAAGATATTGAGAATTTCCGTCAAATCTTTATATTATTTGAAGCTTTTGTATTCTTTATTGGAGCTATTTATTCGTTTAAAATATATAGACAGGAATACAAATAATTCACTTATAAGAAACAATAAAAAACAGTAGTGATTTTACACTACTGTTTTTTATTGTTCATTTTCAAATATGAACTTTTCATTTTTAGTTAACTGTATATTCTATACATATGAAGTTAACATAACGTCTCATTATCGGTAGCAAGTTTTTCATAGAATCCTTGTTTTTACTAAATTTTTTGTCTCTATGTCTATCTATCTCTTATACAAGATTTTATATATCATCGATATAGCAGGGATTCTAGGGATCTTCGCTATTCTTTTTTGCATAAAATCTTGTATAGAAAAGTAGTTAGACTAGTGTGTTTTACTTCGGTTCATTTCAAAATATAATTGAAAATTCATCTTTAAATTAAAAAAAGAAGGTGTTACCTTTATATATTAATAACTTCGAAATATTGTATAACAGATAACTTTTATGCATTATTGATTAGCATTGCTTATTGTGCTAACGAATCAGGATAGTGTGGCGACCGACCAACTAAATAGTTGTTTTATCCTCAATTATTAGAAGGAAAGTTCTATCATTTCGTGAATTTATTAGACATAGACGAGTGCTATAATCTTCTATATCTCCATAAAGAGGTGACTACGCATGGATCAAAGACCGTCAGAAGAAGAATACGCCGGGAGCTCCGGCGAATATATCCGTTTGGTGCCGGACGGTAACATCATCGACATTCTGCTCGCCCAGGAAAAGCAAATGACCGAGCTCCTGGCATCGTTGAACGAAAGCCAGGCCGCGTATCGGTATGCGGAAGGAAAATGGACGCTGAAAGAAGTCGCGGGCCACATCGCAGACGCGGAACGCGTCATGACCTACCGCCTGCTCCGG